>NZ_MWLK01000017.1 GCF_002198715.1 Rhodomicrobium sp. R_RK_3 | reverse complement strand
CCACTTGCCGCAGCAATAGCGGAAATATGATTGGGTCCCGGCTCGGCCTGACGGCCGTCCGGGACGACGGGGAGAGGGTGGCCCGCGAAGCGTGCCGGGTGAGGGGGTAATGCCTCTCGGTGAGGGAAGGTCCGTCATACAGATAGGGATTACCCCCTCACCCCAGCCCTCTCCCCATGGGAGAGGGAGTCTGGCTGCGGCGAGACCAACGGCTGAGAGAAGGTCGCAACTCTCCGGGCGATTCCATCTCATGCGATCCCGCTCTCACAGCGTCCGCCACAGCCACATTTGTCATCCCCGCGAAAGCGGGGATCGAGTAATCACAGTGCGTATAATAGCGCTCAGCCTATTCGGGCGCTGCTGCGTACTGGATTCCCGCTTTTGCGGGAATGACAAGAGGGGCGGACCCTGCCCGCCCCGTCCTCAGCGCACCGCGACCGGCGATACGGTGGAGCCGGTCCCCCCTTGGATCTTCAAGGGCTGCATGATGAAGGCGAACTCATAGACCTGCTTCGCAGCCATATCGTCCAGTTTCAGATTCTCCAGCAAATGCACGCCATTGACCACCAGCGCGATCTGATGCACCGGCAGCGAGATCAGCGGATCGGGGCCGGGGCTGACTTCGACCGGCCAATTGTCCGCGCCGAGCAGCATCGGGTCCTTGCCGATCAGCCATTCGGCCGATTTCGCGCCGATGCCGGGGCAGGATTTGACGTAACGCGGATTGTCCTTGCCGTAGAGCTTGCCCCAGCCGGTATGGATGAGCACCGCATCGCCCGGCTGCAACGTCACATTCTGCTTGCGCAGCGCGCCTTCGAGGTCGTCCACCGTGATCTCGTAATTGTCGCCGAGGATCTCGACGCCCTTATAGCCGGCGACGTCGATCAGCACGCCGCGCGTGAAGAGCTGGCCGACGCCGTGGATGCCGTATTTGGTGAAGCCGCTGCGCGTGGCGTTCTCGCTGACCTTGGCGCAATTGTACCAGCTATCCTCGATGGTCTGATGGGCGAAGCCGTCGAACTGCGTGCCGACCTGGCCGAGTTCGGTGACCACCAACTCTTCGTTGGAGCCGCGCTTGTTGGATTGCGGGTTCATGAAGGTGCGCTTGGTGTGGACGTCGAAACGGCGCGTGCCGAAGAAGGCCATGTTCGGCCCCAGCACATGCGCCAGCTCGATGACCTCGCCGGTCTTGATGAGCTTGGCGGCGTTGAGCACGGCGGCGGGCTTTTGGTGGTTCATCGAGCCGCGCTGATCGTCCGCGCCCCATTTCGAGGGGCAGCGCTGGCTTTCAGGGGGCGGCGACCAGCTCGGGGTTTGAGCGAAGGCGGTCGCCGGGGCCAGCAGTGCCAAAACGGTCCCGCAAACAGGCAATATCCTCATGAGGTTTCCTCGATGTGATTTTTTTGCCTGAATATTGTGCGCGAGTATTCGGAAGGTTTAAAGCCCATTGCGCGAATAGAGCCTGTTCCCCCTGCCCGCGCGCCCGGTCAGCCGATGTCCACCCATTGGCCGCTCTCATGCGAGCGGGCCGCCGCGTGGACGGCGCGCTCGATCTCGAGCCCGGCGGAGAAGTCGAGCAGATGCGCGGGCTCGCCCGCGATAGCGCGCAGCAATTCGCGGCATTCGATGACCTTCAGCTCGTTGAAGCCGAGGCCGTGGCCGGGCGCGGGGATGAATTTCTCATAGGGCGGATGGACCGGCCCGGCGAGGATGCTGCGGAAGCCCTGCCGGTCGCGCGGACCGTCGGCGGTGTAGAGCTGGACTTCGTTGAAGCGCTCCTGGTCGTAGACGATGCTGCCCGCGGTGCCGAAGATCTGGACGAAGATGCGGCCCTTGCGGCCCCAGGCCGAGCGGTTGAGCAGGATGGTGCCGCCGAGGCCGTCGAAGCGTAGCAGCAGCGAGGCGACATCATGCGTCTCGACCGCGCGGCGGCTGCCATCGCCGGTGGCGCGGTCGGCATAGGGTTTGGTCATCAGGGCGGTGACGGCGCGCGGCTCGAAGCCCAGCACCCTCAGCAGCGAAAAGGCGTGCACGCCGAAATCGTCGAGCGCGCCATAGCCGGAGGTCGCGGCGTGCTTCCAGTCGAACGGTGCCGCGCCATCGGCCATGAAATCCTCGTCCATCTCGACGCGCAGATGCGTCGCCCGCCCGATGGCGCCCTCGCCGAGCAGCCGCGCCATGAGCCGGATGATTGGGTTCTGGATGTAATTGTAGCCGAGCGCCGCCACCTTGCCGCTGGCCTGCGCCGCCGCGTTCATCCGCTCGGCGTCGGCGAAGGCGGGCGCCATCGGCTTCTCGCACCAGACATGCTTGCCCGCTTCGAGCGCCGCGATCGCCATCTCCGGATGGAAGGCGTTGGGCGTGGTGATCGAGACGACATCGATATCGGGCGCGGCGACCGCATCGCGCCAGTCCCCGGAGGCGCGGGCGAAGCCGAATTCGGCCGCGCGGGCGGCGGCGAGTTCGGCGCCCGCCTCGCAGAGCAGCGCCAGTTCGGGGCGCGGCACATCGCCGAACACCGGCGCAACGGCGTTCCAGGCCAGCGCATGGCATTTGCCCATGAAGCCGGTGCCGATCAGGGCGACGCGCAAGGGTTTCGCCATGGCTATACCGTCCCGCCGAGCGCCGCCGAGAGCGTCTGCAATTCCTTGCCGCCCGCCATCAGATTCTGCAGCGAATCCATGCTGATCTCGCCCTTCGCATAGGTGCCGAGGGTGCGGCCCCGGTCGAGCACGGTGAAGGCATCGCCGACCGCATAGGCGTGGCGCACATTATGGGTGATGAAGATCACGCCGAGCCCCTTCCGGCGCACCTGGTCGACATATTTCAGCACCATCGAGGTCTGCGCGACGCCGAGCGCCGACGTCGGCTCGTCGAGGATCAGCACCTTGGCGCCGAAATAGACCGCCCGGGCGATGGCCACGCATTGCCGCTCGCCGCCTGACAGCGTGCCGACCGCATGGCTGGGGTCGCGGATGTCGATGCCGATGCGGTGCATCTCCTCGCGAGCGACGGCGTTGCAATGTTTGAAGTCGATGAACTGGAGGGGCCCGATGCCGCGCGTCGGTTCGCGGCCCATGAAGAAATTGCGCGTGATCGACATCAGCGGGATCATCGCCAGGTCCTGGTAGACGGTGGCGATTCCGCTATCCAGCGCCTGGCGCGGGCTGGTGAAGGCGACCGGCGCGCCGTCCAGCAGGAAGTCGCCGGAAGAGGGCCTGATGACGCCCGCCAGCGTCTTGATGAGCGTCGACTTGCCCGCGCCATTGTCGCCGAGCAGGCACATCACCTCGCCGCGCCGGACCTTCATCGAGACGCCGGAGAGCGCGATGACCGGGCCGAAATGCTTGGCGAGGTTGCGCACCTCGATGAGGGGAGTGTCGGTCATCGCTCGCCCGTCACTTTCTTGCGGATGAAATTGTTGAACAGCACGGCGAGCAGCAACATGCCGCCGAGGAAGACCTTGAACCAGTCGCTGTCGATGCGGGTGTAGCCGAGGCCGATGGAGACGGTGCCGAAGATGATGGCGCCGAAGAACGCCCCGATGGCCGAGCCGTAGCCGCCGGTCAGCAGGCAGCCGCCGATGACCGCCGCGATGATCGCCTCGAATTCCTTCTGGTCGCCGCGCAGCGCGTCGGTCGAGCCGGTGTTCATCACCTGGATGACGGCGACGAGGGTCGCCGCGCAGGCGGTGGTGACGAAGAGGCCGGTCTTCACCAGATTGACCGGCACGCCGGAATTGCGCGCCGCGTTCTGGTCGCCGCCCGCGGCAAAAATCCAGTTGCCGGTCCGGGTCTTCAGCAGCACCCAGGTGGCGAGCAGCGCA
This sequence comes from Rhodomicrobium sp. R_RK_3, assembly GCF_002198715.1. GTDB lineage: Bacteria > Pseudomonadota > Alphaproteobacteria > Rhizobiales > Rhodomicrobiaceae > R-RK-3. The sequence goes on along the minus strand of NZ_MWLK01000017.1, from coordinate 59,481 downwards.
AAGCCGGTGAACCAGAGGATGGAGACCGGCACGCCCTCGACGGTCGGCAGGCCGGAGGGGAAGCGGCCGATCAGCCCCTGTTCGGCGAGCCAGCGGAAGGTGCCCGGAAAGGCGACGCCCTGGAACAGCCCGGCGAGCGGCGAGCCCGAGGCCGCGTCCGCGATGCCGCGCAATTGCGTCGAGCCGCCCGTCGCCGCCTTCAGCCCGACCAGCGAGATGCCGCGCAGAATGAACAGGAAGGCGAGGGTGACGATGAAGGAGGGCAGCTTGGTGCGGATGACGGTCTGTCCGCTGATGATGCCCATCATCGCGGCGACGGCGAAGGTGGCGGCCAGCGCCAGCTCGAAGGGCCAGTCCAGCACGACGAGGCAGACGCCGAGCACCAGGCCGGAAAAGGCGAGCATCGAGCCGATGGAGAGGTCGAATTCGCCGCCGATCATCAGCAGCGCCGCCGCGATGGCGAGGATGCCGAGTTCGGAGGCGGGCGCGAGCACCGTCATCATGCCGGCGAGGGTGAACATCGAGGCGTCCGCCCGCCAGGCGAAGAAGATGATGACCGCCGCGAGCCCGGCGATGGCGCCGAGTTCGGGCCGCCGCATCGCCTCGGCGAGCAGGGTGGATTTTTTCAGGCGCTCGTCCGCGCTGCGCTCAAGGGGGCGCGCGCCGGTCTGCATGGCCTCGGACATGGGTTTCCTCTCCCTTGCACCGTTGGTGGCGCTTGTTGGCAGGCGGCGGCCTGGTGCTGCCGGCTCTGCCTTTTTTGGTTGCCGAGCAAGCGGCTTCCCCTCACCCGGTCGCCTGACGGCGCCCGCCCTCTCCCACAAGGGGAGAGGGCAAAAAGGAAGTCACGGGCCGCAGTTCAGCCCTCTCCCCTCGAGGGAGAGGGCGGACGCGAAGCGGCCGGGTGAGGGGGCTTTCTTTACCGAATGCCCTTCGCCGACAGCTCCGTCACCTGCGCGGCCTTGTCCTTGGTGATGAGGTTCGGACCCGACGGCACGTTGCCGCCCGGGATCAAGCCGTATTTCGCGTAATTGGCCAGAAACACCACCGGCAGATAGCCCTGCAAAAACTGCTGCTGGTCGACGCCGAAGGCCGCTTCGTCCGCCGCGATCGACTTCAGGAAGCTCGGCGACAGGTCGAACGAGGCAATCCGCGCCTTCGAGCCGGCTTCCTTCGCCGCCGCCACGCTGGACTCGCCGCCAAGCGGCGCGCTCAGCGCCATCACCGTGTCGATGGCGGGGTTGGAGGCCAGAGCCGCCTTGACCTTGGCCCGGATATCCGAAGGGTCGGTCTTGGTCGGCACGGTCGTCACCTGACCGGCGAAGCCGTCGGCAAAGCCCTTGCAGCGCAGGTCGAGCGCCACATTGCCGACCTCGTGATTGACGCAGATGCCGACCTTGCCGCCCATCTCCTTCAGCTTGGCGCCCGCCGCCTTGCCCGCATCATATTCGTCCTGGCCGACATGCAGCAGCGCGCCGAGGCTCTTGGAGACATCCGAGCCGGAATTCATCGAAATGACTGGAATGCCCGCCGCCACGGCCTTCTTGATCGATCCGGCCAGCGCGGAGCCGTCGGGAATGGAGACGATCAGCCCGGCAGGGTTCTGGTTGACGGCGGCGTCGATGAGCTGGCCCATCTTCACCATGTCGAAGGTCTCCGGCGCGCGGTAATCGACCGAGACCTTGAGGTCCGCCGCCGCCTGGGTGACGCCGTTCTTGACCACCGACCAGAACGGATCGTTGGCCTGGCCGTGGCTGACGACGATGATGCGCTTTTCCTGCGCCTGCGCGCCGGTCCAAAGGCCGAGCGCCGCAACGAATGCCAGCGGCAGAATTTTTGCAAGCTTCATGGCTTCCTCCCTTGAGTGTTACGGCATCTTCGGGGCCTATTCGCCCGGATGCCGCTTCGTTTCCTGCCCCCCAGGCCAACGGCAATCTCCGCTACAGCCGGCTAAGGTTGCGGAATGTCACATCCATTTCTTGTCGTTATGGAATGGACGGTCTATTTTCCGTGAGTGTACCAATCGCAATGCAGCCGTCAACAAGGATAGAGCGAATGGCCGACGCCGAAAGCGTCCGATCCGACATCGCGCGCGACTACGAAGCCTTCCGCGCGCTGGTCACAAGCCTGCAAGCCCAGCTTCCGCGCCGGCTGCTCCAGGTCGCCGAATTTGCCCTCCGGCATCCCGAGGAAATGGCGCTCGGCACCGCCGCTTCGCTCGCCGCGCGGGCGCAGGTGCAGCCCTCGACCATGGTGCGCTTTGCCCAGGCGCTCGGCTATCAGGGGTTTTCCGATCTTCAGGACGTGTTCAAGGCCCGCATCCGCGACCGCTGGCCGGAGCCGCCAGAGCGTTTGCGGCGGCTGAAATCCAGCCCCGGCGGCAGCCCGGCCTCGGATCTCGACGGCTTCATCGCCGCCGCGCAGACCTCGCTCGCCCGCCTGCACGAGACCATGCCCGCCTCCGCCATCGGTCATGCGACGCGGCTGCTGTCGCGGGCGCAGACGGTCTATATCGTCGGCACAAGGCGCTCGTTTCCGATCGTCGATTATCTCGGCTATACCTTCGCGACGCTCGGCGTCCGGGCGCTGCCCATCGACAGCATGAGCGGCCTTGCCCGCGAGCAGGCCGCCCTCGCCGAGCCCGGCGACGCCATGTTGGCGGTGTCGTTCACGCCCTACGCGCCCGCGACGGCCGAGCTCGCCGGGGCGGCAGTTAGGCGCGAGGTGCCGCTGATCGCTATCACCGACAGCCCGCTGGCGCCGCTCGCCCAGATCGCCCGGGTGGCGATCGAGATCGTCGAAGCCGATTATGCCGGCTTCCGCTCGCTCGCCGCGAGCTTCGTCGTCGCCAACGCGCTGACCGCCGCGACGGCCGCGCGGCGGCAGGCCGTCACGAGTGCGGCAGGACGACAGGGACGCCGAGCCGGGCGCTTTCGGTCGCGGCATCGGCCAGGATCTGCGCCTTGAGCCCGTCCTCGCCGGAGGGCGACGGCGCGGTGCTATTGCGCAGCGCTTCGACGAAGCTGGCGATCTCGGCGCGATAGGCGTCGGCATAGCGCTCGAGGAAGAAGGGCAAGGCGGGGTCGGTGGTGAAGCCGCTCGCGCCCGCCGCCGTGACGGTGGTCGCGGTGCGGTTGCCGGCGGCGAGCAGGCCCAGCGCCCCGTGCACCTCGATGCGCTGGTCGTAGCCATAGGCGGCGCGGCGCGAATTGGAGATCTGCGCGATGCGGCCTGAGTCCGTCCGCAGCACGCAGACCGCGGTGTCGACGTCGCCCGCCGCGCCGATGGCCGGATCGACCAGGGCGGAGGCCGCCGCATAGACGCTGACCGGCTCCTCGCCGAGCAGGAAGCGCGCCATGTCGAGATCGTGGATCATCATATCCCGGAACAAGCCGCCGGAGCGCTTGATGTAGGAGACGGGCGGCGGCGCCGGGTCGCGCGACAGGATGGTGACGATCTCCACCGCGCCGATCTCGCCCGCCCTGACCCGCGCTTGCAGCGTCTGGAAGGACGGGTCGAACCGCCGGTTGAAGCCGATCATCAGCGGCACGCCGCGCGCCGCGACGCCGTCCAGCGAGCGCCGGATGCGCGCCGAATCCAGGTCGATGGGCTTTTCGCAGAAGATCGCCTTGCCCGCGGCGGCGGCCCTGTCGATGAGGTCGGCGTGGGTGTCGGTCGGCGTGCAGATCACCACGGCGTCGATCTCGGCCGATGCGATGGCCTCGTCGAGGCCGGCGGCCGTTGCGCCGAGTTCCGCCGCGATGGCGTTGGCCGCCGCCTCGTCGACATCGCTGACCATGGCGAGCCGGGCTCCGGGCTGGCGGGCAATGTTCCTGGCATGGATGCTGCCGATGCGGCCGACACCAAGGACGGCAAAGCGAATTAGGCCCTGTTTCATGGCATTTCCCACTGAATCGCGCTCCCGCGCCGATGCACCGACATTTTTAGATCAAACATTCCATGTTGACGCAATACTGGAATTCTTATTTCCTAAGTGCGGTGCTGCATCGCCTGAGGAGCCTCCGCGTGCCCGATCCGTCGCTCGACATCATCGCCATCGGCCGTGCCTCCGTCGACCTTTACGGCCAGCAGATCGGCGCACGGCTGGAGGACATGGCGAGCTTTGCCAAATCGGTCGGCGGCTGCCCGGCCAATATCGCCATCGGCGCGGCCCGGCTGGGTCTGCGCTCGGCGCTCGTCACCCGCGTCGGCGACGAGGCCTTCGGGCGCTTCATCCGCGAGCAGCTCGCCCGCGAGGGCGTCGACGTGCGCGGCGTCGCGGCCGACCCCAAGCGGCTGACGGCGCTCGCCATTCTCGGCGTGCGCGACTCGAGCAATTTCCCGCTGATCTTCTACCGGGAGGATTGCGCCGACGCCGCGCTCGACGAGACCGACATCGACGAGGACTTCATTCGCAGCGCCGGGGCCATCGTCGTCACCGGCACGCATTTCGCGCGGGAAAATTCCGCCGCCGCCCAGCGCAAGGCCATGCGCATCGCCCGCGAGGCCGGCCGCCGCGTCATCTTCGACATCGATTACCGGCCCAATCTCTGGGGCCTCGCGGGGCATGGCAGCGGCGAACAGCGCTACATCCCCTCGGGCGAGGTCAGCGCGCATCTGCAAACCATCCTCCCCGATTGCGACCTGATCGTCGGCACGGAGGAGGAGGTGCATATTGCGGGCGGCACGGATGACACGCTCTCAGCCCTCCGCCGTATCCGCGCATTGTCGGCCGCCGCCATCGTGCTGAAGCGCGGGCCGATGGGCTGCGCGGTGTTCACCGGCGCGATCCCGGCGTCGCTGGAGGACGGCATCAAGGGGTCCGGCTTCCCCGTCGAGGTCTATAATGTGCTCGGCGCGGGCGACGGCTTCATGTCCGGCCTGCTGCGCGGCTATCTGCGCGGCGAGCCCTGGGAGACCACCTGCGCCTATGCCAATGCCTGCGGCGCAATCCTGGTGTCGCGCCTGCTCTGCTCGCCCGAAAGTCCGAGCTGGACCGAGCTGCGGCACTTCCTCGACCATGGCAGCCCCGAGCGCGCTTTGCGCCGCGACCGGCAGCTCGCCCATCTGCATTGGGCGACGACGCGGCGGCCGGGCAAATCCCAAATCCTGGCGCTCGCCATCGACCATCGCAGCCAGCTCGAAGCCCTCGCCGACCGCTGCGGCGCGCCGCGCGAGCGGCTGTCGCGGCTCAAGGTGCTGGCGGTCGAGGCGGCGGCGCGCGTGTCGCGCGGGCGCGGCGACATCGGGATGCTGATCGACGACACGCATGGACGCGAGGCGCTGTTCGCCGCCGAGGGCGCGGATCTGTGGATTGGCCGCCCGGTCGAGACGCCCGGCTCGCGGCCGCTGACCTTCGAGCCCGGCGCCGATCTCGGCTCGCATCTGGTCGAATGGCCGGTGACGCATACGGTCAAATGCCTGTGCTTCTACCATCCGGACGATCCGCCGGCGCTGCGCGAGGCGCAGGAGGAGCGGCTGCTCGCGCTGGCCGACGCGGCGCGCACGGTGGGGCGGGAATATCTGGTCGAGATCATCGCCGGGCCGCATGGGCCGCTCGGGCCCGATACGGTCGCCGCCGTGCTGCGGAGGCTCTACGCCATCGGCATCAAGCCGGATTGGTGGAAGCTGGAACCGCAAATGAGCGCCGCCGCGTGGCAGGCCATCGATGCCGCCATCGCCAAGGGCGATCCTTATTGCCGGGGCGTCGTCCTGCTCGGGCTGGAGGCGTCGGAGGCGGAGCTTGGCGAGGCGTTCGCGGCCGCGCGCGGGTCGGCTTGCGTGAAAGGCTTTGCCGTCGGCCGCACGATTTTCGCCGAGCCGGCTGAGGCGTGGCTGTCGGGCCGCATGGACGATGCGGCCATCGTCGATGAGATGCATCGCCGCTTCATCCGGCTGATCGCGGCCTGGGAGCAGGCGGGGCGATGAGTTTGCAAGGTTGGGAGGCCCTGCATAATCTCGTCGCCCCGGCCGTCGGAGCCGGGGCCTGCTCGCCTATCCGCTCGCCGCAGGGCTGGCGGAGCCGCGAACGGGTCCCGGCTCAAGGCCGGCACGACACAGCGTGCGGGACCAACCCGCCGAACAAAACCAGGGAGGCCAATGCGCCATGAGCACGATCAAGCTGACCGCCGCGCAATATTGCACGCGCTTCCTTGCCGCGCAGACGACCGAGATCAACGGCACCGTCCAGCCGATCTTCGGCGGGGTCTGGGCGATCTTCGGGCATGGCAATGTCGCCGGGCTCGGCGAGGCGCTGTACCGGACGCGGGAGGAGCTGCCCGTCTTCCGCAGCCACAATGAGCAGGCCATGACGCTCGCCGCCTGCGCCTTCGCCAAGGCCGCGCGCCGCCGCCGCATGATGGCCTGCACGACATCCATCGGACCGGGTGCGACCAACATGGTCACCGCGGCCGCCGTCGCGCATGTGAACCGGCTGCCGCTGCTCTTGCTGCCCGGCGATGTCTTCGCCTCCCGCCGCCCCGACCCGGTCCTGCAGCAGATCGAGGATTTTGGCGACGGCACCGTTTCGGCCAATGACTGCTTCCGCCCCGTCTCACGCTATTTCGACCGCATTACCCGCCCCGAGCAGATCGTGCCCGCGCTCGACCGCGCCATGAGCGTGCTCACCGACCCGGCCGAATGCGGTCCGGTGACGCTCGCCTTCTGCCAGGATGTGCAGACCGAGGCGTTCGACGCGCCCGCGCAGCTTCTTGAACCGCGCCTGTGGCGGCAACGCCGGCCGCGCCCCGATTCGGGGGAGATCGAGGCCGCCGTCGCTGCGCTGAAATCCGCCAAATCGCCGCTCATCATCGCGGGCGGCGGCGTGCTCTATTCCGAAGCGGAGACCGCGCTGGCGAGGCTTGCCGAGCGCTGCGGCATCCCCGTCGCCGAGACGCAGGCGGGGAAATCCAGCCTTCCCGCCGGCCACCCGCTGAACCTTGGCAGCATCGGCGTCACCGGCACCGGCGCGGCCAACGATCTGGCCGCCGAAGCCGATCTCATCATCGCCATCGGCACGCGGCTTGCGGATTTCACCACCGCATCCTGGGCGCTGTTCCAAAATCCGGCGCGGCGGCTGCTCGCAATCAACGTCGCGCTGTTCGATGCCGCCAAACATCGCGGCGTCCCGGTCATCGGCGACGCGCGCGAGACGCTGGCCGAGATCGACCGCGCGCTCGCCGGATGGTCCGCACCGCAAGCGTGGAGCGCGAAAGCCAAGGGCGCGCGCAGCAATTGGCTCGAGGCCGCAGGCCGCTACACCGCGCCGAGCAATGCCGCGCTGCCCTCCGATGCGCAAGTCATCGGCGCGGTGCAGCGGGCGAGCCAGCCGAGCGATGTCGTGGTCTGCGCGGCGGGCGGGCTGCCGGGCGAATTGCACAAGCATTGGCAGGCGGGCGCGCCGGGCGGCTATCATCTGGAATACGGCTATTCCTGCATGGGCTACGAAATCGCCGGCGGCGTCGGCGTCAAGATGGCGGACCCGTCGCGCGAGGTCACCGTGATGCTTGGCGACGGCTCGTATCTGATGATGAATTCCGAGATCGCGACCTCGGTGCTGCTCGGACTGAAGCTGACCATCGTCGTGCTCGACAATCGCGGCTTTGGCTGCATCGACCGGCTGCAGCGCGCGACCGGCGGCGAGGGATTCAACAATCTGCTCGCCAATACCCGGCATCAGAGCCTGCCCGAGATCGACTTCGCCGGCCATGCGCGCAGCCTCGGGGCGCAGGCGGAAAAGGTCGCCGGGCTCGGCGAATTGGAGCAGGCGCTGGCGCGCGCCCGCACCGCCGACCGGACCACGGTGCTCGTCATCGACACCGACCCCGCCGCCTCGACCGATGCGGGCGGCTATTGGTGGGACGTGGCGGTGCCGGAGGTTTCGGAGCGGGAGGCCGTCCGGGCGGCGCGCTCGGGCTATGACAAGGCGCGCGGCGCGCAGCGATTGGGGGACTGAAATGAGCATTCGGATAGGGGCGAACCCCATCGGCTGGTCGAATGACGATTTGCGCGAGCTTGGCGGTGCGACGCCGCTGGAGGTGTGCCTTGCGGAGGCGGCCGAGGCCGGATTCGAGGGCATGGAGCTCGGGCACAAATTCCCGCGCGAGGTGACGGCGCTGAAGGCCGCGCTCGCCCCTTACGGCCTCGATTGCGTGTCGGGCTGGTATTCCGCCGAGCTGCTGCGGCGTGAGCCGGAGGCGGAGCTGGCGGCGCTTAGGCCGCATCTCGATCTGCTGAAGGGGATGGGGAGCACCGTTCTGGTCTTCGCCGAGACATCCAACGCCATCCATGGCGAGCGCGGCACGCCCTTGTCACGCCGCCCGGTTTTGGCTGCGGGCGACTGGGCCGAATTAGGCCGGCGCGTCACCGCCGTCGCGGAGGCGACGCTCAATGAGGGCGTGCGCCTCGTCTATCACCATCACATGGGGACGGTCGTGCAGAGCGAGGCCGACATCGACGCCTTCATGGCGGCGACCGGTCCCGCCGTGCATCTCCTGCTCGACACCGGCCACGCGACATGGGGCGGCACCGATCCGGCCGCCCTCGCCGGCCGCTACCGCGACCGCATCAGCCATGTCCACACCAAGGATGTGCGCGCCGCCGTGATGGCCGAGGCCGGGGCGAAGGATTGGAGTTTCCTCGATAGCGTGATCGCCGGCGTCTACACCGTGCCGGGCGACGGCATGGTCGATTTCGGCTCGGTCTTCCGGGAATTACCGGGCTACCGGGGCTGGGTGGTGGTCGAGGCCGAGCAGGACCCGGAGAAAGCGCATCCGCTGACCTATGCGAAGAAGGGCTATGCGCATCTGGTCGAGACGCTGAAAGCCGCCGGTTTCGAGAGCCGCTGGGCATGAGCAAGCTGCTGCTGCATCCGCGCGACGCCGATGCTGAGGGCCGCATTCACGCCATTACGCCGGAGAGCGCGGGCTGGCGCTATGTCGGCTTCGAGGTCTTCCGGCTCGGCGCGGGGCAGCGGCTGTCGCTGGCCGTCCCCGGTGGGCGCGAGGCGTGTCTGGTCCTGGTCAGCGGACGGGCCGAAATCCTGGCCGGCGGGGCAAATCTCGGCTTAATCGGCGCACGCATATCGCCCTTCGACGGCAGTCCATGGTCGGTCTATGCCCCGGCCGGGACGCGGATCGACATCCGCGCCGAGAGCGAGGCGGAACTGGCGCTCTGCTCCTCGCCGGGCACCGGGGCGCTGCCCGTCCGCGTCATCCCGCCGGAAGCCGTCGGCCTGGAAACGCGCGGCAAGGGCACCAACACCCGCCATGTCCGAAACATCCTGCCGGAAAGCGAGGCGGCGGAGAGCCTGCTCGTCGTCGAGGTCATCACGCCGGGCGGGCATTGGTCCTCCTACCCGTCGCACAAGCACGACACCGACGATTTCCCGCACGAGACCTATCTCGAAGAGACCTATTACCACCGCCTCGCGCGCCCCGGCTTCGCCCTGCAGCGCGTCTACACCGACGACCGCAGCCTCGACGAGACCATGGCCGTCGCCGACCGCGACGTCGTGCTGGTGCCGCGCGGCTATCACCCGGTCGGCGCCCCGCACGGCTTCGACCTCTATTACCTGAACGTCATGGCCGGCCCGAAGCGCGCCTGGCGCTTCCGCTACGATCCGGATCAGGCTTGGCTGCTTTAAATTCGAAATCCCCGCGAAGGCGGGGATCCAGTAATACCGTAGCCAGGAGCGACGCGTTGCCCAACCTCAACTGCTGCGGCGTACTGGATCCCCGCCTTCGCGGGGATTTCGCCGGAGGGTGGGATGGTCCCTAGAGCGCCACCAGCACCGCCCCCGCGCCGATGAGGATGACGCCGAGCCAGTTCGGCAGCGACAGCCGTTCGCCGAGGAAGATGACCGCGAATACAGCCACCATCACCACGCTGAGCTTGTCGATGGGGGCGACGCGCGCCGCGTCCCCGATCTTCAGCGCGCGGAAATAGCACACCCAGGACGCGCCGGTTGCCAGACCCGACAGGCCGAGAAACAGCCAGGTCCGGCCGGAGACGCTGGCGGGGTTCTGCCAGCCGCCCGTTGCCGCAAGGATCGCGCCGAGCGCGGCCAGGATGACGATGGTGCGGACGAAGGTGGCGAAATCGGAATTGACGTTTTCGACGCCGACCTTGGCGAAGATGGCCGTGAGCGCCGCGAACAGCGCCGAAAGGACGGCCCAAAACTGCCATGTCAGCATGACGCCTCCGCCGACCGGAAACCGTTGATCCGGTTCAAGGTCTATCCGATTCGCTGCCGGACGCCCCTCGGCGAAGCGCGCTCCAGCCTAAGCCTTGAGGAAGCTCTCCAGCACCGCGATGTCTCGCTTGTCCCCCGCCACATCCCCGGCGAGACGCGCGTAAACCTTCGCCGCGCCCTGATAGATCAGGCTGGCGCCGTCCTCCTCGCCGAGAAAGCCCGCGATCTCCTCCATCTCGGCGACCCAGCGATAGGCTTTGGGAAACATGTCGGGCAGCGCCCGCTCAAAACGCTCGAGCAGTTGCGGCTGGCTCTCGGCGAGTTCGGCGTGCAGCGCTTCCGCCGCACCGGCCCTGGCCGCACCGAGGATCATCGCGGCGCCGATGGCCGTCAGCCCCTTGGTGACGCCGGCATAGGACATCTTCAGCGCCGAGGCGGCTCCGTTCGGCGCGTCCAGCACGCGGATTTTCAGCCCGAAATCCGCCAGCACCGCAGCCTTCGGCGCGGCCTCCCCGGAGAGATAGAAGGTCGGGCCCTCGACCCCGGCGCGTGGCGGTCCGCCGATAATGCCGGCATCGACGAAGGGCGCTCCCGTCGCCGCGATCACCGCCTCAATCCGGCGCGCCGTCTCGACATTGACCGCATTGCAGTCGATATAGACCGGCTTGCGCGCGGCGGCGGCGATCGCGCCCCGCAATTGGACGGCCAGCGCCTCCGCCTCGCCGGGCGGCACGATGGAGAGGATGACATCGGCCGCCGCGATCTGCGCGTCATCCGCGCCGGCCATGCCCGCAGCGGCCGCGCGCTTCCGCGTCGCCTCGCTGCGGCCGTCCAGCTTGGTCAGCACGCGCGCGCCGTGATCGGCAAGACGGCGGGCGACGGCGCTGCCCATGGCCCCGGGCGCGATCACGGCGATGGTCAAACTCATGCTCTCTCTCCTGCTCATGCGATCTGCGCATAGGATATAGGGTGTCGCTCCCGGACTGGAACAACTCGGCGTTACCTGCGGCGCGCGGCTAGCCAACGCCTGTCATCATCGCCATATCGGGGGAGCCAGGCCCAAGCCATGGAGGAAAACATGGGTAATTATCGCAAGACGCCCGAAGCGGTCGCCGCGCTGTCGCCGGAGCAATACCGCGTCACCCAAGAAAGCGCCACCGAACGGCCCGGAACCGGCGAATATCTCGATAATAAAGAGCCGGGCATCTATGTCGACATCGTTTCGGGCGAGCCGCTTTTCGCCTCGTCCGACAAATACGACTCCGGCTGCGGCTGGCCGAGCTTCACCAAGCCGATCGAACCGGCCAATGTCAACGAGCTGCAGGACAACGCCTACGGCATGATCCGCACCGAGGTCCGCTCGGCGCATGGCGACAGCCATCTCGGCCATGTCTTCGATGACGGGCCGGAGGATCGCGGCGGCCTGCGCTATTGCATCAACTCGGCTTCGCTCCGATTTATCCCTCGCGACGAGATGGAAGCCGAAGGGTATGGTGCCTATCTCGACCAAGTGGAGGACATCTGATGACTGAGCAACGCGCCGTTCTCGCCGGTGGCTGCTTCTGGGGCATGCAGGATCTGATCCGCAGGCAGCCGGGCGTGATTTCCACCCGCGTCGGCTATACGGGCGGCGAGGTCCGCAACGCCACCTACCGCAATCACGGCAACCACGCCGAGGCGATCGAGATCATCTACGATCCGGCCAAGACCGATTACCGGACCATCCTGGAATTCTTCTTCCAGATCCACGACCCGACCACGCGCAACCGCCAGGGCAACGATGTCGGCGCCAGCTACCGCTCGGCGATCTTCTATACGGACGAAGAGCAGAAGCGCGTCGCGCTCGACACCATCGCCGATGTCAACGCCTCCGGCCTGTGGCCGGGCAAGGTGGTGACGGAAGTGGTGCCGGCCAGCGATTTCTGGCAGGCCGAACCCGAGCACCAGGACTATCTGGAGCGGATTCCGAACGGCTATACCTGCCATTTCATCCGCCCCGGCTGGAAGCTGCCGCACCGGGCCGACGCCAGCTCGAGCTGATCGCGCAGCCCCTCAAGATCCGCAGCCGGACTCCCTCTCCCTCGGGAGAGGGCGGGGGTGAGGGGTTCGTGAGTCCGCCGAGAGTCCGCAACCCCTCACCCGGCACGCTTCGCGTGCCACCCTCTCCCCTTGGAGAGGGTTGGGCTGCGGCAAGGGGCGGCGGGCTGCCTTCAACGTGATCTCATACCAGAGCTGGAACGGCATCTGTTGAGATGGGATCACCCCGCGCCACCCGTTGTATCGTCATTCCCGCGAAGGCGGGAACGCAGCATCCTTCAGGAGCTGCCGTGGACGGGGTTGGTTTCCCGCCCTCGCGGGAATGACAAAAGGGGATGCGTCGCGTGTGAGGTCTCCGTCTAAACTGATCTCGCTCTGGTCACGCTCCCAGCAGCCCCGCGGTAAGCGCACCGAGCGTGTGAATGCTGTCCTCGATGCGGGCATCCCAGGGGTGCCCGCAGCTCAGCCTCAGGCAATGGGCATGGCTCTTCGAGGCCGAGAAGACGTCGCCCGGCGCAAAGCAGATGCCGCGCGCAATGGCGAGGTCGAACAGGCGGCGGCTGTCGAAGCCGTCAGGCATTTCCAGCCACAGCACGAAGCCGCCCGCCGGGCGCGTCACCCGCGTCTCGGCCGGGAAGCTTTTGTCGACCGCGCGGCTGATCCTGTCGATGTTTTCCGCAAATGACCGGCGCAGGCGGCGCAAATGGCCGTCATAGCCGCCCGAGGCCAGGAATTCGGCGAGCGCGGCTTGCGGCAGCGCGGCGCTGCAGATGTTCATGGCGAATTTCGCCTCCAGCACCCGCTGCATATGCCGCTGCGGCGCGATCCAGCCGATACGGTAGCCGGGCGCCAGCGTCTTCGAGAACGAGCTGCAATAGATGATGTCCGCCCCCGGCGCGAGGGCGCTGAAGGGTTTTGGCCGCTCGGCGCCGAAATAGATGTCGCCGTAAATGTCGTCCTCGATCAGCGGCACGCCGTGGCGCTGCAGCAGCGCCAGCACCGCGCGCTTGCCGTCATCCGACATGGAACAGCCGAGCGGATTGTTGAAGCTCGACGACAGCAGGCAGGCTTTCACCGGCTTGGCCGCGAGCAGCCGTGCCAGCGCGCCGATGTCGAGGCCCGTCCCGGCATCGGTCGGCAATTCGACCGCCTTCAGCTCCAGCGCTTCGAGCACCTGCAACAGCCCGAAATAGGTCGGCGACTCGATGGCGACGCTGTCGCCCCGCTTCGTCACCGCCCTGAGCGCCAGCGACAGCGCCTCGGTGCAGCCATTGGTGATGGCGACGCCGTCCACGCCGAGCGCATGGCCCGAGCGCAAGGCGCGGCGGCAGATCTCGGCGCGCAATTGCGGATCGCCGCGCGGCTCGGTGTAGATGTTATAGGCCCGGCCCTTGACCCGGGCGGCGCGGGCGAGGAAGCGGTCGAGCCCGCCCGCCGCCAGCAGATCGGCGCTGGGGATGGCGCAGCCGAGCGGCACGATGTCCGGGCGGGCGGCGTAGTCCAGCAGCGAGAGCACGCCGCGCGAAACGGTGACATCGGTCGGCGCGCGCCTCGGCTTGGAAGGCTTTGGCGTATCCCGCGATTTCGCGCCGCCCGCGACGACATAAAACCCCGATTTCGGCCGCGCTTCCAGGATGCCGCGATCTTCGAGCAGCCGGTAGGCGTGCAGCACCGTCGATATGCTGAGCGAGTGGTCGGCGGCGATCCGGCGGATCGAAGGCGCGCGCATTCCGGCGCGCAGCACGCCGCTGTCCAGCAGGCCGGAGACGATTTCGGCCAGCGCCTCATAGCGGTACGGCGCGTCGGCGCCATTCAATGACATCGGAGTCTGCCTCCCCGGAATCTGTACCCACCCTGAACGTAAAACAGGGCCGCATTTTGAAACTGTATTCATTACAATTGCAGGCCTCTGTGTCTTATTGCAAGGATGTCGGTGCGCTAGGCTGGTCTCCGGTCGCCCATTTCGGCAAGGAAGGATCGCGCATGGCCAGGAAACTGACGAAATTCCCGCATAACGGCATTCTCTCGCTGACCGAGCAGGCCGCCGACTATGACCTCGCCGAAAGCGTCGGCCCCGATCTGCGCATGCGCGAGGTGTTCGCCGGCGATCCGGACGATCTCGCCGATCTGCCGCTCGCCTATGGCAGCGCCGCCGGACGCCGGGATTTACGGCAGGCCATCGGCAGCCTGCACGGCGTCGAGGCCGACGATGTCGTCGTCACCATCGGCGGCATGCACGCGCTGTTCCTGATCGCCGCCATCCTGTGCGAGCAGGGCGACGAAGCCGTGCTGGCCTCGCCGCATTTCCCCAACACCCACGCCGCGCTCGGCGCGTCCGGCGCGACGGTCAAGACGCTTCGCCTGTCCTTCGAGGACGGCTACCGCCTGACCGCCGCCGCCCTGCGCGAGCAGCTTTCGCCGCGCACCCGCCTCGTCTGCCTGACCTCGCCGCAAAACCCCTCCGGCGTCGTCACGGCGGCGGAGACCATCGCCGCCATCGCGCGCATGATGCAGGACATCAGCCCCGACGCCTATCTCCTGCTGGACGAGACCTATCGCGAGGCCGTCTATGGCGCGAACGCCGTGGTGCCGAGCCTCGTCCGCCTCAGCCCGAGCATCATTTCCTGCGCCTCGCTCTCGAAATGCCACGGCGCGCCGGGCCTGCGCCTCGGCTGGGCGATCACGCGCGACCCCGCCTTGCGCGAGCAGATCAAGCTCGGCAAATTCACCAGCGTCATCTGCAACTCCGCCATCGACGAGGCGCTGGCCTTGCGGGTGCTGGAGCGGCGCGACGCCATCCTCGACGAGCGGCGCGGCCATCTGGGCGATTGCCTGCAGCGCGTCGCGGATTGGGTCGCGTCGGAGGCTGATTTGGTCGAATGGGTGCGGCCGGATGCCGGGGCGCTCTGCTGTATCCGCCTGAAGGCTGCCGCCTTCGACGATGCGGCGGTCGCCCGCTTCTATGCGGAACTCGGCGACAAGGGCGTGCGGGTCGCGCCGGGCGACTGGTTCGGCGAGGCGAGGCGGGTGTTCCGCCTGGGCTTCGGGCTGCTGTCGGAGTCCGACCTGATCGTGGCGCTGCGCCTGATGTCCGGGGTGCTCAAGTCGCGGTAGTAGTTTGCCTTTATTGTCATCCCCGCGAAAGCGGGGATCCAGTCAAGGGCGATCTTCGCCATCTGGCATTGCCTTAAACACAGCCGCTGCGGCGCACTGGACTCCCGCTTTCGCGGGAACGACAAAAAGTGACCCTTAACAATGTTATCGCCGAGGCTCGCCAAAGCCGCGAAGGCAGATAGAATGGCGGCAACAGCGAGACATTGCGAACAGGGGCCACCAGCCAATGGCACAGATCGAAAAGACGACGCTCGGAGCGCGCGGACCGGAGGTCTCGCGCCTCTGCCTCGGTACGATGATGTTCGGCGACCAGACCGATGAAGGCGCGGCCGTCGAGATGATCGCGCGTTATGGCGAGGCGGGCGGCAATTTCATCGACACCGCCGATCAATATGCGAACGGCGCGTCCGAAAGCATCATCGGCCGCGCCATCGCCGGGCAGCGAGACCGCTGGGTGGTCGCCAGCAAGGGCGGCAACCCCGTCAAGGGCGTGCCCGGTTCCGGCGGACTGTCGGCGCGCTGGCTGCGGCCGGCCGTCGAGCAGAGTCTCGACCGGCTTGGCCTCGACAGGATCGACGTCTACTACCTGCATCTCGACGATGAAGCGACGCCGCTCGAAGAGACCATCGGCGTGCTCGGCGAACTGATGGCGGCGGGCAAGATCGGCGGCTGGGGGTTTTCGAATTTCCGCGCCTGGAAGATCGCCGACATGGTCCGCGTCGCCGACAGCCTGGGCGTTGCCCGGCCGATCGCGGCGCAGCCCTATTATCACGCGCTCTACCGGCTCATCGAGATCGACTATCTGCCCGCCTGCGCGCATTTCGGCATCGGCGTCGTCCCCTATTCGCCGCTGGCGCGCGGCCTGCTGACCGGCAAATATAATGACGGCACGCCCGAGGGCTCCCGCGCCGCGCGCAACGACAAGCGGATGATGGAGACCGAATTCCGGCCCGAGGCCATCGACGCCGCGCGGAAAATCGCCGCCCATCTGGCCCCGTCCGGCCGCCCGATGAGCGGGTTCGCCCTGGCCTGGGTGCTCGCCAACAAGTTGGTCTCGGGCGTGGTGATCGGGCCGAAGACGATGGCGCAGCTCGAGGATTACATCAGCCTCGCCGCCACCGCCTATACCGCCGAGGACGAGGCGTTCATGAACCAGCTTGTCCCGTCGGGCAGCGCGGCGGGCTATGCCTATAGCGATCCACGCTATCCCTATCGCGGCCGGGTCTTTGCGGGCTGAGCGCGAACGGGAGCCGCAGGCCAACCTCTGCGGAGGGGAGCTTTCCAAGCCCCCGCAATTTCATTCCGTCGCCCCGATCCTGACCGCTCTGACACCCGGCGCGACGCCTCCCTTTTTGTCATTCCCGCGCAGGCGGGAATCCAGCCCGGTCCACGGCGGACGCCTCAAGGATGCGGGATTCCCGCCTGCGCGGGAATGGCAACACCATTGGTGGCATCGACCGGTTCCAACTTGACCGGTCCCGCGCTAGCGGCTGCTTTCCATCAGGACGTCGCCGGCGCCTCCGTTGGCGAGCGGCGCCCTGGGCTTCACCACCACGATGATCTCGTTTTCCGGCTTGTAATATTTCGCGAAGACCCGGCGGACCTCCTCCGCCGAAAGCGGCGGGCGGCGGCGGCCGAAATCGTTCAGCGTCTCGCCGCGATAGGTGATTTCCCGCAACGCGCCGCGCCAGTAGGCAAGACTGTATGGCGGCTTCTCGCGCGCATTGGCGATCTGCTTCCGGACGATCTTGATTTCGTCCGCCGTCGGCCCTTTCTCGGCGAAGCTGCGATACATGGCGGACAGCTTGTCCCGCAGCGCCGCCGTCTTGAGCGGGTCGGTGACCGCCGAAGCGTAGAACATCCCGAACCCCGAATAGGGCAATCCCGGCCACGAATTGGCGTCGATGCCATAGACGAGCTGCGCGTCCTCGCGGATCTCCTTGGTCATGCGCGTGGTCAGGATGCGGGCCGCGATCGACATCGCCCGCGACGCACGGCGGTCGGCGTCGTCGACGCTGTAGAAGCCGGAATAAACGAAAGCCTGATTGGTGTTGGTGTCGATCGTGCGTTCGACCGTCTGCGGCCCTTTGCGGCGGCCGAGCCTGTGGGCGTCGCTGGCACGGTAGGGGCGCACGCGCTCGCGCGCCGGCAGCGAACCGAGATATTTGGCTGCCAAGTCCATGGCGCGCTTGCGCGATATGTCGCCGACGATGGTGACCTCGATCGGCGACTCCCTGATGAGCTTCTCGAGCCAAGCCTGCGACGCCGCCAGCGTCAGCCGGTCGACATCCTCGACGGTGAACGGCTTGCCCCGCGTGTCCGATTGCGGATAGCTCGCCTCCCGCACCACCTCTTCGGCATTGCGGGTCGGGCTGAGCATGTCCTCGCCGGTCTTTTCGCGCCAGCCGCTGACGAGGCGGGTGAAGGCGGTCTCCTCGATCCTGGGATCGGTCAGCCGCAGATAGGCCAATTGGAACCCGGTCTCGAGTTCCTCCGAGGTCGCATAGATCGCCATGGACACCGAGTGGCCGTCCGAGTCGGTGGTGACGACGGCCTTTTTCCCGATCATCAGCCGGCGGATTTCGGTCGAGCTGAGACGGCTGGTGGCCGTCCCTGCCCAGGCCGCGCCCACCAGGGCGGTGATGCCGTCATTGGCGTCGGTCTCCTGCATCTCGCCGCCGATCAGCGAAATGTCGACGCTGACCCGGTTCTTCTCCGTCCCGACATAGCGGTGATGCACCTTCACATTGTTGGAGAGCCAGGCGTCGGACACCTTGGTCGCGGCGTGCCTGCTGGTCGCGGCGACGGTTCCGCCCGGCGGCGGCGCGGATAGCAGCGACGAGGCCGGATCGGCGGCCTCCCCTTCCGGGAGCGGCCGCTGGGCGAGCGCCTCGACGCCCGCGGCCAGCAATTGCTCCTCGGTCGGCGCGCCCGGCCCGGCTTCCATCCTGGCGACGAAGGCGACGGCGCCCGGCTTGAAGCTCTGCGCGAAAGTCTGGTTCAGCTCCTCGAGCGAAATTCCGGGCAGCAGCCGCCGGATCAGTTCGAGCTGCTGCTGCGGCGACATGGTGCCCCGGTCATAGGTCGCGGCATCGTTCAGCTCGCGGATCAGGGTCTCCGCCGATCGCTCCCCGATATTCTCGGTATTCGACTCCGCGGCGGCGACGATCTGCTTCTTGGCATCCTCCATCTCGGCCGCGGTGAAACCGATGCCGCGGGCGCGCTGCAGCTCGAGCGCGAGCCCGTTCAGCGCCTGTCGCCAGGCGCCGTCCCGCGCGCCCGCCCACAGGTCGGTCCGGCGCATGCCGGGCCCCTCACGGAACAGCGACAGGTCGGCGCTGGTGAAAGCTCCGCCGGCCTTCGCCGCCTCCGCCCTCAAGCGCCAGTCCATCGCCCGCTCCGCAACCCTGCGGATCAGAAAGGCGCGGTAGTTCGGCACCGTCCGGGCGATCGGCAGCGCCTCCTCGATCCATATCATGCCGATATCCGTCCCCTTGATCTCGGCATCCGTCGCGACGATGGCGAAGCTGTTGCTGTAGGAGGTCACGCCGGCCGGCCGGCTCACCGGCCGCGGCCGCTTGGGAGCGTCACCGAAGGCTTTGCCGATCAGTTTGACGATTTCGGCGGGGTCGGCATCGGCGACCACCAGCAGCGTGGCGTTCGATGCGGCGTACCATTTTTCGTAATAATCGCGGAAATCCGGCTCCTGCAGGCGATTGATCGACGCCTCGGTGCCGATGATCGGCCGGCCGTAATTCGAACCCGGCGCGATCCGCTTCAGAAGAGTATCCGCCACGCGCCGCGCCGGCGTCTGGCCGCGCCGCAGCTCTTCCAGGATGATCTGGCGCTCGGCATCGATCTCGCGCTGCTTGAGCGACAGGTTGGAGATGACGTCGGCAAAAAACAGCATCCCCTTACCGAGCGTCGCCGCATCCACTTTCGGCAGGGCAAGTTGGTAGGTGGTCTCGCGCTGATTGGTGAAGGCGTTCTGGTCACGGCCGAACACCATGCCGCGCGCTTCGAAGGAGTGAACCAGGGTGCCGGGCGGAAAATGCGCCGAACCGTTGAAGGCCATGTGCTCGAGATAATGGGCGAGGCCCTGCTGCTGATCGGTCTCGTTGAGCGACCCGGTGTTCAGATGCAGCCACATCGTCGCCTTGCCCGGCGGATTGGCATGTTTGCGCACCATGTAGCGGAAGCCGTTGGCCAGCTCGCCGCTGACGACCGCCGGATCCTGCGGCAGCGCTTCGGCCTGTCCGGCGGGGACGGCGGTCGTCTGCGCGCTGGCGCAGGACACGGACAACGCAAGAATTGCAACGACTTGAACGACCGCGGCAATGAGCCCCGTCCGCCCAGCACACCTTCCGGCGGCACGACCATCCGACGCCATCAAACCCCCAATCGGTGAGACTGACCTTGGCCCGAGACAGCAATATTGCTATTTCGGCCGGATTTCAGCCAGAGGGCGATTGTAACGTGGCGATAATTGGGGCGAAAAAGGCCCTGTGCCGCGATGCCGCGGCTGCGCCGGAGGGGCCGGGCAGGCGCCGAAGGCCCGGATGGTGGGCGGTGAGAGGGTCGAACTCCCGACATCCTCGGTGTAAGCGAGGCGCTCTACCACTGAGCTAACCGCCCGGTCTGACGGGCGCGACAATAGCATAAAGCCTGAGGCTGACAAGCGGCGCTCCAAACGGAAAGAGCCGCCCCCTTGGGAGCGGCTCTCGTCACGTGGCGCGGCTGGAGCGCGCGCCGAATCCCGGGATTAGACGGTCCGGATATTGTCCACAGCGACCTTGCCGGTGCGGCGATCTTCGCGCGTGTCGAAGCTGACTTTCTGGCCTTCGACGAGGCCGCGAATGCCAGCGCGCTCGAGTGCCGTGGCATGGACGAAAACGTCCTTGCCGCCGTTGTCCGGCTGGATGAAGCCGAAACCTTTTTGATCGTTGTAGAACTTAACGACACCGGTATTCATGTAGTTTCCTTATTCACAGGCTGTGTAGTAGAGACGAGAATGCGCTTTCGCGCACTCATAGTGCTCGGTTCGTCGAAATTTGGTGAGGGTTTGAACGTTCACCCGGCTTCGCCACGGTGTTACGGCCCAATCGTCCGGCCCAAAGTCGATGTGGCCAGCCTAAGGCCTCGTTACGGCGCTGGCAAGAGCTAGATTAAGAAATTTTCTCAATATAAACGGGATTATTCGCACCAACTACGATTTTGAGTAAAGCTTTGCGTCAATTTGACGAAGCCAAAGCGGTCGCATATCGGCGTTGCTTTCGTCACTCTTGCCCGCCGCCGGCACGCAATCATGGCCGTTTCGCGGGAATTCCGGTGAGAATTCTCACTGCCGGCGCGGTCAACCGATCCGCCCCGCCCGCACCGCCAGCGGCCAGCGCACCCGGCGCCGCTCGCCATCCGGCCAGATGGAGGCGAGCGCCGCCGCGAGAGCGTCGACCGGGCCGCGCCCGACAGCCTTCTCCGCCTCGCGTACCGCCGACCAGGTCTCGACATAGCCCATGAGCTGGGCGCGGGTCCATGCGCGCTCGATGGCGAGACCGGGCTGCGCGATCTCGGCGAAGGGGAACGGCAGCGAGCGGTAGCCGTCCTCGACATGCCGGCGCTCGGGCGGCCAGTAAGGCGCGAGGGTGCGCCAGTAAAACGCCTGCATCGGCGGCTCCGCGTCGCCCTCGACATGCAGCACGCCGTAGCTGACCAGCGCCAAGAGCGCGCCGGGCCGGGCGACGCGCCGGGCTTCGGCGTAGAAGGCGTCGAGGTCGAACCAATGCGCGGCCTGGGCGGCAACGATCAGGTCGGCGCTGCCAGGCGCGAGGCCGCTCGCCTCCGCCGGCGCGACCCGGTAGGCGATGCGCGGATGCGGCGCGGCGGCGGCGATCTGCTGGGCGCTGGCGTCGGTCGCGGCGACGCGGTCGAAATGATCGGCCAGCAGCACGGAAAGCTGGCCGTTGCCGCAGCCGCAATCCAGCGCCAGCGAGCGTCCCGGCGCGTGGCCGGCGAGGAAGGCGCCCAATTCCGGCGGATAGTCGGGCCGGTTGGCGGCATAATCGGCCGAGCGCGCGGAAAAGTGATCCTTGAAACCCGGTTCGGTCATGGCGCGTCCTCCCGATCTGGCGCAGCGTTATGGCACGCTTGGCGCGGCCGACCATCAGCCTTTGGCAATGATGCTATTGCATTTTCGCCGCTTGTGCGCACGGCGCGGCATACCGACATCAAAAGAATAACGCGTCCACGGAGACGATCCATGCCGCCACTTTCGATCCTCGACCTTGCGCGCATTTCGCAAGGCCAGAGCGCGGGCGACGCGCTGCGGAATTCGCGCGACCTGGCGCAGCACGCCGAGCGCTGGGGCTATAACCGCTTCTGGCTCGCCGAACATCATAATATGACCGGCATCGCCAGCGCCGCAACGGCGGTCGCCATCGGTTATGTGGCCGACGGCACCAACACCATCCGGGTCGGCTCCGGCGGCATCATGCTGCCGAACCACGCCCCGCTCATCATCGCCGAACAGTTCGGCACGCTTGCCGAACTCTATCCCGGACGCATCGATCTGGGCATCGGCCGTGCGCCCGGCACCGATCAGCGCACTCTGCGCGCCCTGCGCCGCGATCCCGACGCCGCCGACAGCTTTCCCCAGGACGTCTTGGAATTGCAGGCGCTGCTGGCGGCGCCACAGCCGAGCCAGGCCATCCGCGCCGTGCCGGGCGCCGGCACCAAAGTGCCGATCTGGATTCTCGGCTCCAGCCTGTTCGGCGCCCAGCTCGCGGCAATGCTCGGCCTGCCCTATGCCTTTGCCTCGCATTTCGCGCCGGATGCCCTGGTGCAGGCGCTCGAGGTCTACCGGGCGAAATTCCAGCCTTCCGAGCAACTCGACAGGCCCTATGCCATGGCCGGCGTGAATGTCGTCGTCGGCGAGACCGATGCGGAGGCGCGCCGCCAGTTCACCTCCATGCAGCAGGGTTTCGTCGACATGATCCGCGGCACGCGCGGCCAGCTCGCCCCGCCCATCGACGATATCGACGCCTTCTGGAGCCCGGCCGAGGAGCGCCACGTCTCGCGCATGCTGACCCGCTCCATCGTCGGCAGCGCGGACAGCGTGCGGCGCGGGCTCGAAGCCTTCGTGGCCGAGACCGGCGTCGACGAGATCATCGTCGCCTCGGCCATCTACGACCATGCCGAGCGGCTGCGCTCCTATGAACGCCTCGCCGAAGCCTGGGGCGCCAAGTCTTAGGCGTGACGTTTTGCTGGTATAGTTTGCGTTGCGAAGTCATCTTGCGTGCAGGTGCCCACCCCCTCCATCCTGGAGCTGTCCATGACGAAAGTTTTGGTTCTCTATTACTCCGCTTACGGCCATATCGAGACAATGGCCGGTGCCGTCGCCGAAGGCGCGCGCTCGGCCGGTGCCGAGGTCGACATCAAGCGCGTGCCGGAGCTGGTGCCCGAGGACGTCGCCCGCGCCTCCCATTACAAGCTCGACCAGCCCGCGCCGATCGCCAAGATCGAGGATCTGGCCGATTACGACGCCATCATCATCGGCACCGGCACGCGCTTTGGCCGCATGACCTCGCAAATGGCGAATTTTCTCGATCAGGCCGGCGGTCTATGGGCGAAGGGCGCGCTGCACGGCAAGGTCGGCGGGGCGTTCAGCTCGACCGCGACGCAGCATGGCGGCCAGGAGACGACGCTGTTTTCCATCATCGCCAATCTGCTGCATTTCGGTATGGTGGTGGTCGGACTGAATTACGGTTTCGCCGGCCAGATGCGGCTCGACGAGGTGACGGGTGGCTCGCCCTACGGCGCGACCACCATCGCCGGCGGCGACGGCTCCCGCCAGCCGAGCCAGAACGAATTGGACGGCGCGCGCTATCAGGGCAAGCAGATCGCCGAGATTGCGGCGAAGCTGCGGGGGTGAGTCGGAGAGGCCGAGCTTGCGGCTCCCCCTCACCCGGTCGCCTTCGGCGCCCGCCCTCTCCCTCCAGGGGAGGGGGCTAGGCTGAGCCGATAAGAGTCACAGTGCCGCCACTTGCGCCGCTTCGCCCTCTCCCCTTGAGGGAGAGCTCCGGCCGTCAGGCCGGTGGGTGAGGGGTAGGCCGCAGGCACAGCCTCGACTTATGAAAACAAGCCGCAGGGAGATCGCCGACATGACCGCCGCCTCGACCCGATCCAAGACCGTGACCCTGCCCTCCGGCGAGCGCGTGCCCGCTTTCGGCCTCGGCACCTGGCGGATGGGCGAGCAGCGCTCCCGGCGGCGGGAGGAGCTGGACGCCATCCGGCTGGCGCTCGATCTCGGCGTCACGCTGATCGACACCGCCGAGATGTACGGCGAAGGCGGCGCCGAGGAGATCGTCGGCGAGGCCGTCGCCGGCCGGCGCGACGGCCTCTTCATCGTAAGCAAGGTCCATCCCGCAAATGCCTCGCGCAAGGGCGTCGCCGCCGCCTGCGAGCGCAGCCTGAAGCGGCTCGGCACCGACCGCATCGACCTCTATCTGCTGCATTGGCGCAGCCGCACCCCCATCGCCGAGACGCTGGAGGCCTTCGCGGCGCTGAAGCAGGCCGGCAAGATCCGCCATTACGGCGTCAGCAATTTCGACATCGAGGACATGGCCGAGCTTTGGCAGGCGCCCGGCGGCCAGGGCATCGCCGCCAACCAGTTGCTCTACAATCTGACCCGGCGCGGACCCGAATGGGAGCTGCTGCCCTGGATGCGCGAGCGCGGCATTCCGCTGATGGCCTATTCGCCGCTCGAACAGGCGCGCCTCGTCGCCAGCCCCGCGCTCGCAGGCTTTGCCGAGGCGAACGGCATGACGCCTGCTCAGGCCGCGCTGCGCTGGCTGCTTGCCCAGGACGACGTGATCGTCATCCCCAAGACCGCCCATCCGGACCGGCTGCGGGAGAACCTCGCCGCGCTCGACGGCGCGCTGACGGCCGGACAGATCGCCGAGTTGGACCGCCTGTTCCCGCCGCCAGACGAGCGGACCCCGCTCGACATGCTCTGACAGGACCGCCGCCCATGAAAACCACCCTCGTGCTGACGGTCTTGCTGGCCTTTCTGGGCGCGGCGGTGCTGTGGGCGGTCTATGTCTGGACATCGGTCGGCTACGTGCCGATCAGCGGCAACGGCATCACCGCGCTGGTGCTGATGATCGTCTTTTCGCTGATCATCGGCTGCGGGCTGATGGTGCTGCTCTTCTATAGTAGCCGCAGCGGCTATGACGAGCCGCCGGAAATCGACACCGACCCCGAGCAGCATCCCCGGCCCGACGCCTGATCGCCGCCCGGCGCCTGCCGCGTCCGGATTGCGACGCCCGCGCGGTGCGGGACGATGCGCCGAGCGTCAATCCCGCCATCGCCGCGCCGCAGGTTTCGGCCAAGACCGGCGCGGAATTTCGCGGTTCCATGACCGGCTTCGCGGCGAAGCGTCACGGCTTGGCGCCAATGGCGGCGACCGGGCGCGTTAAATCGCTATAATTGCTCATTGGTTCTCTAGCCTGGGGTCGCAAATGGGAAGGAAAATCGTCATGCCGTCGCGCTCCGCACTCTTACGTCTCAGCCTCGCCGCCGCCGCCCTGCTGCTGCCGACCGCCGCCTCTGCGCATGTCGGCGTCGGCCACACCCATGGCTTCACGCATGGCTTCGCGCATCCCATCGGCGGCCTCGACCATGTGCTGGCCATGGTCGCGGTCGGCCTGTTCGCGGCGAGCCTCGGCGGGCGGGCGCTCTGGGCGGTGCCGGCGACCTTCGTCGCGGTGATGGCGGCCGGCGGCGCGCTGGGCATTGCCGGCGCCGGGGTGCCTTACGTCGAATTCGGCATTGCGCTCTCGGTCGTCATTCTCGGCCTTGCCGTCGCCATGCAGTGGAAACTGCCGGTGATGCTGGCGATGCTGCTGGTCGCCACGTTTGCCGTCTTCCACGGCCATGCGCATGGCACCGAGATGCCGCTCGACGCATCCGGCGCCGCCTATGCCGCCGGATTCATGCTCGCGACCGCCTTGCTGCACATCGCGGGCATCGCGCTCGGCGTCGGCATTCAGCGCCTTGGCTCGGCGCGCATGACGCAGGTCGGCGGCGCGGCGATTTCGCTGGCCGGCGTCGCGATCCTCGCAGGCATCGTCTAACTCTCACGTTCTTACTTTGGAGCGGATGACGAGCGGAAAACCGATCCTGCTCTAGGGCTCACGGGTGCGGCGCTGTCTCGCCGCGCCCGGGCTTGGGTCATTTCGCCTTAGAGCCAAGGCACGTCGCTCTGATCCTCGACGAAGGCCCAGAAACCCGAGCCGAGCGCCGCCGGAAACGCCGTCACCAGGGCGTTGCCGGCCGCATGGGATTCGCAACCGGCCGCCGCGAGGAACGTCTCCACCCGGCTGAGATCATCGACCAGCAACGCATAGGCCGCCATCCATGGCAAGCCGGGCGCTTCGCCGAGGAGCCCCGCCGCCCTGCGGGCATCGCTGATCTGCACATGCCCGCGCGGCAGCTCGAGCCGGGGGCCGAAATCCGCATATTGCGGGGCGGTCAGCAAAAACTTCTGGAACCGCGCCACCGCTTCGGTCACTTCATCCGACACGATCAGCAAGCCCAGCAGCGCCGTCGCGCCATTCGGATGCGCCAGCCAGCGCGGCTGCCAGACCTCGCGCTCGGTATGATGCGTCAGCATTTGCACCCGGCCTTCCGGCAGGGCGCCGGCTTCCGGCCGCACCACCGTGAACCGCGCCTCGCCGATGCCATCCTCCGTCTCGACCGGCCGCCTCAGCCGCACGATCGGCCGCATCGGAAACCCCTCCGCCTCGAGCCGCGCATGGGCCTCGTACGGCTCGGCGACGCTGAACGCCGCCAGATGCACGCCGGGCCAGCGCCCGATGGCCGCCTCGAGCTCGCGCGACAGGGGCGTGTCGGAGGTCTTGCACAGCACCTCCAGATAACCCTCCTTGAGCATGGCGGTGACGTTGCCGGTGCCGGTCGGCTCCAGCGCGCCGTCTTTGCCCGACGGCGCGACCTGCACGGAGAACGGAGTCGTCTGGAAGCCGCAGCGCTGCAGGGCGGCGGTCGCGGCGGCGATGTCGGGCACGAAATGGGCGATGTGGTCGAGAAAGACCTCGTCGCCCTCGGGGAGCTGTCCGGTCATGTCGGCCTCACAGGGGGCGGGGCTGCTGCCAGCGGAACAGATGCCGCTCGAGCGGCCGCAGCAGGATGAGTTCGATGGCGATCATGATGCCGATCATGACGAAGGTCCAGGCGAAGACCTGATCGACCCGGAACAGGTCCGCCGATTGGCGCAGCCGGTAGCCGATGCCGCTGGAGGCGCCGAGCGTTTCCGCGACGAGACTGACGCGCCAGCCGAAGCCGAAGGCGAGCCGGGCGCCGGAGAACACATAAGGCAGGATCGAGGGCAGGTAGACCTTCCGCAGGATCGCGGCGCGGCCATATTGCAGCGACAGCGCCACTTCGATCAGCTCGCGGCTGACGCTGCGCGTGCCCTGCCAGGCATTGGTCATGATCAGCGGCATGGCGGTCATGAAGACGACGAAGATGGTCGAGGCGTCGGTCGCGCCGAACCAGAGGATGGCGAAGATCGCCCAGATCGCCGAGCTGACGGTGTTCAAGATCGGCACGACCGGCTCGAAGAAGCCGCCGATGCCGCGGTTGGCGCCGAAGATAATGCCGAGCGGCACACCGACCAGCAAGGCCAGCGCGAAGCCGGTGAAGACGCGGAAGCAGGTCGCGCCGACATCTTCGAGGAAGGTCGGCCGGCCGGCGATGCTGATGAGGGCCTTGAGTACGGCGGGCGGGCTCGGCAGGATATAGGACGGCGAGCCGAGCGAGCCGATCCACCAGATCGCCAGCGCGCCGCCGACCAGCGCCAGACGCTGCATGAGCACGCTATTCCAGCTCATCGCCGGGCACCCTCCCGCTCGTCCCGTTATTCGCCGGCCGTCATTGCTGCGTCGCGGCCTTGTAGGGGCCGTCCGCATAAAGCCAGTCCGGCGCGATGGCCTCCGCTGCGCCGGCCTTGACGAAGATCTCGTTCTCGCGCTTCAGGCCGGCGATCGCGGCCGGGCTGAGCGTCGCCGTGTAGCCCGCCTCCCAGACCGAGGCGTAGCTCGTCGCATCCTCGGGCGCCAGATTGGCGACGCTCTGCAGGATCTCGGCGACGCGGGGCTTGTTTTCGCTGCCGAACTTCACCGCCTTCTGGATCGCCTTGACGACCTTCACCGCCGCATCCGGGTTCTTCTCCAAAAAGTCCGCCGTGGTCAGCGCGACGGCGAGGGCCGGCGTCTCGTCGGTCTTGGTGAGCGTCTTCCATTCGGCGACGATGTCGGCGAGCGGGCGCACCGTGTCCTTGGGAAGCTGGACGATGGTCACGCGGCGCAGGATGGCCGCGTCGAGATCGCCCCGCTGCAGGAGCTGGGTGAGCTGGCCTTCATTGCCGGGGATGATCTTGTAGCCGTCCGGCTCGATGCCGTAATTGGCCGACAGGATCGCCGTCGCCAGGGCGTGGGTGGCGCTGCCGGGGCGCGACATGCCGATGCGCTTGCCCTTCAGCTCGGCGACGGCCTGAATGGGGCTCGCGACCGGCACCACGATCTGGCCTTCGAGGATCTGCGTCACCAGGATGATGCGCACGGGCGCACCCTGGACGGCGAGATTGTAGCCGGCGGTCACCGGCGCGCCGAAGGCGATGTCGACATCGCCCGACAGCACGGCCTGGGCCGGAGCGCCGACTTCGCTGAAGGTGCGGAACTGGCTCTTCAGCCCCTCCTTCTCGAGGAATTTCTCCTCCTGCAGCACCGCGCCGAAGCCGAGGCTGAAGCCGCTGGTCCAATAGCCGACGCGGACGGGCTTGTCCTGCGCGCCGGCGCCCGTCGCGGAAAGGGCGGCGGCGAAGGCCGCGGCCAGCGCAAGGGTCCATAGACGATGCCGGGTCATAGGCGCTTACTCCATTTTGCGTGGCTCATGATCGCGCGTCGCTCTGGGCCGAGACGCGCGCGATCGTGCATTTCAATTGCCGGATGATCTCGACGACGGCGGGGTCGGTGCCGTCGCGCAGGGGCGGATGTTGGGGCAGGGCGGCGGCGATATCGACGGTCTCCGCGATCCGGCCCGGACGCGGCGCCAGCACTGTGACCTCGTCCGCAAGCACGGCGGCCTCCTCGACATCGTGAGTGACGAATAGGATGGTCATGCCGAGCAGGTCGCGCAGCCGGATGATCTCCTCATGCATCGCGGTGCGGGTTTCCTCGTCGAGGCGGGAGAAAGGCTCGTCCATCAACAGCAATTTCGGCCGCCGCACCAGCGAGCGCGCCAGCGCCACGCGGCTGCGCATGCCGCCGGACAATTCGTTCGGATAGGCCGCGCCAAACCCGTCGAGCCCGACCAGAGTCAGCATTTCGCTGACTTCCTCGGCGCGCTCATTGCTGTCGAGCGGCTGGTTTTCCAGCGCGAAGGCGATATTGGCGCGGGCGGTGCGCCACGGCATCAGCCGGTCGTCCTGGAAAACATAGCCGACCATCGGCAGCACCGTGCCGCCGGTGAAATCCTTGCCGTCGACCGTGACGGTGCCGGTATCGGCGGGCGTCAGGCCGGAGACGATGTTGAGCAGCGTCGATTTGCCGGAGCCGGAGCGGCCGAGCAGCGCCTGGATCGCGCCGGAGCGGACGCTGAGATCGATGTCGCGCAGCACCTCCAGCCGGCCGCCGTCGCGCTGCGGGAAGGATTTGTTGATGCCGGTAAGCTTCAGGGCCGTGCCGCCGGATCTGGCGCCCGGCGCGGTCGAAAGCGCCGGGCCGCGCTCGATGTGCTTTGCCGCATCGAGCTGGGTCATTTGCCGGTGCCCGTCGCATAGGTGCCGCGCCCGCTGGCGAGCAGTTTGCCGTCGGCGTCCTCGACGCGGGCTTCGGAGGTCGAAAAGCTCGAGCCGAGCCGGATCACCTTGCCCTTGACGCGCAGCGTGCCCTTCAGGGCCGGGCGGTGGTAATCGACGCGCATGTCGATGGTCGGGAACGGGCGGCCGAGCTTCGTCGCGATGGCCCAGTCGGCGGCCAGATCGACCAGCGCGGCGAGGATGCCGCCATGCGCATAGCCCGCCTCGGCATTGACGAAAAATTCATCCCGCCACGGCACCTCGATGGTGATCTCGCCGTCGCCCGCTTCGGTGACGCTGAGGCCGAGCCACTGATGATACGGCGCGCGCCGGATCCGCGCGTCGAGTTCGGCGCGGTCCAGCTTTATGTCCTCGCTCATGCCTGCGCCGCCTTTCCGCTTGTCGCTATCGGTGCGCTGTCATTCTGCACCCATTGTTTCAAAACCGTTTTATCGATCTTGTTGGTTCCCGTCAGAGGCAGCGAGGGCACGAAATAAACCCGGCGCGGATGCGCATAGGCCGGCGCATGGGCCAGCGCGAACTGCTTCAGCGCCGCCTCATCGACGGTTTGCCCCTCCTGCAGCACCACGAAGGCGACCGGAACCTCCCCCTTGATTTCATGTGGCACCGCGATCACGGCGGCCTGCCGCACCGCCGGATGCTGTTCCAGCAGCGCCTCGACCTCTTGCGGGAAGACGTTTTCGCCGCCGGTCACCATCATGTCGTCGATGCGGGAGACGAAATAGAACCAGCCGTCGGCATCGCGGCGCAGAATGTCGCCGGTCTTGTACCAGCCGTCCTGAAAACTCTTTGCCGTCGCCTCCGGCCGGTTGAAATAGCCCTTGGCCACGCCGGGATTGCGCACCCAAAGCTCGCCTTCATCCGGCTTCGGGCCCTCCAGCCGCCATTCGCAGCCGGGGATGGGATAGCCGATGCTGGCCGAAGGGCGCGGCTTGCCGTCCGGGTGGTACCAGCCGAACATGATCGGGCCGCCCTCGGTGGTGCCGTAATTCATGTGGATCTCGGCATTGGGGAAGGCGGCGCGGATATCCGCCAGCAGGCTGTCGGAGGCGGAGGACGAGCCCATCGAGACGACGCGCACATTTCCCCGGATTTCGGCGGGAGGCAGGCAGGGATCGTCGAGCAGCAGGCGCATCATGGTCGGCACGCCGGTCAGCATGGTGACGCCCCATTGCCCGATCGAGCGCGCATAGCCGCCCGCCTCGAAGCGCGGCATGATGATCATGGTACCGCCCGAGGCGAGCGCCGTCTTCGCCGCCACGATGGCGTTCTTGTGGTAGAGGGGCGCGGCCAGGATGGCGCGGTCCGTAGGCCGGAGCCGGCGGAACTCGGCGAGCGTTTCGGCCGCCCAATATTGCCCGGCATGGGTCAGCAGCACGCCCTTCGGCAGGCCGGTCGAGCCGGACGTATAGGGCTGCATGGAAATCTCGTCCGCCGTCACCGCAGCCGCCTCGAACGGGCAGAATTTCAGAAACGCCCGGTATTCCGCGCCGAAGCGGATCAGCGGCGTGCCCTCAGGCGCGAGGCGGGTGAATTCATGCTCGGCAAAGATCAGGCGGACCCCGTCCTGGCGCAGGATGGCGGCGAGCGTCTCGGCGGGCAGCTTGACGTTCAGCGGCACCGCCACCGCGCCCGCAAGGACGATGCCGAAAAGCAGCGTCAGATATTCCGCGCGGTTGAGCGACAGGATGCCGACCCGGTCGCCGCGCCCGATGCCCTGCGCGGCCAGCCCGCAGGCAACGGCGGTGACGGCGGTGCGGAATTCGCCATAGCTCAGCGTCCGCGGCCGGAACTCGCTCAGGTCGATAATCGCGGTCCGGTCGGGCGGGATGTCGCCGCCGAGCAGGCCCAGATTGCGGACGGTCGCGCTCATGGCGTTACGATCACCTTGCCGATGACCTGGCGCTCCTCGATCAGGCGCAGCGCCTCGCGCGCCTCGTCGAGCGGGAAGACGCGGTCGATGACGGGGTTCAGCTTGCCTTCCGAAATCAGCCGGAGCAGCGTCTCCAGATCCTCGCGCGCCCAGCTATTCGAGCCGAGGATTTTCAGCTCGAAGGTCCAGATGAAGCGCAGGTCCTCCTTGGGATCGAAGCCGGCCGTCGCCCCGCAGGTGAGCAGCTTGCCGCCGCGCTTCAAGGCGCGCAGCGAAGGCACCCAGGTGTCGCCGCCGGTGAAATTCACCACGACATCGACGCCGCCGTCATAGCTGCGCCGGTTCGGCTTGCCGAAGCGGGTGAAAACCTCCTTGGCGAAATCGGCCTTGGTGTAGTCGATGACCTGGTCGGCGCCGATCTCGGTAAGCTTTGCCAGCTTGGCCTCGCTGCTGCCCGCCGCGATCACGGTCGCCCCGGCGAGCTTGGCCAGGAGCACCGCGCCGGTGCCGACGCCGCCGCTCGCGCCGAGCACCAGGATCTTGTCGCCGGCCTTGATGCCGCCATTGGTGAACAACATGCGCTGCGCCGTGCCATAGGCGACGGGAAGCGCGGCGGCCTGTTCGAAGCTGACATTGTCGGGCAGCCGCACGAGCTGATGCGCGCGCACCCTGGCGAATTCCTGCAGGCCGCCGTCCTGGGTCTCGCCCATCAGCCCGCCTTCGACGCGGTTCAGGGGATCGACCAGCACCCGGTCGCCCGGCGCGAAGTTGGTGACGCCGGGGCCGACTTCGGCGATTTCGCCGGAAATGTCGAGGCCGGGGACGACCGGCAGCTTCAGCGTAATGCCGGGCATGCCGGAGCGGGTGAAGACGTCGTGATAGTTCAGCGAGGCCGCGCGCACGCGCAGCAGCACATCGCCCTCGCCGATGGCCGGGACCGGATGATCCTCGACGATCACCAGATTTTCCGGGCCGCCATGGGCTTTGACCAGCGCTGCTTTCACATCAATCTCCATCTCAATCCAGCCGGCCGACCGCAACCGGGCCGCGCCGAGCCTGCCGCTTCGCTCGCAATCCTAGTGCCAGAACCATGAGATATAAGATTTCAGCGTCCCTTATCCATGTGGGGAGCGTCCGGCATGGCGGTCGAAAATATGAGCGTTAGGCGCGCGAACGGAACCTCGCCGGCAGCATAACAGGCGATGCTTTATCAATCTCACCCTATCGCACCGGGCGGCGCACCCTAACAAACGAAATATGCTGAGCTTATTCAAATCGGCGAAGAATGCCGCAGGCCGCGGCGGGGACCGCGGATGCGCGGCCCCCACGGCTGCGTTCCGCCTTATGCCGGGAGAAAGGTCGAGAAGCGGGCCTGGATGGCCTTGGGGTCGGCGGCAAAGGCCTCGGCGGCCTTCTTCGACAATTGCCCCGGAAACACCTCGTTCAGGCCCGCTTCCAGCGCGTCGAACGTATCGGCGGCGACCTCGGCGGGGGCAAGGCGCGGCTCGGGCAGATTGCGGCCCATCTCGGTCTCTATCTGCACCGGCATGACCGCCATCACGGTGGTGCCCTTGGCGGCAAGTTCCGCCCGCAGGCTGCGCGTCACGGCCAACGCCGCCGATTTAGAGGCGGAATAGGTGGCGGAAACCGGCAGCGTCACCAGCGCCACCATCGACAGGACATTGACCACCGCCCCGCCGCCCGCCGCCGCGAGCGCCGGTTCGAAGGCGCGCACCAGCGACAGCAGGCCGAAATAATTCACCTCCATCTCCTTGCGCGCATTGGCGAGGTCGAAGGTGGTGAAGGCGCTGCTCTTGCCGTCGAAGCCGGCATTGTTGATGAGGAGATTGACGTCGGGAGCAAGCCGCGCCGCCGCCGCCACCTGGCCGGGATCGGCCACGTCGAGCTCGAGCGGCACCAGCCTCTCATCGCCGCCGCGCAGCAAATCCGACAGCGAGGCGATGCTGCGCGCGCCGACATAGATCTTTTTCGCGCCGCGCTTCAGCAATTCCTCGGCATAAGCCCTGCCGAGGCCGCGATTGGCGCCGGTGACGAGGGCAACTGATCCTGCGACCTTCATAGTCTGTATCCTTTCCCACTTCTTAATGAGCGTGCCCCAAATGTGTATATGCACATTTGGCAGCACAAAAAAACGGCGCTCAGATCTGACCGGTCATGGTCAGGAATTCGCGCCGCAAACGTGCGGCCACTTCAGGCCCAACTCTTGCTTCATGCTCCTGCTGGGCCGCCAGCCAGAGCGGCAGGGCCTGATCGAGCTTGCTCACGCCGAGCGGCGTCAGTGAGAAGGCAATCTGGCGCGGCAGACCCGCCTTGGGCGCGCCTAGGATCAACCCGTCGCGCTGCAGCGGCTTGGCGGCCCGGAGCAAGGTCGTCCGGTCCATCACCATGCGCGCGGCGAGGTCCTTGATGGTGGTGTCAGGCAGGTCCCGCAGGAAGGACAAGAGCGTCATCTGCGTGCTCGACAGCCCCACAGGCGCCAAATGCCGCTCGTAGATTTTCGAGACATGGCGCGCCAATTGCCGGGCGGCAAAACAGTGGCAGGCCAGCGGTCCCAGGTCTTCATCCATGTCAGGCATGTAAGTGTGCATATGCACAGTGTCAAGGGCTAACCTCTCCGTCTATCGACGGGTGCCCTAACGCCCAAACCAATCTGCAGCCTGACTCCCGCTCCCATGGGGTGAGGGGGTAATCCCTATCGGTAGGACGGGCGTCGCCTTACGGAGAGGCATTACCCCCTCACCCGGCGCGCTGACGCGCGCCGCCCTCTCCCCTTGGAGACCTTCGCGTATCGAAGGTCCTCTCCCCGTCGTCCCGGACGGCCGTCAGGCCGAGCCGGGACCCAATCATATTTCCGCTATTGCTGCGGCAAGTGGAGAGGCGAGTGGGCCCCGGCTCTAACGGCCGGGGCGAAGGAATCGAAGTTCTGCAAAGGTCTTCCATGGGAGAGGGCTGGGCTGCGGCATGACGCGATGCGCTGCTTCCAGCCAAAATGATCCCTCTCCAGAGCGGGTCGGTTGAGTTGGGATTAGCTGGCGCCCACCCGTTATATGGTCATTCCCGCGCAGGCGGGAATCCAGCCGCGCCCACGGCGGTCTCCTCATGGATGCTGGATTCCCGCCTGCGCGGGAATGACAAAAAGGGGGGATGGGTCGCGCCCGCCGTTTCCATTCTCATTGATCCCGCTCGAAGCTCGCGCCCATCCGTCTGTCCCTCGCGCCGGGTGCTGCGAGATCGCCACGCGATGGTCCGACTTCGCCGCGATGCGACCCTAATAAAGCCCGGAGAACCGGCATAATGGAGGGCAATCACGATCTCCGCATCGCAAGGGGTGTCCCGGTTGCCGCGCCCTCGGCGAAGGGGCGGAATAGACGTGCCTCACCCGAACGGAGGACGCGCCGGGGCGGTGCGTCATGCTATCAACGGCGCTTACGGATGATCGTCTGACGCTCATCCCCGGTCTTGCGCCGTTCGCCATCTTGGCGGGAGGAAGTGATGAAGCCGTCGCCGTCCAATTTTCTCGCCCTGGTGCTCGCGTTTGCGGCCGTGTCTCTCCTCCCCGCGGCTGCCTCGGCCCAGGGCGCCTCTTCCGCCCAGCAGCAGGAAGATGCCGATCTGCGCGCCGAATTGCAGCGCATCGCCGAGGAAGACCCCGCCCACGCGGCCGAAGCCCAGAAGGCGCTCGACGCGCTCGACAAGCCCGAGAGCACGGCCGAGGGCCGGCAGGCCCGCAACCGGCGCGAACGCGGAGCGCGGCGCATCGTCAACGGACTGCCATCGCGGTCGCATCCCGCCGTCGGGGCGCTGGTCACGGCGAGCGGACCGAACGCGCCGGGCGCCTGGTGCACCGGCACGCTGGTCGGCTGCGACAAGTTCCTGACCGCCGCCCATTGCATCGCCGACAACCCCGCGCCGGGCGCCTATCTGGTGTTCTTCCAGGAGCTCGGCTTCTTCAAGGTGAAGACGGTCACCTGGGCCAAGGACAAATATAAATTCCCCTATTTCGACCTCGCCATGCTGACGCTCGACCGGCCCGTCGAGGGCATCGCGCCGATGCCGGTCAACACCAGCGTCAAGCCGCTGAACAATTCCATCGCGACCATTGTCGGCTTCGGCCGCACGGGCGGCACGCGGCTCGATTACGGCATCAAGCGCGAGGGCAGCGTCAAAACGTCGGCCTGCCCACCGGATCTCGCCAAATCGCAGGTGCTGTGCTGGAAATTCGATGCCGACGTGGTGTCGAGCGGCTCGGCGCAGAACACCTGCAACGCCGATAGCGGCGGCGGCGTCTTCATGCGCGACAATGACGGGCCGCGCGTCGTCGAAAAGGTCTTCGGCGTGGTCTCGGGCGGGACGGACGGCAATTGCCTGAAGAAAGACCTCAGCTACAATGTCGACGTCTTCCAGTATCGCGACTGGATCGCCGCCGCCGGCGAGGGCCGGCTGTCCTCCGCCATGTGCGGCCGCCCGCTCTGGGACGACCCCAGCCGCGAACCGGCGCGCCAGACCATCCGCCTCGACGGCAAGAAGCCGGAAGCCAGCTTCACGGTCGAAGCGCCGCCGGGCGTCACCGCTTTGCGCGTCGCCATGAACGCGGAGGATGACGGCAAGGGCAAGAACCTGTTCCAGTTCGCCGCCTTCAGCAAGGGCGCGGGGCAATCGGAGAATGCCTGCGCGAACACTGGCGGCGGGCAATTCGCCTTCTGCGCCATCGAGAAGCCGGCCGACGGCCCCTGGACCATCGCGGTGAGCCGCAAGAAGGGCCAGGGCGATGTGCAGATCACCACGGTTTTCGTCGGGCCTGACCAGTAGACTGCCGCTTTCGGGCGAGGCGGGGGAGAGATGTCGATGGCATGGGCCTCGCGAATGCTGCGCAGGGCGCTGATGGTCGCGGCGCTGGCGGCCGCCATCCCGGCGGCGGCGGGCGCGCAGACGCAGGCGGATATCGAGGCCGCGAACGGCCGCGTCGAGCAGCTTTACGCCGGGGGCCGGTATGCCGAGGCGGCACCGGTCGCCGAGCAAACGCTGGCGCAGGCGGAGCAGGCGCTCGGCGCCGAGCATCGCGCCACGCTGTCGAGCGTCGCCAATCTGGCCCTGCTCTATGGCGCGCTGGGCCGGGATGGCGAGGCGGAGGCGATGTACCGGCGCGCGCTGGAGGCGTCCGAGCGCGTGCTCGGCCAGGACGACCCGGACACGCTCGTTAACCTCAACAATTGGGCCGTGTTCTACCAGGGGCGGGGGCGCAATGCCGAGGCGGAGCCGCTGATGCGCCGCGCGCTGGAGGCGAGCGACCGCGTCCTCGGCCCCGACCATGCCGACAGCCTGCAAAGCGCACAGGATCTCGCCGTGATCGATCGCGCCCTCGGCCGGCGCGCGGAGGCCGAGGCGCTGTTCAAGCGCGCTTTGTCCGGCCGCGAGCGGGTGCTCGGTCCCGATCACCCCGACACGCTCGCCAGCATCGGCAATCTGGCGATGGCCTATATCGCCGACGGCCGTCCGGACGACGCCGGGCCGCTGCTCGAACGGTTCAGCGCATCGACCGAACGCGCCTTGGGCAAGGACCATCCGGGGACGCTCACCGCCCTCGCCAATCTCGCGCAATTCTACGGAGCGACCGGGCGCCCGGCCGAAGCCGAGCCGATCCTGAAGCGCGTCTGGGACACTCGCGACCGGGTGCTCGGCAAGACCCATGCGGACACGCTTCTGACCATCGACGCCCTGAGCGGGATCTATATCGGCCAGGGCCGCTATGCCGAAGCGGTGCCGCTGGTGCTGCGGGCCATGGAGTCGAGGCAGCAGACGCTCGGCGCCGGCGATCCGGCGACGCTCAAGGCCGCCAACACCCTCGCCGAGCTCTACCGCACGCTCGGCCGCTACAGCGAGGCCGAACCCCTCTACCAGCGCAGTCTGGAGGCGCGGCTGCGCCTCGGCGGCAAGGACCATCCGGACACGCTCACCAGCCTCGGCGGCCTGGCGCAGCTCTATTTCGCGCAAGGCCGCGACGGCGAGGCCGAGCCGCTGATGAAACAGGCGCTGGAGGGCGCGGAGCGGACACTGGGCCGGGAGGACCGGCTGACGCTGATCGGCGTCAACAATCTCGCCGCGCTCTACCGCAGCCAGGGCCGCTACGACGAGGCCGAGCCGCTGTACCGCCGCGCCCGCGAGGCGTTCGAGCGGCTGGGCGGCCCGGAGGATTTCGCCACCATCCGCAGCATCAACAACCTCGCCGACCTTTACACCGCCCAAGGCCGCTACGGCGAGGCCGAGCCGCTGCTGAAGCGTGCCCTGGAGGTCAATGAGCGCACGTTCGGCGCGGCGCATCGCGATACGCTGGTCAGCCTCAACAATCTCGCCGAGCTCTATCGCATCCAGGCGCGCTACGGTGAAGCCGAGCCGCTTTTGCGCCGCGCCTTCGACACCCTGACGCGCGATTTTGGCCTCGACCATCGCGACAGCATCACCAGCGCAGGCAATCTGGCGCTGCTCGCCATGGCGCAGCGCCGTTATGGCGAGGCGGAGACGCTGTTGCGCGCGGGCCTCGACGCCAGCGCGCGCATCCCCGGCGGCGATCCCCGGCTGACCAGCAATCTCGCCAGCCAACTCGCCTTCGTCCGTCTCGCACAGAGCGACTGGGCAGGCGCGGCCGATCTGTGGCGGCAGGGCAGCGCCTCGGTGATCGAGCGGGTGCGGCGCGGCCTGGAAGACGGGGCGCGGACGGGGCGCAAGCGCAGCGAGGCGGAAGAGGCCGCCGATCAGTTCCAGGGGCTGGTGAAGGCGCTCTATCGGCGGTCGCCGAAGGGCGCGGACGCGGCGCGCGAATCCTTCGTCGCCGCGCAATGGGCGCTCGGCTCAGAGGCGGCGCAGTCGCTGGCGCAGATGGCGGCGCGCGGGGCGAAGGGCGATCCGGCGCTGGCCGGGCTGGTGCGCGAGCGGCAGGATCTGATCGCCGAATGGCAGCAGCGCGACGGCCTGCGCAATGCCGCGCTCGGCGAGGCGCCCGAAAAGCGCAACGCCGCCGCCGAGGCGGAGAATCTGGCCCGGCTCGCCGCCATCGACGCGCGCATCGCCGCGATCGACACGCAACTGGCGGCCAAATTCCCCGATTATGCGGCGCTCGCCAGCCCAGTGCCGCTCCCGGTCGAGGAGGTGCGCGCGCAGCTTGGCGCGGACGAGGCGCTGGTGCTGTTCCTCGACGGCGACGACCGCTTCACGCCGACGCCGGAGGAGACCTTCATCTGGGTGGTGACGCGGACGGAGCTGCGCTGGGTGCGCGCCGATCTGGGGCGCGCCGCGCTCATCCGCGAGGTGCAATCCCTGCGCTGCGGCCTGGACGAGGAGGAATGGGCGACGCCGACCCAGGCCGCGCGCTGCGCCGATCTGCTCGGACTGACCAGCGTGCCGGACCCCTCGCAGCCGCTGCCGTTCCATCTCGGCAAGGCGCACGCGCTCTTTAAGGCGCTGTTCGGGCAGGTCGGGGATCTGATCGCCGGGAAACGGCTGCTGATCGTCCCCTCCGGCGCGCTGACGCTGCTGCCCTTCCAGGTGCTGGTGAGCGAGAAGCCCGCAGCCGCGCTGCCGAAGGCGTTCCGGGATTACCGCAAGGCCGCCTGGCTCGGCCGCCGCAATGCCATCACCACATTGCCCGCCGTCTCCAGCCTGAAGGCATTGCGCCAGAATGCCGGCAGCCGCCGGGCCGCCACGGGCGCTGAAGCCTATGCGGGCTACGGCAATCCGCGGCTGAATGGCGATGGCGGGCTCTGCCGGTCCACCAAATCGCCCGCCGCCTGTCCGGCTTTCGGCATCGCCGCGCGGAAGGCCGCCGCCATCCCCGAGCGCGCGACGGTGCGCGGCAGCGGAGGCAGGCGCGGCGCCGGCGCCACCATGGACACGGTCTTCGCCAAGGGCCCGACGCCCGACGCGCTGATCGCCCAGGTGCGCGGCCTCTGCCCGCTGCCGGACACGGCCTATGAAATCAAATGCGTTGCCGAGCGCTTCAAGGGCAAGGCGCCGCTGGTGCGGCTCGAGGCCGAGGCGAACGAGGCGAATGTCAAGGCGCTGAGCGCGAGCGGCGAGCTTGCCCGCTACCGCATCCTGCATTTCGCCACGCACGGCCTGCTGTCGGGCGATGTCGAGCGGATGGCGCGGCGGCATGGCGAACCGGCCCTCGTGCTGACGCCGCCCGATACGCCCTCCGGCGCGGACGATGACGGCCTGCTGATGGCCTCCGAGGTGGCAGGGTTGCGCCTCAACGCCGATTGGGTGGTGCTCTCCGCCTGCAACACCGCCGCCGGCGACCAGACCGGCGCGCAGGCTCTGTCCGGTCTCGCCCGCGCCTTCTTCTATGCCGGGGGGCGGGCCTTGCTGGTCTCGCACTGGCCGGTCTATTCCGATGCCGCCGTGCAGCTCACCACCCGCGCCTTCGCCGAACTCGACCGCGACCCCAAAGCCGGCCGCGCCGAAGCCCTGCAACGCGCCATGATCGCCCTGATGGACGACCGTTCGCAGCCGGACAACGCCCACCCCGCCGTCTGGGCCCCGTTCGTCGTCGCGGGCGAAGGCGGCCGGGCGCGGTAGGCAGGAACGCCTGTGGCGAACTCGGTCGAACGTGACGGCAGCCACGCTGCCTCGGCCGTGGCTAGCGGGGTCGGTCAAGTTGGAGCCAGCCGGCGCCACATTTTGCAGTGTCATTCCCGCGCAGGCGGGAATCCAGCATCTTTGAGGAGTCCGCCATGGACGCGGCTGGATTCCCGCCTGCGCGGGAATGACAAGAAGAAGAGCGTCAATGCAGCGCTCAGACGTGATCCCCACGAAAGCGACGACCGCTCGCGCAGCCGGACAATGTCCATCCCGCCGTCGGGGCCCCGCTCGTCGTGGCAGGCGAAGGCGGCCGGGCGCGGTAGGCAGGAGTGGTTGGCCAAGACGGTTGAAACGTGGCGGCATCCAAGTCGCCTCGGTCGCGGCTCGAGCGGGGTCGGTTAGTTGGAGCCGGCCGGCTCCACATTTTGCAGTGTCATTCCCGCGAAGGCGGGAATCCAGCATCCTTGAGGAGCCCACCGTGGACGCGGCTGGATTCCCGCCTTCGCGGGAATGACAAAAAGGAGGGCGTTGACGCAGCGCACAGACGTCATCCCCGCGAAAGCGGGGACCCAGTACGCCGCAGCGATTGAGGTCAGGCGGAGCTCCGCTCTTTGCTCCGTTATTACTCGATCCCCGCTTTCGCGGGGATGACAAGAAACACGACCCGCATAATCTCAGCAGGCTCGAGCTAACCCTATCGCCCCCCTGGGCCGGGCGCGAAGCCTTGGGCCGGGTCGCTGTTGAAGTTGTTGCGCTGGTTGCCTGTCGAGCCGAGCACCGAGCGGATCTGATCCTCGAAACTGCCGGTGGGCTGCTGGGCCGGGGCGCGCAAGCCGGGATTGGCGGCCGGGCGCGGCGCGGGCGGCGGGTCGTTGGAGACTTCCACTTCGGTGCCGGTGGACCAGCCGCTGGCCGGGCTCTGCGCGGCCGGTTCCGGCGCGGGCGGGGCGGCGGATGCGCTCGGCAAAGGCGTGATGGCGTCGGCGGGGACGGGCGGGCTGTGCAGCAAGGATTGCGTCGGGATGGTCTCGGCCGACGGCGTGCTTTCAACCGTCACGGGCGGGCGCGGCACCGCCGACGGCGCGGGCGGGGCGGGCGGCGCGTTGTTGACGATCGGCGTGCGCGGCGCTTGCGCCGGAGCGCGCTGGCCGTTCTTCGGCTCGGTCAGCGTTTCGAGCTGCTTCATGCTCTGGTCCATGCGGCGCAGGCTGAGGAAGCGCTCGAACTGGTCGGCGTCGAGCTGCGGCTTCAGCTCGGTGAAGCCGGCGAGCGGTCCGGCGAACACCAGACGCACGGGCGGCAGGCGCTGGCCGTCATCGACCTTGCCGGTGAAGCCGATATCCCATTCGCTGTCGAGGCGGAGCGCGGCCAGCTCGACCGTCAGCCCGGCCTCGGCATTGTAGTCGTCGCCCTTGAAACTCGCCTGTTTGACGCTCAGCACGCCGTCCTTGACGGCAATCGGGCTGGAAATCGGGGCAAAGGGCTGGCTGCCGCGGCGGAAATCGCCATCGAGCTGGGCCAGCAGCCGGTCGCGCTCGGGGATCTCCTGCTTCATATAGGTCGCCGCCGCCTTCTTCAGCACGGCGGGCGACAGGCCGTAAAGCGTGCCCTTGCTGAGCTTCAGCGAGCCCGAGCCGGACAATACCGAGACCAGGCCGCGCGGGCTGAAACCCTGGCCGTTCAGCGCCAATTCGAGATCGGCTTTGCCCTTGGCCAGTTCGCCGCCGCTCGGCGCGCGGGTGAGCGCGGCGAGGTCGGCATTGTCGAGCTTGATCCTGCCGTCGAAATCGGCGCGGCCTTCGAGCGCCTTCAGCGCGCCCGAGGCGCGGAAGTTGCCGCCATAGAGCTTGCCCTCGAGCTTGGAGACCGTAAGCACGCCCGATTGCAGCGAGGCCTCGAGCTGGCCGTCGCCGAGATTGAGGTCGTCCGAGAGGGCGATCGAGGGGGCCTTCAGGCGCAGCGTGCCGTCGCCGGATTGCAGGGCGGCGAGCGCGAAGGCGTTGTTCGGCCAGAAGCCGCCGCCGCCGCTCGCGGCATCCGAAATGGTGGCGGAGAGGTCCTGATGGTCCCAGTCGCAGAGATAGGCGGCGATTTTGGGCAGCGAGGCGGAGGCGGCGCTGATGTCGATCTTGGCGATCGGCCGCTCGCCCGCGACGCTCACTTCCGCCGTGCCGCCGATGGTCTCGCCGCCGATCTTCAAGGCGAGTTCCGCGACCTGATATTTCGCCGCTTCCTTGGTGATTTTGGCGCGCAGGTCGATATTGCCGGCGACGGGCGTGCCGCCGGGCGACAGGCGCAGCATCGACAGCGCCGTCGCGGCCTGCGCGGCGCGCAGTTCCAGATCGCCGCTGAAACCCCATTCGGGCGAGGCGAGCGGTTCGATGCGGCCTTCGAAATCGCCGCGCGCCTGCGGCGTCTGCAATTCGATGCGGCTGACAAGGCCGGACTTCATCGCGCCGAGCGAGGAGATCTTCAGGAAGCCTGCGCCGGTCTGCGTCGCCTGGCCGAGCGGCACTTCGGGGGCGAGTTGGGCGATCAGGCGGCGGCCGTCGGAATTGCCGATGACGCCGTTCACGTCGACATTGGAATTGCGCAGGTCGTTCAGGTCGCCGATGAAGCGGCCGGTGAAACTCAGCTCGCTGCCGGCGGCGTTGCCGGCAAGGACCAGCCGCAGCAGCTTCTCCTTGGCGACGGCGTCGAGCTTGCCGGTCAGCCGGAAGGGGGCCATGGCGTCGATGCGGCGGCGGGCGCCGGACGAAAGCGTGGTGAAGCCGCCGAGCCGCGCCAGATTGGTCACGGATTGCGCCGAGGGCGCATCGATCGACAGGTTGAGCGCGCCGTCCGGCTTGGAATCGAAGCCGGTGATCTTGCCGTCCGCCTTGACCTTCAGCCCGTCGGTGCTGGCGAGGTTCAGCTCCTTGATGTCGAAGGTGCCGTTCTCGTAGCGGAAGGCCGAGCGGACGTTGCGGGCCTCGAAATCGGGCATTTGCAACTGAGTGACCAGCAGGCTGACATTGGACTGGTCGGCCTTGAACACCGTCTGCAGCACGTCGACGAGACTGGTCTTGCGCGGCGGGGCGATGTCGGGGCGCCCCTGGCCCGGTTCCGGCACGGCGGGATCGCCGCCCCCGGCCAGCGCGCCGCCGCCATAGAGGCTGCGCAGATCCAGCCGCTCGCTTTGCAGCGCCAGCAGCAGCTTCGACTGCGGACCGTAATCATGCGCCAGATCGACGGTGAAGGAGCTGTCGCCGAGCGTGCCCTTGGCGTCGCGGAAGGCGAGGCGGGCCGGGCTGAGCGTCGCGGCGCCGGAGAGCGCGAAATGCTGCGCGTCGCCCGCATCGACGACGCCGAGCGAGGGCGCCGCCCAGCGCAAGAGCCGCGACAGATTTTTGCCGCCGAGGATGAACTGCCCGTCGAAACCGAGCGCGTCGCCGGCCGGCAGGCTGCCCTTGATGTCGATATCGGTCTCGCCGGGCAGGCGAGCCTGCAGCGCATCGATGCGCCAGCCGCCGGATTCATGCGAAGCGGTGAAGCTCAGCCCCTCGACCACTTCGCCGCCGAGCCCGGCCTGCTGGATCTTGGCCTTGATCGCGCCCTGGCGCGGCTTGAACGCCCAGCCCTCGAAGATTCGCGGCAGCGCCGCGATGGCCGTGGTGGGCCCCGGCATCAGGTCGCCCTTGCCGGAGGAGGTGCGCAGCATCTGGTCGATATCGACCCAGGTGGCCTCGACGGTGAGGTCGAGCCGGGGCGTCTCGCCCCAGGAGGCGAAGGCGCTGCCGGTGAAGGATTGCGGCCGGTCGTTCTGGGTGACGGTCAGCGCGATGCCGTCGAGCTTGGCGTCTTCCATCGTCAGCTTGGCGTTGGCGCGCAGCTCGATGGCCTTGCCGGGCATCGGCTCGGCGAGCTGGCCGGTCTTGGCCTTCTGCGCCGCCGCGTCGAGCGCCAGCCGCGCCGCCACCGGGCCGACATAATAGGCGGAACCGTCCAGCCCTTTGACGTCGCCATCGAGCTGATAGAGGCTGACGCCGTCCGCCGAGCGGAACGAGCCCTTCAGGCGCAGCGTGTCGTCGCGCAGCTTGCCGGAGGCGAGGCGGATCTC
Source organism: Rhodomicrobium sp. R_RK_3 (assembly GCF_002198715.1). Classification (GTDB taxonomy): domain Bacteria; phylum Pseudomonadota; class Alphaproteobacteria; order Rhizobiales; family Rhodomicrobiaceae; genus R-RK-3. The sequence continues at coordinate 15,677 of NZ_MWLK01000017.1, read as the reverse complement.
GCGGTCGCCGCCGCCGAAATTGGCACTGCCGGTGAAGCGGAACGGGCCGCTCAGGCTGTCGGCGGCGAAGCTGCCCGAGATGCGGTCGATGCGGGAGGGCCGGGTGTCGCGGTCGCGGCGCAGCTCGATGGAGCCGTCCTTGATGTCGACGCGGTTGAGGACGATCTGGCGCACCGGCACGGGCATCTCGACACCGCCATGCGGGCCGATGCTCTGCCAGGTGCCTTCGCCGAATTCGTCGATCTTCAGCCGCAGCACCGGCTGGTCCAGCTCGACGGATTTGGCCTCCATGGTGCCGCTCAGCAAAGGCGGCAGCGAGAGCACGACATTCAGCCCCTCGATATCGGCGAAGGGCCGGTCGAACTTGCCGAATTCGTCGGCGATGCGGAAGCCGCGCAGGTTGAGCATCGGCACCGGCAGCACGGAGAGATCGATCTTGCCGTCGATGCGCACAGGGCGGCCGACCATCTTCGCGGCCTGCGCCTCGAACGCTGCCTTATACTCGTTCCAATCGACGAAATAAGGCAGGGCGAGCAGCGCGGCGAGCGTGGTCAGAATGACCGTTGCAACGGCAGCGAGCAGCGAACCCAACGAAACCTCCAGCCCGAACCAGGCCATGCCCCGACATCGCCGGGTCAGCCTCGGAACAATAGAGCAACCTTACGGCAAATCAATAATCTTACCGGGATTAAAAATATTATCCGGGTCAAGTGCCTTCTTTATGGCGGCCATAACCTTAACGCCAGCTCCGTGTTCTTTCCCCAGGAATTTCATCTTGCCCGAGCCGACGCCGTGTTCGCCGGTGCAGGTGCCTCCCATCGCAAGCGCCCGCTCGACCAGCCGGATGTTGAATTCCTCGACCCGCACGACCTCCGCGGCATCGCCCATATCGAGCAGCGGCAGCACGTGGAAATTGCCGTCGCCGACATGGCCGACGATGGGCGCGATCAGCCCCATCGCGGCGATGTCGGCATGGGTTTCGGTCAGGCACTCGGCGAGGCGCGACAGCGGCACGCAGACGTCGGTGGCGACGCAGCCGGCGCCCGGACGCAGGCCGAGACCGGCCCAATAGGCGTCGTGGCGCGCCTGCCACAGCTTGTTGCGATCCTCGGCCCGCTCGGCCCAGTCGAGCGGACCGCCGCCTTCGGACGCCGCCAGTTCCTTGAACATCTCCACCTGCTCGCGCGTGCCCGCCGGGGTGCCGTGGAATTCCAGGAACAGCGTCGGCACCTCGGCGAGGGCGAGCTTGGAATAGCTGTTCACCGATTTGACCGTCAGCGCGTCGAGCAGTTCGATGCGGGCAAGGCCGAGGCCGAGCTGGATGGCGCTGGTGACGGTGCGGCAGGCGCCTTCGAGCGTCGTGAACGGACAGATGGCGGCGAGGATCGCTTCGGGCACGCCGAAAAGCTTCAGATTGAGGCCGGTGATGATGCCGAGCGTGCCTTCGGAGCCGACCAGCAGCCGGGTCAGATCGTAGCCGGCGGAGGATTTGCGGGCCCGGCCCGCCGTCTTGACGACGCTGCCATCGGCCATCACGGCGGTCAGATTCAGCACCAGATCGCGCATATTGCCGTAGCGGACTGTGGTGGTGCCCGAGGCGCGGGTCGCGGCCATACCGCCGAGCGAGGCGTCGGCGCCGGGATCGACCGGGAAGAACAGGCCGGTGTCGCGCAGATGCGCCTCCAGCTCCTTGCGGGTGATGCCCGGCTCGACCTCGCAATCCATGTCCTCGATATTCACGGCCAGCACGCGCTTCATCCGCGCGAAATCGAGGCAGACGCCGCCGCGTGGCGCGTTGAGATGGCCTTCGAGCGAGGTGCCGACGCCGAAGGGGATGATCGGCGTCCGGCTGGCGCGGCAAAGATTAACGATCTCGACAACTTCCCCGGTGCTTTCAGGGAAGATCACCGCCTCGGCCGGCTGGTTGGGCAGCCAGGTGCGGGTATGGGCGTGCTGCTGGCGCAGCGCGAGGCTGTCGGAAAAGCGGGCGCCGAAGCGGGCCTTCAGCGCGGCGAGCGTATCGGCGCGGCTGCTGCGGCGGTTGTCATTGGCAGGCGCGGTGTCGACGATGGTCATGTCCCCTCCCAGGCCGCAGCGCTTCGCGCGCCGTCGGGCGTGGCCCATCATAGCGGCAGCGGCGGCGATAGGCCATTGCGCGCTGAGGTTGCGCGGCGTGAACCAAATGCCGCTCCGCGTGTTGCCTTCGGGGGACCTGCTCGGAGGCTTTCGGTGATGACGCGCGTCGCTCCCCTCGCATTCCTCGGCATGCTGACCATCGGCGGCTGGCCCGCCGCATCCGCCGAGGCCCCGGATCAGGCGCTGGCCGAGAAGGGCCGCTATGTCGCCATCGCCGCGGATTGCCGTTCCTGCCACACCGCCGACAAGGACCAGCCTTTTGCCGGCGGCGTCGCGCTGAGATCGGCTTTCGGGACGCTGCTGACGCCCAATATCACGCCGGACAAGGAGACCGGCATCGGCGGCTGGACGCGCGAGGATTTTCAGCGCGCCATCCGCGAGGGCAAGTCCAAGGCAGGCAAGCCGCTCTATCCGGCGATGCCCTATACCAGCTACACCAAGATGAGCGACGAGGACCTCGATGCGCTCTGGGCCTTCATGCAGACCGTCAAGCCGGTTCGGCACGAGGTCCAGGTCAACCAACTGCCCTTCCCGTTCAATGTGCGCTCGAGCCTGTACGCCTGGCAGGCGCTGTTCTTCGAGGCGGGCCGCTTCAAGCCCGATGCGAATGCGGATGCCGAGTTCAATCGCGGCGCCTATCTGGTCGAGGCGCTGGCGCATTGCTCGGCCTGCCACACGCCGCGCAATGCGCTCGGCGCCGAAATCCCGAGCGAGATGTTGAAAGGCGCGCGGATCGAGGAATGGTACGCGCCCAATATCAGCAACGACGCCAATAGCTCGATCCGGAACTGGACCCATGACGAACTGGTCGATTTCCTGCGCGGCCATGAGCGCGAGAACCGCATCATGCCCTTCGGCCAGATGATCGAGGTGGTGGACGAAAGCCTGTCGCAATTGCAGCCCTACGATATCTCGGCCATCGCCGACTATCTGCAGAACCGCGACGCCGGCAAAGCTGGTCCAGAACCGGCATCCGCCGCCCTGTCGCCGGAGCGGAAAGCGGCCGGGCTCGAGGTCTATCAGCAGCAATGCGCCAACTGCCACGGCGAGAACGGCGAGGGCGTGGCGGGTGTGGCGGCCAAGCTCGCGGGCAACACCGCGTTAACCGGCACGAAACCCTACAACATCCTCTCGGTGCTGCTGGAAGGCATCGAGCCGCGCGGCATCTGGGGCAAGATGCCCTCCTTCGCGCAGGCGCTGAGCGACCAGCAGCTTGCCGACGTCACCAATTATGTGGGGAGTTCCTGGGGCAATCAGGCGGCGGATACGGTCGGGGCGGGCTATGTGAACGATTGGCGCGGCGCCGTGCTGCCGCCGACCCCGGCGCTGGAGCGGTCGCTGCCGTGCCTGAACGTGCCGGACGACCGGCTGGACGATCAGGTCCGCGCCGAACTGGACGCACTGGGCGCGGCGCCGGTCCCGCCCGAAAAGGCGCGCTCGATCTTCGGCGACTATTCGCGCCGCTTCCCGCAGCTCAGCTATGCCGAGCGGGTGACGGCGCTGTCCGGCACCTATTGCAACACCATCGTGCCGAAGCTGCCGAACCGCAGCGCCGTCATCAACCAGGAGCTCCAATTCATGGACGCGCTGGGCGGCGTGCCCATCGACAAGGCGCAGGATCGCATCGGCCGGGATTGAGCGGGGCGAAATTCCCCGCCGCGCGCAGGCTCGGGCCGTGATAATTTGCGGCTCGAAATGGCGCCGGTGCGGCGCCGGACCGGGCAATCACGGAGCAGCTTGATGACGGAATTACGGGTCGCGCTCATCGTCGGCGGCGGCAGCGGCATGGGCGCGGACGCGGCGCGCAGGCTCGCGGGCGAAGGCTTCAGCGTCGGCATCCTGTCGTCCTCGGGCAAGGGCGAGGCGCTCGCCGCCGAACTCGGCGGGCTCGGGGTGACCGGGTCCAACCAATCCGCGGACGATCTGAAGCGCCTCGTCGACGGCGCCGTCGGAAAATGGGGCCGCATCGATGCCGTGGTCAGCAGCGCGGGGCACGGACCGAAGGGGCCGGTGCTCGAGATCAGCGACGCCGACTGGCATCTCGCCATGGAATTCTACCTGCTGAACGTGATCCGCATCGCGCGCCTCGTCACCCCGGTGATGGCGCGCCAGGGCGGCGGCGCCTTCGTCAACATCTCCACCTATGCCGCCTTCGAGCCGGAAGCCGCCTTCCCAACCTCGGCCGTGTTCCGCACCGGACTCGCCGCCTTCACCAAGCTGTTCTCCGATCAGTACGCCGCGCAAAATATCCGCATGAACAACGTGCTGCCCGGCTTCATCGACAGCCTGCCCGAAAAGGACGACCGGCGCGGCCGCATCCCGATGGGCCGCTACGGCCGCGTCGGCGAAGTCTCCGAGCTGATCGCCTTCCTGGCGTCGGAGCGGTCGAGCTACATCACCGGGCAGAATATCCGTATCGACGGGGGCATTACGCGCTCGGTTTAAAGTTGCGGGAGAAGCTGTCTCGCTGATCCGTAAATCGACGGGGGGTAATGCGGGGTATATACGAAATGACAAGAGAGAAGATTTATAAACACCAGTAGCATGAGACCGTCGCTCGCGAAGCAATCTGCGGCTGGAGGGGTCCGGTAGAATACCCTTTCATAACGGGTGGGGCTTGCGCCTCCAGCAATAATCATAAGCAGAAGAGCAGTCCGGGAAGACGCCGATATCAATCATGGAGGGCCTGAATGGCTAACGTCTCTGCAACCATGGACGGCTCGGCGACAGCCGACGTCAGTCCCAGCGAGCTGCGAAAGGTCGTATTCGCATCATCGCTCGGAACGGTTTTTGAGTGGTACGATTTCTATCTCTACGCAACGCTGGCTCCGTTCTTCGCCGCCTTGTTCTTCCCGCCCGGCAACGATACGGCGGCTCTCCTGTCGGCCTTCGCGACCTACGCGGCCGGCTTCCTGGTGCGTCCTTTCGGGGCCGTGGTGTTCGGCCGCGTCGGCGATATCGTCGGCCGCAAATACACCTTCCTCGTCACCATCCTGCTGATGGGCTTCTCCACTTTCGCAACCGGTCTCCTGCCGACCTATGAGACCATCGGCGTGTTGGCTCCCATCCTGCTCGTGACCCTGCGCCTGCTGCAGGGCCTGGCGCTCGGCGGCGAATATGGCGGCGCGGCAACCTATGTGGCGGAATACTCGCCGGCCAAGAGCCGCGGCCTGTCCACGGCCTGGATCCAGACCACGGCGACACTCGGCTTCTTCCTGGCCCTGCTCGTCATCGGCCTCTGCCGCTTCTACTTCCCGGATGCCGATTTCAAGAATTGGGGCTGGCGCATTCCGTTCCTGATCTCGCTCATCCTGCTGGTGTTCTCGATCTACATCCGGCTCAAGCTGAACGAGTCGCCGGTGTTCCAGAAGATGAAGTCCGAGGGCAAGGCCTCCAAGTCCCCGCTCTATGACAGCTTCTTCCGTTATCCGAACAACCGCTATGTGCTGCTGGCGCTGCTCGGCGCGACCGCCGGCCAGGGCGTCGTCTGGTACACGGGCCAGTTCTATGCCCTGTTCTTCCTGACGCTCTATCTGAAGCTGGACTATCTGACGGCCTACACCATGATCGGCTCCGCGCTGCTCATCGGCACGCCGTTCTTCCTGTTCTTCGGCTGGCTGTCGGACAAGATCGGCCGCCTGAAGATCATCCTTGCCGGCTGCTTGATCGCCGCCGTCACCTACTTCCCGCTGTTCGGCGAGTTGTCCCGCGCCGTCAATCCGGCCTTGTCCGAGTTCCAGGACAAGCACCCGATCACGGTGCAGATCGACAAGTCGACCTGCGGCTTCCACATCTTCACGACCGCCTTCACCAAGTTCTCGGATTGCGATAAGGCGCGCGATCTGCTGACCAAGGCCGGCATGTCGTTCGTCACGCAAGAGGCGGCTCCGGGCGCCCCGATCACCATGACCATCGGCTCCGGCGCTCCGATCACCGGCTTCGACGCCAAGAAATGGAACGACGCGCTGCTGGGGGCGGGCTATCCGGCCAAGGTCGATTACAGCCAGATCGACTATACCAAGGCGATGATCATCCTGGTCATCATGCTGATCTACGTCACCATGGTGTACGGACCGATCGCGGCCTTCCTGGTCGAGCTGTTCCCGACCAATATCCGCTACACCTCCATGTCGCTGCCCTATCACATCGGCAATGGCTGGTTCGGCGGCATGCTGCCGCTGCTGGCGACGGCGATCGTGGCGGCCACGGGCAACATCTATGCCGGCCTCTGGTACCCGATCATCGTCGCCGCGATGACGGTGGTGATCGGCACGCTGTTCCTGCGCGATCACAAGGCCCGGTCATTCGAGACCTAGCGCGGATTGCTCAGGCAGAATTCTGGGTTGAGGCGGGGATTTCCCCGCCTCAATTTTTTTGTGCCAAGGCGAGGTCTGAGGATGTTCACGGACCCGCCCTGTTTCGTTTCCGATTAGAGGTATACGAAACACCGTCGCCCCGGCCGAAGAGCCGGGGCCAACTCGCCTCTCCTCTCACAGCAGCGTTCGCGGATCGATGATTAGGTCCCGGCTCACCGCTTCGCGGCGCCCGGGACGACGAATGTGGGATGCACTCTTAAGCGCCTGGGTTACCGATGTAGCCGATTAGATCCCGCGCAACATCATCGCGCGATCTTGGCCGCCTATCGCAAGCCCTGCGGGAGCGCCGCAGACGACCCCGCTCCCGCTGGCTTCAACCTTCACACCCACCACGGGAGCGATATGCACAGGCTCAAATTTTCCTGCCGTCCAGCCATTCTGGGAGCGTCGATGCTCCTCGCCGCGGCCGTCCCGGCCCGCGCGCAGTCCGAGGCCCCGGGCTATGCCGAAATCCTCGGCGCCCTGCAAAGCGCCAAGCCGGTCAAGGTGCTGACCGACCTCAGTCAATGCGTGTCGGGCGACGGCAAGCCCGGCCCGTCGATGCAGTCCGGGCTGCAAATCCACGCCTTCATCGCCTTGCCCGAGAAGGGCGTCCTCTTCTCCGACGTGCATCAGACGCTCGATCCGTCCGGACAGCCGGTCACCGAATATGTCCGCTACAATCTCCGCACCGATGGCCAGCTCAGCCTGACCTTGACGCGCGTCACGCCAGCCGGCACGGCCAAGCAGGAGCCGATTGTCTGCAAGATCCCCTCGGGAGCCCGCTTCGTCTGGTAGCAGCGCGGCGGCCCGCGCTCTCGGCGGCATGCTTTGCGCAAATCGTCTCTGAGATTTGCCGATCCTGCGTTAGCCTATCCGGACCATTCCCCATGGGACGTGCGAGAAGGCGAAGACTTGCCGCAGGAAGATCATGCCATCGAGCTTGCGCGGCGGCTGGTCCGCGTGCCGAGCCTGACGCCGGTGACGCCGGATTTGCGTCCCGCCGCCGCCCGGACATTGCGGCTTCTCGCCGATTTCCTGGAGCCGGCCGGCGCGCGCTGCGAATGGCTGAGCTTCCAGGGCGGCCATGCCAAATGGGGCTACCCCGTCGATAATCTCTATATCGACTGGCCGGGCGCCTCCGCCGGGTCCGGCCTCTGCTTCCTCGGCCACACCGATGTCGTGCCGCCCGGCGACGACAGCCTCTGGCGCTCCGGTCCCTTCTCCGGCGAGATCCAGGACGGTTTCCTGCTCGGACGCGGCGCCACCGACATGAAGGGCGCTGTCGCCGCCTTCGCTGCCGCCGCCGCCGATTTCGCCGCGCGGCGCCGGGCCGAAGGCGGCGCCGTCGGCACCAGCCTGCTCATCACCACCGACGAGGAATGGGCCGCCGCCAATGGCAGCCGCCGCGTGCTCGAATGGATGGCCGCCGCCGGCAAGCGGCCGAGCGGCTTCATCGTCGGCGAGCCCAGTTCGGAGGAGATATTCGGCGAGGCGATCAAGGTCGGGCGGCGGGGCAGCCTGTGCGGCACCATCACGGCCACCGGCGTCCAGGGCCACGCCGCCTATCAGCATCTGTTCGAGAACCCCAACCGCGCCCTCGCCCTGGCGCTGGCCGTCCTGCACGCCCATCGCTGGGACGATGCCAGCCCGGAAATGCCGGCCACCAATTTCGAGACCGTCGCCACCAGGAGCGGCGATTTCGGCGCCACGGCGATCATTCCCGGCGAGGCCTCCGCCTTGTGGAACATCCGCTTCACCCATCACGAATCCACGGCAACACTTTCGGGCAAGGTTAAGTCCTTACTTGAAAAATTACCCCGATGGGCTAACGGTCATCCTGACGCCCCACTTCTGTCGAAGCTGAGGGTGATCGCCAATTCGGACACGGCCTCCATGCCTTATTTTTCTGCCCCCGGCGCGCTCGCCGCGCTTGCATCCGCTATCGTCGCCCGGCATTGCGGGCCCGTGCCCGCGCTCGACGCCAAGGGCGGCACGACCGACGGACGCTTCATCCACGACCATTTTCCCGGCGCCGAAATCATCGAGCTCGGCCTGCCCGAAGCAGGCGGCCTCACCCGCGCCGCGCATCCCGGCGCCTTCGGGCGGACCGGCGGCATGCATCAGGCCGACGAGTGCTGCGCCATCGCCGATCTCGCGCAATTGACGCGCTGCTACCGCGACCTGCTCTTCGCCGAGGCGGGGCGCGCGGCATGATCGACACCGTCATCGTCCGCAGCGCCAAGGAGGAGGATTTCGTCCCGCTCTGCGCGCTCTACCATGAATCGGTGCAGCGCAATCAGGCTGGCTTTATCCAGGACCTCGCCTTCCATGGCTGCATGATCGCCAAGACGCGGCAATGGCGCGAGGCCGGCGGCGACATGCTGGTCGCGCTCGACGGCGACACGCTGATCGGCATGGGCGCGCTCGCCCCGCACGGCCATGGCAAGGTCGAGCTGTGCAAGCTGCATGTCAACGAAGCCATGCAGGGGCGCGGCATCGGCCGCATGCTCGCCGAACGGCTGATCGCGCGCGCCGTGGAACTGGGATTTGCCGAAATCGAGCTGCATGTGACGCGCACCCAGGTCGCGGCGGTCGGGCTTTACCGCCAGCTCGGCTTCGAACGGCTGAAGGAAGAGCGCTTCACCACGGTGGTGTTCGGCCAGCCCGCCTCCTTCGACACCGTCTTCATGCGCATGGCGCTGGGCACTCAGAGCCGGGCATCGGCAGCGTAGCCGGGAACAATTGCCCGGCCGCGTTGTTCGCAGCTCAACGTCCTCGAGAGAGCGAGCGCCGATCGCCATGCCCGACGACAAGCCTGGCCGCCTGCCGGCCCTCGATTGCCTGATCGTCGGCGGCGGCCCCGCCGGCCTGACCGCGGCGACCTATCTGGCGCGTTACCGCCGCAGCGTGCTCGTCGTCGATGACGGCGAGAGCCGCGCCGGGCTGATCCCGGAGAGCCACAACTATCCCGGCTATTCCGGCATTTCAGGCCCCGACCTGCTCGCGCTGATGCGCCGCCAGGCCGAGAATTTCGGCGCGCGCCTCGTCAGGGGGCGGGTCGAAGCCGTCGAGCGGGAAGGGGAGCTGCTGTTCATCACGCGGGTCGAGGGCGGCGGCGTCGAGGCGCGCTCGATCCTGATCGCGACCGGCATCGTCGACATCGATCCCGCGCTGCCGGGCATCAAGAAGGCGCTGAAGACCGGCGCGCTGCGCTACTGCCCGATCTGCGACGGCTACGAGGCCATGGACCAGCGCATCGGCGTGCTCGGCCCGTTCGAGACCGCCGCCAAGAAGGCTTTGTTCCTGCGCACTTATTCCGCGCAGATCGAAGTCCTGCTCACCGAATCCCCCGCCGCGCCGGACGAAAGCCTCATGGCAAAGCTGCGCGAGGCCGGCATCGGCGTCTCCCGCGCCGCGCTGATCGACATGGAGCCGCGCGCGGACGGCTTCACCGCCATCTACCCGGACGGCGAGCGCGAGGAATTCGACGTCGTCTATCCCGCGCTCGGCGCCCAAGTGCGCTCGGATCTGGCGCTGCGTCTGGGCGCCGAATGCGACGGGCCGGGCTGCCTCGTCGTCGACCAGCGCCAGCGCACCCGCGTCTCCGGCCTCTACGCCGCCGGCGATGTCGTCTCCGACCTGCATCAGATCAGCGTCGCCGTCGGCCATGCCGCCATCGCCAGCACCGCCATCCACAATAGCCTGCCGCCGAGCCCCCGCTGACCAGCCTCGCGCAAGCGCCGCCCGGGAACATATGCCGCGCCCTTGCGGTTCTCCCCACGGGCTCTGCGGGCGATGCGTCCGGCAGGGACAGGACATTCGGAGACAAAGATGAAAACGCTGCTGATCGCCGCCGCTCTGGCGGTTGCCGCCGTTCCGGCCATCGCTCAGAACACCTCGCCCGCCTCGCAAGCCGTGCAGGAATCCGATGGCCCGATGACGGTCACGGACTTCGCCAAGCTCGCCGGCATCGGCGGCATGTTCGAGATTCAGTCCAGCCAGCTCGCGCAGACGCAGTCCTTGAACAAGGACGTGCTGGCCTTTGCGGCTATGATGATCAAGGACCACGAGAAATTTGCCGACGAGATGAAGTCGATGGTCGCCGCCGCCCAGATCCCCGGCAAGCTCGACGACACCCATGAGCAGATGATGGAAAAGCTGAAAACGGCCTCCGGCACCGATTTCGACCGCTCCTACCGCTCGATGCAGATCGCCGCGCATGAGGAAGCCATCGCCCTGTTCGAAGGCTACATCAAGAAGGGCGACGATCCCAAGCTGCAAGCCTGGGCCTCGCAGACCCTGCCGGTCCTGCAGATGCACCTGAAGCACGCCCAGGAACTCGCCCTGCCGCAGACGACGGGCCAGTTGCAATAGGGGATTAAGGCAGCGCCTCGCCCAGCGGCGGGCCGCTCCCCTCGCCTGAGATGCGGGCGCGGTATGACAGTTGCGCGGGCGAGCCGGCCGGCCAGATGGCGTCGAACCGGCGGAGAAATCCATCGGCATCGAAGGGAATGGCGATGGCGTCGACGGCGACATTCCCGTGCCGCACGCCGTAGCGGGGCGTGTGCGGGCAGGGGTGGACGGAGATTCGCGTCAGCAAACCGGATGTCTCGCCGGAAAAATTGCCCATGCCCGACGCGCCATTATTGGCGACGGTCAGGCGGCCTGAGGGCAGGGGGAAATCGCGCATGACCGCCGCGCAAGTGTGGGTGGAGGCAAAGATGTCCACCCGCGAGACGGCGCGCATCTGGTTGAGCCAGGGAACGGCATTCGGGGCGTCCAGAGTCTCGCGCGCGAACCGCCAGCCCGCGATCGAGGCGGCATCGCCATGCACGATGCCGACGCGCAAGCCCCCGACATCGGCGACGAGCGCCGGCGGCAGCGCGGCGAAACGGGCGCGATGCTCGGCGCCGGCAACCGCCTTCAGCCGCTCCAATATGGCGTTCGAGCGCGCCACGACGGCGTCGCTCACATCGACCGGATAGGCGCAGCCGCAACCCGCGCCGATATCCTCGGCTCGCGCGATTTCGCATTCGATATTGCCACGAATGGCCGGGTAGCGGGCAAGCCGCGCATCCAGATCGCGGAACGCCCCCGGCTCGGCATCGAACCAATGCGCATCGCCATTGAAGACGATGGTTACCGAACGCGGCTCGTCCGCCGCCAGCGCCTCGATGGCGTCGAGCGCCAGCGCGTTGCCGTAGAGGCCGCCGACGACGTAGAGCGTTTCGGCATTAAAATCGGCCGCCCGCGCCAGCCGTGCCGGGTCGGTGGCGTAATCCGCCGGGCAGATGCGGCCTGCCCGGGCCGCCAGCACATCCTGCAATGCCATTTACACCTCATCCACGGGGCGCGCGGCAACCGGCTGGCGGCCGAAGCGCTTCTTCAGCGGGATCGCAAGCAAAGACAGCAGCGCCAGCCCCACGAGACCGGCGACGATCTCCGGCGTCAGCACCGAGCCGATGGAAATCTCCTCGCCGCGATCGATGATGCCGCCGAGACCCCCGCCCGCCAGCGCGAACACCACCGTCCCTGGCATGATGCCGAAAAATGTCGTCAGCACATAGGTCAGGGTGCTGACTCCGGCAAAGGCCGGAATCAAATTGACGAGAAAAAACGGGAAGATCGGCACCAGCCGCAGCACCAGCAGATAAGGGGCCGCATTCTCCCGGATCGCCTCGGCTAAGGCTTTCGCCGGCGCCCCGAAACGCTCCAGCGCATCCTCGCCGAAGATGACGCGCGCGAACAGGAAGACCAGCGTCGCGCCGGTCGTGGCGGCGACCACCGACAGCGCGCCGCCGGCCAGCGCGCCGAACAGGAAGCCGCCGGCGATGGTCAGCACCGCCGCGCCAGGCACCGAAAACGACACCGCGACAACATAGACGGCGAGATAGGTGAGGGCGGCAAGAAGGGTGTGTTCGGCGACGAAAGCGGTCAGGTCCTGGCGGTAGAGGCGGATGGTGTCGAAGGTCAGGTAATCGCCGACACCCAGCAGGCGCAGTGCGGCGAAAGCGGCAATCGCGGCGGCCGCAAGCCAGAAGCGGCGGTCGTACAGCCATGCGCGCGGGTTCATCTGCCTGTCCAGTCGTGTCCTGCCGAAGAAAAACGCTCGGAAGCCCGTGATGAGTCCGGGCAATCCGGCGCGGACCCTGTCCGTCGCGGCCGAGCTCATTCAATGCGACCGGCGTTCCGGTCGGCTTCTCTTAGCAACGATTTGGCGCCGGCGGAGGCGGATATCAGGGGTTTCACCCCGAATTGATGATTTTGGCGCCGGTTGTGATGTCTCGCCTAGGATTCGGAGCGCGGTTTGCCACAAACGGCGCCGCCCAGCACGCAGAATGTCGCGCAATATTTGTGATTGAGCGCCACGCTGCCGCTGGCCTCCCGCAGGCTGGCGCCCAGCTCGAAACGCTCGTCATAGGGGATCAGCGTGCAGGCAAGCACGGCCGGCGCGTCCGCCCCCTTGCGCTTGACCACCATGCGGGCGCTCGCGCACATCACGTCCTCGGGCGATTTGTGCAGGATGCCCCAGCAGGCTTCGGTGATTTCGGGCGGGTCGGCCTCGGGGCTCATCTCCGGCAGCAGCACCAGGGCCATCGGGTCGGCGCAATCGACGGCGATGCCGTGCTGGGCGAACAAGCCGGCATAGCCCGCGCGGATCGCAGCCTCGTCATCGCCCGACAGGAACCGTCCGGCGATTTCGACCGCGGCCCCGGCCCCGGTCAGCCAGGCGAGGCCGGCGAGCGTTTTCTCGAAGGAGCCCGCGCCGCGCTCGGCGTCGTGGACAGTTTGCCGCCAGTCGTCGAGCGAAACGCGCAGCCGTAACCGCCCGCCATAGCGGCCGGCGAACGCCGCGATCTGCGCTTTGCGCCGCGTCATCGGCCGCATGGCATTGGTGAGCGTCAGCGTCTGGAAGCCGCGCGCCAGCGTGGTCTCGAGGATAGCGGGGAATTCCGGGTTCATGAACGGCTCGCCGCCGGTGAAGCCGATCAGTTCGACCGGCAGGCGGTCCCGCTCGATCTCGTCGAGATAGCGGCTGACATCGGCGAGAGTCAGATAGGCCAGGCGGTCATTGCGCGGCGAGCTTTCGATATAGCAATTGGCGCAGGTGATGTTGCAGAGCGTGCCGGTATTGAACCAGAGCGTTTCCAGCGCGCGCAGGCCGACCGCCGCGCGGCGCTCGCCTTTCGCGGTGATCTGCGGATCGGAGAATTTCTGAAGGCTCTCGATATTCGCCAGCATCGCCCATCCTAACAGCGTTTCGCCCCATCGCCCAAGATCGACCGGCCCGGTCGAAACGGTCTCGCTTCCTGCGTAATTATTTCGCATCTTGCCCCGATCAAGAGGAGAACGTCCGCGCCATCTGTCACGCCGGCTGGAAATCCTCGTCAAACTTTGCGTTTCGATGTCGGAACGGGCGGCAGCCATCCGTCCTTAGGGAAGCGCGCATCAAGGAAGATCGCCATGCAATATGCCATCCTCTGCTATCATTCAGAAGACGTCGTCTGCGGCTGGAGCAAGGAAGAGGACGAGGCCGTCATGGGCCGGCTCGCCGTTGTCCAGGAAAAGCTGACGCGCCAGGGCAAGCTCGGGCCGGTCGCCCGGCTGATGCCGACCACCGCCGCCACCACCCTGCGCAAGGACCGCGAGCCGGCGCTGGTCATCGACGGGCCCTTCGCCGAGACCAAGGAACAGCTTCTCGGCTTCTACATCGTCGACTGCGCTTCGCTCGACGAAGCGCTGGAGATCGCGCAGGATCTCGGCCGCGCCAATCCGGGCGGCTCCTATGAAATCCGGCCGGTGGCCTTGTTCCGGCAAGGCGGCGGGGCGACATGAGCGACGATAGCTGGATCCATTCGACATTGGCCGCCGCGCGTCCGCGGGCGGTCGCCGCGTTGCTGCGCTATTTCCGCGACCTCGACGCCGCGGAAGAGGCGGTGCAGGACGCGTGTTTGCGGGCGCTGAAGACCTGGCCGAAAAACGGCCCGCCGCGCGATCCCGCCGCCTGGCTGATTTTCGTCGGGCGCAATGCCGGGGTCGACGCGACGCGGCGGCAAAAGAAGCAGGCGCCGCTGCCGGACGAGGCCGTGCTCTCGGACCTCGACGATGCCGAGATCGCCGTCGCCGAGCGGCTGGACGAGGCGGATTACCGCGATGATATCCTTCGGCTTTTGTTCATCTGCTGCCATCCGGAACTGCCGGCGGCGCAGCAGATCGCGCTGGCCTTGCGGGTGGTGTCCGGCCTGTCGGTGAAGGAGATCGCGCGGGCGTTCCTGGTCAGCGAGAGCGCTATGGAGCAGCGGATCACGCGGGCCAAGCGCAAGGTCGCCGAGGCGCAGGTCGCCTTCGAGACGCCGTCGGCGATCGAGCGGTCGGAGCGGCTGGCCGCCGTGGCGGCGATGATCTATCTGCTGTTCAACGAGGGCTATTCGGCGAGCGGCGGCGAAGCGCATATCCGCGCGCCGCTTTGCGAAGAGGCGATAAGGCTGGTGCGGCTGCTGTTGCGGCTGTTCCAGACGGAGCCGGAGATCATGGGGCTCGCCGCGCTGATGCTGCTGCAGCACGGGCGCGCGCCGGCGCGGCTCGATGCCGATGGCGCCATCGTGCTGCTGGAGGACCAGGATCGCGGATTGTGGAACAAGGCGATGATCGGGGAGGGGGTGGCGTTGATCGACAAGGCCGTGCGGCACCGCCGGCCGGGGCCGTATCAGGTGCAGGCGGCGATCGCTTCGCTGCATGCGCAGGCCGCGCGGCCGGAGGATACGGACTGGGCGCAGATCGAGCAATTATACGCGGCGCTGGAAGTGATGCAGCCCTCGCCGGTGGTGACGCTGAACCGGGCGGTCGCGGTGGCGAAGGCGAGGGGCGCGGAGGCGGCGCTGGCGCTGATCGAGCCGCTGGCGGGGCCGCTATCGGGGTATTTTTACTTTTTCGGGGTGAAGGGCGCGCTGCTCTTGGAGCTGGGGCGCAAGGAGGAGGCGCGGGTGGCCTTCGACCAGGCGATCGCGCGGGCGAATTCGGCGGCTGAGGCCGCGCATATCCGGACGCATCTGGACCGCCTGATGGCGGAGGGTGGCCGGCCGAAGCGCTGAGCGACGGACCCTTGCCCTGCCCCCCCAAAAACACAAAAACGCCGCCGTCCCATTTGGGCTCGGCGGCGTTTACGCGTATTCATTCGAAGAG
>NZ_MWLK01000016.1:150000-204496 GCF_002198715.1 Rhodomicrobium sp. R_RK_3 | reverse complement strand
CAGTGCCGGCCGCGGAAGCCTACCCAGTCGCAAAGACCCCGCCAAACGCTTTCGGGCCAAGCGCTGGCGACTTACGCAACCTTCTCCATGGGGAGAGGGTGGCGCGCGAAGTGCGCCGGGTGAGGGGTTGTTACCTCACGGCTAAGGCACGAACCCCTCACCCTAGCCCTCTCGCCACGGGAGAGGGGACTTGTCTGCGGATTGGATCAAAAGCCTGCGACCGTCACGCTCTCTCGAAGGCGCGCCGTTGGCTCCGCGCCGTCGCCGCTACCTGCCTCGCCCTCGCCGCCTGCCTGCCGGCCGCCTACGCGCAGCCGTCGCCGACCACCACAGCCCAGCCCGTCGACATCAACGACAATACCGTCGGCATCGTCACCGGCACCGTGTCGGGCACCTATATCCAGTTCGCCTCCGACCTCAGCAGCCTGCTCGACAGCCCGGGCAAGCTGCGCATCCTGGCCGTGCTCGGCAAGGGCTCGATGCAAAATGTCGAGGACATCATGAAGGTGCGCGGCATCGATCTCGGCATCGTGCAATCCGACGTGCTGGCCTATATCAAGAAGCGGGGCCTGCTTCCCGACGCCGTCAACCGGCTGCAATACATCACGAAACTCTACAATGAGGAGTTTCATCTGCTGGCCCGCGCCGACATCCGCAAGCTCGAGGACCTGCGCGGCCAGAAGGTGAATTTCGGCACCCAGGGCAGCGGCATCGCCATCACCGCCTCGATCGTCTTCGACCTGCTGAAGATCAAGGTCGAGCCGGTCTATGACGACCCGGCCATTGCGCTCGAGAAGCTGAAACAGGGCGAGATCGCCGCCTGCATCGGCGTCTACGGCAAGCCGGCAAAACTCTATGACGGGCTGAAACCCGAGGACAAGGTCAGGTTCTTGGCCGTGCCGCCGAGCCTGGAACTGAGCGAGATCTATTTCCCGAGCACGCTGACCGCCAGGGACTACCCGAACCTGATCGCCGCCGACGCCAGGGTCGAGACCATCGCGGTCGGCGCGGTGATGGTGGTCTACGGCTGGGAGCCGGGTCATTGGCGCTACAACAAGGTCGCCCGCTTCGTCGATCTGTTCTTCACCAATTTCGAGCAACTGCAAAAGCCGCCCCGGCACCCGAAATGGCAGGAGGTCAATCTCGTCGCCAAGGTGCCCGCCTGGACGCGCTTCCCCGCCGCCGAGGACTGGCTGAGGCGCGCCGTCGCGACCACCGCCTCTCCCGGCAAGTCCGACGGCGACCGTGCCGCCTTCGAGCGTTTCCTGACCGAGACCTCCGGCGGCAAGGCGGCCGGCGGCGACGAGGAAGCGCGCCTGAAACTGCTGCAGGCCTACGACGCCTGGAAGAAGTCGCAGGCGAAATGAGCCGGCGCCGCCGCGCCGCCGCATAAGCGCGCATCGCCTTGCGCGGACATAGGCCCAAAGCTATCTTGGAGCTTCCGGGATGGCCCCTGGCCTCATTCTGCGTCTTGCCGCGAGCGGAGCTTCATGACAGAGACAGCGACAGATCTTGCCGCCGCGCACCGGTCGGGCAGCCTTTCTCCGCGTGACACGATCAGGCGCAGCTTCGCCCGCCTTGAAGCCGCCGCCGATCCGGCCATCTTCATCACCCTGCGCGATGAAGCCGATCTGGTCGCCGAGGCCGAGGCGCTCGGCGATGGCCGCGATCTGCCGCTCTACGGCGTCCCCGTCGCGGTGAAGGACAATATCGACGTCGCCGGCCTGCCGACGACCGCCGCTTGTCCGGGATTCTCCTACCTGCCTGACAAGGACGCTACAGCGGTGGCGCGGCTCAGGGCGGCCGGCGCGCTGATTATCGGCAAGACCAATCTGGATCAATTCGCGACAGGCCTTGTCGGCGCGCGCTCGCCTTACGGCGTGCCGCGCAACGCCTTGCGCGCCGATCTGATCCCAGGCGGATCGAGTTCCGGCTCGGCGGTGGCCGTGGCGCGGGGCATCGTGCCGCTGGCGCTCGGGACCGATACGGCGGGCTCCGGGCGGGTGCCCGCCGGGCTGAACAACATCGCCGGGCTGAAACCGAGCCTCGGCCTGATGCCCGGCTCCGGCGTCGTGCCGGCCTGCCGCTCGCTCGACTGCATTTCGATTTTCGCGCTGACGGCGGCGGATGCCTTCGGCGCCCTGCAGGTGATGGCCGGGTTCGACGCGGCCGATGCCTATTCGCGGGCGCTCCCGCTCGGTGTCATGGGCGCCATCCCGCCGGGATTGCGCGTCGGCATTCCGAGGGCGCAGGATCTGTATTTCTTCGGCGATGCGGATGCGGAGGGCTCGTTCCGCGCGGGCGTCGAACGGCTGCGCATCATGGGCGCGAGCCTTGCCGAGATCGACCTGACGCCGTTCTTCGACGCGGCGGCTCTGCTCTATCACGGGCCCTGGGTCGCCGAGCGCACCGCCGCCGTCTGGGATTTCATCGAGGCGCATCCGGACACGGTGCATCCGATCACCAAGGCGATCATCGGCCAGGGCGCGGCAAAATCCGCCGTCGAGACCTTCCGGGCCATCTACAGCTTGCGGGAAATCGCGCGCGAAGCCGGCCAGACCTTCCGCGATATCGACGCGCTCATGGTGCCGACCATCCCCGGTCCCGTCACCTTGGCCGAGCTGGAGGCGGAGCCGGTCGGGCTGAACACGCGGCTCGGCACCTACACCAATTTCGTCAACCTGCTCGACATGGCCGGTTTCGCCGTTCCCGCCAGCATCGGCGCCGACGGCCGCGCGCATGGCGTGACCTTCCTCGCCCCCGCCGGGCGCGACGCTGAATTGGCCAGCCTCGCCAGCGTCTTCCACGCCCAAACCGGCCTGCCGCTCGGCGCGCTCGGCATTCAGCCGGAGCCGCTGCCTTCGCCATCCGCCGGCCTGCGCGCGGGCGAAGTCGCGGTGGCGGTCGTGGGGGCGCATCTGTCCGGCCTGCCGCTCAATCACGAGTTGAAGGATTTGGGAGCCCGCTTCCTTGAAGAAGCCGCGACCGCCGAGATTTACCGACTTTTCGCGCTCGAGACGCGGCCGGAGAAACCCGGCCTCATCCGCGTCCCGCATGGCGGCGGCGCATCGATCGCGCTCGAACTGTGGGCGCTGAGTTTTGAGAATTTCGGCCGTTTCGTCGCTTCGGTGCCCTCGCCGATGGCCATCGGGACGATCAGCCTCGCCGATGGCCGTCAGGTCAAAGGCTTCCTTGCCGAGACCGAAGCCGTCGCCAATGCCGAGGACATCACGCATTTCGGCGGCTGGCGGGCGTTTCTGGCGTCACTTGCCCACGCGGGCTGAGATTGGATTGGTCTGGCCGCCTCCCAAAACCAACGAAATCCCCGCGAAGGCGGGGATCCAGTATTCACAAACTCGAATTTAGGCTTCTGAACAACCGCTTGCGCTGCGGCGTACTGGATCCCCGCCTTCGCGGGGATTTCGAGATTGGGTCCGTCCGATCTCATCAGACCCTTATCAAACGCCCTGCAAAAACGTCTCATAGGCCGCGTGCACCGTTTCGATGTGGCAGCCCATGGCGGCGGCGGCCTCGGCGCGGCGGCCGGAGATGATCGCCTTCACGATCGCCTCATGCTCGCTGTAGGACTCTGCCAGCCGGCCCATCGTCGTGAACTGCGCCCGGCTGAAAGGGGCGATGCGCGAGCGCGTCTCGGTGGTGATCTTTTCCAGATAGGCGTTATGCGTGCCGGCATAAATGGCGAGGTGGAACGGGATGTTCAGCTCATAATAGCGCAGCGTGTCGCCCTGCCGGACCGGCGCCAGCAGCGCCACGTGCAGCCGCTCCAGCTTGCTGCGCTCGGCCTCGGTCATGCGCTCGGCGGAGAGCCCCGCGCAGATCATCTCCAATTCGCCCAGCGCCTCGAACATGCCGACGAGCTGATGCCGGTCCGGCCGGGCGACCACCGCGCTGCGATGGGGCCGCGCGTCGACCAGACCGCTCGCGGCGAGCAGGCGGATCGCCTCGCGCACCGGGGTGCGGGAGACGCCGAAGCGCTTGGCCAGCTCCATCTCATCCAGCGTGCTGCCGGGCGCCAGGGCGCCGCGCACGATCTCGTCGGAAATCCGCAGGCGCAACCGCTCGGCCAGCGTCTTCGCCGCGCCCGGCGCGCCGCGCTCGGCCGGCTTGCGCTCACGCTTTTTACGGATGGTCAGGTCAGCGGGGGAAGGCTTCATCCGGTCCGGTCAATGAGGCTCACATGGGCGGCGACGATCTTCCATTCGCCGTCGAATTTCACCCAGCTCTGCATTTGCCGCCCGATCTTGCCGGAATTGGCGGCGCGGTGAAACAGCGTCGAGGCGATGGCGAAGTCGCGGCCATAGGTGGTGATGACGGTGCGCGACAGGTCGCGGGCGAGGCCCTCGGGCGAGCGCCCCGCGCGGAAGGCGGCGATCTCGGCAAAGCCATAGAGGTTTTCGCCGCCGCCATAGCGGATGGTGCGCGGATCGTCGCGGAACAAGGAGTCGAGCGTCTGCACGTCGTTGCTGACGAGCGCTTGTTCGTAGCGCTCGAAGGCTGCGCGGACCTCGGCCACGATCTCGGGCAGATCGACGATCATGCGTTCTCCATCGGCCGGGGCGCGGCGGCGATGCCGGCTTGTTCGAGGGCGTGGGCCGTGCGGAGCGCCAGGTCTTCACGCCAGGGGGCGGCGATGATCTGCACGCCGATCGGCAGCGGCTTCAGCGGCACCGGCACGGCGACCACCGGCAGGCCGATAAAGGAGATCGGCTGCGTATAGAGGCCGATATTCGGGCGCACCGGCAGCTCGACGCCGTCGATGACGAAACTCTGCTGGCCGATCAGCGGCGCGGTGCAGGGGGTTGCCGGCGCCAGGATGATGTCGACGCTCTCGAACAGTTTCAGCACCGCGTCGCGATACCAGCGCCGGAATTTCTGCGCCTCGGCGACCAGCGGCGCGGGGATCAGTGCGCCGGCGGTCAGGCGGTCGCGGACGGCGGGGTCGAAATCGGCAGCGCGATGGCGCAGGCGATCCAGATGCAGGGCGGCGCCTTCGGTCGCGGTGATGACATAGGCGGCGCTGCGGGCGCGTTCGGCCTCGGGGATGATGATCTCCTGGGTCACGCCCAACGCGTTGGCAACGGTTTCCAATGCCGTCAGCGCCTCCGGATAGGCCCCGCGCTTGAACCAGTCGCCCGCGACGGCAATGCGCAGGCCCTCCGCGCCTTGCTCGAGCAGGGAAACAGTCGGCTCGGCGGGGCGGTCGGCGCAGGCGGGATCGCCGGGGTCATAGCCCTGCATGGCGTCATAGGCCAGGGCGAGGTCGAGCGCCGAGCGCGCCAGGGGGCCGAGATGGTCGAGGCTCGCGACGAAGGGGAAGCTGCCCGCCCGCGACAGCCGACCATAGGTCGGCTTCAGCCCGAACAAACCGCAGAAGGAGGACGGCACCCGGATCGAGCCATTGGTGTCGGAGCCGAGCGCCAGCGGCACGAAGCCCGCCGCGACCGCCGTGCCGCTTCCCCCGGACGAGCCGCCGGACATGCGCGACGGGTCATGCGGATTGCGCGAAGGTCCGTCATGCACGTTCTCGCCGGTGAAATCATAGGCGTATTCGCCCATGTTCAGCGCGCCGACGAGGACGGCGCCGGAGGCTTCGAGCCGCTGGATCAGCGGGGAATCGGCCGTCGCGGGCACGCGGTCGCGGTTGATTTTGGAGCCTGCCAGCGTAGGGAGTCCGGCGACATCGAACAGGTTCTTGACCGCGAAGGGCACGCCCGCCAGCGGCAGCGGCGTTGCCTGCGCGGCGCGGTTCTCATCGACGGCGCGCGCCTTGGCCAGCGCCCGGTCCGCCGTGATCGCGGTAAAGGCGTTGAGCTGCCCGTTGCCCGCAGCGATCCGCGCCAGCGCCGCCTCCGTCACGGCGACGGCGGTGGTGTCCCCGGCGTTGACGGCGCGCGCAATGACTCCGGCTGTATCCCAATCGGTCATGGCTCAGGCCCTGAAAATCGGAGCGGGTTCGGACTCGTCCGGCAGGGCGAAGCCGGCGACCAGCGCGCCATGGCCGAGCGTGACCTTGAGATTGGCGCGGATGGCCGGCAGCCGCGAGGCATCGATCGGCAAATCCAGCGCCTTCGCCCCCGCCTCGATCATGGCGTCGAGCCCCTTATCGTCGATCTCGCTCATCTCTCTCCCTCGCCTCACATCGGCGGATGCGGAATGGCCGAAAGCAGCGCGCGCGTATAATCGTGCTGCGGCGCCGACATCACCTGCTCGGACGGGCCTTGCTCGACGATGACGCCGCCGCGCATCACGATCACACGGTCGCAGAGCAGGCGCACGACATTCAGGTCGTGCGAGACGAAGAGATAGCTCATGCCGAGCTCATCCTTCAACTCCTGCAAGAGGTTGAGCACCACCGCCTGCACGGAAACGTCGAGCGCGGCGGTCGGCTCGTCGAGGATGACGAGGCTGGGGCGCAGGGCGATGGCGCGGGCGATGCCGACGCGCGCCTTCTGGCCGCCGGAGAGCTGGTGCGGGAAGCGGCCGAGCAGTTCCAGCGGCAGGCCGACTTGCCGCGCCAGTTCCTCGCAGCGGGCGCGGATGGCGGCGGCGCCTTTTTCCTCGCCGAGCTGGAGGATGGGGTCGGCGATGGCGCGCTCGGCGGTGAAGCGCGGGTTGAGGCTGTCGCTGGCGTCCTGGAACACCATCTGGATGCGCTTGCGCTGCGGCAGGCGGGCAAAACGCCGCGCCGGGATCTGGCCGATGTCGTCGCCGTCGAACAGGATACGGCCGCCGGTGGCGTCGATCAGGCGCATGACCATGGTCGAGGTGGTGGACTTGCCGCAGCCGGATTCGCCGACCAGTCCGACGCTCTCGCCGCGCGCGATGGAAAAGCTGATGCCGTCGACGGCGCGGAACGGCGGCAGCGCCTCCGCGCTCTTGCGCCGGAACAGCGTGGCGAAGACGCCCGCGCCGTTCTTGCGCGGATATTCCTTCACCAGATTTTCGACCAGCAGCAGCGGCTCGTTGGTGGGGGCGGCGCCGTTGGTCTTAGCGGGCGTGGGCTTGGCCGCACCGTTCGGGCTGTCCTCGGGCAGCAGATCATGCAGCGTCGCGCCGATCCGCGGCGTTGCCCGCATCAGCTTGCGCGTATAGGCGTGCGCGGGGGCCTTGAAGATGGTCTTGGACGACGCCGTTTCCACCACATGCCCCTTCTCCATCACCACGACGCGGTCGCAATAAGCGGCGGCGAGGCCGAGATCGTGGGTGATCAGGATCGTGGACATGCCGCGCTCGCGCGTCAGCTCGGTCATCAGGTCCATGACGGTCTTTTGCGTGGTGACGTCGAGGCCGGTGGTCGGCTCGTCGGCGATCAGCAGTTGCGGACGGCAGGCGAGCGCCAGGGCGATGACGACGCGCTGGCACATGCCGCCGGACAGCTCGAACGGATAGGCGTGATAGCGCTCCTCGGGGTTGGCGATGCGCACCTTGGCGAGGATGTCGATGGCCATCGCCTTGGCGGTGTCGGAGCCGGCGAGCGCGTGCTCGCGCAGGACGTCCTCGATCTGGTGGCCGACCTTGCGGATGGGGTTCAGCGCCGCGCGCGGGTTCTGGAACACCATCGAGATTTCGCGGCCGCGCAGGTCGCGCATGGCCTTCTCGCTCGCGGCGCCGAGATCGACGCCGGAGAACGTCACCGAGCCGGCGGCGATCTTGCCCGCGCGGTCGAGGATGCGCATCACCGCGTAGGAGGTGACGGATTTGCCCGAGCCGGACTCGCCGACGATGGCCAGCGTCTCGCCCTTTGCGACGGAGATGTCGATCTGTTTGACGGCCTGCACCGTCCCACGCCTTGTTTCGAATTCCACCGTCAGATCGCGGATGTCAAGCAGAGGGATCGCGGTCATGGACGGCTCCTTTCCGAAATCCCCGCGAAGGCGGGGATCCAGTATTCACAAACTCGATATTCGCTCTCAGCTTCACCGCTTGCGCTGCGGCGTACTGGATCCCCGCCTTCGCGGGGATTTCATCTGAGGGGTGCATTGATTCCATCCAAACCTATCCCCTCTAGGTGCGGCGCTGCGGATCGACGATGTCGCGGAGGCCGTCGCCCAGCAGGTTGAAGCAGAACACGGCGACCATCAGCGCGAGGCCGGGGAAGAAGGAGATCCACCATTCGCCGGAGACCATGAAGCCCGCGCCTTCCGCGACGAGAATGCCCCATTCGGGCGTCGGCGGGCGGACGCCGAGGCCGATGAAGGAGAGCCCGGCGGCGTTCAGGATGGCGTAGCCCATGGTCAGCGACATCTGCACCACCATGATCGGCATGATGTTCGGCAGGATATGGCCCAGCAGGATGCGCGCCTCGCTGTTGCCCGACAGCCGCGCGGCCTGCACGTAGCCCGCATCGCGCCGGACATTGGCTTCCGCGCGGGCGATGCGGACGTAGAGCGGGAAATTGACGATCGCGGTGGCGAGGACGATGTTTTCCACCTCGTTGCCGAGCGCGGCGACGATGCCCATCGCCAGCACGAACAGCGGGAAGGCCATGATGGTGTCGGCGAGGCGGCTGAAGATGCGGTCGGTCCAGCCGCCGAAGAAGCCGGCCGCGACGCCCGCGAGGCCGCCCATCAGGAAGACCAGCACGACCGAGGTGACGGCGATCAGGAAGTCGAGCCGGGTCGCGACGATGACGCGGCTGAAGACGTCGCGGCCGAGCTGGTCGGTGCCGAACCAGTGGACGGCGGAGGGCGGTTGCAGTGCGGCGGCAGTGTCGCTGGCGAGCGGATCGTAGGGCACGATATACGGCCCGAACGCCGCCGCGATTACGATCAGCACGAAGAGGCCGAAGGCGAAGCCCGTCACCGGATTGGCGGCGAGCACGTAGCGCGCATGGGCGAGGCCGGCGGCGAAGCCGGTCTGCTGGCTGGCGGTCATGTCGCTCATGCTTCGATCCTCACGCGCGGATCGATCACCCGGTAGAGAATGTCGATCATCAGATTGAGCGCCACATAGAGCACGGCCATGGTCAGCACGAAGCCTTGCACCGGCGCGAAGTCGGAGGCGATCAGCGCCTCCACCGCATAGGAGCCGATGCCCGGCCAGGCGAAAACCTTCTCGACCAGCACGTTCGCGCCGAGGAGGAAGGAGAACACCATGCCGAGCGTCGTCACGACCGGCAGCAGGGCGTTGCGCAGCGCATAGGTGATGACGACGGTCGACGGCGCGAGGCCGCTCGCCCGCGCGGTGCGGACGAACTCCGAGGACAGCACCGCCAGCATCGAGGCGCGGGTGATGCGGGCGATCGGCGCGATGGAGAAGATGCCGAGCGTCAAAACCGGCAGCACGAGCTGCTTCAGCGCGGCCCAGAACACCTCGCCGTCGCCGGCCAGCAGGCTGTCGATGAGGTAGAAGCCGGTGACGGTTGGCGGTGCGCTGAAGAAGATGTCAAGGCGGCCGAGCGGGGCGGGCGCCCAGCCGAGCAGGTAATAGAACACATAGACCAGGATCAGCCCGGTGAAGAACACCGGCAGGGAGACGCCCGCCGTGGCGATGACGCGGCAGGCATGGTCGATCAGCGAGCCCGGCTTCAGCGCCGCGAAGACGCCGAGCGGCACGGCGATGGAGAGCGAGAACAACAGGCCGAGCAGCGTCAGCTCGGCGGAGGCGGGCAGGCGCGCGGCGATGTCGGCTGAGACGCGCTGGCCGGTGGTCAGCGAAGTGCCGAGATCGCCTTGCGCGAGGTCGCCGACATAGCGGACGAATTGCAGCGGCAAGGGCTGGTCGAGGCCGAGCTGCTTGCGCACCTCCTCGACGGCCTGAGGGGTGGCCGCTGCCCCGGCGAAATAGGCGGCGGGATCGCCCGGCAGCGCCCGCGTCAGAAGGAAGGTGACGATGACCACGCCGATCAGGCTCGGGATGGTCGTCGCAAGGCGTTTCAGCACCATCATCAGCATGGAGCGGCTTCCTCGGATCGCGACCGAAATCCCCGCGAAGGCGGGGATCCAGTATTTACAAACTCAGGACTGGCGCTCTGCCTGACCTCGGATGCTGCGGCGTACTGGGTCCCCGCCTTCGCGGGGATTTCGTCTGAAGACTGCATTGACGGCCTCCAATCCGGTCCCGCTCTGACAGCTCACCCCTTGACGAGCGTGCGGTAGTCGAGCTGGCGGTGGAACCAGTATTGGTAGCCGGTGATGGTCTTCTGCATCGCGACGTTCAAATACGGCTGGAACAGCGGCACGCGCGGCACCTCGGCGAACGCCTTGTCGATGAAGCCCTTCACGTCCGTCTCGTAGGCGGCGGCGTCGCCCTCGGCGGCGGCTTTGCGCGCGCCGTCAATCAGGGCGTCCATGGCGGCGTCCTGGTAGCTCATCGTGTTGAAGACGGCGTTTTGGCCGTGATAGGCCCAGAAGAAGAAATATTCCGGATAGTCGAGCCAGCCCGAGAAGAAGTTGACGATCATCGGCAGCTCCTTCTTGACCAGTTCGCCGCGCCAGTTCGCGCCAGGGATCTTGTTGATGGTCGCCTTGATGCCGATGGAAGCCAGGCTCTCCTGGATCAGCACGCTGACCGGCTCGCCGATGACGCCGAGGCCGAGATCGAAGGAGAGCGTGGTCTCAAAACCGTTCGCCATGCCGGCTTCGGCGAGCAGCGCCTTGGCCTTCTCGATCTCCGGCTTGTAGCCGTGCGGCTGCGGCCAGACCGGCGCGGAAGCTGAATTGCTGGCCGCGCCGTACATCGGCTTGGCGAGGCCGAACATCACCGCGTCCATGATCTTCTGATAGGGCAGGATATAGGCGACGGCCTGGCGCACCTTGACGTTGTCGAAGGGCGCCTTCTTGACGTTCATGCCGAGATACCAGATGCCGTTGCCGATCGGCGTCGAAGTCACGTTGACCTTGCCCGCCGCCTTCAGCTCGGCAAAGTCCTTGGACGGCAGGTCGAAGGAGATGTCGGCGTCGCCGCGCTCGATCAGCGCCCGGCGGTTGCCGGCGGAGGGTACCATGCGCCAGATCACGCGCTTGATCTTGGGCAGCGGCCCGGATTTCCATTCCTCGAAGCGCTCATAGACGACCTCGGTGCCGGCCTGGGAGCGGGTGACCTTATACGCGCCGCCGCCCGCCGTGTTGACCTTGGTATATTCGAGCCCCCAGGGGTCCTTTTCGGTGGCGTTCTTCTTGATCAGCTCGGAGTTGTAGACCGCCGGCACGATGACGGCGAGGTCCGGCATGGTCAGCTTGTCCTTGCGCAGGAAATCGACGCGGAACGTGTGGTCGTCGACGGCGACGAACTGCTCCGGCTTCTCCAGCGAGCCGGCCTTCATCTGGAAGGTCGGGAAGCCGCCGACCGTCACCGCGCGGTCGAAGGACCATTTCACGTCCTTCGCCGTGATCGGCGTGCCGTCGTGGAATTTGGCGTCCTTGCGCAGCTTGAAGGTCGCCGACATGTCGCCCGCCGTCCATTCCTCGGCCAGTTCCGGCACCAGCTTGTCGCGGTCATAGGACAGCGTGCCGTCGGGCAGCGTTTTCGAGCCGTAACTCATCAGCCGGTCATAGCAGTTCCAGGAGACTTCGTAGCCGGGACGGTTGGTGCCGACGCCGTGAATGTCGAAATTGTTCGGACCGCTTTCGGTCAGGAACAGCAGCGTCTCCTGGCGCGACTGGCTCCAGGCGGTTCGGATCGCGGGGGCTGGAAGCAGGCTGACGGCGGCGGTGGCTGTTGCGGTCTTCAGGAAATCGCGTCGCTTCATTTTTGGGCCCCTCGGCTGACCTTACGCAACAGAGAGAATTGCAAGAGCCGTGCCAGGAGGGGTGGACTAGCAATTCGGGCGTGGGAGCGGGTTCGGACGTCGAAGGCATTGAATATTGCATACAGGATTGCATACAAAATTTGCAGCAAGCGCAGGGAATAGGCACGAGCGGCGCTCGCACTAGGGGTGAGGGATGTGGGGGATAGGGGGCGCCGAGAGACGGCGGACCGGCACTGCCGGTACAAAGGGCGATCCAATGAGATCAGTCCGCCGCCACGCACTCAGACGAAATCCCCGCGAAAGCGGGGATCCAGTAAAGGGCAAAGCCGCAGGCGACCCTAGCGGATGACCGAAAGGCTGCGGTGTACTAGATCCCCGCCTCCGCGGGGATTTCGGAAAAAGGCGTTCTTGTTCAGCCGCCCGTCACTCAGCGGCGGCGGGCTGCGCGCTGGGCTCGGTCTGGCCTTCCTCCGCGCGCTGCAGGCGGTCGCAGGCCAGGAACACGCCCGCCACCATCAGATAGCCGAGCGTGATCGAGGGCGTGACCCCATAACCGGCGCCGATGCCGACCGCCTCGCCATGCATGAAGCCGAAGAAGGTCAGCACCGCTCCCGCCAGCGCGAAGGCGGCGGCCTTGACGAAATCCTTCTCGATGACGAAGACGCCGATGGCCCCCAGCACCAGCCCGGTGAGGATCGCGCCGCCGCCCATCAATTCGAGCCCGTGATAGAGCACGCCGACATTGCCGAGCTTGTCCAGCCCGACGGTGGCGGCATTGGTGCCCGCCGCCGCCAGCGCGCCGTCGATCTGCACCTTGGCCCAGGCGGCCAGATGCGGCGTCAGCGCCAGCACGATGGCAGGGGCGTGCTTGATGGGCGTGGTCTGGAAGGCCTGCGCGCCGATCAGCATGCCGATATAGAGCAGGATCGGCGAGATCGCGACGACCGGGATGAGTGCCAGCAGCAGCGAGATGATGCCGAACCAGGTCATCACGATGACCATCAGGCCTGTCGCGGCGGAATAGCCGATGCGGCCGCCCATCGCCTTCCAGCCGGGATGGCCGATATAGACGGCGTTGATGAAGGGGTTGCCCATCAGGCAGCCGATCAGGCTGACGACGCCGTCGGCGGTGAGCACGCGGGTGGTCGGGTAATGGTCGCCTGCCGCTTCCGCGCTTTCGACATTGTCCATGGCCTCGACGAGGTCGTAGACGCCGAAGGGGATGGCCGTCACCAGGATGATGCCGAGGAATTCGAAGCCGGAGAAGACGTGGTCGACCGCCGGCAGCGGCACGGAGAAGCCGAAATTGGCAAATGAATCCGCCAGCTTGCCGAGCCCCATGCCGCCGACGCCGAGGCCGAGCAGCGCCGCGCCCCAGGCGATCACCATGCCGACCGCGATGGCGACCAGCCCGGCGGGAATGCCGCGTGGATAGCGCACGCCGCCGAACCAGCTCGCCAGGATAATGGCGAAGCAGGTCAGGCCGATGGCGGGGGTGGTGTAGATCTCCATGGCCGGCCGCATGGAGATGAAGGCGACCGAGACGCCGGCGAGCGTGCCGAGCAGGGCGGCGCGCGGCGTGATCTTGCGGATATAGGGCGCGACGAACCCACCGATCATCAGGATGAAGCTCTGGAAGAACACCCAGACGAGTCCGGCTTCCCAGGCTTTGACCGGGTCGCCGGTGCGGGCGAGGATCGGCAGCATGATGACGAAGGTGACGACGAACATATGCGGGACGCTGACGCCCGAGGGCAGGGCGCAGACATCGCTGCGGCCGGTGTTTCTGGCGAGGCGGTAAGCGAGCCAGGCGTAATAGCCGGTGGAGAGGAACATCATCAGCCCGAGCGCCGGCAGGATGCGGCCGAAGACGAGATCGTCGGGCAGCTTCAGCACGAAGCGGAGGAGGCCGGTCAGCACCAGCATATTGACGAGGATATTGGTGCCGAAGCCGAAGAATGCGTTCCAGTCGCCGGGCGTCCAGAGTGCCGGCGCCGTGCCTGCCTGCCTTGCCATGCTCCACCCCACTCGCTTTGCGGCGCCGATACGGCGCCCGGTTTATGTCCTAAGCGTTTCCATCTCGTCGCCCCGGCCGTCAGAGCCGGGGCCTACTCGCCTCTCCTCTTGCCGCAGTGCTCGCGGAGGGGCCATTGGGTCCCGGCTCGGCGCTGCGCGTCGTCCGGGACGACGAAAAGAGAAGCGCTGCCCGCGCGTTACCGGCTCAAAGCGCCCGCCTCGTCCAAGGCGCTGAAAATTGCTCCCGACTCTGCGACCCAGCCGAAGATGCCGCCCTGAGCGGAAATCATCTTCAGGCCGACTTCATGGAACTCAGGGAAATACGACGCGCAGCAATCGGCGACCGCGATGCAGCGATAGCCGCGATCGTTGGCCTCGCGGATAGTGGTATGGACGCAGACCTCCGTCGTGACGCCGCAGACAAGCAGCGTGTCGATGCCGCCATTGCGCAGCATCAGATCGAGGTCGGTCTGGTAGAAGGCGCCCTTGCCGGGCTTATCGACCAACGGCTCGCCGGAGAGCGGCGCCAGCTCGGCGACGATGTCGTGCCCGGCCTCGCCGCGAATGAGGATGCGCCCCATCGGGCCGTCATCGCCGATGCGCAGGGACGGCGCGCCGCGTTCCACCTTGGCGCGCGGCGCGTCGGACAGGTCGGGGCGGTGGCCCTCGCGGGTGTGGATGATCGGGATGCCGGCGGCGCGCAGATGGCTGAGCAGCGCCGCGCAGGCCGGAACGATGCGCCGGAGCTGGGAGACGTCATTGCCGAGCGCTTCGCCGAAACCGCCCGCTTCGAGGAAATCGCGCTGCATGTCGATGATGACCAGCGCCAGCCTGGCCGGATCGAGGCTGATCGGTGCCGGTTGCGCATGAATGGTCAGGACAGGCATGGCAGCGCTCCCATATTCCCCCATCGGGTCGAAGCAAACGCCATGCCAAGCGGTGCCGCGGCGTCGCTCACCGGCGCGGCGGAAATAATGCTGACAGATCAATCACCGGCGAAATGGCCGCGCGCGGCGGCGGCCCGCGTTGCCTAAATTACGAGCAGAAATGTCGCATCCATTGCCGTTGGGCGGGGCGACGGCCGAGTGCACGCAAGGAATGAGGTCAGGAAAGCTTAGACGCAGAGCAAGCGAGGTGACATATGCGTCAGCCCTCCCTATATCACGCTTAGCGCGGCGGCCCTTCGGCCGGCTCGCGCCCGACAAAAGGGGTTCGCATGTCATTCCCACGTTTGACCGTCGCAGCGCTTGGCCTGGCGACGGGGCTCGCCATGGTTACGGCCGACACGGCCGAAGCGCGCCTTGGGCGCGGCGGGAGCTTTGGCAGCCGCGCCGGCCGGACCTATACCGCGCCGCCCGCCACCACCACCGCCCCGAAAGCGGCGCCGATCGAGCGGTCGATGACGCAAAAGCCGTCGCCAGGGGCACAGTCGGCGCAGCCGGGCGCGCAGACCGGCGTGGCTCAGCCCTCGCGCTTCGGCGGGTTTCGCGGCCTGCTGCTCGGCGGCCTGTTCGCCGCCGGTCTCGCGGGCATTTTCGGCTTCGGCGCGCTCGCCAGCGTTCTGGGCTTCGTCCTGCAATTCGCGCTGATCGCGGGCGCCATCTACCTGGTGGTCGCCTTCATCCGCAGCCGCAGCCAGCCCGCGCTCGCCCGCGCGACCTACGGCGCCGGCGGGCGTCCACAGGGCGGCACGACGCCGGCTTCCTTCGGTGCGGGCGGCGGCGCTGCCCCGTCCACGGCGACGCTTGCCCTCGGCGAGGAGGATTTCAACTCCTTCGAGCGGCTGCTCGGCGAGATCCAACTGGCCTATGGCCGCGAGGACACCGAGGAACTCGGCTCCAAGACCACGCCGGAAATGTTCTCCTATTTCAGCAAGGAGCTCCACGACAACGCGCAGCAGGGCGTGCGCAACGAGATCTCCGACGTCAAGCTGCTGCAGGGCGACCTGTCCGAAGCCTGGCGCGAGAACGGCTCCGATTACGCCACCGTGGCGATGCGCTTCTCGCTGGTCGACGCGATGGTGGACCGCAAGGATAACCACGTCGTCTCCGGCGACCGCAGCCATCCGACCGAGGCCACCGAGCTGTGGACCTTCCGCCGCGACGACCGCGCCCGCCAGGATGGCTGGCAGCTCTCGGCGATCCAGCAGGCGGCGTAAGGCGTGTTGCGATGGATCCCCACGAAAGGCGGGGATCCATATTCGCAAGCTCGAAATTGGCGTTCTGCCAAACGCTTACGCTGCGGCATACTCGATCCCCGCCTTCGCGGGATTCGAGAAATTGGGTCTGGCTGACCTCTTTAAGAGTACGCCTCGGGTCGTGCCCGGAGGCAGCGCCCACGCCTCCACCAAATTGAATCTACGCCTTCAGCCCCGCCAGCCGCGCTGCGCGGGCCACCACCTCGTCCCGGCGGCCGGCGCGGATGTCGGCCACCGTCACCAATTGGCCGCCCATGCCGAGCGCGACCGCACCGGCGCGGAGATAATCCCCGGCATCGTCCAGGGTGATGCCGCCGGTCGGCATCAGCGGGATGTGCGGAAACACGCTGCGCAGCGCGCTGATATAGCCCGGACCGCCGAGCTGCTTGGCCGGGAACACTTTTACGGCCGCCGCTCCGGCACGGTGGGCGTTCAGCACTTCGGTCGGCGTCGCCGCGCCGGGGAAAACCGGCAGCGCCGCCCGGGCGCCCGCCTCCGCGACTTCGGCGACGAAGCAGGGCGAGACCAGGAATTTCGCCCCCGCTTCGATGGCGGCGGCGGCGGTCTCGGCGTCGAGCAAGGTCCCCGCCCCGATCAGCAGATCCGGGCGCGCGGCGAGTTCGGCAATCAGCGCCGTAAAATTTGGCACCGTTGCGGTGATTTCGAAAATGGTGAGGCCGCCTTCGCGCAGCCAGTCCACGGCGATGCGCGCATCGGACGCGGCATCGAACCGGACGACCGGGATGGCTTTGCCGGCCAGATGATCCAGGCTGGTCATCGCTTTATCTCGCATCGAGGCTTGATTGATCCTGGCGCCAAACTGCCACGCGCCGCCGTACGCTGTCGAGGTCAAACGACACTTTGGACGCCTTGGCGGCAGCGCGCATGACATGCCAAGGCCGTCGTCAACCTGCAGCGCCTAAAACCTGCCAAGAATAATTCGTGTATAGATTTCACGATTCATTCTTCCTCGGCTCGACTACACTGCGGGCCTATTGGAGAGTCTTGCATCCTGCCACGCCGAGAGGCGCGGCCGGGCACGGAGAGTTCGTGCCTGTCATTATTGAGCCGCCTCCGTCTACCCGCTTTGCGCTGGCAGCCGAAGGCGGTCTTATTATTGGTGGGCTAGCCTGGCCACAGGGCGCCTACGGGAAAAAAGCATGCAATATTGATAGGTAATGAAAACGGGCTCGCGGCAAGAAAGTCTCTGAATACTGATTTTGCAATTATCACCGGCTTTGCACTTTAGTCCTA
Source organism: Rhodomicrobium sp. R_RK_3 (assembly GCF_002198715.1). Lineage (GTDB taxonomy): Bacteria > Pseudomonadota > Alphaproteobacteria > Rhizobiales > Rhodomicrobiaceae > R-RK-3. The sequence goes on along the minus strand of NZ_MWLK01000016.1, from coordinate 187,319 downwards.
CGCGGTGACCGTCACCGATGCCGCAAAGCCAGCGTGATAAGTTCGTGAAAATCGAGATTGCGGAAAAAAATATCGGGGTGATTGAGGTGGAGGGATTGGTCCTGCGGCTGTTCGGCGTCCCGCAATTGGAAGCGGAAAATGGCGGTGTCATCCGCCTGCCGACGAAGAAAGCCGCCGCGCTGCTGGCCTATCTGGCCTTGAACAACCGCCAGCCGCAGCCGCGCGCGAAGCTGGCGGCGCTGTTATGGGAGGATAGCGCCGAGCAGCAGGCGCGGGAGAGCCTGCGCCAGACGCTCAGCCTGCTGCGCAAGAGCCTGCCCGCGATCGGCGGACGCTGGATCGCAACGCAAGGCGACACCATCGCGCTCGACCTTGCCGGGGTCTCCGTCGATGTCATCCAGTTCGACCTCCTGGCCTACAGTCCTGATATCGCCGACACCGCCAAGGCCGCCGGCCTCTATCGCGACGTGTTCCTGGACGGGCTCGATCTGCGCGCCCCGGCCTTCGAAAGCTGGCTGCGGCTCGTGCGGCAGCAATTCCGCGAGAAGGCGCTCGACGTGCTCGGCCGTCTGCTCGCCCATCACACCACCGCCGGCAATATCGAGGGCGGCATCTCGATCGCCACGCGCATCCTGGCGCTCGATCCCTTGCGCGAGGATGCCCATCGCGCGCTGATGGAGCTTTACGGCAAGCAGCGTCGCTACGCCGCCGCCATGCAGCAATACCGGCTTTGCGCCGATACGCTGTCGCGCGAGCTGAACGTCAAGCCCGAGGCGTCGACGACGGCGCTCTACCGGCGCATCCGCGAATTGCGCACCCATCCGGTGCTGGACGTCGATGCCAGGGGCGGAATGCCCGAATTGCCGGAGACGCCGCCGCCGGCGCGGCGGTCGCAGCGCCCCGCGCCGAGCCTTGAGCGCCGGCAAATAACGGTGCTTGCCTGCGGCTTGCAGGGCGTGGGCGCGCTGGCGGGGCGGATGGATCCCGAGGAGCTGCACACCGCCATCGCCGCGCACCGGCGGCATTGCGCCGAGATCGTGGCGCCCTTCGGCGGCGTGATGGGGCCGCTGTCGGGCGATTGCACCATGATCTATTTCGGCTACCGCGAGGCCGACGAACACGGCATCGAGCGCGCCATCCGCGCCGGGCTGGCGCTGATCGCGCAATTTCCGCGCCTTGGCGGCCGCTTGAACGAGTCGGCTCGGCTGCAGATCGGCATCGCCACCAGCCCGGTGGTGGCGGGTGAGTTCGACGGCGCGCCGGACGACTATGTCCCGGCGCTGATCGGCGAGGCGCCGCGCCACGCCGCGCTTCTGCAGGCGGCGGCGGATGCGCAGGGGGTCGTGGTGTCGGCGCAGACGCGCGCGCTGGTCGGCACGCTGTTCGACTATCGGGAATTGCCGCCGGTCGCGGCGGGGCCTGACGAGCGCATCGAGGCCTGGCTGGTGCTGGGCGAGCGGCGCGCCGCCAGCCGCTTCGGCGCCCGCACCGCGGCGATGACGCCTTTCATCGGCCGGACGGCCGAGCTGAAGCGCCTGCTTGATGCCTGGGAGGAGGCGCAGGCGGGCCACGGCCAGATTCACGTCATCACCGGCGACGCCGGCATCGGCAAATCGCGGCTCGCCCGCATGGTTGGCCGGCAGAATGGCGATGACGCCCGGCATCACGCGCTGCATTATCAATGCTCGCCCTTTCACGCCGAGATCGCGCTTTACCCCTTCATCCAGCAATTGGAGCACGCCGCCGGCTTCCGCAGCGACGACCAGCCGAGGCAGCGGCTCGACAAGCTCGAGGCCCTGCTGGCCGACGCCTCCTCGCGCGTCAGCGGGCGGGTGCAGCTCTTTGCCGATCTCTTGGCCTTGCCGCTCGACGACAATCATCCGCCGCTCGGCCTGACCTCGTCGCAGCAGCGGCGCAAGACCTTTGCCGCCCTGCTCAGCCAGATCGAGCACCTGTCGCGCAAGAAGCCGCTCTTGATGATCTTCGAGGACGCGCATTGGGCCGATCCGAGTTCGCTCGAGCTGCTCGACCTCTTGTCCGAGCGCGTCAGCGAATTGCCGATTCTGCTGATGATCACCTCCCGCCCCGGCTTTGCGCCCGCCTGGGACTGCCTCGACCATGTGCATACGCTGCCGCTCGCCGGTCTGACCGCGCAGGATGTCCGCGCCATGGTGGCATCGCTCAGCCCGGAGGCGGAGGTGCCGGCGGACCTGCCGGACCGGATCGCCGCCCGCACCGACGGCGTGCCGCTCTTCGTCGAGGAGCTGACCAAGTCGATGCTCGAGGACTGCGCGCGGCAGGGCGAGGACGCGCGCCTTGCGCCCGAGATCATTCCCGCCACCTTGCAGGACGCGCTCACCGCCCGCCTCGACCGGCTCGGCTCGGCCAAGCAGACGGCGCAGATCGCCGCCATCATCGGCCGGGAATTCTCGCAGCCGCTGCTGGAGGCCGTCGCCAAGCAGCCGCCGCAGGAATTGCAGGCCGCGCTCGCTAAGCTGACCGAGGCGGGCCTGATCGCCAAGCGGCCGCCCCCCGCCGACCGGGAATTCGCCTTCAACCATGCGCTGGTGCAGGAGGCGGCCTATCAGAGCCTGTTGAAAAGCCGCCGCCAGCAGCTCCATGCGCTCGCCGCCGAGGCCATTTTGCAGCAATTGCCGAACGAGGCCGAAGGCCGCCCGGCGCTGCTCGCGCATCATTACACCGCCGCCAATATGCCGAGCGAAGCCCTCGGCTATTGGCTGACGGCGGCCAAGCTGACCGTCGAGCGCTCGGCCAATGGCGAGGCGACCGCGCATCTCGCCAAGGGCCTCGAGCTGCTGCGCAACGCGCCGTCCCTGACCAAGGAGGACCGCAACCGCTGGGAGCGCCAGCTTCTCACCACCGTCGGCCCGGCGGTGATGGCCGTGCATGGCTATGCCGCCGAGGAGGGGCAGAGCGTTTTCGAGCGCGCCCACGAGCTGATCGACGAGGCGACGCCGCTTCCGGAACGCTTCGCCATTTTATGCGGCCTGTGGAACGTGCTGCTCGGCCGCTCGCAATTGCCGGCGGCGCTGGTGCTGGCGGAGGAATTCCTGGACGTCGCGCGCGCCTCCGGCAACGGCTTGCTGCTGGCGCATTGCATGATGGGGCAGACGCTCAATCTGATGGGCGAGTACAAGCCGGCCCGCGTGCATCTGCAAACCGTCATCGACGCGTTCGAGGATGCGCGCAAGGCGGGCGACGACATCACCTTCGGCGTCGACGAGCTGGTGCTGGCGCTGGCCAACATGTCGAACGTGCTCTGGGCGCTCGGCCTCTATGACGAGGCCATCGCCGCCGTCGCCGAGGCCACCAACCGCGCCCGCCAGGCCTCGAATTCCGTGACCCGCGCCATCGTGCTGCTGATGCGGCTGTTCGTCTCGACCCACCGCCAATCGGTCAATGAGGCCACCACGCTGTTCGCCGAGGGCATCGCCTTCTGCCAGGAGCATGGGCTGAAATTCTACGAAGAGTGGTTCCGCTTCAACGAGGGTTTCCTGCTGGTCAAGCACGGGCAGGTGGAGCTCGGCGTCGAGATCATGAAGGCGGCGATGGCAGCGGCGGACGAGTCGCGCAGCCGCATGTTCCGGCCCTACCAGCTCGGCTGCATGGCCAAGGTGCATCTCAAGCAGGGCAATCCGGAGCAGGCGCTCGCCGAGGTGGACGCGGCGATAGCGATGTCGGCGGTCACCGGCGAGCGGCAATCCGAGGCGGTCTTGCGGCGGCAGCGCGTGGAGATCCTGATCGCCCTGGGCCGGCTGGCCGACGCGCGCGAGGAATTGGCCCAGGCCATGGCCGTCGCCGAACACCAGGGCGCCCGCGCCGAGATCGCGCGGCTTGCCAAGATCGAGATCTAGGGTAGGGAAGGGAGGGCCGCCGCCGTCGGCGCGACACTCCCAGATTCGTGCTGATGCTCGAAGAGTCGTCGGCCAGTTTATATCGAGACGACTGACCAAAACTCTTGTCATTCCCGCGAGAGCGGGAATCCAGGCCTCCGCGGCCGTCGCGTCTCAAACGGCGTGTCACCGCGAATGTTGCCCTTTACTGGATCCCCCTTGCGCGGGGATGACAATTGTGTGCGCGGGACGCCGCGCATCACTCCGCCGCAATCGCGGGCTTGGGCGCTTCGCAGCCTGTCGGGCAGCAGCGCCCCGGCTGTTTCGAGACGCGCTGGCCGGTGTCGAGGATTCCGCGATCGAGCAATTGCTCGACCAGCTCCTTGCGCTCGGCGACCGGATAGTTGCGCCAGATCTCGCGTTTCATCGCCTCGGGCGAGCCGCCGCCATGCAGCGAAATCACCGAATACCAGCCGCCCTGATGCGAGGCGGTCAGGTCCTCCATCAGCCGCGACACTTCCAGCCGCTGCTCGGCCGGGATGTCGGGCCGACCGGCGAGCACGGCGGCGAGCGAGCCTTGCGTTTCCGGATTGTGGTCCTCATCGGGGCCGGGCAGGGCGACGATCAGGCCGCCGGAGACGTAATGGGCGAGACGGTGCATGTCGTAGATCTTGGTGGCGAGCAGCAGCTTGCCGATGTTGGAGAACACCGCATCCGGCATCACCGACCCGGCGGCATCGGCCTGGCAGTAGACCGACGCCGCGACGCCGCAGGCGAAAAAACCCTCGACGATGGTGATGAGCTCGACCATGGCGTCGCGGATATGGCCGTGGCGGTCGGGGTCGAGGCCGTTCGCCTCGGTCATCAGCACGCCCGCGCCGATCAGGAGGTCGCCGAATCCGGCCCGGGCGCCGATGCAGGAATGGCGGTGATGGGTGGCGTAGGAGGTGGTGAGGAAGCCGCCTTCCTCATATTCGCCCGCGAGGAACACCCGGTCATGCGGCACGAAGACGTCGTCGAACAGGACGACGCCGGTCGACTGGCCGTATTTCGCCGAGAATTTCGCCGCCGCCTCTCCCGGACGCCCGGCGGGGCGCGCCACGATGGTCACGCCCGGCGCATCGACCGGCACCGCGCAGCAGACGGCGAATTCGGCATCCTCGCGCGTATGGCTGCGGCAGGGCATCACCAGGAATTCATGCATATAGGGCGCGCCGGTGACGATGGCCTTGGTGCCGCGAATGACCATGCCGTCCGGCCGCCGCTCCTTGATATGCACATAGACATCCGGGTTGGCCTGCATGCCCGGGCGCTTGGAGCGGTCGCCCTTGGCATCGGTCATGGCGACGCCGAGCGTCAGATCCTCGTCCTGGACGCGGTGCAGATAGGCGAGGAAGCGCTGATGATAATCGGTGCCATGCGCGTCGTCGGTGCGCTTCGTTGCCTGGTACAGGGCGTTCAGGCTGTCATGCGACAGGTAGCGCTGGGCGCAGCCGGAGGTCTTGCAGACCAGCCGGATGGCCTCGAGCTTGCGCAGGAGATCCGTCGCGTTCTCGTCGATATGCAGCATCCGGTTGACGGTCTTGCCGGAGGTGCCCTGCCGCGCCGTCATCAGCGCCGCGTGCTCGGCCTGCCGCGCGAAATCATAGGTGACGCCGATGGCGTTGATGCCGGGGGCAAGCAGCGGCTCATCGGCGACGCTGGCGACCGCCGTGCCATTGACGAAGACCCGCGGCCTGTAGCGGCGAAGCGAGTCGCGAAAGTCGGCGGCGCTCATCAGCATGGCGGAACTCCGGTTCATTCAAACGCTTGAATGAAAAATCTAACACTGTTAGAATTGCAGTTCAAGCGGAGGCGGGAATTTGGCTGGCGTCGAGCGGGGATCGAAGCGGAAGCAGGCAGTGAGCGCGCTCCGGCGTGACCTCATTCTTGAGGCCGCGCGCCGCGTGTTCGAGACCGAAGGCCTGGACGGCGCCTCGCTCCGGGCCATCGCGGCCGAGGCGGGCTATACGCCTGCCGCGCTCTATTTCCATTTCGAGTCCAAGGAGGCCATTTACGCCGAAATGCTGATGGATTCGCTCGCCCGGCTGAAAGCGGAGGTCGACCGGGCCGTCGCGGCGGCAACCACGCCCCCCGAGCGGTTGCAAGCGGCGGCGCTCGCCTTTTTCGACTTCTACGCCCGCCATCCGCGCGACCTCGATCTCGGCTTCTACCTGTTTCGCGGCGGCATGCGGCCCAAAGGGCTCGGCCGCGACCGGGACCGCGAGCTCAACGCCGCGCTCGAGGCGAGCCTCATGCCCGTCGGCGAAGCTGTTGCGGCGATGGGCGGCGGGGTGGACAATGCGCGGGCGGCGATGGCGGATCTCTTCGCCCATGCGACGGGCCTGCTGCTCTTGATGCATACGCGCCGGATCCGCATGTTCGACGTGGCGCCGCGCGCTTTGATGCAGCGTCAGGTCGGCCGGGTGATTGCGGAGCTGGAGGGGGCGTGATGAAGGGAACCGGAATGCTGCTCGATGCGCGCCGCTCGCTGTTGTTGATCATCGATTTCCAGGCCCGGCTGATGCCCGCCATCCATGAGGCCGAGACCGCGCTCGCCAATGCGGGCCGGCTGATGGACGCGGCGGCCCTGCTCGAAATCCCGGCTTTCGTCACCGAGGAGAATTCGGCCGGGCTCGGCCCCAGCGTTCCCGCCATCGCGCAGCGCGGTTACCCGACCCTGCACAAGCAGAGTTTCGACGCCACCCGAGAAGAAGCCTTCAGGACCTTCCTGCCCGCCGACCGTCACACGGTCGTGGTGGTGGGCTGCGAGGCGCATGTCTGCGTCCTGCAGACGGTGATGGGGCTGCTCGACGAGGATCGCCGGGTTTTCGTGGTGCGCGACGCGCTCGGCTCGCGCAAGGCGGAGAATAAGGAAGCCGCCATCGAGCGGATGTCGCGGGCCGGTGCCGAGACCATCACCACGGAAATGGCGATCTTCGAATGGCTGGAGACGGCGGAGCATCCCCGCTTCCGCGAAGCCGTCGTGCTGATGAAATGAGCCGGCGGTGAGCGGAGCGGGCCGCAGGATCGGCATCCCGGCCCGAAGCGCGTTACCCCCGCCCTGTTTGCGTCACACTCGCTTTGACACCCGCCGCGCTTCGTGCCATGCAAGCCTCGTTCCCCGGTTTCGGGGCTGAACCGATAGCGTCGCCGAGAGCATTTGGGATCCCCGCTCGCGGGGCTGCGGCGGGGGCGGACGCCGCTTATTCACCCGCGATGCGCAAGCCGGGGCGGTGGCGCTGGTCCTTGCCGCGCAATGCGTCTTCGCGCGCGGCAATATAGTCGCGAGTGAGCGGGACCGCCTCCTGGCGCTTCGCGAGCTGGATCTGGAACACCACCAGCCCATCATAGCGGAAACTGGCCTCGGCCGACGCCAGATAGAATTCCCACATGCGGCAGAAGCGTTCGTCATAAAGCTGCTTCGCCGCCTCGCGACGGGCCAAGAAACGCGCCCGCCATGCCTGCAAGGTCTCGGCATAATGCAGACGCAGGATTTCGATATCCGTCACCACCAGGCGACAGCGTTCGATCGAGGCCATCACCTCGGAGAGCGCGGGCGCGTAGCCGCCCGGGAAAATGTATTTTGCGGCCCAGGGATTGGTGCTGCCCGGTCCGTCCACGCGGCCGATCGAGTGCAGCAGCATGACGCCGTCATCGGTGAGCAATTCAGACACCTTCCGGAAGAAGGTGTCGTAATAGCCGGCGCCGACATGCTCGAACATGCCGACCGAAACGATGCGGTCGAACGTCTCGGTCACGGCGCGGTAATCCTGCAAACGGAACTCGGCGCGGCCAGCGAGCCCCTGTTGGCGGGCCGTCGCCCGCGCGACGCCGAGCTGTTCTTCCGACAAGGTGGCGCCGGTGACGCGGGCGCCGCAATGCTCGGCGAGATAAAGCGCAAGGCCGCCCCAGCCGCAGCCGATATCGAGTACCCGGTGCCCCTCCTCGACCAGGAGCTTGGCCGCGATATGGCGGCGCTTGGCGAGCTGGGCCTCGTCCAGCCCCTGGTCCGGATGCTCGAAATAGGCGCAGCTATATTGCTTGTCGAAATCAAGGAAGAGGTCGTAGAGGCGGCCGTCGAGATCATAATGGTGGGCGACGTTGCGCCGCGCCCGCCGCTTCGAGTTGAACTGCGCCAAGGGACGGAAAATCGTTCGCAGCGCGCGGCGCAGCTTGATGAAGCCGATGGGCTTTCGCGAGCCCATATTCGACAGGAAGAGCGCGATCAGGTCGTAGATCGAGCCGCCGGTGACGATCAGCCGCCCGTCCATGAACAGCTCACCGAAGGCGAGTTCGGGATTGGTCATGAAGCGGAACTCGGCGCCGCGGTCGGTGAAGCGCATGGTCAGCGGTCCTCCGCTGCCGTCGCCGACCGTAAAGCGTGCGCCACCGGCGGTTTCGACCTCGAGATGGCCATGCCGCACGACAAGGCTGAGAAGGAGACGAAGCATCGAATGCATGGTGTGATGTCTGCATAGAATGAGGAGAATGCGCGTTTCCACGGCGCGGGTACGGCAACGCCAATGCGCCGCTCAGCTTAATGAGGCCTGACAGGGCGTAAGCGGCCGGCCTTACCGGGTCTTCGCCCGCCGCCGGCGGATTGTCTGCCGCCATCGGCCTTCCAAGCCTAACGATCCCTAAGGTTTGCCGCGCCGCGCTACGTCACCATTTCAAGACGGGTTAAGCGTGTTACGAAAGTAAGACGTGCCACTTGGGCTGCATTGCCCGCCAAAACTACGAATGAAACCTGACTTCGCGCCTGGTGACATGCCCGGGACATCGACCGCGGCCAGCTTCGCGCTTAAGGGCGACCGGCCGCATCGCTAAGGCCCGCCGCGCTGGTCCCCCGCAGGAGGCCGTGGAGCGATGACGCAGAAGGACATTACCGGTGAGAAACTGGTCGCCCTGGAGATCTCGGCCGATGGATGCCGGCTCCGCATGGGGTTTACTCAGCCGGACGGCGACCTGGGCACGCTGAACTTTCCCGTCGAATGCTTGCAGTCGCTGATTTTGACGCTGCCGCAGTTGATGGAGCAGGCGCTGCGGCTGCGCTACCGCGACGAGAGCCTGCGTCTGGTCTACCCCGCCCAGACGCTGCGCATCGAGCAGGCGTCCGACGGCACCACCTTCATCGTCACGATGGAAACCTCGGACGGGTTTTCGGTGTCCTTCGGACTCGGGGAGAAGCAAATGCGCGATTTCGGCGATGCGCTCGGCAAGAGCCGGTCGGGCAGCGTCGAAATGCCGAAATTCAACTGAGCCGGACGCCGTCTCCGCCCGCCCCGCCTCGCCGCTCCGAGGCTTGCAGAAGCATCAGCCTTACCCACTCCAACGCCCCTTCCGGTGAATGGCGGCCTGACAAGGCAAGCGTCAACCGCACGGGCCGCCCGCGATGATATCGCCGCGCGGCGGAATCCGGCGGCGGACCTCGCGCGTTATCACCCGGTGGCCCTCGGTCCCGGCGACGCTCCCAAAGCGGCGAGCATAACCGCCGGTGCGCCATCAAAAGCGGCGATTTGCCCGTAATCCTGCACAGCATCTTCGCACAAGCCTTCCCAGTCGCCCCTGAGGGTGATGCGGCTGCGCCCAGCTTCGGTCAAAGTCTCGATCGCTTCCGTTCATTTTGCATCGCACACAATGGTGCCTTCTTTCATATGGAAACAGATGATCCTAACTGACCCTAGTAGGCCTAGGCGCAACGATGGCACAGATATGGTTGACCGGCGGTCGGCCGGGCGGCGCTCGGCAGGCCGCCCCGGTCATGCCGGTACGGGTCCAAAGCGAAGGGAAGCGAGCCATGGCGTTGTCTAGCTGCGCGGTTCTGCATGATGCGTCGGATGAGCCCAGCGGGACGGCGCATTCCGGCAGCCGGCCTGTCGTGAGCGAGCCGGTCATCACCAAGCCTCCGCGGATCCTGATCGTCGATGACGACGAGGCGACGCGCCAGATGCTCGTTGAATATTTCGAGGCGAACGAGCTGGTGGCGGCCACCGCCTCGTCGCGGCAGGACCTGCTCTCCCATTTCGCGTCGTCGGAACCGAGCCTCATCCTGCTCGACCTTCGGCTCGGCCGCGAGGATGGCTTCGACCTGCTGCGCGAGATCCGCACCTCGCGCAATGTCCCCGTCATCATCACCACCGGGGCCCGGCTCGACGAAGTTGACCGCATCGTCGGGCTGGAACTGGGCGCCGACGACTACGTCACCAAGCCGTTCTGCATGCGGGAATTGCTGGCCCGCGTCCGCGCCGTCCTGCGCCGCTACGATATTGGCCGGATCTCGGCGCGGCGTGAGCCGGAGCAGGGCGGCTATCGTTTCGACGGCTGGCGGCTGGAGCGGCGCAGCCGGCGCCTGTTCAACCCCACAGGCCAGCCGGTGACGCTGACCAAGGGCGAATATGCGCTGCTGGTTGCCTTTCTCGGCGCGCCGCAGCGCGCGCTCAGCCGCGAGCAGCTTCTACATGCGACGCGGATGCATGAGGACGTCTTCGACCGCAGCATCGATGTACACGTGCTGCGCCTGCGGCGGAAACTCGAGCCCGACCCCAGCGCGCCGCGCTTCATCCTCACCGAGCGCGGCGTCGGCTATGTCTTCGCCATTCCCGTCGAGACCTTTTGATTTGGCTCTCGTTCCTCCCCCTCCGGCAAACGATTTGACATCGCGCCGGAGCTGTCTTGTGCTGTGCATGCATAAGACAGGGAGGAACAAACAATGCATCGCAGAGACATATTGAAAGGGCTCGGCGCGGCCTCGGCCCTTGCGGCCGGGGCGCCTTTCGCGCGTGCCGCCGCTCCGGCGGACTGGCCGACGCGCACCGTCACCATGATCGTGCCCTTTCCGCCGGGCGGACAGGCCGATCTCGCCGCCCGCCCGGTCTCGAACGCGCTGGAAAAGATTCTCGGCCATCCGGTGATCGTCGAGAACCGGGGCGGCGGCGGCGGCTCCATCGGCAATGCGGCGGCGGCGCGGGCGGCGCCCGACGGCTATACGCTGCTGATGTCGCTGTCATCGCTGCTGGTGCTACCGGAATCGGAACGCCTTTACGGCCGCAAACCTCCCTATGAGGTCGACCAGTTCACGCCCATCGCCCGCATCCTCGCCGATCCGACCTTGCTCGCCGTGCCCGCCAGCGCGCCGTGGAAGACGCTGCAGGATCTGATCGACGATGCGGGCAAGCGCCCGGGCATCATCCCCTATGGCTCATCCGGCGCCTATGGCACGCTGCATGTGTCGATGGAGATGTTCGCCTTCGCCGCCGGCATCAAGCTGCTGCATGTGCCCTTCCAGGGCGCCGGACCGGCGGTCAAGGCGCTGCTCGGCGGTGAAGTGCAGGCGCTCGCCTCGGCGCCGGGCGTGCTGAAAGCGCATGTGAATGCGGGGACGGTGCGGGTGCTGGCCAATTGGGGCGGCGAACGCATCGACAGCTTCCCCGAGCTGCCGACCTTCAAGGAACTCGGCTTCAAGGATGTGGAGTTCTACATCTGGGCCGGCCTGTTCACGCCGAAGGATGTGCCGGGCCCCATCAAGGCGCGGCTCGGCGAGGCCGTGAAGCAGGCCATGGCCCAGCCGGAGACGGCCAAAGCCTTCGAGTCGGCCGGCAGCCCGCCCGCCTATCTCGATGCCGAAGCCTTCAAGCGCTTCATGGACGCCGACGGCGCCCGCCTGATCGCCGCCGTCCAGCGTATCGGCAAGGTCGAGTAGGGGAGGGGATCGCGCGGAAGATGGCAGGCCGCCTCCCATGGCCGGGGAGAGGGCCTGCCCGATGCGCCGGGCCCGGAAACGATACGGTTACCGGCCAGCCTCATTTACGATCAGAAACACCTCGTCGACCGGCACCTGGAGCGCGGTCGCGAGGCGGTTGGTCTCGCTGGCCATGCCGATGACGGAGACCAGCTCCAGATATTCCGCTTCGTTCATGCCCTTGGCCCGCGCCGAGGCCGTGTGCGAGGCGATACAATAATCGCAGCCCGTCGCGACCGACACGGCGATATAGATCAGCTCCTTGGTCTTGGCGTCGAGCGCGCCGGGGGCCATGATCTGCTTGATGCTCTCCCAGGTGCGCTTCAACGCGGCCGGATCATGCGCCAGCGCCCGCCAGAAATTGTTCACATATTCGGTTTTGCGCGTGGCGCGGATGTCGGCGAAGATGGCTGCGGCTTCGGGGGAGAGTTCGCGGTCGGTGAGGAGGCGCATGGCTGATACCGGGGTTGCGGGTTGGACAGGTTGCCTCGAAGGTAGCATCCTCGGCTCCGCGTTCAACGTCCGCTGGATGACATCTGCAACAACGGGGCCTGTCCATGACGAAAATGCCTTTCCGCTTCGCTCTCCTGATGGGCGCGGCGCTCCTTCTCTCCATGCCGTGCCCGGTCCGGGCGGCTGAAGCCCAGTCCGGCGCCGTCCGCGATCTGGCGCTGAGCGGCGGCGGCACGCAGCGCGTGCTCTATGCCCGCCCGGCCGCGCCGCGCGGCACCATCGTCATGCTGCCAGGCGGCGCCGGCGATCTCGGCATCGAGGACGATGGCGATCTCGCCCATGGCAAGAATTTCGTCGTCCGCACCCGCGAGATGTGGCTGGCGCATGGCTATGCGGTGGTGATCCCGGACGCGCTGGACGGGGAGAATATGCGCGGAGAGCGCAGCTCGCCCGACTATGCCCGCGTCATCGAGGATCTCGTCCGCTTTGCCCATAAGGAGGCGCCGGGTCCGGTCTTCCTGCTCGGCACCAGCCAGGGCTCCATCGCCGCCATGAACGGCGCCGCCCATCTGCCCAAGGGCCAAATCGCCGGTGTCGTCCTCACCGAATCCGTCACCCGGGAGAGCAAAAGCGGCGAAACCGTCTTCGACGCCTCGCCCGGCCGCGTCACCGTTCCGGCCCTCATCGTCGCAAATCGGGACAGCCGCTGCCGCGTGGCGCTCGCCGAGGATGCGCCTCGCATCGCGGCCGCTTTGTCGCACGCGCCGGAGGCCAAATTGCTCTATGTCGAAGGCGGCGAAAAGCGCTCGGGCAATTGCGGCTCACAATCGCCGCATGGCTATTTCGGAATAGAGAGCACCGTCGTCGGCCAGATCGCAGCCTGGCTCGACGCGCATCGCTGACGCAATCATTCAGGGAGACTGCATGTCGGACCTCATCAGCCAGCTTGCCGCATCCGCCCGGACCATTCCCGAAAGCGGCATCGTCAAGCTGTTCAACTATGGCCGCAACCGCGACGGGCTGATCGCACTCTGGGCCGGCGAAGGCGAGACGCCGACCTCCGAGCCGATCCGCGCGGCGGCGAGCGCAGCGCTGGCCGAGGGGCAGACCTTCTACACCTATCAGCGCGGCATCCCGCCGCTGCGCGAGGCGATCGCCGGCTATATGTCGCGCCTCTACGACCGGCCGATGCAGCCGGAGGAATTCTTTTCCACCATCGGCGGGATGGGAGCGATCCAGATCTGCGTGCAGATGCTGGTCGGCCATGGCAACGAGGTGGTCGTGCCCGGCCCCAGCTGGCCGAATTTCGCCGGCGCCATTCTCTCGCGCGGCGGCGTGCCGCGTTTCGTGCCGATGCAATTCGGCAAGACCGGCTGGACGCTCGACCTCGACCGCCTGTTCGACGCCTGCACCGAGCGGACGCGCGCCCTGTTCATCAATTCGCCCTCCAACCCGACCGGCTGGGTCGCCAGCGAGGAGGAGCTGCGCGCCATCCTTACTTTCGCGCGCGACCGGGGCCTTTGGATCATCGCCGACGAGATCTATGGCCGCTTCTATTACGACGGCGATCTCGCTCCGAGCTTCCAGACCCTGCGCGAGCCGGGCGACCGCATTCTGTTCGTGCAGACCTTTTCCAAAATGTGGGCGATGACCGGCTGGCGCATGGGCTGGCTGCAAGCGCCGCCGGAACTCGGCCAGACCATCGAGAACCTGATTCAGTACAACACGTCGGGCGTGGCGAGCTTCCTGCAGCCCGCCGGCACCTTCGCGCTGACCGAGGGCGATGCGGACGCGCGCGGGCAGATCGCGCGGGCGCGGACGGGCCGCGACATCGTCTGTTCGGCCATCGAGCCGTTCGGCAATGTCAGCTTCGCCTGGCCGGCGGGCGCGTTCTATCTGATGTTCGGCATTGACGGCGTGACGAGTTCGCTCGATACCGCCATGCGGCTGGTCGATGAGGCCAATATCGGCCTTGCCCCCGGCAGCGCCTTCGGCCCGGGAGGCGAGGGCTATTTCCGCATCTGCTATCAGCGCTCGCCCGCCGCGCTCCGCGAGGCCATGGGGCGTCTGACGGCATGGCTTGAGAAAAATGATTGAGCCCGCCGGGCAGTCGCTGGCGGCTCAACTCGCTCACATGACAGTACAGCGTTTGTATCTCGGCCGTCTGGCCATCGTCCCGAGCGCCGATATCGGCGGCCTGATCGCGCTCCTGACCCAGCAGCCAAAGCAGGAGCGCGACAATTTCCTGCTGACCCGCCTCGGCCAGATTTTTGCGCTCCCGCCTGCGGCGGAGAGGACCGCCGGCGACGGCAGCGACTGCGCCGTCGATATTTTCCTCTCCGCGCGCGGCGGCTCTTACGGCGATCTGACCCTCGGTCCGATCGGCTTGCCGCTTTTGCTCAGGACCAAGATCGAGCTGCGCGCCCGGCTGTACAGGCTGGATGCCGACAAGACGCTGCAGACCTACCTGGTCACCGAGCGCACCGGCTGGGGCGAATATCTGCAAAAATTCTCCGCCCGCTCCTATTTCCGCTCCCGCCCCGTCTTCGACCTGGTCGAGATGGACACCTTGCTCAACCGCGCCTCGCACCGGCTGTTGAAAAGCCTCGTCAGGTCCGGCTGCATCTAGCGTGGATCCGGCACGCGCGGGGGCATTTCGGCTGGCCGCGTCGCTCGTCACTCTCTCCGACCAGGGCGGTTCCGCCGGGGTGCATCGCGCCGCGCAGCTAAACCTCTGTGGCGCAATATTAATCAGTCGATAAATAAGCCTTGACGAAGCCAATTCCGCACGCTGTAGTGAGGGAAATGCGGCAAAGATCGCTGTTGGAGAGGGAAATGCCTAATGAAAGCTGCGGCTTTCAATTATGCCCGCGCGGCCAGCGTCGATGAGGCCGTTCAGATGCTCGTCCGTGGCGGCGGGGGCGCCAAGCTCCTCGCGGGCGGACAAAGCCTTTTGCCAGCGCTCAATCTGCGGCTGATGTCGCTGGATTTGCTGGTCGATATTACCGGGATCGCCGCCTTGCGCGGCATCCGCGTCGAGGGTGGAACGCTGAAGATCGGCGCCATGACGCGGCACGCCGACCTTCTGACCTCACCGGAGATCGCCGCGCACGCGCCGCTCCTCGCCAAGGCCATCGCGCATGTCGCCCATCCGGCCATCCGCAATCGCGGCACCATCGGCGGCAACCTCGCCCATGCCGACCCTGCCTCCGAACTCCCCGCCTGCATGCTGGCACTCGGCGCGACGCTGGTGATCCAGGGCCCGTCCGGCCAGCGGCGCGTTCAGGCCGCCGATTTCTTCCTCGGCCTCTACCAGACCGCGCTTGCGCCGGACGAGATTTTGATCGCCATCGAACTCCCGGCCCTCGCCTCCGGCGAACGCGCCTTCTTTCACGAATATGCGCGCCGCATGGGGGATTACGCCATCGTCGGCCTCGCCGCGCAGGGAAAGCCGGCCGGCGACCGCATCGATGCGCTGCGTCTCGTCTATTTCGGCGTCGGCGAGCGCGCCGGGTCGTGCCCCGCCGCCGCGCGCATCCTACAGCAGCGCCATTCCCCCGCCATCCTCGCCGAGGCGCAGGCAGCGCTCGCGGCGGATCTTCAGCCGCAGAACGATCATCAGGCTTCCGCCGCCATGCGCCTCCACCTCGCACGCACGCTGCTGGCTCGCTGCGTCAACGAATTGCTCGGCCGCGCCGAGGCGTCCGCATGATCGCCCCAACCCCCATCACCCTCACCGTCAATGGCGAAACCGTCGCGGCGCAGGTCGAGCCGCGCATCCATCTAACCGATTTCCTGCGCGAAAATCTGGGCCTGACCGGCACGCATATCGGCTGCGAGCATGGCGTTTGCGGCGCCTGCACCGTGCGCCTCGATGGCGAGATCGTGCGCGGCTGCCTGGTGCTCGCGGTGCAGGCGGACGGCAAGTCCGTCGAGACCATCGAGGGCCTGTCCGACAGCGGCGCGCTCGACGAGCTGCAAGCCGCCTTCCGCGACCGCAACGCGCTGCAATGCGGCTACTGTACCCCCGCCATGCTGCTGACCGCGCATGAGCTGCTCGCCCGCAATCCGACGCCCGACCGCGCCACCATCCGCGAGCATCTGTCCGGCAATTACTGCCGCTGCACCGGCTATCAGGCCATCATCGACGCGGTGGAGATCGCAGCCCGCGCCCGCGCCGGAGCCAAATCATGACGGACGCACCGACGACCCGCCCCGGCCTCAGCGAATTGGACCGGCCCAATTCCTATATCGGCCGCGCCGTACCGCGTCCGAACTTGAAGCGCCTGATGCAGGGGCGCGGCCAATATGTCAGCGACATGAGTTTGCCGCGCATGGCGCATGTCGTCTTCCTGCGCTCGCCCTACGCCCATGCCCGCATCCTCGGCATCGACAGCGCCGAGGCGGCGGCGATGCCCGGCGTCATCGCCATCGTCACCGGCCCCGAGCTGGCGAAAGTCTGCACGCCCTGGGTCGGCGTGCTGTCGCATCTGAAGGGCCTCAAATCGGCGCCGCAATATCCCATCGCCGTTGATCGCGCCTGCTGGCAGGGCGAGGCGGTCGCCGCCATCGTCGCGACGAGCCGTGCGGCGGCGGAGGACGCGGCGGAGCGGGTGATGGTCGATTACGAGGAGCTGGAGCCGGTCGCCGACATGCGCACGGCGCTCGATGCGGCGACGCCGGTCATCCACCCCGAACTCGGCGACAATCTCGCCTTCGAGCGCAATCTCGACGCAGGCGCTGTCGACGCCGCCTTCGCCGAGGCGGATCATGTCGTCGAGGCCGAATTCGTCTTCGGACGGCATACCGGCGTGACCCTGGAGCCGCGTTCGATCCTGGCCGACTGGAACCCCGGCGACGAGCGCCTGACCGTCTACCAGGGCACACAAGCCCCGCATATGATGCAGAACATCTTCGCCAAGCATCTGGCGCTCGACGAATCGCAGGTGCGCGTCGTCTGCAAGGACGTGGGCGGCTCGTTCGGCATCAAGGTGCATGTCTATGCCGACGACATGGCCACGGCGGCGCTGTCGAAATTGCTGCGCCGTCCGGTGAAATTCGTCGCCGACCGCCTCGAAAGCTTCAACACCGACATCCACGCCCGCGACCATCGCTGCAAGGGCCGCGCCGCCGTGAAGGCCGACGGCACCATCACAGCCTTCGAGATCGACGACCTGACCGGCATCGGCCCCTATTCGGTCTATCCGCGCACCAGCGCCATCGAGGCCAACCAGGTGGTGAACCTCGTCGGCGGCCCCTACACGACGCCGAACTACCGGGCGCGGGCCCGCGTCGTCTTCCAGAACAAGAACGTCACCTGCCAATACCGCGCGGTCGGCCATCCCATCGCCTGCTCCGTGACCGAAGGGCTGGTCGATCTGGCCGCCGCCGCCATCGGCATGGACCCGGCCGACATCCGCCGCCGCAACCTGATCGCCGACGACGCCTATCCGTGCGCCTCGCCCTCCGGCCTGCGCTTCGAGGCGCTGTCGCATCACGCCGCGCTCGATAAGCTGCTGGCGATGATGGACTATTCGGCTCTGCGCGCCGAACAGGCCGCCTTGCGTGCCAAGGGCATCCATCGCGGCATCGGCCTCGCCAGCTTCATCGAAGTCACCAATCCGAGCCCTGCCTTTTACGGCGTCGGCGGCGCGCGGATCTCGTCGCAGGATGGCGTCGCGGTGCGCATGGACGCGACCGGCGCCATCATCTGCCAGACCAGCATCACCGAGCAGGGCCAGGGCTCCGAAGCGCTCACCGCGCAGATCGTCGCCAGCATGCTCGGCGTGCCGATGAGCCGCGTCCGCGTCACCCTCGGCGACACCGACAACACGCCCTATGGCGGCGGCACCTGGGCCTCGCGCGGCGCGGGCATCGGCGGCGAAGCGGCGCTGCAGGCCGGCAAGCAGCTCCGCCGCAACATCCTCGCCGCCGCCGCCAGCATCCTGCAGGCCGACCCGGACACGCTCGACATCCGCGACGGCAAGATCATCGATGCCGCGACCGGCGCCGAGCGCGTGCCGCTCGAGGAGCTCGCCCGCATCGTCTATTACCGCCCCGACACGCTGCCGCCCGGCTTCCAGGCCGAGATGATGGCCGTGCGCCACTTTGTGCCGCGCGACTTCCCCTTCGCCTTCACCAACGGCATCCAGGCCTCCTGGCTCGAAGTCGACACCGAAACCGGCTTCATCACGCTGCTGAACCACTGGGTGGTCGAGGATTGCGGTACCATCATCAATCCGCAGCTCGTCGACGAGCAGATCCGCGGCGGCGTGGTGCAGGGTCTGGGCGCGGCGCTGTTCGAACATTGCCGCTATGACGAGCGCGGCCAGCTCACCAATGCGACCATGGCCGATTACCTCGTGCCGATGGCTGCGGAGATGCCCGATATCGATGTCGGCCACATCGTCTCGCCGACCAAGGACGGCGAACTCGGCGCCAAAGGCGCGGGCGAGGCGGGCACGGCAGGCGCGGCCGCCTGCGTGGCGAACGCCGTGAACGACGCGCTGTCGCCGTTCGGCGCGCGCATCACCGAAATCCCATTGACGCCTGAGCTGATCCTGACCGCGCTGGGGCGCATCTGAGACCCTCGGCAAGAGGGCACGGAATAATCAAAGAGAACGATAAGGGAGGAATTCATGTCTCGCAAACCCAAGCAGCCCGGCATTTCGCGGCGCGGCCTGATCGGCGCGGCGGGCGCCGGCGCGGTGCTGGCCGTCTCGCCGTTCCGCATCAACCTCGCCCGCGCCCAGGAAGCACCGATCCGGATCGGCTTCCCGGTGCCGCTGACCGGCCCCTATGGCACCGAAGCCCAGGACCAGGTCAATTGCGCGCAGCTCGCCATCGCCGAGTTCAATGCGGGCGGCGGGTTGAACGGGCGCAAGGCCGAACTGGTGGTGCGCGACGACAAGCTCAATCCGGGCGAGGGCGCGACGCGGGCGCTGGAGCTGATCGAGAACGAGAAGGTCAATTTCATCGTCGGCAGCCTGTCGGCCTCGGTGCAGCTCGCGGTGAACAACGTCACCAAGGAACGCGGCATCATCTACAATTCGATCAGCCAGTCCGACGCCATCAACGAAGCCGCCGATTTCAGCAAATTCACCTTCCACGAGGCGATGACCCCGCATCTGACGGCGGGCGCGGTCGGCCGTTACGTGTTCCCCAAATTCGGCAAGAAAGTCGCCTTCCTCACCGCCGATTACGCCTATGGCCATGAGATGGTGCGCGGCTTCAAGAAGGCGGGCGAGGCTTTCGGCATCGAGCCGCTGGAGGACATCCGCCACCCGCTCGCGACCACCGATTTCTCGACGCTCCTGCCGCGCATCCAGGCGATGAAGCCGGACGTGCTCATCATCTCCAATTTCGGCCGCGACCAGCAGATCGCGCTGAAACAGGCGACCGATTTCGGGCTGAAGAAATCCATCCAGATCGTCGCGCCGATCCTGCTCTATACCGGCCGTCAGGCAGCGGGCGCGCAGGCCTTTCAGGGCGTCATCGGCGGCACGTCCTATTATTGGGGCGTCGGCGACCAGGTCGCCTCGGCCAAGGCGCTGAACGAGGCCTTCGGCAAGCTCTACGCCAACAAATATCCCTCCGATTACGGCGCCATGGGCTATGCCGGCGTGCGCACTTTGCTGGAAGCGTCGAAGGCGGCGGGCAGCGTCGAGACCGACAAGGTGATCGCGGCGATGGAGGCCCTGAAATACGACTATTACAAGGGCCCGCAATATTACCGCAAATGCGACCACCAGTCGGTGCAGTCGGTGTTCATCATCCAGTCCAAGGCGCAAGGCCAGCGCAACCCGTCAGACGTCTTCGAGGTGATCTCCACCGAAGCGCCGAACGAGGCCAACCTGCGCACCTGCGACGAACTCGGCCATAAGGCGTGATCGGATGATGACTGCGCAACGGTGCGGTCTTTCTCCGTGCCAAGGCGCGACGGATCGGCCCCCTCTCCCTTGGGGAGAGGGCGGGGGGTGAGGGGTTGTAGACTATCGATAGGGCGCAACCCCTCACCCTGTCCCTCTCCCCAAGGGAGAGGGAACCAGTTGCAACGCTGCGCTTCAAGCGCTCGAACTGTGCCGAGGTCAGCGTGGACTGTGAGCGACGGGATTTAATTCGATGCAACGCTGGCGTTGGCCCAAAAGCGGCGCCGGGGAGTGACGCATGGCAGGCTTGACCCTCGATCTGATCGCATTGCAGCTCTTTACCGGCGTCGCGCTCGGCGCCGTCTACGTGCTGCTGGCGATCGGCCTTTCGCTGATCTTCGGCATGCTGACGGTGGTGAATTTCGCCCATGGCGCCTTCTACATGCTCGGCGCCTATGCCGGCCTCTTCCTCATGACGCAAGGGGTGAATTTCTGGGTCTGCCTGCTGCTGGTGCCGCTGCTCGTCGGCGGCATCGGCCTCGCCGTCGAGCGCGTGCTGATCCGCCCGCTTTACGGGCGCGGCATCGACTATCCGCTGCTGCTGACCTTCGGCCTCTCCTATGTCATCGTCGAGCTCGTCCGCATCGGCTTCGGCAAGACCGGCTATCCGGTCGACACGCCGGAGCTGCTGCAAGGCGCGGTCGATATCGGCGTCGGCTATTTCCCGCTCTACCGGCTGTTCGTCATCGGCGCGACGGCGGTGATCCTGTTCGGGCTCTGGCTGTTCCTGGAGCGAACCAGCTTCGGCCTCATCATCCGCGCCGGCGCCCGCGACCCCGAAATCATCCGCGTGCTCGGCGTCAATGTGCGCCGCGTCTGGCTGGTCGTCTTCGGCCTCGGAACCGGCATCGCCGCGCTGGCCGGATTGCTCGCCGCGCCGCTGCAAGGCGTCATCCCCGAAATGGGCGGCCCGGTGCTGGCGGAGGCTTTCGTCGTGACCGTGGTCGGCGGCATGGGATCGCTGCTCGGGGCGGTGCTGGCCGGACTGCTGGTCGGCATCGTCGTCAGCATCACCTCGCTGTTCGCGCCTGAAATGGCGAAGGTCTCGATTTTCGCGCTGATGGCCGTGGTGCTGCTGGTGCGGCCGCAAGGCTTCTTCGGCCGCGCCGGACTGATGAGCTGAGGACATGGCGATGAACCAGGCATCACAGGCCACCCTGGCGCGCGCGCGGGACGCCAATCTCGACTGGCGGGAGCTGGCGACGCGCTACCGCGTGCTGCTGGTCTCGGCCTTCCTGCTGGCCTTTCCGCTGGTCATGCCGTTCACGGCGCTGGCCATCAACATCCTGATCTACGGGCTTTACGCGCTCGGCTTCAATTTGCTGTTCGGCTATCTCGGCCTGCTCTCCTTCGGCCATGCCGCGCTGCTCGGGGCAGGGGCGTATTTCTGCGGCATCGCCATCGTGCATTTCGGCATGCCCTGGTTCGCGGCCATCGCCATCGGCGTCCTCGGCGGCGTCATCACGGCGGCGGCCATCGGCGCGCTGGCGACGCGGACGCGCGGCATCTATTTCGCCATGGTCACGCTCGCCCTCTCGCAATGCGTCTATTACCTGTTCTATCAGGCGGTGGACTGGACCGGCGGCGAAAACGGCCTGCGCGGCATCAATGTCCGCGAGATCGGCATCTTCGGCATCAGCTTCGACTTTATCAATCCGATGACGCGCTATTACGTCGTCGCCGGTTTCGTCATCCTGGCGCTGATCGTGTTGTCGCGCATTCTCGCCTCGCCCTTCGGCGCCGTCATCGAGGCCGTGCGCGAGAATGAGGAGCGTGCGCGCGCGTCGGGCTACAATGTCACGCTGGTGCGCCTCATCACCTTCATCCTGTCCGGCGCCTTCTGCGGCCTCGCCGGCGCGCTCTATGCTCTGCAGCTCTCAACCGTCCCCATCGAGATCATGCATTACGAAACCTCGGGCCTTGCCGTAATGATGTGCCTGCTCGGCGGCATGGGGACGTTCTTCGGTCCTTTCGTCGGCGCGGCGGTGTTTTTGATGCTGGAAAATCTCGTCTCGCTCTGGACCGTCCACTGGCAGCTCATTGTAGGCGCGGTGTTCATGATCTGCGTGCTGTTTTTCCCGCGTGGCATCTGGGGCACGCTGACCATGCGGGGCAAGTCATGAGCGCGGGCGAGATCATTCTGCGCACCGACGGCGTCGGCAAGAGCTTTGGCAAATTCACCGCGCTGAAAGCCGTCTCGGCCGAGTTCCGGCGCGGCGCCATCACCGCGATCATCGGCCCGAACGGCGCGGGCAAGAGCACCTATTTCAACCTGCTCTGCGGCGCCTTCCGCCCGAGCACCGGCCGCGTCGAATTCGAGGGCCGCGACGTCACCGGCCTGCCGCAGCATCGCTTCGCGCATATGGGCGTGGCGAAATCCTTCCAGATCACCAACGTCTTCCCGCAGCTTTCGACGCACGAGAATATCCGCGTCGCGGCGCAGGCGCGGGTGGCGCGTTTCGACATCTGGCGGCCGCGCGCCCGGCTGACCGAACTGGGCGACGAGGCCGACGCCATCCTCGAACGCGTTGGCCTGTGGGACCGCCGCGAGCGGGTCGCGGGGGCATTGGCGCATGGCGAGCAGCGCGCGCTCGAGATCGGCATGGCGCTCGCCAGCCGCCCGCGCCTTCTCCTCCTCGACGAGCCGACCGCCGGCATGAGCCCGGAGGAGACGCGGGTGATGATGGAGCTGATCGTCAAGCTGGCCGAGGAGCGCACCGTCATCCTCGTCGAGCACAAGATGAAGCTGGTCATGGGCATCAGCGACCGGCTGCTGGTGCTGCACCATGGCGAGCTGCTCGCCGAAGGCACGCCCGACGACATCCGCCGCAACGAGACGGTGAAGCGCGTCTATCTCGGCCAGCGGGAGCACTGACATGCTGCGCGTCGAAAAGCTGAACGCCTGGTACGGGTCGAGCCATGTGCTGCAGGACGTCACGCTGGAGGTCAATCGCGGCGAGATCGTCTGCCTGATCGGCCGTAACGGCGCGGGCAAGACCACGACGCTGAAATCGATCATCGGCCTGATCGGCAAGACCACCGGGGCCGTGTCGTTCGAGGGCAAGGACCTGCTGCCGACGCCGACCCATGCGCGCTTTGCCCTGGGCCTCGGCTATGTGCCGGAGGAACGGCGCATCGTGCAAGGGCTGAGCGTGCGGGAGAATCTGCGGCTCGGGCTGGTTGCCTCGCCCGAAAAGAAGCGCGAGGCCGAGCTGATCGCCAAGATGGCCGAGACCTTCCCCCGCCTCGCCGAGCGGCTGGACCAGACCGCTGTCACCATGTCGGGCGGCGAGCAGCAGATGCTCGCCATCGCCCGCGCGATGATTTCGGGGCCGAAGCTGATCATGCTGGATGAGCCGTCCGAAGGCATCATGCCGGTGCTGGTCGATGAGATGTTCGAGCTGTTCCGCTCGCTGAAGCACTCCGGCACGACGATCCTGCTGGTGGAGCAGAATGTCGAGCTGGCGCTGGGGCTGGCCGATAGGGTCTATGTCATCGACCAGGGCACCGTCGTGCATTCGGGCGGCGCCAAGGACCTGCTCGCCGACCCGGAGATTCAGGAGCGCTACTGCTCGGTTTGACTTCACCCATCACTTGGCGGACGCGGTCTTGTCGGCCACCGCATGCAGATAGGCGATCAGCGCGTCGAGATCGGCATCGCTGAGCGTCTTCTGGTCAAAACCTTCCATGCGCTGCTCCGGCCAGGTGCGGACGGCGCGGGGATCGCGGACGATGGCGCGTAGGCCCGCATCGGTCAGATAGCGCACCGCGTTCATCGGCTGGCCGAGATCGGGACCCATTTCGCCCGCGCCCGCCCCGTTGAGCCGGTGGCAGGGGAAACAAAGCGTCAGGAACACGGTCTGGCCGGTGCGTGGCGCGGCATCCGCCGGAAGGCCGTCGGGCAATGCGAGCTGCGGCCAGCGATGCACCGGGCTCTCGGTGAAGGTGAGGCTCGCCATGGCATAGGGCCATTGCTCGCCGCGCACGCCGGAGCGCTCCGGATTCGCCCAGACCAGATAGAACGGGCCTGCGGACGGGGCGTGGGACAGGGGCGGCCATGGCTTCGCCGGGTCTTCCACCGCCACCCAGGCGACGGAGCCGCCCGCCGCGCCGCGCGCCACGAGCGAGAGCGGAATCTGCGCGGTGAAGCCGTCGGTCGCGCGCGCCTCCAGCGTATCGAAGCGGGCATCGTCGAGCTTGCCGAGCAGGCTCAAGAGCGGCACCGCGCGATAGCTCATCGCCTTGCCGTAGGAGACGTCGTTCGGAACGTTGACCGTTGCGGCGTCGGGCCTGGCGAGCAGGGCCGATGCGGTGAAGTCCTGGCGCTTGCCGTCCTGGGTGATGACGAGTGTGGGCTCAGCGGCGCGGGCCGCGTGCGTTCCGGTCAAGGCAAGCAGGGTAGTCGCCAATACGGCCAATGCGCGCATTCGTGTCGTCCTTCGATGGGCGGGTGCCGGGACCGCGGGTCGGGCAGTCCGTCGCCGCAGCATGACGCGGACCCTCCTCGCATAAGCGGGGAAGCTGGTCAAAATGCATTTCCGCGTGATGTCAAAGGAGCGCTGAAGAATTACCGTCGTAGCGGGACGCCGCGAACCCGCGCGGCGCCCCGATTTGGCATTACCAGCTCGCGATGACGGAGCCCTTGAACTTCTCCGCGACGAAGGCCTTCACCTCGGGCGTGTGATAGGCCGCGACCAGCGTCTTCACCCACGGCTTGTCCTTGTCGGCGGCGCGCACCGCGAGCAGGTTGACGTAGGGGCCTTTCGGGTCTTCCTTCAGGATCGAGTCCGCCGGGTTCAGGCCGGCCTCGACGGCATAGTTGGTGTTGACGGCGGCGGCATCGACATCGTCGAGAGAACGCGGGGTCTGGGCGGCGTCGATCTCGATGAATTTCAGCTTTTTGCCGTTCTCGGTGATGTCGGCGACGGTCGGCTTGAAGCCGACGCCATCCTTCAGCTTGATGACGCCCTTGTCCTGCAACAGCAGCAGCGAGCGGCCGCCATTGGTCGGATCGTTCTGGATGGCGATCTTGGCGCCATCGGGGACATCGGCCCAGCTCTTGTGCTTCTTCGAATAGATGCCGAGCGGGAAATTCACCGTCAGCCCGACGCTCTCGATCTTATAGCCGCGATCCTTGATCTGATTGTCCAGATAGGGCTGGTTCTGGAAGGAATTGGCTTCCAGCTCGCCGGCATCGAGCGCCTGGTTCGGCACGACATAGTCGGAAAACTCGATGATCTTGATGTCGAGCCCGTTCTTGGCGGCGATCGGCTTGACCACTTCCAGGATCTGCGCATGCGGGCCGGGCGACACGCCGATCCGGATGGTTTGCGTCTGTGCCGAGGCGGCGAGCGGCGCGGCGAGCGCGGCGAAGGCGAACAGTCCGGCAACCGCGCGCCGGGAAAGCTTGATCTCGTTGGTCATCAAAACTCCTTGCTGTCTAACGATTGGAACTCGGGCGCGCCTTGCGGGGCGCGCTTGTTGAGACGGCGCGCCAGCCAGTCGCCGAGCGTCTGCACGCCCTGGACGAGCGCGATCAGCACGATGACGACGGCGGCCATCACATCGGGCATGAAGCGCTGATAGCCGTAGCGGATGCCGAGGTCGCCGAGCCCGCCGCCGCCGACCGCGCCGACCATGGCGGAATAGCCGAGCAGGCTCACCACGGCGAGCGTCAGGCCGAGCGCGATGGCCGGCATGGCTTCGGGCACCAGGACTTTCAGCACGATCTGCAAGGGCGTCGCGCCCATCGAGCGGGCGGCTTCGATCAGCCCGTGATCGACCTCGCGGATGGCGGCCTCGATGATGCGGGCGATGAATGGCGTCGCCGCGATGGTCAGCGGCACCATGGCGGCGGTCGTGCCGATGGAGGTTCCGGCGACGAGGCGGGTGAAGGGGATGATGGCGACGACCAGGATGATGAAGGGCGTCGAGCGCGTGGCGTTGACGATGGCCCCGGCGATGCGGTTGAAGGCGGGCGCCGCGAACAGCTCGCCGCGCCGGCTGGTCGCCAGGAAGATGCCGAGCGGCAGACCGAGCAGCGTGCCGAGTGCCGCCGAAATCGCCACCATGTAGAGCGTGTCGATCGTCGCGTAGACGATCAGCCAGACGATGCTAAGCGACATAGCCGACCACCTTTGCCTCTTGCTTCAGCAGCGACAGCGCGCCGAGCACCGCCGAGCGGGCGACCTCGTCCTCCGGCACCGCGACCAGCAGCGCCCCGAACGGCACGCCGCCGATGGTGCCGACGCGCCCCGCCAGGATGTTGATGTCGACGCCGACGACCGTGGTCAGGCGGCTCAGGATCGGCGTCGTCGCGTTCGGGCCGGTGAAGACGATTTGCAGGATGGCGCGTCCGCCTGGAACCGGCCGGGATTCGATGGCGTCGGCGAGGCCGGGCGGCAGTTCGAGGCCGGTGACGCTGCGGACGAAGCTTTCCGTGGTCGGATGGGCGGGCTTGAGAAACACGTCCAGCACCGGCCCCTGCTCGACGATGCGGCCCGCCTCCAGCACGGCGACGCGGTTGCAGATCGCCTGGATGACCGGGATTTCGTGCGTGATGATGACGATGGTGACGCCGAGCCGCCGGTTGACGTCGGCAAGCAAAGCGAGGATCGAGGCCGTCGTCTCCGGATCGAGCGCCGATGTCGCCTCGTCGCAGAGCAGCACGGTCGGCTCGGTGGCGAGCGCCCGGGCGATGCCGACGCGCTGCTTCTGTCCGCCCGAGAGTTCGGCCGGATAGCGGTCATGCTTGTCGGAGAGGCCGACGAGCTGAAGCAGCGGACGGACGCGGGCTTCGATCTCGGCCTTGCTGCGCCCGGCGATTTCCAGCGGCAGGGCGACATTGCCGAAAGCGGTGCGCGAGGAGAGCAGGTTGAAATGCTGGAAGATCATGCCGATCTTGCGGCGCGGCCCGGTCAGCGCCCGCTCCGACAGCCGGGTGATCTCATGGCCGTCGACGACGATGCGGCCGGCGCTCGCCCGCTCCAGACCGTTGATGAGCCGGATCAGCGTCGATTTGCCGGCGCCCGAGCGGCCGATAATGCCGAACACATCGCCCCGCTCGACGCCGAAGCTGACCTTGTCGAGCGCGCGCACGCTTCCCCCTTCGCCGCGCCGGGCAAAGGATTTCGACACCTCGCGGAAGGCGATCAGCGGTTCGGGGCCCGGCGATGGCCGCAAGGGCGCGGCGATCAGTTCGGTGCTTCGTGGCAGCGTGTTCATCGATCCGGGCCTCAATATTATCCGGTCCAAAGCTTGCGCCTAGGACATCAATTCCCGCCGGTTTTGAAGGTTTGGCCGCCGCGTCGCCACGGGCCTTGCAGCATCAAACTAGCGCTCGCCGGGCGTTTGACTACGATTTGTTTTCGATATCGATATTCAGAATCCGCCGGTCAAGTTCATCGCGCTGGCGCATATCGATCGCAGATATTCTTGTTTCTCGCGGCGGTTGAGACCGGCTAGGCTCACCGGTCAGCGCGACCGCGAGCCAGCATGAAAGCCGCCGAATGAGCAAAGAAATCCGCCTGAACGCCTTCACCATGAACACGGTCGGCCATATGTCGCCGGGCTTGTGGACGCATCCGCGCGACCGCTCCAGCCATTACACCGACCTGAAGCATTGGGCCGATCTCGCCAAAACGCTCGAGCGCGGCCGCTTCGACGCCGTCTTCATCGCCGACGTCATCGGCATTTACGACGTCTATAACGGCGATCCGACCTCCCCCATCCGCCACGCGACGCAGATCCCCGTCGGCGATCCGCTGCTGATCGTCCCCGCCATGGCGCTGGTGACCGAGCATCTGTCCTTCGGCGTCACCTCATCGGTCAGCTACGAACATCCCTATCCCTTCGCCCGCCGCTTCTCGACGCTCGACCATCTGATCAAGGGGCGCGTCGCCTGGAATGTCGTCACCTCCTATCTCGACAGCGGCGCCCGCGCGACCGGTCAGCAGGCGCTCGCCGGGCATGACGACCGCTACGACCTCGCCGAGGATTATCTGGAGGTCTGCTACAAGCTCTGGGAGGGTAGCTGGGAGGATGGCGCGGTCCGGCGCGACAAGGCGAGCGGGGTGTTTACCGATCCGTCGAAGGTCCACAATATCCGGCACAAGGGCCCGCATTTCCAGGTCGACGGCATCCATCTGTCCGAGCCCTCGCCGCAGCGCACGCCGGTGATCTTCCAGGCCGGAGCCTCGACGCGCGGCCGCCAGTTCGCCGCCCGCCATGCCGAGGCGATCTTCGTCGGCGCGCCGAGCAAGCATGTGCTGAAGAACTATGTCGATGCGCTACGCGCCGGCGCGGTCGAGCAGGGCAGGCGGGCGGATGATCTCGTGATCTACAACATGCACACGGTCATCGTCGCCGAGACGGATGCCGAGGCGCAGGAGAAACATGCCGAGTACCGCAAGCATATCAGCCATGAAGGCGCGCTGACGCTGATGTCGGGCTGGTCCGGCATCGATTTCGGCAAGTATCAGCTCGACGAGCCCTTGCGCTACGTGAAAACCAATGCGGGGCAATCCTTCGTCGAGGCGTTCAGCTCCTCCGACCCGGCGCGCGAATGGACCTTGCGGGAGATGGCCGAATGGGTCGCCATCGGCGGGCGCGGTCCGACCAGCATCGGCTCGCCGAAGACCGTCGCGGATGAGCTGGAGGCCTGGGTGAACGAGACCGGCGTCGACGGCTTCAATCTTGCCTCGGTGGTGATGCCCGAGACATTCGAGCAGGTAGCCGACCTGCTGGTGCCGGAATTGCAGCGCCGCGGCTTGTTCAAGAAGGACTATGCCGAGGGCACGCTGCGGCAAAAACTGTTCGGCCGCGGCGACCGCATCGCGGCAGGCCACCCGGCCCATGCGGCGCGTGAGGCCGTGCGTGCGGCGGGGCGGTGATCTGATGCCTCCGCGCCGCAGCGAAGTCCCCTCTCCCGTGGTGAGAGGGTTAGGGTGAGGGGGTAATGCCTCACCGATCGTTTTTAACCCCTCACCCGGCACGCTTCGCGCGCCACCCTCTACCACTGGGAGAGGGTTTCATCGCCAGCCTCCGTCTTTCTTTTTGTCGCCCCGGCCGTAGAGCCGGGGCCCAATCACCTCACATCCGGCGATGTGCTCGCGGAAAGGCGAGTGGGTCCCGGCTCGCCCCTTTGCGGCGTCCGGGACGACCGGAGGGGGAGACCGATGGCAATATCGCCGCCGCTCTTAGCCCCTACCGGCCCCGGATGATGTCCGAGGCTTTCTCCGCGATCATCATGGTGGCGGCGTAGGTGTTGGCGGAGGGGATCATCGGCATCACCGAGGCATCCGCCACCCGCAGCCGCTCCAGGCCGCGCACCCGCAGCGTGTCGTCGACCACGGCCATTGGATCGTTCTCCGGACCCATGCGCGCGGTGCCGACCAAATGGTACCCCGTCGAGCCGTTGTTTCGGCAGAAGTCGAGCATATCCTCCTCGGTCTCGACCTCCGGGCCCGGAATGGTCTCCTCGGTCAGGTATTCCTTCAGCTCGGGCGCATGCAGCAGCGCCCGCACCAGCTTCATGCCCGCCACCATCACCTGCTGGTCGATGCTGTGCTCCAGATAGTTCGGCTGGATCACCGGATCGATATACATGTCGGTCGAGACGGTGCGGACATAGCCCTTGCTGCGCGGCCGGTGCTGCCAGGCGCCGCCGGTGACGCCGGGATAATGGTCGAGCACATAATGCCGGCCCTCCTTGTAGCTGCCCGGCGTGAAGACGCATTGCAGGTCGGGCAGGTCGAGCGCCTTGTCCGATTTGGCGAACATGTAGACCTGCGAGGGCACCAGCGCGAGGATGTTCGGACGCTTCAGCGCCCAGCGCGCGATCTGCGCCAGGAGTCTCGTGCCGCGCGCCAGCTCGTTCAGCGTCACGAGGCCGGGCTTGGCCTTCATCACCATGCGCGCCGAATAATGGTCGATCAGGTTCTCGCCGACGCCGGGCAGGCCGTTCAGAACCTCGACGCCGATGCTTTGCAGGACATCGGCTGGGCCGATGCCCGAGACGTGAAGCAGCCGCGCCGTGTTGACGGTGCCCGCGCACAGGATGACTTCGCGGCGGGCGCGGACCGCCGATTCGATGCCGCCGCGCGTGCGCACATAGCTGACGCCGTCGGCGCGCTTGCCGTCGAAGAGGATTCGGGTAGCGCGGGCGCTGGTGATGAGCTTGACCCGGCCCCGCTTGATCGCCGGGCGCAGGAAACCGGCGGCGGTGCTGACCCGGAAACCGCGCTCGATGGTCCGCTGAAAATAGCCGACGCCTTCCTGCTCGCCATTATTATAGTCGGGATTGCGGGGCAGGCCGCTCTTCACCGCCGCGCCGATGAAGGCCTCGGAAATCGGATGCACCCAATCCATGTCGGTGACCGGGATCGGCCCGCTGCGGCCGTGAATCCTGTCGTCGGCGGGGCCGATGCGGCGCTCGCTCTTGGCGAAATAGGGCAGCACGTCCTGATAGCCCCAGCCGCGATTGCCGAGCTGGGCCCAATGGTCGTAATCGGCCGGCTGGCCGCGCACATAGATCATGCCGTTGATCGAGCCGGAGCCGCCGACCACGCGGCCTTGCGTCGTCGCGATGCGCCGGCCGCCGGTGTTTTCCGTCGGCTCGGTCCTGAACTGCCAGGTGATGGCTTCCTGCGAAAGGGTTTTGGTGAACCCCGCCGGGATCTGCACGAAGGGCCTGAGATCGCTCGGCCCCGCTTCGAGCACGCAGACCGTGACGCCGGGGTCTTCCGTCAGCCGGGCGGCGATGATGGAGCCGGCCGCGCCCGCTCCCACGATCACATAATCGAAGAGCTCTGCGTCGCGCTGCGCTGGGTCCATGCTGGTATCGCCGCCTTGATGCCAAATGTCGGGAGGATCATCGCCGCCGGGCCTCGCCCATCACCGCATTGACGCCCCCGGCGCGAAAATACACGTCAGGGATTGATTTCCGTAAGATGTCAGACGGCGGAGATGCGTTTCAACAGTAGCCGCCGCCCCTCAGCGCGCCTTGGCATAGGGCGCGAACCAGCCGAGCCCATCGGTGGTCTTGCCGCGCGGGTTATATTCGCAGCCGACGAAGCCGTCATAGCCGAGCCGGTCGAGTTCGGCGAAGAGGAAAGGGTAGTTCAGCTCCTCATCGTCCGGCTCGTGGCGGCTCGGCACGCTGGCGACCTGCACATGGCCGGTGATCGGCAGCAGCGCCTGCAGCGCCTTGACGACATCGCCATGCATGATCTGCCGGTGATAGATGTCGAATTGCAGCCGGACATTGGGGCGGCCCAAATCCTCGATCAGCGCGGCGGCGCGGGCAAAATCGTTGAGGAAATAGCCGGGCATGTTGCGGCCGTTGATCGGCTCCAGCATCACGTCGATGCCCTGCGGCGCGAAACGTTCGGCGGCATAGGCCACAGCGTCGCGGAAGGTCGCCTTGGTCGCGTCGTTGACCTCGGTGAGCCCGGCCATCACGTGGATGCGCCGCACGCCGGTCGCCTCGGCATAGCGCAGCGCCAGATCGATGGAATCGCGGAATTCCGCCTCGCGTCCGGGGATCGCCGCCATGCCGCGCTCGCCCTTCTGCCAGTCGCCGGGCGGGGCGTTGAACAGGGCCTGCGTCAGGCCGTTATCGGCGAGCAGTTTGCCCACCAGACCGGCGTCCCACTCATAGGGGAAGAGATATTCGACGGCGGTAAAGCCCGCGTCCGCCGCCGCCTTGAAGCGGTCGGGGAAAGGCAGTTCGGTGAACATCATCGATAGATTGGCGGCAAAGCGCGGCATCGGCGGTCCCTCAGTCCTTGGGCGTCTTCTCGGGCAGCGTCACGCCGGCGGTCCGGGCGTAGAAGCGGGCGACCGAGGCATCGTCGTCGCGGCCCATGCCCGACGCCGAGGTCATGGTGAAAAGCTGCAGCGCGGTCGCCGCCATCGGCACCGGGAAATTGGCGGCGCGGCCCATATCCATGATGATGCCGAGATCCTTGGTGAAGATGTTGACGGCGGAAAGCGGCGTGTAATCGCCCTCCAGCACATGCGGCACGCGGTTTTCGAACATCCAGGAATTGCCGGCGGCCTGGGTGATGACCTCATAGACCTTGCCGATGTCGAGCCCTTGCTTGGCCGCAAAGGTGATCGCCTCGCAGGCCGCCGCGATGTGGACCCCCGCCAAAAGCTGGTTGATCATCTTGAATGCCGCCGCGATGCCTGGCTCCGCGCCGAGTTCATGCACCGTCTGCGCCATGGCGGCGAGGGCAGGGCGGGCTTTTTCGAAGGCGGCGGGCGTGCCCGAGGTCAGGATGGTGAGCGCGCCTTCGGCCGCCCGCTTGGCGCCGCCGCTGATCGGCGCGTCGAGATAGAGGCGTCCCGCGCCCTCGACCCGCGCGGCGAGGGCGCGCGCGGCTTCCGGCGACATGGTCGCGCAGGAGACGAACACCGCGCCGTCCGGCATCGCCGCCGCGCAGCCCTCCGGCCCGAACAGCGCCGCCTCGGTCTGCGCCGCATTGACGACGACGCTGACCACGATGTCGGCTCCATCAGCAGCCTTGGCCGGCGATGAGGCGCGGCGGCCGCCCGCTGCCTCCAGCCGGTCGAGGGCCAATTCGGCGATGTCGTAGCCGGTCACATCGAAGCCCGCCCTGACGAGCGAGGACGCCATGCCCAGCCCCATGGCGCCGAGCCCGATGACTGCGGCTTTGCGGTTCTGCGTCCCGTTCGGCGATGGCATCGGCGCTCCTTAACGAAGATGGACTCTGCATCGCCCATAATTAGGCCAATGACAGCGCTTGCATAGCTGCTAATTTAATGGGCAAAGCCTGCCCAAAAGATGAGGACCGACATGCTGCTAGGCTGCATCGCCGACGATTTTACAGGCGCGAGCGACCTCGCCAACACGCTGGCCAAGGGCGGCATGCGCACGACGCAGTTCATCGGCGTGCCGGCGGGCGAGGCCGCAGCCGATTGCGAGGCGGGGGTCGTCGCCTTGAAGAGCCGGTCGATTCCGGCAAGCGCCGCCATCGGCCAGTCGCTCGCGGCGCTCGATTGGCTGCGCCGCCAAGGCTGCCGCCAATTCCTGTTCAAATATTGCTCTACCTTCGATTCGACGCCCAAGGGCAATATCGGCCCGGTCGGCGAGGCGCTGGCGGATGCGCTCGGCGCGAAAGCCGTCGTCGCCTGCCCGGCCTTCCCGGCGACGGGGCGGACGATTTATCAGGGGCATCTGTTCGTGAACGGCCGGCTGCTATCGGAGTCGGGCATGGAGAAACATCCGCTCAATCCGATGACCGATCCCGATCTGCGCCGCTGGCTGGCTTTGCAGACGCGGACGCCGGTCGGTCTGGTGCCGTGGCCGGTGGTGAGCCGGGGCGCGGACGCCATCGCGGCGGCGCTCCGCGAGGCGGCGGGACGTGGCGAAACGCTGGTCATCGTCGACGCCATCACCGACGCCGACTTGCTCGCCATCGGTGCGGCGCTAACCGACGCGCCTTTCCTCACCGGCGGCTCCGGCATCGCACTCGGCCTGCCCGCCAATTTCGCGCGCGCGGGGCTGCTCGCCAACACCGGCTCGGCGTTCGAGGCAGTGGAGGGACCCGCCGCCGTGCTCGCCGGAAGCTGTTCGGGCGCGACGCAGGAGCAGGTCAAGATCTACACGGCGCGCCATCCCGGCCTCGCCCTCGAAATCGACCGGCTGATGAGCGGCAGCCTGACCGCCGAGCAGGCGCATGCGTTCATGATGGAGCGCATCGGCCTCGCCCCGATCTGCTATTCGACGGCGACGCCCGACGAGGTGCGCGCGATGCAGGAGCGCCATGGCCGCGAGGCGGTGGCCGAGGCGATCGAGCGCTTCTTCGGCGACCTCGCCGTTATGCTCAACGATCGCGGCGTCGTGCGGCTGGTCGTGGCGGGCGGCGAAACCTCGGGCGCCGTCGTCAGCGCCTTGGAGATCGACCGCCTCGACATCGGGCCGGAGATCGATCCCGGCGTGCCCGCGCTCAGCGGCAGGCGCGGCCAGCCCCTCGGTCTTGCCCTCAAATCCGGCAATTTCGGCGCGGCGGATTTCTTCGAGAAGGCCGCCGCCACCCTGGCGGGGCGCGCGCCATGAGCGAAAGCCGCGAGCGCGAAGCCATCGTGCGTTTCGCGCGCTCGCTGTTCGAGCGCGGGCTGACGCCGGGCGCGTCCGGCAATATCAGCCTGTGTCTCGACGATGGCGGCCTGCTGGCGACACCGACCAACGCCTCGCTCGGCTTTCTCGATCCGGCCGAACTCTCGCATCTCGGCGCCGATGGCCGCCTCATCAGTGGTCCCGCCCCGACCAAGGAGATGCCGCTGCACAGCGCGCTCTACGAAACGCGGGGCAGCGCACGCGCCGTGGTGCATCTGCATTCGACGCATTCGGTCGCCGTCTCGATGCTGCCGGGGATCGACCCGGCCAATGTCTTCCCGCCACTGACGGCCTATTCGATCATGCGCGTCGGACGGGCGGCGTTGGTGCCCTATTATCGCCCCGGCGATCCAGCGGTCGCCGACGCCATTCGCGGCCTCGCCGGACGCCACAGCGCCGTCCTGCTGGCCAATCACGGCCCGGTCGTCGCGGGGGAGACGCTGGAGGCCGCCATCTACGCCACCGAAGAGCTGGAAGAGACCGCCAAGCTGCATCTCCTGCTGCGCGGCCTCAATCCGCGCCTGCTGTCGCCCGAGCAGATCCGCGACCTCGTCGACCATTTCGGCCTCGAGCCCTGGGAGCGGCCCGGGCCTTAAGGCGCCGGTTCTCAGCGCAAATCGCGCAAGGATCGGGCAAATCGGCTCAATCATCGGCAATCGCCATCATCCTCGTCGGCTTACGCTTCCCCCCAGCCCCTGTCCGGGGCGAAGCGGCGTCGTATTCACCCCCAGCGACGAAGGAAGCCTTCATGCCAAGGATCACCACAAAGGACGGCACCCGGATCTATTACAAGGATTGGGGCAAGGGACAGCCTGTCGTCTTCAGCCATGGCTGGCCGCTCAGCGCGGACGCTTTCGAGGACCAGATGTTCTTCCTGGCATCCCGCGGATTCCGCTGTATCGCGCACGACCGGCGCGGCCATGGCCGCTCCAGCCAGCCCTGGGACGGCTATGATTACGACACTTTCGCCGACGACCTGGCGGAACTGGTCGATACGCTCGACCTGAAGAAGGCGATTTTGGTGAGCCACTCGATGGGCGGCGGCGAGGTCGCGCGCTATATCGGCCGCCACGGCACCGGGCGCGTCGCCAAGGCGGTGCTGATCGCCGCCGTGCCGCCGCTGATGCTGAAGACATCGGCCAATCCCAAGGGCACGCCCATCGAGGTCTTCGACCAGATCCGCGACGGCATCCAGGCCGACCGGGCGCAATTCTTCAAGGACCTCAGCATGCCGTTCTACGGTTTCAACCGGCCGGGCGCAAAAGTCTCAGAAGGGCTGCGCGAGTCCTTCTGGCTGCAGGGAATGCTCGCCGGCTTCAAGGGCGTCTACGATTGCGTCAAAGCCTTCTCGGAGACGGATTTCACCGAGGATCTGAAGAAATTCGACGTCCCGACGCTGATCCTGCATGGCGATGACGACCAGATCGTTCCTATCGCCGCCGCGGCGATGCTGTCGTCGAAGCTGATCAAGGACGCGACGCTGAAGATCTATGAAGGCGGTCCGCATGGCATGTGCTCGACCATGAAGGACAGGGTCAATGCGGACCTCCTCGCTTTCATCCAGGCCGAGGCTAAGCAGAGCGCAGACCGCCCCATGGCGGGTGCGGCGGCCTGACCGCCGGTGCTCACGCCTCTCCGCCGGCCTTTGCGCCGGCGGAGAGCGTACCTCCTATCGCAGATCGGCTTCGCCGAATGAGGCAGCGGCGATGAAGGCGGCGGCCGGAATGGTCAGGTGGCCGTAATCATAGACGGTGAGTTCGCGCTCGCCCTCGCGCGGGACGGTGGTGCGGCAGCCCTCGGCCGAGCAGAGCAGCTTGTAGAGCGAGACGTATTTCACGGCGCGCCCGGTCAGCGCCTCCGCAATCCGCCTGTCGAGCGCCCAGCCGTCCTTTTGCGAGGCGTCCGTCATTCGGTCCGGAATGACCCCGCCCCTGGCGAAGCTTTCCTGCAGCAGGCGCGCCGACAGCGTCGGCAGCCATTCCGGATTCGGTCCGATGACGACGACCTTGATGCCCTTCGCCAGCAGAAAATCCGCCGTCCTCGCCAAAGCGGGCGCGATGTCGAAGCCATCCGTCGCGGCGTAGAGCCAGCGCCCTCCGAGGATGATCGTATCGGGCTTGACGCGATCGATCTCCGCCAGCGTGCGCGCATTGTTCTCCGTGCAGTGGCGGTTGAATTTGGCGGGGGCGTCCAGCACCGGAAAACAGCCGGGCGAGGTGGTGCCGATCAGGTTGATGTCGTCGAAACCGGGTGCGGCGTCGATGCCGAGCCCGATATGGGCGGCATAGGAATCGCCCCACACGAAGACCGTCGGCCCCGCACCGCCATGCCGCCGCTCGAAGCAGCGGTCGGTGAATGCGCTCGGGCCTTCGTCCAGTTTCAGGAAGCAGACGCGCGAGCCGGTGAGTCTCTCGCGGTCGGCAACGAAATGCGGGACGACGTCGCGGATCATTTCCGGCACGCGTCCGGGAAATCCCTGATTGGCGGTGACGGTGAAGGCCGAGCAGGCGACCAGCGCGAAGGCGCCGCCATTGACCGCGAAGCCGGGAATCCGACGCGCCGGCAGGCGGAAGCCCAGGGGACGGCGCTCGATCAAATGATAGGAGGCCGCGCCGAGCCCCGCCGAGACCAGGATCAGCAGGCCGGCGGTGAGCGGCGCCGGCGGCAGGCCGTAATGCTGGGCGGCGATCCATACCGGCCAATGCCACAGATAGAGGGAATAGCTGATTGCCCCGAGCCATTGCGTCAGCGGGGAGTCGAACAGCCGGAATTGCTGGCGCGCCGCGATCACCAGCGCCGTCCCGGCGGCGGGAAGAAGCGCGATCCAGCCGGGAAACGCGATGGCCTCGCGGAAAGTCATAATGCTGAGGAAAATCAGGGCGAGGCCCGCGACGGCGGCCGGCTTCCCCCACCGGGGCGGGAGGTGGCGCCCATAAATCCAGACGAGGCCGCCGAGCACGAATTCCCAAATGCGCGCCGGTAAAAGGAAAAACGCCGCCGACTGGTGATGGGGCGTAACGGCGACGCTCGCGGCCAGCGACGCCGCGCCCAGCAGGAGCAGCAGCAGGGCCAGCCGCTTCAGCCGGCAGGCGGCGATCAGGAGCAGGGGGTAGAGCACATAGAACTGGACCTCGACCGAAAGCGACCAGAGATGCAGCAGC
>NZ_MWLK01000016.1:0-145000 GCF_002198715.1 Rhodomicrobium sp. R_RK_3 | reverse complement strand
CTCCAACATAGACTCAGTGAAATTGAATTCCCCGTGAAGATGCGGGGTTCCTGCGGTTAGACGGAAAGACCCCGTGCACCTTTACTATAGCTTCGCATTGGCATTCGTGACTGCATGTGTAGGATAGGTGGGAGACTATGAAGCGCCGGCGCCAGCTGGCGTGGAGTCACCCTTGAAATACCACCCTTATAGTTATGGATGTCTAACTGCGGCCCGTTATCCGGGTCCAGGACCGTGCGTGGTGGGTAGTTTGACTGGGGCGGTCGCCTCCCAAAGAGTAACGGAGGCGCGCGAAGGTTGGCTCAAGCTGGTCGGAAATCAGCTGTCGAGTGCAAAGGCATAAGCCAGCCTGACTGCGAGACAGACACGTCGAGCAGAGACGAAAGTCGGCCTTAGTGATCCGGTGGTCCCGCGTGGAAGGGCCATCGCTCAACGGATAAAAGGTACGCCGGGGATAACAGGCTGATGACGCCCAAGAGTCCATATCGACGGCGTTGTTTGGCACCTCGATGTCGGCTCATCGCATCCTGGGGCTGGAGCAGGTCCCAAGGGTTTGGCTGTTCGCCAATTAAAGCGGTACGTGAGCTGGGTTCAGAACGTCGTGAGACAGTTCGGTCCCTATCTGCCGTGGGTGTAGGAGAATTGAGAGGAGCTGTCCTTAGTACGAGAGGACCGGGATGGACGTACCTCTGGTGGATCTGTTGTCGCGCCAGCGGCAGTGCAGAGTAGCTAAGTACGGAAGGGATAACCGCTGAAAGCATCTAAGCGGGAAGCCCACCTCAAAACAAGTTCTCCCTTGAGAGCCGTGGAAGACCACCACGTTGATAGGCTGGGTGTGGAAGTGCGGTAACGCATGAAGCTAACCAGTACTAATAGCTCGATCGGCTTGATTGCTCTCATTAATCAATGCCCGTTAAAAGGCCCGAGAAATACACAGACCAGATCATGATATCCTTCGTTTGCCTGGTGATTATTGCGGAGCGCCCCCACCCGATCCCATCTCGAACTCGGCCGTGAAACGCTCCAGCGCCGATGGTACTGCCAAGGCGGGAGAGTAGGTCGTTGCCAGGCATACAAAGGATATCAGGAACACATGCGAGATACCCCCCTCTTCGAATGAATACGCGTAAACGCCGCCGAGCCCAAATGGGACGGCGGCGTTTTTGTGTTTTTGGGGGGGCAGGGCGCCGCTCCCCGGCCAAAGCTACCCATCCGCCCGCAATCCGCCCCATGGCATCATGGGCCTCGCTCACTCAAGCTGAGCTCCGGCGGGGTCGGCGTGCCGGACGATGTCCGGGGCGCGTTCCGGTTGCCTTCATCCGGCTCGCCGGCGGCGCTCAGCCAGAAGACTTCATCGCGTTTTGCCGCGCGCATTTGGCGCCTTACAAGACGCTGCGCCACTGGCGCTTCATCTGGCAATTTCCAATGACGCCGTCAGGAAAAATCGAGAAGTTTGTCCTGCGCGCGCGGTTTATGGACGATGAGGCGACCTAAGCGCTCGCCCACTGCGGCAGGGGCGCCGCGGTGGGCGAGCGCGAACGGCCCGGTTGCGTCAATAGACCCGCTCGACCCTGGCGTCGAAGACGTAGCCGTGCCCGCGCACCGTCCGGATGCAGGACTTCTCGCCCACTTGGCGGAGCGTCCGCCGCAGACGCAGCACCTGGACATCGACGCTGCGGTCATAGACATCCTCGCAGGCGCGGGTTGCCTGCATCAGTTGCAGCCGCGACAGCGGCCGGCCGGGCGCATCGAGGAAGGCCAGCAGCAGCGCATAGGGACTGCGCCCGATCGCGACCGGCAAGCCGGCCGGGTCGCTGAGCACGCGGGTTCTGCGGTCGAGCTCCCACCCGTTGAACCGGTAGAAGCCGCGCTCGCACCGGCCAGCATGGGTCAGCCGGCCAAGCGCCTGGCGGCGATGCACCGCGCGGGCCTGCGCCCACAGCTCGCGCATGTCGAACGGCTTGACGAGGTGCCCGTCGGCGCCGAGGTCGAAGGCGAGGATGCGGTCGACGGCATCCATCCGGCGCCCGGTCACCAGCACCGGAATGTCCGAATAGCGCCGGATCTCCCTCAGCCGGTCGAGCCCCGCGCCGCCGCCGGCTTCGATATCGAGCAGCACCACGCCGAACGGGCCGTGCTTGATCAGTCCGGCGATGTCGTCCGAAGCGAGGGCGATCCGGGCCCGGCAATTCTGATCCTTCAGGAAGCAGGCGAGCTGCGCCCGATAGGACGCATCCTCATCGACGACCAGAATATTGCCCAGCAGTTCCGCGTGCTCCGCCGGACCTTGAAAGGGAATGTACGGCGTCGCGGCGCCGATGATCTGTTCATGATACGTCAAAATGGACCCCTTCTTCTGGGCCCGCCGCCAGTCAAAATCCCGCACAGGGCGCGGCCTTTATCGCGCAAAGGCGCAGGCGGTGATTGCGGCGGCGAGCCAAGGGTTGATGCTCGGATCCCATGACCCGGCCGCGTGTGTACGGCCGCGGCCGGAGCATGTGAGACCGGCCCGCGGATCACCCGCCGGCCTAGAGGGGAAGATAGCGAGGGGCCGCGGGGCTCGCTTGGCGCTGTGCGCAGCCATTTGTCAGGGCGTGCAATTTCTTTCCCGGTGGCGCGGGAAGGTTAATCAGGGCGACGGCGATCTGGCCGGCGGAATGCGGGGCCTCAGGCCTTGGGGGCGGCGCCCGCCCGCCATTTCGCATAGCCCGCCGCGCGCAATTGGCAGGCCGGGCATTCGCCGCAGCCGGCACCCCAATCGTGGCGCCGGTCGCGGACGCCGAAATAGCAGGTATGGCTGTCCTCGACGATGATCCGGGTGAGCGCGTCGCCGCCGAGCGCTTGTCCGAGCGCCCAGGTCTCGGATTTGTCGCGCCACATCAGCGGCGTCTCGATGCGGAAGGGCGCTTCGGTGCCGAGCTGCAAAGTGTGGGCGAGCGCGGTCAGGGTTTCGTTGCGGCAGTCGGGATAGCCGGAATAATCGGTCTCGCACATGCCGCCGACCAGCCGGGTCAGGCCGCGCCGATAGCCGATGGCGGCGGCGTAGGTGAAGAACAAGATGTTGCGGCCCGGCACGAAGGTGTTGGGCAGGCCGCTGGCGCTCAGCTTGATCTCGGTGTCGCGCGTCAGGGCGGTCTCGCTGATGCGGCCGAGCGCCGGCATCTCGATGGCATGGTCCTCGCCGCGTTTGGCCGCCCATTGCGGGAATTCGCGGCCGAACGCCGCAAACACCGCCTCGCGCGCGGCCAGCTCGGCGTCGTGGCGCTGGCCGTAGCGGAAGCCGACGGTCTCGACATGGTCGTAGCGCGTCAATGCCCAGGCAAGGCAGACGGTCGAATCCTGTCCGCCGGAAAACAGCACCAGCGCGCTATTGGCGCCCGCTTCGCTCATGGCCCGGCTCCTTCCTTCGAGAAAAGTCCTTCAAGCCCCACCCGAGTCCCTCTATAACGCCGGATAAAGGCCAAGCGCTAGATATAGAGGACCTCCTCATGACCGCAATCGCAGACATCATCGGCCGGCAGATACTCGACAGCCGCGGCAATCCGACCATCGAGGTCGATGTCGTGCTGGAAGACGGCACGCTGGGGCGTGCGGGCGTGCCCTCCGGCGCCTCGACCGGCGCCTACGAGGCGCATGAGCTGCGCGACGGCGGCGAGCGCTGGCTCGGCAAGGGCGTCGAGCAGGCCGTCGAGGCGGTAAACGGCGAGATCTTCGACGCGCTGCAGGGCATGGAAGCCGAGGAGCAGCGGCGCATTGACGAGACGCTGCTCGTGCTCGACGGCACGGAAAATAAGAGCCGGCTCGGCGCGAATGCCATACTCGGCGTGTCGCTGGCGGTCGCCAAGGCGGCGGGCGAGGCGTCCGGCCTGCCGCTCTATCATTATCTCGGCGGCGTCAATGCGCGCGTGCTGCCGGTGCCGATGATGAATATCATCAATGGCGGCGCCCATGCCGACAACCCGATCGACTTCCAGGAATTCATGATCATGCCGGCCGGCGCGGAAACCTTCGCCGAGGGCCTGCGCATGGGCGCGGAGATTTTTCACACGCTGCGCAAGCTGCTGAAAGAGGGCGGCCACAACACCAATGTCGGCGACGAGGGCGGTTTCGCGCCGAACCTGAAATCGGCCGACGAAGCGCTTGGCTTCATCTCCCGCGCCGTCGAGAAGGCGGGCTACAAGCTCGGCGACGAGGTGTTCCTGGCGCTCGACGCCGCCTCGACCGAATTCTACCGCGACGGCAAATACCAGCTCGAAGGCGAGGGCAAGAGCCTCGACTCCGACGGCCTCGCCAAGCTCTATGCCGATCTCGTCGCCCGCTACCCGATCGTCTCCATCGAGGACGGCATGGCCGAGGACGATTGGGAGGGCTGGCGCGCGCTGACCGCAAGTCTGGGCGACAAGGTCCAGCTCGTCGGCGACGATCTGTTCGTGACGAACGTCACAAGGCTAAAGCGCGGCATCGACGAGAAAGCGGCCAACGCCATCCTGGTCAAGGTCAACCAGATCGGCACGCTCAGCGAGACGCTCGACGCCGTTGCCATGGCGCAGCGGGCACGCTTCAACGTCGTCATCTCCCACCGCTCCGGTGAGACAGAGGATGCCACCATCGCCGATCTGGCGGTCGCGACCAATGCCGGCCAGATCAAGACCGGCTCGCTCTCGCGCTCCGACCGGCTGGCCAAATACAACCAGCTCCTGCGTATCGAGGAGGAGTTGGACAGCATGGCGGTCTATGCCGGCCGCTCGATCCTGCCGGGGCAGGCGCGTTGACCGGCGCGCCCTACGCCGGCGGCTCGCGAAGCCCCCGCGCCTAATTCGGCGCGGCGCGGTTCGCGGTCGCCTGCAATTCGGCCTTGGCCGTGATGTCGCCCGGATCGATCTTCAGCGCGGCCTCATAATCGGCGCGGGCATCCTCCGGCTTGCCTTGCATCCGGTACACCATGGCGCGCGCCCGCAACGGCGAATTGCGCCATGGCAGCGGCGTGAAGGCGATTGCGTAAGTATAGTCTCGGATGGCGTCGTCGAGCGCGCCGATCCGTTCCCAGACTTGGGCGCGCTCCCGGAGCGCGTCGGCATCCTCGGGGCTGATTTTCAAGGCCGCGTCGAGATCGGCGAATACGGGCTGGTATCTCTCCCGCGCCGATCCGCTCTTGTCGCTCGCCAGCCAAATTTGCGCGCTGGCCCGCACCTTCAGGGCTTCGCGGCGGCTGAGCTTGCCCCCGGCACCGGCGCCGTCGATGAATAGCGAGCACGCCTCGACCAGATCCTGCTTCTGCGCGGCCCGATCGGCGCAGCGCGCCCAGCGGGGCTCCACCATTCGAAAGCTGCGGTCCCAGGCGAATCTCGCCTCTGAGTTATTGGGATCGAGCAGCGCGGCCTCCTCGAAATCGGCGAGCGCCCCCTTGGTGTCTTGAATGAGGCTCCACGCCTTGCCCCGATGGACCAGCGCCTCGGCACGTTCGCTTTGGCTGAGATATCTTTGCGCCAGCTTCGCCGTGCAGCCTTGGATCCAGGCTTTCTCCTCGCCCAGGTCGCCACAGTGGGCCTGCCGGCCGGCGAGCCTTAGCTCCTGGTAGACCAACAGCCCGGTCGCGGCGAGGACCGCCAGCGTTGCCGCCAAATTCGCCATAGAGGGGAC
The DNA here is from genome assembly GCF_002198715.1 of Rhodomicrobium sp. R_RK_3. Classification (GTDB taxonomy): domain Bacteria; phylum Pseudomonadota; class Alphaproteobacteria; order Rhizobiales; family Rhodomicrobiaceae; genus R-RK-3. Next base: position 139,360 of record NZ_MWLK01000016.1, on the reverse strand, counting down.
GCCTAAGGAATGCCCTGTTCTTGCGCGTGGCGCGGAATTGTTTTGCGTGTCCATTATTCAACCAGAGTGTTTTGGAAAACAAAGCGTCAGCAACCGCCATGCCGAAAGCACCTTTCGGGCCGCCGGTATTTTCTATTGTCTGAATACGGGCCTGATCGTCTCGAACACTAGGAGACAACAATCGAAGCCGCAGAATTGTGTCAATCAGGCGGCGGGCGCCGTGCAGTGAATCAAGATATTCAGTATGGGGATGGCGCGCCGCATTAAGCCCGCTTTAACGCGAGCGCCCGCATTTAGGAGGCCAGCGGATGGGGAGCAGCGTACGTCGCTCATGATAACGTCACGTAAGGGTCGAAACGGGCGCTATGCCCTGCTCCTGGCGCTGTGCCTGGCGCTGATCGGCTATTTCTCCTATCACGCGGTCGAGGGCAATCACGGCCTGAACCGGCGCGCCGCGCTGGCCGAGCGCATCACGCTGCTCCAGGCCGAGCTTGCGGCCCTCAAGACCGAGCGCCAGCGCATCGAGCACGACGTCTCGCTGATGACCGTGCGCGCGGCGAGCGAACCCGACATGCTGGACGAGCAGGCCCGCGCTTTGCTCAATTATGTGCGCCCCGGCGACATCGTCGTCCTGCGTCCAGGTGCCGCCGACAGGGAATAACAGGCGCAAGGGACTAGCTTTTGAGCAGCGTTTTCCGCTACGCGAAAGGCGTGGGAAATCCGCGCGAGATTCGCTAGACTTAATCGAAATCACCCGGGAGGAAGCTGGAGAGGCCCATGGCTCAATCACCCGCCCAGCAGAAGAGCAGTCAGAAAATGCCCCAGAACGGCCACGCCCGCGAGAGCAAGCTCGCTCCTGCCTCGGCGCCAGCGGAATTCACGCGCGAACAGGAACTCGACGCCTATCGCGAGATGCTGCTGATCCGCCGTTTCGAGGAAAAGGCCGGCCAGCTCTACGGCATGGGCTTCATTGGCGGCTTCTGTCACCTTTATATCGGCCAGGAAGCCGTCGTCGTCGGCATGCAGATGGCGCTCGAAGAGGGCGATCAGGTCATCACCGGCTATCGCGACCATGGCCACATGCTCGCCTGCAAGATGGACCCCAAGGGCGTCATGGCCGAACTGACCGGACGCCGCGGCGGCTATTCGCGCGGCAAGGGCGGCTCGATGCACATGTTTTCCGTCGAGCGCGGCTTCTTCGGCGGCCACGGCATCGTCGGCGCGCAGGTGCCGCTCGGCACCGGCCTTGCCTTCGCCGCCAAATACAAGGGCAATGGCCGCGTCTCGCTGACCTATTACGGCGACGGCGCCGCCAATCAGGGTCAGGTCTACGAAGCCTTCAACATGGCCAAACTCTGGTCGCTGCCGGTCGTCTATATCGTCGAGAACAACCAGTACGGCATGGGCACGCGCATCGACCGCGTCTCCTCCACCACCGACCTGTCGCAGCGCGGCCTCAGCTTCGGCATTCCGGGCGAGCAGGTCGACGGCATGGATGTGCGCGCGGTCAAGGCCGCCGGCGACCGCGCTGTCCGCTGGGCGCGCGAGGGCAAGGGCCCATACATCCTGGAAATGCTGACCTACCGCTATCGCGGCCATTCCATGTCGGACCCGGCGAAATACCGGACCCGCGAGGAAGTCGACAAGATGCGGCAGGAGCACGACCCGATCGAACAGGTTCGCGCCAGATTGCTGGAAAAAGGTCTCGCCAGCGAGGACGATCTGAAGGCCATCGACAAGGATGTCCGGACGGTCGTGAACGAGGCGGCGGAGTTCGCGCAGAACGACCCCGAGCCCGATCCCGCCGAGCTCTGGACGGATATTACGGTTTAATTCCAATTCTGCCCGCGCCTCTTCAGGGAGGCCGGGCGGGGCGATCATTCGAGAAGTGGCGCTAAATTCAGCAGCAAACTGCGCTGCCTGCATGGCGGGCATTCCCCGAAGGCTCTGGTCGCGATGGCATGCTGACGTTAAAAGGGCATCCGGCGGATCAGGGCCGACTCGAGCGCTGACGATCGGATAATAGGAATTGAACAACAATAAGCCCGGAACGAGAGCGCCTTAGCGGCCGCTTCTGCGGTTCACGGACAGGTTAACGCCAAGGAATTCGTTGATGCCGATACAAGTTTTGATGCCTGCCCTGTCACCGACGATGGAGGAAGGCAAGCTCGCCAAGTGGATGAAGGCCGAGGGCGACGAAGTGTCGGCGGGCGATGTCATCGCCGAGATCGAGACCGACAAGGCCACCATGGAAGTCGAGGCCGTCGATGAAGGGCGGCTCGGCAAGATTCTGGTGCCGGCCGGTACCGAAGGCGTCAAGGTCAACACGCCGATCGCCACCATCCTCTCCGATGGCGAGGATGCCAACACGCCGGTGAGTGCCGCCGCGGCCCCGGCCGCGGCCGAGGCGCCCGCCGCCACCGAGCCCGCCAAAGCCGCCGTCGAATCCCGCCCTGCCGCCGCAGCCAAGCCCGCCGCATCCTCCGAGCCCGAAATCGCCCCCGGCCGCGACATGGTCAGCATGACCATGCGAGAGGCGCTGCGCGACGCCATGGCCGAGGAAATGCGCACCGACGAGCGCATCTTCGTCATGGGCGAGGAGGTCGCCGAATATCAGGGCGCCTATAAGATTACCCAGGGCCTGCTGGCCGAATTCGGCGCCAAGCGCGTCATCGACACGCCGATCACAGAGCAGGGCTTTGCCGGCGTCGGCGTCGGCGCGGCGCTCGGCGGGCTGAAACCCATCGTCGAGTTCATGACCTTCAACTTCGCCATGCAGGCGATCGACCAGATCATCAACTCCGCCGCCAAGACGCTCTATATGTCCGGCGGCCAGATGCATTGCCCCATCGTTTTCCGCGGCCCCAACGGCTCGGCCGCCCGCGTCGCCGCCCAGCACAGCCAGTGCTATTCGGCCTGGTACGCCCATGTCCCCGGCCTGAAGGTGATCGCGCCGTCCAACGCCGCCGACGCCAAGGGCCTGCTGAAAGCCGCCATCCGCGACCCGAACCCGGTCGTCTTCCTCGAACATGAAATCCTCTACGGCATTAGCGGCGAAGTGCCGACCGGCGACGATTGGGTGGTCCCGATCGGCAAGGCGCGTATCGCCCGCACCGGCAAGGACGTGACCATCGTCTCCTTCGCGCGCGGCATGGTCTACGCGCTGGAGGCGGCGGAAAAGCTCGCCGAAGAGGGCATCGAGGCCGAGGTCATCGACCTGCGCACGCTGCGCCCGCTCGACATGGACACCGTGATCGAGTCCGTGAAAAAGACCAACCGCATCGTCACCGTCGAGGAAGCCTGGCCGGTCTGCTCGGTCGGCTCGGAAATCTGCTCGCGCGTGGCGAGCGAGGCCTTCGACTATCTCGACGCGCCGCCCACGAAAGTCTCGGGCGCCGACGTCCCCATGCCCTACGCCGCCAATCTGGAAAAGCTCGCTCTGCCGAGCGCCGAACTGGTGGTCGCTGCCGCGAAAGCTGTATGTTATCGCACATGATGGCCATGACGATCCTGTCCGCAGGTCCGTTGCCGTCAGAGAGGGAGCGATAGCGCCAGCATGGATGTCACCAACGCGATTTCCGCCCGCTTCGAGGCCGTCACCTTCATACTGGCGCTGTTCTCGGTCTTCTTCACCATCGTCTCGGCCTATATCGCCGGTCTCTACTTCTTCCTCGCACGCGCGCCGCTGCCGCTGAAAATGCTCGCCTTCTTCATCCTGACGATGAGCTTTCTGTTCCTCGGCGGCCTCGCCTTCGCCATCTCGGATCTCGTCGAAGTGGTGATCTCCAACTGGGACCGCGCCAATATCCCTGTCACCGACCGGGAGACGATTCGCCAATGGCTATTCGGCCTCGCCGGCGATTTCATGCTCTATTATGTCGGTGCGATCCTGGGCTGGGCGGTCGCCTTCGCCGTGTATCTTTCCTTGTTCTACCTGACCTTCTTCTATCGCTGGACGCTGGCGCGGACGGAGCTTGACGATGCCATCCGGGCATAACATTTCTCCGACTGTCCCCGCGCCGTTCATGAAAAACGCAGGCTGTACGCGGCACACTACAAGCGGTAAAGCTGAGGTTTGCCTGAGCGCAGCCACAAAAACGATCGAGTAAGATCCGATGCCCATTTCGATTCTGATGCCCGCACTCTCCCCGACCATGGAAGAGGGCAAGCTCGCCAAATGGCTGGTCAAGGAAGGCGACACCGTCGCCTCCGGCGATGTCATCGCCGAGATCGAGACCGACAAGGCGACGATGGAGGTCGAGGCGGTCGAGGAGGGCACGGTCGCGCGCATTCTCATCGCCGAAGGCACCGAGGGCGTCGCGGTCAACGCGCCGATCGCCATTCTCTTGGCCGAGGGCGAGGACAAATCCGCGCTCGATTCAGGCGCGGGACAGGCGGCTCCGAAGGCCAAGAGCGCGCCGCAGCCGGCGCCGCAACCCGCAGCCGCGAGCGCCGCACCGGCGGCATCTGCGCCAGCACCCGCCCAGGCGGCGCCTGCACCGGCCGCGCCCGCAGCGGCGGCACCGGCGCCCGCCCCGAAGAGCAACGGCGCCAACGGCCATGCCGAACGGATTTTCGCCTCGCCGCTCGCCCGCCGCGCCGCGCAGCAGAAATCCGTCGATCTGTCCGCGCTGAAGGGCAGCGGCCCGCATGGCCGCATCGTCATGCATGACGTCGAGCAGGCCGCCTCTTCCGGCGCCGCTCCCGCCGCGCAGGCCCCCGCCGGGCTGACTGGGCAGGCCCTTGTCCGCGCGCCCTCCGGCACGGTCATGCCGCAGGCCATGACCGACGACCAGATTTTCGCGCTCTACGAACCCGGCACCTACGAACTGGTCCCGCACGACAATATGCGCAAGACCATCGCCACCCGGCTGACGCTGGCCAAGGCGACCATCCCGCATTTCTACCTGACCATCGATTGCGAGCTGGACAATCTGTTGGAGGCCCGCCAGCGTCTGAACATGCGCTCGCCCAAGGACGGCCCGAAGGCCTACCGCCTCTCTGTCAATGATTTCATCATCAAGGCGCTCGGTCTTGCGCTGATGCGCGTTCCTCACGCCAACGCCACCTGGAGCGATCGCGGCACGCTGTTCCACAAGCATGCCGATGTGGCGGTGGCCGTCGCGGTCGATGGCGGGCTGTTCACGCCGGTCATCCGCAGCGTCGACGACAAGTCGCTGGTCGAGATTTCCTTGCAGATGAAGGATTTCGCCGAACGCGCCCGCCGACGCCGCCTTGCGCCGCACGAATATCAGGGCGGCACCACGGCGATCTCCAATCTGGGCATGTATCAGGTCAAGCATTTCGACGCCGTGATCAACCCGCCGCAATCGAGCATCCTGGCGGTTGGCCAGAGCGAGAAGCGCGCCGTCGTCAAGGGCGAGCAGATCAAGATCATGAACATGATGACGGTGACGCTGTCCTGCGATCACCGCGTGATTGACGGCGCGCTGGGCGCCCAGCTTCTTTCCGCATTCAGAGGCTTCATCGAGGAGCCGGTGACCATGCTGCTTTAGCGACCCACCCGCAAAAAGCTCCTCTGCCGCCTCAAAGGGCGTCACAAGCTAGATTTGCAGGCTTCTTAGCGAAACCCTCCGAGTTTTCTCGATGTCTTCCCAATATGCTCCTATGGAGCAGCCGGTCCTGCGCGTTGCGCGGGCGGGCGACACTCGGTCTTTGGCCGAGCTGATTATCATTGCGGGCGACCAGCCGCCCGGTTTTCCCTGCGACTTCACACAAACCGGCGCCAATCCGATCGAGATCGGCGCGCTCAGGCAATTGCGCAAATCCGAAGCCTTCTGCCGCAAACGGGCCGTCGTGCTGGAGATTGGCGGCCGCATCGCCGGCATGGCGCTCGGCTACAAGCTCTCCCCGACAGGCGAGACGCCCAAGCTGACCGGCCTCTGCCAAAGCCTCCGCCCCATCGCCACGCTGGAGGGGCGGCCCGAGGCCAGCTTCTACGTCAACACCATCGCCGTCTATCCCGAATACCAGCATCATGGCCTCGGCGCTGTGCTGTTGGCCGAGCTGGAGGCGAAGGCGCGGCGCGCGCATTGTTCCTGTCTGCTGATGGAAGTCACCGCCGCCAATCACGGCGCGATGCGCTTCTATGAGCGGCATGGCTTCACGCTTTGGCCTGAGACGCGGCGGCGGTCGGTGGTGATCCTGCAGAAGGATTTCGTTCCGGCCATCCTGCACGCGCCCTATGTCCAAACCGAGCGATCCCAGCGGGCGTCATAAGCGGCGGTGCCTATATTTAGTCTCCCCGGACGGCCGCGAGGCCGAGCCGGGGCCTGCCTCGCCTCGCAATTTGCGCTGAGGCAGCGGATGCGCCTGCGCGGGCGATGCCGCGCGCCATCCTTGGTCAGCCCTGCGGGAGCGTCGGGTCAGCGGCCCCGAAATGGAGGGTGGTACGGCGCGCCGCGATTGACTATGTTTCCGGCGCGAACGGGCAGAGGCCCGGAAAACACCGATTCCCGGGGGAAATATGGCTGACACCGCCTTCGATATTGTGGTGATCGGCGCAGGGCCCGGCGGCTATGTCGCCGCCATCCGCGCCGCCCAGCTCGGCATGAAAACCGCCATCGTCGAGCGCGAGCATCTTGGCGGCATCTGCCTGAACTGGGGCTGCATCCCCACCAAGGCGCTGCTGCGATCCTCCGAAATCTACCACCTCCTGCACCGGCTCGACGAATTCGGCTTCTCCGCCAAGGACATCAATTTCGACATCAAGAAGATCGTTGCCCGCTCGCGCGCGGTGTCGAAGAAGCTGTCGAACGGCGTCGGCTTCCTGATGAAGAAGCACAAGATCACCGTCTTCGACGCCAGCGCCAAGCTGAAGGGCAAAGGCGCCGTCGCGCTCACCGGCAAGGACGGCAAGCCGATGCCTGATATCACGGCCAAGAACATCATCCTGGCGACCGGCGCCCGCGCCCGCACGCTGCCGGGCCTAGAGCCGGACGGCAAGCTGATCTGGTCGTATAAGGAAGCCATGATCCCCGAGACCATGCCGAATTCGCTGCTGGTGATCGGATCCGGCGCCATCGGCATGGAATTCGCCAGCTTCTTCAACACCATGGGCGCGAAAACCACCGTCGTCGAGGTGCTCGACCGCATCCTGCCTGTCGAGGATGAGGAGGTCTCCGCTTTTGCCCGCAAGGCGTTCGAGAAGCAGGGCATGAAGATCCACACCGGCGCCAAGGTCGACAAGCTGAAGACCGGCAAGGACAATGTCACGGCGACGCTGACGCTGGCGGACGGCAAGACCGAAAACCTCACCGTCGACCGCGTCATCCTGGCCATCGGCATCACCGGCAATGTCGAGAATATCGGCCTGGAAGAGCAGGGCGTGAAGGTCGAGAAGGGCCATGTCGTCATCGGCCCCTATGGCGAGACCAACGTCCCCAACATCTACGCCATCGGCGATCTGGCAGGCGCGCCCTGGCTGGCGCACAAGGCCATGCATGAGGGCGTGCTGTGCGTCGAGAAGATCGCGGGCTTCGCGGGCGTGCATCCGATGGACGTCAAGAACATCCCCGGCTGCACCTATTGCTCGCCGCAAATCGCCTCGGTCGGGTTGACGGAGAAGGCGGCGAAGGCCGCCGGTCACGAGGTCAAGGTCGGCAAATTCCCCTATCAGGGCAATGGCAAGGCCATCGCGCTCGGCGAGGTCGAGGGCTTCGTCAAGACGGTGCTCGACGCCAAGACCGGCGAACTGCTCGGCGCGCATATGATCGGCGCCGAAGTCACCGAGCTGATCCAGGGCTACACCATCGGCAAGACCCTGGAGACGACGGAAGCCGAGCTGATGGGCACCATCTTCCCGCATCCGACACTGTCCGAAATGATGCACGAATCCGTGCTCGACGCTTACGGGCGCGTGCTGCACATCTAGGCGGCCCGCGCCGCGTCCAGATCCATGCGAAGCCCGCGCTAAGCGGGCGCCGCTTCGCTTGCGAGCGCGTTCGCCGGCTTGTGGACGGCGACGCCGAGCATCACCAGCAGCACGCCCAATATGTCCCGCGCGCTCGGGATCTGCGCGAGCACGATGGCCCCGATGATGGTCGCCGCCGCCGGCAGCAGGGCCAGCAGCAGGGCGAAGCTTGCGCGCGGCAGCCGCGACATCGCCAACTGGTCGCAGACATAGGGGATCACCGAGGAGCACAGCCCGACAGCGATGCCCGCCAGCAGCAATCGCGGCTCGCCGGCGACGCGGATGACCTGGACCAGGCCGACGGGCAGAATGAACAGGAAGGCGATCGTCATCGCCGCGCCCAGCCGTTCGACGCCGCCGCTCGCGCCGCCCTCGGACATCCTGTGGCCGAGCAGGATATAGCCGACGAACAGCGCGCCGTTGACGAAGGCCCAGAACAGCCCGAGCGGATCGCTCGACCATTTGACGTCGATGAGCAGGACGACGCCGAGCACGGCGAGGCCGAGCGCGGCGAAATTGCGCCCGGTCCGCAGGCCGTAGACCGCGACGCCGATGGTGCCGACGAATTCCATCGCCGCGACCAGACTCATCGGCAACCGGTCGAGGGCAAGATAGAAGGCGGTGTTCATGACCGCCAGACAGGCGCCGAGGGCGGCGAGCAGCAGCCGCGTCCGCGCATCGGCCTCGCGGATGGTGCGCCAGGGCCGCGTCCAGGGCGCGAAGATCAGCGCCGCCGAGGCGATGCGCAGCCACGCGACGCCCAATACCCCGACCGCCGGAAACAGCAGCACGGCGAAGGACGGCCCGAGATAATGGAACACCGCGCTGACGCCGAACCAGAGATGCGGCGGGGCGGCATGGGCGATGCGGGTCAGCGTCGGCGCGGCAGGGGGCATGGCATTCTCCTCACTCCGACTATGAGAGTCTTCCCTATCTGTTTCCATGGGCGCTGAAAGGCTATGATCGCTAATCCAGCCCAGCATCAAAGGCGCAATCCGGTGAAACGGCTTCGATATGAAAATGGCCCTCTGGATCAGGTCGACGCCCGCATCCTCCGGGCCCTCGTGCAGGACGCGCGCACCAGCATCGCCGAACTGGCGCGCCTCGTCGGCTTGTCGGCGCCGAGCGTATCGGAGCGGATCAGGCGGCTCGAGGAGGCCGGAGTGATCGAGGGCTATACGCTGGCCGTGAGCGCCAAGGCGCTCGGACGCCCGCTGGCGGCCTGGCTGCGCATCCGGCCGATGCCGGGGCAATTGCAGACCGTCGCCGAGATCCTGCAAGGTCTGCCGGACATCGTCGAATGCGACCGGATCACCGGCGAGGATTGCTTTATTGCCCGCGCCTATGTCCGCTCGGTCGCCGACCTGGAGCGGCTGATCGACCAGATTATCCCCTATGCCATGACCAACACCTCGATCGTGCAGTCCTCGCCGGTGCCGCGCCGCATGCCTCCGGTCCGAAGCGAGGACATGTAACCGCTTGGCTACGCGTGGAAAATGATGCCTAAGGCGTGGCTATATCCACGGACGCGGCTGCCGCAATGCCGCTAAGTTGAGGCCTCGAACGCTGGCGACACGCTGGTAGACCGTATGCCAGCGCTGCTCGCCTCCCCGCCTCGATCACATGCGGGTGAAACGCCCCCGGCGGCGGCGGTTTTTGTGTCGCACCATCCTAATGACTGGACTTTGGTCTCTCGACAATTCCTCGCATTGGATGTGGGTTGGAGTGCTGGATTAATTTTACGTTCGGGCGTCATTCATGAGCGACACCATGCTCCAGTCCGTCGCGTCCCGCATCGGCCGGTTCATGCCCGTTTGGCATCAGAGGCCCGTCGGCGCTCCCGGCCCCCGGCGACATTGGAAGGGGGCGCGCATCGGCGCCTATCATCTTTCGGCGCTGCTGCCGGGATTGTCCCTGTCCTCCCGCTTTGCCTTCGCCGCCGCCATCATCCTGTGCAACGGCATGGCGATCCTGGGCGGCTGGGTGCTGATGCAGATCGAGCGGGAACTGTCGCAGAACGCCGCGCTGACGGATTCCGCCTATGTGCAGGGCCTGCTGTCGCCGATCGTGCCGCTGCTCGCCGCCCGCGAGCGCGACACGGCTCAGATCGCGGCAGCCGTCGACAGGAGCTTGCGCCTGACGCCGCTCTGGAGCCGCCTGACCTCGGTGGCGATCTGGCAGCCCGACGGCACCATCGCCTATTCCACGCACAAGGATCTGACCGGCAAGAAATTTCCCGTGCCGGGCGAGGTGCAGGACGCGCTCGGCGGCGAGGTCCGCACCACGCTCCTGGACAAGCGCCTGCGAATGCTGTTTCGCGACAAGCGTGACGAGGGCGCCATCCGCACCGTCTACGCGCCGCTGCACGAGAAGGACGGCGGCAAGGTCATCGCCGTCATCGAGATCGTCTCCGGCGCGCAGGTGCTGGAGGCGCAGCTCGATTCGATCCGCCGGCGGACCTGGATCGTCGTCGGCCTGACCACCTTGCTCATGATCGGGGTGCTGTTCGCCGTGGTGCAGAACGGCAGCCAGACCATCGAGGCGCAGCGGCTGGAGATCGAGCGCCGCCTGGAGGAGGAAATCCGCCTCGGCGAGGTCAACAAGGCTCTGCGCGAGCGCCTGCAGGAGGCGAACCGGCGCGGCATCGAGCTCGGCGAGGAGCAATTGCGCCGCATCAGCTCGGAGCTCGAGAACGGGCCGGTGCAACTGCTCGCGCTGGCTTTGCTGCGCATGTACGAGCTCAAGCCCGACGCGGATGAGGACGAGCCCGGCGAGCCCCGCGCCGTCAGCGACGTCGTCGACGTGATTGCGCAGGCGACGGCCGGCGCGATGCGCGAATTGCGGGACATCGCCTCCGGCCTGCCCCTGCCGGAGCTGCGGCGGCTGTCGGCCCATGAGGCGGTGGAGCGGGCGGTTCTGGCGCATGAGACCGCGACCGGCACGGCGGTCAAATGCGACCTGTCCTCATTTCCCGACGAACTCCCGCTGCCGGTCACGATCTGCATGTTCAGGGTGGTGCAGGAAGGTTTGGCGAACGCCTATTCGCATGCGGGCGGGCTGGGCCAGTCCGTCACCGCCTCCTGCGAGGAGGAGAGCGTCACCCTCACCGTCGGCGATGCCGGCCCCGGCTTCTCGACCGACGAGGCGCTGAAACCCGGCCGGAACCTGGGCTTGCGCTGGCTGCGGCAGCGCGTCGAGTCGATCGGCGGCACACTGACGATCAGGTCGGCGCCAGGGCAGGGCACCCAGCTCAGCGCGAGGTTCCCGAACGCACCCCCGCCCCGCAACGGCAGGGACAGCGCCTAGCGGGCCGCGATGAACCGGCTGGCACGGTTTCGCTGCAGAAATTCGCGCCTCTTCCGTCGCCCCGGCCGTCAGAGCCGGGGCCCACTCGCCTCTCACATTGCCGCAGTGCCTGCTGACAGGCCATTGGGTCCCGGCTCACCGCTGCGCGGGGTCCGGGACGATGATTGGAAACTCTGCGTTAACGCTGCGGGCATCGCCGGTCCAAAGGCAGATCTCGGGATTGGATCGCTCGGGTCCCGCGTAGAACCGCCAGCGCGGTCCCCAGCATCGCCCAGTCGATGGTGGCGGCGGGCCGAGCCGCCCGCTACCACGTGATATGCGTCTTCAGCTTGACCACGCGGCCCTCGCCATAGCTGCAGGTGGTGAGGCCCTGGCAGCCCGAGACATATTCCTCATCGAACAGGTTCAGCACGTTGAGGTCGATGCCCCAATTGTCCTTGGCATAGCCGATCTTGGCGTCGAACAGGGCGACGTCCGGCACCTTCCTCGTGTTGTCGTTGTCGGCCCAGCTCTCGCCCTGATAGCGGATGCCGCCGCCGAGCGAGACGCCCTGCAGCGCGCCGTCATGGAAGGTGTAGTCGAGCGCGATGCCGGTCTGCAATTCGGGCACCAGGAAGGGCGTATTGCCGACGAGGTCCCGCGAGGCATCCTTGGTGATCTCAAGGTCGAAGGCGGTGAAGAACGCGGTCAGCCGGAGATCCTTGGTGAGGTTGGCCTTGGCCTCGAGCTCGATGCCCTGGGAATTGACCTCGCCGACAAGCGCCTGATTTGGAAACGCGCCCGTCAGCACATTCTGCTTGGTGAGATCGAACAGCGCTGCGGTGATGATGCCGTCGAACCATTTCGGCGCGTATTTGACGCCGACCTCATATTGCTGCCCGGTCTCGGGCTCGACAAAGCCCTGCCCGGCATTGGCGATCTGTGGATTGAAGAAGGTCGAGACGCTGGCATAGGGCGTGAGGCCGTTCTTGAATTCATAGGCAAGGCCGGCCCGGCCGCTCCACTGATCGTCCGAGGTATCGAACGCCCCGGTGCCCTTGGCCTGCATGTCGACATGATCATAACGCCCGCCCAGCGTCGCGATCCAGCCGTCGCCGAAGCGCAACTGGTCCTGCGCGTAGAAGCCGAGCTGTTCCAGCGTGACAACCTGATCGGTGATGAAGGTAAAGGGCGGCTGAGGCGCGCCATAGACCGGATTGACGGCGTCGATCGGCGTGCCGAAGCCGGAGAGCTGAAGCTGGTCGAGCCGCCACCACTTATAGTCTGAGCCTAGTAGCAGCCGGTGTTCGATAGGTCCCGTTTGCACGCGGCCCTCGGCCTGATTGTCAACGAGGAAGCTGTTCACCGTCGAGCGGTGCTCGAAATCGAAGCGGTTCAGCAGAGCGTCCTTCGGAAGGCCGTTTTCATCCAGATTCGTATAGCCGAAGGTAAACGGCGCCACCTCATGCAGATCGCTGTAGCCGTAGCGCAGATTCTGGCGCACCGCCCAATCCGGCGAGAAACGGTGCTCGAACTCATAGCCGATGCTGGCCTGACGGCGCTGATATTCGTCGATGCCCGGCTCGGTGAAATTCCGCTCGGGCGAGATCTTGCCGAAAGGGGCATCCACCACCGTGCCGATATAGGGCAGGAAGCCGCCGCCGCCATGCGTCTCGTCGAGGAAGGTGTAGTTGGCGAGCACGGTGAAATCGGTGTCGCGGTCGACATGGAAGGTGACGGCGGGCGCGATGAAGCCCCGGAACTCATCCTCGAAATCAGTGTAGCCGTCCCCGCCGCCGATGCGGCCGGTGATGCGGTAATCGATGGCGGGGCTGGCCTTGTCGCCGATGTCGAAGCCAAGCCAGGCATCGCCCGCGTCGTTGATGCCGCTCTCCAGATAGCGCAGGCGCTCGCCATCGGGATGCTTGGTCACGAGATTGACCAGCCCGCCCGGATTGCTGCCGCCATAGAGCACCGAGGACGCGCCGCGCAGCACTTCGATGCGCTCCAGCGAGAAGGAGTCGGTATAATTGCCGCCGAAGGCGAAGCTGAAGAGCTGCAAGCCGTCCTGGAACACGCCGGTCTGGGTCGCGTCGAAGCCGCGGATGTAAATCCAGTTGGTGTCGTTGTCGTTGCCGAAGGGCTGGGCGAAAACGCCCGGCGTGTAGCGCAGCGCTTCGTCGACCTTGGTGACGCCGCGATCTTCCAGCTCCTGCCGTCCGATCACCGAGACCGATTGCGGGATTTCCGTGATCGGCGTCGCGGTCTTGGAGCCGGTCGCGGTGGTCTTTGCCACGTAGCCGTTGACCGGGCCGGTCGCGCTTTCCGTCGTGGTGGGAGCGCCTTCGTCGGTCGCGGCGGGTGCCACCTGATTGGCGCCCTCAACGACGATGGGGTTGAGGGGCGTTTGCGCCCAAACCGTCTCCGGCAGCAGCAATGCCGCCGCCGCAACCCCGCTCAATAACGCAATCCTTGCCTGTCGTGCCAAAGCCCGATACTCCCCAATCTCCGTGCCCCACCGGCCGCAATTCCCGCGCCTGCCTGTTCGCGCCGGACCCCCTTGCGGTTAATCCCGACTGTCTAGGTCGGATATCTCATCCTGTATTGAAGGGTTTTTCGGAGCGCTGAAGGTTTTTGGTCAGCCGGGCGGGCTTGTGACGCAATGGCGCAGCACTGTGGCCGCCTCGCCTCTGTGCCGGGGCTACTGCGCATGATCGCGCAGCCATGCCGCCGGCGTCAGGCCGACATGCTGCTTGAAGACGCGAGTCAGATGCGCCTGATCGGCAAAGCCCGCGACGGCCGCCACATCGGTGATCGGGGCGTGGTTTTCCAGCAGCAGCCGCTGCACCTTGCGGATGCGCGCCCGCATGTGCCAGCGATAGGGCGCAACGCCCGTCGAGGCCTTGAAGGCATGGCTGAAATAGGTCGGCGACAGGCCGGCGAGTTCAGCCAGTTCGCTCAGCCGGATGTTCTCCAGGCAATGGTCCTCGATATAGGCTTTCACACGCTGCAATTGTCGTCCCGAGAGCTGGCTGCGCCGCCGCCCGGTCTTGCGCTCGACGCCGAACAGCGCCGTCAGCAGGGCACCGAGCAGCCCGTCGCCATAGAGGTCATGCAGCGGGGCGTCGCTGGTGCATTCGGCGGCGATCAGGGCAGGCAACGCGGCGATGCGCGCGTCCTGAAAGCCGAGGCGGGGGATCTCCAGCCGCTCCGCGTCGAGTTCGCCGCCGAAACGGCGCATCAGCGCTGGCACGTCGAGATGCAGATCGAGATGGCGCATGAAAAACGCGCCGTCCACGCTCCCCCGGATCGGGTAGCCGGCGGGGATGTAACTGATCGATTGCCGGCCGACCATCCCGCCCGCCCGTTCGCTCTCGCCCTGCAGCGCGATGCCGCCGGGGCCGTCCATCTCCAGCACGACGAACAGGCGCGGGTCCTCGGAATAATATTCGCCGCAAGCGTCGGCCGCGCAATTCACCGACCAGACATCGGCGACGACGCCGTTCCAGGCGCGCCATTTCAGCTCGCCAATGACGGAAATGCCGCTGACACGGCTCTTCATGCGCGGACGAAACATCGCCTCCGCTCCCCAAAGCGCGACGGCCCGCATGTGCGGGGCGCCATTCCCGACTGGTTTAGTCGGATTATCACCGACCCGCGCCCGTTAAAACGGACGAATCCGCGCGGCCATCAGATAAGACGTTCTGGCTGCGTGAGAATTTAGGCCCGGCGGCGCCCTCCCGCGCGGAGGTCCGGCGCTCGACGGCGAGGGCGGCCCGGTATTCACTTGTGCATGCGGTCACCAAGGTGCCGATATTTCGACTTTATCTTCGGCTTGGCTGTGAAGAGTGTTTTGCGTTTGGCGCGGGAGGTGATGCTCTCATTTGCGTGGACAAGCGCGCCGACCGAGTTGCGCAACCTGGCAGACTCAGGGCGATTCCTGGGAGTTGGGGGCTATCGAGGGGGCCATAGCATGCCGACGCTGGATGAAGCGATTGCCTTCACGCTGACACTTCTCCGCGACCGCATCGCGGTGAATGCGCGCGGCGGCAGCAGCCGCACCAATCCGGCGGGCAGCCATTACGGCTACGACATCTACGCTCCGACCGCCGCGCGGCAATGGGCGATCGCGCAGTCGCAACATTCCGGCCATTGGGAGCGGACGGCGCAGGAGGCGAGCGGCGTGTTCTTCGAGGCGACCTGGGAGCTGTGCCGGCGCGGCGTGCTGCGGCCCGGCGTGCGCGCCACCTCCAACCAGGGCGTGAACGATGGCGGCGGCTACTGCCTGACCAGCCATGGCGAGAGCTGGCTGCCGGAAGCCGAGGCCGCGCAATTCATCACTCTTCAGCCCGGCGCGCTCGCGGCGGCCTTCGCCGGCTTTCGCGGCCGTTTCGGCGACGCCTATCACCAGCGCGCGCAGGAAGCGCTGCGCTGCCGCAGCGCAGAGGCGTGGCTCGCCGCCTGCGCCATGATCGGCGCCGCCGCCGAGAGCCTGCTGCTGACGCTCGCGACCGTAAAAACCGGCAATGAGGACAGCGTGCTGCGCGCCTATTCGGCCCGCGACGGCCGGCGTGCGACGCTTAACCTCATCGTCGCCCAGGCCCCGCGCCATATTTCTCAGGCGCTGGCCTCCGGCATGGCGCTGATCGCCTATTGGCGCGACAGCGCCGGGCCGGGGCAGGCGGCGGCGGTCTCCCCGCCCGAGACCGAGCAAGCTTTGCGCGAGCTCCTGTCGCTATCACAATTCGCTTCGGACCATTGGAGCGAGATCGTCGGCGCCTCGGAACAGCCGGCGGCGCCGGTTGCGGGTTCGATCAGGCAGGCAGGGTAGGCACCGTGCTTGAAAACCGATGGGAGTGAGGGGGCGCTTCGGCTAAAGCTCTCACGCATCCGATCTCAAGGAGGAAGAGCATGCAAGGATTTCCACGAGCGCGCGGCCTGGCGGCGCTGACGATGGCTGCCGCATTGGCCGGCGCACTCACAAGTTTCACCCCCGGCCCGGTCCTGGGCCAAACCTCGGGAAAGACCATGACGACACCATCGGGCCTGCAAATCACGGACACCAAGGTCGGCACCGGCGCGACGCCCAAGACCGGCCAGATCTGCGTCATGCATTACACCGGCTGGCTGTATAAGGACGGCGTCAAGGGCGCCAAGTTCGACAGCTCGGTCGATCGCGGCGAGCCGTTCGAGTTCAGCATCGGCACCAAGCAGGTGATCGGCGGCTGGGACGAAGGCGTTGCCACGATGAAGGTCGGCGGCAAGCGCACGCTGGTCATCCCGCCGCAGCTCGGCTATGGCGCGCGCGGCGCCGGCGGCGTCATCCCCCCGAACGCCACGCTGATCTTCGACGTCGAACTGCTCGGCGTGAAGGGCTGATTCGCAGCCCACGGCGCACGGTCAGACCCAGCAACAGCCCTTTCCCTGCATGGGAGAGGGCTTTCCTTTCTCAGCTAAACCTCTCCCCGTCGTCCCGGGCGGCCGTCAGGCCGAACCGGGCCCCACTCACAGAGCAGCGGGCACCGTGCCAGCGGAGAGGCGAGTGGGCCCCGGCTCTGACGGCCGGGGCGACGGAGTAAATGGCCCGGTTCTGCGAGACCCGCCCATCCGCCCGAAGCCTTGCCGCCGAAGTAATAACCACAACCCGGCCCCCGATATTTGCCTTTCCGGCAATTCAGCGTCTGGCGCACAGGCTATATGAAGCCTCCACCGCGCCCTATTCAGTGCCTATTCCTCGGCCGAGATAAATATTGCGATGATCTTTTCAGCTTTCGCCAGGTGGGCCTCATGTTTCAGGCGATCTCTCGACTTGCGCTGGTGCTCCTGGCGCTCGCCGCTGGCAATGCCGCCTCGGTTGCGCTTGCTTCCGAGGGCCGCGTCGCGCTGGTGATCGGTAACGCGGCTTACCGGAATGCCTCGGTTCTCGACAATCCCAGGAACGACGCGGTCGACATGGCTGCCGCCGCCGAAAAACTGGGCTTCAAGGTTATAAGGGGGCTCGATCTCGACAAGAGCGGCATGGACCGCACCATCCGGCAATTCGCCGAAGCCTTGCGCGGCGCCTCTGTCGGCATGTTCTTCTACGCCGGCCACGGCCTGCAGGTCGGCGGCAAGAATTACCTCGTTCCCGTCGACGCGGAGCTCAAGACCGCCGAGTCGCTGGATTTCGAGATGGTCGGCCTCGATGTCGTGCAGCGCGTCATGGAGGCGGCGACGGAAACCAATCTCCTCTTCGTCGATGCCTGCCGTGACAATCCGCTCTCCCGAAATCTTGCGCGCGCGATGGGCACCCGCTCGGCGGCCATCGGTAGTGGCCTGACCGCCCAGGAAGCCGGGGCCGGCACGCTGATCAGCTTTTCGACTCAGCCGGGCAACGTCGCCTTGGACGGCGTGCGGAGCCGCAACTCGCCCTATGCCGGCGCGCTGGTCAAGCACATCACCGCGCAGGGGAAGGATTTGCCGGCCGTCCTGGTCCAGGTCCGCCGCGAGGTCATGGCGGCGACGGGCAAGCGCCAGATCCCCTGGGAGCATTCGGCGCTGACCGCCGAAATCATGCTCGCGCCCCAAGCGACGGGCGAGACCGCACCCGCCGATCCAGACCCCAGCCCCGGCCCCGAGCCGAAGACGGCCCTGAACGCGGCGCCCGGGCCGGAATCGGCGTCGCCGGCGCCTCAGCAGAGGGTGGTGAAGGCCGGAGGCTTTACCGGCACGCTCAAGATCGTCAACAACAAGAGCAACGAATATCTCTTCAATGAGAACGGCCGGAAAATATTGGTGAGCGACAGCAATCCGTCAGGCGTCATTCCGGCGGGCGTGGCGCTCGAGCTGCCGCAGGGGCGGTATCATATCAAGGGCAATAGCGGGCTCATCACGGTCAAGCCCCTGGAGATCAAAAAGGGCGAGACCGTCATTGTCGATTTTCACAAGCATGTCGGTTCGCTGCGCCTGATCAACAACAAGGACGAGCAATATCTGTTTACCGACTCCGAAAAGCGGCTTTGGATCGAGCAGGAGGCCGGCGGCAAGTTCACCATGGGCGCCGTGCCGCGCGACATCCCCATCGAGTTGCCGCCCGGACGCTACCGGCTGACCAGCGGCAATCCGCTCACGGCCGTCGAGCCGTTCGAGATCAAGGCAGGCGAGGAAACCGTCATCGATTTCGGCGGCTGAGGCAAGGCTAGCGGGCGCAAAATGCGCCCAGCCCCCAGCTTACATCGGCGGGACGACGCCGTTCAGACCGACGGCGACGCGGCGGGCGGTGATTGCGCCGCCGGCGCCCTTCTCGGCATTGACGAAGACGGCGGCGCCGGCCTTCAGATCGGCGGGCGTCGCGGCGGCGAAGGTGACGACCGGCGTCCCCTCGGGCACGTTGATCTTCTTCTCCCCGCCCTTGTAGGTGACGGTAACGGTGTGCCCGTCGACATCCTTGACGGCATTGGCGACCGAGCCATTGGTCATGGTGCTGTTGGGCTGCAAATCCCAGCCATAGCTCCCTTCATTGGTGCCCTTCATGGCGGGCGGGAAGATCAGCACTTCCAGCGCGCCGTCGCCTCCGCTCGATTTCGGCAGCGAGGCGATGCCGACGAAATCGCCCGGCTTGATGTCCGCCAGCGAAGCGCGCACCACGCCCGCCACCGCATAGCCGTCGGCCAGCGCGATCTCGGCGGTTGCGCCCTCGCGGGTTTTGACCGACAGCGTCTGGCCGCTCAGGCCGATGACCGTGCCCCGTACGCGGACGCGCTGCTCCGCCTGGGCGCTGGCGGGAGCGGAGGAGGGAATCGATGCGGCGGTCATGAGTGCCGCCAGCAGAACCGCGCCGAGCGCGGGGAGGAATTTGCGATGCATGGACTGTCCTTTTCCCAGATGCGCATCGAGCATTTTGCCGGGCGCTTCGAACTCTACTGAGGGGACAGATGCCGTGCATCTCACGCTTTAGCGATGACCTTTGGTCGGATGCGTCATCCGATCGGCCGCGCCCGCAGCTCGACCTCCGGCCAGGAGGGACGGCCGGACTGGACGAACAGGCCGGCGGCGGCACTCGCCAGCGCCAGCGCATCGTCGAAACTCTTGCCGAGCCGTTCGGCGTGGATGAAGGCGGCGAGGAAGGTGTCGCCCGCGCCGGTCGTGTCGCGCGCTTTGACCGGCAGCGCGGGCACGCGGACGATGCGTCCGGCATCGCAGGCGACGAGGCCGAGATCGCCCAGCGTGACGCAGGCGCGCCGGCCCTCACCGGCGAGGCGCCGTGCCAGCCGTTCCGCGCCGTCCTCGAGCGTGCCCTCGACCCCGACGCTTGCCGTCCAGGCGGACAGAACCTGCCGGTTGGTCAGCGTAAGGCCCGCGCCCGCCGCCGTCTCGAAGGCGGCGTCCCAGCCCCAGCGCTCGATTTCTGGCAATTCCAGATCGATGACGGACGCCGCGCGGCAGGCGGCAGCCTGGGCGAAGGCGGCAGTGACCGCGCCAGGATGGTAGAGATTGGCGACCACCACGTCGCCGGGCTCCGGCATCAGGTCGCGGCCGATGCCCGCCAGCACGCTTTCGGCGACGGGATCGATCAGGATCGCCTTCTCGCCGGTTGCGTCGACGATGATGATGGTGGTGCCCGTCGCCATGCCGCCGACGACGGCGATGCCTTCGGGGCCGAGCCCGTCCGCGCCGAGAGAGTCGATCAGCAGCCCGCCTGCCGCGTCGTCGCCGATGGCCGAAATCAGCACGGCGCGCTCGCCCCAGGCGGCAAGCGCCGCCGCGACATTGCGCGCCGGTCCGCCCGCCGTCTCGCGCCTCGCGGCAACCATGGCTTTCTCGTCATGCCCCGGGAGGCGGTCGACCTCGACGATGCGGTCGAGCACCAGCAGGCCGAGGCAGTGGATGGTGGCTGCGGTCACGATCGATCGGTCCTTTCTGAGCCCGCGGCATCCTAGACCAGCGGGCCGGGCGGATCGAGCGGCGAGGCGAGGCCGCCAGGGCTCTTCGCGTTACAATTGTCACCGGCCTCGAAATCCAACGGTAACCGGCGCGCATGACCCTGAACGCCCCGGATCACAGTCGAAGCGAAAGGACGCTCCCGAATGTATGCCTTGGAAGTGCGCGAGCACATCATGATCGCCCATAGCCTGCCGCATGAATTTTTCGGCCCGGCGCAGAAGACGCATGGCGCGACCTTCATCGTCGACGTCGCCTTTTTCCGCGAAAAACTCGACCCGCATAATGTCGTGGTCGATATCGGCCGCGCCTCGGAGGCGCTGAAGGCGGTGCTGGCGCCGATCAACTACGCCAATCTCGACGAGGTCGCCGAGATGCGCGGGGCCCTGACCACCACCGAATTCCTGTGCCGCCACATCTTCGACCGCATGGCCGAGGCCACGCGCAAGGGCGATCTCGGCACCGACGCGCACAATCTGGCAAAGATCCGCGTCACCCTGCATGAATCGCATGTGGCGCGGGCATGGTTCGAGGGCCCCGTCGGCGCGTGACGCGGCCATGACATGGCGGAGGCCAAGGGTCAGGCGTTTCAGTAAACCTCGACCGGCACGCCAAAGCTGTATCCGATGCCGCGCTCGGTCAGGATGAAATGCGGCTTGACCGGATCGTCGCCCAGCTTGCGCCGCAGCCGCAGCACCCGCACGTCGATGCTGCGGTCGTAGACGCCCTCATGCATGGAGGTGGCGCCGAGGAGCTGGTCCCGGGTCAGCATGCGTTGCGGCGCATCCAGGAAGGCCAGCAGCAGCGCAAATTCGGCCCGGGTCAGCCGCACGTGATTGCCGGCCGGATCGGTCAGGCGGCGGGTCTTGCGGTCCGCGCGCCAGCCCTCGAATTGGTAGCCTCGGGTCAGCGCGGTGTGCTCGGATTTGGGCGATCGGCTTTCATGCCGGCGCAGCACCGCCCGCACCCGGGCCATCAGCTCCCTGAGGCTGAAGGGCTTGGTGACATAATCGTCGGCGCCCAGCTCCAGGCCGATGATCCGCTCGGTCTCATTGCGCCGGTCGGCCGCCACCATGATGACGGGCACGTTCGAGGCCCGGCGGATGTCGCGCAACAGGTCGAAGCCGCTCCTCGCGCCGAGTTGGGCATCGAGGATGATCAGCCTCGGCTCGCCCTCCCGGACGATGCGGTCGAGATCCTCGCGCGAGGCGCCCCAATCGGCGGACAAGTCGTAGCGCTGAAGACAGTCGATGATGGTCTGGCGCATGCCGGCATCGCCGCTGACCACCGCCAGGCGCGGTTGCTTCCCGCTGACCGGGGCCATGGCGCCTAGTCCCGTCTCGCGGCCGCGAGGCGGACGCGAGACGTCGAAATTGTGATGGAGAATTTCATCGAGCGAAGATGGGCGGTCCTCGATGATGCAAAACCGACAAGCTTGTTCGATGCCCATGCAGATTTGCATGGGGCAGGGCAGTCGACAGGCGACGGCTCAATCGCGTCCCGGCCGGGAACGGTTAGCCGGAAACAAATCGCGCCCGAACCCAACTGCAGCCGAACTCCCTCTCCCATGAAGAGAGGGTTGGGGTGAGGGGGTAATCCCTATCGTGAAACGCGGCTTTGCCACACGGAGAGTCATTACCCCCTTACCGGGCACGCTTCGCGTGCAACCTTCTCCCATGGGAGAGGCTGGGCTGCGGCAACGCCGGGCGACTCCATGCAAAACGCGTCAAAAGCGGGTCGCGCCCCAGGCGTTACGCGGGCGCCTTGGCTGGGTCCGCGTGGGGCGGAACCGGCACGGCCTGCCCGGTCGCTGCCGATTGGCAGATGGCCTCCAGCGCGGCGATGTTGCCGATCTTCTCGGCGTCGGTGAACGGGTAGGGCGCCTCGCCCGTCACGGCGCGGGCGAACTGCTCGATATTGGCGCGCACCGTATCGGTCCACGCGAACTGGCGCACGTCGCGGCGGCCGTCGCGGTGCTGCACGGTCAGCGTCGAGGGGCCGGGCGTGTCGGGATGGGTGTGGTTGCGCAGCTCCGCCCAGGCGTCCGAACCGAACACCACGAAATTGATGTAGAGCGGCGTCACCAGGATGGCGTTCAGATGCCCCGTCGCGCCGGAGGCGAAACGGCATTGCACGCTCAGCACATCGCCATTGTCGGGATAGGTCACCCGACTGGCAGTCATCGCGAAGACCTCGGCGATAGGTCCGAACAGATGCACGAAGGCGTCGGTCAGGTGGATGCCCATGGCGGTCATGCCGGCGGCGGGCGCGTCTTTCGGCGCGGTGCGCCAGTCGCCGGGCGGGACGTTGGCAAGCTTGTCATGGCTGAAATCGGCCTCGACATGCATGATCGTGCCGAGCTCGCCCTCGCGCACCAGCCGGGCGATCTCGGCCATGCCGGGCTCATAGCGCCGCTCATGCCCGATGCCGAGCACGACGCCGGCATCGGAGCAGGCGGCGACGCTGCGGGCCGCGTCGGCGCGGGTCAGCGCCAGCGGCTTTTCGCAGAACACATGCTTGCCCGCGGCCGCCGCCGCCAGCACTTGACCCGTGTGCGCCGAATGTGGCGTGCACAGGATGACGGCGTCAATCTCGCCGTCGCGCAAAACCTCATCGAGCGTGGAGCGGAAGTCCAGCCCGTGCTCCGCCGCGAAGGAGGCGAGCGCCGGGTTCGTCTCCACGGCGGTGGTGATCCGCACCAGCTCCGACCCGGCCATGCGCCGCACGATATGCTTGCCCCACCAGCCGAGCCCCGCGACCGCTACCCGGATCATTCCGCGGCCTCGCTTTTTGTGCCGATGGCGCGGTTCACGGCGGGCATCACCTCCTCCGCCATCAGCTCCATCGAGCGGATACCGAGATCGCGGTCCACCCAATCGAAGCCGGCATAGAGCAGCGTGCCGAAATCGCCGACCTCGTCGCGGAAGGCGAGCAGGTCGTCGGCGACCTTCTCGGGCGTGCCCCAGATGACGAGATCCCTGACCACGCCTTCCGGCGTCACCGAGGAATCCGGCGCGCTCTGGTCGGCCTTGAACAGGTTGCCGCGCCCATTCTTCACGAGCTTCGTCGCCAGCGAATTGAAATAGTGGAAATACGGGCCGCCCGGCTCGGTGGCATAGCGCTTGGCCATCACCATGTCGTCGGCGACGAAAATGCTCTTGGCGACGCGCCAATTGGCCGGATCGGCCGCGCGCCCGCCCTTGGCGCAGCCTTCGGCGTATTTTGGCCAATGCGACTTCACCCAGACCGGCAGCAGGAAATTCGCCGAGATCGGCTCCCAGCCCCGCGCGGCAGCTTCCGTGACGCCCTTGGAGAACGGCGCCACCGCCGTAACGACGATGGGCGGATGCGGGCGCTGATAGGGCTTGTGGATGTAGCCCTGGCCGATCTCCTTGATGGTCTGGCGCTCGATCGAGATGGTCCAGTGCTGGCCCTTGAGATTGTACGGCGGCTCGCCGGCCCAGATGTTCAGGATGTGGTCGATGGACTCAACGAACATCGCCGTGCGGTCCTTGTCGAGATTGCCGAACAGCTCGGCATCCGACAGCAGGCCGCCGGGGCTAATGCCGAAGATGAAACGCCCCTCGGCCATGTGATCGACCATGGCGACTTCGGCGGCGACCATGGCCGGGTGATGGTTCGGCAGGTTCACCGTGCCCGTGCCGAGCTTGATATTCTTGGTATCATTCAGCACCCAGGCGATGAAGATCAGCGCCGAGGTGATGGTCTCGGCGGCGTCGGTGATGTGCTCGCCGAAATAGCCCTCGGAGAAGCCCAGCCGGTCGGCGATCAGCGCCAGCTCCCGGTCCTCTTTGAAGACCTCGGTCAGGTTGCGCCCGACCGGATGGATGGGCATGGTGAAGAAGCCGAGTTTCATAAGCCTTCCCAATTCTCCGACAGGAAGCCGTCAGGCCCCGCCGGCGTGGTTTCGACGATCAGCGCGGGCAGGCAGAGGCGCCCGGCGCTGAAGATCAGCGGCTCGCCGTCGCGATAGGTCGCGCGCATCACCCGGCCGATGAAGATCTGATGGTCGCCGCCCTCGATGGTGGTCTCGGTGCGGCAATCGAAGGAGGCGAGGCAGCCGGCAAGGATCGGCGCGCCGTGCAGGCCGTCCGCATGGGGGATGCCGGCGAACTTGTCCGCGAGCGGGGTCGCGAAATGGCGGCAGAGCGCGAGCTGGTCGGCGGCGAGAATGTTGACCGCGAAATGATCGGCGGCGAGGAAACCGGCATAGGACGGGGCGGCCCGCTTCAGGCTCCAGGACACCAGCGGCGGGTGCAGCGAGACGGCGGTGAAGGAGTTCGCGGTCAGCCCTTCCGGCTTGCCGGACGGCGCGCGCGTCGTGATGACGGTGACGCCCGTCGCGAAGCGCCCCAGCGCGTTGCGCAGATGGCGCTCGTCGATCGGCTGTTCCGCGATGTCGGCCATATGGATGGTCATTCCCGTCGCTCGCTTACGGCACAGTCGTCCCCTCTCCCATGGGAGAGGGAGCAGCCGAGGATCGAGGAAATTCCCCAAAAGCCCGGCGTCAGTCTGCCTCCGACGAAACTACGTGCGCTTAGGGCGTGCTCCCAATAATATGTTTTGCTAAACCCTATTAGAAAAGTTGATGCCGCTTGTCCGAGACCTTCAAGGACATCCGCCTCTTCGTCGCCGTCTATGAGGAGCGCTCCTTCACCGCCGCCGCCGAGCGCGAGCACGCGACGCAATCGGGCGTCTCCCAGCATATCCGCAAGCTGGAAGACCGTTTCGGCGCGCGCCTGTTCTCCCGCGAGCGCGGCACCGTTGCGCCGACCCCGGCGGGCGACAGCTACTATCGCCGCTGCATCGAATTGCTGCGCGCCTATCAGGCGGCGGACAGCGCGGTGCGCGGCTATGCGGGCGGGCTGACCGGCGAGATCGCCGTCGGGCTGATGCCGACCATGACCCGCTGCGCGCTGGCACCGGCCCTGTCGCGCTTCATCGCCGCGCATCCGAATGTGCAATTGCGGGTGGTCGAGGCTTACAGCGCCGTGCTGACGGGTCAGGTGAGGGCAGGCGCTCTGGATTTCGCCGTGGTGCCGGGCTTTCCGGGGCTGGCGGGCCTGAAGAGCCGATTGTTCTTGCGGACGCCCGAGGTCCTGGTGTCGAGAGGCGGCGCGGCCATGACGCATATGGCGCCGGTGGTGCTGAAGACGCTGCCGCCTCTGAAGATCGTCGTGCCGGGCGCTCAGAATGCCCGGCGCGCGCTGATCGAGACCTATCTGGTTTCCAACGGGATCGCCATCGAGCGCATGATCGAGCTCGACGCCATGATGGGCACGCTCGGCGTCGTCGCCAATTCCGACTGGGTGACGATTTTGCCCGGCATCATGATGGTGTCCGATGTCGAGCGGCCGCTTTTGACCATCAACCCGATCGTCGGGCCCATTCTGCCGGTCGAGCTGGTGCTGATCGAGCCGTCGCGCCGCGTGCTCTCCCCGGCGGCGCAGGCTTTCGTGGACATTTTGCAGGAGGAGACCGCGCGCCTGAACGCGGTCTGGACGGCGTATCTACCAGAGGGGCGGGCCGGGTAACGCGGGGCTCAGTCGAACCGCCCTATTGTTGTCCTCCCGCGAAAGCGGGAATCCAGTAAAGGGGCAAACCCAGTCGTGTGGCCCTGCCTCAACACGAGCACTGCGGCGTACTGGATTCCCGCTTTCGCGGGAACGACAAGATTTTGGACGCGGTCTTGCGATCCCGCTCAACCTTCCCCGGCGTCGCGGGCGGCGAGGCGGCCGAATGCGGACCAGTCGAGATCTGCGCCGCCTTGTGCCATCAGGGTGAGCAGGCGGTCGCGCAGCAGGCTGGCGAGGGGGAGC
Organism: Rhodomicrobium sp. R_RK_3; assembly: GCF_002198715.1. GTDB lineage: Bacteria > Pseudomonadota > Alphaproteobacteria > Rhizobiales > Rhodomicrobiaceae > R-RK-3. The sequence continues at coordinate 113,383 of NZ_MWLK01000016.1, read as the reverse complement.
GGAACGTTCATGGCCTCGGCGGCGGCAAGGGTCAGGCGGATGTCCTTTTGCCCCAGCGGCGCGGCGAATTTGGGCGGTTGGAAATTGCCTTCGGCGAGCAGTTTGCCGTAGGTGCCATAGATCGGCCCGGGAAACAGGGTTGAGCTGAGAATTTCGACATAGAGATTGCGGTCGACGCCGCCCTTGCCGACCAGCGTCATGGCCTCGCCGAGCGATTCGATCACGCAGCCGATCAGGAAATTGCCGCTCAGCTTCACCAGATTTGCCGCTTTCGGCGTCTCCGAAACGGCGAAGGTCTTCTGTCCGATGGCGTCGAAGATCGGCTGCGCGGCGGCGACGGCGTCCGGCGCGCCGGCGGCCATCACAAACAGCTTGGCGGCAGCGGCCGCCTCGGGCCGCCCGAACACCGGCGCCGCGACATAGCGCTGCCCGGCCTTGGCATGGGCTTCGGTCAACGTCTCGGACAGAGCGGGGCTGATCGTGCTCGACGACACATGCATGGCGCCCTTCGGCAGGCTGGCGACGATGCCGCCTTCGCCCAGCGCGACCGCTTCGAGCGCCTTGTCATCGGCGAGCATGGTGATGACCACATCGTTGCCGCTGGCCTCGGCGACGCTCCCGGCGACCTTCGCCCCCAGCGCGGCCAGCGGCTCGGCCTTGCCGCGCGTGCGGTTGTAGACGGTGACCGTATGCCCGGCCTTCAGCAGATTGGCCGCCATCGCGACGCCCATCTGCCCCAAGCCTATGAAACCGATATTCATAACATGCTCCTTCGTGAATGCGCCCCCTGCTGCCCTCTCACCGGAGGTAGGCGGAACTTGGCGCAATACCAAGCGCCGGACGTGTTTGAAAGCGGTGCGGCTTGCTCAAACCGTGCATGATCGCCACATTGGACCCTTCGGCGCCCGCGAGAGAGGGCGCGGAAGGAGGCATGACATGCGCTTGCAAACGGTCTTCCTGTTCGATCTCGACGGCACGCTCGTCGACAGCGTCTACCAGCACGTCCTGGCCTGGAAGGAGGCGCTGGATTCGGAGAATATCGACCTCTCGGTCTGGCGCATCCACCGCAAGATCGGCATGAGCGGCGGGCTGTTCACCAACCAGCTCCTGCGCGAGACGGGACTCGAGATCAGCCCCGAACGCACAGAACGCCTGCGTCAGGCCCACGCCGCCGCCTATCTGCGCCACGGGCGCCAGATCCGCCCGCTGCCGGGCGCGCGCGAATTGCTGGCTTGGCTGACCCAGGCCGGCGTGCCCTGGGCCATTGCCACCAGCGGCCGCATGGAGACGGCGGCGGTGAATTTGGAAGCGCTCGGCGTCGACCCGGCCAAAATCCCGGTGGTGACGCGCGATCAGGTCAAATACGCCAAGCCCGACCCGGATCTCTTCCTCGCCGCCGCCGATCGGCTCGGGGCGCCGATCGAGACCGCCGTCGTCGTCGGCGACAGCATCTGGGACATGCTGGCCGCGATTCGCTGCCGGGCGCTGGGCGTCGGGGTTCTGAGCGGCGGCTACGGGCCGGACGAACTCCGGCAATCGGGCGCATACCGTGTCTATGAGGACCCAGCCGACCTGCTGCTTCACATTGACGAGGTCGGAGGCCGCCGCTGAGCCGGGGATATTCGCCTGAGGGCGGATGGACGAATTGAAAAACACATGGCTAATATCCGGCGATTCCAGCCGTTTTGCCATCGGGACAGTGCTGTCGATGAGTGACATCAACATCAAGCCACGCAGCCGGGTGCGGCCCAAGACGCAGCGGCCGCGCCTGCACAAGGTCATTCTGGTCAATGACGACTTCACGCCGCGCGAATTCGTCGTGCGGGTGCTGATGGGCGTCTTTCACATGACCGAGGATCAGGCGCATAGCGTCATGATCACCGCGCACCGGCTCGGCGCCTGCGTCGTCGCGGTCTATACGCGCGACGTCGCCGAGACCAAGGCGACGCTCGCCACCGAGACCGGCCAGCGCCAGGGCTATCCGCTGCAATTCATCACCGAGCCGGAAGAGTAGAGCCTGCTTCGCGCCGCGCCGCCGATAGGCTAAGCTCTGGACGCAATGCCCCCGCGTCCCAGAGCAAGGATCTCATCATATGAAGCTCGACTCATCCGTTGCCGCCATCGTCACCGGAGGCGCGTCGGGTCTCGGCCGCGCCACCGCCGAGGCGCTGGCGGCCAAGGGCGTCAAGGTCGCGATCTTCGACATGAATGCGGAGGCGGGCGAAGCGTTCGCCGCGCAGATCGGCGGAGTTTTCTGCGCCGTCAACGTCACCTCGGAGGCCGAGGTCGACGCGGGCTTTGCCAAGGCGCGCGCGGCGCATGGCCAGGAGCGCGTACTGGTGAATTGCGCCGGCATCGGCAGCGCGGTGAAGACGGCGGGCCGCGCCAAGGACACACGCGAGATCCAGTCCTTCCCGCTCGACGCCTTCGAGCGGGTCATCCAGGTCAATCTGATCGGCAGCTTCCGCTGCATCGCCAAATCCGCCGCCGGGATGCTGACGCTGGAGCCGCAGGCGGATGGCGACCGCGGCGTCGTCGTCAACACCGCGAGCGTCGCGGCGGAGGACGGCCAGATCGGGCAGGCCGCCTATTCGGCCTCCAAAGGCGGCGTCCTCGCCATGACCCTGCCGATCGCGCGCGACCTGATGAACGAGAACATCCGGGTGAACACGATCCTGCCCGGCCTGTTCGAGACGCCCCTGCTGCACAGCCTGCCGGAGAATGTGAAAGCGGCGCTCGCCGCATCGGTGCCTTATCCGAAGCGGCTCGGGCGGCCATCGGAATATGCGGCGCTCGCCCTGTCGATGATCGAGATCGGCTATTTCAACGGCGAATCCGTCCGCCTCGACGGCGCCATCCGCATGGCCCCGCGATAGGGGCGGGGGCAGCGCGCTCGCCAACCAGGCCGAGCGCGCTCCTGTCGCTCCGTCAACCGCGCCGGGCCGCGTCGATGGCGGCGACGTCGATCTTGCGCATCTCCATCATCGCGTCGAACGCCCGCTTGGCTTCGCCGCCGCCGGCCGCCAGCGCCTCCATCAGCGTGCGCGGCGTGATTTGCCAGGAAATGCCCCATTTGTCCTTGCACCAGCCGCAGGCGCTCTCCTGACCGCCATTGCCGACGATGGCGTTCCAATAGCGGTCGGTTTCCTGCTGATCCTCGGTGGAGACCTGGAACGAGAAGGCTTCATTATGCTTGAACATGGGGCCGCCATTCAGGCCCAGGCAGGGGATGCCGAGGACCGTGAATTCGACGGTCAACACATCGCCCTGCTTGCCCGCCGGATAGTCGCTGGGCGCCCGGTGGACGCCGCCAACGGCACTTTCGGGAAAAGTCTCGGCGTAGAATCGGGCGGCGGCCTCAGCGTCCTTGTCGTACCACAGGCAGATCGTATTCTTGGCCATTTCTCGTCCCTTCGCGTTTCTTATCTAGCATGCCTTGGGCGATCACTTCCCGGCCGGGCCGGATGGTCGAATTTAGGACCGGCGCCGAGAATCAACACATCAGAAAACTCTCGGACAAAGGTGGCCGGAACGCGGCATCAACGTGCTAACGCCGTGCAAAACCCGGCTCCCCGGCCCGCTCACGCCATGTCGAACAGGCCGGGCGGGTCGGCCTCGGTGGCGGGGCGAAGGTCGTCGACGCCGACGCCGATCAGGCGGAAGCGGCGGCCATCGGCGTCGCGGCGGATGAGGAATTCGGCGGCTTCCGCCAGCACCGAGGCGCGCTGCGTGGCATTCGGCAGGCGCTTTGACCGGGTCAGCAGGCGGAAATCGGAGGTCTTCAGCTTCAGCACGACAGCGCCGCCGGCCAGCCCCTTGCGCTGAAGCTGTGTGGCGACGCGCTCGCCGAGCCGCCGGGCGACCGCGATCAGCTCATCCGCCGAGCCGGTGTCGCGCGAAAAGGTTGTTTCGGCGGAGATGCTTTTGGTCGGCCGGTCCGGCGTGACCGCGCGCTCGTCCTCGCCTTGCGCATAGCGGGCAAGCCTCCGGCCGAACTTGCCATATTGGGTGACGAGCTGCATTTCGCTCAAGGCTTGAAGCTGGCCGATGCTGGCGATGCCGCTCGCTTCGAGCCGCTGAGCCGTCGCCTGGCCGACGCCGTTGATCTTGCGGATCGACATCGGCGCCAGCACCGCTTTCGCCTCCGCCGCCCCGATCACCGAGAAGCCGCGCGGCTTGTCCATTTCCGAGGCGAGCTTGGCAAGGAATTTGTTGCAGGAGAGGCCAATGGACACCGTGATGCCGACCTCGCGCTCGACGCGCAGGGCGATCACGGCCAGCGCTTCGGCCGCCGCCCGCTCGCCGGATTCATGCGCCTCGGTCAGGTCGAGATAGGCCTCGTCGAGCGACACCGGCTCGATGACCTCGGTCGCGGCGCGGAAGATGGCGCGGATGTCGTCGCTGACGGCTTTGTATTTGCCCATGTCGGGCGGCAGCACGACGGCGTCCGGGCACAGGTCGAGCGCCTTGAACATCGGCATGGCCGAGCGCACGCCGTAGCGCCGCGCGATGTAGCAGGCGGTGGTGACGACGCCGCGCCCGCCATCATGGCCGACGATCAGCGGTTTTTCGCGCAAGTCCGGCCGGTCGCGCTTCTCCACCGAGGCGTAGAAGGCGTCGCAATCGATGTGGGCGATGGTCAGCGCGGCGAGCTCGGCATGGGCGATGCGCCTTTCGCCGCCGCAGTCCGGGCACGAACCGGCGCGCGGCGCGACGAGCTGGCAGCAATCGCGGCAGAGCTGAGTCAGCATGGGACTCAGGTACCATATTCGCCCCCGCGCGGCCAGATGCGGAGATCGGGCCTGTGGGTGGGGGAGGGCGACGCCGACCGCTCAACTGTCAATCCTCCGCAGGCGGGAATCCGGTGAAGGGCAAATTAAGCGGCGAATCTCTCCTTTCATTTCGGTGCCGCGGCGTGCTGGATTCCCGCGTTCGCAGGAATGACAAGAGTTGGGGGGCATTAAAACCTGTGCCTTACTTCGGCTCAGTGCCCGGCTGGGCTTTGCCCTCGACCTCCCGGAGGTAGTCGTCGAGCCGGTCGAAGCGCTGGTCCCAGAAACGGCGATAGCTTTCGACCCACCCGGCGACCTCCTTCAGCGGACCCGCATCCAGACGGCAGGGGCGCCATTGCGCGGTGCGGCCGCGCTCGATGAGGCCGGCGCGTTCGAGCACCTTGAGGTGTTTGGAGATGGCCGGCAGCGTCATCTGGAACGGCGCGCCGAGTTCGGTGACGGAGGTTTCGCCGAGCGCAAGGCGCGCAAGGATAGCGCGGCGTGTCGGATCGGCGAGCGCGGCGAAGGTCGTGCTGAGGGGATCGGCGGGCATGGGAGTACCGATGCGTCATTTAACTGGGTGGTTTAATAGTGACGCCGGAGGCGAAGGTCAAGAGGCGGCGACGCCGGGCCCGGTGGTCTGCCCCATTTAGCTGGGGCCGGGCATTGGAGCGGGATCGGCAGCAGGCATCAGTCGGCGCCGCCAGTTGTGTCGTGTCATTCCCGCGAAGGCCGGAATGCAAAAGGGTTTGGGGCTGTAGCACATGCAGCGCTGAGCGCTGATAGCACTTCCCGCTAAGCCCGCTTGCGCGCCTTGGCCTGCTGGGGCAGCGGGGCGGCGGATTGCCAGAACGCCTCCCAGGGATCGGCGGGGAGCGCGGCCAGCCTGGTCGGGGCGTTCACCACCGTGAAATAGGCCGGGCCGATGGCAAGGCTCAATTCGTTCCAGTCCAGCGGCATCGAGATCGCGGCGCCGGGGCGGGCGCGGGTCGAATAGGGGGCTACGGCGGTCGATCCCCGGCCATTGCGCAGATAGTCGACCAAAATCTTGCCGCGCCGCTTCGATTTTGTCACCGTCGCCAGGAAATGCTCGGGGCTGTCGGCGGTCATGTCGTCGGCGATGCGCTTGGTGAAGGCCTTGACCGCGTCCCAGCCCGCCGCCGGCTTCAGCGGCGAGACCACATGCAAACCCTTGCCGCCGGAGGTCTTGACGAAGCTGGCCAGGCCGGCCGCGCGCAGCCGCTCGCGCACCTCATGCGCAGCGCCGATCACCTCCTGCCACGCGACGCCTTCGCCCGGATCGAGATCCATGATGATCATGTCCGGCCGCTCCAGGTCGCTGAGGCTCGACCCCCAGGGATGGATCTCCAACACGCCGCCTTGGACGAGGCCCATCAGGCCCGGCAGGCCGTCGATGGCGAGGATCGGCTGGTCTTCCTCGTCCAGCGGGTCGCGCGCGGTGAGGATGTCCGGGCTTTGGCCGCGCCAGGCGTGTTTTTGGAAAAAGCACTGGCCGGCGGCGCCGTCGGGGCAGCGCAGCAGCGACAGCGGCCGGTTGACGATGAATGGGGCGATGCGCGGCCAGACCTGCGAATAATAATCGGCAAGGCCCTGTTTGGTGACGCCGGCATCCTCCCAATAGAGGCGGTCGGGATGGGTGAGCTTGACCGGCGGCGCGGGCCGCTCGGCGGGGACCGTCGCCCGGGATTCGCGCACCACCTCTTCGGGCAGCTTGTCCTCGCGCAGGCCCCGGAAGGAGGCGTGGCGCACCAGCCCGTCGCCAGTCCAGCTCCGGAACTCCACCTCGGCGACATAGTTGGGCTGCACGAAACGCGCCTGCCGGGTCTCATCGGAGGTGAGCTTTTGCGCGAAGGGGCTTTTCGGGATGGCGATGGGATCGAGCCGCTCAAACAGGTCGGCGGCGACCTTGTTGGTGTAGCCGGTGCCGACGCGCCCGGCATAGATCAGACTGCCCTTGTCGTAATAGCCCAGGATCAGCGAGCCGATCGCCTTGCGCGCGGTCGTCGATGGCACGTAGCCGGCCACCACGAATTCCTGGCGCTCGGAGCATTTCGCCTTGAGCCAGTCCTTACGCCGCCCGGACCGGTAGGGCGCGTCGCGCAGTTTCGAGACGATGCCTTCAAGGCTGAGGCGGCAGGCGTGGCGAAGCACCAGCTCGCCATTCTGCTCGAAATGCTCGCTATAGCGGATGAGGGGAGCGGCGTCGCCGACGAGGGTTTCCAGCGCCGCCTTGCGCTCGATCAGCGGCAGCGGGCGAAGATCGTAGCCGTCCCGATAAAGCAGGTCGAAGACGTAATAGGCGAGCCGGTCGCCGCGCCCCGTCGAGAGATCGTCCTGCAGGGCGGAGAAATCGGAGGCGTGTCCGGCGCCCTCGACCACCACCTCGCCGTCGAGGATGGCGTCGCGCGCGGGGAGGGCGGCCAGGGCGGCGACCAGTGGCTTGCCGAACTTGGCGGTCCAGTCGAGGCCGCTACGGGTCAAGAGCTTGACCTTGCCGGAGCGGATCTGCGCCTGCAGCCGGTAGCCGTCGAACTTGATTTCATGCAGCCAGGTCTTGCCAGAGGGCGGCGTGCTGCGCAGGCTTGCCAGCGCCGGCTCGATGAAGCCGGGAAAGCCCGCCTTCTTGGCGCCCTTCGGCGGCTTCGGCGCGGCGGGCTTGTCGATCTTGCCGGTCTTCGACGACCAGCCCGGCGCCTCGCCTTCGACCTCGGCGACGCCGCGCCCGGTCTTCACCGATTCCGGCCGCTCTTCGGTGATTTCAGGCTCGGTCTCCTCGCGAGCATGTTCGTCGTCGCCCTTGATGAGCAGCCAGTTTTCGTTGCGGTCGCGGGGTTTCCGGGCCATGCGCACCAGATGCCACCGCCCTTTGAGCTTTTCGCCATGCAGCTCGAAATCGAGATGGCCCTTGGCAAAGCCCTTCTTGGCATTGCCGATCGGCGTCCAGCGGCCGCGATCCCAGACGATCACCGTGCCGCCGCCATATTCGCCCTTGGGGATAGTGCCTTCGAAATCGCCATAGTCGAGCGGGTGGTCCTCGACATGCACGGCGAGCCGCCGCTCCCCGGCGACGAGGCTCGGCCCCTTGGTCACGGCCCAGCTTTTCAGGACGCCGTCCATTTCCAGCCGCAGATCGTAATGCAGGCGGCGGGCATCGTGCTTCTGGATGACAAAACTGTCGCCCGCCTCGGATTTCGCCCGCTTGCCGCGCGGCTCGGATGTCGTCTTGAAGTCGCGCTTCTTCCGGTAGGGTGCGAGCGTCGCCATCAGCTTGCTTTGCGGCGGGGCGCGGGCGCGGCCTTCTTCTTGGCCGGGGCCTTGGTCTTGGCCTTGGCCTTGGTTTTTGCGGCCGTCTTGCCGGTGACGCCGGCACTCTCGCGCAGCGCCTGCATCAGATCGACGACCTTGGTCTCGGTGGGCCGCTTCGGCGCCTTGATCTCGCGCCCGGCGATCTTGGCTTTCACCAGCTCGGCCAGCGCCTCCTCATAGCGGTCGTTGAAGGCGCGCGGGTCGAACGTGCCGGATTTCGTCTCGATGATGTGCTTGGCCAGATCCAGCATCTCGCCTTCGATCTTCAGCTCGGGGATGTCGTCGAAGATCTCGGCGGCGGGGCGCACCTCATAGTCGAAATGCATGGTATGGGCGACGATTAGCGGCCCGTCCGCGCGCAAGAGCACCGTCCGCAGCCGCCGGAACAGCACGGCGCGGCCGAGGGCGGCGACTTTTTGCCGCCGCATGCCTTCGCTGAGCAGCGCAAAACCCTCATTGCCGATGCTGCCCGAGGGCGCGAGGTAATAGGGCTTGTCGAAATAGGCGGTGTCGATTTCGGGGCAGGGCAGGAAGGCCTCGACGCGGATGGTCTTGTCGCTTTCCGGGATCGCCTCCTCGATCTCCTTCGGTTCCAGGATGACATATTCGCCCTGGCTGATCTCGTAGCCCTTGACCTGCTGCTCCTTGTCGACCGGCTGCTCGGTCTGCTCGTCGATGAACTGGCGACGCAAACGGTTGCCGGTCTGGCGGTTGATGGTGTGGAAGGAGACGCGATCGGAGGTCGTGGCGGCCGAATAGAGCGCCACCGGAATGCTGAGTTCCGAAAGTTTGAGGAAACCCTTCCAATTCGCCCTAGGTGCCACGACGCGAGACTCCACTGGTACCGGAGATTCAACACGAGGTTGAAGAACTTGTTCCGGCCACCGCTTTTTGCGGCGTCCATTACCGGCGTAACGCAATCCGCCCGGTTTGACATGCGACGGTTGCAAGCCGCGCCGAGCGTATGAGCAAGCTGAAGACCCGTCCCGCCCGCGGGCGCCGCTGCCCGGGAGGCGCGCAAGGTGAAAGGCTCGTCAGGATGATAGAGGATAATTCAAAAAAGCTCATCGAGGAATGGGCGGCGGCCTGGTCGTCGGAGGCGCCCGAGCGGTTTCTGTCGCTTTTCGTCGACGACTGCATCTATGAGAATGTCGCGGCGCAACGCCTCCTCGTCGGCAAGGCCGAGACGGGCGAATTCTATCGCAGGGTCCGGACCGCCTTCCCCGATTTCAAGCTGACGGTGATCTCGCATGTCTGGGATGGCAGCCATGCGGCGGCAGCCTGGGTCACGACCGGCACGCAGCATGGCGCTCTTCCTGAAATCCCGGCGACTGGCCGGGCGATTTCCCTGCGCGGGGCGAGCATTTTCGAGCTGGATGGCGACAGCCTGAAGCGCTGCACCGATCACTATAACAGGGCGTCGATGCTGAAGCAGCTCGGACTGTAGCGTCGCCGGCAAGGCGCTAGCGGGATCAGGTAAAGTGGGACCGGTTTCCGCACGTCATCCTGCTGTAATGTAAGACCTAGATCACTGTTCATGCTGCCAGCCGCCCGGGTTTAGCAGGCGACGCGCCAGGTGATCGGCAAAGGCTCGGACGCGGGCGTTCATATCACTGCGGGTCGGGAATGAAAGACCCATCCTTACCGAGCCCGTGAACAAGCTCCGCAAGGTCTGGCGAAGGGTGCCAGCCGCAATCTCCTTCTTGCACAGTCCGACGGGAAGCAAGCCAATACCGTGCCCCGCCACGGCCAGGTCACGGATGAGGAGAAAGTTATTCGCCTCGATGGCGGGATCGGGAAGCGATCGCGCTTCGAAAACCTGCCGCTCAATAAAACGCCGCAAAATACGGGGAGGCGCGATCAGGGTCTGTATCGCGTTCGCATCGCGCGGTTCGCCATTGGCGTCGAAATAGGCTGGGCTTGCGAACAGGCCGTAGGCCGCGTCCAGCACGGCTCGCGTGACGGTGTCCTGCTGGTTCTCGGCGCCGATCCGCAATGCGATATCAATATTTTCGGCGACCAGATCGAGCACCGCGTTGGTCAATATCACTTCGAAGCTGACTTTGGGATGCTCGCGCCGGAAGCTACCAAGAGCATCGGCCAGCCCGTCGGTGGGAAAATCGGCGGGCGCGGTTATCCGAATTGGGCCTTTCAACTCTCCCTGAACGCCACCGACTGCAATGACCGCTTCGGCCAACCTGTCGAGCACCGGGCCGGCGCTGTCAAAGAGCGCCCGCCCCTCGCTGGTCAACGCAATCGCGCGTGTGGAGCGCTTGAAGAGACGGACACCCAGGGCTTCCTCGAGCATCCGCACGCGCAGACTGACGGTCGAACGCGGCATCCCGCTTTGTCTGGCGGCGGCTGAAAAACCTCCGGCGCGCACAACGTCGGCAAAGGTCTGGATCGTGTTCAGGTCCATATTGTCCATCCTACTGGACAGTATGAATAGCAAATGCTGCCTGGATTGCCGAGCGTTCTGTCCCATCTCCCCAACATGAAGCTCCGCAACTCGGAGGCAACCATGCAAAGCGGTAAAATTACGAAAGCCGATGTCGTTCGTTTCGCCGGACTGGAAACGGAAATCATCGCCGGCAGTGAAGACAGCCCTGTGACCATCATGCGCATGACGGTGACGCCTGGCCATGGCGCGCCTCTGCATCGATCTTTCGACGGAGATAAAGTCTTCCTAATTTCCGCGGGAGCGCTGCGTTTCAGCGTGGCGGGACAAAGCTTCGACGTTAAGCCCGGCGAGCGTGTCGCAGTGAAACGCGGAGATGAGCACGGTTTTGCCAATCTCGGGCAGGTGAATGCGATGCAGGATGTTGTCTGTTCGCCAGCCCGGCACGATCAGTTCTTCCGCGCCATGGCAGACCTTGCGGTTCCGATCGATCCGAGAGATCTCGATCGCGTCGCAACGCAATTCGATCAGAAAATCGTGGGACCACTCCCGAAATGAACGGATGCACGGACGAAGCCAGCAAGAAATAGGTGATTCAAGGGGAGAATTTGGCGATCCCGGCAGGGCTCGAACCTGCAACCCCCAGCTTAGAAGGCTGGTGCTCTATCCATTGAGCTACGGGACCGTAGCGGCGAGCGCGCCGCAGCCTCAAATCCGCGTCAATGCGTCCAACTGCCGATGCGGCCGAATTTGAAATTATCCGCGTACGCCTTCTTCGAGCGGGCGCGCGGATGGGCGTCGAACAGCCGGTAAGGAATGCCGTTGCGATGGGCGTAGGCGATGGCGTCGTCCTTGGTCGGGAAGGACAGCACGATCTGCTGCTTCATGTCGCCCGACGAGGTCCAGCCCATCAAAGGGTCGGTCTCGCGCGGTGCGTCGGGCTCGAATTCGAGCACCCAATGCCGCGTCTTGGCGTCACCCGACTGCATGGCCGTCTTCGACGGCTGATAAATGCGCGCAACCATGCCTGCCTCCGCTGATCCGCATTCTTTTAACAGCTTATCGGCGCGGATTGAAGAGGCGGTTTCGAGCCGGGACCGCCTCGATCACGATGACTTTGGATTGGCTCATCCTGCTCTAGGCGGGCGCTCCCGCCGGATCGGCCTGCGCCTGCGTGCCGATCAGTTCCTTGTAAGCGTAGCCGGCGAGCGCGGCATAAATGGCGTAGAGATAGACGAGCGCTGCCAAGATGGCGGCGAAGATCAGTGCCCCCCGGATCTGATGCAGGGCGCCCGACCCGGTCACGGTTTGAAACAGCGTGGACGCAAGCTGTGTGACGAGGGAGACGGCGATCATCGCAAGCAGGATCAAGAGGATGCGCCAGGAAAGGGCGAGGCGCGCCCAGGTCGCGCGTATCATATTGCCGCGCATGGCGGCCCAGGAGGTCGCCAGCGAGATCCGGCCGGTGACGGCGGCGTGCGGAGCCATCAGCATCAGCCTTGTCTGCCCGAACAGCGCGCCGATGGCGAGCACCGGGATCACCAGGCCGGAGGGCGACGGGAGCCCGCCGGCGGACCGGTGCGCGGCCGTTAGCGACATGGAAGAGAACGCCGCCAGCGCGATGCCCGTGGCGGCGATGGTGAGGAGCATTACCAGCAGATAAGCCCGTTCATATTTGCGGAAGCGGACGATCACCCAGCCGGGCATCTCGCCGAGCACGGCCAGCCGCTGCACCCCGGTGCCGATGATCGCCGCCGCGAGCAGGATGGGCAGGACGAGAAGGAGGACGCCGGCGAACTGGCGGAGCAGCAGCAGGGTGAGGCGCAAGCCGACCGGCCAATCGCGGAAGCCGAGCGGCGCCGCCTGGCCGGGAATGCCGCCGAAATAAAGGAGGAGGCCGCAGGTGGCGACTAAGCCGAGCAGGGCCGGGACGAGCGCCAGCCGCAGGAGCGCGCCGCGATGGCGCGAGGGGAAGGTGCCGGCGTCCTTCGGCGCGCTGACACTCCAATCCGGCGAATGCCCCATGCCCTCCCCCCCGAGATACGGGCGAAACCTCGCGCGGCCACGCCCAGTTGAGCCAAATAATATCCGTCAATATTGCGGTAGGTGCCGTAATTATACGGAGAAACCGCGCCGATTTGTGATCCGAGCATGGCGGGATTGCGGTGCTGGGCGATCATGGCGCGCGCTGGATGTTAGGCGGAGAGCCGGGGCCCTCACCCGGTCGCTTCGCGCCCGCCCTCTCCCACGAGGGGAGAGGGCTGAGCCCGTGCGGGTGAAACGTCTCGCTCTGCCGCTTGCGCCGCCAGGCGGGTGGGTGAGGGGTAAGGCGCTATCCGCCGGGCGGCAACGCTAAACCGGCCGCCGCGATTTGACCGCCGCCGCCAGCGTGCCTTCGTCCAGATAATCCAGCTCGCCGCCGACGGGCACGCCATGGGCGAGGCGCGAGACCGTCACGCCGGCGCTTTCGAGCTCGGCGGAGAGGTAATGGGCGGTGGTCTGGCCCTCGACCGTGGCGTTCAGCGCCAGCAGCACCTCGGTCACGCCCGTCGCGCGGGCGCGGTCGAGCAGCTTGCCGATGGAGAGGTCTTCCGGGCCGATGCCGTCGAGCGGGGAGAGCGTGCCGCCGAGCACGTGATAGCGGGTGTTGAGCACGCCGGCCCGCTCCAGCGCCCAGAGGTCGCCGACTTCCTCGACGACGCAGATCATGCCGCCGTCGCGGCGGCTGTCCTGGCAGATGGTGCAGGGCGAGGCGGTGTCGAGATTGCCGCATTCGGGGCAGACGAGGATTTTCTCGGCGGCTTCGGCGAGCGCGCGGGCGAGCGGCTGCATGAGCTGCTCGCGCTTCTTGATGAGATGCAGCGCGGCGCGCCGGGCCGAGCGCGGGCCGAGCCCCGGCATCCGGGCGAGCAGCGCGATCAGATTTTCGATTTCAGGGCCGGCGGCTTTGCGGGACATGCGACATGCGGGTTATTGCGGTGCTCCCGGATATTTAGCGTTGGCCCGCCGATTTGCCAATGGCATGCCGCATCTCGTCCTAAGAACCGATGCCGGCAAAGAGACCGCTGGCCGGCCGCTGTGGCACCGGGGCCGAACCATCGACCAAATCCTGATAGATGAAAGATACGAACGCCACAATCATCCCGATCAGCAGCCAATTCGACAGCAAGAAGAGAATGATTGTAAAGACGGAAACACTGACCGGCACGACATCGGGTGCGTACGGGATCTGCGGCGTCATTGCCAGAAGCGCCTTAAGCGTCACCGCCACGAAGCCGAGCACCGCCACCGCCAAAACGGTCAGCAAATAAACGACGAACACCAATATGCTCATGAGCAGGGCCGCGACCACAAACCGCCAGACATTGCCTCGCATGGCCGCCCAGGACTCGCTCAGCGAAATGCGGCCGGTAACCGCTGCGTGGGGAAAAACCAGCGCAAGGCGGACATGGGCCCAAATCAATACCGCCGTCAACAGCGCGACCGTCGCGATCAGGGCCGGCGAGGCGTCCTTTACGAACTGCACGATGTCATACTGAGCCGCGGTAAAACCGCTGCCGCCGAGAGGCGGCGGCGTGACGATGCCAAACCATCCGGCGACCAGATGAAAAAGATATTGCTCGATGAAAGTTGCGGCAGTGAAAAGGCCCGCGACGGCGGCATAGGCAAGTTCATATCCGCGTATCGGCACGAGCGTCCACTCTAGCCCTTCGCCGCGCAGGATGTGCCGATGAATTCCAACGGCCATGATGACCGAGACGAAAAGGCAGAGCGCCCAAAACGGCATCGTCAGCGGCACGATCGCTTTGGCGAAACGCTCGATGTCTTCCGGGGTCTCAACCTGCAGGCTGATCGGGGAGCCGAAAAGCCGGTAGGCCGCGTAAAGAAGCGCCGCCGATATCAGCGCCGGCAGCAATGTCAGGCGCAGCAGGCCAAAAATATTCGCAAAAGGGTACCGGACCGCCTCCCAAGCGATGCCGAAGCGGATTTTACGGCCACTCTCATGATACACGATCGTCTCCCCCAGCTTGCCCAGCGAGCGGAAGACAATCGAGGCAATGCCGAGGATGTACCCGTCATTGCCTTAATAACCACCTAGCCCCTCGCCCCCAACGAGCATCTATTGCCGGGCTATGGCAGAACTGAGGCGGAGATGGCCTAATTTCTCCAAGATTTCGCTTGTCTTAGACTTGCGCAGTTTAGAACAGCTTCAGTCCCGGCGGCAATTGCAGCCCGCCGGCGAGTTCCTGCATCTTCGATTGCAGCGTGTCCTCGATCTTCGACTTGGCGTCGGCATGGGCGGCGACGATCAGATCCTCCAGAATCTCGATTTCGCCGTCCTTCAGCAGGCTCGGGTCGATCTTGATCTCGCTCAGCACGCCCTTGCCGTTCAGCGTGACGCTGACGAGGCCGGCGCCGGCGGTGCCGGTCTGCGAAACAGCTTCCACGGCGGATTGCATCTCCGTCATCTTCTCCTGGAGCTGCTTGGCCTGCTTCATCATATCCATGAGGTTCTTCATCGCCCGTCCTTCCGGCCGCGTGGGCGGACGCGCCTCGCGGAAACCTGATTGTATTATACCGTCAAAGTTGGGAGTCGTCGGGCTTTCGTCAATGCTTTTTCGGCGGCATGTCCCCAGGGCCGAGCTCGCGCACGGCGGTGATCTCGGCCTCCGGGAAATGGCGCAGCACGGACTGCACGGCCGGGTGGCGGCGGGCATCCTCCAAAAGCTTGGCCTCGCGGGCGCGGCGCAGCACCCCGAGCGGCGTGCTGCCGCGCTCATCCGTCACGGAAATCATCCAGCGCTCGCCGGTCCAGTGCTTCAGCTTGCGCGCGAGTTCGTTGGCGAGCTCCTTGGGAGCCGCGTCGAGCAGGTGCAGCTCGATCTGGCCGGGTTTGAAGCGGACGATCTCGACGGCGTCCTCAAGCGCGATCTTCAGCTTGACGTCGCGCTTCTCATTGGCGAGCGCCACGACATCGGCAAAGCTCTGCAAGGCGGGGAGGGCAGGGGCAGGCGCGGCGGCCTGTTCGGGCATCCGCGCTTCGGAGACGGCGCCGCTCTCGCCGCCCATGGCACGCCGGCCGGGCGGCACCGAGGACATCGCGTCAGACGAATCAGGAACATGGCCTCGGACTGCCGATTCGTTTCCGCTCGGTTCACCCTTCGTTTGAGCCTGCGTCCGGCCTGTCAAGCTCCGGATCAGCTCGTCGGGGGAGGGCAAGTCGGCGGCATAGCACATGCGGATCAGCAGCATTTCGGCGGCGGTCATGCCGCGCGGGGCGCGGGCGACCTCATCGAGGCCCTTCAGCAGCATTTGCCAGGCGCGGGAAAGGGCGCCCATCGACAGCCGGCCGGCGACGAGCTTGGCGCGCGCCCGCTCGGCGGCGCTGAGCGTGGCAACGGACTCCTCGCCCGCCGCCTTGATCCGGGTTGCGGCATGGACGGCCTCGGCAAGGTCGCCGACGATCTGGATCGGGTCGGCGCCGTCATTGTGCAGCGCCGCGAGCTGGGCGATCGCGGTTTTCGGGTCGCCGCCGAGGACGGCGTCGAGCAGGTCGTAGACCCGGCCGCGATCGGCAAGGCCCAGCATGGCGAGCACATCGGCGGCCTTGACCGTGCCCTCGCCATGCGCGAGCGCCTGATCGAGGATCGACAGGCCGTCGCGGGCGGAGCCTTCGGCGGCGCGGGCGATCAGCGCCAGGGCTTCCGGCTCGGCGCTCTGGCCCTCCGCCTTGACCAGCTTGCCGAAATGCTCGGTGAGCAGGGCGGCGTCGATCCGGCGCAGGTCGAAGCGCTGGCAGCGCGACAAGACCGTCACCGGCACCTTGCGGATTTCGGTGGTGGCGAAGATGAATTTGACGTGCGGCGGCGGCTCTTCCAGTGTCTTCAAGAGGCCGTTGAAGGCCGCCTTGGAGAGCATGTGCACTTCGTCGATGATGAAGACCTTGTAGCGGGCATAGGCCGGCTTGTAGCGCACCGATTCGATGATCTCTCGGATATCGTCGATGCCGGTATGGGAAGCGGCGTCCATCTCGACGACGTCGACATGGCGGCTCTCGATGATGGCCTGGCAATGCTCGCCGAAATCGGGCATGTCGATGGTGGGGCCGAGATCCTGGCCGGGCTTCGAATAATTGAGCGCGCGGGCGATGATGCGCGCCGTGGTGGTCTTGCCGACGCCGCGGACGCCCGTGAGCATGTAGCCTTGCGCGATGCGTCCGCTGTGAAAGGCGTTCTTCAGCGTGCGCACCATCGCGTCCTGCCCGATCAGATCCTGAAAGGTCTGAGGCCGGTATTTGCGGGCGAGGACGAGATAAGGCTTCGTGTCGGCGGTCATCGGCCGTGCCGGTTGGATTTGCGTCGCGGCCCAAGGCCGGGCCCTCGCGCCGAAGCTACCAGCCGGGGGGGCCGGGTGCAACCGCGCTGGGTTCGGGGCTTATGTGGGTTGGGGATGGGCGAAGTGCCAGTTCCGCCCCCTCACCCGGCCGCCTGACGGCGACCGCCCTCTCCCGCCAAGGGAGAGGGCTATTCAGAGGGCATGGATTCGCAAGCGCTGCCGACAGCGCCGCTCTCCCCCTACACTCCAGTGGGTGCGGGGCTTTTGCTTTCGCGTCCTCCTGCTCAGGCGGCCGCGCGCTGATGAAAGCCTTCCAGAATCTCCTCGGCGATCTTATCGCAGAAGGCGGGCAGGTCGGCGGGCTTGCGGCTCGTCACCAGCCCATCGTCGACGACGACGGCCTCGTCGATCCAATTCGCGCCGGCATTGATCACGTCCGTCTTGATCGAAGCATAAGACGTCGCCCGGCGCCCGCGAATGACGCCGGCCTCGATCAGCAGCCAGGGCGCATGGCATATGGCGGCGACGGTCTTGCCCGAATCATAGAACGCCTTCACCAGCGCGACCGCGCGCGGATCGAGGCGCAGCGTGTCGGGATTCATCTGGCCGCCGGGCAGCACCAGCGCGTCGTAATTGGCCTCCTGCACCTCGCCGAGCGTGCGATCGACCGGCACCGGGCGGCCCCAATCATGATCCTGCCAGCCCTTGATGGCGCCGCTTTCAGGCGAGACCACATGAACCTCGGCGCCAAGCTCCCGCAATGTCTTCAGCGGGGTCTCGAGTTCGCTCTGTTCGAAGCCGTGGGTTGCCAGGATGGCGATCCGCTTTCCCATTAATTTCTGCATGGCTGACCTCCTTTTCTTGTGAACTCCAACGGGGAACCAACGGCGCGGGTTCCGAATTTATGGCTTGGGCTACCACCGTTGGGTCTCGGCCGGGTTCCGTGCTGCCAAAATGTCCCGTAAAGGTTGTTATTTTGACAGATTTCTACCGGAAGCTGCGACGAGACAGAGGCGAATCATGAACTTACACATCCCTGGCGGCGGCAATGCCGCCGGCGCGCGGCCAAACGCATTTGAGCGCCGCCGTTCACCAATTATACAACTTCGGGGCGTAAACATCCGTCCCTGTAAAAACCCCTTGTTCACTTTTTGTTCTTCATGCATAAGACATTCATGACCATGACCACGCAATATGAAGCCACGCGTAGCAGCGGCCCCGAGCCGATGACCCTGATATTCCCTGTGGGGACTTATGAATTGCTGCCGTTCGAAATCCGCCTGATGGGCCCGTGGTACGGCGCGCATGCGGTCGAAATGGAAAATCTGAAACCCGCCCAGCGCTTCGAGATCGCGCGCCAGGGCTATACGATCCTGCGCGAGCAGGGGCGGCTGGAAAACGCCGCCTGACGCACGACGGCAAGGCCGCGCCCGTCGGCGCCGGCCGCCGCTCCTCACCGAATCTTCTCAACATCCCCGATTTTGGCTCTTATGCTCGGACACCCGAAAGGCGTAGTGCGGCGATAAGGCTCGTCTTTAATAATGCGCAAGTAGCGATTAGGCATTAATACTCAGGACGTGCTAGCTATGGCATCCGACAAACCCGTCGCAAACCACCCACTCCTGGCCGCCGCCCTTGCAGGACGCTAATCGCACGATCGGCGAAGTTGCCCGCTATGTCCGCATTCTCGCCGGATTGTCTTTGCTCGTGCCCACAATCGTCTTCGGCCTCGCCGCGCGCGACGCCTATAACGCCCAGTTCGCCGAAGCGCAGAGCAAATTGCGCTGGGGCGTACAGATCGTCCGCGAACATGCGATCAAGGTTTTCAACACCCAGCGCCTCGCCGCCCTCTATCTTGAGAACGAACTCGGCCAGAAGACCGACGAGCAGATCCGAAGCTCGGAAGGGCCGCTGCACGACACGCTGAAAAAGCTGGCCGAGCAACTGCCGCAGATCGAGGACATCTGGGTGTTCGACGCGGCCGGCAAGCCGCTGGTCTCCGCCTTCGAATATCCCGCGCCGCGCGATCTGGAGCGCGCCGACCGCGATTATTTCCGCGCCCATATCGACGGCACCACGCCGCCGGGCAAATCCTATCTGAGCGGCATCCTGACCGGCCGGCTGCATAAGGGCGTGTTCTTCACCTTGAGCTTTGCCCATCGCGGCCCCAATGGCGATCTGCGTGCCGTCAGCATGATGTCGTTCAACCCGGACGAATTCCAGAATTTTTACCAGCAGTTCGCCGGGCTCGAATTCAACGGCGTCAGCCTGATCCGCGAGGACGGCGCGGTGCTGGCCCGCATTCCCGGCAGCGTCGAGGACTTGACCAGGCTGCCGCAGGCGACGATTTTCCGGGAGCGCACCCATGGCGCCAAGGCGGGCATGTACGAGGCGGTCTCGAGCCTTGACGGCGTCACCCGCCTCGTCGCCTTCGAGCGCCTGCCCAACGATCCGGCCTATGTCATCGTCGCCGTCGACCGCAGCGTCGTCGTCGCCGCTTGGCGCAACAAGACGCTCGGTTGGCTGACCTTCGTATTGCCGGCTTCGCTCGCCATGTTCGGGCTGAGCCTGCTGGCGCTGCAATTCACCCGCAAGGAGAAGCGCGCGCTGCGGCGCCTGCAACTGGAGACCGAGCGCCGCGAGGCCTCGGAGGAGCGCATCCGTCAGATGCAGAAGATGGAGGCTGTCGGGCAGTTGACCGGCGGCATCGCGCATGATTTCAACAATTTGCTGACCATCATCCTCGGCTCGCTGCAGATGATGCGGCGCAAGCAGGAGCGAGGCGAGCCGGGCGGCGTGCAGCGCTATCTCGATGCCGCCACCGAAGGCGCCGAGCGCGCCGCGGCTTTGACCGCCCGCCTGCTCGCCTTCGCCCGCCAGCAGCCCTTGGAGCCGAAGCCCGTCGATGCCAACAAGCTGCTCGCCGGCATGTCGGAATTGCTGCGGCGGACGCTGGGCGACCAGATCATCGTCGAAACTGTGCTCGCCGGCGGCCTGTGGCCGACCAATATCGACGCCAACCAGCTCGAAAACGCGCTCATCAACCTCGCCGTCAATGCGCGCGACGCCATGCTCGGCGGCGGCAAGCTGACGCTCGAGACCGCCAATTCCTATCTCGACGAGACCTATGCGGCGACGCATGGCGACGTGACGCCCGGCCAATATGTGGCGATTTGCGTCACCGATACCGGCCACGGCATGCGGCCCGACATCGTCGCCAAGGCCTTCGATCCGTTCTTCACCACCAAGAAGGACGGCCATGGCACCGGGCTCGGCCTCAGCCAGGTCTACGGCTTCGTCAAGCAGTCCGGGGGCCATTTGAAGATCTATAGCGAGGTCGGCCACGGCACGACGGTGAAGGTCTATCTGCCGCGCCATATGGGCACCGCGCCGCAAGCCGCCGCGACCGCGGTCGCCGAGGGCGCGCTTTCGGGGTCGGAGACGATTTTGGTGGTCGAGGATGAGGACCGCGTCCGCCAGTTCACCCGCGAGGCGCTGGAGGATCTGGGTTACACCGTGCTCGACGCGCCCTCCGGCAATGACGCGCTGGCCATTCTCGACCGGCATCCGCGCGTCGACCTCCTGTTCACCGACATCGTCATGCCCGGCATGAACGGCCGGGAGCTTGCCGACAAGGCGCGCAGCCGGCTGCCGCATCTGAAGGTGCTCTACACCACCGGCTACAGCCGCAACGCCATCGTCCATAATGGCGTGCTCGACCCCGGCGTCGCGCTGATCGCCAAGCCGTTCACCATCTCCCAGGTCGGCGAGAAGGTGCGGCAAGTACTCGACGATGCCTCGGGGGCCGGGCTTTAGGAGCGGCGCCGTTTCAGATGGACACGGCGTCCTCGACGATCCGCAGCCGGACTCCCTCTCCATCGGGAGAGGGCAGGGGGTGAGGGGTTCGTGAGCGAGCCGTGAGGCACCAACCCCTCGCCCGGCGTGCTCACGCACGCCACCCTCTCCCCTTGGAGAGGGTTGAGCTGCGGCGAGGGCGGCGCGTTGCTTCCATTCAGGTCCGCCCGAGCCGACGCCAGTCGCAATCCTCGATACCGCACCCTTCGCCTTTACCTCGCCACCCCCCGGGCCTTGCGCGGCGGGCGAGCAGCCCGCATCATCGCCTGACGCGCTGAGATGGCGCAATTAGGCCCGGTTCTTGCATTGCATACAATTGCGGCGCGGGGGTTTGCGTGGCCGGCGGCAGCCGAACCCCGCGCGCCAGGTGCCTTTCGCGACAGATCGAGAGAAAAGGGATCCTCTTCATGGCTTTATTCAACGCGAGCCGCTCGACGCTCAGCGGCGCGATCAGGGCCGGTGCGGCCGCCGCAGCTTTGCTTATGGCGCTCCAGAACGGCCTCGCCGCCGCGCCAAAAACCATTACGGCGGTGATGCATTCGGGCGTGCGCGTGCTCGATCCGGTCATCACCACCGCCCATATCACCCGCAACCACGGCTACATGATCTACGACACGCTGCTGGCGATCGACGAGAAATTCCAGCCACAGCCGCAAATGGCCTCCTGGGCGGTCTCCGATGACGGATTGACCTACACCTTTACCCTGCGCGACGGCTTGAAGTTCCACGACGGCGCGCCGGTGACTGCTGAAGATTGCGTCGCCTCGCTTAAGCGCTGGGCACAGCGCGACGGCGGAGGACAGATGATGATGGGCTCCGTCGCCAGCCTCGAGGCGACCGATGCGAAGACCATCAATCTGAAGCTGAAGGAGAAATTCTCCCTGGTGCTGGACCTTTTGGCCAAGCCCTCGGCCATCCCGACCTTCATCATGCCCAAGCGCATCGCCGAAACGCCTGCCGACAAGGCGATCAGCGAGCATATCGGTTCCGGGCCGTTCAAATTCGTCGCCGCCGAATATCAGCCGGGCGTCAAGGTGGTGTACGAGAAGAACACCGACTATGTCCCCCGCTCCGAGCCGCCGAGCGCCACCTCGGGCGGCAAGGTCGTTAAGGTGGACCGCGTCGAATGGATCACCATGCCGGACGCGCAGACGACGGTGAACGCGATCAATAATGGCGAGATCGACTATATAGAGCAGGCGCCATGGGACCTGCTGCCGCTCGTCACCTCCAACAAGGATCTGAACGTCGTCACGCTGAACAAGCTCGGCCAGCAGACCATGGGCCGGATGAACTGGCTCTATCCGCCCTTTGACAATCCCAAGATCCGCCGCGCGGCGCTGCTGGCACTGAACCAGAAGGACGTGCTGGCGGCGCTGGTCGGCAATCCCGAGTACTACAAGGTCTGCGGCTCGATGTATGGCTGCGGCACGCCGCTGGCGACCGATGTCGGCTCCAAGACGCTGACTGGCGATGGCGACGTCGAGGGCGCCAAGGCGCTACTCAAGGAGGCCGGCTATGACGGCACGCCGGTGACGCTGCTGCAGGCGACCGACGTGACGACGCTCACGGCGCAGCCGATCGTTGCGGCGCAGCTTCTGCGCAAGGCGGGCTTCACCGTCGACATGCAGCCGATGGACTGGCAGACGCTGGTCGGCCGCCGCGCCAGCCAGAAGCCGCCGGCCGAGGGCGGCTGGAACCTGTTCTTCACCAATTGGGTGATCCCGGAGGTGTGGAACCCGGTGGTCAATCCGATGCTGAACGGGCGCGGCAAGACCGGCGGCTGGTTCGGTTGGCCGGAGGATGCCAAGCTCGACGCGATGCGCGCCGAATTCGTCAAGGTGGCGACGCCCGAGGAGCGCAAGGCGATCGCTGCCAGGATCCAGGAACACGCGCTGGAGGTGGTGAACTACGTGCCGCTCGGCCAATATGACGTGCCGGGGGTTTGGAACAAGAAGCTGACGGGTCTGCTGTTCTCGCCGGTGCCGGTGTTCTGGAACGCCGAGATCAAGGATTGAGCGCGGAGCTAATGGCGCCCCCCTCACCCTGCGGCTGCGTCGGCGCCCTCTCCCCTCGAGGGAGAGGGCGGGCGCCGAAGGCGACCGGGTGAGGGGGAGCCGCTGGCACCCTCCCAGCGATCTCAAAAGCCGAATGCGGAGTGCTACCGCGAACCACCGAGGCCCCGAATGCTGAGCTACATTCTGCGCCGCATCCTCGCCGCCATCCCGGTCATGGGCGTGGTGGCATTGTTCGTCTTCCTGCTCTTGCGCATCACGCCCGGCGATCCCGCCGCGATCATCGCCGGCGACATGGCGACGCCCGAACAGCTGGAGCGCATCCGCGCCTCGCTCGGCCTCAACCAGCCGATCACCGTGCAGTTCTTCACCTGGATCGGCCAGCTTCTCTCCGGCGACCTCGGCACCTCGCTGATCTCGCAGACACCCGTCACCACGCTGATCGGCCAGCGGCTCGAGCCGACGCTCAGCCTC
The DNA here is from genome assembly GCF_002198715.1 of Rhodomicrobium sp. R_RK_3. Taxonomy (GTDB): domain Bacteria; phylum Pseudomonadota; class Alphaproteobacteria; order Rhizobiales; family Rhodomicrobiaceae; genus R-RK-3. The sequence goes on along the minus strand of NZ_MWLK01000016.1, from coordinate 90,206 downwards.
GCCCTGGTCGCCATCACCCTGTCGATCCTGATCGCGGTGCCGGCCGGCGTAATGGCCGCCTGGCGCCATGGCGGCTTCATCGACAATCTGGTGATGAGCGGCTCCGTGCTCGGCTTCTCGATCCCGGTCTTCGTCATCGGCTATATGCTGATCCAGCTTTTCGCCATCGACCTCGGCCTCTTCCCCGTCCAGGGCTTTCGCAGCATCTTTTCCGGCATCGGCCCCTTCGCCGAGCGCATCGTGCTGCCCGCCTTCACCCTCTCGACCATCTACATCGCCCTGATCGCGCGCATGACCCGGGCCAGTATGCTCGACGTGCTCGGCGAGGATTACATTCGCACCGCCCGCGCCAAGGGGCTGACCGAGCGGCTGGTGCTCTTCCGCCACGCGCTGCGCAACGCCGCCGTGCCGATTCTTACCGTGATCGGCACCGGCTTTGCCTTCATGATCTCCGGCGTCGTCGTCACCGAGAGCGTCTTCAACCTGCCGGGCCTCGGACGGCTCACCGTCGACGCGATCCTTGCCCGCGACTACCCGGTCATCCAGGGCCTGATCCTGCTGACGAGCTTCATCTATGTCGCGGTCAACCTGCTGATCGATCTCTCCTACGCCTTTCTCGACCCGCGGATCCGCTACTGATGGCCATCCACCTGAAAGAAGAGACCGAAGCCTTTTCGCGATGGCGGATGCCGGCGCTGAGATTCCGCCGCCGGCTGATCGTGCCGGTCGCGGCGGGTCTGTGCCTCGCGGCGCTGGTGGTGATGGCGGTGTTCGCGCCCTACCTTGCCCCGCACGACCCGCTCGCCATGCTGCCCGCCCAGCGGCTGAAACCGGCGAGCGAGATGTTCCCGCTCGGCACCGACGCCTTCGGCCGCGACCTGCTCTCGCGCATCATCTACGGCGCCCGCGTCTCGCTGATCGTCGGCATCGGCGCGGCTCTCATCAGCATCGCCATCGGCCTGCCGCTCGGTCTGCTGGCGGGCTTCTTCCGCATCCTCGACGGCATCCTGATGCGGATCATGGATGGCATCATGGCCATCCCCAGCGTGCTGCTCGCCATCGCCATCGTCACGCTCTCGGGCGTCAGCATCTGGACGGTGATGATCGCCATCACCATCCCGGAAATCCCCAAGCTCGTGCGGCTGGCGCGCTCGGTGGTGCTGTCGGCGCGGGAGGAGCCCTATGTCGAGGCGGCGATCTCGGTCGGCAGCTCGATGCCAAAGATCATGTGGCGCCACCTGATGCCGAACACCCTGGCGCCGCTCATCGTGCTCGGCACCTATATCTGCGCCTCCGCCATCCTGACCGAGGCCATCCTCTCCTTCCTCGGCGCTGGGCTCGGCACGGAAACGCCGAGCTGGGGCAACGTCATCGCCGAGGGCCGCGTCTATTTCCAGATCAATCCGGGGCTGATCTTCTGGCCCGGCCTGTTCCTGTCGCTCTGCATCCTCTCGATCAATCTCATCGGCGACGCCGCGCGCGACCTGCTCGACCCGCGTCTCGCCAAAAGGAGCCGGCTATGAGCGGCGCGGATGTCCTCAAGGTCGAAAGCCTCGTCGTCGAAACGGCGGGCGAGGCGACGGTGCCGATCCTGAACAGCATCGCCTTTAGCATCAGCGCGGGCGAGACGGTCTGCCTCGTCGGCGAAAGCGGCTCGGGCAAGTCGGTGACGGCGCTCGCCGTCATGGGGCTGCTGCCCAAGGACGCGCTCGCCGCCCGCTCCGGCCGCATCCTGCTCGGCGGCGAAGACCTGCTCGCCGCATCGCCCGGCCGGATGCGCGACCTGCGCGCCAGCGAAATCGCCATGATCTTCCAGGAGCCGATGACGGCGCTCAATCCGGTGCTGACCGTCGGCCGCCAGATCCAGGAAGTGCTGGAGACCCACACCACCATCCCCTACCGCAAGCACCGCCAGCGGGTTCTCGACATGCTGGAGCAGGTGCATCTGCCCGATCCGGCGCGGATTTTTCACTCCTACCCGCACCAGATGTCCGGCGGCCAGCGCCAGCGCATCATGATCGCCATGGCGCTGATCCTCGAGCCGAAGCTGCTGATCGCCGACGAGCCAACCACCGCGCTCGACGTGACGACCCAGAAGCAGATCCTGCGCCTCATCAGCGAGCTGCAACAGAAGCAGGGCACCTCGGTGCTGTTCATCACGCACGACATGGGCGTCGTCGCCGACATCGCCGACCGCGTTTGCGTCATGCATCGCGGCCATATCGTGGAGACCGGCAAGACCCAGGACGTGCTGCGCCACCCGCAGCGCGACTATACGCGGCAATTGCTGACCGCCGTGCCGAGCCTCATCCCGCGTCCGGTCCGCCCCGAGGACAGCAAGCAGATCGTGCTGGAGACGACGGAGATGTCGAAGGTCTATGGCAGCCGCTCGCTGTTCGGCGGCGACCCGCCGGTGGCCGCCGCCAAGGATGTCAGCCTGTCGCTGAAGCGCGGGCGCACGCTCGGCATCGTCGGCGAGAGCGGCTCGGGCAAATCGACGGTCGCCCGCTGCGTTACCCGGCTGATCGACCCGACCTCGGGCGGCATCCGCGTGCGCGGCCAGGAGATCTCCGACCTGTCGCGGCGCGCGCTCCGGCCCTACCGCAAGCGCATCCAGATCGTGTTCCAGGACCCCTACCGCTCGCTCAACCCGCGCGTCACGGTCGGCGAGAGCATCGCCGAGGGGCCGATCAATTTCGGCACGCCGCGCCGGCAGGCGCTCGACGAAGCGAGGAAGCTCCTCGAACTGGTCGGCCTGCCCGCCGACGCCATCGGGCGCTATCCGCATCAGTTCTCCGGCGGCCAGCGCCAGCGCATCGCCATCGCGCGCGCCATCGCCATGGAGCCAGACGTGCTGGTGGCGGACGAGGCGGTTTCGGCGCTGGACGTTTCGGTGCAGGCGCAAGTGCTGGCGCTGCTGCATGAATTGCAGCAGCGGCTCGGCGTCGCCATCCTGTTCATCACCCACGATCTGCGCGTCGCGGCGCAGATCTGCGACGATGTGGCGGTGATGCAGAAGGGCCGGATCGTGGAATATGGGCCGGCCGAAACCGTGCTGCGCCATCCGAGCGAGGTTTATACGCGCGAACTGATCGAAGCGGCGCCCGGCCGGAACTGGGATTTTGCCAATTTCCGCCCGTTTACGCCGGAGGCGCCTGCCGCCCCGCCGCAAGGCTAGTGTCTTTGGAGTTTGTCCCCGCGCTGTCGTTCCCCTCAGACGAGACCCCGGCCGGAACGCTGCGGCGTACTGGGTCCCCGCCTTCGCGGGGATTGCGAAAAGGTACACTGAGAAAGGCCCTTTAATGCCTGCACCGCGCATCGCCATTGGCGGATTCATGCATGAAACCAATACGTTCGCGCCGAGCAAGGCGGGATTTCAGTCCTTCCAGCTCGGCGGCGGCTGGCCGGCCTTATCGCGCGGCGCGGAGATTTTCCCTGCGAGCCGGAATGTGAATATCGGCCTCAGCGGCTTCATCGACGCGGGGCAGGCATCGGGCTGGGACCTCGTCCCGACGGTGTGGGCGGCGGCCAGTCCCTCCGCCCATGTCACCGAGGACGCCTTCGAGCGCATCACCGGCGAGATCGTCGAAGGCATCCGCGCGGCGGGCGCGCTCGACGCGGTCTACATGGACCTGCACGGCGCCATGGTCTGCGAGCACCTGGACGATGGCGAGGGTGAGATCCTGGCGCGCATCCGCGACGTGATCGGCCCGGACGTGCCGCTGGTCGCGAGCCTCGACCTGCACGGCAATGTCACGCCGCTGATGGTGGAGAAGGCCGACGCGATGATCGCCTATCGCACCTATCCCCATATCGACATGGCCGACACCGGCCGCCGCAGCGCCCTGCATCTCGCCGGGCTGCTCGGCGGCGCGCGCCACGCCAAAGCCTTCCGCCAGCTCGATTTTCTCATCCCCATCGCCTGGCAATCGACCGGCATGGAGCCCTGCCGCAGCCTCTATGCCGAACTCGCCGCCATGGAAAGCGAGGCCGTCCCGTCGCTCTCCTTCCTGCCCGGCTTCCCGGCGGCGGATTTCCCCGATTGCGGCCCCTCCGTCATCGCCTATGGCCGCGACCAGTCCGAGGCGGACGCCGCCGCCGACCGCTTCGCCGCCCTCGTCGCCGCCCAGGAATCCGCCTTCGCCGGCGAAGTGCTCAACCCCGACGAAGGCGTGAAGCGCGCCGCGCAGATCGCTGCGACGGCATCCCGCCCCGTCGTCATCGCCGACACCCAGGACAATCCCGGCGCGGGGGGCAATTCGGACACCACGGGGATGCTGCGGGCGCTCGTCGCCTACAATGCCCGGCGCGCCGCCATCGGCCTGATCGTCGACGCCGCGGCAGCCAATGCCGCCCACACCGCAGGCGTCGGCGCGACCATCGAGATCGCGCTCGGCGGCAAATCCAACATTCCGGGCGATGCGCCCTTCGAGGCCGCCTTCACCGTCGAAGCGCTCTCAGACGGCCGGCTCGTCGCCTCCGGCCCGTTCTACGGCGGCAGCCGCCTCGCGCTGGGGCCATCGGCCTGCCTGCGCATCGGCGATGTCCGCATCGTCGTCGCCTCGCGCAAGACCCAGATGGCCGACCAGCAAATGTACCGCTTTGTCGGCATCGAGCCGCGCGACCAGGCCATCCTCGTCAACAAAAGCTCCGTCCACTTCCGTGCCGATTTCGAGCCGATCTCGGAAAACATCCTCGTCTGCGCCGCGCCTGGACCGATGCCCGTCGATCCGGCAAGCTTGCCCTGGAAACGCCTGCGGCCGGGGATGCGCCTATCGCCGAACGGCCCGGTCTTCACGCCGCCTTCGTCCTAAGGAAACCCCCATGTCCCTGATCCCCTCGATCGAAGCCTTCGCTCCGGAACTCACCGCCATCCGGCAGGATCTGCATGCCCATCCCGAAATCGGCTTCGAAGAGCTGCGCACCGGAGGCATCGTCGCGGAAAAGCTGGAGAGCTGGGGGATCGAGACGCATCGCGGCGTCGGCCGCACCGGCGTCATCGGCATTCTGCACGGCAAGCGCGGTCCCGGCCGCCGCATCGGCCTGCGCGCCGACATGGACGCGCTGCCGATGGACGAGATGACCAACCTGCCTTACCGCTCGACCATTCCCGGACGATTCCACGGCTGCGGCCATGACGGCCACACCACCATGCTGCTGGGCGCGGCGCGCTATCTGGCCGAGCACAATGATTTCGCCGGCACCGCCGTGTTCATCTTCCAGCCCGCCGAGGAAGGGCTCGGCGGCGCCCGCGCCATGATCGCCGACAGGCTGTTCGAGCGCTTCCCCTGCGACGAGGTCTACGGCATGCACAACGCGCCGCGGCTCGATCCCGGAAAGGTCTCGATCTTCCCCGGACCGGCCATGGCGGGGGCCGATTTCTTCGACATCCGCATCAAGGGGCGCGGCGGCCACGGCGCGCGGCCAGAATCCTCGCGCGACCCGATCGTCATCGCTTCGGCGCTGGTGCAGGCGCTGCAATCCATCGTCAGCCGCAATGCCAACCCGCTGGAGGCGGTCGTCTTGTCGGTGACGCAGATCCATTCCGGCACCGCCCATAACATCATCCCCGAGGAGGCGACGCTCGCCGGGACCATGCGGGCTTTCTCGCCCGAGCTTGCCGAATTGGTGCGCGGCCGGATGCGCGCCATCATCGCCGGCATCGCCGCCGCCTTCGAGGTCGAGATCGACCTGAACATGAGCAACACCTTCACCGTGCTGGTCAACCACGAGGCGGAGACCGCCGCCTATGCCGATGCCATCAAAGACATTGTCGGCGCGGAGAACCTGCTGACCGAGCCGTTTCCTGTCATGGGCAGCGAGGATTTCGCCGACATGCTGGAGGCCGTGCCGGGCGCCTACTGCTGGGTCGGCCATGCGGGCGACGTGCCGGTGCACAATCCCGGCTTCGTGCTCGATGACGGCATTTTGCCGGTCGGCGCCAGCATTCTGGCCCGCATCGTCGAGCGCCGCCTCGCCATCGCGCCGTAATAGACGCCAATGGCGCGCGCGGAAGCTCTCGCAATCCGCGCCGCCAAGGCATAGATAAAGGCTGGTGCATCGAGTCCCACGGAATTTCGCGGCGGCCGGCCTCCTCGCGGGCGCGTGGCCGCAAAGGAGGCGCCATGCAGCGCGCGAGCAACCAGCCTGCCGAACGCGTAACCGATTCAGGCGTTTCCAGCGGCATTGCGACGGCGAAGCGCAGTGAAACAGGCCCTTTGCGCGTCGTGATCTGCGGCGGCGGCTCCGGCGGCCTCGTGCTGGCGACGGCGCTTGCCGACAAGAATGGCCGCAATCCAAACTATGCCGTCACGCTCGTCGACCCGACCGCGACCCATGTCTGGAAGCCGCTGCTGCATGAATTCGCCTCCGGCAGCGCCGATGCCAGCTTCCACGAGGTCGCCTTCATTGCGCTTGCCCGCTGGCATGGCTTTCACTTCGCGCAAGGGCCGCTGGAAGCCATCGACCGCGAAAAGCGCGAAGTGCTGATCGGCGCCGCGCATGACGAGACCGGCGCCGAACTCGCGCCGCCCCGCCGTCTGCCTTACGACGTGCTGGTGATCGCGGTCGGCGGCGTCACCAACGATTTCAACATTCCCGGCGTGCGTGAAAACGCCTATTTTCTCGACGGCGCCGTCGATGCCGAGCGGCTGCACCGGCGCATCGTGCAGGCCTGTATGCGCGCCAATCACGGGCTGGATGCCGGCGTCCAGCATCTCGATATCGCCATCGTCGGCGGCGGCGCGACAGGCGTTGAACTGGCCGCCGAGCTGCGCGCCACGACACGCGAGCTCTTGGCCTACGGGCTCGACAATCTCGATCCGGAAAAATTCATCCGCCTGAAAGTCATCAACGCCGATCCGCGCCTGCTTCTGCAATTGCCCGAGCGCATCGCCTCCTCGGTCGAGGAGATCCTGCACAAGCTCAATGTCGACGTGCTGAACGGCCAGATGGTGACCGAGGTCACGCCCGGCCGCATCATGACGAAATCGGGCGAGAGTATTGCCTCCGATATCACCATCTGGGCGGCGGGCGTCAAGGCACCGGGTTTTCTCGCCAATATCGGCGGTCTGGAGACCAACCGCGCCAATCAGATCGTCGTCACGCCGACGCTGCAGACGACGCGCGACCCCAACATTTTCGCCATCGGCGACTGCGCCGCCGCGCCCTGGCTCGGCACCGACAAGCTGGTGCCGCCGCGCGCCCAGGCCGCCTATCAGCAGGCCCGCTATCTGCTGAAGGCGATCCCGCGCTCAGCGGCCGGCGAGCTGCTGAAGCCGTTCAGCTACAATGATTTGGGCTCGCTGGTGTCGCTCGGCGGCCAAAGCGCGGTCGGCACGCTGATGGGGCTGGCGCGCGGCGCCGGCATCCGCATCGAAGGGTTTTTGGCGCAGATGATCTATCGCTGGCTCTATAAGCGCCATCAGGCCGCGCTGTACGGCTGGTGGGCCGTCTCGCTCGACAGCATCGGCGGCTGGATGCGCCGCGTCACCCGCCCGCAGGTCAAGGTGCATTGATCGAGCCCGGTTCGGGATCAGCCCGCTACCAGTTGTATTGTTATTCCCGCGAAGGCGGGAATCCAGCCACGTCCACAGCGGGCTCCTCGAGGATGCTGGATTCCCGCCCGCGGGAATGACAAAAAGGGGATGGGTCGCGCGCCTGACGTTTCCATCTGAAATGATCCCGCGTAGCTCGCGATGATCCCGCTCAGACCGGGCGTCCGGCCTGCATCGCGGCGCGCACATCGGCTTCGCGCGGCATCGGGGCGACCGCGCCCCAGCCGAGCGTCGACAGCGCCGCCGCCACATTGGCGTAGCGCGCGGCCTCGATCACGGCATCGCCCGCCAGCAGCCTCGCCAGAAAGGCCCCGTCGAACGTATCGCCCGCGCCGGTGGCATCGACCTGGCTGACCGGGAAGGCCGGGATGAGTTCGCGCGCCTCGGGCGTGGCGACCAGCGTGCCGGACTTGCCCATCGTGAGGGCGACGATCTTCGGGCCGAGATTGAGATAGAAATCCACGACGGCGGACGGGTCGTCGATGCCGATGAGGTGGCGGGCGTCGTCGAGGCCGGGCAGGGCGATGTCGGCCTGCGCCATGGCGGCGTGGATGACGGCGCGGGCGCGGTCCACCGGCCAGAGCGAGAGCCGCAGATTGGGGTCGTAGCTGACGCGGACGCCTGCCGCGCGCGCCATGCCGATGGCGGCGAAGACGGCGTCGCAGGCGCTGTCGCTGATGGCCTGGCTGATGCCGGAGACATGTAGGATGCGGGCGCTCTGGATGACGGCCGGGTCGAGGTCGGCGGCCGTAATGAGGCTCGCCGCCGAGCCCTTTCGGCGGAAAGTGAAGCGGTGCTCGCCATTCTCATAGGTGATGAAATAGAGGCCGGTCGGAGCGTCCGGCACGGTGCGGACGGCGCCGATATCGACGCCTTCACGCGTCCATAGCTCGATCAGCGCCTTGCCGAAACTGTCGCCGCCGACCGCGCTGAGATAGCCCGCGCTCGCGCCCTGGCGCGCGGCGGCGATGGCGCAATTCGAGGTGTCGCCGCCGAAGCCGGGCAGGAACAGCGTCTCGCCATTGCGCTCGACCGAGCTGAGTTCGTAGAGCGGTTCGCCGAAACAGAGCAGATCAGGCATGGTCGCGCCTCGGATTGGTGCCTAACGGGACCGGATCAGTTGAAAAGCAAGTCGGCCTCGCCCCCGCACGGCTGCGTTTTCCTCTCCGAAGAGACCTATCCCTTCCGTCGTCCCGGACACCGCGAAGCGGTGAGCCGGGACCCACTCGCTGATCAGCAAGCACCGTGCCAGCCGGGAGGCGAGTAGGCCCCGGCTCTAACGGCCGGGGCGACGGATGAGAGGTTTTGGAATTTGCAGAGGCTTCCCAATGCGAAAGGGACACCGCTGCGGATTGGCGCGAGGCCGTCGGGAGATTGCCTCTATCTCATCTGATCCTGGTCTAGCCAGCGACAGAGCCCAACCCGGCGGCGTTCGTCAACCGGGAATGTTGCGGCCCCTCAGCCCGCGCCGTTCTGCATGAAGGGCAGGGCGATGCCGAAGCGGCCGGCAAAGCGCTCGAAAGCCTGCGCCGTCTCGGGATCGACGGGGACGCCTTGCGTCTCGCGCCGGGCCGCCTCCGCCCATTCGCGGTCGCCCGGCGCCATCACCGCCGCGCCCGCCCGTGCCGGGGAGGCGCGCAGGCGCTTCAGATAGCGCTGCATCGAGGACTGGAAACCGTCCTCGCCGACGACGGCATCGGCGCGCATCGCCAGCACGAAGGCGCCCAGATGCCGGGGTTTTGACATGTTCGGCGTCACCATCGGGCCGACTTCGAAGCTGAGCCTCATGCCGGTGAACACCGCGCTCAGGATTTCCGCAATGCCCGCCATCCCCGCGCCCTTGAAGCCGAAGGCCCCGCCGAGCGGCGCCAGCATGGTCGCTTCGGCCGCGTCCTGCGTATCCTCGCCATCGGCGGAGGAGGCGACGCCCGCCGGCAGCGTGCGGCCGAGGCTGCGGCTCAGCCGCACCTTGTTGTAGGAGATCGCACTGGTGGCCATGTCGAACAGCCAGGGCCGCGCCTCGCCGGAGGGTGCCGCGACGGCGATCGGATTGGTGCCGTGGAACGGGGCCGCGCCGTCATGCAGGCGGACGATGCTGTCGGAATTGCAGCTCACAAGGCCGATGCAGCCGGCCTCGGCGGCGGCGAGGGCAAAAGCCCCCGCCGGCCCGAAATGCGAGCTGTTCTGCACTGCCACCGCGCCGAGACCGTTTGTCTGCGCGATCTGGACGGCGTGCTCCATGGCCTTGTAGGTCGCCAGCGCGCCATGGCCATTATCGGCGTCGAGCGTCGCGATGGCGGGGAGATTGCTGGAAATCCGCATCTCCGGGCGCGGATTGACGCGGCCGAGCGTCAGCACCTTGGCGTAATGCTCCAGCAGCCGGACGCCGTGGCTGTCCACGCCGAGGCGCGAGCCGTGCAGCATGGCGCGGGTAGCGGCATCGGCGGTCGCCTCGTCGGCGCCGACGGCGAGCAGCACGGCGCGCGAGAAGCGGGCGAGGGCGTCGATGGGGGCGCGTTTGGCGACGGGATCGCCCGAGGGCGGCGGGGTGGCGCTCATTGGGGCTGCCTCCCCGTCGCAGGGGGCAGATGCCCAGGCAAAAAGGCGCAACTCTCCCATGCCGGGTCAATAGCGGCTGCGGCCATGCGTCGGTCCTCCCCATAGGCGTTGCACCTTGCTGGGGTGCCGCCCTTTACGTCTTTTATGGACACGAAACAATAAAACAGCGGGTCGCACAAATGCATTTTATCATCATTCTGTGCCGCGTACCGAAGACGGCCGGGAGGAGAATCGATGAGTTTTGCCACGCCAAGCTTTGCACTCGACGGAAAGACCGCGCTCGTCATCGGCGGCTCGAGCGGCATCGGCCGGGAGATCGCGCTCGGCTTTCAGGGGGCGGGAGCGAAGGTGCTGATCGCCGCGCGGGGGCAGGAGAGGCTCGATCGCGTTTCTGCCGAACTTGGCGCGGAGGCCGGCGCCCGCATCGCCTATGCCGCCGATCTGCGCGATGTCGGCGCGCTGGCAACGCTCTGCGAGATCGTGCGTGCCGAGCATGGGGCGCTGCATATCCTCGTCAACTGCCAGGGCGTGACGGAGATCAAGCCCGCCATCGACCTCACCGAAGCCGAGTACGACGCCATTCTCGACACCAACCTGAAGAGCGTCTTCTTCGCCTGCACTTTATTCGGGCGCGGCATGATCGAGCGCGGGGAGGGCGCGATCATCAACATCTCCTCGCTCGCCGCGCATACGGGCTGGGCGAACGCCGCCGCCTACTGCGCCAGCAAATGGGGGGTCGCCGGCATCACCCAGAGCCTTGCCGCCGAATGGGGCGAGAGCGGCGTCCGGGTGAACGCCATCGCGCCCGGCTTCTTCATGACCGACCTCAATCGGGCGAAAATGCCGGAGGCGCGCAAAGCCGAGGCCCGGCGGCGCAGCGCCATGAAGCGCATGGGCGAATTGCCCGAACTGGTCGGCGCGGCGATCTTCCTCGCCTCGGACGCCGCCCGCTTTGTCACCGGCTCGAGCTTACGCGTCGATGGCGGCTATCTGTCCTCGGGGATCTGAGCCTACGCTTCCTCGCCGACCAGGGCGATGGCGAGGCCGTCCCAGCCCTTGCCGCCGACGGTCTGCAGGGCCGTGGCGCTGAGGCGCGGGTTCTCGCCGATCATTTTTAGGAAGCGCTGGACGCCCTGCACGCTCGGGTCGATACTGTCAGGGTTCGCGACTTCGCCCTGGCGCACCACATTGTCGCCGACGATCACCGTGCCGGGGCGGGAGAGTTTGAGCGCCCAGGTCAGGTAGTCCGGCATGGACGGTTTGTCGGCGTCAAGGAAGATCAGGTCGAACGGCGCTTCGGCGGTCAGCGCCGGCAGGAGGTCGATGGCGAAGCCGATGCGCAAATCGACCGCGTCGGCGAGCCCGGCATTGGCGATATTCGATTTGGCGACGGCGGCGTGGGCGGGTTCCGCTTCGAGGGTGATGACGCGGCCCTGCTTGCCGACCGCGCGGGCGAGGCAGATCGTGCTGTAGCCGCCGAGCGTGCCGATTTCGAGGATGCGCCTCGCGCCGATCATGCGGGCGAGCAGATTGAGCAACTGGCCCTGCAGGGGCGACACGTCGATGGCGGGCAGATGCGCCGCTTCATTGGCCGCAAGCGCCGCGTCCAGCGCCGGATCGCCGAGGCGCAAGCTCTCGGCCAGATAGCGATCCACTTCGTTCGGGGTCTTTTCGGTCATCAATGCCGCTCCTGCTTTCACGAGCGGGAGAGATTACGCGCATTGCCGCCGCAAGTCAGGCCCGGCCGGATCAATCTTCGCGGCCGAAAACGCGCTTCAGCGAGGTTTTTGCCGCCTCCAGCGTCTTGAGCTGGGCGGCGGGCAGGTTTGTCCCGGCCCGGTTGATGTAGAAAGTCAGCATCGACATGGCGGACTGGTAGGGCGTGGTTTTGCGCCGCTTGCTGGCCTCCGCCGACCGCTTCAGCGACCGCGCGATCTCGTCGGGGTCGCTGCCTTTGAACACATCATGTTCGAGATCGAGGGCGTCGCTATGTTCGGTGACTTCGGCGGACCATTTATCCGGCGGCTTGGTCTTGCCTTTGGCCTTGGCCATCGCTGTGCTCCATTGCTGAACTCATTCGTGGCGGTGCATCGCCGAATGGTGCTTGGTGTCGCGCATCGTCAAATAGACGAGGAGCGAGATGGCGATGAGCGCGGTGAGGTAGTAGGCGAACCAGACCTCGTGCCCGATCGACTTGAAATAGAGCGCGATCGAATCCGCCGTGCCGCCAAAAATCGAGACGGTGACCGCATAGGGCAGGCCGACGCCCGTCGCGCGCACCTTGGTGGGGAACAACTCGGCCTTCACCACGGCGTTGATCGAGGTGTAGCCGGAGACGATCAGCCAGGCGGCGCAGATCAGAAGGAAGGCGGTGAGGGCCGATTTCGACTGGCCGAGCAGGTTGAGCAGCGGCACGGTAAACAAGGTGCCGGTGACGCCGAACCAGATCAGCAGCCATTTGCGCCCGATCCGGTCGGACAGCGCGCCGTAAAGCGGTTGCAGCACCATGGCGAAGATCAGGCTGCCGGCGGTGACCAGCGTCGTCTGATTGTCCGTCAGCCCGACCGACAGTTTCAGGAATTTCTGCATATAGGTCGTGTAGGTGTAGAAAGCTGCCGTGCCGCCTGCGGTCAGGCCCACCACCAAGAGGATCTCGCGCGGGTATTTCAGCAGCGCGCGCAGCGAATTGCTCTCCGTGCCGGTCTTCTGCGCTTCGACGAAGGCTTCGGTTTCCTGAAGATTGCGGCGCATCACGGCGGCGACGATGGCCAGCAGCGCGCCGATGAAGAACGGGATGCGCCAGCCCCAGGCCCTGAGCTCGTCGGGCGTCAGGAAGAACTGCTGCAGCAGGATCAGCACGAGGATGGCACAGAGCTGGCCGCCGATCAGCGTCACATATTGGAAGCTGGAATAGAAGCCGCGGTGCTTTTCGTCGGCGATTTCCGTGAGATAGGTGGCGCTGGTGCCGTATTCGCCGCCAAGGCTGAGGCCCTGCACCATGCGCGCGATGCCGAGCACGATGGGGGCGGCGATGCCGATGGTGGCATAGGTCGGCGTCACCGCGATCATCAGCGAGCCGAAGCACATCAGCACGACCGACAGCGTCAGCGCATTGCGGCGGCCATGGCGATCGGCCAGGTAGCCGAACAGCCAGCCGCCGAGCGGGCGGACCAGGAAGCCGGCGGCGAACAAGACGGCGGCGTTGAGCTGCTGGACGACGGGGTCTTCGGAGGGGAAGAAGGCGGGCGCGAAATAGAGCGCGAAGGCGGCGTAGGCGTAGAAATCATACCACTCGACCAGATTGCCGACCGAGCCGATGAAAATGGCCTTCAGCCGCCGGCTGACATCCGCGCGCGAAAATTCCTCTGGCGTCACCGCGACCATGCAGCGTTTCCTTCATCTTGCCGATTTCAGCCGGGCGGCCCGTGCGTCGAATTGGCTCAGCGGATCGCGCGCCCATAACAACGCGGCGGAAGGCTTTGTTCCGCCGCCCGAATTGCTGCTCTGACTGTGGCTTGCGTGGTCACGTCAGGGTTTTTCGAGAAAACCCTTGGCGACAAAGACCTGCCGCATCTCGGGCGAGGCGGCGAAGGCCAGGAAGGCACGCCCCTGCGCCTTGCGCGGCGAGGCGGCGAGGGCCGCGCCCTGGTAGAGCGTTTCCTTTTGCAGCGGGGCCGGCAGCGGCCCGACCAGCTTGGCGCCCTCGACGGGCAGAATTTCGGTAATCTGGTGAATGCCGAGTTCGATTTCGCCATGGCCGACCGGCTCGATGACATAGCCGCCGCTGCCGAGCGTGGTCTTGGCCTTGACCGCGTCGGCGATGCCGAGCTGCTCGATCATCTTGGCGACATAGGCGCCGCTGGTGCCGCGCGCCGGGTCGATATAGACGATGGATTTGGCCGAAAGCAGCGCCTGTTTGAGCGCTTCCGGCGTGGAGATGTCCGGGTAAGGGGCCTTGGCATTGACGGCGACGCCGATGGCGACGCGGCCGATATCGGTGATCGAGGCGGCGTCGACGGTCGCGGATTTGGTCGCGGCGGCCATGCGGTCGTCGGACAGCACCACGAGGTCCGGCGCGGCGCCCTCGCCGAGCTTCTGCATCAGCGGACCCATCGGCATGTAGCTGATGTCGAGCTTCGATCCGGATTTCTTCTCATAGAGCGTGGCGACTTCGGCCAGCGCGTTCTGCACCGCCCCGCCGCTATAGATCGTGAGGTCGGCGGCGCGCGCCGGGGCGGCCGCGAGCGCGGCGGCGGCGATCAGGAATGCCGGAAGCAGTTTATGCACGATCATGGGTCCGCTCTGAGGTCGGGAGGCCGGCCGGGGGCGGCCATTCTGGAAGCGGTGAGAATCATAGGCCGGGATCGCACCCGCGCAATCGCCAAGGCTTTGCGGCCGGTTCACATTCTCGGGATGTCGCGCGCCGCCTTGCTGCGGCAGTCTGCCCGGCCCGTCGGAAGCGGTTCACAAATCCGCCTCGATGCTATAATTTATCGGTCGATAATCAGTTGGGAGGATGCAATGAGCCTGAACCGGCAAGCCATCTATGATGCGGCGAAAAAGATCTCCAATTGGGGCCGCTGGGGCAAGGATGACCAGATCGGCACCTTGAACAACGTGACCCCCGCCGACATTGTCGGCGCCGCCGGGCTCGTGAAGCGGGGCAAGGTGTTCTCGCTCGGCCTGTCGCTGAAGGAGCCGATCCAGTCGGGCCTGTTCGGCGGCCGCTGGAACCCCATCCACACCATGCTGGCGACCGGCACCGACGCCGCCGCCGGCAATCAGGACGAGCCCGCGCCATACCTGCGCTACGCCGACGACGCCATCAATATGCCCTGCCAGGCCTCGACCCAGTGGGACGCGCTCTGCCACATCTTCCTCGACGACAAGATGTATAATGGTTTCGACGCCACGTTGGTCGACGCTAGGGGCGCGAAAAAACTCGGCATCGAGCATACGCGCGACAAGATGGTCGGGCGGGGCGTGCTGCTCGACATGGCGCGCTTCAAGGGCTTGGATTCGCTCGCCGACGGCTATGCGATTACGAATTCCGACATGGACGAATGCGCGGCGGCGCAAGGGGTGGCGATCCGCAAGGGCGATTTCGTCATCGTGCGCACCGGCCATCAGGAGCGCTGCCTCGCCAAGAAGGACTGGTCGGGCTACGCGGGCGGCGCGGCGCCGGGCTTTGCCTTCGAGACCTGCTTCTGGCTGAAGGAGAAGGACGTCGCCGCGATCTGCTCCGATACCTGGGGCTGTGAGGTGCGGCCGAACGAGACCAACGAAGCCAACCAGCCCTGGCATTGGGTGGTGATCCCGGCGCTCGGCATTTCCATGGGCGAGATCTTCTATCTGAAGGAACTCGCCGAGGATTGCGCCTCCGACAAGGTTTATGAGTTCTTCTTCATCGCGCCGCCGCTGCATCTGCCGGGCGGGGCCGGCTCGCCGATCAATCCACAGGCGATCAAATAAGGACAAGGCGCCATGGCGAAATATCTCAAGCGCGGCCGGGACGCGGCCTTGCGGGCGGAAGACGCCGCGCAGGTGCGCACCGCCGTCGAGACCATCCTGGCCGATATCGAGGCGCGCGGCGATCGGGCCGTGCGCGCGCTCTCGGCCAAGTTCGACGGCTGGGAGCGAGAGGATTTCCGGCTCACCGATGCCGAGATCAAGGACTGCCTGTCGCAGCTCCCGCAGCGCGATCTGGACGATATCCGCTTCGCCCAGGAGCAGGTGCGCGGCTTTGCCCAGCACCAGCGCGACGCCTTGAAGGATATCGAGGTCGAGACGCTGCCGGGCGTCGTGCTGGGTCATAAGAACATCCCGGTGAATTCGGTCGGCTGCTATGTGCCCGGTGGCAAATATCCGATGGTGGCCTCGGCGCATATGTCGATCATCACCGCGAAAGTTGCGGGCGTCGAGCGGATCGCCACCTGCGCGCCGCCCTTCCATGGCAAGCCCGCCGCCGCCATCGTCGCCGCCCAGCATATGGCCGGTGCGGATGAGATCTACTGCCTCGGCGGCATCCAGGCGGTCGGGGCGATGGCGCTCGGGACGGAGAGCATCGCGCCGGTCGATATGCTGGTCGGGCCGGGCAATGCCTTCGTCGCCGAGGCCAAGCGCCAGCTTTACGGGCGCGTCGGCATCGACCTGTTCGCCGGTCCGACCGAGACGCTGGTGATCGCCGACGACAGCGTCGACGGCGAAATCTGCGCGACCGACCTCCTGGGCCAAGCCGAACACGGGCCGAACTCGCCCGCGATCCTGCTCACCAATTCCGAGAAGCTGGCGCGCGACACCATGGCCGAGATCGAGCGGCTGCTGAAGATCCTGCCGACCGCGGCCATTGCCGGCAAAGCCTGGGAGGATTATGGCGAGGTCGTCGTCTGCGAGGACGAGGAGGAGATGGTGCGCGAGGCCGACCGCATTGCCTCCGAGCATGTGCAGGTGATGACGCGCGACCCGGATTATTTCCTCAAGCGGATGACCAATTACGGCGCGCTGTTCCTCGGCCCGCGCACCAATGTGGCCTATGGCGACAAGGTGATCGGCACCAACCACACGCTGCCCACCATGAAGGCGGCGCGCTATACGGGGGGCTTGTGGGTCGGCAAATTCCTGAAGACCTGCACCTACCAGCGCGTGCTGACGGATGAAGCCTCCGCGAAGGTCGGCGAATATTGCTCGCGGCTGTGCATGCTGGAGGGCTTTGTCGGCCATGCCGAGCAGGCGAACATCCGCGTTCGGCGCTATGGCGGGCGGAATGTGCCATACGGCGCAGCCGCCGAATAATCTCGTCGTCCCGGCCTTGAGCCGGGGCTCACTCGCAGATCCACGGGCGTTGCGGCAAGAGGTGAGGCGAGTGGGCCCCGGCTCTGACGGCCGGGGCGACGGAGTAGGGGAACTTTGGGGAACGGGGACAGGGGAACACACCATGGACGCAAACGAGCTGCCGAAGACCCCGTCCTTCCGCCTCGACGGGCGGCGGGCGCTGGTGACCGGAGCCGGGCGCGGCATCGGCCTCGCGGTCGCCGCCGCCTTCGCGGAGGCCGGGGCGCATGTCACGCTCTGTGCGCGTAGCGCGGCCGAGATCGAAGCCGCCGCCGAGGCCATCCGCGCGCGCGGCCAGCGCGCCGATACGCTCGCCTGCGACGTCACCGATCTCGAAGCCTTCGCCGCCGCCATCGACCGCGCCGAGCCCTACGACATCCTCTTCAACAATGCCGGCACCAACCGGCCAAAGCCCTTCGTCGACGTGCCTCCCGCCGATTTCGACGCCATCTTCAACCTCAATGTCCGCGCCGCCTATTTCGCCGCCCAGGCCGTCGTCCGCAAGCTCATCGCGGCGGGCAAGCCGGGCTCGATCATCAACGTGTCCTCGCAGATGGGCCATGTCGGGGGCCCGAACCGCTCGCTCTATTGCGCCTCCAAATGGGCGATGGAGGGGTTTTCGCGTGCCATGGCCATCGAACTCGGGCCGCACGCCATCCGCGTCAACACCATCTGCCCGACCTTCATCGAGACGCCGATGACGCGGCCTTATTTCGAGGACGAAGCCTTCCGCCGCAGCGTCATCTCCAAGATCAAGCTCGGGCGGCTCGGCACGCTCGAGGACCTGATGGGCGCCGCGATCTTCCTCGCCTCCGACGCCTCGGCGCTGATGACGGGTTCCTCGCTCATGCTCGACGGCGGCTGGACCGCCGATTGAAAGCCTTGTCCCGCCGCGCAACTCACGCTAAATTATCGACTGATAATCAAGGCAAGTGAGGAACCCCCAGATGCGTGCGCTTGGCTTCAATCATCTGTCGATCGGGTCGAAAGACCTGGAGGCGTCCCTGCGGTTCTACGAGACCGTTTTCGGCATGGAGCGCATCCCGACCTATAATTTCGGTTTCACCACGCAATATCTGCGCTGCGGGAATTTACAGCTCCACGTCTTCCAGCTCGACGACCATGTGCCGGTCTATCAGCATTTCGCGCTCGATGTGGACGATTTCCACGCCGTCTATGAAGCGGCAAAAAAGCTCGGCGCGCTGGAATCGGTCACCTTCCGCAATGCCATCAACGAGCTGCCGGACGGCTCGGTGCAGATGTATCTGCGCGACCCTGGTGGCAATCTGCTCGAAGTCGACTGGCCGGATGTGACGACGCTCGACCGCTCGCGCATCCCCGAATTGCGCAGCCTTGCTGAATTCGCGCCGCAGGAGGGCGAGGCGCTGGCCGCCTCACTCTATCTGGACCGCCCGGATTTCGCCCCCAGCGGGCATTGACGCCCAACCCAAAGCGGAGGACGCGATGTCCGAGACCAATGCGACGGCCCCAAGGCGCCCCTGGGCTAATATGGGCGCCGGCTACAACGCCATGATGCAGCGCGCCGAGGCGCTGGTGCCGATGCTGCGCGAGCGCGCGGTGGAGACCGAGGCGCTGCGGCGTCTGCCCGAGGAGACCGAGCGCGCATTGCACGCATCGGGCCTGTTCCGCATCTGCCAGCCGCGCCGGGTCGGCGGGGCGGAGCTGGATTACGTCGCCATGATCGACATCGCCGATGTGCTGGCGCGGGGCGATGCCTCCGTCGCCTGGAACGTCACGAATCTGGCTAGCCATCATTGGATGCTGGCCATGTTCGACGAGGCCGCGCAGAACGCCATCTGGGACGAGAGCCCGGATGTGCTGATCGCCTCCTCCTTCGTGTTTCCTGCTGGCCGCGCCAAGAAAGCCGAAGGCGGCTATGTGCTGAAAGGCCGCTGGCCGTTCTGCTCCGGCGTCGAGCCGAGCGGCTGGTCGATGCTGGCGGGGATGGTCGCGGGCGAGGGCGGCCCGCCGGAGCACCGCGTCTTCCTAGTGCCGAGGAGCGATTACAAAATCATCGACACTTGGACCGCGCTCGGCCTGCAAGGCACCGGCTCGCATGATGTCGAGATCGCCGAGGCCTTCGTGCCGGAACACATGACGGTCGCGGTGGCGTCGATGGCGGGCGGGCCGACGCCGGGGCACGCCGTCAATCCGGCGCCGCTGTTCAGGATCCCGGTCTTCGCGCTGTTCCCCTATGTGCTGTCGGGCATCGCGCTCGGCAACGCGCAAGCTTGCCTCGACGATTACGTGGAGGCGACGCGCACGCGCACCGCGACCTTCAACAGCGCCCGGCTCGGCGATCTGCAATCGATCCAGATCAAGATCGCCGAGGCCTCGGCCAAGATCGACGCCGCCCGGCTCATCATGCGGCAAGCCTGTATCGACGCCCAGCAGGACGCCGCCGCCGGCCGCATCCCCGGCATGCTGGAGAAGAACCGCTATCGCCGCGACGGCGCGTTCTCCGTCAATCTCTGCACCGAGGCGGTCTCGACGCTGTTCGCCATCAGCGGGGCGCGCGGGCTCGCAATGTCCGGCGCGGTGCAGCGCCAGCTTCGCGACGCGCTTGCGGTTGCTGCGCATATCTCGTTTAGCTTCGACGCCGCGGGCGGCAATTTTGGTAAGGTCGCCCTCGGCCTGCCCAATGAGAACCCCGTGCTATGACGCCCATGCCCCGAATGAAGACCGAAAGAGCAAGAAAACTCGCGGCGCCCGCGACCCCGCCGCCCCAGAAGCAGAAGCGGCTCTCGCCCGGCGAGCGCAAGCGCGACTTCATCCAGAAGGCCGCCGAACTTTTCGCCGAGGAAGGTTTTGGCGGCGGCACGCGCGAGCTGGCGAACAAGCTCGGCGTCACCCAGCCGCTGCTCTACCGCTATTTCCCGAGCAAGGAAGAGCTGATCGAGGAGGTCTACCGCTCGGTCTTCCTCGACCGCTGGGACCCGGAATGGGACGCGCTGCTCGCCGACCGCGCCGTGCCGATCCGCGAGCGGCTGGAGCGGTTCTACTGCTCCTACACCGACGCCATCTTCACCCGGCAATGGCTGCGCATCTATCTGTTCGCCGGCCTGAAGGGCCTCGACCTCAACAGCCGCTATATCGAATTCGTGCAGGAGCGGATTCTCACCCGCATCATCGTCGAATACCGGCATGAGGCCGGCCTGCCGCCGCAGGAGAAACCCGCCGCCGCCGAGATGGAGCTGGCCTGGTTCCTGCAAGGCGGCATCTTCTATTACGGCGTCCGCAAGCATCTCTACGGGCTCGAGGTGCTGGAGGACAAGGACCGCGTCATCGCCAACGCGCTCGATGTCTTTCTCGAAGGCATCTCCCGGCTGTTCGCGACCTCGGTCCGCATGCGCTCGGCCTATGGCCGCCGTTCGGTCGTGCGGGACGAAGGCGCGGCCTGATCAGGCTATTCCGCCATGAAGCGCGCAAAGGCGTCCTTGTGATCCTCGCGCCAACGCGACAGAGCCGGCCGGTTCTTGATCAGATCGTCCGCCATCCATTGCATCCGGCGTTCATCGACCGGGCGGGCGACGGCATTGTCCGGGCACAGGATGTAGAAATCGCCGCGCTCGAGGCTCTCGATCATGAAGTCGATGAGCTGATCGGGTGTCCAGGCGCCGTCGGGCTTGGGCTTGCCGCCCGCCGCGCCGGTGAGGCCGGTATGCACCCAGCCGGGGATGAGCAGATGCACGCCCAGATGCGGCGCTTCCGTCGACAATGCGAAGGCCAGTTGCTCGGTGAGCGAGCGCACCGCCGCCTTGCTGGCATTGTAGGCGGCGGCGCCCGGCGGGTTGGTGATGCCCTGCTTGGAGCCGGTGTTGATGATGAGGCCGGGCTGCTTCCGCGCGATCATGCCTTCGGTGAAGGCGGTGACGCCATGCACGACGCCCATCAGATTGACGTCGATGACCCGGTGCCAGAGCGCCGCGTCCTGCCAGGGTTTGGCGTCGCCCGCGCCGATGGCGGCGTTGTTCATCAGCACGGCGACATCGCCGAATTGCGCCAGCGCCTGATCGCGCAGTTTCTCAACCTGCTCATAGTGCGAGACATCGGTCGGCACGGCGAGCACGCCGCCGCCCTTGGCTGCCTTTTCGACCTCGGATCGCGCCGCCTCGAGCGCCGCGCCGGGAAGATCGGCCAGCACGACATTCATGCCGAGCGCGGCGAAGCGCCGGGCGGCGGCAAGCCCGATGCCGCTTGCCGCGCCGGTGATAACGGCGGTCCGGCCGGATGTGAGAATGCTGTTCAGCATGGTTTAGCTCCAATCTGGGGATGGGGAGTGCGGAAACACTCGCAAAATCGAATCCGGAATCTGGCCCTCGCGCGGGCGGGGGCCAAGCAACATTTTTGTCAGCTCCGGCCTTGTCCTTGAATTAATCGATCGCAATCACTATGATTAGATTTGATTGAAAGGATTCTCGATGGAAACCAAAGTCCTGACCGCTCACGTGCCGCTGCCGCTCGCCGAGAAGGTGGACCAGATCGCCGCTAGGCTGGAGCGGTCGCGCGGCTGGATCGTCAAGCAGGCGCTGATGGCGTGGGTCGAGCAGGAAGAGGAGCGTAGCCGGCTGACGCGCGAGGCTCTGGCCGATGTCGATTCCGGTGAGGCGATCGACCATCATGCGGTGAAATCCTGGGCCGAGAGCCTGGATGAGGAGGACCCGCTGCCGGTACCGCGATGATGGAGCTGAAATGGACCGCCAAGGCCGTCTCGGATTTGGCGCGTCTGCACGCATTTCTGGCGCCGGTGAACCGCAAGGTAGCGGCGCGCACGGTTCAATCTCTGACCGCCGCACCGGTCCGGCTGCTGGAGCATCCGCGCCTCGGCGAAAAGCTAGAGGAGTTCGACCCGCGCGAAGTGCGCCGCCTCCTGGTCGGGCAGTACGAGCTCCGCTACGAGCTCCAGGGCTCGACGATTTTCGTGCTCCGCCTCTGGCACACGCGCGAAGACCGCTAACGCCTTCGTCCCGGACGCCGCTAAAAGGTGAGCCGGGACCCAATCATCGATCCGCGAAGGCTGGCGCAAGAGGATATGCGAGTGGGCTCCCAGCTCTGACGGCCGGGGAGAGTGGCGGCGACGCACCGACGTCGCAGAGCTGCTGCCCGGCGGCCATGTGAACCTTGCCGAGGCTGACGGGCTAAGGCATAGCCGGATCGAGGAAACAGATGTCGCGGCGTGTGCCCGCGCGAGAAATCGGAGGACGCCATGCGTCTATTGGTGGTTGGGGCCGGTGCGACCGGCGGCTATTTCGGCGGGCGGCTGGCAGGGGCCGGGCGCGATGTGACCTTTCTCGTCAGGCCGAAGCGCGCGGAAGCGCTGCGGGCGAACGGCCTGCAAATCCTCAGCCCGCACGGCGACCTGACGCTCACGCCGAAGACCGTCACCGCCGCCGATCTCGCGGAAAAGTTCGACGCGATCCTGCTCTCCGTGAAAGCCTATTCGCTCGACGCGGCGATCGAGGATTTTGCCCCGGCCGTCGGCCCTGGGACGATGATCCTGCCCGTGCTCAACGGCATGAGACATATGGACGTTCTCACCGCCCGCTTCGGCGCGGAGGCCGTTGCCGGATCCGTCTGCCGGGTCGCGGCCGATATCGACGCCGAAGGCCGCATCGTGCAGATGGCCAAGTTCCACGAGCTTGCCTATGGCGAACGGGACGGCACGATTTCGCCGCGCATGGAGCAACTGGACGCCTTCATGCAGGGCGCCGGGTTCGATGCGAGGCTCCTCCCCGAGATCGAGCGGGAGATGTGGGAGAAATGGACGCTGCTCGCCTCGCTCGCCCTCACCTGCATGTTGCGCGGCAATGTCGGCGAGATCGTCGCGGCGCATGGCGGGGCGGAGATTGCGGAACGGTTCGTCGGCGAAGTGGTCGCCGTCATCAGCGCGGTCGGCAAGGCACCGCGGCCGGAGGTCGTCGAGACTGTGCGCGGGACGCTGACTCTGGCCGGTTCGACGGTCTCGCCGTCGATGTACCGCGACATGTCGAAGGGCGCCCCGATCGAGGCCGACCAGATCATCGGCGATCTGCTGGCGCGCGCGCAGGGCGCCGGCATTCCGGTGCCGCTGCTCGAAGTGGTCTATGCCAGCCTGTCGATCTATCAGAACCGGCTCGCGGCTAAGGCGGCGTAGGGTACTGACCGCCGCCCACTCGCTTGTCATTCCCGCGAAGGCGCGAATCCATTACCCCGCAGCATTCGCGTTTGAGGCACAGCCTCACGGCGAAGTTTGCCCTTTACTGGATCCCCGCTTTCGCGAGGCTGACAAACTACGAGCCCACGTCCGCCCTTAGCCCGGCGGCCTCGATGCCGGCGAGCACGCAGATCTCGTCATTCTCCGAGCTGTCGCCGCTGACGCCGATCGCGCCGATGAGCGTGCCGTTCGCGTCGCGGATCAGCGCGCCGCCGGGGACCGGGATCAGCGCGCCGCGCGCTAGCGTGTTGACCGCATCGACGAAAAACGGCTGTTCCTGCGCCCGCTTGAAAATGGCGCGCGGTCCGACGCCCAGCGCCAGCGCGCCATAAGCCTTGCCATGCGCCACCTCGCCGCGCAGCAGACTGGTGCCGTCCTGGGCAGCGAAGCAGACGAGGCAGCCGCGTGCGTCCAGCACGGCGACGGCGAGTGGTTTCAGCCCCAGTTCGGTGCTCTTGGCGAGGGCGGCGTCCAGGATAGTGCGGGCGGCGGTCAGCGTCAGGCTCATGCGGGGATGAACTCCTCGGTGGCGCGGTTTCGCCCTTGCGGCGGCGCGCCCGGTTTCGTCAGCGACATGGCGAGCAGTTGCGCGACATGGATCGGCCGGCGCCCCGACCCGTCCGCGATCTGGTGGCGGCAGGAGGTGCCGTCGGCGACGATGAGCGTGTCGGCGGGGGCGGCGCGCACGGCCGGGAGCAGGGACAGCTCGGCCATGGCGAGGGAAATGTCGACGGTCTCGGCCTGATAGCCGAAGGCACCGGCCATGCCGCAGCAGCTCGACTCGACGGTCTTGACGCTCAGCTCGGGCACGAGGCGCAGGGCGGCCTCGACGGCGCCCATCGCGCCGAAGGCTTTCTGGTGGCAATGGCCGTGCAGCAGCGCTTTGCGGGGCAGGGGGGCGAGCGGCAGTTGCAGGCGCTTGGCCTGATCTTCGCGCGCGAGAAATTCCTCGAAGAGAACGGCTCGAGCCGCGACCTCGCGCGCTGGTGCGCCGAGGCCCAGCGCCGTCATCTCGTCGCGGAAGGTGAACAGGCAGCTTGGCTCCAGGCCGACGATCGGGACGCCCCGCTCTGCAAAAGGGGCGAGCGCGGCAAGCGTGCGGATGGCCTCGTAGCGCGCCTGATCGACCAGCCCGGCGGCGAGGAATGTTCGTCCGCAGCAGAGGGGGCGGCCATCTTCGGCGGGACGCGGCAGGTGAACCCGGTATCCGCCCGCGACCAGCACATTGATCGCTGCGTCGATGATTTCCGGGTCATAGGCGCGATTAAAGCTGTCCGCCCAGAGCACGACTTCCGGCCCGTCGGCCAGGCCGACAGCCGCCGCCGCTTCCCGGAAAATATCGCCGCGCCAGCGGGGCAGGGGACGCTTCGCCGCTAGCCCGAGCGCCGCTTCGCTGAGCCGCGCGAGGCCGGGAACGGCATCGCGCAGGTTCAGCAGCCAGGGCACCCGCGCGGCATAGGGCGCATAGCGCGGCAGGTAGGCCACCAAGCGGTCGCGCAGCGACAGGCGGCCTTCCCGCGCCCGCGCCGCCAGCACCTCGATCTTCATGCGGGCCATGTCGACGCTGGTCGGGCATTCGCGCCGGCACGCCTTGCAGGAGACGCAGAGTTTCATCGTCTCCGCCATCTCGTCGGAGCCGAGCGCGCCCCGTCCGAGCTGTCCGGACAGCGCCAGCCGCAGGCTGTTGGCGCGGCCGCGCGTCAAATCGCGCTCATTGCGGGTGACGCGGTAGGACGGACACATGGCGCCGCCTTCGAGCTTCCGGCAGGCGCCATTGTTGTTGCACATCTCGACCGCGCCCGCGAAGCCTGCCGCCGGGCCGGGGAATTCCGACCAGTCGAGCGCGGGCTTGATGTCCGCAAAGCGATAGGCCGGGGCAAAGCGGAAATTGCTGCGATCGTCGAATTTGGGCGCGCGCACGATCTTGCCGGGGTTCATCAGCCCGCGCGGATCGAAGCGGTCCTTCACCTCCTCGAAGGCCCGCACCAGCCGCGAGCCGAACATCACCTCATGGAACTCCGACCGCACCAGCCCGTCGCCATGCTCGCCGGAATGCGAGCCCTTATAGGCCCGCACCAGCGCAAAGGCTTCCTCGGCGATGGCGCGCATGGCGGCGACATCCTTGTCGAGCTTCAAATTCAGCACCGGCCGCACATGCAGGCAGCCTTCCGAGGCGTGCGCATACCAGGTGCCGCGTGTGCCGTGGCGCTCGAACACTTCGGCCAGGCGCGCGGTGTAATCGGCCAGATGCTCCAGCGGCACGGCGCAATCCTCGACGAAGGAGACCGGCTTTCGCGCGTCCTTCATCGACATCATGATGTTGAGGCCGGAGGTGCGCACATCGGTCAGGCTCGCCTGCAAGGCAGGGTCGAGGATGTCGACCACGCCGCCCCATCGTGCGCCGCTTTTGTCCCAGCCGAAGCCGAGATCGCCCATCATCTCGTGCAACTGGCGCAGCCGGGCCAGATTCTCCGCCTCGTCCTCGGCAAATTCGACAATCAGCAGCGCCTCCGGCTCGCCCCGGACGACACGCTCGAAGGTCGGGCGGAAGATGGCGATCCCGCTGGCGAGCGCGATCATGGTGCTGTCGACCAGTTCGACCGCGATCGGCTTGAGTGTGACCAAATGCTGCGCCGACTCCATCGCCTTGTGGAACGAGCCGAAATGGCAGACGCCGACGCCGCGCCTGCCGAGCAGCGGCCACAGTTTCAGCTCGACCGCCGTGGTGAAGGCGAGCGTGCCCTCCGAGCCGACCAGGATATGGGCAAGGTTGACCGTGCCGTCATTGGATTTTCGCGGCGACAGCGCGTCGATATTATAGCCGCCGACGCGGCGCTGCACGGCGGGCATCCGGGCGGCGACTTCGTCGGCCTCGCGGGCGCCGAGCGCGATCAGGTCGGCGAAGACATCGCGCAAGGGATTGCCCGCGTCGAGGTCGGACAGGTCGGCGCGGACGCGGCCGAAATGCGCCTTGCGGCCATCGGCGAGCACCGCTTCGGCGGAGATGACATTGTCGCGCATGGTGCCGTAGCGCAGCGAGCGGCCGCCGCAGGAATTGTTTGCGGTCATGCCGCCGATGGTGGCGCGCGAGGCGGTCGAGACGTCGACCGGGAACCACAGGCCATGCGGCTTCAGCGCCCGGTTGAGTTCGTCCAGCACGATGCCGGGCTCGACGGTGCAGCGCCGCGCCTCGGCATCGAGCGAAATCAGCCGGGTGAGGTTCTTCGAGCAGTCGATGACCAGCCCGTCATTGACCGTCTGCCCGCATTGCGAGGTGCCGCCGCCGCGCGCCACCACGCTGACGCCTTCGGACAAGGCGATGGCAAGCGCATTCTCGGCCTCGCCGATAGTACCGGGAACCGAAATGGCAGTCGGCATGATCTGGTAATGCGAGGCATCGGTGGCGTAGCGGCCGCGGGAAAAAGCGTCCGTTAGGATCTCGCCGGCAGCACCGGATTTCAGCCGCCGCTCCAGGACCGGCATCATCCTGCCTGCCATGCCAACCTCTGCTTCCACGCCGCGACGTCCGCCGGATCTTGGGAGAAACCTCCGTCGAATCAACGGTCCCCAGCGCGTTTTCCCACAAAATCAGGCTTATTACGCATTGCCTGCTTGACATAAATTCGCATTCATCACTCTTAATAATCAAGACAATTCAGCGAATAATAACAATAGGAAGTACGCTGAGGATAAGACAGGGAGCGGAGCACGCCATGCCGGATCTGCCGACCAGGGTCGCCGGACGCCATTTTCTCCAGATTCCCGGCCCCACTCCCGTTCCCGACCGCATTCAGCGGGCCATGCATTCGGCGGTCATCGACCATCGCGGCCCCGAATTCCAGGCGCTCGCCCGGCGGGTGCTGAGCGGCATCAAGGCCATCTTCAAGACCAGCGGTCCGGTCATCATCTTCCCGGCCTCGGGCACGGCCGCCTGGGAGGCGGCGCTCGTCAACACGCTGTCCCCCGGCGACCGGGTGCTGATGTACGAGACCGGCCATTTCGCCGCGCTCTGGCACAAGATGGCGCTGAAGCTGGGGCTGGCGCCGACCTACATCACCTCGGACTGGCGCTCGGGCGCCGACCCGGAGGCCATCGAAACCGCCCTGCGCGCCGATAGTGAGCACAAGATCAAGGCCGTCTGCGTCGTCCATAACGAGACCTCGACCGGCGCGCTCTCCCGCATCGATGAGATTCGCAAGGCCATCGACGCCGCCCGCCATCCGGCGCTGTTCTTCGTCGACACCATCTCATCGCTGGGCTCGGCCGAATACCAGCACGAAGCCTGGGGCGTCGACGTCACCGTCGCCGGCTCGCAGAAGGGGCTGATGCTGCCGCCGGGCCTCTCCTTCAATGCCGTCAGCCCGAAGGCCATCGCGGCCTCGAAATCGGCGCGGCTGCCGCGCTCCTATCTCGGCTGGGACGAGATGCTGGCGGCGAACGAAAAGGGTTTCTTCCCCTACACGCCCGCGACGACGCTGCTCTACGGGCTCGACGCCGCCATCGCCATGCTGCAGGAGGAAGGGCTGGACAATGTCTTCGCCCGTCATCAGCGCCATGCCGAGGCGACGCGCCGGGCGGTCACCGCCTGGGGCCTCGACATCCTCTGCCGCGATCCGAAATATTACTCGCCCATCCTCACCGGCGTGATCACGCCTGAAGGCCACGATGCCGACGTGCTGCGCAAGACCGCGCTGGAGAGTTTCGACATTTCGCTCGGCATGGGGCTCGGCAAGGTCGCGGGGCGGGTGTTCCGCATCGGCCATCTGGGCGACACCAACGACCTCACTATCATTGGCGCGCTGGCCGGCGTGGAAATGAGCCTGCGCCTTGCCGGCGTGCCGCATCAGGCGGGCGGCGTCGATGCCGCCATGGGCTGGCTCGCCGAATGCCGCGAGCGCCGTCTCAAGCTGGCTGCCGAATAAACCGGCCATGTAGGCGCCGGACAACAGACGAGCGGGTCAACCGCCGCTAAAAACCATGGCCGCGTCGTCCCGAGCAAATGAGCGGCGACGGCCATTGCGAGGAAGCAACCCCAGGGAGACGCCTGACATGATACGCATGAATTCCCCGAGCATCGCTCTGCTCGCCGCCTGCGCCGCGCTCGCCGCCACAGGCCCCGCCGGCGCCGAGGGCTGGCAGCCGAGCAAGGCGGTCGAGATCATCGTGCCGGCCGGCGCGGGCGGCGCGTCCGACCAGATGGCGCGGATGCTGCAGGCGGCGATCCAGAAGCACGGGCTGATGAAGGAGGCGACTGTCGTCACGCTGAAGGGCGGGGCGAGCGGCGCCGAAGGTCTGATCGACATCAAATCCTCGCCGCCGGACGGGCAGAAATTCATCATCGCGCAATCGTCGATGTACACGCTGCCGCTCTCGACCAACATCCCCTTCAACTGGCGCGAGCTGACCCCGATCGCCATCATCGCGCTCGACGAATTCGTGCTCTGGAACAATGCCGCCGCGCCGGAAAAGACGGTGAAGGATTTCCTGGCCGCCGCCAAGGCGACGCCGATGAAGATGGGCGGCACAGGCTCCAAGCGCGAGGACCACATCCTCACGGCCTTCATGGAGCAGAAGGCGGGCGTCAAATTCGCCTATATCCCCTATAAGTCGGGCGGCGAGGCGGCGACGCAGCTCGTCGGCAACCACACCAACGCCAATGTCAACAACCCGTCCGAGAATGTCGCCGTCTGGCGCTCCGGACAGGTGCGGGCGCTCTGCCTGTTCGACACCCAGCGCATGGACTACAAGACCAAGGTCACCGCCGACCAGTCCTGGGCCGACATTCCAACCTGCAAGGAGGAAGGGCTCGACATCGACTACACCATGCCGCGCGCCATCTTCCTCGCCGGCAAGGCGCCGCCGGAGCAGGTCGCCTATTACACCGACCTGTTCAAGAAGATCGCCGCGACGCCCGACTATTCGGAATACATGGCCAACCAGGCGCTGAAGCCGGTCTTCATCGAGGGCGAGGACATGAAGAAATTCCTCGAAACCGACGAGGCCAAGCACAAGGCGCTGATGGCGACCGCCGGCTTCCTCGCGGGCTCCAACTGAGCCCGGCATTCCTCTCCCGCAAGCGTGCTCCCGTGCCGCTTGCGGCATCCCGCCTTTCGTCCAGGTGACCCATGGCAAGCGACAATGACATCCCCGAAGCGGCGACGCCCGCCGTCATCTCGCGCCGCACGGCGGAGATCGCCGTCAGCCTGATCCTCATCGCCCTCGGCATCCTGCTCGCCTGGGACAATTGGCGGGTCGGCGCGCGCTGGGCGGCCGATGGTCCGCAGACCGGCTTCTTCCCCTTCCGCCTCGCGCTGATCCTGATCGCGGCTAGCCTCTGGGGCCTGTTCGTCTCGGTCCGGGCGGCGGCGCAGGAGGGCGGCGCCTTTGTCGAACGGGCGCAGTTCAAGCGCGTGCTGCAAGTGCTGGTGCCGATGGTGATCTACGTGGTTTCCATCAGCTACCTCGGCATCTATGTGCCGAGCGGCCTCTTGGTGATCGGCTTCATGCGCTATCTGGGCGGCAGCAGTTGGCTGAGCGCCTGCCTGACCGGCATCATCTTCGCCGCGCTGGTCTTCGTGTTGTTCGACATCGAATTCCGCGTCTTGCTGCCAAAAGGCCCCATCGAGGCCTATTTCGGCTTCTGATCCGGAAGCCTGAGCGAAAACATTGGGGAGCCCGCGCCGATGGAAGCCTTAGACTCGCTGATGCACGGCTTCGCAGTGCTGATGACCTTCGACAAGCTCTTGCTGATGATGATCGGCATTTGCCTCGGCATCCTGGTCGGCGTGCTGCCGGGCCTTGGCGGCCCGAACGGCGTCGCCATCCTCCTGCCGCTCACCTTCGGCATGGACCCGACCTCGGCTATCGTCATGCTGTCCTGCCTCTATTGGGGCGCGCTGTTTGGCGGGGCGATCACCTCGATCCTATTCAACATCCCCGGCGAGGCTTGGAGCGTCGCGACCACCTTTGACGGCTATCCGATGGCGCAGAAGGGGCAGGCGGCGGAGGCGCTGACGGCGGCCTTTTCCGGCTCCTTCATCGGCTCCTTCGTCGCCGTGGTGCTGATCACCTTCCTCGCGCCGAGCATCGCCGGCTTCGCGCTGCGCTTCGGGCCGCCGGAATTTTTCGCGGTCTATTTCCTCACCTTCTGCACCTTCGTCGGCATCGGCCGGGAGGAGAAGCACAAGGTCATCATCTCGCTCGTCGTCGGCCTGCTGCTGGCGGCCGTCGGCATGGACACGGTGTCGGGCGACTTGCGCATGACCTTCGGCTCGATGGACCTGCTGAAAGGCTTCGACTTCCTCGTCGCGGTGATCGGGATTTTCGGCATCAGCGAGATTTTGCTGACCATCGAGGAGAAGCTCGCCTTCCGGGGGCATGCCTCGAACCTCTCCTTCCGCAAGGTCTTCAGCACCTGGGCCTCGCTGCCGCGCTATTGGGTGACCATCGTGCGCTCCTCGGCGATCGGCTGCTGGCTCGGCATCACGCCGGGCGGGGCGATCGCGGCCTCGTTCATGAGCTACAACGTCGCCAAGCAGGTGGCGCGCGACAAGGAGAGTTTCGGCAAGGGCCGCATCGACGGCGTGCTGGCGCCTGAAACTGCCGCCCACGCCGCCGGCACCTCGGCGCTGCTGCCGATGCTGGCGCTCGGCATTCCGGGCTCGGGCACGGCGGCGGTGCTGCTCGGCGGCCTCTTGGTCTGGGGCCTGCAGCCGGGACCGCTGCTTTTCGTCGAGCATAAGGAATTCGTCTGGGGCCTGATCGCCTCGATGTATCTGGGCAATATTGCCGGCCTCATCATCGTGCTGGCGACCGTGCCGCTCTTCGCCGCCGTGCTGCGCGTGCCGTTCCCGACCATCGCGCCGATGATCATCGTCTTCTGCGCCATCGGCGCCTATGCGGTCGAGAATTCGCTGTTCGACATCAAAACGATGCTGATCTTCGGCATCGTCGGCTATGTCTTCAAGAAGCTCGATTACCCGCTCGCGCCGCTCACGTTGGCGCTGGTGCTCGGCAAGCGAGCGGAGGACGCCTTCCGGCAGACCATGATCGGCTCCTATGGCGACCTGTCGGTGCTGTTCTCGAACGGGCTGGTGGCGACGATCATGATAACCGCCATCCTGATCCTGTTCTGGCCGCTCTGGTCCAGAATCATCGGCGGCCTGTCCGGCGCTGCCGCCAAGCGGAGTGATGTGCCGGCGGAGTGAAGCGCGCCCGCGTCCTTACCATCCATCTCCAGCCGAACCGCATTCGTCATCGAAGCCACGCAAGCTGCCGATTGAGTTGCTGCCAGATTATCTTTGCACGGATGGCCATCTTGCCGCAGGGCAGCCGGCCGGCGCGCGTAACGATTTCGGCTGGCAGCGGCGCGTTTCTCGCCAGGGAGCGTGAACAGTTCATCTGTGTACGGTTCAGGGGCGCACAGGAAAATCTCCGGCGCCCGTTGCTGCGGCGCCCTTCGAGATCCCCGCCCCAGGCATCTTCCCTCATTTGGAACAGCCGGCGCACTGCTGCTCCTTACCTCCCGCTCGGCTGCCTGCCCACGGCCAACCGCATTGGCCCGGCTCAGCCTCCAATGCGCCTAGATCAAATACACAGTATTATAGATTAACTATCCACTAAAACCGAGTTTGATAAATATATATCACCAAATTTACGATCAGGGCAGAAGAAATGAAAAGGCATCTTGTGAATTAAGATGCACGCAATACATTTCAGATAACTATCAAATGTCGAAATTCTAGAGTCCTGGATCGGATATGTCTATGCGTTATGTCGGCAAACTCGCCGAACCCGTTGCGCGCTGGCTCAAAGTCGACTCCGAGCGCGGCGTGACGGCCATCGAATACGGGATATTGGCGGCGTTGATTACGCTGGCGATCATTGTCTCGGTCACCCTGCTGGGCACGAACCTGGCGGCTACTTTCAACACCATCGCAACCAAGGTGAAGACCACCTAGAAGGACAAGATCATGCGTTTCATCGATAATATGGCGAAGCCGGTTGCGCGCTGGCTCAAGGTCGACTCCGAGCGCGGCGTGACCGCGATCGAATACGGCATCCTGGCCGCCTTGATCACGCTCGCGATCATCGTTTCGGTCACCCTGCTCGGCACCAATCTGTCGGCGACCTTCAACACCATCGCGACCAAAGTCAAAACGACCTAAGGGCGTCATCTCGCCGGTATCGTGATCGGCCTTGAACTTGTGCGAAGCGCCTTGCGGGGCGCGGACCACGGCCAGGCCGGTGGCCAGAGCCGGCCCGGTACGCCGCTGGAATGAAGAAAACAGCAATGGTCTTCCTATTCATGCATGCGCTGTTCTGGGCGATAAGCCTGGTGGCGCTTTGCATGAGCGCCGCGACCGATCTCAAGGAGCGCATCGTTCCGAACGAATTTGTCGGAGTGATCGCTGCCTGCGGGCTTGCCATCGGCCTGATGCTGCGTCCGGGTGAAATCTGGATCAGTGTCCTGGCCGCCATCGCAGTGCTGGTTGGGTTCGGCGTGCTTGCCCATTTCGACGTGATCGGCGGCGGCGACGTCAAGCTCATCAGCGCCGTGACGCTGCTGGTGCCGCCGGAGCGTATCGGCGTGCTCGTCGCCGCCATCACCCTGGCGGGCGGTGTTCTCGGCTGCGTCTATCTCGTCGTGCGCCGCCGCATGGAAAGCCCCGCCGCGCCGCAGGCCGATTGCCCGAGGGGCGACCCGCATACCAGCCGGTTCGGCCGGCTGCTCAGAGAGGAACGCGCCCGCATTCTTGCGGGTGAGCCAATGCCCTATGCGCTGGCCGTTTTCGGTGGTGTCGTCAGCTACATCGCGAGGGAGCTTCCGCAATGTTTTTCCGCAATATCCTGCTCGGTCTAGGTGCGCTTTTCGTGCTCGCCGGCGTCGCGCTGGCGGTGCTCTGGATCAATCAGCTCGGCGGCCCGGCCGCGACCGTTGTCACGGAAGTGGAGCAGCCGGCCAATCTGTCGGTCCTGGCGGCGACGCGGGATCTGCCCTCCGGCACCCTGCTGCGGCCGAGCGATATCGGCTGGAAAAACCTGGAGCCGGGCGAAATGCGGCCCGGCAACCTCCTGAAGGGCCAGATGACCGAAGCGGACCTGCAGGGCACCGTGACGCGGCGCGATTTCGCCACCGGCGAGCCGCTGATCGCCAGCGAACTGGTCATGCCCGGCGACCGCCGGTTTCTCGCCGCCGTGTTGAGGTCCGGCAAGCGCGCCGCCTCGATTTCGGTGGATGCCTCGCAAAATTCCTCCGGTCTCGTCCTTCCCGGCGACCGTGTCGACGTCATCCTCACCCAGAATCTGGGCGATGCGACCGGCGACCCGTCGCGCAAGTCGGTCGGCGAGACGGTGCTGCGCGACCTGCGCGTCGTCGCCGTCGGCCAGTCGCTCGGAGGCCAGGCCAAGCCGCCCTCGACCGACACGGCTGCTCCCACCGCCGAATCCACGGTGCCCAAGACCGTTACGCTCGAGCTCAGCGAGAGCGAGGCCGAGATCCTGTTCGTCGCCGGACAGCTCGGCGGCCTCCAGCTTTCCATCCGCCCGCTCGAGGGGACGGATGTCTCGATCGCCGCCGCCGAGCCGAGGCCGCCGACCTGGGCGTCCGACGTTTCTCCCGCGCTGAGAGAAATCGGCATCGCGCGGGCCGTGCGGCCGCCTTCGCCGCCGGCTCTACCTGCTCCGCCCCGGCCCGTACCGGTTGTGCCCGCGCCGGTCGTGGCCGCGCCGGCCCCGCCCAAGCCGACCTGCACACCGCCGCGAACCACGCCGGCGGCCGGGATCGAAGCCGCGGTCCGCTTCGCCCCCCGGGCCACCGATTGCCGTTGATGAGCCTGACTTTGCCGCGGATCACGCCATGACCGAGACGCTCAATGCCCCCGCCACATCAGCCGTCGGCCCGATCCGGCCCTCGGCGCCGACGGCGCGGGTGTTCGTCCGCGATCCCGAATCCGAGGGCATCATCCGGCAATCGCTACAGGCGCTCAGCATCGATGCCGAATTCACCCCCGGAAACGTCAAGACCGCTATCACCGCGCTGGCCAAGGAAATCTCGCCCCGCCTCCTGGTGGTCGATCTGACCGGGGTCGAAGATCCCGTGCTCAGCATCCGGGAGCTGGCCGAAGTCTGCGAGCCGGACATCCGCGTCGTCGTTATCGGCGACCGCAACGACATCGTGCTCTACCGCGACCTGAAGAATATCGGCATCCTGGAATATTTCCTGAAGCCGATCCTCCGCGACCTGCTGATCCGCACCTGCGCCAATGTCGTCACGCCGAATGCCGTCCGACCGTCGCTGCGCACCGGCAAGCTGATCTTCGTGCTCGGCGTCCGCGGCGGCGTCGGCTCGACCACCATCGCCACCAACACCGCCTGGTATTTCGCCGAAGCGCGCCGACGCCACACCATGCTGCTCGATCTCGACCTGCAGAATGGCGACGCGGCCTTGCAACTGGATTCCGTGCCGAGCAACGCCCTGCGCGACGCCTTCGAGAATCCCGAACGCGTGGACAAGCTGTATCTGGAGCGCGGCGTCAAGCACGTCACCGAGCGGCTCGACCTGCTGGCATCCCTGGAATCGCTGGAGACGCCGCTGATGCCCGCCGAACAGCCGGTCCTGTCGCTGATGGAGCGGCTGGTGCTGCGCTACCGCTTCGTCGTCGTCGATCTTCCCGCCGAGACCGCGCTCCGGATGCCGAGCATGCTGCGTCAATCGAGCATCTGCATGCTGGTCAGCAATTCCAGCCTCGCCGCCGCCCGCGATGTCGCCCGCTGGCGCGAATTCCTCGGCACCGATACGCCCGAGCGCAGCACCCTCCACATCCTCAACCACACAACGGCCCATGGCGGTCTCGCCGAAATCGATTTCGCCAAGGCTTGCGGACAGGCGCCCGATATCGTCATCCCCTATGACCGGGAAATCGCCGAGACCGCGACCTACGGCATCAAGGCGGCGCAGAAATCCAGCGTGTTCAAGCGCGGCCTCGCCATGATGTTGTGCAAGGTGACCGGCGAGCCGATGGAGAAGTCGGTGTCGTTCTTCAGCCGGATCTTCGGGTGATGGGCGACTTTGGCAAGAAGACCGTGGTCCCCGAACCGGTCGCCGAGCCGACGCCGGCCGCCAAGATCGAAATCGCCAAGGCCGCCGCGGCCGACGCGCATATGGAGGCCATCGCCGCGACGGCCAAGAAAGCCCCTGACATCATCCGCGACCAGGTGCTGTTGCGCATTGAGCCGGTCAATGCGGTCAGGATGACCCGGCAGGAGCTGACCGCCGTCGTCGACCGGCTGGTCTCCGAGATCGCCAATGAGCGCAAGCTCCTGCTCAATCAGACGGAGCAGGACACGCTCGGCCGCAACATCGTCGACGACATGATCGGGCTCGGGCCGATCGAGCCGCTGCTGCACGATCCCACCATCGCCGATATCCTGGTGAACGGTCCGAACATGGTCTATGTCGAGCGGCGCGGCAAGCTCGAGCTGACCGACATCAAGTTCCGCCATAATGCGCATGTGCTGCATGTCGCCCAGCGCATCGCGTCCTCGATCGGGCGCAGCGTCGATGAATCGAGCCCGCTGCTCGACGCCCGGCTCGCCGATGGCAGCCGCGTCAACGTCGTCATCGCCCCGATCAGCCTGAAGGGCCCTTGCCTCTCCATCCGCAAGTTCTCGCACGCGATTTTCGACTTCTCGCACATGGTGAAGCTGGGGACGGCCTCGCGGGAAATGGCGATCGCGCTGGAGATCGCGGCGCGCTGCCGGCTCAACATCATCATCTCCGGCGGCACCGGCTCGGGCAAGACGACGCTGCTGAATGCCTTCTCCAGCATGATCGATCCCGGCGAGCGCATCATCACCATCGAGGACGCCGCCGAGCTGAAGCTGCGGCAGGAGCATGTCGTCCAGCTCGAGACCCGCCCCGCCAATATGGAAGGACGCGGCGAGATCGACCAGCGCATGCTGGTGCGCAACGCGCTGCGGATGCGGCCGGACCGGATCATCGTCGGCGAGGTGCGCGGGCCGGAGGCCTTCGACATGATGCAGGCGATGAACACCGGCCATGACGGCTCGATGTCGACCGTGCACGCCAATTCCGCCCGCGATGCCCTGGCGCGCATGGAAAGCATGCTGCTGATGGCCAGCGCCAACCTGCCGATGCGGGCCATTCTCAGCCAGATCTCGCGCGGTATCGACCTCATCGTGCAGACCGAGCGCATGCGCGACGGCGTCCGTCGCATCACCGAGGTCGCCGAAGTGCTGGGGCTGGAGGAGGACACCATCATCCTCGGCCATCTGTTCAAATTCGAGTTCAAGGGCGAGAACCCGGATGGCAGCCTGAAGGGCGTGTTCCAGGCGACGCCGGTGCAGCCGGCCTTCCTGCAGCGGCTGGAATATTATGGCCTGGCAGACGCCTTCCTCGAAGCGGTCGGCGTCGAAAAGCTGCGGGACGACTGACCATGCTGATCCCGATCCTGACCATCGTCACCCTGCTGCTCGGCGGCGTCATCCTCCTGGTCGCCGTCCTGGTGATGACGCGCAATGCGCGCCTTGCCGTCGAAGACCGGGTGAAGCTGGTCGCGCCCGCGACCGTTGCGCAGGCGCCCGAGGCTTCGCTGGTCTCCTCCCTGCAGAAACT
Source organism: Rhodomicrobium sp. R_RK_3 (assembly GCF_002198715.1). Taxonomy (GTDB): domain Bacteria; phylum Pseudomonadota; class Alphaproteobacteria; order Rhizobiales; family Rhodomicrobiaceae; genus R-RK-3. The sequence goes on along the minus strand of NZ_MWLK01000016.1, from coordinate 53,410 downwards.
GGCGGCGAAGGTCGATGCGCGGCTGCGCGCCTTCTTCGCCTATGGCATCAAGCATACCTGGGGCATGAAGGCCAAGGCGCTGACCCTCATCCTCCTGTCCGCGACCGGCATCGCCATCACCTGGCTGCTGATGCACCGCACCTTTGGCCTGCCGCTGGCGCTAACCGTGCCGGCCTGTCTCGGCGCCGGCTTCATGCTGCCGCATTCCGTCCTTGGCTGGCAGCAAAGCCGGGTGGAGCGCAAATTCACCGACGTCTTTCCCGACGCCGTCGACACGGTCGCGCGGATGCTGCGCGCCGGCCTGCCCGCGACGCTGGCGATCCGCACGGTCGGCAACGAGGCGACGCCGCCAGTCAGCACCGTGTTTGGCATGATCGCCGACCAGATGCGCATCGGCATCCCGCTCGGCGAGGCGCTGGACGCCAGCAGCCAGCGCATCGGCCTTGCCGATTTCCGCTTCTTCTCCGTCGCCGTGGCGCTGCAGCATTCGACCGGCGGCAATCTCGTCAACACGCTCGACGTCTTGTCGCAGATCATGCGCAAGCGCCGCGCCGTGCGTCTCAAGGCCAAGGCGGTGACTTCCGAAATCCGCCTCTCCGCCTATGTGCTCGGCTCGCTGCCGCTGGTCACGTCGGCCGCGCTGCTCTTCATCCAGCCCGACTATCTCTCGCCGCTGATCTCCGATCCGCGCGGCCGGGTGATCCTGGTCATCGCCGCCGGCGGCCTCATCGTCTCCACCCTGACCATGCGGGTGATGATGAAGAGCGTGAGCGGGGAATGAGGCGGCCATGATCCAGTCCCTGCTTGCAGGTCTGTCGCCGAACGTGCTGCCGATCATCTGCGTCATCGCGCTGTTCATAGGCGGCGCGATCATGATCGTGGCGGCCAGCACGCGCGAGCGCGGCGAGCAGCTCGACCGCCGCGTTGCCATGGTGCAGTCGGCGACCGGCGCAACCGGGCGCGCCGCCTTGCGGCAGGCGCCGGAGGAGAGCCGGCGCAGCGCCGCCGCGCACGGGCTGACGGACGGCGAACACCGCCAGATCTTGCGGCTGTTCTCCAGATACAGCACCTCGGCGGATGTTGCGCTGGTCTATTTCACCGTGTCGCGGATCGTGCTCGCCTCCCTGGCCGGCGGTCTGGCGATGCTGCTGGTCTCCACCCGCTCGATCTGGCTGACCGTGCTGATCGCCCTGGCGGCGGCCGCCTTCGGCTGGTTCCTGCCGATGAAGCTGGTGCGCTGGAAATTGCAGCGCCACGCCGATCAGGTCGGCTCGGGACTGCCGGGCGGGCTCGAATTGCTGGCGATCTGCGTCGAGGCCGGCCTGTCGCTGGAGACCGGATTGCAGCGCGTCGCGCGCGAGTTGAAAGGCGCCCAGCCCGCGCTCGCCGACGAGCTGGCGCTGACCTGGGCCGAGATCACCATTCTGCCGAGCCGGGATCAGGCGCTCGCCAACCTCGCCGAGCGGATCAATCTGCCGAGCGTGCGCTCGGTGGTCGGCACGCTGGCGCAGAGCATGCGCTACGGCTCGCCCCTGGCGCAATCGCTGCGCAACGCGGCGGAGGAGATGCGCGGCGAACAGCTCATGGCGCTGGAGGAGCGCGCCAACCGCCTGCCGGCGCTGATGACCGTCCCGGTGATGCTGCTCATCATGCCGACGATCTTCCTCATTGTCGGCGGCCCGGCGATCCTCAGGCTGATCGATATTTTCACCGGGCCGAAATAGGGGAGGCTGGGCCCTATGGCTCTTCCGGCCGCACAATGTAGCGTGAGCTGCCGTTCAGCAGCATGATATTGTTGAGCGTCACGGGATTTTCGGGCTCGATCTGGAGGGCCTTTTCGAATAGCGCGCGGGCGGTCACCAGATTGCCGCGCAGCATGAAGGAATAGCCGCGATTGTTGAGGATTTGCGGGGTCTCGCCCGTCAGGTTGATCGCCTGCCCATAGGCGCGGTCGGCGAGGTCGAAGCGGCGCAGGCGGTCATAGCTGGCCGCGAGCCCGAGCCACGAGCCGGCGTCTCGCGGCGCCTTTTCGACGGCGTCGCGGAAGGCTTGCTCCGACAGGCCGTAATGGCCGCGATTGAACTGCTCGACGCCTCGCCGGTAAGACTCATCGGACGGATAGAATTTGATGTCGCCCGCGTCCTCGACGCTCGACGTGGTTTCCCAGCCGTTCGGCCTGCCAGGACCGCAGGCGCAGAGCGATAGTGCCAGCACGGCGAGCGCCAGCGGGGCCGCCCGGCGACCTATGATGCCGGCAGCCTGCCATTGCCCGAGCGGAGCCTCGGTGCTAGGCGGCTTCACCGTGCCGTCCTCATTGCCCGCCCCCGCCGCCGCCGCTGCCGCCGGTGCCAGTCGAACTAATCAGGTCCGGAGGCAGCGTCGGCACCTGCTCGCGCAGGCGCTTGGCGTCCTTATAGCGCTCGATGACGCCGGTCATTCGCGCGCCATTGGCGGGAATGCGCCGATTGTTGACCAGCGGCGGCCAGGGATCGATGACCATCGCCGCCTCGTTCACCGCTTTGGCATTCCCCGCTCCGACGGTGATGCCCTCGATGCGCTGCCGGTAGGGCGCGCCCCATGGCCGGTAATATTCATTGGCGCCGACTTGGTTCATCGTCGCCAAAAGAGCCAGCGCAATCGTGGTTGTTGTTATTTTTGTCATCGGCATTCCACTCTTTAGGGCGTCTGGAAATCACTTGCGGTCTTGGAGAATGATGTGGCCGTAGGGGCCGACGATGTCGCGTCCGGTCGTGACATATTCCGTATACTTCTTGGGGACATCGAGCTCGCCGCGCCAGAACAGGTCGCCGTCATTGCTGGGCAGGCGATCGTCGAGCGGCGTCGCCAGGCGCTGGCCCGGCGCGACCGGCTGCACCAGATGCGGCGTTACGATCACCACCAGATCCGTCTCCTGCTGCTGGTAGGCCGTGCTGCGGAACAAGGTGCCGATCACCGGCAGAGAGCCGAGCCAGGGGATTTGCGAGATGTCGCGCGTGCCTTGTGTCTGGAGCAAGCCGGCAATGGCAAAGCTTTGGCCGTCGCGAAGCTCGATGGTGGTGCGTGCCTCGCGCTTGGTCAGCGCCGGGATCAGAAAACCCTGATTGCGAATGGCGTTGGCGTAGTCGAGCTGGCTGACGGAAGGGGTCAGGCGCAGGTTGATGACGCCGTTCGCGAGGACGGTGGGCACGAATGTCAGTTGCACGCCGAAGGGCTTGTATTCGACGGTGATGGTGGCGACGCCAGCTGATCCCGGCTGCACCACCGGCACGGGAATTTCGCCGCCCGCCAGGAAGCTCGCCATGTCGCCAGAGAGGGCGACGAGGTCGGGCTCGGCGAGCCGCCGGGCAAGGCCCCTGGTTTCCAGGGCCGTAATCAACAGGTCGATATTGGCGCCGCCGCTGCTGACGACATTGGCGAGCGCGACACCGAAAGGCAGGCCCGTCGCGCTGCCGGCGAAGGTGTTCACGGCCTGAAAAAGAGGAAGCGTGCCTCCGGCCAGATCCGACCCGAGGGGCGATTTGAGGCGGTTGTCGACGCGCCCCTGTCCGGTTGTGACGCCTGCCGTACCCTTGTCGTTGTAGCCGAACCAATTGACGCCGAGATCGCGTCCTGTTTCCCGGTTGGCCTCGATGAAGCGGACTTTTAGCAGCACCTGCTGCGACGGCGCGACCTGCATGAGGTTGACGACTGGGATCTCCGGCGCCACGGCCTTGGCGATGGCGACCGCACGCTCGGCGTCGACGGCGTTGGCGGCCATGCCGGTCAACACCACCTGCTCGTTGCTGCTGGTGACGCGGATGCCCGGGCTCGAGGTGCTGGAGCGAATCTTCTCCGCGATATTGCCCGCATCGATCGTCACGGCGACGTCGAACACCCCGATCAATTGCTTGTTGGTGTCGAAGAGCGAGACATTGGTGGTGCCGACCTTCTTGCCCTGGATGTAGAGCACCCGGTTGGACATCGCCATCACGTCGGCGATGTCAGGCGATCCGACCACGGCGGTGTCGAAGGGGCGGTGCAGTTCGAAGGTGCGGGATTTGTAGCGGATGACGGTGACCCGGCGGACGCCGATGCCCTCATCCTCGATCAGGCCGCCACCCCCGGCCGAAGCTCCACGCAGGACAGGCGCGCCAATCCCGATCGCGGCGGCGAGTAGAGCGGCGAGGCCGCTGAGCCAATGGTTCCGAAGTCGTGACAAGGTCCAACCTTCGTGGTTGCCGAATTGTACTGACAAACCCTAGCGGCTTGGCTGGCCCGAAATTGTCGGGTAGCCCGATCGAGCTGACATCTCAGCCGCATACTCACGCGAGCGATCCGGTTCATGTTCCAATGCCTTACGGGAAGGCGGCACCCGAGCGGAGGGTGGTTGATTCTTAATAAGTCCTCAAGCTTAAGTTGAAAATGCGGCGCGATCACACGCCTGTAGCGGCGCGAGGGCCACTGTGGCCGCTCAGGTCGGGTGACAGGCCGTGGCGTTTATGGCGAGCGTACTGAAGCCTGGGGTGGTGAAGGTGAACGTATAGGCGATACTGACTCTGACGCCGCAAGCGACCGTGGTGACGGTGAAGGCGGAGGCCGCGACCGTCAGGCCCCAGGCCTCGGAGACGGCCTCGTTCTGGATCGCGCTGGTGGTTCCGCAATCGATGTCGTTGACCGCGCCGCAGCGGGCGGCGGCGTGGGTGGCGCGGTAGAGCGTGGTGTAGGTCCAGAGCAGGCGGGAGGTGTCCATTATGCCGAGCAGGAAGACGAACAGCACCGGTGCGATGATCGCGTATTCGATCGCGGCGGTGCCGCGCCGGCCGGCTAGGGTTCGCAAGAAGGATGTCCATGCCATTGCTAATTCTGCCTTACGATCGATTGCGCCGTCAGCGTCGAGGGCAACAGGAAGGTGTTGCTAAGGATGCTCGTGCGAGTCAGCGTCGCGTTGATGCGGATATATTGGCTTTGCGCGGTGTTGCCGGTGCAGGTGCCGCCGCAAGTGGCGACGACGATGCCGGACAAAGCGGGGCAGCCGCAAAATTGCGTCGGGGCGGGGCTCGCCGTGATGCCGGTGATGCCGCTCGAATTGGTGATGGCGTCGGAGATGCCGGTTGAGTTGAAGCCGTTTTTGACGGCGTAGAGCATCCCCGCCTCGACGGCGCCGTAGACCTGCATCGAGCCGAACATCGCAAAGCCGATCTCCACCACCCCGGTGAGCAGGAGAACGAACAGCGGCATGAACAGCGCAAATTCAATCGCCGCCGAGCCCTCCTTGCCGCGACGGAGGGAGGCGCGTTTCGGTTTGGTCCTGACCGGTCGCATCGGTTCCCCTATTCCACGATCTGGCTGGCGGCGGCGCCGCCGATGGCGCTGGTGCCGGCACTGCCGCAATTGCTGTTGAATGAGGCCCCGCCGGTGAACTGGACCCGGTAAGCGACGAGCTGGGTGCAGGTTGCGACGGTCGAGGTGCCGTTCGAGTAGATCACCTGCTGCGTCGGAAAATAGAGCGCGCCCGTGAAGTTCGTCGTCGAACCGCCGATGAAGCTGTTGATTCCGGTGGTCGGGGCCGTGCGGTCGCCGAAGAACACGATGCCCGCGAAAGTGCCGCTGGTCGGCGCGCTCAGCGTAACGTTCGAACCATTGCCGATCGAGGTGGTAGCATAGCCGCTGGTATTTTTGGTCATCACGATGGTGACGCCGGTGCCATTCACGGTCGATCCGCCGGTCACGGCGAATGAGCCGGTCTTGATGTAATAGACCCCCGCATTGAGCTTCACGTTCGCGCCATTGCCGATCGCCAGGCCGCCGCAATAGGTTCCGGCGTTTAAGGTCTGGACGGAGGCGGAATAGGCGATCACCTTGTTGGTATTGGCGCAGCCTGTCGGCGTCGTCATGGCGACCGACGCGTAGGGATCCGCCGTAACGGCCTGGTTGATCTGCACGGTATTGGGGGTTCCGGAAATGGTAACCGCACCGCCCCCGCTGACGGAGGATTGGCCCTTCACCGACATGGATTTCGCATTCAGCGCCGAGCCGCCGGTTACCGAAAGGGCGGCCGAGCCGGAGGAATTCACGGCGCCGCCGCATTGGTTGAGATTGACGGTCGCGCCATTGCTGACCGAGAACCCCGTCCCCGACGTGGTATCCGTGGTCAGGACGCAGAAGCCGCCCCCCGTGCCCTTGATGGCTACGGACCGCGCCGTGACATTGAACACGGCCGAGCTCAGCACGCTGACCAGCTTCAGCGTCTGCGGCTGCACGACGATGACTTCGACCGCCCCCGCGGTGCTGACATTGCTGCCTGTCGCGGGCGGCTTGTTGACGGTGACGACGACGCCGCTCGCCCCGTCGACGAAGCTGCCCGTCGCGGCGATGGCGCGCGCCTCCATCGCATAGTCGGTGGGATTGCCCTTGGCCAGCGCGACCGCCGCGCCGATGGCGGCGCCATCGGCGATCGTCTGCATCTGGCGCTGCTTGTAGATGATGAAGGTGACCTCCGTGCCGAGCGCCACCATGCCCATCAGCCCCGTCATGGCGAGGCCGATCATGATCGCGACGCTGCCGCGCTCCTCCGCCAGAAATCGCCACGCCGATGGCGCAGCCCGAATCCAGGCCCTCTTCGCGAAGGTCGAAATACCGAAGTTCATCCCGTCAGCATGGACCTTTCGCCGAGGGAGGCGGAAATAAACTGAATTGATCCGTAAGGCGCCAGCCTTTTTACTGGGTCAATTTGTAATAAATCGGCCCGGCCGCGATAATACTTTTCGCCGTCGCCGGTTAAGGCGCCGCCCAGGCGATCAATGCCAAACCCGGAATTCCCGGACATAGTCGGGCACTTCGGCCGCCGGCATGGGACGGGCGAAGAGATAACCCTGGCCCATCTCGCAATTCATGCTTTGCAGCAGCGCCAGTTGCTCGGCGGTCTCGATGCCCTCCGCGGTCACGCCGAGTCCAAGCGCTCCGGCCATCTTGATGATGCCGTCGACGATGGCGCGGTCGCGGGCATCCTCCAGGCAGTCGCGGACGAACATGCGGTCGATCTTGATGCGGTCGACGGGCCAGTTCTTGAGATGCTTCAGCCCCGCATAGCCAGTGCCGAAATCGTCGAGCACGATCAGCACGCCCGCTTTCTTCAAAAATTTCAGCATGTCGAAGAGCCTGGTGTCCTTGTCTTCGAGGATGATCTGCTCGGTGACTTCGAGGATGAAATCCTGAGGTCTGAGCTGGTGGTCCGCGATCACGCCGAGGAATTCCCTGGCGAAATCCTCGTTCAGGAAATCGGCGGCCGAGGCGTTGATTCCGAGCACCCCGCAATCCAGTCCCGTATGCTGCCAGGCCTGGCGATGGGCGGTCATCTGCATCAGCATCGAGCGCGTGAGCAGCGGCGCCAGCTCCTTGTCGTCGAACAGGCCGTGGAAATCGGCCGGGGCGAGCACGCCGGCGTCGTTGGTGTCCCAGCGCGCCAGCGCCTCGAAGCCGACCAGCGTCATGGTCTTCAGGTCGAATTTCGGCTGGTAATAGGGCACGAATTCGCGGGCCTCGAGCGCCCTGCGATATTCGCGGGAGATGTTCGCCGGGTTCGCCGAGCGCCTGTCGAGGCGCGGAATATAGAGGCGGCAGACGTTGCGGCCGGTGGTTTTCGCCGCATAAAGCGCGGCGTCGGCGCACCGGTAGAGGTCGTCGAGGGTGCTGGCGTGCAGCGGCGCCAGCGCGATGCCGAGACTGGCGCGGCCAAGATCGGGATTTCCGGTGATCTCGGCGATGCCGTGCAGGTTGTTCAAGATGCGTTCGGCGAAACGGCGCGGCGCTTCCTGACCGTCAATGTCGGTGAGCAGGATGGCGAATTCGTCGCCGCCGATCCGCGCCACCAGGTCCTGCTTGCGCACCGACAGGGTGAGCTGCCCGGCGACGCGGCGCAGATAGACGTCGCCTTCGGCATGGCCCCAGCGGTCGTTGACCGATTTAAAATGGTCGAGGTCGAGCAGGATCAGCGCGCAGCCGCGCGTTTGCGACTGCCGGTCCAGGATGGCGGTCGCGAATTCGCGGAACTGCTTCAGATTGGCGAGGCCGGTGAGATTGTCGCAATGGGCAGCGTCCCACAGATCCTGCTCGCGCAGATGCCTAGCCGCCATCTCCTCCTTTAGCTCCAGCCGCATCCGGTGCATGTGCAGCACCGAACTGGCGACGGCGCCGAGCTTGGTCAGGAGCGCGATTTGAGCGTCGGTGAAGGCGTGCGGCTCGAAATCGATGGCGCAAAGCGCGCCGACCGGCGTCCCCGGCTCGGCCTCGAGCGGCACGCCGGCATAGGCGCGGACATGGGGCGGCTCGGTGACGAGAGGATTGGAGGCAAAACGCGCATCGGCGGCCGCGTCCTCGACCAGCGTCGCCTCGGGGGTCAGCATGGTCTGATTGAAAAACGCCATGCCGCCCGAGGACTCCCCGAGTTCGAGGCCGATCTGGGCCGCGAAACGCTGGTCTTTCTCGTGCAGCATCGAGACCAGCGATATCGGCGTCTCCATGACGGCCGAGGCGATGGCGCAGATCTCCCGCAGCGCTTCGCTATGCGCTCCTTCGTCCACGGTTTGGTCAATCGCTGGCGCCGGCGGGAGCGTTTCACTCTCCGGCGTTGAGAACGGCATTACGCACCACCAACATCGCAGTTCGACCAGAACGATAGCGAGACAAGGGATAAGAGTGCTTTAACCCGGGGCGGCAGATTGTCGGAACCGGGCCGCGGCAGCGTGCCAATTGCGCGGTCGTCGCGGCAGGCCGCAACCTCGCGCATCGCTCAACAATCGGGTGGAAGCGTTTTCAGTGCCGCTCCGGCGGCGCCTCCATCGGGGGGCAGTTGAGAAGCACAAAAATTTGATGGTCTGCGCCGCTCTTGCCGCTGCTGTAGCATCGTGGAACAGATACACGCGCTTTTTGTCCCGAATCAGGAAATCCCGCTCCCGCCGGAAGGGATTATTACCCGACCAGCGCCTGATGCAGCGCCAGATCATGGCCGCGGGTTGCGAGCGCCGCGCGCGATGACCACGTAATCTGTATGAAACAAATATATCTCGCCGCAATCGCGATAGGCTTCTCAGCGACGCTTGCTTCGGCGCAGAATGTGCAACTCTGCGATAATCAAGCCGAGCTCCAGCGCGACGATTGCGAACGCACCGCCCCTGACAACAATGCCAGCCTGCGGTGCACGGACAGCTATCTCAACGCGATGAATAGCTGCGACATCAATGCGATCGGGCAGACCGGCAACACGCTCGGGGAGTCCCGCGCCAAGCCTTTCTACAATGAGGCTCAGGCCCGCGCGAGACCGCAGGCCCGCCAGGTCCGCCCCAATGGCATCGATCGGGGTTTGCGCACGCCTTACATGCCGCCGATCCAGGAGAGGGCGGCTCCGGCTATGCCGGGGAGAACGTCGCCCAATGTCGGACCGTTGGAGCCGAGGACCTACGAGGTTCCTCAATTGCGGAACAGCAACCCGGTTACCCGGTAGAGCTCGTTCGACGAGGCCACGCGCCGTACAGCGGCGCGTGGCGCGCCGGCTTTAGCGCTGCGCCGTGGCGATGGCCGCCGGCCCTGCCTTCAGCTTGATGGCGCCGACCGGCTTCAGGTCCTTGCCGTCGAAGCCGAACATCTGCAATTCCCGCTCGATCATGCACTGCACGATGACGGTTTTGCCGTCCTTGCTCCAGGCGGCGCCCTGGCACCAGTGTCCGACCTTGGCCTCCGCCACCTTGGCCAGCTTCGTGTCGTTCACCGACAGGATCACCACGAGACCGTTGTCGTTGAAGAAGGGCGAGGCTTTGGGCTTGTTCGAGCCGTTCATCACCGTCACCGCCACGAACTGCCCATCCGGCGACATCTTCAGCCCCTCCGGCGTCTGCCCGACCGTGAAGGTCTCGACGACGCGGGGCGGGCTGGCCTTCATGTCGATCAGGCTGACCGTGTCGGCATCGCCTGAACCGGTGCCGATATTGGCGACCGCCGCCACGTCGCCGCGCGCGCTGATGTCGACGCCATAGGGCCGGATGCCGGCGCTCAGCTCGCGCTTCGACGCCTCCACGTTGCCACCGTCGATGGTGAGCACCGAGATCTTGTGATCGCCGTCGCGGGTGACTAGGGCTGTCTTGCCGTCTGGCGTAAAGGAGATGCCGCTCGGCCCGGATTTGGCGTCGCCCAGCGCGATCTTCGGCCCGGCCGTAAGCGCGCCGCCGACGATCGTGAACACCGAGACGGTGCCTTCATTGCGGTTGGCGACCAGGGCCAGATTGCCGCTCGGATGGATGGCGACGCCCGCCGCGCCGGGGCCGGATTCGAGGGTGGCGGTGACGGCCGGCGGCGTCGCCTTCAGGTCGATGACGCTAACGCGGTTATCCGGCACCACCTTTTTCGGGTCGGCCGGATCGAGCTTGGTCGCCGCGCTCACCAAGGCGATCGATCCGTCGGGCGAAACGGCGACGCTGGTCGGCGGCCCGACGACGCTCGCGGGTGCGGCGATCTCGGCGATGACTTTCGGCGGCATGGCGCTGAGATCGATCAGCGTCACGCTGTCCGGCACGGGCGGATCGACCACCGCATTGGCGCCGTCGTTCAAGGTCGCCCGGCCGTCATTGGCCGAGACGGCGATTTGGGCGTTGGCGCCGCAAATGCAGGCGGACAGCACGAAAAGCCCGGCGGCGAAGCCGGTCAAATGCTTGGATCGCATAGCAAATCCTCCCCAATGTTTGCCGCATTACACGCGCTCTCGACGCGCGGCGGCGGCTTAGCTTAACACGGCAGGCGATGAGGGCGCGATGCCGACTGAGGTCCGGCGGGGGCAGTACTTGCGAGCGTGCTCGGAATAGTGGTGTTTGACAATAATTATTAGCGCCCGCGCAACCACAACCTGCAAGGGACGCGGCGCGATTGCGCCGGCGCGCTCCGGCGGAAAGCTTTCTTAACCGCTTCGGCCCGCAGATGCATGACGCTGTCGGAGGAACGCCATGCAAGGCCAGACGATCCTGAAGCGCTGCCTCCATGCCATGGCGGCCACGATGACGATTCTTGCCGCCCCCGGATCAGCGACCGCCGAAACCCTGCCGGACTTCATGGAGCCGATTGCCGGCCTCACCCAATCGAGCCCCGAGGAAACGGCGACCAAGAACGTGCTGGCGCTGAATACCGTCATGTTCGAGCTCTATGGCGACGCGGCGAAAGTTTTCCGCGCCAACATCCTCGCCAAGCACCCGGTCATCCTGGCGCTGTTCTCGGGCGCCGGAGGCCGCTTCATCCTCTACCGCCCCGGCCAGCCCCCGCTCGACGCGCCGCCCGTCCCCATCGCCTACCAACTGCTGAAATCGGTCGGCCACGCCACCATGGCGCTGACGCAAGTGGTCGGCCCCTATCTCGACAATCCGGACAACCAGTCCTGGCGCGCCTCGATGCTGGCCTACCGCAGCCGGATGCAGTCGGCGCTGGATGGCCTCGGCCTGACCGACATGCCGGAGGACTGGCGCGAGAACAACCGCGTCATCCTCCAGAACAACATCGCCTTCATGGACGCCGCCCTGGATCAGGGCGTCGTCAGCTTCGCCGAGCTGGCCGATTTCTCCAGGCATCAGGCGCCGTTCCTGAAGCTGAACGTCGCCTGGGCGGCTCAGACCCAGGTCGCCCATTGGATGGGTGTGCTGACCGACTGGAAGGCGATGCTCGGCCCCGACTGGGACAAGACCTATGCGGCCAGCAACACCATCTACGTGGCCCGGCAGAACAACGTGCTGTTCAGCGTGCTGGCGCAGTTTTTCGGCCCCGAGGCGATCAACAGCCGGCTGATGCTGATCGAGACGGTGTCGTTCACCACGACGCCCGAGGACATGCTGGATTCGCTCACCCGCATCATCGCCGACCGCTCGGTCGGGTCGCTGTTCTTCGGCAATTACCACCTGATGGATTACGAGCTGATGGGCGGCGATGCCCGCGCCGCCATCCAGGCCGAAAGCGACAAGCGCGGCACCAAGGCTTTCCTGCCGCCCGCCGTCCCCTTCGGCTCGAACCAATGGCCGACGCTGGTGACGCCGGGGCCGGGCCCGACCTCGATCTCCGAATTGCCCTAGGAGCCGCCGCATCATGAACCTCAACACCATCACCGAGGTGAAGCGCCCGCAATCGGCCGATCAGATCACCCAGTGGCGGCCCGGCTATGCCTGGCTGGCGGGCGGCACCTGGCTGTTCTCCGAGCCGCAATTCGGCACCGATACGCTGATCGACCTGCAAGGGCTGCGCTGGCCGGCATTGACGCCTTCCGCATCGGGGCTGGAGATCGCCGCGACCTGCCATATCGCCGAGCTGTTCGCCTTCAGCGCCCCGCCCGAATGGCGCGCGGCTCCGCTCATCCGCGATTGCTGCAACGCCTTCCTCGCCTCGTTCAAGATCTGGAACGCCTCGACGGTCGGCGGCAATATCTGCATGTCGCTGCCTGCCGGTCCGATGATCTCGCTGACGGCGGCGCTGGAAGGCGTCTACACGCTCTGGCCGCGGGACGGTGCGCCGCGCGAGGTGGCGGCGGTCGATTTCGTCACCGGCGACAATGCCAACATCCTGGCGCCGGGCGAGCTCTTGCGCAGCATCCTGCTTCCGGCGTCGGCGCTGTCGAAGCGCTTCGCCTTCCGCCATGCCTCGATGACCAAGCTCGGGCGGTCGGCGGCGCTCATCGTCGGCACGCAAGGCGAGGGCGATCTCTTGCTGACCATCACCGCCGCGACGCCGCGCCCGATCCAGTTCTACTTCCCCGAAATGCCTCCGGCCACCGCTCTGCGGCGCGCCATCGACGCGCGCATCCCGGCGGACGGCTATTTCAACGACGTGCACGGCTCGGCGGCGTATAAGCGCCACCTCACCCTTTATTTCGCCGAGCAGATCCGGGCGGAACTGGCGGCGGCATGAACCACACCCCCGCCGATCAGCCGCAACCGGCGCCTACCGCCGACGCCCCGCGCAACGGCTACACCATCAACGGCAAGCTTTATTTCGCCGAGCCTCAGCCCGGCCAATGCCTGCGCACTTTCCTGCGCGAGCGCGGCGTGTTCGGCGTCAAGAAAGGCTGCGACCAGGGCGATTGCGGCGCCTGCACCGTCTGGCTCGACGGCACGCCGGTGCATTCCTGCCTGATGCCCGCCTTCCGCGCCGCTGGACGCGAGGTCACAACCGTCGAAGGACTTGCCCCGCCGGACGGCTCGCTGCATCCGGTGCAGCAGGCGTTTCTGGGCGCGCAGGCCTTCCAATGCAGCTTCTGCACGGCGGGCATGATGATGACCTGCGCCGCGCTGACCGATGCGCAGAAAGAAGACATGCCGCAGGCGCTGAAGGGCAATCTCTGCCGCTGCACCGGCTACCGCGCCATCGCCGACGCGATGCACGGCCGCGCCGAGATCGCCGAGGACATCGCCGGCGAGGCTTGCGGCGCCAGCGTGCCGAGCCCGCTCGCCCATGCCATCGTCACCGGCGAGGCGCGCTACACCATGGATGTCGCCATGGAGGGGATGCTGCATCTGAAGGTGCTGCGCTCGCCGCACGCCCATGCCCGCATCCGCGCCATCGGCCGCGACAGGGCGATGGCGGTGCCGGGCGTCGCCGCGATCTTCACCTGGGAGGATGTGCCGCGCCGCCTCTACAGCACCGCCACGCATGAGGACCATCTGGTCGATCCCGACGACAGCTACATGCTCGACAATGTGGTGCGCTTCGCCGGCCAGCGCGTCGCCGCTGTCGTTGCCGAGACCGAGGCCGCCGCCGAAGCCGCCTGCCGCCTGCTCGAGGTCGAATATGAGATCCTGCCCGCCGTGTTCGATCCGGTCGCGGCGATGGCGCCGGGCGCGCCGCGCATCCATGACGAGCGCGGCGAGGAGCGCGGCAACATCTATGCCGACATCCACGGCGAGATCGGCAGCGTCGCCGAGGGCTTTGCCTCCGCCGACGCCGTGCATGAGATGACCTATTCCACCTCGCGCGTGCAGCATGTGCATCTGGAGACGCACGGCTCCATCGCCTGGCAAGGCGAGGATGGCCGCGTCCACATCCGCACCAGCACGCAGGCGCCCTTCATCGCCAAGCAGAAGTTGTGCCATCTGTTCGGCCTCAGACCCAGCGACGTGCATGTCTTCACCGAGCGCGTCGGCGGCGGGTTCGGCGGCAAGCAGGAGATGATTTCCGAAGACCTGTGCCTGCTGGCGGCGCTGAAGACCGGCCGCCCGGTGCAATGGGAATTCACCCGCGAGGAGCAGTTCATCGGCGCAACGACCCGGCATCAGATGACGACCCGCGTAAAACTCGGCGCGCGGCGCGACGGCACGCTGACCGCCATCGAGCTGCATGTGGTCTCGAACACCGGCGCCTATGGCGGCCATGCCAGCGAGACGCTGGGGGCCTCGCTCGGCGGGCCGATGACGGCCTATCGCTGCCCGAACAAGAAGGCGGCGGGCTACGCGGTCTACACCAACATGGTGCCGGGCGGCGGCTTTCGCGGCTATGGCTCGTCGCAGACCGCCTTCGCCATCGAGTGCGCCATCGACGAACTCGCCCGGCTGCTCGGCATCGATCCGTTCGCGATGCGGCGCAAGAACATGATCCTGCCCGGCGACTGGATCGAATCGGCCTGGAACGACCCGTCCGACGTCGATTTCGGCAGCTACGGCCTCGACCAGTGCCTCGATTTCGTCGAGGGCGCGCTGGCGAAGGGCGGCGGCCTTCCAAAGCCCGAGGGCGAGGAATGGGCCGAGGGCACGGGCGTCGCGCTCGCCATGCTGGAATGCGGGCCGCCGACCGAGCACCGCAGCGGCGCGCAGATGCGGCTTTTGCCGGACGGCAGCTATCACCTCGCCGTCGGCTCGACCGAGATGGGCAACGGTTCCATCACCTCGCACAGACAGATCGCCGCCTCGCTGCTCAGCGCCCGCGCCGACCGCATCGCCATCGTCAATGCCGATACCGACCTCGCCCCCTACGACACCGGCACCTTCGCCAGCACCGGCACCGTCGTCGCCGGGCAGGCGGTCAGGATGGCGGCGGAGGCCATGCGCGACAGCATCCTCGGTTTCGCGCGCCGCCATACCGGCGCCGATTGCCGTCTCGACGACAACGCCGTCATCTGCGGCAATGAACGAGTAGGGCTCGCCGAGCTCTATGCCATCGGCACCAGGGCCGGGCATCATTTCGAGGCGAAGCGCAAATCCTATCTGTCGCTGCGCTCGGTCGCTTTCAACGTGCAGGGCATACGGCTGGCGGTGCACCGCGCAACCGGCGAGATCCGCATCCTGCACAGCGTCCACGGCGCCGATATCGGCCGCCTCATCAACCCGATGCAGTGCCGGGGCCAGATCGAGGGCTCCATCGCCATGGGCATCGGCTGGGCGCTGACCGAGCAGATGGTCTACGACGCCGAAGGCCGGATGGTGAACCCGGCGCTGCGCAATTACCGCATCCCCTCCTATGCCGACGTTCCGCCGACCGAGGTCTTCTTCGCCGACACCTATGACCGCATCGGCCCGCTCGGCGCGAAATCGCAAGGCGAATGCGCGATCAACCCGGTCGCCCCAGCCATCGCCAACGCGCTTGCCGATGCGACCGGCGTGCGCTTCCCGCATCTGCCGCTGCTGCCGGACCGCATCTTCGCAAAACTGGCGCCGCACGCATGAATGTCATGGAGCGTCCCGCCAGCACGAATGTCACCATCGTCACGCAGACCCGCGTGCGCGCCGAGGCGTTCGAACCTTTCGCCACCTGGCAGGACGAGACCAGCGCCATCATCGCCAAATTCCCCGGCTTCATTCAGCAGACGGTGATGCCGCCGAGCCCGCCCGCCCAGGCCGACTGGGTGATCCTGCAGCGCTTCACCAGCTCCGACGCCGCGCTCGGCTGGCTGAAATCGGAGGCACGGCTGAAGCGCATCGAGGGCGCCGCGCCGATGCTGCTCGGCACCGACGACATCCACATCGTCAACGACAGCGGCGGGGGCGTGCTGCCCGCGCCCGTCTCCGCCGTCATCTCGACGCGGATCAAGCCCGGCGGCGAGGCCGCCTATCGCGCCTGGGAAATGCGCATCGCCGCTGCCCAGTCGCGCGCGCCCGGCTTCCAGGGCTACCGCTTCGAGCCGCCCGTCCCCGGCGTGCAGGACGACTGGCTGGCCATCTTGCGCTTCGACACCGAGGCCAATCTCGAGCGCTGGCTCGCCTCGCCGGAGCGGCAAAAACTGCTGGAGGAGGCGAGCGCCTTCACCGAGGAATTCCACGCCCGCATCGCCCGCACCGGCTTCGACCAATGGTTTCCCACCACCGCCAATACGGGCGCGCCGCCTCCCGCCGCCTGGAAGCAGAACATGCTGGTTCTGCTGCTGCTTTACCCGATCGTGTTCCTGTTTGGCAGCCTCGTGCAGGCACCCGTGCTGATCGGTCTCTTCGGGCTGCCCTTCGCCATAGCCCTGTTCATCGGCAATACGGTCAGCGTGCTGCTGCTGAGCGTCCTCGTCCCCCGCGCCAGCGAGCGCCTTGCCTGGTGGCTTCAGCCTTCGCACCGGGTGATCGAGATCGCGGGGACGATCCTGGTCGTCGCGCTCTATGCGGCGATGTTGCTGGCGTTCTGGTGGCTGTCCTGAGCAAGATCATAGAGATTCAACCAATCGGTTGACTCTTCCAATCCGCCCCGCTACATTCAACCTTATGGTTGAATTAGAAGCACCCCAACTGAACACCGTTTTCCACGCGCTGGGCGACGCCACGCGGCGCCAGATGCTGCGCGACCTCGCTGGCGGCGAGCGGACGGTCGGCCAGCTTGCGCATCCGTTCGCGATCTCGCTCGCGGCGGCCTCGAAGCACATCAAGGTGCTGGAGGCTGCCGGCCTGATCCGGCGTGAGGTGCGTGGGCGCACGCATCTGTGCCGGCTCGACCCCGGGCCGCTCGCCAGCGCGCATGAATGGCTGAGCGCCTATGAGCGCTTCTGGACCGGGCGCCTCGACATTCTCGAACGGCTCCTGCGCGAGGAGGACGCCAGCCGGTCCTCGCCCCCTAAACAAGGAGATGGCACATGAAAGTCCCGGCAAGCCCGGACCCTTATGGCGCGCTGATCGAGCCCGCCACCTTCAAGATTCAGCGGCTTCTGCCCGGTCCGATCGAGCGCATCTGGGCCTATCTCACCGAGAGCGAGCTGCGCCGCAAATGGCTGGCGGCGGGCGAGATGCAGATGAGCGTCGGCGCGCCGTTCGAGTTCGTCTGGCGCAATGACGAGCTCACCGGCGGCGGCCGGCGCCCGCCCGGCCATTCCGAGGAACACCGGCTGCAAAGCCGGATCGCCGAGCTCGACCCGCCGCGCAAGCTCGCCATCGAATGGGGCAGCACCGGCGGCGTCACCTTCGAGCTGGAGCCGGAGGGTGATCAGGTGCTGCTGACCATCACCCATCGCCGCGTCACCGACCGCACCACCCTGACCAATGTCAGCGCCGGCTGGCACGCCCATCTCGACGTCCTCGTCGCCCGCGCGACGGGCCAGGAGCCGGAGCCGTTCTGGGATGAATGGACGCGGCTGCGGCCCGAATATGAGCGGCGCCTGGGGGCCTGACCGCCGCGCCGCGAAAGAGCATCAACGAACAGGAGGTTCACCATGCAGCATCAAGTCGTATCGCGCGACGAGTGGCTCGCGGCCCGGATCGCGCTGCTTAAGGAAGAGAAGGAATTGACCCGGCGCAGCGATGAGGTCGCGCGGCGGCGGCAGGCGCTGCCCTGGGTCCGGGTCGATAAAGCCTACCGCTTCGAGACCGACGAGGGGAGCGCGTCGCTCGCCGATCTGTTTCGCGGGCGCTCGCAGCTTCTCGTCTATCATTTCATGTTCGGGCCGGACTACAAGGCGGGCTGCCCGTCCTGCTCGGCGATCGCGGACGGGTTCAACGGCATCGCCGTCCATCTGGAAAACCATGACGTGGCCTTCACGGCGGTGTCGCGGGCGCCGCTCGCCAAGCTGCAGGCATTCGAGCGGCGGATGGGCTGGAGCTTTCCCTGGGCGTCGTCCTTCGGCAGCGACTTCAATTTCGACTACAATGTCTCGTTCACCGAGGAGCAGCAGCGTGAGGGCACCGTTGCCTATAATTACAAAAGCGGCGGCGGCGCGCTTAAACCCGGCGCGGACGGCGCGGGCACGGCGGTCGCCTCCTTCGCCAATATGGCCGGAACCAGCGTCGCCGACTATGTCCGCGAGCGGCCCGGCATGAGCGCCTTCGCCCGCGAGGACGGTGCCGTCTATCACACCTATTCGACCTATTCGCGCGGCGTTGACGCCATCTGGGGCATGTATCCGTGGCTCGACCGCGCACCCAAGGGGCGCAACGAGGGGGCGGGCGTCTGGTGGCGCCGCCATGACGAATACGGCCGGGACTGAACCGATGATACGCATTGCCGAGCGGACCGGGCCGGCGCCTTTTCTGCCGGAGGGCGTCGCCTTTTGCGGCTGCGACTTCCGGCTGGACGGCACCAGCCCGGCTCCGGACCTGCCCGCCTTGCCGGCATCGCTCGCCCGGGCGGTGCCGAAACGGCAGGCGGAGTTCCTTGCCGGCCGCTACTGCGCCGGGCGGGCGATCGAGCGGCTGACAGGGAGCCGCGCCGAAGTGCCGATCCGGCCCGACCGCAGCCCGGCCTGGCCCGATGGCCTCACCGGCAGCATCACCCATGGCGAGGGCTACGCCGCCGCCGTCGCCGCGCCAGCAAGCCTCCATGCCGGATTAGGGCTCGACTATGAGACGGTCATGCCGGCCGATCGCGCCGGGTCCCTCCGCGACTTGATCGTAACCGCCGCCGAGCTAGCGCTTGCCCCCCACGGCATGGCGTTCGCCTCGTTTCTGACGCTGGCCTTTTCGGCGAAGGAGGCGCTGTACAAGGCCATCTATCCGCGTTTGCGCCTGTTCATGGACTTCCACGCCGCCGAAATCACCGCCTGCGCGCCCGGCGCCATCACCCTGTCGATCTCCCCGGACCGCTACCCGGCGCTGCGGGACTTGACCCCGTCATCATCCTTCGGCGTGCGCTATGTTTTCGTGGACGACGGCGTTTTGACCTTTCTCGCGATCTGACCAGCCGCGCCCGCCTACATCACCGCGCCGATCTGCCAGGGGACGAATTCATGGTCGCCATAGCCGAGCTGTTCGGATTTCGAGCGGCTGCCCGAGGCGACGTCCACCAGCATCTTGAAAATCTCGCGGCCCTTGGCCTCGAGCGGCAAACCGTCCAGCACTTCGCCGCAATCGATGTCCATGTCCTCGGTCATGTTGCGGTACATCTCGCTGTTGGTGGCGAGCTTGATCGAGGGCACCAGCCGGTAGCCGAAGGCCGAGCCGCGCCCCGTCGTGAAGGCGATCAAATTGGCGCCCGAGGCCACTTGCCCCGTCACCGAGCAGGGATCATAGCCGGGCGAATCCATGAACACGAAACCCTTGCGGGTGATCGGCTCGCCATAGCGGTAGACGCCGGTCAGCGGCGAGGTGCCGCCCTTGGCCGCCGCGCCGAGCGATTTTTCCAGGATCGTCGTCAGCCCGCCGAGCTTGTTGCCGGGCGAGGGATTGTTGTTCATGTCGCCGCCGAGTTTCGACGTGTAGTCCTCCCACCAGCGGATCAGCTTGACGAGATCCTCGCCGACGGCACGGTCGGCGGCGCGGCGGGTGAGCAAATGCTCGGCGCCGTAGATTTCCGGCGTCTCCGAAAGGATCGCGGTGCCGTCCGCCTGCACCAGCAGGTCGGCGGCGAAACCGAGCGCGGGGTTGGCCGAGATGCCGGAATAGCCGTCCGAGCCGCCGCATTGCAGGCCGACGCTCAGCTCCGAAACCGGGATCGGCTCGCGCGCCGCCGCATTCACCATCGGCAGCATTTCGCCGATCACGGCGAGCGCCCGCTCGATGGTCTTGCGCGTGCCGCCGGCCGCCTGGATGGTCATCTGGCGAAAACTCTCGCTGTCTTTCAGGCCATAGGTTTCCATCAGGCGCGGGATCTGGAACACCTCGCAGCCGAGCCCGATCATCAGCGCGCCGCCGACATTGGGGTTGCCGGCATGACCCCACAGCGTGCGCTGCAAAAGCTCATAGCCCTCGCCACTCGCTGCCATGCCGCAGCCGGTGCCATGGGTGAAGGCGACGACGCCGTCGACATTGGGATAGGCGTCGAGCAAGCCGCTTTCGTTGGCGGCGCGGGCGACGAGGCGGGCAACCGTCGCCGAGCAATTCACGCTGGTCAGCACGGCGATGTAATTGCGCGTGCCGGCCTTGCCGTTCCGGCGCCGAAAGCCTTGAAACGTCGTCGGCAAGCCCTCCAGCGAGGGCGGCGTCCAGCCATTGTCCTCGGCGAAGGCATAGTCGCGCTCGAACGTGCCCATGCCGCAATTATGCTCGTGCACATGCGCGCCCTGTGCCACGTCCTGGCTGGCGAAGCCGATGATCTGGCCGAATTTGCGCACCGGCTCGCCCTTGGCGATAGGTCGCGTCGCCAGCTTGTGCCCGCGCGGGATGCGGCCAGCCACGCTGATGCCTTCGACGGAAAAGCCCGCCGCGACCTGGTCGAGACAGACGATGACATTGTCCTCGGAATGGAGTCGGACGGTGCGCGGCGCGCTGGTGGCCATGGATTCAATGCCTCGGTTTGCCGTGTTGCCCGGCATGATGTCGTTTCCTCATGGTTAACACAATATGAGACGCCGCCGCTCCGCGCCAGGGCCGTCGCGGGGGATGCGGCAACGTCGATCGCTACAACTCGAACGGGCGCAGGCTTGCCCGGCGAGGCGCGGACGGCATAGATGGTAGGAAGCCGAAGCTTTGCGGAGTTGCCATGGCCGTGACCCAATTCGAGACGCCGACGCTTTCGATCGGCTGTGAAATCTCCGGGCCGGAGGCCGGATCGTCGGTCATGTTGCTGCATGGCTGGCCGGACGATGCCCGGACCTGGGACGGCGTTCTGCCCGCGCTGCACGCCGCCGGGCACCGCACCTACGTGCCGTATTTGCGCGGCTATGGGCCGACCCGCTTCCGCGATGCCGCCACCATGCGGTCGGGGCAGCTTGCGGCGCTCGGCCAGGATGTGATCGAACTGGCCGACGCCCTCGGGCTTAGCCGTTTCGCTGTCATCGGCCATGATTGGGGCGCGCGGGCGGCCTATATCGCCTCGGCGCTGGCGCCGGAGCGCATCGGTTTCTGCGTCGCCATTTCGGTCGGCTGGGGGACGAACGATCCGGACCAGGTCTTGCCGCTGAAGCAGGTGCAGAATTACTGGTACCACTGGTACATTGCGCTGGACCGTGGCGCCGATCTCCTCCGCAACGACCGCGCCGCTTTCACCCGCTATATCTGGGAGATCTGGAACCCGAACTGGCGCTTCCCGGACGCGGTTTTCGCGGAGACCGCGCGCTCCTTCGAGAACCCGGATTGGGCCGATGTCGTGCTGCATTCCTACCGGGTGCGCTGGGGCCATGCCGAGGGCGATCCGCGCTATGCCGGCATCGAGGCGCGGCTGCGCGCCGATCCGACCATCGCCGTGCCGACCCTGATGATCCATGGCGGCGGCGACCCCTGCAACGATCCCGCCAGCTCCGCGGGCAAGGAGGGGCTTTTCAGCGGTCCCTATGAGCGGGTGGTGCTCGACCGCATCGGCCATTTCCCGCAGCGCGAAGCCCCCCAGGCCGTCGCCGCCGCCATCCTGCGGCACCTGCGCATCGAGTGATTAGCGCCGCCGCCCTGGTCGCTGGACCGGGATCATCCTGGCCGGAAGCAACACGGCTGCTTCTCGCCGCAGCCCACCCTCTCCGAGGGGAGAGGGTGACGCGCGAAGTGCGCCGGGTGAGGAATTGCGGACTCAATGGCCGACTCACGAACCCCTCACCCCCGCCCTCTCCCAAGGGAGAGGGAGTCCGGCTGCGGATCTTGCGACACTGCGCCACCATCTTAAGCAGTGCGCTTTAGAGCCGGGGCCTACCCGCATCGCCGCGCCTACCCGCGCGAGCGCCGGCTCTGGGCCGGTCGGACTTGATGCTTCAGCCAATTGGCGATCTCGGTGAGGCGCATGGCCGGGTCGAGCACGTCGGCGTCGACGCTGAGCTGCCAGGCAAGATCCCGCCGGGCGGGGTCGCGGCCGATGGCGCGGATGTCCTCGGCATGGGCGGCGAGCGCTTCGGGGGAGGCGTAGACGCCGTCGGCGAGCAGCCTTTCGCCATAGCGCTCGATGACGGCGGCGATGTCGGCGAAATGATATTCGGGGTGGTATTGCACGCCCCAGAACACGCCGCCCGCATGGCGGATTTCCGCCGCCTGCACCTGCGTCATGGCGTTGGTGGCGGTGACGGTGATGTCGGGCGGCAAGGCGCCGATTTCGTCGCTATGCACGGTCGGGGCGTCGAAGGCGAGCGGGCGGCCCTCATGCATGGGATGGGCCTGTCCGGCGCCGGTCAGCGCGATCTTGCGACCGAAGCCGATTTCGCGGCCTTTCGGATTGAGCCGCACCGCGCCGCCCGCCGCCGCCGCCGCGACCTGCAAGCCCCAGCACGAGCCGAAGAACGGCACGCGCGAGTCGAAAACCTCGCGGGCAAAGTCGACCTGGGCGAGCGATGCCGGCTCGGCCCTCCAAAGGTTCAGGGACGAGCCGGTGATGGCGACGCCGTCATAATCGGCAAGGCCGGCGCGGGCGGGCAGGTTCGCGCCGGGATCGGCGGGGAAGCAGATGTCCACCACCGCGTCGGCGGCGAGGTCTTGCAGCACCTTGGCGTAATGGGCGCTGGCGGTCAGGCCGGTCTGGGCCTCGTGGCTGGCACGGGTCTCGGCCGTGTTGCCCTCGGCGACAAGCAATCGGAGCGTCATGGCATCAGGCGCCGGCGCCGAGTTCGCCGCGAATGGCGGCGTGGATGACGGTCTTGAACTCCGCCGCCTTCATCGGCACCGGATTGCCGCCGGTCGACGGATCGGCCTCGGCTTTGACGGCCAGTTCGTCCAGCCGGTCCTCGGTGACGCCGACCTCGGCGAGCGTATGCGGCACGAAGAGGTCGCGGCGGAAAGCGAGCAGCCAGTCCTGCACGGCGGGAAAACCGTCGCCCGGCAGGTCGAGCGCGCGGGCGACCCGGACCAGCTTCTCCTCGATGGCGGGACGGTTGAACGCCAGCACGTAGGGCAGCACGATGCCGTTGGTCATGCCGTGATGGGTGTCGTAGATGGCGCCGACCGGGTGCGAGATCGAATGCACCGCGCCGAGGCCCTTCTGGAACGCCGCCGCGCCCATCGATGCCGCCGCAAGCATCCGCGAGCGGGCCTCGATGTCCCCGCCATCGGCGACCGCGCGGGGCAGATAGTCCTTGATGAGGCGCAAGCCCTCCAGCGCGATGCCGTCAGCCATCGGGTGAAAGCCGGGCGCGCAAAAGGCTTCCAGGCAATGGGCGAGCGCGTCGAAGCCGGTCCAGGAGGTCAGTTTCGGTGGCAGGCCGACGGTCAGCTCCGGGTCGGAGATGACGATCTTCGGGAGCATCAGCGGGTGGAAGATGATCCTTTTGTCGTGCGTCGCCTCATTGGTGACGACGGCGGCGCGGCCGACTTCGGAGCCGGTGCCGGCGGTGGTCGGCACGGCGACGATGGGCGCGATGCCGGCGGGATCGGCGCGCGTCCACCAGTCGCCGATATCCTCGAAATCCCAGATCGGCCGCGTCTGGCCGGACATAAAGGCGATGCATTTGCCCACATCCAGCCCCGAGCCGCCGCCGAAGGCGATGACGCCGTCGCACTCGCCCGCGCGATATGCGGCGAGCCCGGCCGTGACATTCGGCTCGGTGGGGTTGCCCTTGACGCCGGAGAACAGCGTCGCGGCAAGCCCGGCCTCGGCCAGCACATCCATCGCGGCGGCGATCATCGGCGTGGCTTTCAGCCCATCATCCGTCACCAGCAGCGGGCGGGAGATGCCCGCCAGCCTGCACGCCTCGGGGAGTTCCTTGATGCGCCCCGGCCCGTGCAGCACGCGTGTCGGGTAATTCCAGCTTCCGGTCAAAATCGCAGTCATCGCAATGTCCTAAGCGGGATGAAGATGTTCTCGAAATCCCCGCGAAGGCGGGGATCCAGTACGCCGCAGCAATTGAGGTGAGGCAGAACGCCAATTTCGAGTTTGTGAAGACTGAATCCCCGCTTTTGCGGGGATTTCGGTTGAGTGATGGGCGAGCGGTCCATCCGAAGCGGCTCTCGAATCAAAGTTTTGTCCGCAGGTGATAGCCCTTGGGCTGCGTCAGCGTCTGGTAGCCGAGCACGGACAAGGCCGCGCCGCGCCCGGTGTGCTTGACGCCGGTCCAGGGCAGGCCGGGATCGACGTAATCGCAGCGGTTCATGAACACGGTGCCGGTTTCGATCTCCGCGCCGATGCGCTCGGCGGCCTCCGCATCAGACGTCCAGATCGAGGCCGTGAGGCCGAATTCGCTGTCGTTCATCAGCCGGATGGCCTCGGCTTCCGACGCCACCTTCACGATGCCGACTACCGGGCCGAAGGTCTCCTCGCGCATGACGCGCATCGAGTGATCGACGTTGGTGAGCATTTGTGGCGCGAGATAGGGCGTGCCGGGTTCGTCCGCGTCGAAGGCTTTCGCATCGACATGCGCATGGGCGCCCTTGGCGACCGCCTCGGCGATATGCTCGCGGACCGTGGCGGCGAGGCGCGCCTGCGCCATCGGCCCGAGCGTGGTTTCCGTCTCCAGCGGATCGCCGAGCACATAGCCACGCGCCAGCGTCTCGAAGCCGGCGACGAAATCGTTGTAGACGCTGGAGTCGACATAGATACGCTCGATGCCGCAGCAGCTCTGGCCGGAGTTGAAATAAGCGCCGTCGACGAGGTTCTCGATGGCGTGGGCGAGGTTGGCGTCGGCGCGGACATAGGCGGGGTCCTTGCCGCCCAGCTCCAGGCCGAGGCTGGCGAAGGTGCCGGCAAGCGCCCGCTCCATCTCGCGGCCGCCGCGCACCGAGCCGGTGAAGCTGACGTGATCGACGAGGCCGGAGCCCATCAGCTTGGCCGCGCCCTCATGCGACATGGCGACGTGCTGGAACAGGCCCTCCGGCAGCCCGGCGCGGTCCATCGCCATCTGGAAGCGGTCACCGACCAGGATGGTCTGCTCGGAATGTTTCAGGATCACCGCATTGCCCGCGATCAGCGCGGGGACGACGGAATTGACGGTGGTGAGGTAGGGGTAGTTCCAGGGCGCGATGACGAAGACGAGACCGAGCGGCTCGCGCTTGATGGTGCGGATGAAGCCGTCGCGCGGGGCAGGGGAGATCGGCGCGAGCGCTTCCTCGGCGATGCCGGCCATGTGCCGCACGCGCTCCTCGACGCCGCGGATTTCGCCGCCATAGCGGATCGGGCGGCCCATCTGCAGGGCAAGTTCCGGGACGATGTCCTCGTTCATGGCCTTTAGCGCGTCGAGGAAGCGGAGGGCGGCGGCGATGCGGTCCGGCAAGGGCATGCGCGCCCAGGTTTTTTGCGCGGTCCTGGCGGCGGCCACGGCGGCGTCGATCTCGGCAGGCGTGGCGAAGGACCGGCTGTCGAGGACATGGCCGTTGACCGGCGAGGTGCAGATGATGTCAGTCAATGCGGGTTTCCTGTCGAATGCTCATGTCTTTGCGGCCGATCTCCTCACCCACCCGCCTTCGGCGGGAGCCCTCTCCCCCGAGGGAGAGGGCGGGCGCGAAGCGACCGGGTGAGGGGGAGCCGCTTGCGCCTCAGATGATTTCAAAATAGCGCTGCATCTCCCAATCCGTGATGGCGCGGCGGAACTCCCGCTCTTCCCAGGCCCGGGTCGCCGCATAATGCTCGACGAAGGCTTCGCCGAACAGCGCCTTGCCCGCTTCGCTTGCCGCCAGCCGCTCCGACGCCTCGAACAAGGTGCGCGGCAAGGCCCGATCCTTGGGAAAGCTCTTCTCGTAGGCGTTGCCCTCGACCGCCGCGTCCGGCTCGATCTTGTGCTCGATGCCCCACAGGCCCGAGCCGATGGCGGCGGCGAGCGCGATATACGGATTGATGTCCGCCGCCGCGATCCGGTACTCGACGCGCTGCGACTTGGCCGAGCCGGGAATGACGCGCAGCGCGCAGGTGCGGTTCTCGATGCCCCAGCTCGCCTCGGTCGGCGCCCAGAAGCCCGGGATCAGCCGCGTATAGGAATTCACCGTCGAGGCGACCATGCCGAGCAGTTCCGGCATCAGCGCCTGCTGGCCGCCGACGAACCAGCGCATGGTGTCGGACATGCCATGCGGCTTGCCCTCCTCATAGAAAACCGACCCGCCATCCGCCGCCCGGTTGAGCGAGACATGCAGATGGCCCGATTGCCCCGGCCAGTCCTTCGACCATTTCGCCATAAAAGTCGCCATCAGTTTGGAACGCTGGGCAAGGATTTTGGTGAAGGTCTTGAACAGCGCGCCGCGGTCGGCCGCCTCCAGCGCGTCGCTGACTTCGATGGCGGCTTCCAGCACGCCCGGCCCGGTCTCGGTGTGCAGGCCCTCGAGCGGCATCCGCATCTCGCCGCACAGTTCCAAGAGATCGCGGTAGAACTCGGCGTGGACGGAGGCCCGCAGCATCGAATAGCCGAAGAAGCCGGGTGTGAGGTTTTTCAGGCCCCGATAATTCTTCTCGCGGATGCTGTCTGGTGTCTCGTCGAACAGGAAGAACTCGAATTCCGCCGCCGCCTTTACGGCAAAGCCCATATCGGCGGCGCGGGCGAGCACCTTGCGCAGCACCCCGCGCGGGCAGACGGCTTCGGCCGGCCCGGCGAATTCGGCCAGGAACAGCAGCATGTCGCCTTCGAAGGGCACCGGGCGGCAGGTCTCCGGCAAGACGCGCACGGCGGCGTCGGGATAGGCGGTGTGCCAGCCGGTGAAGCTGACATTGTCGTAGAGCTGGTCGTTGGAGTCCCAGCCGAGCACCACGTCGCAAAAGCCAAAGCCCTTGTCGAGCGAGGCGAAGAACTTATCGCGGCTCATATATTTGCCGCGCATGACGGCGTCCGCGTCGAACACGCCGACCTTCACATGGGAAAGCCCGCGCTCCTCGACGATGGCCCGCGCGTCGGCGGCGGTTTTCACATCCTGCGGAAGCATCGCAAAAGCCCGTTGCTGGAGAGAAATTGGCGGGGCGCCTCCGGCCCCGCCCGGCACACGCAGCTAGTAGCTCTTATATTCCGCCGCGCCCTTGGTCAGCGCGAACTCCTCCTCCGGCGACAAGACCAGTTTCCTCCGCCCGATCAGCGCGAAATAAACCATGCCGACCGCGAACCAGATCGCGACGCCGATGACGCCCTGCCGGTAGATCGGATCGGCGAACTGGAAGCCGATGGTGATGAGGGCAAGGACGATGGTCACCACCGCGCCGGGGATGCCGAACGGGCTTTTATAGGGCCGCTCGATCTGGGCGTGCTGGGTGCGCAGCAGGATGAACGACACGGCTTGAGCGATATAGGAGCACATGGCGCCGAAAACCGCCATGTTCAGCAAGGTGCCGCCGATGATGCCGGTGCTGGCATCGACGCCGACATAGAACCAGATCGACAGCATGATGGCGAGCGCGACCACCGCCCCGGCGATCATGGCCACATGCGGCGTCTTGAAAGTGTCATGCGTGACCGACAGCCAGCGCGGGAAATAGCCGGCACGCGACAGCGAATAGATCTGGCGTCCCTTGGCGAAGATGATGGTGTGGAAGCTGGCGATCAGGCCGATCACCGCGATCAGCGCCAGCACTTTGGCGATCTCCGTGCCGTAGATGGCGCGGAAGCCGTCGAGCAGCGGCTCGCCCGACGAGGCCAGCGCGAAGGCGCCGGTGATGGTCGAGGTGGCGCCCGTCACGCTGTCGGTCACTTCGCGCGAAACGGGCACGCTGGAGTTCAGCCACAGGATCATGAAGGCCGAGACGATCAGGGTCAGCATGCCGAGGATGATGCCCTTGGGCATGTCCTTCTTCGGGTCGACGGATTCTTCGGCGGCGAGCGGCAATTGCTCGATGGCGAGGAACAGCCAGACCGCGAAAGGCATCGCCGCCAGCGCGCCCCAGATGCCGAAGGGCAGGAACGGCCCATGGCCCTCGGGTAATTCGACCGCCGAGCCGTCCGGGCCGACGCCGATATTCAGCGCCCAGCGATTGAAGTCGACGGCCGGCAAAGCACTCAGCCAGAAGCCGACGAGGCAGGCCAGCGCCAAAAGCGTCACCGTCAGCGTCACCTTGAAGGACAGCTCGACGCCGGCGATGTTCAGCCCGACGAAGATCAGATAGCAGGCGATCCAGTAGAACGGTTGAAATCCCGGCCCGGTACCAAATATGGAGCCCAGATAGGAGCCGATGAAAAACACCACCACGGCCGGCGTGACCACATATTCGACATTCTCGAACAGCCCGGTGATGAAGCCGCCCCACGGCCCCATCGTCGTGCGCGCGAAGGAATAGGCGGCACCCGTATGCGGCAAGGCTGGCGACATTTCCGCGATGCAGAAGACGAGACCGAGATACATAATCGCGATCAGGATCGCCGCGATCAGGAGACCGCCCCAACCGCCCGGCGCGAGGCCGAAATTCCAGCCCGAAAAATGTCCCGAGATCACCGCGCCGACCCCCAGCGCCCACAGGCTCGCGACGCCCGCATATCGTCTCAATCCGCGCTTTTCGAAATAGGCGCTGTCCACGCTGTTGTAGATAACGCCGCCCTGCCCATCCTGCGCCATGCTCGAATTCCTCATATTGGAAATCTGCGGGAAAGATCTGCCCGCCTTGCGCTGCTCGCCCCAAGCCCGTTCATATTATTGAAAGAAATTTTTCTCTGGAATAATCATTCCAAAGAACCTCTACTTGAGTCAAGACGGAATGAAAGAACCATTTTTCAAAAGGCAGCTTGACAATGGAACGGGGCGGCATGGCCGGGTCTGATGGCGGCGGGCGCGAGAATACGGCCGCGGCGATCGCCCGGATCTGGCCGAACCTGACCGCGCAGGAAGCCCGCGCGGCGGCGCATCTGCGCCAGCATTATCCGGCGGCCGGGCTCGGGCCGATGGCGCGCTTTGCGCGCGAGGCGGGCGTCAGCCCCCAGACGGTGCTGCGGCTGCTGTCCAAGCTCGATGTCGAGAGCTGGGAGGCGTTCCAGGAGCGGCTGCGGCTGGAGCTGGCCGCTGAGCCGGTGTCGCCGCTCGGGCGCTGGTCGGCGCAGCGGCTGGCCTCGATCGAGGGCGCCGACTGGCTCGGCAGTTTCGCCGGGCGGCTGTCGCGCAACGTGGCCGAGACCTTTGCCGGCTTGCGGCCCGCCGAATTCGAGGCCGCCGCCCTCGCCGTCGCCGATCCCAAGCGCCATGTGCTTGTCATCGGCGGGCGCTTCACCCAGCAATTGGCCCGGCTGCTGGCGCGGCACCTCCAGATCGTGCGCGGCGGCGTCGAGGAGATCGGCAGCCTGTCCTCGACCTGGCCGGATCGGCTGATCGATGTCGGGCGCAAGACAGTGGTCGTCGCCTTCGATATCCGCCGCTATTCCAGCGACGTGGTGCGCTTCACCCAGCTCTCGCGCGAGCAGGGCGCCTGCGTCGTGCTGTTCACCGACGCGCCGAACGCTCCGGCCGTCGAGCACGCGCAGAATGTCTTCATTGGCGCGGTCGAGAGCGGCGGCGCGTGGGACTCGATCACCGCGCTGCTCGGCGTCACCGAAGCGCTGGTCGCCCGCGTCACCGAACTCTCCGGCCTCGATACCGCCGACCGCATGGGGCGGCTGGAGACGCTGCGGCGGCGCCTGTTCGACGAGGGCGGCCGCACGCCTTGAGGCCGGGCAAAGAAGACCCTTTCCGAGATCCCCGCGAAGGCGGGGATCCAGTACGCCGCGCCGCCGCGCAAGTGGTTGGGCACAAAGCCACTTCGAGTTTGTGATTACTGGATCCCCGCCTTCGCGGGGATTTCGTATGTTGAGGGATGACCGCATGGCATTCCGATGCCGGTGGATGACGTAACCGGACTTGCACGTATGATGACGCAGGCGCAATCTGCCGTCGAAATCGCAATCAAGCGATGCCCGAGGCCGCCGCGTGCAGTTTTCCGCCGAATTTGCCGCTGAATTCGAACAGCTTTTGCGCTGGCGGCGGGACGTCCGCCATTTCCGCAAGGAGCCGGTTCCGGAAGATCTGTTCCGGCACATTCTCGCCACAGCCTGCCTTGCCCCGTCGGTCGGACTCAGTCAGCCCTGGCGCTTCGTCCGCGTCGACGAGCCCGGCCGCCGCCTTGCGGTGCGAGACGTCTTCCGCCGCTGCAACGCCGCCGCGCTCTCGGCCCAGGCGCCGGACAAAGCCGGCCTCTACGCCCGGCTGAAGCTCGCCGGCCTCGACGATGCGCCCATCCAACTCGCCGTCTATGCCGAGTCTGAGCCGGCGCAAGGCAGCGGCCTGGGGCGGGCCACCATGCCCGAGACGGTGCATTATTCCGTCGTCACCGCCGTGCATACGCTGTGGCTCTGCGCCCGCGTTCACGGCATCGGCGTCGGCTGGGTGTCGATCATCGAGCCGGAGGCGGTGACGGCGATCCTCGACGTGCCCCAGGCGTGGCGGCTGATCGCCTATCTCTGCATCGGCTATCCCGATGGCCCGGCGGACGAGCCGCTGCTACAGCGCGCCGGATGGGAGAAGCGATGCGATCCCGCCGCGCTCATCCTCGCGCGCTGACGCCGTCCTTTTCGAAATCTGGAAGGCTAACTCTCAATTTCGCGGGCTGTTTGCACGGGATGCAAACCCCAATTGTGGTTTAAGGCCATCGAGCCCGGCCGTCCGCCAAACGGGAAAATATCCCCAAAAGCATAAACATAGGCGGATCGGACAAGAACGAAGCAGAACCGGCGCGTAAGGCTTCCCGCGGTCAAAGCATAGCCGCGATGACGTATGACCTGCCGCCTCGCGCAAGGGATCCGGCAGGACCTTCAGCTTGAAAGGGTAGTCAATGACCACCGCAATCGCCGAAAAGACCAAAAGCCGCAAGGACGACGTAACCGTCACCCACCACCGCACCGCCAAGGTCGACGGCACCAACATCTTCTACCGCGAGGCCGGGCCGAAGGATGCGCCGGTGGTGCTGCTGCTGCACGGCTTTCCGACATCGTCGCATATGTTCCGCAATCTCATCCCGGCGCTTGCCGACCGCTACCGCGTCATCGCGCCGGATTATCCCGGCTACGGCCACAGCGACATGCCGGACCGCGCGGGCTTTGCCTATACGTTCGATCATCTGGCCGAGCTGGTGGACGGGCTGCTGGGCCAGCTCGGCGTCAAGCGCTTCGCCATGTATGTGATGGATTACGGCGCGCCGGTCGGCTGGCGGCTGGCTCTGAAGCACCCGGACAGGGTGTCGGCGCTGATCGTCCAGAACGGCAATGCCTATGAGGAGGGCCTGAAGGCGTTCTGGGATCCGATCAAGACCTATTGGGCGGATGGCTCGGCGGAGAGCCGCAAGGCGCTGAACGGCTTCGTCGCGCCGGAATCGACCAAGGCGCAATATACCGACGGCGTCGCCGATGTCAGCCGCATCGCCCCCGACAATTGGGTGCAGGATCAGGCGCTGCTCGACCGGCCCGGCAATGCCGACATCCAGCTCGACCTGCTCTACGACTACCGCACCAACCTGCCGCTCTATCCCGAGGTCCAGGCCTATTTCCGCAAATACCAGCCGCCGACCCTGATCGTCTGGGGCGAGAACGATTTCATCTTCCCGCCCGATGGCGCGCATCCCTATAAGCGCGATCTCAAGGATCTCGAATTTCACCTGATCCCGACCGGCCATTTCGCGCTGGAAGACCGGGCCGGCGAGATGGTTCCGCTGATCCGCGACTTCCTCGAGCGCAAGCTGACGCGACAATAGAGGCCTCCTCCGGCAAGCCTTCCGGAATATGGCAGGATGCTTGCCGAAGCCGCTATCTGCCGCAAATGATCGTGAGCGCTTAGCTTGTCGCATTGCCGAATGGCGGCGCCCGGGACGGAAGATAGGATCCACCGCGCGCAGCCCCCTGCGGACAGCGCGGTGGATCGCCATACGCAACCGCCGACCAAGGAGTATGACATGAGCCGTCCCCCGCTTCCCCCCTTCAACGCCGAAACCGCCGCCCAGAAGGCCCGCCTCGCCGAGGACGCCTGGAACACCCGCGATCCGGCCCGCGTCGCGCTCGCCTATACGGTCGACAGCCAATGGCGCAACCGCGCCGAATTCGTGCAGGGCCGCGAGGCCATCGAGGCATTCCTCACCCGCAAATGGCAGCGCGAACTCGACTACCGCCTGATTAAGGAAGTTTGGGCCTTCCACGAGAACCGGATCGCCGTGCGCTTCGCCTATGAGTGCCACGACGACAGCGGCAACTGGTATCGCAGCTACGGCAACGAGAATTGGGAGTTCGACAATGAGGGCCTGATGCGCCGTCGCATCGCCAGCATCAACGACCTGCCGATCAAGGAGAGCGAGCGCAAATTTCACTGGCCGCTCGGCCGCCGCCCCGACGATCACCCCTCGCTCAGCGATCTCGGCCTCTAGGGCAGCGCGGCAAATCAGACGGACGTGGCCCGCCAGCCGGGCCGCAGCGGGTCTCGAGGGTTGGGGTGAGGGGGTAATCGCTATCGGTAGGACGGGGCTTTGCCTCACGGAGAGGCATTACCCCCTCACCCGGCACGCTTTTAGCGTGCCACCCTCTCCCCATGGGAGAGGGAAGAAGCGGCGCCGCCTTCATCGGGACTTTGCGCGTCGCCTTCGGCCTCTCCTCCGACGTCCCGGGCGGCCGTCAGGCCGGACCGGGACCCCAATCCCCGATCCGCGAGCGCTGCGGCAAGCGGATTAGGCGAGTAGGCCCGGCTCTGACGGCCGGGGCGACGAATTGAGATTCAAAACGAAGCGATCACGGTCGAAGCGAACGGGGACACGCGATATGGACGAGGACATGGACATGCGCTTTGAGCAAACCCCCTCCAGCGACGTCGCCTTCACGCCGGCGGTCAAGGCGATCCAGGCGCGCAAGGGATCGCGCCATGGCTATGAGCGCATGGAGGAGCGCGGCGGCTGGGACACCACGATCGGTCCTGACCTCGCCGCCTTTATCGCGGCGCAGACCAGCGTCTTCTTCGCCACCGCCAGCAAGGACGGCCAGCCCTACATCCAGCACCGGGGCGGGCCGGCCGGCTTCCTGCGCGTCATCGACGAGAAGACCATCGGCTTTGCCGATTTCGCGGGCAACCGGCAATATATCACCCAGGGCAATCTGGCGGAAAATCCCAAGGCCTATCTGTTCCTGATCGATTACGCCCATCGCCGGCGGATCAAGCTCTGGGGCGAGGCGCGGGTGGTCGAGGACGATCCGGAGCTGATCGAAAAGCTGATGCCGCCGGATTACAAGGCGCGGCCCGAACAGGCAATCCTCTTCACCCTCGCCGCCTGGGATGCGAACTGCCCGCAGCATATTCCGCAGCGCTTCGAGGCCGCCGATGTCGCCGCCGCGCTGGAGGCGAGGGACGCCCGCATCCAGGCGCTCGAGGCAGAGGTCAAGCGTCTGCGCGACGCGGCTGGGAGCGCCTAAGGCCGCGCAATCAGACAAAAACCGGCGAATTCGACAATTCCGCAACTTGAAAGCATTGGATTATAAACTCCCCGCAAACTGAGCTGCTGCGTCCGGCGATCTCCCTCGTCCGGCGGAACGAGGTCTGCCATGACCGTCCTTGGATCGCATGTGCTGTCGCGCCGCGGTTTCTGCCTCTGCTGCATTGGCGCGGCGGCCTCGGCAGCGGCGGGACGCTGGCTCACGCCGGGCCAAGCCTTCGCCGAGGCCCGGGGTCTCGTCACCCTCATCAAGGACAGCGCGGCGGTCTCGCCCATCGTCACTCACAGGCTGCGCAACAATATCAGCGTGCTGGAAGGGTCCGGCGGCAATATCGCCGTCGTGACCGGCCCGGACGGCAAGGTGCTGATCGACGGCGGCATCGGCGTGTCGCAGCCGCAGATCATGAAGGCGCTCGCAGGTCTCGGCGGCGATCCGGTCACCCATCTCATCAACACCCATTGGCATTTCGACCATACGTCCGGCAATGAATGGCTGCACGCGCAAGGGGCCAAGATCATTGCGCAGGCCAACACCGCCAAGCATCTGTCATCCGTGCAGCGCGTCGAGGATTGGGACTATAATTTCCTGCCGTTGCAGCCCGGCGGCATTCCCAGCGAGCTGTTTCAGTCCACCCACAGCCTGCGGCTCAATGGAAACTCGATCGGGCTCTCCCATCTCGCCCCCGCCCATACGGACAGCGACATCTCCGTCAGCTTCCCGGAGGCCGATATCCTCCATACCGGCGACACCTTCTGGAACGGCGTCTACCCATTTATCGACTATTCGACGGGCGGCAGCATCGATGGCATGATCGCGGCCTGCGACACCAACCTCGCGGCGACCGGCGCAAAGACGATCATCATCCCGGGGCACGGCGCTCCTGTCAGCAACCGGGCCGAGCTGCAGGATTTTCGGGATATGCTTGCCGCCACGCGCGAAAAAGTCGGCGCGCTCAAGCGGGAGGGGCGCACGCGGGACGAGACCGTCGCGGCCAAGCCGACCGCCGCCTTCGACGCCAGATATGGGAGTTTCGTGATCGACCCCGGCTTTTTCACCCGGCTCGTCTACGAGGGCGTCTAACCAAGACGTTCCAGCAATATCAGTAAAATCATGGCGAGATTCGACAATCTCCGTGAAAGGGCCCCGGGCTATTTTGTTTGTACGAGAGGTCGCCGTAAGGGCGCATCGTCTAGGCAAGTGCAAACGAGGGTTTCATGATCAAAACCGCTATCGCGGCCGCCGTCGTGGCTATGTTCGCTTCGACCGCAGCGCATTCAGCCACGGACTGCCTCGCCAAATACGACGATTTCTGGGAGAAGATGCGCCAGTTCGGCGCGGCCAAGCCGTCGCCCGAAGCGGTCGTCGACGCCAACCGCAAGGGCCTGCGCGCTTTCGATGCGTGCCAGTCCGGCGACGAGGCTTCCGATTTTGCCCATTTCTGGGAAAACATGCAGCTCTACGGCGGCTCCAAACCCGACGATGCCAAGAAGTTTTGGGAAAATATCCAGAAGGCCGGCGCGAAATAGCGCCTCCTAACGCGAGATCGCCGCTAATTCGGTCTCGCGTTCATCCAGCAGCCCGGGGTTTGTAACCGCGATGCGGTTACGACACGCGCGTAGCGCGCCCCGGCTATCCCCGTGCCGACAGAACGCCAGCAACGGCGCTTCCTGAGGCGAATCTCAAAAATGAGGGTGACATGATCAAAACTGCTTTTGCGGTTGCCATTATCGCTGTGGCCGCTTCGACCTGCGCACATGCGGCGTCCACGGACTGCATTTCGAAATACGATGATTTCTGGGAGAAGATGCGCCAGTACGGCAATGCCAAGCCGTCGGCCGAAGCGGTCGTGGAAGCCAATCGCCGCGGTCTGCGGGCTTTCGATGCCTGCCAGGCGGGAGACGAGACGAATTTCAGCCAGTTCTGGGACAACATGAAGCGTTACGGCAACAACAAGCAGGACGACGCCAACCAATTCTGGAAGGACATTCTGGAAGGCAAGAAATAGCCTTGCCCAGCGCGGGACGGCCGCATCGCTGCCTGGCCGTCCCGCAGCTTATCATCGCGCCAGCATCGGGTAGGTGAACAGGCCGAAATGCATCAGGTTCAGGCCGAAATGGGCGATGACCGCCGCTTGCAGGCCGCCATAGCGATAGGCGAAGCCGTTGCCCAGACCCGCCAGGCCCGCAAGCGCGATTAGCTGCCAGCCGCCCGCGTGATGGGCCGCGCCGAACAGAATTGCCGCTCCGACGATCGCCGCGATCGGGCCGAGACGGGCCTTCCCAAGCAGCCGGCCGAGACGATCCTGGACGTAGCCCTGGAACAGCGCCGTCTCGGCCATGCTGACCAGCAGCAGATTGTTCAGGACCCACAGCCATCCCCATTCGGGCCATTTCGGCGCCCAGCCGACGAAACCGATCAGCAAGGCAGCGCCGAGGCACGCGGCGGTCGTCGCCGCCATGGCAACGAGACCGGCCGAGAGCCAGACGCGCGGCGGCTTTGCGAGCGACAGATACGGCCATGCGAGCAACAGCCAATAGCCGATCAGCGGTTTGTCCAGATTGAGATACATGTTGAACGGTGCGGCATCCGGCGTCAGCCGCTGCGGTTCGACGACTTGCGGGTTATGGAAGCCGGGCAGCCAGTGCATGAACAGCCCGACCGCCAGCAGCGGGAAGAGGACATAGGCCGATAGCGCGAAAGCCCATCTGCTTTGCGTGCTGGCCGCATAGGCCGCGACCGCCAAGAGCAGAATCGGCGCGCAGGCAAAGAGATCGAGCTGGCCGTTCCAAA
This sequence comes from Rhodomicrobium sp. R_RK_3, assembly GCF_002198715.1. Classification (GTDB taxonomy): domain Bacteria; phylum Pseudomonadota; class Alphaproteobacteria; order Rhizobiales; family Rhodomicrobiaceae; genus R-RK-3. Next base: position 17,055 of record NZ_MWLK01000016.1, on the reverse strand, counting down.
AGGCGAGTCCGTAGCCGCAGGCGAGGGCCCCCAGGGCCGGCCATCGCAATGCGGGAAACCACAGGAGCAGCGCTCCCGTGAAAATGCAGGTCCATTGCAGCGCGTTCAAAGCTGTCCCTTACCGATAATGGATAGTTGGAAGTCTTCGTTTTTTCGGCGGATGCCCATCCGCCCTTCGGGGGACGCCATATAGGACGGCCGATGCTACAGCATTATTTCAATCGATCGCCGGCTCCGGCACATCCCATCCGCCGCGCCGGTTACGCCTGCAACGCGATTGTGCAGGCCCCGCAATGCGCCCGTAGCGTGCCCGAGCTAGGGTTTCGCGCCATCGGTGCCCCCAAGACGGAGAACAAACATGGAGACGACAAGGCTGAAAGCGCGCTCCGGCACCCCGATCGGCCAGGAGCCGGTCGACGCCTTCCGGGCGGAATTCAAGGGCCAGCTCATTCTGCCGGGCGATGCCGCCTACGACACCGCGCGCCGGATCTGGAACGCCAGCATCGACAAGCGCCCCGGCCTGATCGCGCGCTGCTCGGGCGCAGCCGATGTCGTCGCCGCCGTAAAATTCGCCCGCGCCAACGACCTGCTCGTGGCGGTGCGGGGCGGCGGCCATAATGTCGGCGGCCGCGCCACCTGCGACGACGGCATCGTCATCGATCTCTCGGCCATGAAGGGCATCATCGTCGATCCCCGGAGCCGCACCGTCCAGGCGCAGGCCGGCGCCACCCTGGCCGAACTCGACCGCGAGACGCATCTCTACGGGCTCGCGGTTCCGGCCGGCACCATGTCCAAGACCGGCATTGCCGGGCTTACGCTCGGCGGCGGCGTCGGCTGGCTGGTGCGCAAATACGGCCTGAGCTGCGACAATGTCCTCTCTTTCGAAGTCGTCACCGCCGAGGGCAAGCTCGTCACCGCCAGCCCCACGGCGAACGAGGATCTCTATTGGGGCCTGCGCGGCGGCGGCGGCAATTTCGGCATCGTCACCTCCTTCCATTACCGCGCCCATCCGGTCTCAACCGTGCTCGGCGGCCTCATCATCTACCCGCGCGATCAATCGGCGGCGGTCGTGCGCAACTACCGCGAGTTCATGAAGACGGCGCCGGAAGAGCTCACCGCCTATGCCGGGTTCATCACCACGCCGGATGGAATGCCGGCGGTGGGGGTGGTGCTCTGCTGGTGCGGCGATCTCGCGGAGGGCGAGCGCGTTGTGAAGCCGCTGCGGTCGTTCGGATCGCCGGCAATGGATGCCGTGCAGCCGATGCCGTTCCCGGTCATGCAGACGCTGCTCGACGGCGCGTTTCCCGACGGCAGCCGCAATTATTGGAAGACGGCGTTCCTGAAGCAATTGAGCGATGAAGCCATCGACACGCTGATCGACCGCGTCAATCGTGCGAAATCGCCAATGACCGGCGTCGTCATCGAATTCTATGGCGGCGCGCCGGGCCGCATCGGGGCAGGCGACACGGCCTATGCGCAGCGGGGGCAGGAGTACAATATCATCATCGCCGCACAATGGGCTGACCCGGCCGAAAGCGAGCTGCACACCGCCTGGGCGCGCGACACGTTCGATGCGATGCAGCCATTTTCAAGCGGCGGCTATCTCCTGAACATGATGGGCGAGGAAAAGCCGGAGGCGATCCGGCAGGCCTTTGGCGGCAATTACGGGCGGCTCGTCGAGCTCAAGGCGAAATACGACCCGACAAATTTCTTCAGTCTCAACCAGAACGTAGCGCCTCCACGCTAGTTTCACTAGCATGGCCGCGCGTTGGACAACGACCAGGCATGACCCTATGAGAGCGAAGAGGATCGCGGCGGCCGCCGCTTTGTGGCTGCCCGCCGTGTCATCCGGGACGGCCCTGGCGGGGCAATCCGCCGCGTCCGGCTGGCCGGACAGTTTCTACGGACGGCTGGAGGCCCTGGCCCTGATCCAGACGCTGAACGGCGAGCTGCTCGCCAGCCGCAGCGCCACGCTGACGCTCGAGAAATGGTGCGCCGACCATAAGCTCGCCCCCGAGCCGAAAATCCTCGCCAAGCTGATCCGGGGCGCGGAGAAGCCCGCCTCGGCCGAGACGCGGGAACGGCTGCAGGTCAGCACGGCGGAGCCGGTGAAGCATCGCTACGTGCAGCTCACCTGCGGTCCGCTGGTGCTGTCCGAGGCCGATAATTGGTACGTGCCGAGCCGCCTGACGCCCGAGATGAACCAGCTCTTGGAGACCACCGATACGCCCTTCGGCAAAGCGGTGCAGGGGCTCGGCTTCTACCGCCAGACATTTTCCGCGAAAGTGCTGTGGTCGCCGCTGCCGGAGGGCTGGGAATCGGGCGCGGGCGACCGCTCCGATGATGCCAAGGGACAGCTCGCCATCCCCGACCACCTGCTGGAGCACCGCGCGGTGCTCTATACGCGGGAGCAGAAGCCGTTCTCCGAGGTGGATGAGGTCTATGCGGACGACCTGCTCGCCTTTCCGCCTCCGAACGACGCCAAGCCGTAAACCCGGCAGGGCGGCCCGTCGCCCGCGCCGCCCTGCCGTTTCGACACCCTCGCGTCAGCGCCGGGTGATGACCACCTCCAGATAGGCGCTGGGCACGACCATGGTCCTGTCCTCCGAACGGTTGAACCGATGGATCAGCGCTCTCAGATCATTTTCGAGCGCCATTTGGGCATCGGGCTCCAAAGCGCCGAACGCCTTGTGGACTGGCCCGTAATAGGTCCGGAAGATCTCCAGCCAGTGATCGGGCGAGCGGTAGCGGAACACGAATTCGCGCTCCTTCGCCACGATATCCGCCGCGAACGGCCCGAACATGTCGCCGATCCGCTCCGGGGTGCCCCAGAGCGCGGGCGATTTCGTGCCGGCGGGCGGCGGGAGGTGCTTGCCGATGGTCTTGAAGAGCTGGCCGATAAAACCGTCCGGCGTCCAGTTGGCAAGGCCGATCTTGCCGCCATTCTTGCAGACGCGGGCAAGTTCGCTCGCTGCGCGCTCCTGGTCGGGCGTGAACATCACGCCGAAGGTCGAGACAACGGCGTCGAAGCCGCCATCGGGGAAGGGCAGGGCCTCGGCATCGGCCTCGCGGAAGCTCATGTTCAGCCGGTCGGCGGCGGCGCGCTCGCGGGCGCGCTCGAGCAGCGCGGGCACGTAATCGGTGGCGGTGACGATGCACCAGCGCCGGGCGGCGGCCAGCGAGACATTGCCATTGCCGGCGGCAACGTCCAGCACATGCTGGCCCGAGCGCAAATCCATCGCCTCGCACAGCGTCTCGCCGACGATCTGCAAGGTGGTCCCGACGACGGCGTAATCGCCCGACGACCACGCGGCTTGCTGGCGGGCCTTGACCGCGTTAAGATTCGGCTGGCCGGTTAGCGGGGTCTGGCGCATCGCTTCAGCGGATGTGTTCATGGTTTTTCTCCGTTCTGGCGTTCATTATTGCGGCGCAAAAGCATTTTCGGCGCCATCGGCGCGCGGTTGCCTTCAAATCCCAGCGTAGCGGCGGCGCATGTAAGCGAGCGTGGTGGCCGGCGTGGAAACGCCCGTGGAAATCGATCGGTTTGAGCGCATGCGCGGCGCGGCTTTGCAAATTCAGATGCTCGGACGGCTGACGGTCACGCGCGGCGGCGTGGCGGTGGCGTTGCCGGCGTCGCGCAAGGCGCGGGCGCTGGTCGGCTATCTGGCGCTCGCCCCGCAAGCCGTCTCGCGCAGCCAGCTTTGCGAATTGCTCTGGGACGTTCCGAACGATCCACGCGGCGAGCTGCGCTGGTGCCTCAGCAAGCTCAGGGGCATTCTCGATACGCCCGGCCGCAAGCGGGTGGAGACGTCGGGCGATACGGTGCGGCTCGATCTGGGCGATTGCAGCGTCGATGCCGCCGAGATCGGCCGGGCCGTGCAGGAGGGGTTGGAGACAGTGCCGCGCGAGCGGTTGCGGGCGCTGTCCGCCGCCTTCACCGGCGAGTTCCTGGAAGGGCTGGAGACCGGCCGCAACCCGAATTTCGGCGCCTGGCTCGCGGCGCAGCGGCGCAAGTTTCGCGGGCTCCACGCGGCTTTGCTGGAGCAATTGACCAAAACGGCGGCGGCCGATGAGGCGCGCGACGATCTGGAGCGCTGGCTGGCGCTCTCGCCCTTCGATCTGCGGGTGCATGAATTGCTGTTGCAGGCTTTCGCCCGGCAAGGCCAGGTCCGCGAGGGCGAGGAGCATCTGGCGGCGACGGCGCGGCTGTTCCAGGCCGAGGACATCGATCCGGCGCCGCTGCGCGCCATCTGGCTGGCGGCCAGGGGGCAGCCCGACCCGGTGCCTCGCGTCACGCTCACGGCCCCATCCTCCGGTCCTCCGCCCGGCGAAGCGGCGGGCCGCCGCGCGTCGATCGCGGTGATGCCATTCGTCGAGCGCGGGCCGGAACATGCCGCGCATGGCGGGCCGGGCGGCGGCTTCGCGCATGACCTCATCACCCGTCTCGCCAAGCTGCGCAGCCTGTTCGTCATCGCGCAGGGCAGCGTCTTCGCCCTCAGCGAGCGCGCCATCGGGCCGCAGGAGGCCGGGCGGATGCTGAATGTCGATTATGTCGTCGGCGGTTCGCTACGCTGCCAGGGCGGCCGCATTACGGTGACGGTCGACCTGTACGAAGCGCGCACCGGCCGCACCCTCTGGGCGGAGGTCTACAACCACCAGCTCGGCGACGCCTTCTTCGTACTCGACGAAATCGGCAGCCGCATCGTCGCCTCGGTCGCCAGCGAGATCGAGAGCAACGAGCGCAACCGCGCCGTCCTGAAGCCGCCGAATTCGCTGGATGCCTGGGAGGCGCATCATCGCGGCCTCTGGCATATGTACCGCTTCAATAAGGTCGACAACGAGCGGGCCGCGCATTTCTTCGAGACCGCCATCCGGCTCGACCCGACCTTCGCGCGGGCGCATGCCTTCCTCTCCTTCACCCATTTCCAGAACGTGTTCCAGGGCTGGGCGCCGCGCGCGGCCGAGATCGAGCGCGCCTTCGAGGCCGCCGGGCAAAGCCTGATGGCCGACGACCGCGATCCGGCCGCGCATTGGTCGATGGGCCGCGCGCTCTGGCTGCGCGGCGCGCAGGATTCCGCGCTCGGCGAATTGCAGCAGGCCGTTGATCTCAGCCCGAATTTCGCGCTCGGCCATTACGCGCTCGCCTTCGTCCATTCGCAGAGCGGCGACGCGCAGGCGGCCGTCGCCTCCTCCGATCAGTCACGGGATCTCAGCCCGTTCGACCCGCTGCTGTTCGCAATGCTCGGTGCCCGCGCCATGGCGCTGGTGCGGCTCGGGCAGTTCGAGGAAGCCGCCGAATGGGGCCTCAAGGCCGCCGCCCGCCCGAACGCGCATGCGCATATCCTGGCGATCTCCGCCTATTCCCTGGCGCTGGCCGGCCGGGTCGACGAGGCGCGCGCGCAGATGGCCGCGATCCACAAGCAATTGCCGGACTACCGCATCGAAGATTTCCTGACCGCGATGCAATTTTCGCCGGAGGGGACTGCGCTGTTCCGGGAAGGCGCAAAGCGCATCGGCCTCCGCTGATCGCCCGCGCCATTCCAGCCGCCGGCAAAGCAAGATGAAGCTGGCCGGCTAAGTCGTTTCAGCAAATCCATAAATCATCCCTGGCATTCGGCCGGTTCTCAGCGCCGGGAAAACTTCCTATTGTTTATGTATAAAAATCGCGGAAACTTATCGAGTGATAATCATTCCTTCCGGAGCGGCCCGCAAGGGCGCGGCTTACGGCGGGAGAAAAATCAATAAGCTAGGGAGACGCGCAACATGTTGAGATCGAGGACCGCCGATTTCGGCGCATCCGCCGCCATCTGCGCCGCCGCGCTGATGCTGGCGGCACCGTCCGCCAAGGCCATCGACGACCCCAAAGGCCCGCCCGCCGTGACCAACCCGGCCCCGGCCACCGGCCCGCTGGTCGGCAGACCGGAGACCTCGGGCGCGCAGGCCCTCGCCCCCGTCGCCTCGCCCGCGCTCGTCACGCCCGCCGACAAGCTGCCCATCGACAAGATCAAGCTGCCGGACGGTTTCAAGATCGAAGTCTTCGCCAGCGGCATCAAGGACGCCCGCACCATCCGCATCGGCGACAAGGGCACCGTCTTCGTCAGCAACTGGCAGGGCAACAAGATCTGGGCAATCACCGAGAAGGACGGCAAGCGTACCGCCAAGGCGATCTATGAAGGCCTCGACTGGCCGAACGGCATCGCCCTGCATAACGGCACGCTTTATGTCGCCGAGCACACCAAGATCTCCAAGGCGGAGAATATCGAAGCCAGCCTCGACAGCCCGCCGAAACTCGTCACCATCTACGACAAGCTGGGCGAGCCGCGTCCGCATGGCTGGCGCTTCCTCGGCGTCGGACCGGACGAGAAGCTCTATGTCTCGAACAGCGCGCCTTGCAACATCTGCATGCCCGATCCGGGGTTCGGCGAGATCCGCAAGATGAATCTCGACGGCAGCGGCGTCGAGGTGGTGCTGCGCGGCATGCGCAACACGGTCGGCTTCGACTGGAACCCGAAGACCAAAGAACTCTATTTCACCGACAATAATCGCGACTGGTTCTCGGAGGATCTGCCCAATTGCGAGCTGAACCGGGTGTCCAATCCGGGCAAGGAGCATTTCGGCTTCCCCTATTGCCATCAGGGCGACATCGCCGATCCCGAATTCGGCTGGGGTTATAGCTGCAAGGATTTCACCCCGCCGATCGCCAAGCTCGGGCCGCACGCCGCCCCGCTCGGCATGCGCTTCTACAATGCGACCGCCTTCCCGGACAAATATCAGGGCGCCATTTTCATCGCGCGCCATGGTCCGTGGAACCGCACCATCAAATATGGCGGCGACATCCTCGCGGTCTATCTGGACGACAAGGGCAATTTCAAGGGCATGGAGCCGTTCATGGAAGGTCTCGTCCAGGACAATAAATATATCGGCCGCCCGGTCGACGTGGCCGTCATGAAGGACGGCTCGCTGCTGGTCTCCGACGATTGGAACGGCGCGGTCTACCGCGTCAGCTATGCCAAGTGATCGGCGCGGCCGGCGAGGCCGCTGAACGAGGACGAATGGCGGGCGAGGACGGAAGCGTTCTCGCCGCCAGCATGTTTTCCCGACCCGCCCGATACCGGAGTTCTGTCTTGCGCATCGCTGCCGCCGCCGCATTCTTGTTGTTCACGCCCGGCGCGGCGCTCGCCCAGGGGCTGTTCGCCGAGCGCCTGCCTGCCTGCATCGCCTGCCACGGCGAAAACGGCGTCTCGCCGACCGAGGAGACGCCTTCCCTCGGCGGTATTCCCGAATATTACGCACTCCTGCAACTGGTTGAGTTCCGCGACGGCAATCGCAAGTCCGACATCATGCGCGAGATCGTCAAGGGCATGAGCGATGACGATCTGCGGGCGGCGGCGGCCTTTGTCGCCCAGCAGCCGCGTCCGCCAGCGCCGGAGGCCGGCGATCCGGACAAGATGCAGCGCGGCGCCGCCATCGCCGCGAAGAACCGCTGCGTGCAATGCCACGGCCCGCAGCTACTCGGCGGTGATCAGATGCCGCCGCTTCGGCACCAGCGCGAGGATTATCTGCTGAAGGCACTCAGCGACTACAAGGCCGAGCGCCGCCTCGGCGAGCGTGCCGCCATGGTCGAGATCGTGGCGCCGCTCGGCGGCGAAGACCTCGCCGCCCTGGCGCATTATCTCGCGCATCTCGCCGATTAGAAAAAACACACCAAGCCTTGCCGCAGCCCAACCCTCTCCAAGGGGAGAGGGTGGCGCGCGCAAGCGTGCCGGGTGAGGGGTTGCTGTCTCATGGCTGACTCACGACCCCCTCACCCCCGCCCTCTCCCAAGGGAGAGGGAGTCCGGCTGTGGGGGCGTTGAGCGCTGTGCTCATATCCGTGTGCCGTTTTACCCTGATCCCGCCTTAGGCGGCGATCAGGCCGCCGTCGGCGTTGTCGGCGTCGGCGATGCCGGCGTGGCGGTCGCCACGGGGTGGTCGTCGCCGCCCTTATGCGCCTGCAAGGCCATGGCGATCATCGCCGTGCCGCCAAAGATCATGTTGATGCCGACCAGGAGGCCGAGCGCCCAGGCGGCTGTACCCGGCAGGCCGGCAAGGATCAGGCCGGCGAGGATCAGGTCGACGATGCCGCTCGCCAGCATCCAGCCCCAGCGCTCCGACAATTCGCGACGATGCTCGAGCGCGTACATGATGGTGACGACGCCTTCGAAGATGAAGAACACGATCAGCACCAGGGTCAGCGAGAATACGCCGCTGACCGGCCACCACAGCAGCAATATGCCGGCGAGGATCGAGATGGCGGCGGAGACCAGCGACCAGAAAAAGCCCGGCCCCTTCCACATGTAAAGCGTCGTGACCAGGCCGACGATGCCGCTGATCAGAAACAGCCAGCCGAGGAAAATGGTGATCGCCAGCGTCGCCAGCGGGGGAACGAAGATCGCCGCCGCGCCCAGGATCAGCAGGATGATGCCTTCGGCGAGATAGAGCTTCCAATGCCGTCGCACGGATGCCGCAACGACGCGCCGGAGCTTTTCGGCATCGGTTTCGCTTATCGACATTACAGGCCTCCCTTGATGAGTGCTGCGCGGGCAATGCGCGGTCGTCCGGCCGGGTCGGACGATCCGGAGCGAGCGGATGATACCGCGTTAGGGTAATCATTGCGTGAACGCGCGGGAAGCCGGGCCGCTTAGGGTGATGCGGATGTTATTTTCGGACGGATTGCAGGATGAGGTTCGCCACATGGCTGCGGCGGTCCTCGATTTCGGCCTCGCTCTGCAGGTCGCGGCTGAGGATCACCGAGAGCGTGAAGATGTTGGAGAAGTAGAAATAGGACAGTCCCGCGATGGAGATCCAGAGCTGGGCGGGGTCGATGCCCTTGCGGAACAGGCCCGCCGCGACGCCCCGGTCGAGGATGGTCTGGATCATGCCGATCAGCGGCGAGTGCATTTCGCGGACGCGGGCGGATTCCTTCAGGTGGCGCGCCTGATGCAGATTTTCGCTGTTCAGCAGGTTGATGAAGGTGCGGTCGCCGACAAAACTGTCGAAGGTGAAGGTGACGAGCGCGCGCATCGCCGCCTCCGGCGCCAGTTTTTCGAGGTCGAGGCGGAGTTCGGCGGTGCGGGCACGTTCGTAGGCGGCCTCGAGCACGGCGAGCCAGAGGCGGCGCTTGCTGCCGAAATAATAATAGATCATGCGCCGGTTGGCGCCCGAGCGCGAGGCGATGGCGTCAATGCCTGCTCCGGCAAAGCCGCGCGCGGCGAATTCGGTGGTGGCGGCGGCGAGAATGCTGGCCTTGGTGCGCTCGGGATCGCGCGAGCGGAAGGCGCGCACCGGCTCCTTGCGCGCCTTGGCCGAGGCCGATTTGGCGCGGGCGCGGCGGGGCGGCTCCGCAGCCTCGGCAATTTTGGTGACGCCTCGCTTATCCATCGCCATCCCGGTCCTCAAGCCGATTCGTTCGTGACCTTATACCCGGCGGAACGAATCTGGGCCTTTTACTCGCCGTGATCGTTGGGGGGTGGTTCCCTCTCCCATGGGGGAGGGACAGGGTGAGGGGGTAATGCCTATAGATAGTTTGTAACCCCTCACCCCCCGCCCTCTCCCAATGGGAGAGGGAGCCGGTCCGTCGCGCATCGAGTGCCGAGCCTGCGGCGGTGGGAGGCCATCGTGTCACACCACCGAGCGGTAGCGCGCGATACAGGTTTCCAACACCTGATTCATCGGCTGACCCCACCAATCCTCGGAAAAAATCTCCACTTCGACGAAGCCCTGATAGCCGGCGGCCTCGACTTCGCTCCTGATCTGCCGGAGAGCAATCACGCCGTCGCCCATCATGCCGCGGTCGTTGAGGAGATCGCGCGTCGGCACCAGCCAGTCGCAGACATGGTAGGCGAGCAGGCGGTCGGCGCCGGCGCGGGCGATCTGGGCGGACAGCTCCGGGTCCCACCAGACGTGGTAGACGTCGAGCGCGATGCCAAGGCCGCCCCGGCGATCCGGGTCCAGGCGGTCGCAGAGATCGAGCGCATGGGCAAGGGTGTTCACGCAGGCGCGGTCGGCGGCATAGACAGGGTGCAGCGGCTCGATGGCGAGCGGCATTTGCGCCCCGCGCGCATAGTCGAGCAGCGCGCCGATGCCGTCCTCGACCATGGCGCGCGCGGCGGCGATGTCGCGCGAGGGGCGCGAGCCGGGCCGCGAGAATTGCGGCAGGCCGCCGACCACGAGCACGAGGCACGGCGCACCGAGGGTCACCGCCTCATCGAGGGCGCGGCGGTTGTCGTCCCGCGCCTCGGCGAGGCGTTCCGGGTCCGCCGAAAACATGCCGCCCCGGCAATAGCCCGACAGCGCCAGCCCGGCATCCTTCACCGCCCGCGCGGCGCGATCGAGCCCGACCGCCGCGACCTGATCGCGCCAGGGCGAGATGGCCGGGATCTCGGCTCTGGCGCAGGCATCGATAATGCCGACGAGATCGGCCTGCTTGCGCAAGGTCGCCGTGTTGATCGACAGGAAGCGGTGGTCGCCGGAGAACTCGCGCAATGGACGCTCCTTCACGCGTCGATCCCGCGCGCGGAGAGCACGGTCCGCATCCGCATCGCGGCGCGTTCGGGGTCGCGCAGCAGGCCAGCCGCGTCAGCGAGGCGGAAGAGTTCGGCAAGGTGCAGGGTCGAGCGCGCGCTTTCCTGGCCGCCGACCATGGTGAAATGGTCCTGATGGCCGTTGAGATAGGCCATGAAAACGATGCCGGTCTTGTAGAAGCGGGTCGGCGCGCGGAAGATGTGGCGCGAAAGCGGCACCGTCGGCGCGAGGATGTCGTGAAAGGTGGCCTCATCGCCTTTGGCCAGGGCAACCAGCGCGGCGGAGGCGGCCGGAGCGATCGCATCGAAAATACCGAGCAGCGCATCGGAATGGCCCTCGGCATCGCCCGCGATCAGCTCGGCGTAATTGAAATCGTCGCCCGTATACATGCGGACGCCGGGCGCCAGACGCCGCCGCATGGCGATCTCCTTGTCCTTGTCGAGCAGGGAGATTTTGACCCCGTCCACCTTCGCGGCATGGGCATTGATGATCGCGACGGCGGTGTCCATGGCCGCATCGAGATCGGCGCTGCCCCAATAGCCCGCCAGCGCCGGATCGAACATATCGCCGAGCCAGTGGATGATCGCGGGCTCGCGCATCTGGCCGAGCACGCGGTCATAGACGGCGGCGTAATCATCGGGCGAGCGGGCGACCCTGGCCAGCGCGCGCGAGGCCATCAGGATGATCCGCCCGTCGACGGCCTCGATGGCCGCGATCTGCTCCTCGTAGGCGCGAATGACATCGTCGAGCGTCTTGGCGGCTTCCGGCGCGAGGTGATCCGTTCCCGCGCCGCTGAACACCAGCGCCCCGCCGCGCGCCTTCGCCGCCGCGACCGATCGCTGGATGAGTTCGAGCGAGGTCGGCCAATCCAGGCCCATGCCGCGCTGGGCGGTGTCCATCGCCTCGGCAACGCCCAGACCGAGATCCCAGAGCCGCTCGCGATAGGCAATCGTCGCCTCCCAGTCGATGGCCGCGCTCAGCCAGGGCTCGGCATCGGCCATTGGATCGGAGACGACATGCGCGGCGGAAAAGCCGATGCGGTTCATGGCGGCATCGGTCTTTTCGGGGAAATCGCGCGGCGCGGAGAGGTGGAAGCTCTCGATGCTGCGGTCGGCGCGTGGAAGCCGGATGTTCGTCATTGGCTGCCCTCGAGATCGAGCGACGGCACGTCGATCCAGCGCCGCTCGCGCCAGCTTTGCAGCGCGCATTCGACGAGTTGCACGCCCTTCGCCCCTTCACGCAGCGTGAACTTATACGGCGCGTCCTCCGCGACATGCCGGATGAACATCTCCCATTGCGTCTTGAAACCGTTCTCGGTGCCGAGATTGTCGGGCACCTGCTGCCAGCTCTCGTAGAAGTCGATGGTCTGGCGCTGGTCGGGGTTCCAGACCGGGCGCGGCGTGCCGACCCTCGGCTGCATGACGCAATCGGTCAGCCCGGCGACCGCCGAGCCATGCGTGCCATCGACCTGGAAGGTCACGAGGTCGTCGCGGTGGACGCGCGTCGCCCAGGACATGTTGATATGGGCGATGACGCCGCCTTCGAGCTGGAAGGTGGCATAGGCGGCATCGTCGGCGGTGGCGGCATAGGGCTTGCCCGCCTCATCGACGCGCTCGGGGATATGGGTCGCGCCGAGGCAGGAGACCGATCGCACCGCGCCGAAGAGATTGTCGAGCACATAGCGCCAGTGGCAGACCATGTCGAGGATGATGCCGCCGCCATCCTCGGAGCGGTAGTTCCAGGACGGGCGCTGGGCGGGCTGGCCCCAGTCGCCTTCAAAAACCCAATAGCCGAATTCGCCGCGCACCGCGAGCATCCGGCCGAAAAAGCCGCTGTCGCGCAAGAGCTTGAGCTTTTGTAGGCCGGGCAGGAACAGCTTGTCCTGCACGACGCCGTTCTTGATGCCGCGCCCCTCGGCCTGCCGGCAGATTTTTAGCGCCTCGGCGAGATTGGTCGCGATGGGCTTTTCGCAATAGACATGCTTGCCCGCGTCGATGGCCCGCTCCAGCAGGGTCGGGCGCAGTTGCGTGGTCGCGGCGTCGAAGAAGATTTCGTCTGCCGGGTTGGCGATGGCGGCGTCGAGATCGGTGGTCCAGCGCGCGATGCCATGCGCCTTGGCAAGCGCTTCGATCTTCTCAGCATTGCGGCCGACCAGGATCGGGTCGAGCTGCACCCGCGAGCCGTCCGACAAGGCGACGCCGCCGGCCGCGCGGATCGCGGCGACAGAGCGGATCAGATGCTGGTTGGTGCCCATGCGCCCGGTGACGCCGTTCATGATGATGCCGAGCGTGCGTTGGCTCATGCGGAAAACTCCTGCGATGCAATGTTGGGGGCGATGGCGGCGAGCGCCGCCCAGTCCGGCTCTGCGCCGCTGGCGAAGCCGGGCGTGGTAAGCAGCGACGCGGCCGGAAGCGTGCCGCTGCGGATGTCGAGCTTGCCGCGATGGTAGAGCGCCGGATGCGCGGCGGCGAAGGCCTCGGCTTCGTCAAGCGGCGCGGGGCCGAAGCCGTCGACATAATGGTGGCCGTTGCGCTCGACATGGGTGATGCCGAGGATCGCGGCGAGCGCGGTGTCCTGCTGCACGCTGAGCCCGGCCTGACAGGTCAGGTCCTCGCCGGTGAGGAAGAACCGCCCCGGCTGCCCGGCGCTGAGATTCCAGGCGCGGGCGCGGGCCGCGTTCAGCAGCGACTTGTACAGTCCCTTGCAGGATTTCGACGAGACGCCGCGATAGCCCAGCAGGGCCGCGCGCGGGAAGGCCGCGTAATCGCCGTCGGCCTCGTCGATGATGAGGGGGATGCCGATGCGTTCATCCAGTGGCGCGTCGAAGGTCGCGCGCCGGTCGAAGGGTTGCTCGATATAGAGCAGGCGGGCGCGCAGTGCGGCGAGCGCGGGGTCGGTCTCGAGGCTGTCCAGCAAGACGGCGAGCCGGTCGGGATCATATTGCTCGTTGGCGTCGAGGGTCGCGCGGAAATCCTGAGCGCTGGCGGCGAGAAGCGTGGTGACGGCGCGCAGCCGTTCCAGGTCCGCCGAGACATCGCCGCCGATCTTGATCTTGAAATGGCGCAGGCTCGTCGACCGGATATCCGCCGCGAGCCCGTGAGGACCATCCAGCTCGTCCAGCAGTCCGACCGTATGACGAATGGCGACGCTTGGCGACGGCTGCATGTCGAGCAGGAAGTCGTCGACATCCGTCCTGTCGAGGTCCGGCGTCAGCCGGGCGTCGAGGCCGGGCGCATTGCCGCAAAGCCCGTCCGCAAGACCGAGGCCGAGCGCCTTGAGCAGCGCGTCGAGCACCGCTTTATCCATCAGCGCCGGGCCGAAATTGGCGGTCAGCGTGGGCAAGCCCCGGCTCTCCGCCCATGCGCTTTGGCTCAGCAAAGTCTCGCAATGATGGCCGAAGGCCGTATCGGCCTCGGCCCGCGCGGCATAGGCCGCCGCTGCCCGCGCCACGCTCGCCCGCAGATCGCCGACCGTCTCATCCGGGCTCTTTGCCGGGTTCTTGTCGAACCATTTCGGCATCATCATCTCGGCCGCGACGCCCCGCGCGGCGCCGTGCCCCTCGACCTCGACCCCCACCCGCGCGAAAGCCTGCGGCGCGCGCGTCACCGTCACCGCGCCGAAGCGGAAGGGCCGGACGAACGGCATCATCCGCTCGAAGATCGCGATGTCGCGGATGGCGAGGCGAGGGGCGATCATCAGTCCAGCGCCCCATGCGCGAAGAAATGGTCGCGGATGCGCTGCGCCAGGGCGACGAAAACCGGATCGCCCATCATCTCGAAGCGGCGCGGCCTCGGCAGCCCGACATCGTAGATCGCCGCGATGGAGCCGGGCCGCTCCGACATCACCACCACCCGGTCGGCGAGGAACACCGCCTCGGGGATCGAGTGCGTGATGAGCAAAATCGTCTTGCCGGTGTCGTGGTGGATTTTCTGCAGTTCCAGATTCATCCGCTCGCGCGTCATGGCGTCGAGCGCGCCGAAGGGCTCGTCCATCAGCACGATCTTTGGGTCATGCACCAGGGCGCGGCAGATCGCCGTCCGCTGCTGCATGCCGCCGGAGAGCTGCCACGGATATTTGTTCTCGAAGCCTTCGAGGCCCGACGTCGCGATAAGCTGCTTCGCCCGCGCCAGATGGGTCGCCCGGTCGAGGCGGCGGACCTCGACCGGCATCATGATGTTGCGCAAAACCGTCCGCCAGGCGAGCAGCACCGGCGACTGGAAGACGATGCCGACATTGTCCGGCGGCTGGCTGACGGCCGCGCCGTCGATGCGGATTTCGCCGCCGCTCGCCGGGATCAGCCCCGCCATCAGCTTCAGCAGCGTCGATTTTCCGCAGCCGGACGGCCCCACCACCGCGACGAACTCGCCCTCGGCGATGTCGAGGTCGAGCGGGCGCAGTGACGGCACGTCGCCGTCGCGGGTCCGGTAGGTCTTGTGCAGGCTGCGGATTTCGATCAGCCGCCGCCGCGAGGCGGGCGCCTCGGCGGCGGGAACAACGCGGAGCTTGCTGGTCGGCATCGCCGGGTCCGGTCAGTTGGCGGGGAGGAAATCGCGGCTGTAGAAGGCCTTCGGGTCCTTCGCCGCCGAGGCATCGACGCCGCCATATTCGACGAGCAGCGCGACCGAATCGGCCATGGTCTGGTCGGTGACCTGGAAGGGCCGCTTGTCCTTGGTCTCGGCGGTGCGGTAGAGCGGGATGGTCAGCTCGAAGCCTTCCTGCAGCGTTTCCGGCTTCCCCGCCTTGGGCAGCGCCGCGAGCACCGCCTTGACCGCGCCGGCGGGATCTTTTTCCGCCGCCTCGACCGATTTCGTCGTCGCCGACATGAAGCGGCGGACGAGATCGGCGCTGTTCTTCAGCGTGTCCTTATGGGCGATGACGCCCGAGGAGACGAGATGGATGCCGGCATCGGCGAACATGATCGGATAGACCGATTTGCCGGTCGCGTCCTTGATCTTCATGCTCTGGTCCATGGAATAGCCGAGCAGCAGATCGGCCTGCCCGGAGATCACCGCGTTGAGCTTGGTCTGCGCATCGCCCGACAGGATCTGCATCTCGCTCTCCTTCAGGCCGATCTTCTTCAGGTAGAGCGGCCAGATCTGCGACATGCTATCGCCGGGCGTCGTGGCGACGGTCTTGCCCTTCAGATCTGCCGGCTTACGGATGTTCTTCTCGGCAAAGCCCATCACGGACATCGGGCTGGTCTGCAAGAGCACGCCCGGCGAGACGACCGGCGCGCCCTTGACGGCGGCGCGGATCATGGTCGGCACGTCGGCATAGCCGAACTGCACGGTCTTGGCCGCGACCGCCTGGATGGTGACGGCGGAGCCGCGCCCTTCCTGGATTTCCAGCTCGATACCCTCGGCCGCGTAGAGACCCTTCTGCTTGCCGTAGAAGAAGGGGGCGTGCTCGCCATAGACATACCAGTTCAGCATCAGCACCACCTTGTCGGCAGCCTGGACCGGGGCCGAAAAGGGCAGGGCGAGCGCGGCGGCGAAAAGCGCCGATTTCAGCAGGGTGCGGCGTTGCATATTTCCTCCTCCTCCAGATGCCGTCGGCCTCTTGGCGGGCGTCAGGCCGTGAATGCGGGATCGTGGCGCTGGCTCGCATGCCAGGGCACGACGAGGCGCTCGGTGAGATCGACGATCCAGAACAGGATGATGCCGATCAGCGCGAGTATGACGAGCGCGGCGAACATGGTCGGCAACTCGAAATTGCCGATCGAGCGCTGCAGCACGAAGCCGATGCCCGAATTGGCGCCGACGAATTCGCCCACCACCGCGCCGACCACGGCCAGCGTCACCGAAACCTTGAGGCCGGCGAAGATCGCGGGCAGGGCGTGCGGCAAGCTCACCATGGTGAAGGACTGCCAGCGCGAGGCGCGCATGGAGCGGGCAAGGTCCCGCATTTCCGGGTCGAGCGACTTGAAGCCCTGGACGCCGGAGACGACGACCGGGAAGAAGCCGAGCAGGAAGGCCGAGATGATTTTCGGCGCCATGCCGAAGCCGAACCACACGACGAAGAGCGGCGCGATGGCGACTTTCGGGATCGACTGGGAGAACACCAGCAGCGGGTAGAGATAGGATTCCACCGTGCGCGAGGAGGCGATCAGCATGGCGGTCGGGATGCCGAACAGCGCCGAGAGCAGGAAGCCGGCGACGGTCGCGATGGTGGTCGGCACCGCCTGGCGCAGCAGCTCGTCGCCTTCGAGCCAGAAGGTCAGCATCACGTCATAGGGTTTCGGCACCAGATAGGGCGGGATCCGGAAGAGGCGGACGGCGGCGTCCCACAGGACGATGGTCAGCAGCAGCAGCGCGAGCGGGCGCAGCCACGGAGTGTCGAGCCGCCGCGCGGCCGACCGGAGACGCGATTGCGCCATGGACGTTTCCCTGAGGCGGCGCTCTTTGGCGCCTTATGTAATTCACCGGTGAATTACATAGCGGGATGGCGGCGTTGTCAAGCCGGTGGGGCGGGAGGCTAAGGCGGGGAGGTTGGG
>NZ_MWLK01000015.1:344156-349753 GCF_002198715.1 Rhodomicrobium sp. R_RK_3 | reverse complement strand
ATCGGCGGCGACCTCGCGCGCGGCTATCTCGGCCAGCCCGGCTTCACCGCCGAGCGTTTCCTGCCCGATCCCTTCGCCGGCGACGGCTCGCGGCTCTACCGCACCGGCGACATCGTCCGGCTGATGGCGGATGGGCAGGTCGAATATCTGGGCCGCGCCGATGCGCAGATGAAGCTGCGCGGCTTCCGTATCGAGCCGGGCGAGATCGAAGCCGCCCTCGCCGAAGAGGAGACGGTCGCCGAGGCCGCCGCCGTACTAAAACACGGCCCGGCGGGCGCGCGCCTCATCGCCTATGTCACCCCCACGCCGGGCGCCGCCCCCGACCCGGCGACCTTGCGGGCAAAGCTCGCCGCCAAACTTCCGGCGTATATGGTCCCCGCCCGCATCCTCGTGCTGGCCGCCATGCCGCATAACAGCAACGGCAAGCTCGACCGCGCCGTCCTCCCCGATCCCATCGACGACGCTGCCGAAACCACCATCGCCCCCACGACCGATCTCGAGCACCAGATCGCCGCCATCTGGCGCGACGTGCTCAAGCTCGAGACTATCGGCACCGACCAGAATTTCTTCGAAATCGGCGGCGATTCCATCCTCAGCCTGCAGATCGTCGCCCGCGCGCGCCAACAGGGCATCATCCTCGCGCCACGCGACCTGTTCGAGCGGCAAACCATCGCCGAACTCGCCGCAATCGCCCGCATAGCGCCTACCGAGACCGGCGATCCCGAGCCCGACGCAGCCGGCCCCGCGCCGCTGACGCCGATCCAAAGCTGGTTCTTCGCGCAAGCCATGCCGAACCGCGACGACTGGAACCAGCGCATCATTATCGCCTCCGAAGCGCCGCTCGATCTCGGCCTGCTGCGTCAATCCCTCCTCCATGTCGCCGAGCGCCACGACGCTCTGCGCTTCCGCTTTTGCGAACAAGCGCCGGGCACCTGGGTGCAAGAGGCAACGCCACTGCCGTCCCAAGACATCCTCTGGGAGCGCGACGTCGCACACGACGCTGAACTCGACGCCTATTTCGCGGAAGCCGACCGCAGCCTCGACCTTCAGCGCGGCAAGCTGATCCAGGCAGCCGCCGCGCGCTTGCCGGACGGACGCCTCAAGCTCCTGATCGCCATCCACCACCTTGCCGTCGACGCCGTATCCTGGCGGATTCTCGTCGATGAACTCGAAGCCACCTACAAAGCCCTCGCCGCAGGCGCGCCGCCGCCCGCCCTGCCTCGCACCGCAACCTATGCCCAAGCGGCCCACGCCCTCGCCCGGCACGCTGCCGAACCCGCCGTCACGCAGCAGCTCGGCTATTGGTCGCGGCTGGGCGGCGTGCGCACCGGCCTGCCCCGCGATCATGCGCAAGGCGAAAACCTGCGCCGCCACGCCCGCCAGATCACCCGCAGCCTTGCGCCGGAGGACACCCGGCGCCTGCTCACCCAATCCGTCGCCGCCTACCGCACCCGCCCCGACGAGCTTCTGCTCACCGCCATCGCCCGCGTCTTCCGCCGCTGGAGCGGCTTCCCCGACATGCTCATCGATGTCGAGCGGCACGGGCGCGACGCGTTCGGCGACCGGCTCGATGTCAGCCGCAGCATCGGCTGGTTCACCAGCGTTTTCCCCGTCCGACTCGGGACGCATGGCGATCTCGGCCAGGCCATCAAATCCGTGAAGGAGGCGATGCGGCAGGCGCCCGAAAACGGCGCGGGCTACGGGTTGCTGAAATATCTCGGCACGCCCGAGGAGCGCGCGCACATGGCCGCGCTGCCGCAGGCGGAAATCGCCTTCAACTATCTCGGCCGCCTCGACACCGGCGCACGCCCCGGCGCGCTGTTCACCGCCGACGCCGCCGACCTGCGGCTGAGCACCGGCGACGACGCCCCGCTCGGCGCACTGATCGCCATCGACGCGCTGGTCGCCGGGGACGTGCTGCAGGCGCGCTGGACATTTTCCGCCGGCATCTTCGCCGCCGAAACCGTCGAACGCCTCGCCGACGCGGCGATGGCCGAATTGCGCGCCATCCTCGGCCATTGCGAAACCGCCAGCGGCGCGACGCCCTCCGACTTCCCCGGCGCCCGCCTCAGCCAGACCCAGCTCGACGGCCTGACCCTGCCCTGGCGCGGCATCGAGGATGTCTATCCGCTGACCCCGGTGCAGCAGGGCATCCTGTTCCACGCCCTGTACGAGCCGGGCGCGACCGTCTATGTCAACCAGTTGCAGGTCGCCATCGGCGGCCTCGACCCCGAACGCTTCACCGCCGCCTGGGAGGCTTGCGTCACGCAGCACGCGATCCTGCGCAGCGGCTTCTTCTGGACCGATCAGCTCGAGCGGCCGGTGCAGGCGGTTTTCCGTTCCGCGAAATGGCCGGTCACGCGGATGGACTGGCGGGGGGAAGCAGAGCTCGAGGCGAAACTTGCAGCGCTCGCCCAAGCGGAACGCGAAAAGCCTTTTAACCTGTCCGAGCCGCCGCTCATGCGTATGAGCCTCATCCGCGCCAGCGAGACGGAATGGCGGATGCTCTGGACCTGCCATCATCTCCTGCTCGACGGCTGGAGCAATGCGCTGCTGCTCGCCGAAGTGCTGCGCATCTATGCCGGCGGCACCGCGAAACCCGCGCCGACGCTGCGTTTCGGCGATTATGTCGCCTGGCTCGGCAAGCGCGACCAGGCCGCCGACGCAGCCTTCTGGCGCGCGCGGCTGAAACCGCTCGAGGAACCGGCCGCCATCGCGGACGCATTCGGCGGCGATGCCGTGGCGGGCGGTCATGGCCGCCGCACCGCACCGCTCGGCGAGGAGCGCATGGCGGCGCTGACGGCCGTTGCGCGGCGCGAGCGGGTGACGCTGAACACGCTGATCGAGGCAGCCTGGGCGCTGACATTGAAGCGATTTACCGGGCGCGGCACGGTCTGCTTCGGCCTGACGGTCGCCGGGCGGCCGGCGGATTTGACCGGCGTCGAGACGGGCGTCGGGCTGTTCATCAATACCGTCCCGGTCGTCATCACGCCGCCCGCCGATCAGCCGGCCGGGGCTTGGCTGCGCGCCCTGCAGCAGGAGCGCGCGGCGATGCTCGACCACCAATACGCCCCGCTCGCCGAGATCCAAACCCTTGCCGGACGCGCCGGACGCCCGCTCTTCGACGCGCTGCTGGTGTTCGAGAACTACCCCATCGATGCGGCCCTGTCGGGCGATGCCGCCCACGGCCTGCGCTTCGGGACGCCGGTTGCCACGGAGACGACCAACTATCCGCTGACGCTCGCCGTGCTGCCGGGCGTGGCGCCGTCGCTGCAATGGAGCTTTCTCTGCGCGCGTTTCAGCGCGGCCGAGATCGAGCGCATCGAGCGGCAATTCCTGCACGCCCTCGATAGCCTGACCGCCGATGCCGAACGGCCCGTCGGCGCGCTGCCGCTGGCGCTTGCCGATGATATGCCCGTTGCCGCCCGCGAGTGTTTTCCGGCGGGCGCGCCGGTGCATGAGCGGATCGCGGAGTTGGCCCGCCGCCAGCCGAATGCCGCCGCGCTGAGCCTGGACGGCGCTACCCTGACCTATGCCGAGTTGGACGCCCGCGCCAATCGCCTCGCCCATCGCCTCATCCGCGAGGGGGTCCGGCCGGGCGAGATCGTCGCCATCGCGGCGGAGCGCTCCTTCGAGCTGATCGCGGGAGTGCTGGCGATCCTGAAAGCGGGCGCAGCCTATCTGCCGCTCGATCCCGCATACCCGGACGAGCGCCTGGCCTTCATGCTGGCCGATGCGGGCGCGCGCAAACTGCTCGCCCAACCCCGGCTCGCCGCCCGCTTTGCGGCTTTCGATGCCGCCGTCATCGGCCTGGACGACGGCGACGATGCCCCGACGGCGGCACCCATCGTGCCGCTCAGCCCCGCCCACCCGGCCTATGTCATCTACACATCCGGCTCGACCGGCCGCCCGAAAGGCGTCGTCGTCACGCATGAGAACGTGGCGCGGCTGCTCGATGCGACGCGCGACTGGTTCCGGTTCGGCCCCGGCGATGTCTGGACGCTGTTCCACTCCTACGCTTTCGACTTCTCCGTCTGGGAGATCTTCGGCGCGCTGGCGCATGGCGGGCGGCTGGTGATCGTGCCGCATTTCACCGCGCGCGAGCCGGACGCCTTCCTCGACCTGCTGACGCGAGAACGGGTAACCGTGCTGAACCAGACGCCGTCCGCCTTCCGCCCGCTGATGCAGGCCGCTATCGCGCGCGCGGAAAAACCGGATCTGGCGCTGCGGCAGGTGATCTTCGGCGGCGAGGCGCTAGAGGTGACATCGCTGGCGCCCTGGTTCGCGCGCTTCGGCGACGAGACGCCGCGCCTCGTCAACATGTATGGCATCACCGAGACCACGGTGCATGTCACCTGCCGGCCGATCCGCGCCGCCGATCTTGCTGGGGCCGCGAAAAGCCCGATCGGCGAGCCGATCCCGGACCTCGGCCTCGTCATTTTCGACGAAGCGATGCTCCCGGCCCCGCCCGGCGTCGCGGGCGAGCTTTATGTCGGCGGCGCGGGCCTGGCGTCGGGCTATCTCGGCCGCCCGGGCCTCACCGCCGAGCGCTTCGTGCCCGACCCGTTCGGCGCGGATGGCGGCCGGCTCTACCGCACCGGCGACAAGGCCGTGCGCCGCGCCGATGGCGGCATCGACTATCTCGGCCGCATCGACCAGCAGGTGAAGATCCGCGGCTTCCGCATCGAACTCGGCGAGGTCGAGGCGCAGTTGCGGGCGGCGCCAAACGTGCGCGACGCGGCGGTGATCGCGCGGGACGGCGCGGGCGGCACGCAGCTCATCGCCTATGTCGCGCCGGAGGATGCGGGCGCCGCCTCGCTCAAGGCGCGGCTGTCGGCGGCGCTGCCCGATTACATGGTGCCGTCGCAGATCATCGGTTTGCCGCGCCTGCCGCTGACGGAAAACGGCAAGCTCGACCGGCGCGCTCTGCCCGATCCGCGCGGCCTCGCTACCCGCTACGAAGCGCCGGTCACCGAGACCGAGCGGAAGCTGGCGGCGATCTGGGCGGAAGCGCTCGGCGTCGCCGAGCCGGGACGCGAGGATGATTTCTTCGAGCTTGGCGGCCATTCGCTGATCGCGGCGCAGGCGCATATGCGGCTGAAGCGGGATTTCGGCGTCGAGCTGCCGCTGCGGGCGCTGTTCGAGGCACGCAGCTTGTGGCGGCTGGCGGCGCTGATCGACGAGGCGACGGGCGGCGCGGCGCGGGATGAGGCGGAGCTGCGGGAAATCGAGGCGCTGATGGACGAGTTGGAGGCATCGTGAGTTTACAGGCAACCGATCTCGCCCGGCGTTTTGCTGGGCTGGCGCCGGAAAAGCGGGTGATTTTTCTGGAGCGGCTCGCCGAGCGCGGCATCGATTTTGCCGTGCTACCGCTGCTCGCCGCGCCGCGCGGGGAGGGTTCGACGCAGTTTCCGCTGTCGGCGGCGCAGGCGCGGCTGTGGTTTCTGGCCCAGCTCGGCGGGTCGGCGGCGGTCTATCACATCGCGGGGGGCCTGCGGCTGTCGGGGACGCTGGATGAGGCGGCGCTGCGGCGGGCGCTGGACCGGCTGGTGGAGCGGCACGAGGCGCTGCGGACACGGATGCGGCGGCTGCCCGGC
>NZ_MWLK01000015.1:122655-344074 GCF_002198715.1 Rhodomicrobium sp. R_RK_3 | reverse complement strand
GCGCGAGACGCTGATCGGGGCGCAGTCGCATCAGGATGTGCCGTTCGAGAAGCTGGTCGAGGCGCTGTCGCCCGAGCGCAGCCTTGCCCATGCGCCGCTGGTGCAGATCGCCTATACCCATCAACCGGCGGCGCTCGGCGCGCTACCGCCGGTGCCGAGCCTCAGCGTCGAGGCCTTCGGGCGCGAAGCGGGCGGCCAGCAATTCGATCTGGCATTGGAGACGCGGGAGGATGCTGGCGGCCTCATCGCCGGACGCTTCGGCTACGCGCTCGACCTCTTCCGCGAGGCGACGGTTGCGCGGCTCGCCAAGGATTATGCGGCGCTGCTGGATGCCGTCACCGCCGACCCCAGCCTTCGCCTCGATGCCATCGCATTGGTGAGCCCGGAAGAGCTCGACCGCCTCTCCGCGCCCTACCCTGCCAAGCCCCTTGCGGACGCGGCCGTTCACGCGCTGATCGCGGCTCGTGCCGCAGCCGGGCCGGATGCTCCTGCCGTGATCTGTGCGGATGAAACGCTCAGCCGCGCCCAGTTGGAGGCGATGGCCAATCGCATCGCGCATCGGCTATTGCGGCTGGGCGTCGAGCCGGAGGCCCGCATCGGCATCATGCTGCCGCGCTCGGGGCGTCTGATCGCGGCCTTGCTCGGCGTGCTGAAGGCGGGGGCTGCTTTCCTGCCGCTCGATCCGGCACTGCCCGCCGAGCGCATCGCCGCCATGCTGAAAAATGCCGGCGCCCGGCTGGTGCTGACGCATGGCGACCGCGTCAATCTTCGGGGCGTCCGAACCCTCATCCTCGACGATGCCAGCCTTGGGGACGAACCCGCGACCGCGCCTGCCGTCACCGTCCATCCTGAGCAGATCGCCTATGTCATCTACACCTCGGGCTCGACCGGCACGCCGAAAGGCGTCGCCGTGGCGCATGGTCCTCTGAGCCGCCACTGCCAGGCGACGGCGGAGGTCTATGACATGGACGCCGCCTCGCGCGAATTGCATGTGCTGTCGATGAGCTTCGACGGCGCGCATGAGCGCTGGATCACGCCGCTGATCGTCGGCGGAGCGGTGGTGCTGCGCGGCGAGGATGTCTGGAGCGCCGAGGAAACGCTCGCCGCCATCGCCCGTCACGGCGTCAACAATGCCGGGTTCCCCGCCGCCTATCTGCGCCATGTCGCCGAGCACGCGGCATCCATCTCCGCCCCGCCGCCGCCCGTCCGCCTCTACTCCTTCGGCGGCGAGGCGATGGGCCGGGCGGGGTTCGAGCTGATCAAATCGGCGCTGAAGCCGGGCTGGCTCATCAATGGCTACGGCCCGACCGAAGCCGTGATCTCGCCGCTCGTCTGGAAGGCCGAAGCCGCCAGCGCCAGCGTCGAAGGCGCGGCGGTCCCCATCGGGCGGGCGGTCGGCAAGCGCCGGGCCTATGTGCTGGATGGGAGCTTCAACGCCGTCCCGCAAGGCGCGCGCGGCGAACTCTATATCGGCGGCGACCTCGCGCGCGGCTATCTCGGCCAGCCCGGCTTCACCGCCGAGCGTTTCCTGCCCGATCCCTTCGCCGGCGACGGCTCGCGGCTCTACCGCACCGGCGACATCGTCCGGCTGATGGCGGATGGGCAGGTCGAATATCTGGGCCGCGCCGATGCGCAGATGAAGCTGCGCGGCTTCCGTATCGAGCCGGGCGAGATCGAAGCAGCGCTCGCCGAGGAGGAGACGGTCGCCGAGGCCGCCGCCGTACTGAAGCACGGCCCGGCCGGTGCGCGCCTCGTCGCCTATGTCACACCAACGCCGGGCGCTGCCCCCGTCCCGGCGACCTTGCGGGCAAAGCTCGCGGCAAAGCTCCCGGCGTATATGGTCCCCGCCCGCATCCTCGTGCTGGCCGCCATGCCGCATAACAGCAACGGCAAGCTCGACCGCGCCGCCCTCCCCGATCCCATCGACGACGCCGCCGAAACCATCATCGCCCCCACCACCGAACTCGAGCGCCAGATCGCCGCCATCTGGCGCGACGTGCTCAAGCTCGAAACCATCGGCACCGACCAGAACTTCTTCGAAATCGGCGGCGATTCCCTCGCGGCGCTCAAAGTGCTCACCGCCCTGCGCGCGCTGCTCCCCGATCGCCGGATCACCGTCGCCGAACTGTTCAGCAACCAGGACATCCGCAGCCTCGCCGCCGCGCTTACCGCCGAGGCCGTCAGCGGCTGCGAGGTGGTCCATCTGCGCCGCTCGGGCACGCAGCCGACGCTCTATTGCTTCCCGGGCCTGATGGTGAACACGCGGGAATACGCGCCCCTCGTCAAACATCTCGGCGAGGACCAGCCTGCCACCGGCTTCGTCTGCTACTCGCTCGCCGAAGACAAAAAATCCGTCGCCAGCGTTGAGCAGATCGCGCGCCAATATGCCGATTACATTCGCGAGCGGGAACGGGGAAAATCCTGCGTCATGCTCGGCTGGTCATGGGGCGGCGTGCTGGCCTTCGAGGCGGCGCGGATGCTGGCGGGCGAGGTCGAGGTGCGCTTCATCGGCATGCTGGACGTGTGCAATCTCGACGTCAATTTCGCGGTCGGCGCGCTGGCCGAGATCGACGAGGGCGACCGGCGCCGGCTCGACAGGCGCGTCGCCGAATGGCTCGCCCGGACGCCGATGCGGCACGATTGGGAAAACCTCTTCGCCCGCATGGGGCCGAAGCTCTACACGCAATTCCTGCGCTACCTGCAAACCATCGGCAGCGACCTGCCATCCGACGGGCCGGGCGTCGGCAGCAAGGAATATGAGCTCTGGACGTTTCTGGATAACACCCTGCTCTATCAGCGCTATTCCATGCAGCCGCTCGATGCGCCGGTGCATGTCTGGCAGGCGGAGGAGTCCGTCCGGCGCGGACTCGATCTGGTCGATTGGCGGCGCTATTCGCGGCGGGTGGAGCGCTCGGTCGTCATCCCCGGCGTCACCCACCGCGAGATCGTCGACGCAGCCGCGTTCCACGCCAGCTTCGCCGAGAGCCTCAGCGGCCGCTCATCCGGCTGAGGCCCGGTCCGCGATCCACTGGCGCAGGCTGAGCGGGCGCATATCGGTCCATACCGTCTCGATATGGGCGAGGCATTCGGCCTTCCGGCCCGAGAAGCCGGTGTCGCGCCAACCGCCGGGCACGTCGCGATGCAGCGGCCAGATCGAATATTGCTCCTCGCCGTTGATCACGACGCGGAAGGTGGTTTTCTCATCATCGAAGGACATCGGCGCTCCCTTTCCTGGTGCTCGATGGTGAGACGCATCCGGCGGGCGCCAATTTAAGCACGGGGGGGCCGGGGGGCGCGGCCTTCACGTGCCCCCCTCCGGCAAAAATCTCGGCCTCGGCGCGAAATCGGCTAAACGCGCGCCGGTTTCAATCGTCACACAACAGACGCGCCCTGTTTCCGTCGACATGGAGCGGGCGGCCGCATGAAGCGAGAAGTGCCGATGGAAGCTGACAACCGTCTCCGCCGAAGCGGCCCGTTCCGCGCGTTCTGCGCCAAGGGACACGCCCCGCTCAGCGTCGATGTCGAATGCGGAACGATCATCGTCCGCCGCGAGGGGGAGGCCGTGCTCCGCGCAAGCTTCGCGCCCGGCGATATCGGCCGCCTGAGCCTCGCCGAGCCCTGCCGCCTGCCGCCCGACGAGACATTACGCGCGGCCTCGGCGGCGCTGGAAGCCGTGCTGGCCGACGCGCCCGCGATCAAGGCCATCGCGCTGGACGGCGACGGCTGGCTCGGCGCGGAGGCCGACATGCTGCGCTCGGGCTTCGCCATCGATGCCGGCGGCGAACGGCACGTGCTGCCGGAGCTGTTCTGGCAGTTCCCCCGCTTCTGGCTGCCGGCGCCCCCGGCCGAGCCCTATCCCCAAACCCACATCCTAACCAACGGCCAGCGCCATCCGCGCCGCGCGCCAAAACCCACCGGCGAGGTTTACGCGCGCCACATCCCCTGGCTCGGCCAGACGCTCTCCTTCCGTGCGCTCGACATCGACACCGACCTCGCGCGCTTCAACCGCTGGATGAACGACCCGCGCGTGGCGTATTTCTGGAAGGAAGAGGGCGACCTCGACAAGCACCGCGCCTATCTCGGCGCCATCGCCGCCGACCCGCATATGCTGACGCTGATCGGCTGCGCGGACGGCGTGCCCTTCAGCTATTTCGAGATCTACTGGGCGAAGGAAAACCGCCTCGGCCCCTTCTACGACGCGCAGGATTACGATCGCGGCTGGCATGTGCTGATCGGCGAGGACGCCTTTCTGGGCCGCCACTGGATCACCGCCTGGCTGCCGTCGCTGATGCACTACATCTTCCTCGACGATTGCCGCACCCAGCGCATCGTGGGCGAGCCGGCCGCCGATCACCATCAGCAGATCCGCAATCTGCAGCGGTCAGGCTTTGCCTGCGTCAAGCATTTCGATTTCCCGCATAAGCGCGCCATGCTGGTCATGCTGCTGCGCGAGCGCTTTTTCGGCGACCGGCTCTGGGCGCCCAACGACGCGGGCGAACAACGCCGCTCCGCATAGTTTTCCGCAAAGCGAGGCAA
Source organism: Rhodomicrobium sp. R_RK_3 (assembly GCF_002198715.1). Lineage (GTDB taxonomy): Bacteria > Pseudomonadota > Alphaproteobacteria > Rhizobiales > Rhodomicrobiaceae > R-RK-3. Next base: position 339,538 of record NZ_MWLK01000015.1, on the reverse strand, counting down.
GCTCACAAATGCAGCCTTCAACCGTCTTTCACGACCTCATCGGCGTCGGCTTCGGCCCGTCCAATCTGGCGCTCGCCATTGCATTGGAAGAGGCGGGTCGCCAGGGGCGGCCCTTGTCGGCGCGTTTCCTGGAGAAGCAGGAACGCTTCGTCTGGCATGGCGGCATGCTGCTACCGGGCAGCAATATGCAGATCTCCTTCCTGAAGGATCTGGTGCTGCTGCGCGACCCCACCAGCCCCTTCACCTTCGTCAATTACCTGCATGCCAAGGGCCGGCTCGAGGCGTTCATCAACCTGAAGCGCTTCTTTCCGAGCCGGATCGAGTTCAACGATTATCTGTGCTGGGTGGCCGCGCGCTTCGCCGAGAAGGTCGCCTATGGCGAGGAGGTCGTCGGCATCGAGCCGGAATCGGCGCGCGGGCCGGTGACGCATCTGGCGGTGCAGTCGCGCAATGCGGCCGGGCAGCTTCAGACGCGGCTGACGCGGAACCTCGTGCTGGCGGTCGGCGGGCAGCCAAAAATCCCGGCGATCTTCGAGCGGCTGCGCGACGACCGCCGCATGTGCCATTCCGCCGCCTATCTGGCGCGGCTGCCGGCGCTCGGCATCCAGGACCATCCGGCGACGCGGATCGCAGTGGTCGGGCGCGGGCAGAGCGCGGCGGAGATCGCGCTCGATCTGCATGAGCGTTTCGGCACTATCAGCATCGACATGATCGCGCGCGGCACGACGCTGAAACCGGCCGACGGCACGCCCTTCGTCAACGAGATCTTCAATCCGGACTATACCGATTTCATCTTCAACCAGCCGCCTGCGGTGCGCGAAGGCATCCTGGCCGAGTTCCGCAACACCAACTATGCCGTCGTCGATGCGGACCTGATCGAGCGGCTCTACCAGATCGTCTACGGCCAGAAGGTCAGCGGCGCGGAGCGGTTCGCGCTGCTCTCGATGCATGACATCAAGGAGGCGGCGGCGGGTTCGGGCCGGATCGAGCTGGCCATGCTGGACGGCGTCACCGGCGAGGCCAAGCGCGCCGCTTACGATGCGGTGATCCTCGCGACCGGCTATGATCGCGACGGCGGCGCGAAACTGCTGTCCGGGCTCGGCGACTACATCCCCGACCTGACGGTGACGCGGAACTACCGCGTCCAGACCACGCCGGATTTCTCGCCCGCCATCTACATGCAGGGCTATTCCGAAGCGACGCATGGGCTGAGCGATACGCTGCTTTCCGTGCTGGCGATCCGCTCGCAGGAAATCGCCAAGGAGATCTGCGCGGCGACGAATAAACGCCAGACCGCCGCATGACGGCGCGCGTAGCCGAGGCGGCCAATCTGGGCGATCCGGACCTGCCGCGGCTGATCCTGCGGCTGGCGCTGCCGGCCATTGCGGGCCTGTCGATCAACGCGATGCATCATCTGCTGAACATCTTTTGGCTCGGCAGGCTGGGCGCGGAAGCCGTGTCGGCGGTCAGCGGCGTGCTGCCGCTGCTGATCCTGCTCGGCGCGGTCGGCGAGGCCATTGGGGTCGGCACCGGGTCGTATGTGTCGAGGCTGCTCGGCGCGGGGCGGGGCGAGGAGGCGAGCCGGACGGCGACGGTCGGCATGGCGATCGCCATCGGCGCGGGCATCGCCGTCTCGCTGGGCGTCGGTTTCCATCTGGACAGCGCGCTCAGCTCGACCGGCGTCACGGAAGCCGCGTTCCCGCTGGCCAGGAGCTACATGGCGATCGTCCTGGTCAGCTATACGCTGCTGCTGCTGCAGATCTTCGGCGACTTCCTGGCGATTTCGGAAGGCAATGCGCGCTTCAGCATGGCGGTGCTGATCGGCTCGTTCACGCTGAACATGATCCTCGATCCGCTGCTGATCTTCGGCTTCGGCCTCGGCATAAAAGGCGCGGCGCTGGCGACGCTGAGCGCCCAAGTCGCCGCCGTCGCCGCCTATGGCATCTATTTCGGCGCCAGGCTGGGCGTGGTCTCCATCGCCGCGCGCCATTTCAGGCCGAGCTGGGCGATCATCCGCGAAATCCTGGCGGTTGGTGGGCCGGCGGCGCTCGCCAGCGCGCTGATGGCGCTCGCCTTCGCGCTGGTCTACGCCACGGCGGCGCAATATGGCGACGCGGCGGTCGCCGGGATGGGCGTGGCGCTGCGGCTGTTCAATGCGGGTGCGCTGCCGGTCTTCGGCTTCTGCCTCGGCGCGCGGCCGGTGATCGGCTTCGCCTGGGGCGCGGGCGACCGGGCGCGCGTGCTCGCGGGCCTGCGCTTCATGCTCATGCTCACGACGGGCTTCTGCGCCATTTACGGCGTGGCCATGCTGTGCTTCTCATCGCCCATTATGGCTTACTTCGCGCGCGACGCCGCGACCCACGAGGCCGGCTCCAGCGCCATGGTCGCCATCTTCGCGCTGTTCCCGCTCTTCGGCCTGCAATGCGTGCTGATCTCATTCCTGCAGGCTTGCGGCAAGGTGCGGCTGGCGCTGCTGGTGCTGCTCGCGCCGCAGGGCTATTTTCTCATCCCCGGCGTGCTGGTGCTGCCGGGCCTGTGGGGCTTTTCCGGGCTGCTCGCCGCGCCCGTCATCTCGGCGGCGCTCACCGCAATGATGGCGGCTCTGCTGCTGGCGCAGCAGGCAGGCGAACTGCGCCGGACGGCGCACGCCGCGCCGCAGACCGTTTCGGCCGGGCTTTAGGCTTGGCCTTTTGCGGGGCGCAAGGCAGCGGCTCGCCCGCCTCGTAGGAGGCGAAGCGCTGCGCGCAGTGAAGATGCGCGTCGCGGATCATGAAATTCACCAGCGTCGGCGACACATGCAGCGCCGCCGCGATCTCCCGCTGCGGCACGCCGTCGATCCGGTGCGTCTCGAAAGCGTGGCGGGTGCGGTCGGGGAGGTCGGCCATCGCCCGGAGCACCGCCCGCAGAGCCTCGCAATGCTCCAGCGCCGCATCCGGGCAGGCGCGCGGCGAGGCCACATGCTCGGCGCCGTCCTCCGGCCCCATCACCTTAAATTCGCGGCTGCGGCGGCGGGCGCAGTCGATGGCGAGGTTATGCACGACGCGGTAGAGATAGGACGGCAATTGCCGCACGCCGGCGTCGACGCCGTTTTCGCAGATCTTCACCACCGCATCCTGCACGATGTCCTCGGCGAGGCACCGGCAGCGCACCACGCGCATCGCCGCCTGCACGAAGGCCGGCCGCTTCGACGACAGAAGTTCGAGGGCGCGGCGCTGCAATTGGGCTTTCGGATCGAGGCTCTTCATCGATTCACCTATCTCCTCAGGCGCGCCATGACATACGGGGCGCCTATCAGGCAGGCCACCAGGCCCGCCGCCGCCCCTACCACCGATAGCCGAGTTTGACGGTGGCGTTGCGGCCCTGTCCGTAGGAGCAATATTCGTAAGGGTCGGCTCCCGTCAGACTGACCGCGCCGCAGGTGCCGATATAATCGTCGTCGAGCACGTTGAGGACGTTGAGCGCCAATTGCCAATTGTCCCATTGGTAGCGGATGGCCGCATCGACCAGCGTGTTGGACGGCACGTCATAGAGATTTGCCGCATCGCCGAACGTATCGCCGAAATAGCGGACGCCCGCGCCGAGCCCCAGCCCTTTGAACATGCCGGTGCGGAAGGTGTAGTCCAGCCAGATCGAGGCGAGCTGCTCGGGAATGCGCTCCGGGCGATTGCCGACATTATTGGCGGGGGTGGCGTCCTTGGTGATCTCGGCATCCCAATAATTATAGGCGCCCAGCACCCGCCAGCCGTTGTCGAAGTCTATGACCGCCTCGATCTCCAGGCCGCGAACCTGGATCTCGCCGGTCTGCGTGAACGTGCCGGGCACCGGCCCCGCCTGGGTGGCATTCTGCTTGGTGAGGTCGAAGACGGAGACGAGACCCCAGCTCTTGAAGCCTGCCGGCTGGTATTTGATGCCGGCTTCATATTGCTGGCCCTCTTCCGGCTTCAGCGCGACGCCATTGGTCGACGTCAGCGGCACCGGGAAGAACGAGGTGGAATAGCTGACATAAGGCGTCAGCCCGTTGTCGAAGAGATAGTTCAGGCCGGCGCGGTAGGTGAAGGCCTTGTCGTCGCTGGAGCCACCGTCATCCGCGATGGTGTCCGTTGGATTGTTTACCGCATCGTCCAGCTTATGGTCCGTCACTTTCGCGTCGACCCAGTCATAGCGCCCGCCGAGCGTAACCACCCAGTGGTTGTCGATCTTGATCTGGTCCTGGACATAGAGGCCCACCGTTTCCTGGGTCATCGACTGGTCAAGCGTGGACGGCGCCTTGGACTGGAAATTGGTGAGATTGCCGAACAGCACGTCGGCAATCGAAAGAAAGCCGGGAAAGCCATAGGACGGATTGGACGGATCCTTGACCAAATTCCCGAGCACGCCGAAACCCAGCTTGGAGTCGACGGAGAAGCGGCTGTAGTCGAAACCGAACAGCAACTTGTTGTCCACGCGGTCATATTTGCTGTCGATTTGAATGGTGTTGTCGACCTGGAACAGGCGCGCGGTTTCGTCCGCATCCTGCGCGCCCATCAGAACCAGATCGGGGCCAGCGCCCTGCGCTGGATAGACGGTCTGATAATCCGTGGACGCATGGTCGTAGCGCAGGTTCTGCCGGAAGGTGACAGCCGGATCGAACTTGTGCTCCAACTGATAGCCGATGCCCCATTGCTCGCCCTTCCAATTGGAATAGCCGGGCTCGCCGAGGAAGGTGTCGCGGGGGATGCTGCCATCGCGGACGGCTTCGGCCGGCAGAAGCTGCAAACTGTCGCTTGTGGTGTCCTTCTGATAGTTCGCCAGGATGGTGAAGGTCGTCGCATCCGTCGGCCTGAAGGTGAGCGACGGCGCGATGAAGACGCGGTCATTCTCGACGAAATCGACCTGGGTGTCGGCGTCGCGGATGAGGCCGGTGATGCGGTAGGAGACTTTGCCATTGTCGGACGGGGCGCCGAAGTCGAAGCCGACCGACTTGGCGTCCCAGGTGCCGTAGCTCGCCCAGATCTCGCCGAAAGCCTGATCCGGCGGCGTCTTCGAGACGACGTTGACGAGGCCGCCAGGGTTGTTGAGGCCGTAGAGCGTCGAAGTCGGGCCGCGCATGATGTCGATATGGTCGACGCCCTGCGGCTCGACGCGGATGCCGGTGAAGCTGAAGATCGGCAGGCGCAGGCCGTCGCGGTAGATGCCGGTGGTGTTCTGCTCGAAGCCGCGAATGATGAACTGATCGTAGCGGCCATCGAGCCCGTAGGGGTTCACCGCGATGCCGGCGCTATAGGCGATCGCATCGCTGAGCGTCGTCGCGCCGCGCTCGTCGATCTGCTCGCGCGTCACCACGGACACCGATTGCGGGATCTCGCGCAGCGGCGTGTCGGTCTTGGTGCCGGTCGAGGTGCTCTCCGCCACATAGCCGTCGATCTTTGTCGAGGGATCGCCGCCGGCTTGCGTTCCGCTATCCCCTTGCGGCTCGGCCGCCGGGGATGCGACGGTGATGCCCTGGAGCTGCGTCGGATTTTGCGCATGGCTCGCCCCGGCGGTTAACAAAAGCGCTGATACCGCGCAGCTATATTTCAGCGCGCCGATGGCGCCGCCCCTGGTCATGCCGATGATCCCCCCACCCCGATAAAACGCGCATGTCGCAACTGCCCGCCGACGCCCAGGCCCCCCGTCCGCCGGCAGCATGCGCACCAAAGTTAGGCACGCGCCGCCCGGAACAACACTGAAAACTCGTCAAGTCGATTGTTGAATGTGGCGGGCGCGATTATTGGAAATCGTTGCCGCGCGGGCGTCGCAGTTCACGGTAAATCCGTGTGCAGTCCATGGTTTGAACGCCCCCCCGGGCCGTCCGTTCGCGCGGGCACGGGGCAAGCAAATCCCCGCGACCACGGGCCCGAACCGCCGCCTTGGCGCGAGCGCTATTTTTCGCCGTCGAGCACGCGAAGCCGGCCGGGCGTCCAGCCCTGATGCGCGGGCGAAGGCGCGCGCCGTTCCTTCAGCAGCAAAGCCACCTCGTTGGCCTTGCGCCGCACATAGCCGTGCGAGACCTCGGGCAGGCGGTAGAGCACCTGGCCGTCGACGAGGCTGGGGAGAATCATCGATTTGGCCGCCAGTTCCGCCAGCGCCTCGATCACATCGTCAGGGGAGATCTCCTCGCAGGAGGCCAGGGCGACGGCGAGCCCCAGTCCAAATGGCCGGGCGCAGGCGGCGAGCCGGTAGAGCACGATCTTCTCGACGGGCCGCAACAGGCGGTAGCTCCAGTCGAGCGACGCCCGGATGGTCTGCTGGCGCGGCGGGGCGGTGCGGCGGCCACAGGAGAGCAGCTCCAGCCGTTCCGCGCCTCCCGCGATCAGCTCGGAGAGGCCGAAGACGTCGATATTGGCCGCCGCGAGCTGGATCGAGAGCGTGCAGCCGCGCAGCTTCCGGCAGAGCGCGACGATGCCCGCCACATCCTCCTCGCCGAACTCGAAGCCCGCGCAGGCGGAGGCACGCTCGACGAACAGGGCCACCGCCGGGTAGCTCAGCGCCTCCTGCGCCGACAATGCGACGTCGCCGGGCGGCACATCGAGCATCGGCAGCCGGTGAACCCACTCGCCGTCGGCGCGAAGCGGCTCGCGGCTGGTCGTCAGCAGATGCACATGCGGAGCCGCCCCCAGCAGCATCTCGGCAGCGCGCGCCGCGCCCCCGATCAGATGCTCGCAATTGTCGAGCAGGATCAGCATGTGCTTGTCGCGCAGAAAGGCGAGCAGCGATTTGCACGAACTGTAGTCCGGCAGCATGAGGGCGTTGGCGATGGCGGCAGGGATCGCGGCGGAGTGGTCGAGCGGCGCCAGGTCGACCAGGCAAACGCCATCGCGGTAGCCGGCGGCAAGACGATGGGCGACGGCGAGCGCCACGGTGGTCTTGCCGATGCCGCCCAGCCCGACGAGTGACAGGAAACGGCGTTCCGGCAGTTGCGCCGCCAGCGAGGCGATGATTTCGTCGCGGCCGATGATGCGTGATATCGGCATCGGCAGCGGCGAGGGATGGCCCTCGCTGAGGACGGCGTCCAGTTGCGACAGGAATGGCTTGCCGGCCTCCTGGGTGACGGCGGCCACGAAACGATAGCCCCGGCCCGATTCGTTCTGGATGTAGCGCAGCTCGCCGCGCCCGTCGCCGAGAGCGCGGCGCAGGCTGGCGATCTGTACGCGCAGCGTCGCCTCTTCGACATGGGTGCCGGGCCATGCGCGGGCGATCAGCGCCTCCTTGCGCACGAGCTCGCCGGCATTCTCCAGAAGCAGCAGCAAGAGGTCGAGGGCGCGCCCGCCGACCGCGACAGGATGGCCGGCGCTGAACAGCGCGCGTTCGGCAACGAGCAGACGGAAGGGGCCGAAAACATAGGCGGCGCTGTAGGATGTTTCGATCGGGATGCCGTCGCCGGCATCGGTCATGCGGCTGTTGTCTACGAGATCGAACGCTGCGATGCGAGTCGGCTGGTGAGACAATGTTCCCTCATCGGACTGGCTGCGGTCGTCATTTCCGGGCGCGCTCGATGCGTCCAAGTCGCCGCGAGGCGGCCAGGGGATAAGGGAGATGCGATCAGGGCGTCGCTGCATCCGGATCTTCACTGCACCGCCCATTCGGCTGGCGAGCCAACATCGGATGGGCAGACTACAAACCTATTTCCGCCGGGGCGAATGCGTTACGACGGTAACGGGAACGTGATCAAGAAGGGGCGGGCGCGCACCCTGCCCCCTGAACGGCTGCAACCGAGCCGGCGTGTCGCTCCGCGACCTTATTTGGTCTCGGCCGAGCGCCGCGCGCCGGACCTCGGAGCAAGCAGCCCTTGCGGGCGCAGGATCATCACCAGAATCAGGATGAGGCCGAAGGCCAGCAGCCGGTAGAGCGCGAAGTCGCGGAAGATCTCCGGCAGGCTGACGATCGCCACCGCGCCGAGAATGGCCCCGAGCACGCTGCCGAGACCGCCGAGGATCACCATGGCGAGGATGTTGATGGATTCCTGCAGCAGGAAATTGTCCGGGAAGACCGAGCGCTGCCATGAGGCCAGCAGCCCGCCGGCAAATCCGGCGATCGAGGCGCCGACGGCAAAAGCCTGAAGCTTGGCCATGGTGGTGTTGACGCCCATCGCCTCGGCGGCGATTTCATCCTCGCGGATCGCCCGCCAGGCCCAGCCGATGCGCGAATCGCGCAAACGCCGCGAGAGCAGCACGACGAGGCCGAGCGTCAGCAGGAACAGGTAATAATATTCGATATTGTGGTCGATGACGAAGCCGAGGAAGGAGGGCGGGTCGATCGAGAGCAGCCCGTTCGGGCCGCCGGTGATATTGACCGGGCGGTCGAGATTCACCAGGCAGATATAGGTGATCTCCCCGAAGCCGAGCGTGACGATGGCGAGGTAGTCGCCGCGCAGGCGCAGCGTCGGCGCGCCGATCAGCACGCCGGAGCCCGCCGCCGTGAAGATGATGACGAGCATCACCGCCGCGAACGGCAGATGCAGGCCGAAATGCGGGGAGGCGAGAAAGGCGTAGACATAGGAGCCGATGCCGAAAAAGGCGACGAAGCCGAGATCGAGCAGCCCGGCGAAGCCGACGACGATGTTCAGGCCGAGCGCCAGCAGCGCATAGAGGCAGATGCGCGCCAGCACGCCGATGACATAGTCGTTGGGCGCGAGCAGCGGCGCGACGAGCGCGATCAGCGCCAACAGGAAGGGGCCGTACCGGGTCAGGCGCTCGGTCATATTTTTTCCCTGTCCGCGAGCGGCTCGCCGAAGAGGCCCTCGGGTTTGAATATCAGCGCCAGGATCAGGACGGCAAAAGTGACGACGTCCTTGAAGGCGGGGTTGATGAAGGTCGAGGCGAGGCTCTCGATGACGCCGAGCAAGAGCCCGCCCATCATGGCGCCCTTGATGTTGCCGATGCCGCCGAGCACCGCCGCCGTGAACGCCTTGAGGCCGGCGGCATATCCCATCATGAAGTCGATCTGGGTATAGTAGAGGCCGATCAGCACGCCCGCCGCGCCGCCCAGCGCCGAGCCGAGAAAGAAGGTCATGCTGACGACGCGCCCGACATCGATGCCCATCACGCTCGCCATCTCGCGATCCTCGGCGACGGCGCGGATCGAGCGGCCGAGCGCGGTGCGCTGGATGAGCGTGACGAGCCCCCACATCAGCAGCAAGGAGATGACGATGATGACGATGCTCAGCACCGAGATGCTGACCCCGAGCACGTTGAAGCGCCAGTCGGCCGGGAACACCAGATTGGTCATATAGACCTTCATCCGCGCCCCCTGGCTGAGCATCACCGCATTCTGCAGCACGATCGAGGCGCCGACGGCGCTGATCAGCGGCCCGAGCCGCGAGGCGCCGCGCGCATAGAGCGGGCGATAGGCGACGCGCTCGATGACGACGCCGAGCCCGCCGCAGAGCAGCATGGCCGGTATCAGCAGAACCGGCAGCACCCAGAGCGGATTGAGGCCGCCGAAGGCATGGCCGATCAGCACGGTGAGCACCGCCCAGCCGATATAGGCGCCGACCATGAACACCTCGCCATGGGCGAAATTGATCATCGACAGCACGCCGTAGACCATGGTGTAGCCGAGTGCGATCAGGCCGTAGACGGCCCCCAGCGACAGGCCGAAGACCAGTTGCTGCGGCAGGATGGCGAGGATATCAGCCATTCTTCATGCTTCTCCGAGATAGGCGTGGCGCACTTCGTCGGCCGCGAGCAGTTCGGCCGAGGTCCCGGAGGCGACGATGCGGCCGGTGGTCAGCACATAGCCGCGCTGGGCGATCGACAGCGCGACATTGGCGTTCTGCTCGACGAGGAGGATGGTCATGCCCTGCCTGTTGATCGCCTGGATGATGTCGAAGACCTGGTCGACGAAGGCGGGCGACAGGCCCATCGAGGGCTCGTCCAGGAGGAGCAGGCGGGGCCTCGCCATCAGCGCCCGGCCCATGGCCAGCATCTGCTGCTCGCCGCCCGACATGGTTCCTGCCACCTGCGTGACACGCTCGCGCAGCCGTGGGAACAGGCCGTAGATGCGCTCGATGTCCTCGTCGATCTCGGCCTGCGGGCGGCCGCGGCGGACATGGGCGCCGAGGGCGAGGTTCTCCCAGACCGTCATCCGGCCGAAAATGCGCCGCCCCTCCGGGACGAGAGCGATGCCGCGGCTGACGATGGCCCGGGTGGGAAGCTTGTTGAGGGTTTGCCCTTCGAAGGAGACGGTTCCCGATGTCGGCCGCACCAGGCCGATGATGGTCTTCATGATCGTGGATTTGCCCGCCGCGTTGCCGCCCAGCAGGCAGGTGATCTCGCCTTGCCGCACGGTGAGGTCGACGCCGCGCAAAGCGATGACCGGACCGTATTGGGACACGATCTGCCTTAGCTCAAGCATCGACGGTACCGCGCCCGAGATAGGCCTCGATGACTTTGGGGTGGCGGCGAATCTCGGCGAAGTCGCCATCGGCGATCTTGACGCCGTAATCGAGCGCGACGACGCGGTCGGAAATGCCGCGCACCACGGTCATGTCGTGCTCGATCAGGAGAATGGCGACGCCGCGGTCGCGCACGCGCAGAATATCGGTCATCAGCTCGCGGGATTCGGTTGGATTCATGCCGGCGGCCGGCTCGTCGAGCAGCAGCAGCCGGGGCTCGGTCGCCAGCGCCCGCGCGATTTCCAGGCGGCGCCGGTTGGCATAGGAGAGCGAGCCGGCGAGGTCGTCCGCCTGCGGCAGCAGCCGCTCTCCGAACAGCGCGAGCAGCGATCTTGCGCGCTCGATCATCTGAAGCTTTTCCGCGCGCGCGCCAGGCAGGCCGAGCAGGATGCTGGCGAGCCCCGCCTTGGCGCTGCGAGCACAGCCGACCAGGACATTTTCGAGCAGCGTCATATGGTTGAACAGGCGCTGGTTCTGGAATGTCCTGGCCACCCCCATCGCCGTGATGGCGTGGGGTTTGCGGCCGATAATGTCCCGCCGGCCGTCGATGATGACGCGGCCGGCGGTTGCCGGGATCAGCCCGGTGATCAGGTTGAAGATCGTCGTCTTGCCCGAGCCGTTCGGCCCGATCAGGCAGACGATCTGCCGCTCCTCGATGGCGATATCGAATCCACGGACGGCCTGGATGCCGCCAAAGTTCTTGCGCAGACCGATCACCTCGAGGAGCGACATCGGAAGACCCTTACTTCGCGTTCGAAATGGTCTTGACCAGCTCGAAACCGGTGCCTTTGACCTGATAGACCGAGAGCGACTGCTTGGCCACGTCGCCCTTGGCGTCGAAGGAGATCGGCATGCCGAGGATGCCCTTGAAGCCATCGGTCTTGCGGACGGCGGCGCTGACCGCAGCGCGATCGGCTTTGCCAGCCCGCTTGATGCTGTCGAGCAGGATGTTGGCAGCCTCGTAGGCGAGCGGGCCATAGGAGCTGATCGGGCCGTACTTGCCTTCGAAGGTCGACACGAAAGCGCTGGCGGACGGGATCTTCTTCATGTCGGGGACGAAGAAGGTGACGTAGTTGCCTTCCGCCGCGCCGCCGGACGCCTGCACATAGTCGACCGGCTCATAGAGGCCGTCCGGGCCGACCATCTTCACCTTAAGGCCGACGTCGGGGAGCTGCTTGGCAATGAGCGCGGCTTCAGGCGCCCAGATGCTGGCATAGATGACGTCGGTGTCCTTCGGGATGGTGCCGAGAATGGCGCGGAAGTCCTTGTCGCCGGCGCGGATGACGAAGCGGGTCACCTTGGCGCCCATCGCCTTGGCCTGCTTCTCGGCTTCGTCGCCCTGGCCGCGCGGGCCGGCTGTGCCGTCATCGATGATGGCGATGTTTTTCGCCTTCAGGTCGTTGACCGAGAAGATCACGCCGGCCGGAGCCTGGAAATCGTCACGGGCGCACAGCCGGTGAACCGTCTTCAGGCCGCGATCGGTGACCTTGGGATTGCTGCAGCCGGGGGTGATCATCACGATGTTGGAGCGGTCGAGAATTTCCGACACCGGCAGGCAGGTGCTGCTGGTGATGCCCCACACGGTGCCCAGAATAGCCGGGTCCGCCGCAACCTTTTCGCCGGCGGCGACGCCGACCTGCGGATTGCCGCCGTCATCGGCCGGGACCAGCTCGATCTTCTTGCCGAGCACGCCGCCCTTGGCGTTCCATTCGTCCACCGCGAGCTGCACCGCGTTCGCGACTTCCTGCCCCTGCTTCGCCAGAGCGCCCGTGAGCGGCGCACCGACAGCGATCTTAATGACGTCCTGCGCGTTGGCGGCGAAGCCGCTCGTCAACGCCGCAGCCAGAGCGGCCGCCCCTATCAGCGAACGCTGTGTAAATGATCGAATGCTCATGATCTTTTCCCTTAACTTGACCTGCCGCCTCTGACGTCGCGTCAGCGGACAGCAGCCGCCGGCCGCTGCCGGACACCCCGAAACGGGGCGACGATCGGCGACGCTCGGTCTGAGCTGCACTATTGGTCTTTGCGGCTTGGCAGAATCGACGCCCCCGCCGGGCAACTACTCGCAGCAGCGGGCGTAGGGCGCACGTAAAGAAGTATAAAATCTTGTTCCCGGCCGCGCGCAGCACCGGGAAGCAGCCGGCCCCAGAGCGGGGTCGGATTAGACAGCGACAGCCAATCCGCAGCCGAATTCCCTCTCCCATGGGGAGAGGGTTAGGGTGAGGGGGTAATCCCTATCGGTAAGGCAGGACCTCGCCTCACGGATAGCCATTACTTCCTCACCCGGCACGCTTCGCGTGCCGCCCTCTCCCCATGGAGACCTTTGCAAAACTTCGAATCCTTCGCCCCGGCCGTGAGCCGGGGCCCACTCGCCTCTCCACTTGCCGCCGCGATAGCGGAAATATGATTGGGTCCCGGCTTGGCCTGACGGCCGTCCGGGACGACGGGAGAGGACCTTCGATACGCAAATGTCTCCCATGGGAGAGGGCTGGGCTGCGCGGTGTTGGGCGGCAGAGAGACGCGGTCCTGGCCGATGCCGCACCAAGCGATCTCTCCTAAGGCGCCGGTTCGACGGGGGTTGCGGGCTCGAGCGCGCCGCCGATTTCCGACCAGCCCTCGATGCCTTCGGGAAACCAGAAGACGCGGCGATAGCCCAGCTCGAGCGCGCGCTTGGCGGCGTTCCAGGACATCCAGCAATTCCGCAGGCAATAGAAGAGCAGCGGCGCGGCGCGATCGCCCTTCGTCAGGCCCGCGAGACTATGCTCGAAATGCGCCGCCATCGCCGGACTGAGCACGCCATAGCCGGTATTGGGCAGCCATAGGCTGCCAGGAATGCTGTCGTGATCGGGCACATGCCAGACGGATTGCGGGGGCAGGTTGGCGGGACGGTGGGGGCGCGGCATGACGTCGATGAAAGAGGCGGCTTTCGTCCGCCAGAGCGCCATGGCCTCCCCGCTCGTCACCACCGTCGCGCCTTTCAGCGTCGCGGGGGTCGGTGAGCGGTAGTCGTCCAGGCGGTAAGCGGAGGGCTCGGCAGGTGCGGCGACCTCCGCTGCCCGCGCTTCGAAGCGGGCGCCGCCGAGCGCGAGCGTCAGAGCCAGCCAGCCGAGCGCCCATGCCTTGGCCTGACGGCCCATTCAGTCCGTCTCGACCAGCGGCACGCCGTAAGACTGGAGGATGGCGTTGATCTCGCTTTGATGCTCGCGGATCAGGCGGTTGAGCTGGCGCTTCCATTCGCCGTCGCTCTGGCGCACGCCCATGGTGATGCGGAAGGCCATGTGCGGGCCCTGCGTCTCCTTCATCAGCGGCGTGACCTTCAAGGGCTCGCTCGACTGCTTGGCGTAATAGCCGCCGATCGGGCCCCACAATATCCCCGCATCGAGCTCCTTGGAGGCGATCTGCGAGACCATGTCGCGCGCGGGCGAGAAGAAGCGCCGGTCGACCATGAGCTGGAACGGGCGCACATTCCCCATCAACCCATTAATGGCGAGGTTGGTGGCGGGCGGCGTGCCGGCGACGACGCCGATCTTCTTACCCTGCAGGCGCGGGTCGCTCAGCGTTTCGACGCTGGCGAGCTCGCTGTCGGCGCGGGTAATCAGCGCATAGGCGGAGGCGTAATAATGGTTGGTGTTCAGCACCAGCTCGTCGCCCTGGGCATAGCCCATGACGATGTCGCAGGCCTTGGCGCCGAGCGTGTTGCGGATGAAGCCGGTCGCCTGCGGGAACCAGAAATAGGTGACCGGCACGTTCAGCGCCTTGCCGAGCAGGTCGGCGAGCTTGTTCTCGAAGCCCTCGCCCTTGTCGTTGGAAAAGGGCAGGTTGGCCGGGTCGGCGCAGACGCGCAGCTCCGAGCGGACGACGAGGTCCGAGGTCTGCGCCCAAGCGCCGCCCGCGAGCATCAGGGCGAGGGCAGCGGCCAGCGCCGCCGCACCTTGCCGCAAGCCTCGGCCCCGGATTGCCATCACATGCATTCCTTCTCGTTCTTGGTCGCCGTCTCCGGCTTGTCGGCGCGCTTCAGCGGACGCCCGCGCGGGATCGCCTCGTCGGAGCGGGCCTTCAGGTAGATATAGATGTCGTCGAGGAAGCAGGTGACGCTGCGATTATTGCCGAGCGCCGGCATCTTGCTGACCTGCCCCGCGCTGACCGTCTCGCGGCCGGCGGCGACGATCTGCAGGAAGTCGGGATAGCTGATGGTTTTCAGCGATTCCTTCAGCGCCGGCGCGTAGGAGCTGCCCTCGCCGTCCGGCCCGTGGCAGACATGGCACTCCGAATGATAGCGCCGGAAACCGCTATAGGTGTACCAGTCGACCGTGCCGTCTTCCTTGACGTTGTAGGTCGGCTCGTCGGTCTTATCGAAAAACTTGCCGTCCTCGTCGCGCACCGACGGCCCGCCCGCGTGGCTGGGCGTGAGCTGGATGGCGGCGAAGGCGGAACCGATGGCCAGACAGGCCAGAACTCTCGTGAAAACGCGCATGCTGGGCAAACTTCCTCCGGGCATTTCTTCTTCGTTAACCAACGCCGCGCCCCGGTGACATGACCGTCCCGCTAAGCTTTCGGGTGTTGGCGAAAAGAGGGTCCGGCAACCCGGTCGGGGACTGCCGAACCCAATTTACAAAGGCGGTATTTCAATTCCGCCTTATGGCAGCGTGAAGACCGTCAAGCTGCCGCCCAGTGAGGTATATTTGCTTAGGCCAGCATAGCCGCCGACCGCTCCCAGACCGTCCTGCGGATTGGTCAGGCCGGCCGCGAGGCCGATGCCCGCCCAGCCGCCGACACCCGACAGCACGGCCACATATTGCTTGCCGCCCTGGGTGTAGGTCATGACGTTGCCGATGATGCCGGACGGGGTCTTGAACTTGTACAGTTCCTTGCCCGTCGTCGCATCGACCGCCTTCAGATAGCCTTCCAGCGTGCCGTAGAAGACGACATCGCCGGCGGTTGCGAGAGCGCCCGACCAGACGGAGAACGGCTCCTTGATCGACCACTTGATCGCGCCCTTATCGGCGTCCCAGGCAATGAAATTGCCCATATTGGTGTCGCCCTGCGGCGGATACATCGACAAGGTCGCGCCGACATAAGGCTGGCCGGCGGTGTAGGAGACCTTGAAGGGCTCGTAGTCCATGCAGACATGGTTGGTCGGCACGTAGAAGGTCTTGGTCTTCGGCGAATAGGCCGCAGGCTGCTGATCCTTCGTGCCGAGCGCGGCCGGGCAGATGTTCTTGGAGTTGACGTCCTCGCCATTCTGCTCGGTGGAGTATTTCGCGACGACGGCGGGACGGCCGTAAGTCGGCGAATTCTTGTCCATGTCGACGCCGGTCGTCCAGTTCACGGCCGGATCGTATTTCTGCGCGACGAGCAATTCGCCGGTCTCACGGTTCAGCGTATAGCCGAGGCCGTTGCGGTCGAAATGCACCAGCGCCTTGGTCTCCTTGCCGCCGACGGGGATGTCGGCCAGGATCATTTCATTGACGCCGTCATAGTCCCATTCGTCATGGGGCGTCATCTGATAGACCCATTTCGCCATGCCCGTATCGGGATTGCGGGCGAAAACGGTCATCGACCACTTGTTGTCGCCGGGGCGCTGCTTCGGGTTCCAGGTCGAGGGATTGCCGGAGCCGTAATAGAACAGGTCGAGCGCCGGATCATAGGCCAGCCAGCCCCACGTGCAGCCGCCGCCGATTTTCCACTGGTCGCCCTGCCAGGTCTTCAGGCTCGAATCCTTGCCGACCGGCTTGCCGAGCGAGGTGGTCTTCTCGGGATCGAACTTGAGCTGATCGTCCGGGCCCACCGAATAGGCGCGCCAGACCTGCTTGCCGCTGTTGATGTCGTAAGCGGTGACATGGCATTGCACGCCGAACTCGCCGCCGGAAATGCCGATGATGACCTTGTCCTTGATGACCATCGGCGCGGAGGTTCCGGTCTCGCCCTTGGTCGGATCGCCGTTGACGGCCTTCCACAGAACCTTGCCGGTCTTCGCATCCAGCGCGACGAGGGTGGTGTCGGCCTGATGCAGGAAGATCTTGCCGTCCGCATAGGCCGGACCGCGATTGACCGTGTCGCAGCACATCACCGGAATGACGTCCGGATTCTGCTTCGGCTCATAGGTCCAAAGCACGGTGCCGTCATTCTTCAGGTCGAGCGCCATCACCTTGTTCGGGAATGGCGTGTGCACATACATGATGTCGCCGACGACAAGCGGATTGCCTTCATGGCCGCGCAGAACGCCGGTCGAATGCGTCCAGGCGACCTTCAGGTTTTTGACATTGTCCTTGTTGATCTGGTTCAGTTCGCTATAGCGCTGATTGGCATAGTTGCCGGTCGGCTGAACCCACTGATTGGCGTCCTTCTCCAATTTCAGCAGATTGTCGTTGGCCGTAGCGGCAACCGACATCGATCCTAGGATCAATGCGGCTGAGGCGATGAGTCTGTACCGGGCCATTTCCTTACGTTTCCTCCTCGTTGACAGTCTTCTTGCAGCCGGCGCACGACACCGGACCGCCCGGCTCCTCAGCCGGACAGATGCAACACAGCCTTTTGCTGCGTATTTAAATTGAATGCGGCGCGCATTACGGCGCCTTAACATGCCCGCCACCCTTTCGGATGGCGCGCTCAACATGCGGTGCCAGCACAATTGCTGGACTGTTGCGATGGGTTCATCGTAGTCGTGGCCATTGGCAGTGACAAGCCAAAGCATTTGGAAATTGGTAGACTTATCAGTAAGACGGCCATCAAAGGATCGTTTCCAATTCGTCAGGAATGACAAATTCGCCGGGAAAGAGATCTTTGCCGTCCAGTCATGACCATAATATTGGTTAAGTGTCCGGTAAGCCTCCTATAATAAAGCGGCGGAACGTGTCCGGCGCGGCTCGGCCGTCGCCCGTTCCATGAAGTTGAGTGCGCAAGATCAAGGTCCGCATGCGCGACGACGCAAAGCTGACGATCCCCGTCCTTTCCCTGCTGCGCCTGGCGGTGGTCACATGCATCCCGGCGCTTGCTTCGCCCGCCGCCGCGCAAGGCATGATGGGCCATGTCGATCTGAGCGCCGCCGAATTCGCCGTCGCCGAGCTTACGCGCGCCGATGTCGCGGCGCTGATCGCGGCGGCCGGGACAGGGAAGCCAGCGGATTTTAGCGGCAAGCGTTTGAACGGGCTCGATTTATCGGGCCTGGATTTCTCCCGCGCTCTGTTCCGCGCGGCGCGGCTGAACAAGACCAATTTCCAAGGCAGCAAGCTGGCCGGAGCGGTGCTCGACCAGGCCTGGATGCTGTCCGCTAACCTCACGGGCGCAGACCTGAAAGGCGCCTCGATGTTCCAAACGCAGCTCGGCAGTGCACTGATGGATGATGCGGACCTGTCGGGCGCGCGCATCGCTGCCGATCTCAGCCGCGCCAGTCTGAAGCGCGCCCTGCTGCGCGGCGCCGATTTCTCCGCCGACATGCGCAATCAGTCGATGGGCCTGATGCGCGGCGTGCTGCGCTCGGCCGATCTGACGGGGGCGGATCTCACCGGCGCCAACCTCTCCCGCGCCAGCCTGGAATTCGCCCGGCTCCATGGCGCGAAGCTCAACGGCGCCGATCTCAGCATGGCC
The DNA here is from genome assembly GCF_002198715.1 of Rhodomicrobium sp. R_RK_3. Taxonomy (GTDB): domain Bacteria; phylum Pseudomonadota; class Alphaproteobacteria; order Rhizobiales; family Rhodomicrobiaceae; genus R-RK-3. The sequence goes on along the minus strand of NZ_MWLK01000015.1, from coordinate 321,537 downwards.
GAACTCGGCGGCGCGGATCTGGCCGGGGCCGACGTCACCGGCGCGCGATTCGATGGCGCCGATGTGAACTCGGCGCGGCTGACCGGGTTTATCGGCGAGACCGAAAGCACTTTGGCACTGGCGCGCAATCTGAACGACGCGATCCGGTGACCGCATTGGGGAGAAAACGCCGCAAACCCAGCGGCTTAGAGGCAGCGGCAATCCTGGTTGCCGCGGCTGTGCGGGCCGGCGCCGCTTTCCTCCCAGGCGCCGGTCTCGCTGATTCTGCGCAAGCCGGGACGCTCCAGTGCGGACCGCCGGCTGTCGTGAGCGAGGTCGCGCCGGGTGTTTTCGTGCGGCAAGGCGCGGTCGCAATGCCAGATGGCGATAATCGCGGCGCGATCGCCAATATCGGCTTCGTCATCGGCGCGGAGGGCGTCGCCGTGATTGACACCGGCGGCAGCTATTGTGACGGCATGGGGCTCAAGGCGGCGATCCGTGCGCGGACGGCGCTGCCGGTGACATACGTCATCAACACCCATGTGCATCCCGACCATATTTTCGGCAATGCGGCCTTTGCCGGGGAGGGCGTCAGTTTCGTCGCGCACCGGAACTTGCCGCGCGCCTTGGGCGAACGCGGAGAGCACGGCCTGCAAAGCTATGCAGAGCAGGTCGGCCCGGAGGCCATGCAGGGTACCAAGATCATTCCGCCGACGGAGCTTGTCACCGACACGCTGCGGCTCGACCTTGGCGGCCGCGCGCTGGTGCTCATCGCCCGGCCCGCCGCGCACACCGATGCCGATTTGACGGTGTTCGACGAGGCGACCGCGACGCTCTGGACGGGCGATCTGATTTTCCTCGATCATATTCCGGTGCTCGATGGTAGCCTCAAGGGCTGGCTGGCGCTGACCGCCGCGTTGATGCAGCAGCCGGCCGCGCGCATCGTGCCGGGGCATGGGCCGCCATCCGCGCCCTGGCCGGAAGCGGGCGAAAAGCAGCTCCGCTATTTGCAGCGGCTGGCGGAGGATCTGCGCGGCGCCATCCGCGCGGGCAAGAGCATCAGCGAAGCGGCGGCGGTTTGCGGCACCGGCGAAAAAGACGGCTGGCAGCTTTTCGGCGCCTATAACAGCCGCAACGCGCTCACCGGTTTTGCCGAGCTGGAATGGGATTGAGCCGGAGGTTTGGGATGAGACCGATGTCGCAGGCACTGAAGGCGCGTTCGATTCGCGGGCTCGCATGGCTTCTGGTCGCGGCGGCCCTGGCCGTTGCATGCGGACCGGCGCGCGCACAAACGGATGCCTCGGAGAAAAACTGGCCAAGCCTGCGCGAGACACTGTTCGGCACGCGCCCGATCCTCGACGGCGCCGCCATGCTCAGCCTTGAGGCGCCGGTCCGCGCCGAAGACGCCGCGCTGGTGCCGGTCGCGATCACCGATCTGCAACCCGGCCGCATCAAGGCACTGACCCTCGTCGTCGACGAGAATCCCGCGCCGGTCGCGGCGGTCTTCACGCTTTCGCCCGAGGCGCGGGTGCGGTTCCTGGAGACGCGGCTGCGGGTGAACGCCTATAGCTACATCCGCGCCATCGCCGAGACCGAGGACGGCGCGCTCTACATGGTGAAGCGCTACGTCAAGGCATCGGGCGGCTGTTCGGCGCCCGCCTCGAAGAATGCCGATGAGGCGCTGGCGTCGCTGGGCGAATTGCGCCTGCGCCAGTTCCCGGCCACGGACCCGGCGAGCGAGGAGGCCGAGCTGCAATTGCAGATCCGCCATCCGAACCTGACTGGCATGCAGATGGATCAAGTGACCGGCCTCTATCGCCCGGCCCATTTCGTCCAGACCATCCGGCTCTCGGCGGACGGCAAGCCTTTAATGAGCGTCGAGGGCGCGATCTCGCTGAGTGAAAATCCGAGTTTGCGGTTCAAATACCGGCCCGGCGGCGCGAAGGCGCTTGCCGCGCATGTCGAGGATACCGAGGGGAAGGTCTTTGAAAAGAGCTGGGAGCGGGAAGGGAAGCGGGACAAGGATAGTTGACGTTCTTTTCGTCGCCCCGGACGCCGGTTTGCCCGAAATCGAAGATTTCGCCGGCAAAACGATCGAGCCGGGACCCAATCCCATATCAGCAATCGAGGTCGCCGCGGAGAGGCCATTGGGCCCCGGCTCGGTGCTGCGCACCGTCCGGGCGACGCGGTCAGGGATTGCCCTCTAAAAACACCGCACCTCGGCCTCGGCCTGCGCGCGCTTCATCCGCGCGAATGCCTCCTTCGGCTCGACGCCGGTGCGGAACAGCGACCCCTTCTCCCCGCCGACCTGCCGCATCCGCGCGACCGTCTCGGCTTCGACGAAGGCATCATAGGGCAGCAGCGAGGCGATCACATCGATGCTGCAGGAACATTTCTCCAGCGCCTCGCGGGTCTGGCCGTTGCTGCCCATGCAGCCGAACACGTAATCCGCGATCGCCACCGTCGGGTAGTCCTCGCGACCATCCTGCGCCGCGACCGGCCCGAGCAGCAAGGAAGCTGCGGCACAAACCGCCGCGCCCCGCAGCCAAAATTTTGCTATGGATCTTCGCATGGCCAACCGTTCCAATCCGAAAACGCGGCAACATCTCAGCACTGTAGCCCTGCCGGGCGCGCCGGGGGAGGTCAAAACGCCATTGCCGCCGGGTAACAAGTCATTTTGCGATTATCGGTTGCGGGCAGGCGGCTCTCGCGCAAACTAGAGCGGGATGGGGACAGGTGGGTACCGGTTTTCCGCTCGTCATCCCGCTCTAAGTGTAAGAACGAGATCAAGTTCATGATTTTGGATTGAACCAATCCAAAATCATCGTGATCTAGGACGAATTCCTGAAACCAAGAAATCCCAAGGAGGGCAGCGATGCAAACGCGGGCAGCAGTTGCGGTGGCGGCGGGCAAGCCGCTGGAAGTCACCACGGTCGAGATCGCGCCGCCGCGTGAGGGCGAATGCCTCGTCGAAATCAAGGCGACCGGCGTCTGCCACACCGACGAATTCACGCTCTCCGGCGCCGATCCAGAAGGCATTTTTCCGGCCATTCTCGGCCATGAGGGCGCGGGCGTCGTCGTCGAATGCGGGCCCGGCGTGCGCTCTCTGAAGCCTGGCGATCACGTCATCCCGCTCTACACGCCCGAATGCCGCGAATGCGAATATTGCACCTCCGGCAAGACAAATCTTTGCCAGAAAATCCGCGTCACCCAAGGGCGCGGCCTGATGCCCGACGGCACCAGCCGCTTTTCGTCCGGCAACGACCAGATTTTCCACTATATGGGCACCTCGACCTTCTCCAATTACACGGTCGTGCCTGAGATCGCGCTCGCGAAAATCCGCGAGGACGCGCCGTTCGACAAGGTCTGCTATATCGGCTGCGGCGTGACGACCGGCATCGGCGCGGTCATCAACACGGCGAAAGTGCAGGCGGGCGCGAATGCCGTGGTGTTCGGCCTTGGCGGCATCGGGCTGAACGTCATCCAGGGGCTGAAGCTGGTCGGCGCCAACATGATCGTCGGCGTCGACATGAACAACGCCAAGAAGGAATGGGGCGAGCGCTTCGGCATGACCCATTTCGTCAATCCGAGCGAAGTGCAGGGCGATCTCGTGCCCTATCTCGTCGACCTGACCAAGGGCGGCGCGGATTTCTCCTTCGAATGCATCGGCAATGTCAATGTCATGCGCCAGGCGCTGGAATGCTGCCATAAGGGCTGGGGCGAGAGCATCATCATCGGCGTCGCCGGCGCCGGCAAGGAGATCTCGACGCGGCCGTTCCAGCTCGTGACGGGCCGGGTCTGGCGCGGCACCGCCTTCGGCGGCGCCAAGGGCCGCACCCAGGTGCCGCAGATCGTCGACTGGTACATGGACGGCAAGATCCAGATCGACCCGATGATCACCCACACCATGCCGCTGCAGGACATTAACAAGGCGTTCGACCTGATGCATTCGGGCGAAAGCATCCGCAGCGTCGTGCTGTTCTAGGGGAGAGGCCGGCGCAGGCTTCCGCCGCGCCGGCCCTTGCTCGAATTAGGGCTTCTCGCCAACCACTTACGCTGCGGCCTACTGGATACCCGCCTTCGCGGGGATTTCGTTTGGGTGTGCTGCGCAACCTTCAAAACCGCTGCAAGTGCACCTTGGCCGGCACGTAGCTGTCCTTGTAGGACGCGTCGAAGAACCACTCCTGGCAATAGGCGGCGAGACGCACGAAGCGCATGAAATAGCTGTTCAACACGCTATAGGCCGGCATGTACAGCAGATGGCGCAGCGTCAGCACTTGCGGCGTCGCGATGGCGGCGAGGCACAGCGTCAGCAGGTCCAGCACCAGCATGCCCGCCTGCGCGGCGATCAGGATGGCCGGCGCGGTGTCGCCATAGGTCACGAACAGCCAGACGAGGTAGATCGGCATGGCGATGGCGGCGCCGACGTCGAAGATCAGGAATTCGAGCTGGTGGGCAAGCTCCAGCGGCTGCATGTGCAGCGACAAGGGGCTGACCTGATCCTTGTGCTTGCGGTAGCGCTGGCGCAGGGCGTCGCGCTCCCAGCGAAAGCGCTGGCGGATGAAGGCTGAAAACGTCTCCGGCACGTCGGTGTAGCAGATCGCCTCCGAGACGAAGCGGACCTTCCAGCCGGCCTTACGGATGCGCAAGGTGAGGTCGAGATCCTCGCCGCCGCCCGCATCCAGCCCGCCGACATCGTCCAGCGCGCTCTTGCGGAAGGCTCCGAAGGCGCCGGAGGCGCAGACCACCTGATCGGTGAGGTTGCAGCCGCGCTTGCCGAGCGACAGGATCACCAGATATTCGATGCTCTGATAGCCGGCGATAAAGCTGGCGTCGGGATTGCGCACGACGATATTGCCCGCCACCGCCCCGACAGCCGGATCGGCGAAGGGCGCGCAGACGTGCTCGAAGGCGTGGCGGTCGAGCGTGCAGTCGCAATCGATATTGATGATGATGTCGCCGGTTGCGCCGCGCACCGCCAGATTGGTCGCGGCCGATTTGCCCGCCCGCAGATGCGTCGAATGCACCGCCGTGATCAGCCCGCGCTTGCGCAGGCCGCGCAGTTTGTCCGCCATATTGTCGGTCGAGCCGTCGCTGACGACGATGATCTCATCCGGCGGCCAGGTCTGCTCGTGCATCGCCATGACGCAGCGCTCGATGACGTCGGCCTCATTATGGCCGGCGACCACGGCCGTCACCCGCGGGCGTTTGCGCGAGGCCGGGTCGGGCGTGTGAAACGGCAGCAACACCCCGGCGGTGAGGAAGGTCAGCGTATAGCGCGGCAGCTCGAACAGGATGACGAACCAGAACAGCGCGATGAAACTCTGCACGCTCTGCGCGTTCAGATAAGTGAAGCCGTCTTCCAATATTGCCCACATGGTCCGCGTCCTTAGGGTGCATAATGACGCAGTACTCAACCTTAGATAGATGAAAACATTGTGAAAACTCTTAACAGCGCCCAGGTTTGCACCGCCGTTTACGTCGTTTGGGTGACGTAAACGTCAATTGAGCACTTGACGGTCCGGGATGATGACCGCAAGCTCAACGGAGTATTGCGAGGCCATCGCATGGCAATGCCACGCTAAGAGGGCGGCGATCAACGAAAGCGGTCAGTCGCCGCTTGGAGGAGGAGCGCATGTCTCACAGCACGATGCGGGTGCATGTCGATCAGGACCGATGCCAGGGCCACAATCGCTGCAAGGCGCTGGCGCCGGAATTGTTCGAGCTGGGCGAGTTCGGCAATGCCAGGGAAATCGGCGACGGCGCCGTGCCCCCCGGCCTCGAGGACAAGGCCGCGCTCGCCCGCGCCAATTGTCCCGAATTCGCCGTCATCCTCACCGAACTTTGAGGAGGCGCGCCATGACCGACACCACCACCAATGTGGCCCGGCTTCCCGCGACCGACTGGACCACCGACTGGGACCATCTCGATCCGCGCTGGCGCAACGACCCCTATCCGATCTGGGACGAGCTGCGCGGCACATGCCCGATCGCCCATACCAAGCGCTTCATGGGCGCCTATCTGCCGACGCGCTACGAGGACGTGAAGGCGATCGCCTATGACACCGAGCATTTCTCCTCGCGCCGGGTGGTGGTGCGCGAATTCCGCGCCGAGACCATCATTCCCGCCCCGCCGATCACCTCCGATCCGCCGCGCCACAAGGCGCTGAAGCAGATCCTGCTGCCGCCCTTCCTGCCCGAGGAGATCGCCCGCATCGAACCCAAGGCGAGGGCGATCTGCAACGAGCTGATCGACGGCTTCATCGCCGACGGCCATTGCGACGCGGCGCAGCGCTACACGCGCCACATCCCGGTGCGGGTGATCGCGCACATGCTCGGCGTGCCGGAGGAGGACGGCGATCTCTATATCCGCTGGATCCACGAGATTCTCGAACTCGGCATCACCGATGATGCGATCATGTGGCGGGCCTTTGGGGAGATGACGGAGTATTTCATCGCCGAGATCGCCAAGCGCAAGGGCGCGCCGCGTGACGACCTGATCACCCGCGTGATGGGCGCACGGATCGACGGCGAGACCATCCCGGAGGAGCTCGGCATCGGCATGTTGCGGCTGCTGCTGATCGCCGGCATCGACACCACCTGGAGCGGCATCGGTGCCGCCCTCTGGCATCTGGCCAGGACGCCGGAGGACGCGCGCCGCCTCATCGCCGAGCCCGAGCTGATGCCGACCGCCATCGAGGAGTTCCTGCGCGCTTTCGCCCCGGTGACCATGGCGCGCGAGGTGATGAAGGATACGGAGATCAATGGCTGCCCGATCAAGGCGGGCAATATGGTGCTGTTGTCCTTCCCCGCCGCCAACCGCGACCCTGCCATGTTCGCCGATGCCGACAAGGTGCTGATCGACCGCAAGGAGAACCGCCACGCCGCCTTCGGCCTCGGCATCCACCGCTGCGTTGGCTCGAACCTGGCCCGCATGGAGATGACGGTTGCGGTGGAGGAATGGCTGAAGCGTATCCCGCAGTTCCGGCTGGATGCGGGGAAAGCGGTGGCATGGTCCGAGGGGACGGTGCGCGGCCCGCGCGCGCTGCCGGTGATATTCGGGGCGGCATGACCGGCCCGCTCCGCGCGCCGCCCTCCCGCGACGGAGAGGGCGGCGGCTGCACCCGCACGGCTATTTCCTGCCATCGAAACTGACGCTTTCATCCACAGCCGAATCGCCCCGCCAGCCACTGCGGCATAAATCCGCTTGAGTTCCGGACTGCGGTCCCTGTACGCTGTTCTCAAGGCTCAGCGCTAACAACTGATGTCTGAAACATGCTTACGTCAGCGCAATTGCGCGCCGCCCGGGCGCTGCTCGGCATCGACCAGCGCAAGCTGGCCGAACTGTCCGGCCTGTCCGTGCCGACCATCCAGCGCATGGAGGCGAGCGACGGCGTCATTCGCGGCAATGTGGATTCACTGACCAAGCTGATCGCGGCGCTGAACGCCGCCGGCCTCGAAATCATCGGCGATGACGCGGTCAGCCACGGCAAGGGCAGAGGCGTCCGGCTCCTGAGCTGAGACGGCGCAACACGGAGGGTGAGGCTCGATGGCGATCGCGGCGGTGCTCTGGGGTGTGGCGGCATATTTCGCCCTCGCCGTGCTGGCCGTGGCGACCTCCCGCGCGCCCGGCGCCTCGCGGCTGATCTATGCGGGCTGCATCGCCGTCAGCCTCGGCATTCTCGGCGTCGCGGCGGGTGAACTGCTCGGCGGACCCGCTGTCCCGTCCGCCATCACGCTGCCCGTCGGCCTGCCCTGGATCGGCGCGCATTTCCGCCTCGATGCGCTCGCCGCCTACTTCCTGATCGTCGTCAATCTCGGCGCGGCCGGCGCCAGCCTCTATGCCCTCGGCTACGGCCAGCACGAGACCGCGCCGGAGCGGGTGCTGCCCTTCTACCCCGCCTTTCTCGCCGGCATGAACCTCGTCCTCGTCGCCGCCGACGCCTTCAGCTTCCTGGTCGCCTGGGAGTTCATGTCGCTCTCCTCCTGGGCGCTGGTCGTCTCGCATCACCGCGAGCCGGAAAACACCCGCGCGGGCACGATCTACATCCTGATGGCGATGTTCGGCACACTGGCCCTGCTGCTCGCCTTCGGCCTGCTCTCCGGCCCGACCGGCGCCTACGCCTTCGACGAAATCAGGGGCGCGCGCCATGCCGACTGGCTGCCCGGCCTCGTGCTCATGCTGATGCTGATCGGCGCGGGATCGAAGGCGGGACTTGCGCCGCTGCATGTCTGGCTGCCGCTCGCCCATCCGGCCGCGCCCAGCCATGTCTCGGCGCTGATGAGCGGCGTCATGACCAAGGTCGCGATCTACGGCTTCATCCGCATCGTCTTCGATCTCCTCGGCCCGCCCGCATGGTGGTGGAGCATCCCCGTCATCGGCCTCGGCGCGGCGACGGCGGTGCTCGGCGTGCTCTACGCCACCGTCGAGCGCGATCTGAAGCGGCTGCTCGCCTACAGCACCGTCGAAAATGTCGGCATCATCTTCGTCGGCCTGGGGCTGGCGCTCGCCTTCAAGGCCAACGGCATGGCGGGCGCCGCCGCGCTCGCTTTGACCGCCGCGCTGCTGCATGTGCTCAACCATTCCTTCTTCAAGAGCCTGCTGTTCTTCGGCTCGGGCGCCGTTCTCACCGCGACGGGCGAGCGCGACATCGAAAGGCTCGGCGGACTAATCCATCCGATGCCGCAGACGGCCTTCCTCGTCCTCGGCGGCTGCCTCGCCATCTCGGCGCTGCCGCCGCTGAACGGCTTCGTGTCCGAATGGCTGCTGTTCCAGGCGGTGCTGCTCAGCCCGAACCTGCCGCAATGGGGGCTGAAGCTGATCGTTCCCGCCGCCGGGGCGATGCTGGCGCTCGGCGCGGCGCTGTCGGCCGCCTGCTTCGTGCGCGCCTTCGGCATCGCCTTTCTCGGCCGCCCCCGCTCGCCGCAAGCGGCGGCTGCGCGCGAGACCGACCCGGTCTCCCGCGCCGCCATGGGCCTGCTGCTCGCCGCCTGCCTCGCCGCCGGCATCCTCCCCGGCTTCATCATCGACGCGATGGCGCCCGTCGTGCAGGCCCAAATCGGCGCGCACATGCCGGAGCAAAGCACGAATGCCTGGCTCTCCATCGTGCCGATCGCCGAAAGCCGCAGCTCCTATAACGGGCTCCTGGTCTTCCTCTTCATCGCGCTCTCGGCGCTGGTCGCGGCGGAAGCCATCCACCGCCTCGCCTCGCGCGCGCTGCGCCGCGCGCCGGCCTGGGATTGCGGCTATCCCGAGCCGAGCCCGGCGGCGCAATACACCGCCGACAGCTTTTCCCAGCCGATCCGCCGCGTCTTCGGCGAATTCGCCTTCCTCGCCCGCGAGAAGGTGGACATGCCGCCGCCCGGCGACGCGCGTCCGGCGCGGCTCCATGTCAGCACGCACGATCTGATCTGGGACGGCCTCTACGCGCCGCTCGCCGGAGCGATCCAATTCGCCGCCAACCGGCTGAACGTGCTGCAGTTCATGACCATCCGGCAATATCTCAGCCTCGTCTTCGTCGCCCTGGTCGCCCTCCTGTTCATCATCGCAATATGGCCCTGATCCTCGACCTCGCCGCGCAGGGCGCGCAGATGCTGCTGGTGCTGGCGCTCGCCCCGCTGCTGCTCGGCTTCACGCGCAAGGTCAAAGCCCGGCTGCTGATGCGCCAGGGACCGCCGCTGCTGCAGCCCTATCGCGATCTCCTCCGCCTCACCCGCAAGGAGGTCGTGCTGGCCGACAACGCCTCCTGGCTGTTCCGCGCCGCGCCCTACATGATTTTCGCCGCCACCTGGGTCGCCGCCGCGCTGGTGCCGAGTTTCGCCGCCGGCCTCACCTTCAGTTGGGCCGCCGACGTCATCGCCATCATCGCCCTGCTCGGCAGCGCCCGCATGTTCCTCGCCCTGGTCGGCATGGATGTCGGCACCAGCTTCGGCGGCCTCGGGGCGAGCCGCGAAATGATGTTCGCCTCCCTCGCCGAACCGGCGATGATGATGATCGTCTTCACCGTCGCTCTGGTCGCGGGCTCGACCCAGCTCTCCACCATCGCCGAATTCATGCTGACGCACGGCTCGCTGCGCGTTTCGCTCGGCCTGGCGCTCGCCGGCCTCATCATCGTCACGCTGGCGGAGAACTCCCGCATTCCGGTCGACAATCCGGCGACGCATCTGGAGCTGACCATGGTGCATGAGGCGATGGTGTTGGAATATTCCGGCCGCCATCTCGCCGTCATCGAAATGGCCGCCGCGCTGAAACTGCTGCTCTATCTCTCGCTGATCGCCTGCATCTTCCTGCCCTGGGGTATCGCCGCGCCCGGCGCCAGTCCCGCCGCCTATGCCGCCGGCCTCGTCGCCTATCTGGCCAAGCTCACCGCGGGCGCCTTCCTGATGGTGCTGTTCGAGACCTCGATCGCCAAGATGCGCATCTTCCGCGTGCCCGAATTCCTCGGCGCGGCGCTGATGCTCGGCCTGCTCGGCACGCTGCTGCTCTTCGTGTCGCGGAGCTTCTGATGGGGAAATTCGCCCTCGACCTTGCCCATATGCTCGCCGGCGGATTGGTGCTGGTCAGCTTCATGCTGCTCTATCAGGACCGCATGTCCGGCCTGCTCCGGGTCTTCGCCCTGCACGCCGTCGTGCTCTCGGCCTCCGTCGCCTGGCAGGCTTACGCGCAAGGGGCGCCGCATCTCTATATCACCGCCGCCATCGCGCTGGTCCTGAAGGCCATCATTATCCCGCTGGCGCTCGACCGCATGGTGGTGCGGCTCGGCGTGCATCGCTCCATCGACGCCGTCGGCGGCATCGGCCCGACCATGCTGCTTGGCATCGGCCTCGTCGCCCTGTCGATGACCGTCATGCTGCGCGCCGCCGCCGACGCCGATCCGCTGGCGCGCGAGGACCTCGCCTTCGCCCTTTCCGTCGTGCTGCTCGGCATGCTGATGATGGTGACGCGGCGCAATGCGGTCAGTCAGGTGGTGGGCTTCATGTCGCTGGAGAACGGCCTGATCCTGGCCGCGACCGGGGCCAGGGGGATGCCGCTGGTGGTCGAGATCAGCGTCGCCTTCTCCGTCCTGATCGCCTTCATCGTCATCGGCGTCTTCCTGTTCCGCATCCGCGAGCGCTTCGACACGGTCGATGTCGGCGCGCTCGACGAATATCGCGGGGGCAATCAGTGAGCGCCTTCGCCGCCGGCCTGCCGTTCAATCCCGCGACGGCGATCATCGTCATCCCCGCTTTGTCGGCCGTCGCCCTGGCGCTCATGCCCGGCTACCGCCTGACCGCGCGCCTCAACGTGCTCGCCGCCTTCCTGACGTTCCTCGCCGCGCTGACCTTGCTGACCGCGCGCCCCGCATCGGGCGGCTATCTGATGGTGGACGACCTCAATGTCGTCTTCATCGTGCTCGGCACCTTCGTCGGCTTCACCACGAGCGCCTTCAGCGCCAGCTATATCGGCCATGAGCTCGAGGCGGGACGGCTGACGCCCGCCAATCTGCGCTTCTACCACGCCATGTACCAGACGCTGATGTTCGCCATGAACCTGGCTCTGCTCACCAACAATATCGGCGTGATGTGGGTGGCCATCGAGATCGCCACGCTGACCACCGTGCTGATGGTCGGCATCTACCGCACCCACGCGGCGATCGAGGCGGCGTGGAAATATTTCATCCTCGGCAGCGTCGGCATCGCGCTGGCCCTGTTCGGCACCATCCTGGTCTACATGGCGGCGCGGCCGGTCATCGGCGAGGGGCATGACGCCATGGTCTGGACGGCGCTCGTGGAGCACGCAAAGGACTTCAACCCGGACCTGCTCAACGTCGCCTTCATCTTCCTGATGCTCGGCTACGGCACCAAGGTCGGCCTCGCGCCGCTGCACGCCTGGCTGCCGGACGCGCATGCCGAAGGCCCGACGCCGATTTCGGCGGTGCTGTCGGGGCTGCTACTCAACGTCGCCCTCTACGCGGTGCTGCGCTTCAAGATGCTGATGGCGGCCAATCCGGAGGCGATCTCGCCCGGGCCTCTGATGGTGACGCTCGGCCTCCTGTCGCTCATCTTCGCCGGCTTCATGCTCTACCGCCGCCGCGACATCAAGCGGCTGTTCGCCTATTCCTCCATCGAGCATATGGGCCTCATCACCTTCGCCTTCGGCATGGGCGGGCCGCTCGCCAATTTCGCAGGCCTCCTGCACATGACCATGCACAGCCTGACCAAATCGGCGATCTTCTTCGCCGTCGGTCATATCACCCAGGCCAAGGGGACGCGGCGGCTGTCCGAGATCACCGGGCTGACCGAGAGCCACCCGCTGCTCGGCTGGGGGCTGGTCGCCGGTGTCGTGGCGATCGCCGGACTGCCGCCGCTCGGTCTGTTCATGAGCGAGTTCCTGATCGTCAGCTCGACCTTCGCGCGCGAGCCGCTGCTCGCCGTACCGCTGGTGTTCGGGCTGCTGGTGGCGTTCGGCGCGCTGATGCTGCGGCTTTCCGGGATGGCCTTCGGCGAGCCGGCCGGCAGCACCGCGCCGGTAAAGGCATCCTACGTGCCGCTCTTCGCGCATCTCGGGCTGGTGCTGACGGCGGGAATTTACTTGCCGGCGCCGTTGGTGGTCTGGTTCCAGAATGTCGCGCGGCTGCTGGGCTAGGGGAATTTTGCGATGGACAAGATCGAGCCGATCGACGTTCAGGAGCCCTGGTCGCGGGTGACCGTCGATGCCGAGGCGTGGTGGCGGATCGTGCTCTGGGTCGCCGCCGGCAACGGCGTCATGCTCGGCCTGTGGAGCGATGGCGAGGCGGTGCATATGGCCGTCGCCAGGGCGCCGGATTTCGCGCCGCGCGTGCTGAGCATCGCCTGCCCGGATGGCCGCTATCCGTCCGTCGGCCTGACCCATCCGCCCGCGCTGCGGCTGGAGCGCGCGCTGCGCGACCTGTACGGGCTGGTGCCCGTAGGCTTGCCGGATGAGCGGCCCTGGCTCGATCATGGCCGCTGGGGCGTGACGCATCCGCTCGGCGCCCGCGTGCCCTCGCCCGATGCGCCGCTCGCCTATGCGTTCCGCCCGGCGGAGGGGCCGCCGATGCATCAGATCCCGGTCGGCCCGGTCCATGCGGGCATCATCGAGCCGGGGCATTTCCGCTTCACCGCCAATGGCGAGACCGTGGTGCGGCTCGAGCAACGGCTCGGCTATGTGCATAAGGGCATTGACGGGCTGATGAGCGGGGCGCCGCTCGAGCGCGCGGCAAAGCTCGCTGGCCGCGTCTCCGGCGACAGCACAGTCGCCTATGCCATCGCCTTCGCCCGGGCGGTCGAGATGGCGAGCGGCGCGGAAGCGCCCGCCCGCGCCGTCTGGCTTCGCGCGGTGATGGCCGAACTGGAGCGCATCGCCAACCATCTCGGCGATATCGGCGCGATCTGCAACGACGCCTCCTTCTCGCTGCTGCACGCCCATTTCGGCGCCCTGCGCGAGCGCGTCCTGCGCGCCGCCGATGCCTGTTTCGGCCACCGGCTGATGATGGACCGCGTCGTGCCGGGCGGCGTCGCCGCCGATCTCGGCAGCGAGGGCATTGGCCGGTTGCGCGGCCTGCTCGCCGATCTGCGGGCGCATCTCCCGCCGCTCGTCCGTATCTATGACGACACCGTGTCGCTGCAGGACCGCACGGTCGGGACGGGCGTGCTGACGGCGGAGCTGGCCCGTCAATATGGCGCGGGCGGTTTTGTCGGCCGCGCCTCCGGGCGCGGCTTCGATGCCCGCCGCTCTCCGGGCTATGCGCCATACGATCAGCTCGCCTTCGACGTGCCCGGCCGCACCGAAGGCGATGTCAATGCCCGCGTCTGGCTGCGCATCGAAGAGGCTCGGCAGAGTTTCGCCATCATCGAGCAGCTTCTGGCGCGATTGCCGGATGGCCCAGTGCGCGCCGCCTTGCCGCCTTCGCCGGAGGGCGCCGAGGGGCTGTCACTCGTCGAGGGCTTTCGCGGCGACATTCTCGCCTGGGTACGCCTTGGCCCGGACGGGACCGTCGCCCGCTGCCATCTGCGCGATCCGTCCTGGTTCCAATGGCCGCTGCTCGAAGCCGCCATCGAAGGCAATATCGTTGCCGACTTCCCGCTGCTGAATAAATCCTTCAACTGCTCCTATTCCGGCCATGACCTCTAACCCGCACTCACGCAATCCCCGCGAAGGCGGGGATCCAGTATTCACAAACTCGATATTGGCTATCTGCCCGACCGCTCACGCTGAGGCGTACTGGGTCCCCGCCTTCGCGGGGATTACGGCCGGGGGCGTGGCTGGCCGCAGCGGATCGCGCCCGCGCGACAGGAGATAGGGCCGCCCCATGCGCAAACTCCTCCTAAAAAGCCTGTTCAGCCCGCCGCTCCTAAAAAGCCTGTTCAGCCCGCCGCTGACCGAACCGCCGCTGCCAGGTCCGGCCGCCGAGCTCACCGAACTCGCCGCGCGGCTCGACCTGTCCTCCCGCCGCGCACTCGGGCGCAGCCTGTCGATCCGGCAGGTCGATGCCGGCTCCTGCAATGGCTGCGAGCTGGAAATCCATGCGCTCGGCAATGTCTATTACGACCTGGAACGCTTCGGCCTGCGCTTCGTCGCCTCGCCGCGCCATGCCGATGTGCTGATGGTCACCGGCCCCGTCACTCTCAACATGCGCGAGGCGCTGGAGCGCACCTACAATGCCACGCCCTCGCCGAAATGGGTGGTGGCGGTCGGCGACTGCGCCTTCGATGGCGGGCTGTTTGCCGGCGGCTATGCCTGCGCCGGCGGCGTCGGCGCGGTCATCCCGGTCGATCTGCACATCCGCGGCTGCCCGCCCAGCCCGACGGCCTTGCTGCAGGGGCTGATCGCCCTGGTCGAGAGCCGGGCCGTCTCGGGCTGACCGCTCAGCGCTTTCTCGGCCGCTCCTGCGCGATCTCCTCCATCATGTCGAGCTGCATCTGCTGGATTTCGGCCAGCCGCTCCCATTGCCGCACCAGCAGATGATCCAGCTTCTCGTGCAGCAGCCGGATTTCCAGCTCGGCCTTCAGGTTGACGCTGTAATCATTTTGCGAGCGCAGGCGGTCCTTCGCCTCCTGGCGGCGCTGGCTCATCATGATCAGCGGGGCCTGCACGGCGGCGATGCAAGACAACAGCAGATTGAGCAGGATGAACGGATAGGGATCGAAAGGATGCGCCACGAATAGCGCGGCGTTGCCGGCCATCCACAGGACCACCACGGCGGCAAACAGGCCGATGAACATCCAGCTTCCGCCGAAGGAAGCCACCCGGTCGGCCCAGCGGTCCCCCACCGTCAGATGCGCGTCGAACGCGGTTTCGACATTCTGCGTCAGCGTGTCCTGCTCGGCGATCGAGGCGATGACGGCCTTGTCGAGGCTGGACAGGTCGCTGCGCTCCTTATGCATCAGCTCGCTGACATATTGGCGGCGGTATTTGGCCAGATCCGTGCGGCACAGATAGCCGGTCGCCGCCCAATCCGGCCGGTCCTTGGCGATGATTTCCGCAAGTTCAGGCCGGACCGCTTCGACCGGCACACAGGCGCCCGCCTGCTTTTCCGAGCCGCAGACGCCACATTTTTGAGTGTGCAGATGTTGCCCCATGCTGTCCCGCCGAATATCTGTCAATCCGTTGAATGGTCTGGGTGATATAGGCCGGCCCTTAACCATTTTCACCATCATGCCCGGCCCGGCTTTATACTCCGCGCACAAATCCCAATATCCTTTGCGCGGAAATAGCTCTATCGTCCGGACGAACGCAGTGTCTGAAAGATGCCGATGACGGCGCGACGCAGCACAATCCAGCTTTTCTGGCATCGCCTCCTGACGGCGGTGGCTTTTGTGCTGACCACGTCGCTCAATCTGACGGCGGCGCCGCAGTCGGAGGGCACGCGCGTCGCCAAGGATCATGGCGGCCAGCTCGAAGCGGCGGTGAAGTTCAAGCGGGATCTGCCGCAATCGCCCTCCGCCAAGCTCGACGGCGCGGATGACGGCAGCCCCGGCAAATTCGCCTTTATCACCGATTTCGCTTTTTTCCCGGCCTCCGGCTCCGATGCGGGGCTGGTCGCTCCGGCCGAAATCCTGATCCGGCCGGCGCGCCTCGTCCGCTCCGGCAAGAGCCGCGCGCCGCCTGCGATCTGAGCGCTTAGCACCGCCACCGGATTTTGCCCGCCTCGATGTGTCGAGCGCGCGGGCCGCTACCGATCGAAGGATTTACCATGCTCGTCTTTTCCCGCACCAAGGCGGCCCTCATTCTGGGCGTCTGCCTGCTCGGCTTTGTCCTAGCCATTCCAAGCCTGTTGAAACCCGGCACTTTGCCCTCCTGGGTTCCGCAGCCCCGCGTCAATCTCGGCCTCGACCTGCAAGGCGGCTCCTACCTGCTGCTCGAAGTCGACATGGACGCGCTGCTGAAGGAAAAGCTCGCCAATACGCGCGTGCAGATCATTAAAACCCTGTCAGGCGCCGGCATTCGCGGCCAGCAGGTCAACGTCCAGGGCAAGAGCATCGCCATGGCGTTCCAGAGCCCGGAACAGCTCGCCCAGGCCCGTGACGCGCTGAAGGAAATTCTCGACCAGCGCAGCGAGCCGCCGAGCCGTTCGCTGATCTGGACCACCACCAGCGAAGCCAACCGCATGACGCTGACCATCGGCGACGGCGTCGTCAGCGAACTCGCCAACACCGCCGCGACGCAGTCGATCCCGATCGTGCGCCGCCGCATGGACGAGACCGGCGTCAACGAGCCGGTGGTCGCGCGCCAGGGCCAGGGCCGCATCCTGGTCGAGCTGCCCGGCATCTCCGATCCCGACCGCATCAAGCGCCTGCTCGGCTCGACCGCCAAGATGACCTTCCGCCTCGTCGCGCCGCAAGGCTCGCAAGCCGGCCCCGACAGCGAGCGCCTGCCCTATGCCGACGGCACGCATGGCGATCGCAGCGCGGTCGTCCTGAAGCATGTCGAAGTCGACGGCGCCAATCTGACCGGCGCCTCCGCCCTGCTCGACAAGCGCGAGGGCGGCTGGGTGGTGACCTTCCAGCTCGACTATACCGGTGCCAAGCGCTTTGGCGACGTCACCAGCAAGCATGTCGGCGAACCCTTCGCCATCGTGCTGGACGGCAAGGTCATCAGCGCGCCGGTGATCCGCACGCCGATCCTTGGCGGCCAAGGCCAGATCAGCGGCAACTTCTCCGCCCATGAGGCGCATGACCTCGCCGTGCTGCTGAAGGCCGGCGCATTGCCCGCGCCTTTGAACGTGGTCGAGGAACGCTCCATCGGCCCGAGCCTCGGCGCCGACGCCATCAAGGCCGGCCTTTATTCGATCATGGCCGGCTTCACCCTCGTCGTCATCATGATGGTCGCGATGTATGGCCGCTTCGGCATCTACGCGGCGGTGGCGCTGATCGCCAATCTGGGACTGACCATCACGGGCCTGTCCTTCCTCGGCGCGACGCTCACCCTGCCCGGCATCGCCGGTATCCTCTTGGCGCTCGGCATGGCCGTCGACGCCAACATTCTCGTCAACGAGCGCATCCGCGAGGAGGTGAAGTCGAATAAGGGCGTCATCACCTCGATCGAGGGCGGCTTCCGGCGCGCCTTCACCACGATCTGGGACGCCAACGCCACGACCCTGATCAAGATGCTGATCCTGTTCATCGCCGGGGCGGGCGCCATCCGCGGCTTCGCCATCACCATCAGCCTCGGCATCCTGATCTCGATGTTCACGGCGCTGATCCTGGTCAGGCTGCTGATCTCGTTCTGGGTGCGCCGCGCGCGGCCGAAGACGCTGACCATCGGTACGCGCTTCCGGGCCTTGCCGGATGCAACGTCGATCCAGTTCATGAAGGCGCGCTATTCGGGCCTGATCGCCTCGGCCGCCATCAGCCTGATCTCGCTGCTGCTGCTGTTCCATCCGGGCCTGAAGATGGGCGTCGACTTCGCGGGCGGCGTCGTCATCGAGGCGCGGGCGACCACCCCGGCCGACTATGGCGCGCTGCGCCAGCAGGTCGGCTCGATCGGCCTCGGACCGGTGCAGGTGCAGCAATTCGGCAGCCCGCAGGACGTGCTGTTCCGCTTCGATGCCCCGCACGGTTCGAATGCGGACCAGCAGGCGGCCATCGCCAAGGCGCGCGAGGCGATCCAGCAGGCTCTGCCGGGCGGCGAGATCCGACGCGTCGAAGTCGTCGGCCCGACCGTCGGCCAAGAATTGCTGCATGGCGGCCTGCTCGCTCTCGGCTTCGCCGCCATCGCGATGTTCGCCTACATCACCTTCCGCTTCGAATGGCCGTTCGCGGTCGGCGCGGTCGTGACGATGTTCCTCGATCTGACCAAGACGCTGGGCTTCCTGGCGCTGACCGGCTTCGAGTTCAACCTCGCCTCGATCGCGGCGATCTTGACCATCATGGGCTTCTCCATCAACGATAAGGTGGTGGTCTATGACCGGGTGCGTGAGAACCTGCGCAAATACCGGCAGATGCCGCTGAAAGAGGTGATCGACCGCTCCATCAACGAGACGCTGTCGCGCACCATCGGCACCTCGCTGGCGCTGTTCCTGGCCATCGCCCCGCTCGCTTTGTTCGGCGGCCCGGCGCTGGCGGAATTCGCGCTGACGCTGATGTTCGGTTTGGTGCTGGCGACGAGCTCGTCGATCTTCATCGCCGCGCCGATCCTGCTGAATCTGGGCGAGCACCGCCTGCGCAAAGGCAAGATTGTCGAAAGCGCGACGCCGGCCCTGGCCGCCTGAGGCGGCAGGTTAAGGATTGGGAGAGGCCGGGCATTGCCCGGCCTCTTTTTTTGCGGCGGAGGGAGGGATTGAGAGGATGGCTGGCGGGTGCTCGCGCTTGTTTGCATCAGGGCGCGAGATTCAAAGGGAATCGGCCCGGAACGCCGCGAGAATCCTCGTCGCCCGGAACGCCGAGGCCCTACCCTCTCCCGTGGGGAGAGGGTGGCGCGCGTCAGCGTGCCGGGTGAGGGGGTGTAGAATCAGCCGTGAGGCACGAACCCCTCACCCCAGCCCTCTCCCCAAGAAGACCTTTGCAAAACTTCAATTCCTTCGCCCCGGCCGTTAGAGCCGGGGCCCACTCGCCTCTCCACTTGCCGCAGCAATAGCGGAAATATGATTGGGTCCNTAACGGCCGGGGCCCACTCGCCTCTCCACTTGCCGCAGCAATAGCGGAAATATGATTGGGTCCCGGCTCGGCCTGACGGCCGTCCGGGACGACGGGGAGAGAACCTTCGATACGCAAAGGTCTCCCAAGGGAGAGGGAGCTTGGCTGCGGCATGGGCGTAATGCCGTGCGTCAATCCGGTCGAAATTCCGGGCCTAAAGGGTGCGGCCCATCGCCAGGAACTTGTCGTGCCGGGCGCGGCGGATTTCCTCGCCGGACATGCCGTCGAACTCGCGCAGGGCGCGCTCCAGCATGTTGCCCGCAAGACGCATGATCGCCGTGCGGTCGCGATGGGCGCCGCCGACCGGCTCGCTGATGATGGTGTCGATGATGCCCATCGCCGACAGATCCTGCGCCGTGATCTTCATATTGGTCGCGGCATCCTGGGCGCGCGCCGAGTCGTGCCATAGGATCGACGCGGCGGCCTCCGGCGAGGCGACGGTGTAGATCGAATGCTCCAGCATCAAAACCTTGTTCGCCGTGGCGATGGCGACCGCGCCGCCCGAACCGCCCTCGCCGATGACGAGCGCGATGATCGGCACCGTGACGCCGAGGCAGCAATCGGTCGAGCGGGCGATGGCCTCGGCCTGCCCGCGCTCCTCGGCGCCGATGCCGGGATAGGCGCCCGCCGTGTCGACGAAGCTGATGATCGGCATGCCGAAACGCTCGGCCAGCTTCATCAGCCGCACCGCCTTGCGGTAGCCCTCGGGTCGGGCCATGCCGAAATTATGCTTCAGGCGCGTCTGGGTGTCGCTGCCCTTCTCGTGGCCGATGATGAGCACCGAGCGCCCGCGAAACCGGCCGACGCCGCCGATGATGGCCATGTCCTCGGCGTAATAGCGGTCGCCGGCGAGCGGCACGAAATCTTCGACCAGCGCCTTGATATAGTCGAGGCAGTGCGGCCGGTCGGGATGACGGGCGACCTGGGTCTTCTGCCAAGGGGTGAGCTTGGCATAGGTCTCCTGCAGGGCGGTCTTGGCCTTGTCTTCGAGCAGCTTGACCTCGTCGCCGATCGAGACCGAATTGTCGTCGCCCTTCAGCGATTTCAGATCCTCGATCTTGCTTTCGAGCTCGGCGATGGGTTTTTCGAAATCGAGATAGGTGCGTATCATCATGGGCTGTTCGACCGCGCGTCAAAAGAACGAGAACGGCGGCCTGAGCCGCCGCAATCCCGCTAAGTGGCGTTCGAACGCCACGTCTGTCAAGCCGCGATCGAGAGCGCGGCCGTTTGCCGGACCTCGCCGTCAGGCCTCCGTCCGCTGGCGCTCGCTGAGCGGGTGATGCTCATGCACGATACGGCGAAGATGCCCCTCGCGCATATGCGTATAGACCTGCGTGGTGGAGATGTCCGCATGGCCGAGCAGCTTTTGCAGGGCCCTGAGATCGGCGCCGCGCTCCAGCATATGGCTGGCAAAAGCGTGGCGCAGAACGTGCGGCGAGACGCGGGTCGGCTCGATGGCGGCCTGATGCGCGAGCAGTTTCAGCTCCTGCGCCAGGCGCTGCCGGGTCAGATGCCCCTGCTGGCCCCAGGACGGGAACAGCCAGGGCGATGATCCGTTCAGCGCGCCATTGCCGTGTTCGGCGGCGATGGCGGTGTCGCGTTCGCGCAGATAGAGCACGAGCGCGTCCTGCGCCGCCGGATTGAGCGGCACCATGCGCTGGCGTCCGCCCTTGCCCTTGATGGTCAAGGTGCGCTCGTCGCCGATCAGGGCCGAACGCGGCAGCGCCACCAGCTCGGACACCCGCATGCCGGTGGCATAGAGGATTTCCAGGAGGCAGTAGAGCCGCAACGCCTTCACCCGCTGGCCGTTGCGCGATTCCTCGACCTTGCGGCGCGCCGCCGCGAGCAGCAGATCCACCTCGTCGACGCTGAGGGTTTTCGGCAAGGCCGCCTCGCGCTTCGGTCCGCCGACCATGCCGGCCGGATCGTCGCTGCGAATCCCCTCCGCCACCAGGAAGCGGAAGAACTGCTTGAGCGCCGACAGGCGGCGGGCTCGCGACGAGGCCGCGAGGCCCTCTTCCACCATCAGCGCGATGAAGTTGGTGATGTCGTCCGTGGTGGACGCCTCGAGTGCGCGATCGCGCTTATGCACGAAGCTGGCGAAATTCGTCAGATCCCGCGAATAAGCATCGAGCGTATTGGCGGAATGTCCGCGTTCCGCACTCAGCATTTCTAAAAACCGCTCGAGGATGACAAGCTTGGCCTGCCCTCTATCCCCCCGAATATGCTCCATGTGTCGACCTATCAATCCAAGTTGTCCCTGCGAAGCATAGGCGAGGCAATTGTCCGCATACGTAACTTAACCCGTAGGTTACTTACGAGGCGCGAACAAGCATCGCGAATGCTAAGCCAAGGGAGCGCCCCCGCCCCTCAACTTAAGTTCGCATGCAAAGCGAGCAACAAGGCCAAACGAAACGCTTTTCTGCGCTATCGCACTTGCAGATTTCGTACCGTTTTCGTTATTTCCTTGGGTTCGGGCTGAAAATACTTGGCAAGTACATAGACCCCGCCATAGAAAATCCCAACCACGACACCGCACATCGTCAGAAAGCGTATCAGACTTGGCATTGTCTTATTGCATCCCAGTTAATCTTCCTACTCGATATTGGCAGTATTATGGCCTGATACAAAGCTGCCAGGGTTTGTCAAGCGCCACATGAAAATGGCACCGAAATGTTGACATTTTTGTTCGACCCGGTCGATTAGTTATGGAACAAGGGCGGGGCCGTTCGCACGGCTAAGGGATTGTCGGAAGAGGAAGAACGGAGCTGAGGCGCGGGTGACGAACCTAATCGAAAAGACCCGGCAGGGCCTCGGCAAGCGTCCGGTGGTGCTGATCGGCCTGATGGGGGCCGGCAAATCCGCTATCGGCAAGCGTCTTGCCGCCACGCTCGACTTGCCCTTCGCCGATGCCGACCAGGAAATCGAGCGGGCGGCCGGTAAAACCATCAACGAAATCTTCGAGGAGAACGGCGAAGCCTATTTCCGCGACGGCGAGCGCCGGGTGATCGCGCGGCTGCTGGATGAAGGCAGCAAGGTGCTGGCGACGGGCGGCGGCGCCTTCATGAACGAGGAGACGCGGGCGCGGATTGCCGCCACCGGCGTGTCCGTGTGGCTGAAGGCCGAGCTCGATCTGCTGATGCACCGCGTTGCCCGCCGCGACACCCGGCCGCTGCTGCGCGCCTCCGATCCGCGCGCGGTGATGGAAAAGCTGATCGCCGAGCGCTATCCGATCTACGCGCTTGCGGATATAACGGTCGCCAGCCGCGATGTGGCGCATGAGGTCATCGTCGGCGAGATCATCGAGGCGCTGGCCCATTCGCCCAAATGCGCCGGAGAGGTCTGAGCGGCGGCGGGCGGCAAACGGATCGGTTTTACGCATGGAACAGGTGAGTTGGAGCGGGCGCGCCGCGCGGGTGGTCAACGTGCCGCTGGGCACGCGGGCCTATGACATCGCCATCGGCTCGGGGGTGCTCGCCGACCTAGGCGAGGCCGTGAAGGCGATGGGTCCGGCCCGCTGCACGGTGGTGACGGATGAGTATGTCGCGGGGCTGCATCTGCACGCGGTGCGGTCGAGCCTTGGCGCGGCGGGTCTTCGCGTCGGCGAGGCGGTGATGCCGGCGGGCGAGGCGACCAAGAGTTTTCCGCAGCTTCAAAAACTTTGCGATGCGCTGCTCGACCAGGGGCTGGAGCGCCGCGATGTGGTGATCGCGCTCGGCGGCGGCGTCATCGGCGACCTTGCCGGCTTTGCAGCCAGCATCCTGAAGCGCGGCGTACGCCTCGTGCAGATCCCGACGACGCTGCTGTCGCAGGTGGATTCCTCCATCGGCGGCAAGACCGGCATCAACACCAGCCACGGCAAGAACCTGATCGGGGCGTTCCACCAGCCGAGCCTCGTGCTGATCGACACCGATGTGCTCGACACGCTCGACGCGCGGCAAATGCGCTCCGGCTATGCCGAGGTGGTGAAATACGGGCTGCTGGGCGATGCCGGCTTCTTCGACTGGCTGGAGACGCATTGGGCCGGCATTTTCGAGGGCGACGACGCCGCCCGGCTGACCGCCATCGAGACGAGCTGTCGCGCCAAGGCCGCCATCGTCGCCGAGGACGAGACCGAATGGGGCCGCCGCGCCCTGCTCAATCTCGGCCATACGTTTGGGCATGGGCTGGAGGCTTGGGCGGGCTATTCGGCCAAGCTGCTGCATGGCGAGGCCATCGCCATCGGCATGGTGCTGGCCTTCGAGATGTCGGAGGAGCTGGGGCTTTGCCCGGCCGGCCTCGCGGACCGCGTCGCCGCGCATCTGACGGCGGTCGGGCTGCCCGCGCGGATCAGGGACGTCGCCGCGATGACGGGCGGAGCGCTGCCGCGCGCGGAGGAACTGGTCGCGCTGATGGCGCAGGACAAGAAGGCCAAGGCCGGGCGGCTCGCCTTCATCCTGGTGCGCGGCATCGGCGAGGCCTTCACCTCCGATGCCGTCGAGCCCGAGCGGCTGCTGGCCTTCCTGAAGGCGCGTTGCGGGGCTTGAGCGGGCCAGATGCAGACCGTTGCCGCCTATGTGCTTGCCGCGCTTGCCGAAATCGGCGGCTGTTTTGCGTTCTGGGCGTGGCTGCGGCTCGGCAAATCGGTGCTGTGGACCGTGCCGGGCATCGCCTCGCTGATCCTGTTCGCCTATCTGCTGACCCTGGTCGAGACCGATGCCGCCGGACGCGCTTACGCGGCCTATGGCGGTGTGTATATCGCGAGTTCCTTGCTCTGGCTCTGGGCCGTCGAAGGCGCCCGCCCGGACCGCTGGGACGTGACGGGCGTGCTGATCTGCCTCGCCGGCGCCGCCGTGATCGTGGCGGGGCCGCGTTAAGGGGGCAAATCCTTTCCGG
Organism: Rhodomicrobium sp. R_RK_3; assembly: GCF_002198715.1. GTDB lineage: Bacteria > Pseudomonadota > Alphaproteobacteria > Rhizobiales > Rhodomicrobiaceae > R-RK-3. Next base: position 297,550 of record NZ_MWLK01000015.1, on the reverse strand, counting down.
CGTGCCGCAGCATAACCCTCTCCCAGTGGGAGAGGGTGGCGCGCTGCAAGAGTGCCGGGAGGGGTTACAAACGATCGGTGAGCCACACCGTCTCATCCGGGAATTCTTTTACAAGCATCAAATCATCGAGAGGCATTACCCCCTCACCCCAGCCCTCTCCCAATGGAGACCTTTGCGTATCGAAGGTCCTCTCCCCGTCGTCCCGGACGGCCGTCAGGCCGAGCCGGGACCCAATCATATTTCCGCTATTGCTGCGGCAAGTGCAGAGGCGAGTGGGCCCCGGCTCTAACGGCCGGGGCGAAGGGATCGAAGTTTTGCAAAGGTCTTCAATGGGAGAGGGAGTCCTGCTGCGAATGTTGAGCCGCCAGCGGCCGAACATGCGGCGAAGGTGGGCATCGCTCTCTCCAAACCTCTCCCCGTTGCCCCGGCCGTAAGAGCCGGGGCCCACTCGCCTCTCCTCTTGCCGCAATGCTTGCGGATGCGGGATTGGGTCCCGGCTCACCGCTTCGCGGCGTCCGGGACGACGAAACACGTCAGGATAAGCAGCCGCTCCGGCCTACTCAATGCTCCTGCACGTAGCGGCTGCGATACACCCCGTCCTGCAGATCGTCGAACAGCTCGGGGATCTGCGGGTGGCGGAGCGGCTCGCCGGAGGTGTCGGCGAGCAGATTCTGCTCGGAGACATAGGCCACATATTCCGTCTCGTCATTCTCGGCGAGCAGGTGGTAATAGGGCTGGTCCTTGCGCGGGCGGATCTCGGAGGGGATGGACTGCCACCACTCTTCCGTATTGGCGAATTCCGGGTCGACGTCGAAAATCACGCCGCGAAACGGGAAAAACCGATGACGGACAACCTGTCCGAGCTGGAACTTAGCCTTCTTACGGTCAACCATGTCTAAGTCTGCTTCCGTCATCCTGCCCGCCCATATCGCGCGCCGATCCGCGGCTGTCAATATTCTGAGCGATTACAGACCGTAACGGGCTGCCAGTTCCGGGTCTTTCGCTGCCACCAGCCGGGCGCGGTCGACGATCACCTTGGCCTGTTTCCAGGTGGCGTCGTCCTGCATCTTGCCCTCGATCAGCACGGCGCCGGTGCCGTCGGGCATGGCGTCGAGGATTTTCTTGGCGAAGGCGACTTCGTCCGGGTCGGGACTGAAGACGCGCTTGGCGATGGCGATCTGGCTCGGATGCAGCGACCACGCCCCGGCGCAGCCCTGCAGGAAGGCGTTGCGGAACTGCGCTTCGCAGGCTTCGGGATCGGAGAAATCGCCGAACGGACCGTAGAAGGCATCGAGCCCATAAGCCGCGCAGGCATCGACCATGCGCCCGACCGTGTAATGCCAGAGGTCCTGCTGGAAGAAAGCGCGCGGCGCGCCCTCCGCGCCCGGATCGGCCAGCACGCCGTAGGCCGGGTGCCCGCCGCCGACCCGCGTCGTCTTCATGCCGCGCGAGGCGGCCAGATCGGCCGGGCCCAGACTCATGCCGTGCATGCGGGGGCTCGCCGCCGCGATGTCCTCGATATTGTTGACGCCCTCGGGCGTCTCCAGGATGGCGTGGATCATGATCGGCCGCCCGATGCCGGCCTTGGCCTCGAGCTGGGCGAGCAACTGGTCGAGATAATGGATGTCCCAGGGCCCCTCGACCTTGGGCAGCATGATGACGTCGAGTTTGCTGCCCACGGCGGGGACGATCTCCAGGATGTCGTCCAATGCCCAGGGGCTGTTCAGGCAGTTGATGCGCGTCCACAGGCCGGTTGCGCCGTAATCATGGGCGGCGGCCATTTCGATGAAGCCGCGCCGCGCCGCTTCCTTGGCGTCGGCGGGGATGGCGTCCTCCAGATTGCCGAGCACCACGTCGACCTGGCGCGCGATCTCGCCGGCGCGGCTGCGCAGCTTTTCGACGTGAGGCGGGATGAAATGGATCATGCGCTCGAGGCGCGCGGGGCGCTCGCGCATGGGCGCCGGGGCGCCGATGGCCAGGGGAGCGAAGAATTTTCGGGGCGTTCTCGTCGATGCCATCGGCCATCTCCCATGGTCGGTTGCGCTGGCGCCTTCCGCTGCGCGACGCCGACGATGACAGGAGCCGTCCGCACCTGCAAGCGAGATGCGAGCATCCGGTAAATCCCCGATACAGGGCCCATACCGGGCGTTTCAGAAGGGGGCGCACCGGCATTGCCGCCGATGCGCCCCTTGCTCAAGACCTACTGATTGTAGGCGCGTTCGCCATGGGCGCCGATGTCGAGACCTTCGCGTTCGGTCTCTTCCGAGACGCGCAGGCCGACCAGGACGCCGATGATCAGGTAGACGATGAAGCTGCCGATGCCCGACCAGGCCAGCGTCATCAGCACGGCCTTGGCCTGGATGATGACTTGCGAGACCATGTTGTAGTCGAGCGCGCCGCAAACGCCGGTGAAGGCGCCGTTGGCCACTTCGCACTTGGTGTAGTCGACGATGCCCGCGCCGCCGAGCGCCGGATCGACGACGATGCCGGTGCCGAGAGCGCCGACGATGCCGCCGACCGCATGGACGCCGAACACGTCGAGCGTGTCGTCATAGCCGAGCGCGCTCTTGACCGCCGTGCAGAAGAAGAAGCAGACGATACCGGCGACGAGGCCGAGCACCAGGGTGCCCATGGGGCCGCCGAAGCCCGAGGCCGGCGTGACGGCCACGAGGCCGGCGACGACGCCCGAGGCAAGGCCGAGCAGGCTCGGCTTACCCTTGACCAGCCATTCCGTGAACATCCAGGAGAGGCCGGCTGCCGCGGTGGCGATGAAGGTGTTGGCCATGGCCAGTACGGCATATTCGTTCGCTTCCAGGTTGGAGCCGGCATTGAAGCCGAACCAGCCGACCCACAGCAGCGAGGCGCCGACCATGGTGAGGGTGAGCGAATGCGGAGGCATCGCCTCCTTGCCGAAGCCGACGCGGCGGCCGAGCAGCAATGCGCCAACGAAACCGGCGATACCGGCATTGATATGCACCACGGTGCCGCCCGCGAAGTCGAGAGCGCCGAGCTGCCAAGAGAAGCCGGCCGTGTCGGTCGCGACGCCCGTTGCAATGCCCGATGGGCCCGGCCAGAACCAAACCATATGGGCAATCGGGAAGTAGACCAGCGTCGGCCACAGGATGGCGAAGAGGACGATGGCGGAGAACTTGGTGCGCTCGGCGAAGCCGCCGATGGCCAGCGCCGTGGTGATGGCGGCGAAGGTCATCTGAAAGCAGACGAACACCAGTTCATGAATGCCGACGCCGAGAGAGAAGGTTTCGACCTTGCTCGCAATTTCGACACCCGACAGGAAGGCCTTGCTCAAGCCGCCGACGAACGGCGCCAGGAGGCCGGAGCCTTCCGTGAAGGCGAGGCTGTAGCCCCACAGGAACCAGACCACGCAGACGATGCACTGGATCGCCAGCACCTGGGTGATCATGGAAAGCATGTTCTTCCCGCGCACCATGCCGCCGTAGAACAGGGCAAGGCCGGGTACGGTCATCATCAGCACCAGCGCCGTGCTGATCATCATCCAGGCGTCGTCCGCCTTGTTGAAGGACAATGTCGGTGCGGGCGGTGTTTGCGCGTAAGCCGCGCCTGTTAGCAGCAGCGTGCCGAGCGCAAGGCCCCCCAGCGCCGCGGCAAGTGTATATGCTGTTCTTTTCATCTATTTCCCCTGATTAGAGTGCGTCCTCGTCGGTCTCTCCGGTCCGAATGCGGATGGATTGGTCAATGCCGAGCACAAAGATCTTTCCATCCCCGATCTGTCCGGTCTTGGCGACCGAGGAGATCGTTTCAATGACCTTGTCGACCGACGCGGAAGGCACCACCACTTCGATCTTGAGCTTGGGTACGAATGTCACTTCGTATTCGGCCCCGCGATAGATCTCGGTGTGCCCTTTCTGTCGCCCATAGCCCTTGACTTCAGTGACGGTCATTCCCTGAATGCCGATGTCGGTGAGGGCTTGCCGCACCTCGTCGAGCTTGAAGGGCTTGATGACGGCCATCACCAATTTCATCAAAATTCTCCCTTAAATTTATTGCAGCCCAGCCTTGGCGGCCTCGGCGGGACACGCGAAAAGCGCTATTTATCCAGCCTCAGCCACCTGAGTTATAATCAAAAGCCGTGCCAAGCGCTTTGACTAGCGTTACGCCTTAAAAACACTGTGGAAATCCGGTGCCGCTCTGCAATAGAGGTGCAAATCGAGGCAACTGTCGCCTATAGTTTAGGCAAATGCCGCAAACTGTGGCGCTTGTCACACCGACGGTTGGGTCACCGGCCGTAATAATGAGCGCAATCGCCAAAGCTGACGGGCTTTTTACTGCGTAGACGCGCCCATTTCCATGGACAAGCGCGCCGCCCGCCTCTAACAGAAGCCGATGCTCAGATCGCTTTATAATTGGACGATGTCCTTCGCCGCCCATCGCCGCGCAAGCTGGGCCTTGGCGACCGTGTCTTTCACCGAAAGCTCGTTTTTCCCGATCCCGCCGGACGTGCTGCTGATCCCGATGGTGCTTGCCAACCGGGACAAGGCCTGGCGGCTGGCCGGCCTGTGTACGCTGTTCTCGGTGCTGGGTGGCATGTTCGGCTACGCCATCGGCGCGCTGCTTTACGACACGGTCGGCACCTGGCTGATGAACCTTTACGGCTATACCGGCCAGATCGAGCAATTCCGCCACGCCTATGCCGAATGGGGCGCCTGGATCATCCTCATCAAGGGCATGACGCCGATCCCGTTCAAGATCGTCACCATCGCCAGCGGCTTTGCCGGCTACGATTTCTTCTGGTTCGTGCTGCTCAGCCTGATCACCCGCGCCGCACGCTTTTACATGGTCGCCGCATTGCTCTATTATTACGGCGAGCCCATGCGGGGCTTTATCGAAAAGCGGCTGGAACTGGTGACGGCCGCATTCGCCGTTATTCTGGTCGGTGGTTTTGTCATCGCGCGGTATGCCATTTAAAGTCATCGCCTCTGCCCCGGTTCGCCGCCCCATCGGGCGGCGGGATCTCGCCCTGGCCATCGCGCTGCTGAGCGCCGCGGGCGTCGGCGGCGCATTGGCCATCGAATATATCGGCGGCATCGCGCCCTGCCCGCTCTGCCTCGACCAGCGCATCGCCTATTACGCCGCCATTCCGCTGGCGCTCGTTGCCTTCGCACTCTGGCCGGGCCTCAAGCAGGCGAGCCGCATCGTCTTTGCGGTGATCGCAATCGGCTTCCTCGTCAATGCCGGGCTTGGCGTCTATCACGCGGGCATCGAATGGCATTGGTGGGCCGGCCCCGACGCCTGCTCCGGCATCGCGCCGCTGGCGGTCACCCCCGGCGACCTGCTGGAAAGCCTGAAGCGCCCGCGCGTCGTCCGCTGCGATGAGGCCGCCTTGCGCATCTTCGGCCTGTCGCTGGCCGGCTACAGCGCCCTGCTCTCGCTGTTTCTCGCGGCTTTAGCGCTGATCGGCGCGGCGAAGGCTCCTCACAACCTGCCGTAGCCGATCCCCATAATACACGGACAGCAAATCCGATTCCGCCTTTGCCTTCCCCACCCGCCCGTGGGAAGAGCGCCAGTCTAAAGCTGCGCCATAACCCGCAAGCGCCGCGAATTACGGCAAACTTTCGTCCTGTCTAAGCGTGCCTAAGCCGCAACAGACTTCGGATAATCTTTTCAGATGACAGCTAAGCCGGCCGCGCTGCTTGAATGCTTGCATTTTAGGGGCTAATACTCATTGACTGTAGTCTTCCGCAGGCGAACGGGACGGCAGCGATCTTGCGGGATCCACGGGGTCCGGCGGGCAGAGGCAGAGCGGCCGTCTAATAAAGTGTGTGCTCGTCAAGCACATCGATAAAGAGTGCCAGAGGGACGTGGGGGATGTGTGGGTTCCGGGTTGCCGTTGTCAGGTGGGCATTCCTGATGGCGGTCTTGTGCATGGCCGGGATCGTCCCGGCAAGGATCGGCACAGCCAGCGCGAATGTGCGCGAAGGCTGCCGCGCCGATCCCGATGCGCGCGTCGCGGAACTTGAGGCGACTTCGGCGCGCAAGAGCGGCTTCCAGGTCTTTGGACAGGTCAACCGCGCGCTGATGCTTCGGGATGAGGCTTTCACATCCGAGGCGATGGACGCCGACAACGGCGCCTCCTCGGCGCAGTGCCAACATTACGGCGCGTCCATCGACGGCATTCCTTGTGCTGAATACGGAAAAAAACGGACCCCCGACGCCAAGTCGCCGCCCGAAGAGCCGAGGAGCGCTGTCGTTTTGGGGACGCGTATACAATTTTAGGCAAATTTCGGTGCTTCCGGTCTTGCGAAGCGCATCAGAGGAAGGCAGTTTCTAAAGTGCACGCCGTCATCGTCCAGCAACCGCGTTCTTTGTGAGGAAACGGCATGGGAAACCCCGATCACCTCGCTAAGCTTCGAGAGGGGCCTGTGGCGTGGAACGACTGGCGCGCCGACAATCCGGGGTTGACGCCGGATCTGAGCAATGTCGTGCTCTCGGCGGGCGAGACGCTGCTCGGCCCGGTGCAGGGCGGACCCTTCGATCTGCGCGACGCGCTGCTCAACCGGGCCAATTTCGACAGCGCCGTGCTGGCCGGGGCGATCCTGGAGAATGCCGATCTGCGCGGCGCCAACCTGTCCTGCGCTTCGCTGGTCTCGGCCGACCTCTCCTTTGCCAATCTTTACGGCGCGATCCTGCAGCATGCCGATTTTCAGGACGCCAAGCTCACCGGCACGATTTTCGACGCCGCCCAGCTCGAACTCGCCGTCAACCTGACGCAGGCCCAGATCGAAGAGGCCTATGGCGACGAGGCGACCTCGCTGCCACCGCCCCTGACCGTGCCCGAATCCTGGCGCCGCGACGCTGACTTCTTCTCCGAGGAGGAGCTGCCCGAATCCTGGCGCCGCGATGCCGACACCCTGGAGGACGCCGAAGAGGAGCCGGCCGATCCCTATGTGCTGTTCGGCCTGACGCGCAAGGCCAAGCCCGATGAGATCCGCGCCGCCTATCTCCGGCTCGCCAAGCGCTACCACCCGGACATGAACCCCGGCAATGTCGAGTCCGAGCGCCAGTTCAAGCGCGTCGGCGAGGCATACCGGATGCTCAACGCCATCGAATTCCGCCGCGCCCAGCGCCGCGCCAGGCCGCGCCGCGTCGCCGCGCGCTGGGCCTCCGCCATGGCGCCCGTCCTGCTCGCCGTGCTGACGCCGGCGGCTGGGGTCTATTGGTTCGGCAACCCGAATTTTCTCGCCGAGAATGCCTCGTCCGTGGCCGAGAAATCGGCGTCGAGCGACAGCCAGCCCGAGCCGCAGGTCGCCGCCTTCATGGAATTGCAGCGGATCGGCACCCGCAGCGAGCTGGTGACGGGTTCCGCCACGACACCCGCCGCCGCCGCGCCGGAAGCGGAGGCCGAGCCCGCGATCGCGCCGGCGCCGGATACGCCGCCCGCGCCCGCGCCGGAAAAAATCGCCGCGACCTTGCCGCAGGAGATGCCCGCGCCCAAGCCCGAAACGCCCGCCGCGACGCCGCCGCAGGCCACGCAGCCGGCGCCGAAACCCGAAAAGCCCCTGGCGGCGGCACCGCAGGAGAACCTTTCGGAGCGGATCGAGACCGCCGGGCAAATCCCGGCCACCGTCAGCCTCCCCGCATCGACACCCGCGATCGCGGCGGCCCCAGCCGACGTCGTGCCGGCCGCGACCTCGCTGGACAATGGACCCGCGCTCATGGCGCACCCGGCATCCGGCAGCGGCGCCGAACCGCAGCCGGGCGATCGCGTCGCCGCGCTGCAGGACGGCGCGCCGGCCAAACCCGCCGCCGATGCGCCTTGGGACGAAGAGTGGCGCCTGCTGCGTAAGTCCACCGATTTGCTCCCGCTGCAGAACTTCATCGCGCGCTACCCGCAAAAGCCGGTCACGGAGGAAGCCCGCGAGCGCTTCCGCACGCTGGTGGCGGCGGTCATAAACCGGCAAGAGTTGCAGGCATTCCTGGAAAAAGCCGGCCCGGACAGCCCCGAAAAAGCCCTGGCCAACCGCCAATTGGCGCTGCTGGTCGAGAAGGAGAATTACGACGCGGACGAGCAGGCCTGGCGCGCGACGCGCGAGGCGGGCACCGTCGCCGCCTTCCAGGCCTATCTGGTCGGCTATCCCAACGGCCATTATGCCGATGACGCCGAGGAGCGGATCGCGGCGCTGGAAGCGGAAATCTCCGGCCGCAAGAAGGAGACCACCGCCTGGAGCAAGGCCCGCCAGACCGGCACGCGCGAGGCGATCCAGTCCTACATCCAGGCCTATCCGAAGGGCCGCCACACCGACGACGCCAAGCGCCGCCTCGCCGCTCTGAACACGCGCGAGGAGGGTCTGCGCAAGGAGGACGAGGCCTGGGCCAAGGCGCAGAAGGAGAAGACGCGCAAAGGCTATTTCGCCTATCTGAACGCCTATCCGAACGGCCGCTATGCCTCGCAGGCGCAGCAATCGCTCGAAGCGGCCGGCCCGGCGCCGACCGCCACCGGCGCCGCCGCGCCGGCCTCGCCCGAGACGCCGAAGCAGCGCCAGTCGCAGCGCAACCCGCGGCCGTCCTCGGACGAGCCTTTCGTCGACCGGGTGCCGGGCGGCAGCCAGTAGAGCGCGCCTGCCGGCTGGCCAGACGGCTGATCGTCCGCCCGCCCCCTTGCATGGACGGCATGCCCCCGAATTGTGCACGCCCGGGGCGGATTCGCACCCTCCAGGGCTCGATCCAGGCCTTTTGCCCTAGGCATATAGTCGAAGGAAAATCCTCCCGATCGCGGGTTCTGGAAAATCCTGCGCGACACTGTGGGCGCCTGCCCAGCCAATAGGCAAAAACGCAGCGATTGCCGCGTTATTGGTCTGCTCTGGCAATTTCAATGCGGTTGATTTGGTGCTTAACTACGCTCGATCGCTCGCTCAAGCGGCGAAGTCTGAGGCTCGGAATCGGGAGAGGTCCGAATATGCGGATGAAATTATTTCTGCCGCTGCTGGCGGCGATGACGATCGCCACGGCGGCGCAGGCCAAGACGCTGGTGTTCTGCTCCGAAGGCTCGCCGGAAGGGTTCGACCCCGGCCTTTACACCAGCGGCACGACCTTCGACGTCACCGCCCGCTCGGTGTTCAACCAGCTCGTCGAATTCGACCGCGGCACCACCAATATCGTGCCGGGTCTGGCCGAAAGCTGGACCATTTCCGATGACGGCCTCACCTACACCTTCAAGCTGCGCAAGGGCGTGAAATTCCACAGCGTCGAAGGCTTCAAGCCGACCCGCGACTTCAACGCCGACGACGTCATCTTCAGCTTCATGCGCCAGAAGGACAAGACCAACCCCTGGTACTCCTACGCGCCGGGCACGACCTGGGACTATTTCGACTCCATGTCGATGCCGGAATTCTTCAAGGGCGTCGAGAAGGTCGACGACTACACCGTCAAGATCCTCTTGACGCAGCCGCAATCGCCGATGCTGGCCAATCTCGGCATGCCCTTCGCCTCGATCCTGTCGGCCGAATTCGCTGAAAGCCTGAAGGCCGCCGGCAAGATGGACCAGCTCAATCAGGTGCCGGTCGGCACGGGGCCGTTCAAATTCGTCGGCTACCAGAAGGACGCCGTGGTCCGCTTCGCCGCCAATCCCGATTATTACGAAGGCAAGAGCCCGCTCGACTCGCTGATCTTCGCCATCACGCCCGACGCCTCCGTGCGCTACCAGAAGCTGAAGGCGGGCGAGTGCCAGGCGATGGCCTATCCGAACCCGGCAGATCTCGCCGCCATGCGCGCCGATCCCAAGCTCCAGGTGCTCGAGCAGGAGGGCCTCAATGTCGGCTATCTCGCCTACAATACGACGCAGGCCCCCTTCGACAATGTGAAGGTGCGCAAGGCGCTCAATCTGGCGATCAACAAGGAGTCGATCATGGCCGCCGTCTATCAGGGCGCCGGCAAGATCGCCAAGAACCCGCTGCCGCCGACCATCTGGTCCTATAATGAGAAGACGGTCGACGACAAATACGATCCGGAAGCCGCCAAAAAGCTGCTCGCCGAGGCCGGCGTCAAGGACCTGAAAATGAAGGTCTGGGCGATGCCGGTGCAGCGCCCCTACAACCCCAATGCGCGCCGCATGGCCGAGCTGATCCAGGCCGATTTCGCCAAGGTCGGCGTCACCGTCGAGATCGTGTCCTATGAATGGGCCGAATATCTGAAGATCTCCAAGGAGAAGAACCGCGACGGCGCCGTGCTGCTGGGCTGGACCGGCGACAATGGCGATCCGGACAATTTCCTCGCCGTGCTGCTCGGCTGCGCCGCGGTCGGCAATTCCAATCTCGCGCAATGGTGCTACAAGCCGTTCGACGACCTCACGCGCAAGGCCACCCTGGTCTCCGACAAGGCCGAGCGGACCAAGCTCTATGAAGAGGCCCAGCTCATCTTCAAGGATCAGGCGCCCTGGGCGACCATTGCCCACTCGGTGCGCTTCCAGCCGCTCGCCAAGTCGGTGAAGAACTTCAAGATCGACCCCTTGGGCGGCCATCTCTTCTATGGCGTCGACCTGGCGGATTGATGCGATCCGTGGCGCTCCTTGCCGGGGCGCCACGGACATTCCCTCCTTAGCGTGTCCTCCCTGCCCTGGCGGAAGGACGTAAAGGGCGGGGACGGCAGCGCCGCCGTCACCAGCGCCCGAGCACATCATCATGCTGGCTTTCATCCTCCGACGCGTCGGGCTCCTCATCCCGACATTCATCGGCATAACCATCGCCACCTTCGGCTTCATCCGGCTCTTGCCGGGCGATCCGGTGCTGCTGATGGCCGGCGAGCGCGGCACCTCGCCCGAGCGCGCCGCCCAGCTCATGCATCAGTTCGGCTTCGACCGGCCGCTCTATGTGCAATATTTCGATTTCCTGACCTCGGCGCTGTCGGGCGATCTCGGCAATTCGCTGATTACCAAGCGGCCGGTCTTCGAGGAATTCTGGAGCCTGTTTCCGGCGACCTTCGAGCTGACGGCCGCCGCCATGCTGTTCGGCATCCTGCTCGGCATTCCCGCCGGCATCATCGCCGCCACCCGGCGCGGCTCCTGGCTCGACCAGACGCTGATGGGCACCGCCCTGGTCGGCTATTCGATGCCGATCTTCTGGTGGGGCCTGCTGCTCATCATCGTGTTTTCCGGAATGCTCGGCTGGACCCCGGTCTCGGGCCGGATTTCGCTGTTCTACTATTTCCCCAATGTCACCGGCCTGATGCTGGTCGACAGCCTGCTCTCGGGCGAGAAGGGCGCCTTCGGTTCCGCCGTCTCGCATCTGATCCTGCCGAGCATCGTGCTCGGCACCATCCCGCTCGCGGTGATCGCGCGGCAGACCCGCTCGGCCATGCTGGAAGTCTTGGGCGAAGACTATGTGCGCACGGCGCGCGCCAAGGGCATGTCCAGCCTGCGCGTCGTCGGCGTCCACGCGCTGCGCAACGCGATGATCCCCGTGGTGACGACCATCGGGTTGCAGATCGGTGTGCTGATCACCGGCGCCATCCTGACGGAGACGATCTTTTCCTGGCCCGGCATCGGCAAATGGATGGTCGATTCGATCTTCCGGCGCGACTATCCCGCCGTGCAGGGCGGGCTGCTGCTGATCGCGGTCAACGTCATGGTCGTCAATCTGGTCGTCGATCTGCTGTACGGCCTGATCAACCCGCGCATCCGGCACAGGTAACAGCCATGACCGATATCCTCCGAGAACCCGCCATCGCCGACCGCCGCCCGACCGGCCTGCGCGCCTCGCTCAGCGAGTTCTGGTACTATTTCAGCGAAAACCGCGGCGCGGTGATGGGGCTTTGGATCTTCGTTATCGTCTGTTTCGTCGCCATCTTCGCCGACCTGATCGCGCCGCACGGACCGGCGACGCAATATCGGGAAGCGCTGCTGACGCCGCCCGTCTGGCAGAGCGGGGGCGACTGGCGCTTCCTGCTCGGCACCGACGCCGTCGGCCGCGACATCCTCTCCCGGCTGATCTACGGCTCGCGCTATTCGCTGTTCGTCGGCTGCATCGTCGTTGCCGGGGCAATGATCGTCGGCGTCGCCCTGGGCCTGATCGCGGGCTTTGTCGGCGGCGTGGTGGATACGCTGATCGTGCGCATCATGGACATCATCCTCGCCTTCCCCAATTTGCTGCTGGCGCTCGCCCTGGTCGCGATTCTTGGGCCGAGCCTCACCAATGCGATCATCGCCATCGCCATCGTGCAGCAGCCGCATTATGTGCGCCTGACCCGCGCCGCGGTGCTCGGCGAAAAGCAGAAAGATTACGTCACCGCCGCGCGCGTCGCCGGCGTCGGCCCGTGGCGGCTGATGGGCGTGACCATCCTGCCCAATTGCCTCGCGCCGCTGATCGTGCAGGGCGCGCTGTCCTTCTCCAGCGCCATCCTCGATGCGGCCTCGCTGGGCTTCCTCGGCATGGGTGCGCAGCCGCCGACGCCCGAGTGGGGCACCATGCTGGCCGAAGCGCGCGAATTCATCCTGCGCGCCTGGTGGGTGGTGACCATGCCGGGCCTCGCCATTCTCATCGTCGTGCTGGCCATCAACCTGATCGGCGACGGCCTGCGCGATGCCCTCGACCCCAAGCTGAAGAGGGCATAGATGGCGCTCTTGGAAATCCGGAATTTAACGGTCGAATTCGCCACCTCGACGGGTGTCTTCCGCGCCGTCGACGGCGTCTCGCTCGATGTCGATCCGCGCGAGGTGCTGGCCGTGGTCGGCGAATCCGGCTCGGGCAAATCGGTGAGCATGCTCGCCGTGATGGGCCTGCTGCCGCCGACCGCCCGCGTCCGCGCCGACCGGCTGCGCTTCGACGGCGTCGATCTGATGACGCTTTCCCTGCGCCAGCGGCGGGCGATGATGGGCGCGCAGATGTCGATGATCTTCCAGGACCCGATGTCGAGCCTCAACCCGTGCTACACGGTGGGCTTCCAGCTTACCGAGGTGTTGAAGATCCACACCGATCTCGGCCGATCCGGCCGCCGCGAGCGGGCTCTGGAACTGCTGCGCCATGTCGGCATCCCCTCGCCCGAGCAGCGGCTTAGCGCCTTCCCGCACCAGATGTCCGGCGGCATGAACCAGCGCGTGATGATCGCCATCGCCATTGCCTGCAACCCGAAACTGCTGATCGCCGACGAGCCGACGACGGCGCTCGACGTCACCATCCAGGCGCAGATCCTCGATCTGCTTTTGCGGCTGCGCGAGGAGACCGGCATGGCGATGATCCTGGTCACGCACGACATGGGCGTCGTCGCCGAGACGGCGCAGCGCGTCTCCGTCCACTATGCCGGCCAGAAGGTCGAGGAGCAGCCGGTGCTCGGCCTGTTCGCCGACCCACATCACCCCTATTCCTCGGCCTTGCTGGCGGCCTTGCCGGAGCGTGCCGGGCCGGGCGAGCTGCCGTCGATCCCCGGCGTCGTGCCGGGCTATTTCGACCGGCCGAAAGGCTGTTTGTTCTCGCCGCGCTGCCGCTATGCGACGGAGCTTTGCATCACGGTTCCGCCGAAACGGGCCGGGAAGGCCGAGGGCGAGGCCTTATGCCATTATCCGCTGGTCGGCGGCCAGCCCCAGGGGCATCCCGCATTCGAGGCCGTGGCATGAGTGGCGAAGTGGTTCTCCAGGCGCGCGATCTCACCCGCCATTACCCCATCCGGCAGGGCCTGTTCCGCAGCGACGCAGTGCTGAAGGCCGTCGACGGCGCCGGTTTCGACCTGCGGCGCGGGCAGACGCTGGCCGTGGTCGGCGAGTCCGGCAGCGGAAAATCGACGCTCGCCCGCTTGATTACGATGATCGAGCCGCCGACCTCGGGCAGCCTCAATATTCTCGGCAAGGAGATCGTCGGCGCCTCGCGCGCGACGCTGAAGGATTTGCGCTCCAGCGTGCAGATCGTCTTCCAGAACCCCTATGCCTCGCTCAATCCGCGCCAGAAGATCGGCGCGGCGCTCGAAGAGCCGCTGCTGGTCAACACGAGCCTGTCGCGGGCCGAGCGGCGCGAGAAGGCCGAGGCGATGATGGCGGCGGTCGGCCTGCTGCCGGAGCATTTCCACCGGTATCCGCATATGTTCTCCGGCGGCCAGCGCCAGCGCATCGCCATCGCCCGCGCGCTGATGCTCGATCCCGCCATCCTGGTGCTCGACGAGCCGGTCTCGGCGCTCGACGTGTCGATCCAGGCGCAGATCCTCAATCTCCTGACCAAGCTGCAGGACCGGCTCGACCTCGCCTATCTGTTCATCAGCCATGACCTGTCCATCGTCCGCCATATCGCCGATGAGGTGGTGGTGCTGTATCTGGGCCATCCGGTCGAGCAAGGCCCCGGCAAGACCATTTTCGACGACCCGCGCCACCCCTATACGCGCGCCTTGCTCTCGGCGACGCCGGTGGCCGATCCCTTGCGCCGCAAGGAGCGCATCGTGCTGAAGGGCGAGCTGCCGTCGCCGCTCGCGCCGCCGCCCGGCTGCACCTTCAACACGCGCTGCCCGCTGGTCTTCGAGCGCTGCCGCGTGGAGGAGCCGAAATTGCGCCAGGTCGCGGGCCGCGACGTGGCCTGCCACGCCTGCGGATAGAGCCGGGGCGAGCGGCGTCGGGTTGCGCCGCAGATGCCGGACGGAGTGTCCTCGGGTCGGAGCGCCGCGACGTTTCTCAGCGTCGGAACGGCGCCCAAGCCCTGCCCTGTCACATGGTTTGCGTTACTTTTTTCAGCCGGCTGGGGCGGTCGGGGTCGTGGCCGCGAGACTGGGCGACCTGCTCCGCGAGCGCGTAGAAGGAGAGCAGCATCACCAGCGGGTCGAGCAGCGGATGGCCGCTCGGGGTGATGGGCAGGCGGCCCGGACGCGGCTCGCCCGGCTCGGCGACGAAGACGCGGGCGCCGGTGGCTTCGAGACGCGAGACCGCCTCGGCCATGGCGTCGAAGGCGGCGTCGCGGGGGCGTAGGGCGATGACGGGGAAGCCCGGCTCGACCAGTTGCACCGGGCCGTGCATGACCTCGGCGCCGCTGAAGGCTTCCGCGTGCAGCATGGCGGTCTCCTTCAGCTTCAGCGCCGCTTCGGCCGCGATGGGGAGGGCCGGGCCGCGCCCAACGATATAGGCGGAACTGGCATCGCGCAGGACGGGCAGCGCCTCGGACCAATCGGCGGCGAGGGCCTTCTCCAGCGCCTCGGGCAGTGCGCGGACCGCTTTGGCGAGCACCGCATCGCCGCGCCATTCCGCGACCAGCGCGGCAAGGATCGCGGCGGAGGAGAGGAAGGTCTTGGTCGCCGCGACGCTGCGTTCGAGGCCGGAATGGAACGGCAGCACGGCATCGGCGCTTCTGGCGAGCGGCGCGTCCACGTCATTGACCACGGCGATGACGAAGGCGCCGGCCGCCCGCGCCGCCTGCTGCAGGCTGACGATGTCCGGCGACTTGCCCGATTGCGAGACCGAGATCAGCGCGGCGCCCGCCAATCGCAGCGGCGCATGATAGAGCGAGGCGACCGACGGCCCCATCGACGCCACCGGAATGCCGACAAGGATTTCCGCCAGATATTTGAAATAGACCGCCGCATTGTCCGAGGAGCCGCGCGCGCAGGTGACGATGACGCCAGGCCGCAATTCGGCCAGCCGCCGCGCGGTGTCGCGCAGATTGCCCTCCTCGCGCGCGAAGAACCGGGCGACGGCCTCCGGCACTTCACGGATTTCCTCCGCCATGGCGCTGGGGCCGGCAGGTCGGTCGGTCATTGTTGCCTCATATCAATATCGCGCCGTTCGGCGTTTATCGCTCCGAAGCGCTTAACGTGGTGGAAGCACTCTTCACACCCTCAGACGAAATCCCCGCGAAGGCGGGGACCCAGTAAAGGGCAAAGCTAGTCGCTGGTCTGTGCCGAACCACAATCGCTGCGGCGTACGGGGTCCCCGCCTTCGCGGGGATTATCAAAAGAAGCGCGCCCGGATAAGAACGGCTCTTACGCGCCTTTGCCGATCGCCCTCTGATCGCCGTCGAAGCGGAACAGCTTGTCCTGCTCGAACCGCGCGAACAGTTTTGCGCCGATGTCGAAATCATGGTGGCCGAAGAGGCGGATGGTCAGCAGGCCCGCCTTGCCGCAATCGAGATAGACGTTGGTGTCCGCGCCCAGATGCTCGATATGCGTCACCGCGCCCGCCGCGTCGCCGGCCGCCGGATCGAGCCGGATATGCTCGGGCCGCACGCCGATGGTCACGGCGTCATGCCTGCCCAACGCGGCGGCGTCAATGAAGTTCATCTGCGGCGAGCCGATGAAGCCGGCGACGAAGACATTGGCCGGCGCATTATACAGCTCCATCGGCGTGCCGATCTGCTCGACGACGCCGTCGCGCAGGATGACGATGCGGTCGGCGAGCGTCATGGCCTCGGTCTGATCGTGGGTGACGTAGATCATGGTGGCCTTCAGCTCGCGGTGCAGCCGCGCCAGCTCCAGCCGCGTATTCACCCGCAGGATCGAGTCGAGGTTCGACAGCGGCTCGTCGAACAGGAACAGTTTTGGCTTGCGCACCACGGCCCGCCCGACGGCGACGCGCTGGCGCTGGCCACCGGAGAGTTCCGCCGGGCGCCGCTCCAGATAGCTGCCCAGCGACAGCATCTTCGTCGCCTGCGCGACGCGTTTGGCGATCTCCTCCTTGGGGAATTTGGCGTGCTTCAGGCCGAGGGCCATGTTGTCGCGCACATTCAGATGCGGATAGAGCGCGTAGCTCTGGAACACCATGGCGATGCCGCGCTCGGCGGGCGGCGTGTGGCCGACATCGGCGCCGTCGATCTTCACCGCCCCCGAGGTCGCGTCCTCCAGCCCCGCGATCACCCGCAGCAGCGTGGATTTCCCGCAGCCGGAAGGGCCGACGATGATGACGAATTCGCCATCGGCGACGTCCAAATCGATGCCTTTGAGGATGTGGACGGCACCGAATGATTTATGGATGCCGGAGAGCGTCAATGCACCCATGAAAACGGTCCTATTAGAGCGTGATGGCCTGGCCGCTGCGAATGCTCGCATCCGCCGCCAGGCAAATATTGAGGGATTGGACGGCGTCGTCCATGTGGCGTGTGAGGTCGAGATCCTCGCGGATGGCGCGGAGCACGAAAGCCTGCTCGCGGTCGCAGAGCGCCTGGTGGTCCGGCTCGTCGGCCATCGACAGATCGGTGTCGGCTTGCAGGAACGCGCCGGCCGCATCCGTCGCGGCGCGGTGGATGCGGATGGTCGAGGTGCGCGTATGGGCGTTGATGTCGTCGGATTTGGCCGCCTCGTCCATGATGATGGAGACGCTGCCTTTGGGCGAGACGATGTCCTTCACGAAATAGGCCGTCTCTGACATCATCGGCCCCCAGCCCGCCTCGTACCAGCCGATCGAGCCGTCCTCGAACAGCACCTGGAAGTGGCCGTAATTATACATCTCCGCCGCGATCTCCTCCGACAGGCGCAGCCCCATGCCGCGCACGCTGACCGGCCGCGCATCGGTGATCTGGCACATCACATCGACATAATGCACGCCGCAATCGACGATGGGCGAGGTGGTGCGCATCAGGTTCTTGTGCGTCTGCCAGGTCGCGCCGGAGGATTGCTGGTTGAGGTTGAGGCGGAAGACGTAAGGGCCGCCGAGCTTGCGGGCTTCGGCGATCAGCGTCTGCCAGGAGGGGTGGTGGCGCAGGATGTAGCCGACGACGAGTTTGCGGCCCGTCGCCTTCGCGGCAGCAACGACACGCCGCGCATCCTCGACCGTCGTCGCCAGCGGTTTTTCGACGAAGACATGCGCGCCCGTTTCCATCGCCGCGACGGCGTAATCCGCGTGACTCTCCGAATAGGTGTTGATCGAGACGAGGTCGGGCTTCAGTGCCGCGAGCGCGGCTTCGTAGCTCTCTAAGACCGGGAACGCCGCAAGCTCGTCCGGCAACTCGACCGGCGAGCGGTTGACCAGCCCCACGACCTCGAAACCGGGATTGCGGTGATAGGCCAGGGCATGGCTGCGGCCCATATTGCCGAGGCCGGCGACGAGGACGCGCAAAGCGCTCATTTGACCGCTCCCGATGTGATGCCACGGATGAGCTGGCGCGAGAAGATCAGATATAGGATCAGCGCGGGCAGGATCGCCAGCGACAGCGAGGCGAGCACGGCGTTCCAGTTGGTCAGGAACTGCCCGATGAACACCTGCGAACCGAGGGTGAGCGTCTTGGTGTTCTCCGCCGGCGCCAGGATCAGCGGGAACCAGAGGTCATTCCAGATCGGGATCAGCGTGAACACCGCGACGGTGGCCATGGCCGGGCGCACGATGGGCAGCACCAGCCGGAAGAAGATGCGGTATTCACTGAGGCCGTCGATGCGGCCGGCATTCTTCAGGTCGCCCGAGACCTGCCGCATGAACTCCGACAAAATGAACACCGAGAGCGGCAGCCCTTGTGCCGTATAGACCAGGATCAGCGCCGCCAGCGTGTTGACCAGCCCGGATGCGACGATCAATTGCAGGATCGCGACGGTGCCGAGCCGGATCGGGATCATGATGCCGAGCGCCAGATAGAGCACGACCAGCGAATTGCCCCGGAAGCGGTATTCGGACAGCGCGAAAGCGGCCATGGCGCCGAACAGCAACACGCAGAACAAGGACGCGACGGTGACGATGACGCTGTTCTGGAAATAGAGGATGAAATTGCCCTGGGCCCAGACCGTCTCATAGCCGAGCAGGCTGAATGTCGTGCTGTTCGGCAGCGAGAGCGGCTGGCTGAAGATGGCGGCGCGGGATTTGAACGAGTTGATGAGAATGACGAAGACGGGGAACAGCGCAATGAGCGTATAGGCGATCAGGATCGCATGGGCGGCAACGGCGCGGGGCGTGGATTGGCGAGCGGACATGGCGGGCGCCTAGACCGGTTCAGTCGGGCGCAAAACGCCCCCAGGCGCCGCGGCGCAACCTCTCCCAGGGGAGAGGTCGGCGCGCGAAGCGCGCCGGGTGAGGGGTTGCGGACTCACGGTGAGGCACGAACCCCTGACCTCGTGAAGACCTCGATACAATTCCCTCCCGTCGTCCCGGACACCGCGAAGCGGTGAGTCGGGACCCATTGGCCGATCCGCAAGCACGGTGCCGGCGGAAAAGCGAGTAGGCCCCAGCTCTGACGGCCGGGGCGAAGGATGAGAGGTTTCGGCAATGCGCGGAAGTCTCCCGTAGGCGGAGTCCGGCTGCGGATCGTGGAAGGTTGCGCGCGTATCTGTGTCCATCCTGTCCGCCTCCCTAAAGCTGATAGCGGCGCAGACGCGTCTGCACCGCGAAGAGGTAGATCGAGACGCCGGTCAGGATGATCATCAGCATGGCGAAGGCGATAGCCGAGCCCATGTTGGGATTGCCGATCTGCAACTGGAAGCCGAAGAAGGTGCGGTAGAGGAAGGTGCCCAGAATGTCGGTCGCGTAGTTCGGACCGGCGAGCGCGCCTTGCGCCGAGTAGATCAGGTCGAAGGCGTTGAAATTGGCGACGAAGGTCAGCACCGAGATGATGCCGATGGAGGGCAGGATCAGCGGCAATTGGATCTTCCAGAATTGCGCCATGCCGGTGATGCCGTCGCATTCGGCGGCCTCCAGCACCTCGTCCGGAATGGTGAGCAGCGCGGCGTAGATCAGCATCATCGGGATGCCGACGAACTGCCAGACCGAGATCAGGCTGAGCGTCGTCAGCGCATAGGCCTCCATGCCGAGCCATGGCGCGAACAGGCTTTTCAGGCCGATGGCATCGAGCAGGTTCGGCGCGATGCCCCAGATCGGGCTGAGGATGAGCTTCCAGGTGAAGCCGACGATGACGAAGGAGAGGATGGTCGGCACGAAGATCGCAGTCCGGTAGAAGCTGGCGAAGCGCAGGCGCGGATTGCTGAGCAGCGCGGCGAGCAGGATGCCGATGGGATTCTGCAGCAGCATATGGACGGTGAAGAACCAGAGATTGTTGCCGAGCGCGTTCCAGAAATCCTTCGACCAGCGCGGATCGCCGAACAACGTGCGGAAATTGTCGAGGCCGACGAAGACCTGCTGATGGTCGATGTCCTTGAACAGCGAGAGTTTCAGCGTGCTGAACAGCGGCACGATCATCAGGGCGGTATAGACGAGGATGGCGGGCGCCAGGAACACCGCAATGTGCCAGCGGGTTTTTCGCCGCCCCGCGATCTCGTCCGTCATCCGCGTGTCCCGCCCCTATTCGCCGTCCGGGCCGGAGAGACCTCCGGCCCGGATTAGTGCCCGATCTTATTGCTGCGGCTTATACCAGCTCGCGAGGCCCTTTTGCAGGCGCGCGCCAGCCGCTTCCGGCGTCTCGGTGCCCTTGATGACATTGACCGAGGCGTTCCAGGTCTCGTTTTCCAGGTTCGGCGTGCCGCGCGACAGGATCTGATAGGTCGAGCGGATCGTCGATTTGCACTTGCCGCGCCAGGACAGGAATTCCTGCGCCACCGGGTCCTTCATGGTGATCTTGTGATCGGAGAGCGAGAAGAAGCCCGGCAGAGCGTTGGCGTAGAGATCGGCGAATTCGGCGGTGGTGACCCAATTGAGGAATTTCATCGCCGCCTCGGGATTCTTGGTCTTGGCGTTCATGCCGATGGCGATGTCGGTGTGGTCGGAGATGTAGCACTCGTCGCCCGCCTTCTGCACCGGCGGATAGAAGGCGCCCATCTTGAACTGCGCCTGCGTGTTGAAGCCGGAAATGTCCCAGGAGCCTGCCGGATAGATCGCCGCGCGGCCGAGCGTAAAGAGGTTCTGGCTGTCCGGATAGGTCTGCGCCTCGAAGCCGTCGCCGAGATAGGGCTTCCACTTGGCGAGTTGGCGATAGGGAGCGACCCAGGGCTCGTCGGTGAGCTTCTGCGTGCCCTTGATGAGCGCGAGCCGGCCTTCCTCGCCCTTCCAATAGTTCGGGCCGATATTGTTGTAGCCCATGGTGGCGGCTTCCCACTGGTCGTTGGTGCCCATCGCCATCGGGATGTAGGTGCCGTCCTTCTTGATCTTCTCGAGCGCCGCGAAGAACTCCGCTTCCGTCTTCGGCACCTCGACGCCGACCTTGGCGAAGGCGTCCTTGTTGTAAAGGAATCCGTGGATGACCGAGGCGACCGGTACGCAATAGGTCACCGCGCCGTCATCCGTGCTCCAGCCGGATTTGGCGACGGCGCTGAAATCCTTCATGCCCGCGAGGCCCTGCACGGGTACGAGATGGCCCTTGCTATAGAGGCTGAGCGAGGCGTCGAACGGGCGGCAGGCGATCAGGTCGCCCGCCGACCCGGCGTCGAGCTTGGAGTTCAGCACCGCGTTATATTCCGGCGGCGCAGAGGGCGTGAATTTCAGCTTGATGCCCGGGTTCTTGGCCTCGAAGGCAGGGATGATCTTCTCCTGCCAGATCGGCAGGTCGTCATTGCGCCAGCTCTCGATCGTCAGGGTCACGTCGGCGGCATGGGCCGACCCGGCGGCGAGGGCGAATGTCGCGGCAAGCAGCACCCGTTTCAGGGGATCGTGGTTCATCGAGACGCTCCGATTGGCGCGCCGTCTGGCGCATTGCGGTTTTGGCTTCGGCTGGCATGAAGATGTTGCAAAGCGGGCCTGAGCACCTGCCCGGATTGTTGAAGGATGGCGCGCGCGGCGTCGGGGCTGTCCGCGCCGCTGGCGAGCAGGATGGCGATCTTGGTGGAGCCGCCGGAGCGGGCGAAACTGTCTTCGGCGGTGCGGTCGTCGCAGCCGGCGATGGCGCTCACCATGCGCCGGGCGCGGTCCCTGAGCTTGGCGTTGTCGGGGCGGACGTTGACCATGTAGCCGTCATGCACATGGCCGAGATGAATGCCCGCCTGGGTCGAGATCATGTTGAGCACGATCTTCTGCGCCGTCCCCGCCCCCATCCGCGTCGAGCCGGCGAGGATTTCGGGCGGCGTGTCGAGATGGATGGCGGTGCCGGCGAGGGTCAGCAGCGGCGTGCCGGCATTGTTGGCGATGGCGATGGTCTTCGCGCCCGCCGCCTTGGCGGCGAGGAGGGCGGCGACCGCGTAGGGCGTCGTGCCGCTGGCGGATAAGGCGATCAGGCAGTCGTTCGCGCCGGGGTCGAGCGCACGCACGTCTTCGGCGCCGCGCTCCTCGTCGTCCTCGGTCTCGGCGGCGAAATTCGCGATGGTCTCGACGCCTTCGGACAAGAGGATGATGATCCGCTCGCGGCCGATGCCGAATGTGCCGGGGATCTCCAAGGCGTCGGCGAGCGCCATCAGCCCGGAACTGCCCGCGCCGGCATATATCAGCCGTCCACCGGATTCCAGACATCCCGCCACGATCCCGGCGGCCTCGGCGATTTGCGGGATGGCGTCGCGAACGGCGCGGGCCGCCGCGATCTGAACGTCGCACATCACCATCAAGGCGATCTCGGGCGGCAGGGTGTCGAGAGCGTTCGAAGCCCGATGGCGCTGCTCGGTATTTGTGAGTGCCATGACCGTAACCCTCCCCCGCCGATATAATGCCAAAGAAATACCACTTGTCCATATAAGTTGATTAAGATTTTGGAGAAGCTGGACACTTTCAGTATATATTATTGATATTATTATATAAAAATCGGAGCGCGGTTTTTCGGGAGACAGCCGGCCTAAAATGGTATTAGATTGGTATTGCATCTTTTGAGGTCACGATGACGCTTTTGATCGCAGTCGATGGTGGCGGAACGTCCTGCCGGGCGGTCGTTGCGGATGGTGCCGGCAGGCGCCTCGGCGAGGGGCTGGCCGGCTCCGCCAACATCGCCAGCGACATGCTCATCGCCCGCGACAACATCGCCGAGGCGGCGCGCCTCGCCCTCCAGCAAGCCCGCCTGCCGGAAGCCCGGATCGCCGATTGCGCCGCCGTCCTCGGCCTTGCGGGGGCCAATATCGGCGACAAGCCGGGCCGCATCGCCGCGCTGCTGCCCTTCCGCGTCAGCCACGTCGAGACCGACGCCCGCATCGCGCTCCAGGGCGCGCTCGGCACGCAGGACGGCGCGGTCGCCGTGCTCGGGACCGGCTCGGTGTTCATCGCGCGGGACGGCGGCCGGATCCGCAGCATCGGCGGCTGGGGGCCGGTCATCGGCGACCTGTGCAGCGGCGGGCGGCTTGGCCGCGCCCTGCTGGAGGAGGTGCTGCGCGCCTATGACAGGCTGCGGCCCGGCACCGAGCTCTCCGAGGCGATTCTCGCCCGCTACGGCAACGACCCGGACGCCCTCGTCGACTATGCCAAATCCGCCAAGCCGGCTGATTTCGCCAGCTTCGCGCCGCTGATTTTCGACCATGCCGACCGGGGCGACGCCATCGCCTCCGACATTCTCAAACACGCCATCGCCGAGCTGGAATTGACGCTGCGCACCCTGCTGGCGAGCGATGAGGCGCCCTTCTGCCTGCTCGGGGGCCTTGCTTCGAGCTATTCGCGGCATTTGAGCGACGCCTTCAGGCAGCGCGAGCGCCGGCCGGAAGGAAACGCCATCAGCGGCGCGCTGGCGATGGCCGTCGCGATGTTCGGCCAGCCGCAGGGAGCGAAACGGGATCATGGCTGACGCCGCGCAGGACATTCAGCGCCCGAACAAATGGACCCTCTCGGGCGACGGCCCGCTCTATCTCCAGCTCCGGCGAAGGCTGGAGGACGAAATCCGCAATGGCGGCCTGCAGCCGGGCGCGCCCCTGCCCTCCGAGCGCGAGATCGCCGATAGCTGCCAGGTCTCGCGGGTCACCGTGCGCAAGGCGGTGCAGTCGCTGGTGCGCGACGGCGTCATCGTGCAAAGGCGCGGCTCGGGCACGACGGTCGCGCGTCCGGTCGACCGGGTCGAGCAGTCGCTGTCGCGGCTGACCTCGTTTTCGGAGGACATGGCGCGGCGCAGCATGACCGGCGGCTCGGTATGGATCGAACGCGGGGTTTATCCCGCGTCGCCGCGCGAGATGATGGCTCTCGGCCTCGGCGCCGAAGCGCAGGTCGCCCGCATCGCCCGGCTGCGCATGGCGAACGGCGTGCCGCTGGCCATCGAGCGCGCCGCCATCTCGACGCAATATCTGCCCGATCCGCAGCGCATCGCGCATTCGCTCTATGCCGCGCTGGCGGAATTGGGCAATAAGCCGGTGCGGGCGATCCAGCGCATTTCGGCGGTCAATCTTGGGGTTGAGGATGCCGCGCTGCTGGAGGTTTCGGAAGGCAATGCCGGGCTGAGCATCGAGCGCATATCCTATTCGGCGCAGGGCGCGGCGATCGAATTCACGCGCTCGATCTATCGCGGCGACGCCTATGATTTCGTCGCCGAGCTGAAGATCGGCGATGACGGCAAATGAGATTGCAATGACGCGGACGATCGCCCTGACGGGCGCCAGGATTTTCGACGGACGGTCGACGCGCGGCGGCGCCGCCGTGCTGACGGCGGACGGCATCATCACCGGCATTGTGCCGGAGGCGGAGGTCCCAGCCGATGCAGGCTCGGTACGGCTCGATGGCGGATGGCTCGCGCCCGGCTTCATCGACCTGCAGGCCAATGGCGGCGGCGGCGTGCTCTTCAACGAGGAGCCGACCGTCGACGGCATCCGCAAGATCTGCGCGGCCCATGCCCGCTTCGGCACGACGGCGCTGCTGGCGACTCTCATTACCGACACGCCGGAGATCACGCAGCGCGGCATCGCGGCGGGCGTCGAAGCCTACCGGCAAGGCGTGCCGGGCTTTCTCGGCCTGCATCTGGAAGGCCCGCATCTGTCCATCGCCAAGCACGGCGCGCATCGCCCCGACCTGATCCGGCCCATGACCGGCCGCGATGTCGAGACCTTGCGTCAGGCGCGGGCGGCGCTCCCCAATCTGATGGTCACGCTGGCGCCTGAAGCCGTCGAGGATGCGCAGATCGCCGAACTCGCCGACGCGGGCATCTGTGTCAGCCTCGGCCACAGCAACGCGCCGGCGGAGCGGGCGAAAACCGCCTTCGCGGCAGGCGCCCGCGCCGTCACCCATCTGTTCAACGCCATGAGCGGCCTCACGCACCGCGAGCCCGGGCTGGTCGGCGCGGCGCTCAATGCCAGCGATGTCTATGCCGGGCTGATCGCCGACGGCCATCATGTCGTGCCGGACGCCATCGCCATCGCCCTGCGCGCCAAGATTGGGCGCGGCAGGATTTTTCTGGTCACCGATTCGATGTCGACGACGGGCACCGACCAGACCGAGTTCGAATTGAACGGACGCCGCATCCTGCGCCGGGACGGCGTGCTCACGCTCGAGGACGGGACGCTGGCGGGCGCCGATCTCGACATGAATTCCGCCGTCAGGTTCATGGCCGGCAATCTCGGCCTTCCCTTTGAGGAGGCGCTCCGAATGGCCTCGCTCTATCCGGCGCAGTGCCTCGGCATCGCGGCGACGCGGGGATGCCTCCTGCCGGGCGTGGCCGCCGATCTCGTGCATCTGAACGAGGCCTGCAACGTGCAGGCAGTCTGGATCGCGGGATCGGAGCAGGCGGGCCGGCGCTGAGTCAGTCAGCGGCCGACCGTACGGTCTGCCTTACTTCTCGGCAGTGACGCGCCAGATTACGTCGCCCACATCGTCCGCCACCAACAGCGACGCCCCGTCCAGCCCGACCGCCACGCCGACAGGCCGCCCATAGGACGCCTTCTCGTCCGGCGCGAGGAAGCCCGTCAGAATATCGCGCGGGCGCCCGACCGGCCGACCATTCTCGAACGCGACGAAGACGACGCGGTAGCCGCTGAGCGTGCTTCGGTTCCAGGAGCCGTGCTGGCCGATCGCCATGCCGTCCGGGAAACCGGGCAGCGTGCCGGCCGGCATCCAGCAAAGGCCGAGCGAGGCGGTGTGGCCGCCCAGCGCGTAATCCGGCGTGATGGCGGTTGCGACGAGGGCCGGGTCCTGCTTCACCCGATCGTCCACTGTCTGCCCCCAATAGCAATAGGGCCAGCCATAGAAGCCGCCATCGCGCACGGAGGTGAGGTAATCGGGCGGCGTCTCGTCGCCGAGGCCGTCGCGCTCATTGACGACAGTCCACAGCACGCCGGTCTGCGGCTCGAAGGCGAGGCCGACCGGATTGCGCAAACCGCCCGCGAAGATGCGGGCCTGCCCGCTCGCCACGTCGAACTCGTAGATCGCCGCGCGGCCGACTTCGACATCGAAACCGCTCTCGGCGATATTGCTCAGCGAGCCGACGCCGGCATAGATCTTCGACCCGTCCGGGCTGGCCAGAAGGCTGCGCGTCCAATGGCCGCCGGGCTTGAAACTGGTCAGCTTGCGCCCCGGCGCGGTGATGCGGGTCGTGCCCGGCGTATAGGGGAAGGCGACGATGCCGTCGGTGTTGCCGACATAGAACGTATCGCCCAGCAGCGCCATGCCGAAGGGCTGGCGCTGGCCTTCCAGAAACGCCTCGCGCGTCTCGGCCACGCCGTCGCCATCGGCGTCGCGCAGCAGCGTGATGCGGTTCGGGCTCGGCCCCGTGGCGGCGGCGCGCTTCAGCGTGCTGTGCATGGCGTAGTCGAAGAGCGAGCGCACCGGGCCGGGCATGAACAGCGACTCCGCCACGGT
The DNA here is from genome assembly GCF_002198715.1 of Rhodomicrobium sp. R_RK_3. Taxonomy (GTDB): domain Bacteria; phylum Pseudomonadota; class Alphaproteobacteria; order Rhizobiales; family Rhodomicrobiaceae; genus R-RK-3. The sequence goes on along the minus strand of NZ_MWLK01000015.1, from coordinate 271,071 downwards.
GACGTCGCCATTGGGCAGCACATGGATCCAACGCGGATGCCTGAGACCCGCCGCGAAGGCGTTGACCTTCAGGCCGGAGGCGGCGACGGGCGTCTGGCCCGGGTCCCATCCGCGCGCGGTCGGCATTTTCAGGGTCGGGACGGCGCCTTGCGGCACTGCGGCTGGGATGGTCGGGGTGCTGCCCACCGCCTGCTCGCGCGGGCCCGCACCAAGCCGCCGTCGCCACAGGATCGCGCCGGCCCCGATCAGCGCGACGATGCGCGCGAAAAACATGCTCATTGGCGTTCCCTCAGTTGGTTGGCGCATGCTAGCCGAGGGCGCCCGGCATTGGAACCGGGTTGCCGCGACACGGTCAGGAAAGCCGCAGGTCGCGCAGATAGGCGTTGGCGTCACGCGAGCGCAAGTAATCGCCTGGCCGGATGTCGGCGATGATGACGCGCGCCTCGGTCACCGACGCCATGGCCAGAGTGCCGCCGTCGGGGGCGACGACGTGGGAGATGCCGGCATAGGCGAAGTGATCGTCGCGGCCGGTATGGTTGGCGTAGGCAACGAAAATCTGGTTCTCGAAGGCGCGCACGGGGATCATCCGCTTGGCGATGAAGGCGGCTTCCGGCGAGACCGGCAGGGCGGTCGGCACGGCGACGAAATCCGCCCCGGCGACGGCGAGGCGGCGGACGTTTTCGGGGAATTCGACATCGTAGCAGATCAGCATTCCGAGCTTGAGGCCGCGCCATTCGGCGAGGGTGGCCACCGGATCGCCAGGCGCGAAATAGCTGCGCTCATAGTCGCCGTAGAGATGCGACTTGCGGTAGACGACGGGCGCGGCGTGGCCGTCGGTGAACAGCGCGCTGTTATAGACCGCCGCGCCGTCCTGCTCGGGAAAGCCGGCGATGATCGCCAAGCCGCTGGCCGCCGCGATGGCGGCGAGCCCGGCCACCTGCGCCCCGTCGCGGGGTTCGGCGAGATCGCGCAGGCCGTCGCCCGCGCCGTAGCCGATGGTCGCCAGCTCCGGCGCGATCAGCAATTCCGCGCCCCGCCGCGCGGCGTTCGCGGCGGCCTCGGCGATGCGCGCCAGGTTGGCCGCGACATCGCCCGGCACGGCGGACATTTGCAGCAAGGCGATGCGCATCAGCGCTCCTCCGAGGCCCAGGCGCCAAGCAGGCGCGGCAGGTCGCCGAAGCGCGCCACCAGTCCGAAAATCAGAGCCGCCAGCGCCACGAACAACACCGCGACGGCGGCCATGGTCGGCGTGTAGCCGTAGCGCAGCGCGTTGAAGATCTTGATGGGAAGCGTCTCGGTGGTGAAGCCGACGGTCATATAGGCGACGATATATTCGTTGAGCGACAGAACGAAAGCAAAGGCGTAGCCAGAGAGCATATAGGGCCGGATCATCGGCAGCACGATGGTGCGAAAAATAGTGCGGCTGTCGGCGCCCATGGTCGCGGCGGCTTCGACCAGCGAGCGGTCGATGGCGGCAAAGCCGAGCGACAGGGTGACGAGCGGCAGCGTCACGAAAAAGATGGCATGGGAAATGACGGCGGTCCAGGCCTGGCCGTAGAAACCGAGCGTCGCCCAGAAGGAGAGGAAGCCGAGCGCGGTGATGACCGGCGGCAGCATGAAGGGCGCCGCGCCGAGCACGACGAAGATGCGCGTCCAGGGCGCGCTACGCCGCCACATGAACCAGGCGAGCGGCAGCGCCATGGCCACCGCGAGCCCCGCCGACAAAGCCGCGATGGCGAGCGAGGCGAGCAATGCGCCGCGCCAGCCGGGATCGGTGAAGAGGTCGCCATACCAGGCCAGCGACAGGCCCTGCGGCGGGAAAAGCAGCGTCTTCCTCTCGTTCAGCGAAACGCCCGCGACGACGATCAGCGGCCCGGCGAGGAAGAGAGCGACCAGGGTAAAATAGGCGGTGCGCAGCAGCCGTCCGGTCATCGGCCCTCCTCCTTGGCGCCGACCAGCAGCGTCAGGCCGATCAGCCCGAGCGAGACCAGCACGAGGAATACCGCCATCGCCGCCGCGAAGGGCATGTTGGACTGGTAGATCGCCTGATCGGTGATGAGCACGGAGAGCGTCCAATGCTGCGGTCGGCCGAGCATTTGCGGCAGCAGATAGCAGCCCAGCGCGAAGACGAAGGCCATGATGAGCGTGGCGAAAATGGTGTTGCGCAGCGCCGGTACCACGACGTTGAGGAAGGCGCGGATGGGCGAGGCGCCGAGCGTGCGCGCGGCTTCGACCAGGGTCGGGTCGAGGCGGGCGAATGCGGGATAGAGCACCAGGATGGTGTAGGGCAGCGCCTGATAGATCATCGCCGTCAGCAGCGCGCCGAAGCCGGGCAGCAGCGCCATCGGCTCGCGCATCAGCCCGAGGGCGACCAACAGATTGGTGATGCCGGCGGTGCGCGAAAAGATCGTCGACCAGGCGAAGCCGATGATGACCTCCGAGAGCGACAGGATCGAAAGCAGCGCCACCAGCCAGAGGATTTGTGGCCGTCGCGGCAGGCGGGTCAGCAGATAGGTGAAGGGCAGGCCGAGCAGCACGCAGGCGGCGGCGGCCATGGCCGACAAGAGCAGCGAGAAGCCGAGCACATTGGCGAAGAACGGGGTCAGGAAGCGCTCGTAATTGGCGAGCACGAAATCGGGCGTGTAGAAGCCGCCCTGGTGGCGGCGGAAGAAGCTCACCGCGACCATGATGCCGAAGGGGACGACGAAGAAGCCGGTCAGCATCGCCGCCGGGAAGAGCAGCGGCGCATAGTCGGCAAGCCTGCGCGGCGGCTCGCGCTTCATGAGGCCAGCACCACGCAGCACTCCGCCGGCAGCACGATGCCGACCGTGTCGCCCGCCGACAGCGCCAGCCTCTCGCGCGGCGTGGTGACGGCGACGATGGGCGTGCCGCCGACATCGATGAAGGTCTCGACCGTGCCGCCGAGATCGCGCACGAAAGTGACGCGGCCGACATGCGCCGCGCCGTCCGTGCGGGTCAGATGCACATCCTCGGGGCGGATCGACATGACGGCCTTGCCGAGGCCGCCGGGCATGGCGAGCCCGGCGACGGGCGCACCGGCGGCGAAGACGCGGCCCGCGGGGTCCGCCTCGACGGGCAGCAGGTTGGTCGAGCCGATGAAATCGGCGACGAAGGCATCGGCGGGCTTGCGGTAGATCTCGATCGGCGGGGCGACCTGGCGGATACGGCCCTCGCCCATGACGACGACCAAATCGGCCATGGTCATCGCCTCGCGCTGGTCGTGGGTGACGACGATGGTGGTGATGCCGAGCTTTTGCTGGAGCTGGCGCAGTTCCACTTGCATCGCCTCGCGCAGCTTGGCGTCGAGGGCGGAGAGCGGCTCGTCGAGCAGGAACAATTGCGGCGACAGCGCCAGGGCGCGCGCGATGGCGACGCGCTGGCGCTGGCCGCCCGAGAGCTGGCTGACCGGCCGCGCGGCGAAGCCCGGCAGCCGCACGAGCTCGAGCAGTTCGGCGGCGCGCGCCTGCTGCTCGGATTTCGGGCGGCCGCGAATGCGCAAGGGATAGGCGATGTTGTCGCCGACGCAGAGATGAGGGAACAGGGCGAGCGACTGAAACACCATGCCGAAATTGCGCTTATGCGTCGGCAGCTCGGTGATGTCGGCGCCGTCGATGAGGATGCGTCCGGCGGTCGGCGCTTCCAGGCCCGCGATCATGCGCAGCAGCGTCGTTTTCCCGCAGCCGGAGGGTCCGAGCAGGCAGACGAAAGTGCCGTTCGGCACGGTGAGCGAGACATCGTCGACGGCGACGACGTTGAGGAAGCGTTTCGAGATGTGGTCGAGGACGAGACCGGCCATGAGGGACCCGGGAGAAGAACAAGCTCGGTGTCATCCCCGCGAAAGCGGGGATCCAGTACGCCGCAGCAGTCGCGGCGAGGCAGGCCCAACGGCAAGTTTGCCCTTTACTGGATCCCCGCTTTCGCGGGGATGACAAGAAACGGCGCCGCCGGGGTGTCATCCAGCCCGGCGTCGACAGGATCAGCCGACGATCAGCTCGGTCCATTTCTGGTTCAGCCAGTCGGATTTCGACTGGTAGAGGTCGTAGCGCGGGACGATCGGGTCGATGGCCGAGGACACCGCGCCGAACTCGGCGTCGGTCAGATCGGTCAGCTCCCGCTTCACCGTCGGCGAGGTGCCGACCTTGCGCGACATCAGCGCCTGGATCGCCGGCTGGCTCATATAGTTGATGAACTCATGCGCCTCGGCGGTCTTTTTCGACGCCGAGGACACCGCCCAGCAGCCGCTGTCGAGAATGCCGCCCTCTTTGGGGAAGGTCGAGCGCACCGGGTGCCCGTCCGCCGCCGCGAGACCCGTAACGTCATGGTAATACTGGCCCATCGGGATCTCGCCGGATTTCAACGCCTGTTCGAACTGCGCCTCGTCGCGATACCAAAGGCGGACATTCGGCTTCAGCTCCGCCAGCTTGGCGAGTGCCTTCAGAATACCCTCCTCGGTGTCGAGCGCCTTGGTGCCGCCGAAATAGGTTTTTGCCGTGACTTCGAGCAGGAACGAGTTGGAGACCAGCGCCAGCAGGCCGAGCTTGTCCTTGTTCGCCGGATCCCAGAGCACGGCCCAGGAGGCGGGCGCCTCGGGGAAGATCTTGGTGTTCGAGACCAGCGTGATGTACCACGACACCGCGCCGATGCCGGCCACCCGCCCGTCCGGATATTTATTGATGAAGCGCTCGACCAGATTGCTGGTGTTGGGCAGCTTGCTCATGTCGAGCGGCGCCCACAGGTCAGTCGCCTGCCCTTTCAGCATGGCGACCTGCGACATCATCGAGACGTCGGCGGGCGCCTGTCCGGCTTTCGCGGCCTGCTGCAGCTGCACCAGCCACGCCTCGCCGGTCGGCTCCGCCACGGCTTCGACGCCGATGCCGGTCGCCTTGGTGAATTCGGGGAAGATGTGCTTGTCAAAACTGTCTTTGAAATAGCCGCCATAAACGCCGACTTTCAGCGACTTGTCCTGGGCCCGCAGGATCGCCGGCATCGCCACCGCAGCCGCCCCCGCCAGCCCCCCGATCAGCACCGATCGCCTGTTCGTTCCGCCATTTGAGATTTTTGACATGTCCTCGCTCCCTGCCTCGGATGTGACACTCCATCTGCAATTTCCATTCCAGCCGGATGGGTGGGCCTGCGGCGCACCCCTCACCCGGCGGCTTCGGCCGCCGGCCTCTCCCACAAGGGGAGAGGGCTAACAACGAGACCGGCTTACCCTGCCCTCTCCCCTCGAGGGAGAGGGCTCCCGCCGAAGGCCGGGGGGTGAGGGGGCCTTGCAGCGCCGAAACGAGCCAGGCCTAGACCGCTCCTCCCCCGACCGATGGGCTGTAGACCATCAAACTCAGAATCTCGAACAGCATCTGGCCGCCCGCCTGCGCGGTGTTGGTGGTGGCGTCATATTGCGGCGCGACCTCCACCACGTCGCCGCCGACGATGTCGAGCCCCTTCAGCCCGCGCAAAATCTCCAGCGCCTCCCGTGTCGTCAGCCCGCCGACCTCCGGCGTGCCGGTGCCGGGCGCGAAGGCCGGATCGAGGCTGTCGATGTCGAAGGAGAGATAGGCCGGCCCGTCGCCGACCACCGCCCGCGCGCGCTCGACGATGGCGGCGATGCCGAGCGCGGACATCTCCTCGGCGTGGATCACCGTCATGCCGGATGCCGTGGAGAACTCCCACAGATACTCGGCCGCGCCGCGAATGCCGATCTGGATGGTGCGCTCCGGGTCGAGCACGCCGTCGAGCACGGCGTTGCGGAAGGGGCCGCCATGGTGGAATTTGGTGCGGTCGAAGCCGCCGCCGGTGTCGCAATGGGCGTCGATATGGATCATGCCGACCGGCCGCTTTGCGCCGACCGCCTTAAGGATCGGGTGGCTGATCGAATGGTCGCCGCCGACCGACAGCGGCGCGACGCCGGCCTCGACGATCTGCGCGACGCGGCGCTCGATATCGGCGTGGCTGAGTTCGAGGTCGAAGCGGCTGCGGAAGGGGACGTCGCCGATATCGGCCACTTTCAGGTCAAACACCGGCGCGCATTTCAGCACATGATTGTAGGGGCCGATGCGTTCGATCGTGCGCAAGGCGCGCGGGCCGAAGCGCGAGCCGGGCCGGTTGGTGACGCCGAGATCCATCGGCACGCCCAAAATCGCCACCTGCAGGTCGCCGAAATCGGGATTGTCGGCATCGAGCGGGCGATAGGGAGCAGTGAGGAAGGTCGGCACGCCCGCATAGGGGGCGAGGCGGGTGCCCTTCTCGGAAAAGATCTTGTCGGCGACCTTTCGGAAAATCGGGTCCTGAACCTCGCCGCCATGGCTGTCGCTGAATTGGGCTCTGAGGGCGTCGAGCTTCTGGCGATCCCAAGCCATGAGGGGGTATGTCCTTTCCTGTCCGCGCTTCGCATGCAGTATGCTGGGCGGAGGAAGGGGAATGCAATTGGGATTGTCGCTCGCGGCGCCGAGCGTTTAGGCAGGTGCTGGCGTCATAAGTCCCAGCCAAGCAGGAAACTGCGCCGCAAGGTGCCGGTCGCCTTCGATCGACAGGGCTTTGCGGGCCACGTCGCGCCAGGCGACATAGCCAAGATGGACGGAGACGCAATCGCGGATGTCACCGCGAATTATGAGGTCCTCCGTAAATCCCGGATCCTTGACGCAGACGCTCGCGCCGGAGCGTTCGAGCAGCAGCCACATAATGCGGTATTTGGTCCGGCTCGCCGGGACGCCGGAGAACTCGAAGCGGACGACCACGCGCCGATCCGGCAGCGCCTCGAGTAAGGCCCGCCCGCGCAAGGCCCACATCAAAAGGCCGGGATCCAGTTCCGCCGGTGCGATACGATCCCTCGCGTGGGCCGTGCCCCATTTGCCGAGCGCAGCGATGACCGGGCGGAAATCCTCTCCGGCCGGCGTGAGCAGATAGTCATGGCCACCACCGGGCCGCCGGCGCCGATCGATGATCCCGGCATTCTGCAATTCGCGCAGCCGTGTGACGAGGACGGCGCGCGAGATTAGCGGCACGCCGCGTTGGATGTCATTGAACGAGCGCGTTCCGGCCATCAGTTCGCGCAGGATGAGCGGTGTCCAGCGCGCCGCGAAGATTTCGGACGCTTTCGCAATCGGGCAGAATTGGCCGTAACCGTTTGGCATAGCCGCAATTTAAGGAGGCGGCAGCCGGGATGCCAGTCTGAAAAACAGACTTGGCGCAGGCGCTGCGGGCAGGCCAGTTGTGGCCGGCGTCACGATTACGGACGCCGCGTCATCTCGAAAGCAAGGGGGCTCTCCGCAATGACCGATTATGTTCTAGTCCATGGCGCCTGGCGCGCCGGCTGGCTCTGGAAACGCGTCCGCCCGCTTTTGGCAGCCGAAGGGCACCGGGTCTTCACACCAACGCTGACCGGGCTCGGCGACCGCTCGCATCTGCTCAGCCGAGACGTCGGCCTCGAGACGCATATCGATGACATCATCAACCTGATGATCTGGGAAGAGGTCGAAGACGCCATCCTGGTGGGGCATTCCTATGCCGGCGTGGTGGTGCGCCATGTCGCCGACCGGATGCCGGAGCGGATTCGCTCGCTGATCTATGTCGACGCCTTCGTTCCCGATGACGGCCGGTCCATCAACAGCTATTTGCCCGATTCGGGGCAGCGCCACCGCGAAATCGCCCTCGCTCACGGCGATGGTTGGAAGGTCCCAACCATTCCGGCACTGTTTTTCGGCGACAACGCCGCGGATGCCGAATGGATCGACCTTCAATGCACGATGCACCCATTATCGACGTTTGAAACACCTGCCGCGCTAACCGGCGCCTGCGACAGCGTGGCCGACATCGGCTACATTCTGGCGAACGGCTGGGATGGTCCTATGCGTCAGTTTTACGATGCCGCATCGGAGCGCGACTGGTGGCGGGAAGAGTTGCCTTGCGGGCACGATGTGATGATCGACATGCCGCAAGAGCTTGCTGCTCTCCTGCTGAAACGGGCATAAGCTCAACGATCGGGCGCGGTCTCGATGCCGACGCGGCGCGAGCCGCATTGGCTGCACACCAGAAGCTGCGCCACCTCGTAGAGCGTGGTGTCGTAAGGCAGGCCGAAGGAGGTCGCCGCCCAATCCGGGCCGTGTATGGCCGCATGGCCGCAGGCCTCGCACCAGACGCGGATGTTGATGCGCGCCTTCAGCAAAGCCTGAAGCGTCTGTTGCCGCCACGTATAACCGCGCGGCTGCGGATCACCTCGCATTACCATGTTCGCACTTTGTTCCATAATCCCCCGCCCGTCAACCTCCCGCCGCCGAACTGCGACAGCATGCGCCACTGGCCTCAGGTCATGCTCTTCAGCACATCATCCTGGCGGATCAGGCGGTGGAACAAAGCGGCAGCCAGATGGGCGAGGATGATGGCGAACAGCAGGAAGGCCAGCACGCTATGCGATGTGCGCAGGACGGCGAAGAGCTGGTCGCCATGCGGCGCGATCGGCGGCAATGGGATCGAGCCGAAGATCACGATCGGATAGCCGCCCGCGGACAGCATCGCCCAGCCGACCAGCGGCAAGGCGAACATCAGCACATAGAGCATGAGATGCGACGACTGGGCGGCGAAACGCTGCCAGCCGGGCAGGTCGGCGGGGAGCGGCGGCACCGGGCGCAGCAGCCGGTTGATGAGCCGAACGGCCGCCAGGACCAGCACGACGATGCCGATCGAGCGGTGGACGGTGAGCAGCTCGTAATAGCGCGGCGATACGGTGCTGACCATGCCGATGCCGATGAACAGCATGGTCAGGATGAGCAACGCCATCAGCCAGTGCAGGACGCGCGCGAGGCCGTTGAAATAATGGGTCATTGCGGCGCCTCCGCTGAACGGCCAGCAATCGCGCTGGGGGATTTTGGCTCGCCCATGCGCCGGCGGAAGGATGAGGAATAGACGGCGGAGCGCGCGTAGGCGATCGGATCGTCGGACGGCTCGATGCCTGGCGGCAGCACCATCGGATCGAAATTGATGTCGCGGCAATTGCCCGGCGCCTCGCTCTCGACATGGGTGACGATCAGCTCGCCCATGTCGACCTCGCGGCGCCCCTCCGGCCATAGCTCGGCGGCCTTGTTCGGATCGCCGGGCTCGGCGAAGGTCGCGATCAGGCGCCATTTTTGCGGACCGGCGGCGACTTGCGCCAGCAGATCGTCGAAGACGTAGTTCGGCGCCGCCTTTTCCCGCTCCTCCTGGCTGAGCGAGGAGAACGGCGCCTCGGCGCGCATGGTCCAGCGCACCAGCCGCCGCTGGCCGTCCGGCGCAACATAGATGAAGCCGTTGACGCTGTTGAAGCTGTCATTGACGAAATTCGCGGCAAGCGGCTTGGCGGCGGCGCGGGCGAGATAGGCGGCCATCTCGGGATGGCTGGCGACGAAGGGCTGCACCTTTGCCGGATCGGGCTTGCCGGTCTGCGGGTCCGGCGCGGTGGCGAAGACCAGCGCGAAGAAGTCCTCGGTGGTCGAGACGGGCAGGCCGGGCGTGTTGTTCATGCCGGTGCGCCATTCGCCGCCCTCCGCCGGCATGCGGAGCGCCATGCTGCGCACCGGATCGCTTGAATCCGGGGCGTAGGGATTGGGGGTCGATTCCGCGAACCGGCCGGTGACCGGGACCGGGTCGCCATTGAAGACGCTGGCCACCGACCAGGATTTGGCGTCCGGAGTCCCCATGAAGGTTCCGGCGAGGCAGATGCCCTTGGCGTGCGACCGCCGGAAGCCGGGGAAGACGCCGTGCGCTTGCTGCATACCGTCGACGAAGCGGGCGGGACTCAGGCGGTCCGGCGTCAGCCAGCCGCCGGTATAGGCGAAGGCGGCGGCGGCAATGCCGAGGATCGCGGCAATGGCGACAGCCTGGACGGGACGGCGCCGCAGCAACGCGAGCGTGTCGGCAGAGGGCGGCGACCGGGCAGCGTCATCCGGATTGTGACCATCATCCGCCATCGCGCACCCATCCGTCTGCTTGTGACCCGTCCATGAGGCAGCTTAAGGCGGCGCCTTAGGGATCGCGCTCAAGCTTCCTCGATCAAGGTGAATCAATCGCTAAGGCACACGCATAAGCTGAAACGGTCGCGGTTATTTATGCAAGAGCTCGCGGATTGCCTCCCGCGATTCCTGGACCTGCTGCTGGCCTTCCCGCGCCATGAGCAGCGACTTCGACCTCTCGTGATGCTGGCCGGGGATGGCGCGCATGATGCCGATGACCTTGTCGGCCACCACGTAGACCGGCTTGCCGCTCGGCAGCGTGAAGCGGTCGACTTTGCGCCGCACCCGCACCTTGGCGACGACATTGTCGAGCGTGTCCTTCACGTAAAGGCGCTCGAAGGCGTAGTCGATGACCACGGCGCCGGGAGGCTCGTCCCGCCCGGCGGTATCGCGAATGCGCCAGATCTCGCTGATTTCGACTTCCTGCACGTCGCCGTCCAGCGTCCGGAACGAAACCCCGCCGAGAGGCGCTTCATTTGCCGGGCGCTCGGCGGCCTGGGCGGCGCCGGCCGCCAGGGCCAGCAACCAGACGCAAAGCATTGGAAACCACAGGCGCGACCGCATGACACCCACCATTATTGACGCCCATCATAGGCCATCACCGGCCGGATCGCAGCCATCGCCATCGCGCCCTTCGGACCACAATGGCCCGGCGTAATGGCCTGCCTGTGGCGCGAGCTTTTCGAGAAATGCGAATTCAGTGATATAGATCATCGATTGCGAAATGCTTGAGCAGTAGCTGGCGGCATCGGACCAGCAGGACCGGCGCAGGAAAGTCACGACGGATGTCTATCGTATCGCTCGTCAAAATCTTCGAGCTCGACGGCAAGAGACCGCAGGCCAAATCGGAGGCTGCCGTCGCCGCGAAAGATTTGCGCGAGCTGCTGTCGAAGCCCGTCGCGCCGATTGCCGCACTGAGCCCCGAGCAGCGCGCCGAAATCACCGATGCAAGGCTGGCCGAATTCGCCGCCGCACTCGACGCCACACGGCCGAAATGGCTTTACGACTATGCGGCGGCGGCCGTTGCCCAGCTTCCGGGCAATGAGAAGCGCCTGCGCGGCTTCATGCTGCGACTGCTGTTCGATGATGCGGCCCATACGGCGGACGCATTCAACGCTCTGGCCGAACAGGTCCGCAAGCTGCCTGAAACGCGGCGGACGGGCGCGCTCGGCGTGATCTTCGGTAATCTGGCCGAGGTCGCGGAGCTGCGCACGTCGATCTCCATCGAGGAGCTCGAGCCGGCCTTCATGGCCCTGGTCAAAGCCGCGAAGGCGCCGCCGACGCCACTGGCCTTTACGCGCGCGGTCCAGCCGATGCTGCGCGTGCTGGGGATGCTGTTTCCGGGTCCCGCCTATCCGGCGTCAGCCGACATCGCCGGTCTTTTCGAGCCTCCCCATCGCGCCTTCCTGCTGCGCAAGCGCTGGGTGACTTTCGCCGATGACATCAACGCCCTGTTATGGGACCAGCTCTGGCGGCGCGGCCGCGAGAATACCGCACCGCGCGCGGCGCCCGCTCCGACGCCGGCACCGGGGCCCGCGCCGGGCCAGGGAGCGCAGCACCAGCATCTGATGAAAGAAGCCGCCTGGGCGGAAGCCGACGAAGCCATCGGCCGGGCACTGCAGGATATCGGCGTCCTGACCCGGTCCTTCGACAAGCTCGAAGCCGTCGCCGCCGGCGATGCCGCGACGCGCACGAAATCGGCCAAGGGCGCCTCGAACCTCATTCTGCAATGGGTGCGGCAGGCCGCGCGCTACCGGGACATCGAGCCCCAATGCGCCGTCGGTGAACTCGCCGAATTCGATCCCGTCTTTCACGATTCCGACGAAGCCATGCCCGGCGATCACGTGCGCATCGTCAAGCCGCCGATCATCCGCCGGGTCGGCTCTCAGCAAGTTGTTCTGTTGCGTGGAGTGGTTGAACTCAATTGAGATTCAGTCGTTTTTATGGGGCAAGAGGGAGAGGGGATCGATGTCTTTATTGACCATGCCGCGCGACCGCAACTGGATTGGCTGCATAGACTTCGGCACGGCACTGTCGAAGGCCGCGCTGGTCAAGCGCAAGGTAACCTCGCAGCTCCGGGAGCGGGAGATTATACCGCTGCCCCTTCGTGACGGTCTGTCAGGCAATCCCGTCTTGCTGCCTTCCGTGATCTATCTGACGGACGACGCCGTCCTGTTCGGCGACGAAGCCGCGCGGGAGGCGGTCCGGGGCGAATATCGCGGCCGTCTGGCCTTCAGTTCGCCCAAGCAATATCTGAGCACGCAAGATACCGACTCTCTCGATGAAGCCCTCGAAGCCGAAGTCGACCCGACCGGCAGCTATACGCCGCGGCAGCTTCTGGTCCTGTTTCTGGCGCATCTTCTCTCGAAAGCGCAGACGGCCGCCGAGCGGGCGCCTGCGCCCTGGCCCGTCCCCTTGCGATTGGCGCGTCCGGCGTGGGACCGCGCCCGGGCCAGGGACGGCGAAAAAACCTTGAAGGGCCTTCTCCTTTGCGCCTTCGCCGTTGTCGACCGGCTTGGCGACAGGCTCGCCGCGCCCAAGGGCTTGCCGCACGATCTTGCGCACCGGGTACTTGCCGAAATCATCGAACTGGGGTTGTTCGCCAAGCTCGAGCAATTCGACCACGTCTTCGAATCGGCTCCCGGCACCGAGAGCGCCTCGATCCTGGAAGCAAACGCGGTCGCCGCCGGGCTCATCCGCAGAACCGGACGCCGGGTCATCGTGGTGGCGGATATCGGCGCGGGCACCTCCGATTTCGGCGCCTTCATGACCGGTCTTGCCGGCAACAATGTGGTGGGCGAGATCCCGCAGAGCTCGCAGATCCTGCGCCAGGCCGGCGATCACCTTGATATGCTGCTGACGCGACGGATTCTGGATGAGGTCGGCATCGATCCCCATGACCAGGCGGGCAAGGGCGCGGCCCGGCGTCTCAGGAGCCGGCAACGCGCCAATAAGGAAGCGCTTTTTACCGACGGCAGCGTGACGGTCGACCTCAACGACGGCACCTGCACCGTCACGCGGGAGGAGTTCCTGGCCGACAAGCGCGTGCAGGAATTCACGCAAAACCTGCGATCGAAATTCCATGCCACCCTGAAGGTCGCGATTGCCTGCGCCCGGCATTTCTCGCCCCGCAACGTGCAAACGCCGATCGAGATTGTGTTAACCGGCGGCGGCAATCGCCTGCCCATGGTGACCGAGCTTTCGGCCAATCCGCCACTGTCCTGGCGCTATGTCGAGGCCAACCGCGAGCTGACGGAATTGCTGGTCAACGCGCCCGGTATGCGCGCCGTGGAGCGGCAGCTTGCCGTCGCCGTCGGGGGCGCGGTGCAGTACATTCCGCAGCAGACCGCGCCGGTGCATATTTAGAGAATCGTCATCCCCGCGAAAGCGGGGAGTACTCCGCAGCATTCGGCGCAATGCAGGGCGCCGCGCCTGACTTTGCCGTTTACTGGATCCCCGCTTTCGCGGGGATGACAAAAACGGGCCTCGCCTCTCTCACGCCAAGCGCTGCCGGATAGACAGTTTCACCGTATCCAGCAGCACGGCGGCCAGCACCAGCCCGCCCAGGATCATCTGCGTGTAATGGGCGGGCAGGCCCATCAGATTGATGGCGGTGTGGATCGAGGATAGCAGCAGCACCCCGGCATAGACGCCCGGCAGGCGGCCGATGCCGCCCTTCAGGCTGACGCCGCCGATCACCACCGCGGCGAAGGCGTTGAACAGCATGCCCGTGCCGAGATTGGCCGTCGCGCCGGAGGAGCGGATGGCGAGCAGCCAGCCCGCCAGCCCCGCGATCGCGCCCGCCAGCACGAAGGTAATCACCACCAGCCGATCAACCTTGATGCCCGCGCGGAAAGTCGCGACCGGGTTGCCGCCGATCATGGTGACGTGCCGCCCGAAAGGCGTCTTCGCCATGACGAAGGAGAAGCCGGCAAAGCAGGCGATGGCGACCCAGGCGGTCAGCGGGATGTTGAGCACGGTCTGGATGCCGATGACGCGCAGCGACGGCGCCAGATCCTGCGCCGAGCGGCCACCGGACAGCGCCACCACCAGCCCGCGCACCCAGATATAGGAGGCGAGCGTGGCGATGAAGGCGTTCATCTTCAGCCCGACCACCAGCCAGCCGTTCAGCGCGCCGATGACCGCACCGACCCCCAGCGCAATGGCGAGCGAAATCGGCACGACCAGCCATTCGGGCGAAAAACTGTAGCCGAGGCCAACGCCGCGCGAGCAGAACAGGATGCCGACGACCATCGCGGTCAGCGCGGCGACCGATTCCACCGAGAGATCCATATTGCCGGCGATGATGCAGATGGCGAGGCCGATGGCGATGACGCCGACATAGGTCGATTGCTCGATGATGTTGGCGAAGATGCCGATCTGGAAATAGTTCGGCACCGTCAGTGAGAACACGACGAGGACGGCCACCAAAAGCAGCCAGACCAGATTGTTGAGAAGGAATTCGATCACATCCCGGCGGCGGGAAGACATCATTTGAGGACAGCTCCGAAGGATCGGCCGGGCCGGGATGGGCAGGCGGCGCCGGTCTGCGCGGGGCAGACCGGCTGGCTGATTGCGGCGGGACTATTCGACGGGCTTAACCGGCTCGGTCGGGGCCTTCATGTTGCCCCAGAAGCGCGGCTCGTCGATATTGGCCTTGCTGATCGCGGCGCCGGGGATCTTGATGTTGGCGCCCCAGGCTTCGGTGGTCAGCGTCGAGTCCAGGCCGAGCACCTTGTACGAGCCCGGCTTGAGCTCCTGCTTAGCAATCACCTTGTCGGCGAACATGGCGAGCGCGGCGGCCTGCGCGTAGAGCGGCTGCTCCACCTCGACCTGCTCCCAGCCTTTTCGGATCAGATCCAGCCCGACCGGAGCGCCGTTCGAGGAGACCAGCAGCACATCGCCCGGCTTCTTGCCCTTGGCCTCGAGCGAGGCGACCGCCGTCACCGCCAGATGGGCGGCGTGGACGAAGATCAGGTCGATGTCAGGGTTGGCGACCAGTTGGTCGGCGACGATGGTGCCGGCATTGGAGGCTTCCCATTGCAGGGCGGGGAGCGAGATGATCTTGACGTCCGGGAACGCCTTCATCTTGTCCTCAAAACCCTTTTGGATGTCGAGCGTGTAGGGGTCGCCCGGATCGCCGAGCACCTGCAGCACCTTGCCCTTCACCGCGCCGTTCTTGGTCTTCAGCAGCTTCTCGATCTCGTCGGCGGCGATCTGGCCGATCTCGACCGTTCCGGCGACCGAAGTCAGGTCGGACTTCGTGGTGGTGATCTGCCGGTCGAAGATCATGACCGGGATGCCGGCGGCGCGCGCCTTGTCGATATACGGAGCCAGCGCGCCGAAATCCACGGCCGCAAGGACGATGGCCTTGGGCTTCAGATTGATGACGTCATTCATCTGGCTTTGCTGGACGTCGGTCTTGTTGTCGGCATTGAGCGTGACCGTCTCATAGCCGACATCCTTCATGAATTTGGTGATGGCATCGACCGAGCCGGTCTGGAACTCGTCCAGCAGCGTCGGCACCATGTAATAGATCTTGCCCTTGCTCTGGGCCATGGCGGGCGATGCCGCCGCAATGATGGCCAGCGCCAGCGCCGCCATCGTGCTCCATACGATCCGTCTCATTCGACCCCTCCTCTCGTGCTACGTCCCTGCCATTCCGGCGGCGGGGACCGGCTGCGCGAACCCCTCCCCGGTGATCATGCGCACAACCTCGTCGGGGCTGGTTTTCGCCCGCTCGATATTGCCCGCAACCTGCCCTTGTCGGATGACGACGATGCGGTCCGCGACCTGAAAGGCCTGGGCCATGATATGGGTGATGATGACGACGCCGATGCCTTGGCCCGCGATGCGCTTGATCATCTCGAGGCCGCGCCGCGTCTGCTCGACGCCGAGCGCCGCGAAAGGCTCGTCCAGCAGCACCAGCTTGCCGCCCCAATGCACGAAGCGGTTCAGCTCGATCGCCTGGCGCTGGCCGCCGGACAGATGCTCGACATTCGTACGCATCGACGGGATTCTGGTGCCGGCGTTCGCCATCGCGGTCTCGACCACCGCCTGCATGGCGCGCTCCTGCAGGATCGGGATGCCGAAGATGCGCTTGACGATCTCGCGGCCCATGAAGAAATTCGCAACCACATCGACATTGGTGCAGAGCGAGAGGTCCTGGTAGACGGTCTCGATGCCAGCAGCCTTGGCCTCCGCCGGCGAGGCGAAATGGCGCTCGGCGCCGTCGAACATGACCCGTCCCGAGGTCGGCTGCAGGCCGCCGGAGATGATTTTCACGAGCGTCGATTTGCCGGCGCCATTGTCGCCGAGCAGCGCCACCACCTCGCCGCGCTTGACCGCGAAACTGATGCCGCGCAGCGCTTCGATGGCGCCAAAATTCTTGATGATGGTGTCGAGCTGAAGAATCAGATCGCTCATCTCGCGATCGCCCCCACGGCCGCAGGATTTCGTCGGAATTGGCTGGTCGCCGAACCCGGCTCGGCGCTTTCTGCCTTTTGCGATCAGCACTCTACAACGGCGGCGACACAGCGGCAATGCAGGAGAGCATTCTGAATTGCGCAGCCTAATCTACGGGCAGGATTGAAAAAACCTGCCCCGTTTGGTGCAATCCTTGCGCGACGTGCCGGGGAATGCACGTTTTGAGTCGCGGCCTGTCCGGGCGCGCCTTAACGCTGCTGCCTTGAAATTGAGCGCGGCCAAAAGGCGCGACACTTCACCGCGACCGCGTTTGGCGAATTCATCGCCTCTGAGAGGGAGGCCGCGCCTGTGTTGCGAGGACCGCCAATCGGGTGAACGCGAAGATTGCAAGACGTCCCTCGAAAGGCGGATGTAGCATTACCCGCCGAACGCCGGCGCCCCGGCATGAAATAATCTGGGAGTTTGCCTGAATTCTCCAGGCGTCAACCGGGCCAAGTCATTATATGATCTTCGCTCTCTAAGGTGAGCACGGCGTCGATGGCACGCGCCGCTGAACGGTTCCGCTCCAACACATGTCTCGATTGCGGTCGCGGCGCGGGTGTCCAGGCGTTTGTTGAAAGACCCATAAGCATAAGGAGAACCGGACATGGCAAGCTGGAAACCCGATCCGACATTCTACCCCTCCCCGCGCATGGCGATGAAGGCGCCGGCGGAGACCGTCGCCTATGTCGCCGCCTTCGATCCGGCGCGCCAGACGCCAGATGCCATCGCCGTCGTCGATGTCGATCCGGCCTCCGCGACCTACGGCACGATCATCGAACAGGTGGCGATGCCGAATGCGGGGGACGAGCTGCATCATTTCGGCTGGAACGCCTGCTCCTCATGCCTGTGCCCGAATGCGCCGCATCCGCATACCGAGCGCCGCTATCTCGTCGTGCCCGGCCTCCGTTCCTCGCGCATCCACATCATCGACACCAAGCACGATCCGCGCAAACCGCAGATCGTGAAAGTCATCGAGCCCGCCGAAGTGGCCGAGAAGGCTGGCTATACGCGCCCGCACACGGTGCATTGCGGACCGGAGGGCATCTATGTCGCCGCGCTGGGCAATGCCGAAGGCAAGGCCCCGGGCGGCATCTTCCTGATGGACCACGAGACGTTCGACATCCGCGGCCAATGGGAAATCGAGCGCGGCCCGCAGCAACTCGCCTACGACGCCTGGTGGCATCTCGGTCATGACACCATGGTCACCAGCGAATGGGGCACGCCCGACATGTTCGAGGAAGGGCTGGTGCCGGAAATCCTGCTCGGCGCGAAATATGGCCGCCGGCTGCATTTCTGGGACCTGCACACCCGCAAGCACCAGCAGACCATCGATTTCGGCGACAAGCAGCAACTGGTCTTCGAGCTGCGGCCCGCGCACAACCCGACCAAGGCCTATGGCTTCGTCAACTGCGTGCTGAGCCTGGAAAACCTGTCCTCCTCGATCTGGACATGGTTCCGCGACGGCGACCAATGGGCGGTGAAGAAGATCATCGAAATCCCGGCCGAGCCGGCGGATCCCGACAAGCTGCCGCCTATGCTGAAAGGTTTCGGCGCCGTGCCGCCGCTAGTCACCGACATCGACCTGTCGATGGACGACAAATTCCTCTACATCTCCTGCTGGGGCACCGGCGACTTGCTGCAATATGACGTCTCCGATCCGTTCGACCCCAAGCTGACCGGCAAGGTGCGCATCGGCGGCATCGTCTCGAGGGCGACACATCCCGGCGCCAAGAACGGCGCGCTGAACGGCGGTCCGCAGATGGTCGAGATCAGCCGCGACGGCCGCCGCGTCTATTTTACCAACTCGCTCTACGGCGTCATCGACGAGCAATTCTATCCCGAAGGCATCGACGGCTGGATGGTGAAGCTCGACGTCAATCCGGAGGGCGGCATCGCCTTCGACGAGAAATTCTTCGTCGAATGGCCGAAATCGCACCGTCCGCATCAGGTGCGGCTGGAAGGCGGCGACTGCTCCTCGGATTCCTATTGCTACCCATAGGCGGCTGAATGAGTGACGCCTGGCCCTGGCTGCTGCTGGCAGGACTCGGGGCCTTTCACGGCCTGAACCCGGCGATGGGCTGGCTGTTCGCGGTGGCGCTCGGCCTGCATCGCGGCAGCATGGCGGCGGTGCTCTGGGCCCTGCCGCCGCTGGCCATCGGCCATCTGCTGTCGATCGGCATCGTCGCCGGCCTCGCCGTCGCGACCGGCGCGCTGGTCGATGGGCGATGGATCTATGCCGGAGCCGGGCTACTGCTGATCGGCTGGGCGGCGTGGATCCAGTTCTACGGCCACCGCCACCGCGTCCGCATCGGCATGACCGCCGGTTTCGGCGGGCTGCTGCTGTGGTCCTTCCTGATGGCCACCGCGCATGGCGCCGGGCTGATGATCCTGCCCGCGCTGATGCCGCTTTGCCTCGCCGCCTCGCCGGTACAGGCGCTCGGCGGCACGCAATCGCCGATGATCGCGCTCGCCGCCGTGCTGGTGCATACAGGCGCGATGCTGGCGGTCACGGCGGCTATCGCCATCGCCGTCTATCGCTGGATCGGCCTGGGCATCCTGCGCAGCGCCTGGCTCAATTTCGATTGGATCTGGAGCGCCGCGCTGGCCGCGACAGGGGTCGTTCTGCTCACCAATCTGTAGCGCGGGCCAATTCCGAGCCCTCAACTGCGGCCGCCCACAGCCTCTCACACTATTCGATCTGTGAAGAAGGCCACGTCTCCGCTCCGAATACTCAATTCGAGGCAAACTGTCATACGCAATCTTACGAATGTTTAGCGCCTGCCGGATTAATTATGGAATGCTGCTTGGCGTGCAAAGACATCTCGCACGCAATGACTTGTCCCAGCGTATGCAATCGAGGTGTTAAGCAATGACTGCGATGAATGTCTTGCAATCCCAGCTTCAAGACCGGGAGGTTTTCAGCGGTCTCAAAAGCAACAATGCCCTGAAAGCGACGGCCGAGACCGTCCTCAAGGGCACCTCCAACGGCCTGGAATCGGTGCGCACCGCGCCCGATCTGGAATCCGCGCTGGAAAAAGTCGTCGCCGGCAAGGCCGACCTGTCCGCGCCCGGCACGGCGGAAGCCATAATCATGGTCACCGGCTATCCGTCCCTCATGGTCAAGAACGGCGATTTCGAAGAGCCGGCCGAGCCCGTTTGGCGCAGCCGCCTCAACCCGCATCGCGAGGCGATCAAGGGCGTCATCCGCAGTGTCGGCCGGGTCGACCTGAAAAACCATCCGAGCCTGAAATGGGCGGGCACCTGCTGGCTGGTCGACGACGACGTTCTCATCACCAACCGGCACGTCGCCGAATTGTTCTGCGAGATGAGGCAGACGCCGCAGCTCAGGAAGGACATCCAGGTCTGCGTGGACTTCGCCGAGGAATTCGGCAGCGACACCGAGCTTGAATATCTGATCGGGTCGCTGATCCACATCGAGCCGATCGACAGCATCGTCGATCTCGCGCTCATGCGGTTGGCGAAGAACACCGCCGGCCAGCTCAAGCTCGAGCCCGTCCCGCTCAGCACCGATCTGCGCAGCGCCGAGTTCATCGGCACCGTCGGCTATCCCGCCAATGACCTGCGCAACAACCCGCGCGACCCGTTCATCCGCATCTTCCAGGGCAAGTTCGAAAAGAAGCGCTTCGCCCCCGGCCGCATCATGGACCCCCAGCATCAGACCGAGGTCTTCACCCATAATTGCACCACGCTCGGCGGCAATTCGGGCTCGGCCGTCTTCGACGTCCGCACCGGCGCGGCGCTCGGACTGCATTTCGGCGGCAGGCCGCAGGAGCAGAATTACGCCGTCAAGGCCGAGTTCATCCTCGACCGGCTGCGCAAGAGCCAGATCCATGTCGTCGATTTCCGCCCGCGCGATACGCCCCGCACGAACGGCGCCGCCGGCCATGCCGGCACCGACCCGTCCGAAGCCCGGCCGCTGAACATCAATTTCGACGACCGCGACGGCTATGACCCCAACTTCCTCGGCGACGGCGATCTCAGCCTGCCCATGCCGCTGCTCAACCTCGTGCAGGCGGCCAGGGCGGCGGAGACCCCGGACCGCGATATCGTGCTGAAATACCGGCATTTCTCCGTCATCATGAATGCGGAGAGGCGGCTCGCTTATTGCGCCGCGTCCAATATTGACGGCAACAGCCTGCGCAATCCCCGACGCGCCAGCAAATTCCAGCTCGATCCGCGTTTGCCGGTGGAGCGCCAGGCCGGCGACGCCCTCTATCGCTCGAACGATTTCGACCGCGGCCATCTCGTCCGCCGGCTCGATCCCTGCTGGGGCGAGGAGGACGCGGCGCGGCAGGCCAATACCGACAGCATGTTCTACCCCAACATCGCCCCGCAGCATAAGGACCTCAACCAGAAGATCTGGAACGATCTGGAAGAGCATATCCTGCAGACGGTCGATGACCGCAACGCCCGCGTCAGCGTCTTCGTCGGCTGCATTTTCGGCGACAACGATCCGGAGCTGCGCAATAGCGGCGTCAAAGTGCCGATGGAGTTCTGGAAGGTCATCGCCTCGACGGCGCCGAGCGGCCGGCGGCGGCAGCAGCAATTGCAGGCCCAGGCCTTCGTGATGTCGCAGCGCAGCCTGGTGAAGCCGGGCGATCTGGAAATCGTCTTCGGCCAGGGCTTCGAGACGTTTCAGATCACCGTCGAGCAGCTCGAGCGCATCACTGGTCTCGATTTCCACAAGCTTAAGGACGCGGACACTTTCGGCCTCACCGAGCGCACGCGCGAACGGATGCGGCAGGAAAGCGCCGAGACCTCCCGGCCGGCCGCGAGCCTCGACAGCCATTTCAAGCGGCTGCGGGAGCTGGAAGACATCGTCATGTGATCGCCGCCCCACGGCGGTTGCACCTTGGCGGGCGCGGGAAAACCGGCGCCCGCTTTCATCGCGTCAGCATCGGTGACCCTCCGTGGCCAGCAAATTCGCCATCTCCGAATCCCTTTCCGGAAGCCCCTACGACTTCAACGTCATCCCCGACGCGCCGGATTCGCGCGACCGCGTCTACAACCCGCCGCTGATTTCCCTGCGCCGCAGGCTGGAGCCCTGGTCGGACGGGGACGCCAAATGGTGGAGCGCCGCCCGCGTCCGCGACCAGGGCCGGGAGGGTTCCTGCGTCGGCTACGCCATGGCGGCCGTCATCGACCATCTGCGCGCCCGCACCATCGTCGAGGATGACGATCATCCGGAAGCCTGGACGCTCGAGGCGCCCTGGGTCAGCGCGCGCATGCTCTATGAGACGGCCCGCTTCCACGATGAATGGGCCGGTGAGAACTATTCGGGATCTTCCTTGCGCGGCGGGCTGAAAGGCTTCTTCTACAACGGCGTCTGCTCGATGCAGGAGGAGGATGCGTTCGGCCTCGGCTGGGCGGGACCGAACCCGTCGCCCTGGTACATGACCAAGGAGCTTGCCGACAAGGCGCGCGCCATCCAGCTCGGCGCCTATTACCGGGTTTGCCCGCGCCTGCCGGACATGCACGCCGCGCTCAACGAGGCCCGCGTGCTGGTCGCCTCCTCCTACGTGCATGACGGCTGGATGCGGCCGGACGAGGACGGCACGATCCCCTTCAGCAATGTCGTGGTGCAGGGCGAACGACCGCTCGAGAAGATGCACGCCTTCGCCGTGGTCGGCTATAATGACAACGGCTTCTGGATCCAGAATAGCTGGGGCCGCGACTGGGGCGATAATGGCCGCGCGCTCTGGACCTATCCGGACTGGGCCGCCACCTTCTGCGATGCCTGGGTGATGCGCCTTGCCGTGCTGCCGCCCAAGGTGACCGGCTGCAATGCCGGGCGCCTGCGCGCTTACAGCCCGTTCGTCAACCGGGCAGAGACGCATTTTCTCGGCAAGCCCCAACGCGACTTCTCGGCGCCCTCGCGCCTCGACGTGCTCGGCCACATGCTGCCCTTCCGCGACGGCGCGCTCGACGAATACGGCGCCTATAACGTCAATCAGCGCACCCTGACCGAGACCTTCAGGCTGATCCGCGACCGCCCCAACGAGGAGGAGAGCGCGCCGACAAAAAATGCCTCGCGCGGCGACGCCTTTCGCTACCGCCATGTCCTCATCTATTTTCTCGGCGGCTGGCCGGATGAAAGCGAACTCGCCGCGCAGCTCGCCGAGATCAGCCCGGTCTTTCGCGAGCATGGCGTCTATCCCCTGTTCTTCGTCTGGGAATCCGCGCTGTTCCGGGAGCTCGCCGCCCTCGTCCGCCGCACCATCGAAGACGTGCTCCAGCATTCGCTGAACATCTCGGACCGGCGGCGCAACGTCCGCGACCGGCTGATCGAGGAGCGTCTCGCCATCCCCGCCAATCGGATGCTGCGCGAGCTGCGCTGCGGCGCCCGGCGCATGTTCGTGCGCGACCGCCCCGATCCCGATACGCGCCGGCTCGCCGGCGGTGATGTGCCGGAGGAGGAGGCCGGCGGTTTCAACGCGGCGAGCTGCCTGAACGCGCTGTTCGCCGCCCTCGAAGACCGCTACCGCAAGGGCACAATTTCCTTCCATATCGCCGCGCATGGCTTCGGCGCCCAGGTGCTGCTCGAATGCCTCGCCAATCATGACCGTTTCGATCGCTGCCCGGTCTTTTCCTCCGGCAGCTTGATTTCGCCGCTGGTCGCGGTCGACCGCGCCCGCCGGGACCTGTTCGAGGCCGTTCTCGGCGACAAGGATGGGCGCCCGGGGCGACGGCGCCGGTCGGATGAATTCATCGTCGAACAGCTCGACCTCTATCTGCTCAGCGACCTCGCCCTCCGCCTCGACCGCTTCTCCGACGACTATGGCGGGGCCTGGCCGGAGCTGTGGACCCGGGTGCTGGCGATGGGTCACAAGGACCGCAGCGAGGAGCTGGAGCAGGACGGGTTGCGCCAGCGCGTGCTGCCCCTGCTCGCCATCGGGCGGAACGCGCGCGGCGAGATCGGCCGCGCCGGCCGCAATGTGAGCACCCACTTTACCCAGGCGAACGAGGACCAGGCCGATTCCTCGCTGCACCACGATCTCAGCCTCAACCGCGAAATCCTCAGCACCATGCTCAATCGGATCTTGGACAGGCCGCTCGGGGATGGGCATTATTTCGGCAAGCCCTCGCGGGCGGTCGTCTTTGTCGACAAGGATGGCAACCGCCATTTCAAATAGACTCGGGGCCACTGCCCGCGACGCTGGCGCAAAATTGATGGGGCGGCGACGATCCGCCCCCTTTGCCGGGCCGCGAAACCTGCTCAAGCTCGAGCCTTCAGCGCAGCAGCGAGCCGAGCCCATGAGCCTTGCCCTCGATACCGATTTCTACCGCCTGCTCGCCGGCAGCTATCGCCGGCTGGTCGGAGCGCCGCTCGCCGGCCCCGCGGGCGATGACGCGCAGCAGGCCCGCTGGCTTTACGAAGACGCGCCTTTTTGCGTGCTGGCGCATAATACCGACGCCGATCCGCGCTTCATCTATGCCAACCGAGCGGCCCAGGCCTGTTTCGAGTATGATTGGGACGCGTTCACCGCCCTGCCCTCGCGCCTGTCCGCCGAGCCGTCAAGCCAGGAGGATCGCCAGCGGCTCCTGGATCGGGTGAGGCTGCAAGGCTTCGCCGCCGGATATCGCGGCCTGCGCATTGCCAAATCCGGCCGCCGCTTCTGGATCGAGGATTGCACCATCTGGCAGCTCATCGACGATCATGGCGAGATGCGCGGCCAGGCGGCCACCTTCCCGCGCTGGCACGATGCGTAGGCGCGCCCAACGCCGCAGTTGATAGCTCGCCCCCGACCGGTTGCCCTTTAGCCCGTCTTCGCTAGGCTGATGCCGACAGAATCACAGCGCGCGGCGGGCCATGGCGACATTGATCATCACCGAGAAAACCAGCCAGGCCAAGGATTTGCGCCTCGCGCTCGGCGATCGCTTCGGGCAAATCCTGCCGGCGGAGGGCCATCTGCTTCGTCTCGCCGAACCGGACGAGGTCAATGCAGGCTGGAAAAGCTGGTCCTGCGTGCTGCTCAAGCCCGACGGGCTCTATCCGACCAAGCCGTCGTTGCAGGGCAATAAGCCGGGCAAGCTGAAGGCCATCGCCGCCGCGCTGAAGGGATGCGACGAAGTCATCCTCGCCACCGACTGCGACCGCGAGGGCCAGCTCATCGGCCAGGAAATCCTCGAGCATTTGCGCTATCGCGGCCGCGTCCGGCGGGCGCTGTTCACCGCCCAGGACCCAAAGACCATCCGGCAAGCCTTCGACGCGCTGAAGCCGAACCAGGAGTTGCGCCCGCTCTACGAGGCCGCCGTCGCCCGCCAGCAGGCCGACCAGATCTTCAATCTCTCGCTCACCCGCACGGCGACCAAGACACTGCTCGCGCCCGGCACGCGCGGCGTCATCGGCATCGGCCGCGTCAAGACGCCGACGCTCGGCATCATCTGTCTGCGCGAGCTGGAGATCCGCAATTTCAAGCCGGAGGATTATTTCGAGATCGTCGCCACGGCGCATGTCGAAGGCGGGACGTTTCCGATGCGCCACGCGCCGCCGCCCAAGCAGCGCCTCAAGGACCGCGCCCGCGCCGACGCCATCTGCCGTGCCGCCGCCGATCATCGCGGCGCGCTCGGCGTATCGGTCGAGCATTGCCGCCAGGGTCCGCCAAAACTGTTCGACCTGCCCGCCCTGCAAAAAACCTGCTCGGCGAAATGGGGCTGGACGGCGGACAAGACCCTCTCCATCGCGCAGGAGCTCTATGATGGCGACGGCAAGAAGCTCATCACCTATCCGCGCGCCGAGGCGCGATATCTGACCGAGAATCAGATCGCCGACGTCCCCGTCATCACCGGCGCGCTGACGGGTTTGCGGGGCTTTGCCCATCTCGACCTGAGCAAGCCGGTGATCCGCAAGGGCAAGTCGGGGCATTTCAGCGACAAGGCGCTGGAGGGCGTCTCGCATCACGCCGTGGTGCCCAACGTCAATGTGATGGACGATCTGGAGCGCCGGCTGACCCGTCTCAGCGACGACGAGAAGCGGCTGTTCGCGCTGATCTGCCGCTCTTATCTGGCGGCGATGATGCCGGATTTCGAATATCGTCAGACCGTGGTGACGATGGCCGTTCCGGTGCCCGGCGGCAAGTCTGCCGAGTTCCGCGCCTCTGGCCGCATCCCGCTGGTGCAGGGCTGGAAGGCGGTCTATGGCGGCGCCGATCCGGACGGCGGCGATGACGCCGAGCAGACGCTACCGCCGCTCGCGGATGGCGAAGCGGCGACGCTGCGCGAGCCACGCGTCGAGGCCAAGCGCACCGTGCCGCCGCCGCGCTATAATGAAGGCACGCTGATCGACGCCATGCAGAACGCTTGGCGTTTCGTCGAGGCGCCCGCCATGCGCGAGCGGCTGAAGGAGGCCAAGGGCATCGGCACGCCCGCGACCCGCGCCGAGATCATCAAGGGGCTGAAGCGGCAGAATTTGCTGGCGGCGGATGGCAAGCTCGTGGTGCCGACCGAGGCCGGGCTCCAGCTTTTCGAGCTGCTGCGCGACGCCGCGCCGGCCCTGGTCGATCCCGGCACGACGGCGCAATGGGAGATGCAGCTCGACGCCGTCGTCACCGGCCGCGCCGACTTCCGGACGGTGATCGACGGCATCGCCGCCGAAGCCGAGGCGCTGATCGCGGCGCTGCGGCAGCGGCCGAAAGGGGCGGTCGATCTGCAAGCCGCCCCGTCCGCCGCGCCGAGCGGCAAGGCGCGGGCCGCGCGCAAGCCGAAGGCTTCGGCAAAAGCGGCGGGCGGGCCCAAACCGGCCAAGACATCCGGGACCGCCGCGCCGAAGCGGGCAAGAAAGCCCAAGGCGGCCGAGGCCGCCGCCCCGGCCCAGGAGCCGTCCGCGCCGCCGCCGCGAAGCCAGGCGCCGACGGCGCGCATGGTCAGTTACGCGCAGAGTCTCGCCAAGTCGAAAGGCGTCGCCCTGCCCTCCGGCTATGACCGCGATTTCCAATCCTGCCGCCGCTTCCTCGACCAGCACGGCTAACTTTCAGCGACAGGCGCGGCCCGTTCCGCGGCTACAGGTGCAACTGATAGCTTGCCTGCACCCAGCGATAGGCGTCCGCCGTCTTCTCGACGAAGCCGATGGACGGGAACGGCATGTGATAGCCCGTCACCGGCAGCCGGTCGGTCGCCAGCATGTCGAGGATGCGTTTGCGGGTGGCGGTCGCGGTGTCCTTGTCCATGTCGAAGCGGACATGCCAGTCCGGCTTCATAAGCGACATCACATAATGATTGGTGACGTCGGCCATGATCAGGAAACGCTTGCCGTCGCTCTCGACATGATAGGCCAGCATGCCCGGCGTATGGCCGAAGGCATTGACGGCGCGGATGCCGGGGACGACTTCGGCGTCAGGCTTGATGAATGTCATCTTGTCGGCCAGCGGCACGACATTGGTCTGCACCAGCTTGGCGATGGCTTCGGTCGGCCCGGCGAGCCGGTCCTTATGGGTCCAGAAATTATATTCCGTCTCGCCGATAACATAGCGGGCCTTGGGGAAGAGCGGCTTGCCGTCCTCCATCAAACCGCCAATGTGGTCCGGATGGCCGTGGGTGATGACGACGACATCGACATCCTCCGGCTTCAGCCCCGCCTCGCCCAGCTTGATCGCGAGCTTGCCCGCATAGGGTCGGCGCGCCGCGCCATTGCCGCTGTCGAACACCACGACTTCCTTGCCGGTGTTGACGATGACGGGCGTGAAGCTGTTCTCGATCTTGCTCGAGGAGAGGAAATTCTGCTCGGCGAACGCCTTGACCGCTTCGGCGGGCTGGTTTTGGCCGTAGACCGGATGCGGCCCGTCCACCTGGATGGCGCCGTCGAGGATGGTGGTGACTTCGAACTGGCCGAGCTTGGCGCGATAGACCGAGGAGCGCATCGGCCCGAGCTGCGGCGCGGCGGCGAAGGCGGCGCCCGGCAGCACGGCGCCGAGAAGCGGCAAAGCGGCGAGCGCGGCGGCGCCCGTCAGCAGCTCGCGGCGGCTGAGCGAAAATTCAGAGGTCATGGTATCTCCTGTTTGACTTGGCCCGGCCAGCGTCCCTCGCGAATGGCGGCTTCCTCCCATTGCCTATTTTTTGGGCCAACGCTGGCCTTGAAAGATGGCATCAGCGCGTTCTCTTGGCGCCGGGACCGTGATTTGCCGTATAGATAGAGGGCGCGCGGGGCCGGACGTGGGAGCCGGGACGCCGGGTTCGCACCCGGACGGCACCGATTAACGAAACGTAAACTCCGGCGCGCTATGAAACAACGGACCAATGGACGTGGGCCATGAAGTTTTTCGTCGACACCGCCGATATCGCTGAAATCCGGGCCCTGGCCGCGACCGGAATGCTCGACGGCGTAACCACCAACCCCTCGCTGATCGCCAAATCCGGCCGCAATTTCATCGAGACGGTGAAAGAGATCTGCGCCGTCGTGCCCGGACCGGTGAGCGCCGAAGTCGCCGCCACGGAGGCCGAGGCCATGATCGCCGAGGGACGCCGGCTCGCCGAGATCGCCGGCAATGTCGCCGTGAAAGTGCCGCTGACCTGGAACGGTCTGACCGCCTGCCGGACGCTGACGGGCGAAGGCACCATGGTCAATGTGACGCTGTGCTTCTCGGCCAATCAGGCGCTGCTGGCGGCAAAGGCCGGCGCGACCTTCATCTCGCCCTTTCTCGGCCGGCTCGACGATGTCGGCGAGGACGGCATGGCGCTCATCCGCGACATCCGCGCGATCTACGACAATTACCCGGCGCTGAAGACTGAAATTCTCGCCGCCTCGATCCGGCATCCGCGCCATGTCACCGAATGCGCGCTGGCGGGGGCTGACGTGGCGACGCTGCCGCCGGCCGTGCTGCGCCAGCTCGCCAGCCATCCGCTGACCGACCGCGGCCTGGAGCAGTTCCTCGCCGATTGGGCCAAGACCGGCCAGAGTATTTTGTAGAGTGGAGTTCGATGGGCCGGAATCGCAGCAGACCATTCGATAGCCGGCCCTTCCGTCCCTGCATTGGGGGCGGCAAATCATGAGCGCCGCGCAAGACGAGCCGTCCGTCTTCCCCGCCGCGCCCGATGCCGTTGCTGCCGTCCGCGCTTGGCTCGCTTTCCTCGGCAATGAGCGCGACTATGCCGACAATACGCTCGAAGCTTATGAGCGCGATGTCCGCCAGTTCTTCGCCTTCCTGGAAACACGGCTCGGCGCGCCCGCCTCGCTCGGCCATCTGAACCGGCTGACGCCGCAGGAGCTGCGCGGCTTCATGGCCGCGCGCCGCGCGTCCGGCGCTTGCAGCCGCAGCCTGTCGCGCAGCATTTCCGCCCTGCGCGCCTTCTTCCGCTTCCTCGAACGCGCCTCGCTGCTGAAAAACCGCGCCGTGCTCGCGGTCGCGCTGCCCAAGGTGCCGCATTCGGTGCCGAAGCCCCTGACCGTCGCCAAGGCCGCCACTGTCATGGCTGAGAGCGGGGATGCGAAAGGGCGGGGCCAGGAGAAATGGATCGGCGCCCGCGACGGCGCGGCCATGATGCTGCTCTACGGCTCGGGCCTGCGGGTTTCGGAAGCGCTCGGCATCGCCCGCCGCGACGCGCCGGTGCCCCCGCGCGATATCGTCCGGGTCAAGGGCAAGGGCGGCAAGGAGCGGCTGGTACCGGTGCTGCCCGCGATCCAGCGAGCGGTTGCGCATTATATCGCGCTATGCCCGTTTCCACTGCCGCCGGAGGGGCCGCTGTTCCGGGGCGCCAAGGGCGGGCAGCTTTCGCCCCGCATCCTGCAATTGCTGATGGCCCGGATGCGCGGCGCGCTCGGCCTGCCGGAGACGGCGACGCCGCACGCGCTGCGCCATTCCTTCGCGACGCATCTCCTCGGGAACGGCGCCGATCTGCGCGCGATCCAGGAATTGCTCGGCCATGCCAGCCTATCGACGACGCAGATCTACACCGACGTCGACCGCGAAGCGCTGCTGCGCATCTATGACCGCGCCCATCCGCGCGCCGGCGAACACACGCCGCTCAAACAGGCGCCGGACAAGCCGCCGCCTGTTTGATGCGAGCGATAGGATGATGAGATTTTAGCGATCACAGCCCGTCGAAAGTGGTGCCCAGCCACATCAGGATATAGGCGAGCAGCAGCACTTCGAACGTGTGGCCGGCGACGATGTCCGACAGCACGGGGACGCGGACCCCGGCATAGACCATCAGGATGACGACAACGGCGAGAATGGTTGAAATGAGCCAAATGGCGAAAGTCGGCCGAGACATGAAGTTCCCCTCTTTTTCGTTCCAGGCATGCGCCCGCCCCTGCGGCCCAAAACCGCCGCGTCCGCATCCTAGCACCCAACAGCCATAATCGCCGAGAGTTCCGCCTTCGCCCGCGCCGCTGACAGGATTGTCGATGCTGTTGGGGCGGTCGCGAAGCAGCATCCTATTTGCGGTAAAATGCGCGTTCTTACACTTAAAGCGGGATGACGAGCGGAAAACCGGTATCCACTTTTCCTCATCCCGCTCTAGCATTGGGCGGATTCGCGGCCGGAGGGTCTTGGCTTGTTCAAATCGGTTCTCATCGCCAATCGCGGCGAGATCGCGCTGCGCGTGATCCGCACGGCCAAGCGCCTCGGCATGCGCGCGGTCGCGGTGCATTCGGCCGCCGACCGCACGGCGCTGCATGTCAAGGCGGCCGATGAGAGCATCGAGATCGGCCCCGCGCCGAGCGCCGACAGCTATCTGCGCCAGGACCGGGTCGTCGCGGCGGCGCTAACGGCAGGGGCGGAATGCGTCCATCCGGGCAGCGGCTTCCTAGCGGAGAACGCGGAGTTTGCCGAAGCCTGCGCTCGGGCCGGGCTGGTCTTCGTCGGCCCCTCGCCCGAGGCGATCCGCATCATGGGGCAGAAGGACGAGGCGAAGCGGCTGGCCGCGAAACTCGGCATCCCGACCGTGCCCGGCTATTCCGGCGAGGCTCAGGACGACGCGACTTTCGCGCGCGAGGCGGCCCAGATCGGCTACCCGGTGGTCCTGAAGGCGATTGCGGGCGGCGGCGGCAAGGGGCTGAAGCCGGTTTTCGCGGCGGGCGATCTCAGCGAGGCGGCAGCCAGCGCGCGGCGCGAGGCGCAGGCCGCGTTCGGCGACAGCCGGCTGATGATCGAGAAGCTGATCGAGCCGGCGCGCCATATCGAAGTGCAGGTCTTCGGCGACAGCCACGGCCATGCCGTGCATTTGTTCGAGCGCGAATGCACGCTGCAGCGGCGCAGCCAGAAGGTCATCGAGGAAGCGCCCGCCATCAACATGCCCGCCGGCCTTCGCGCCCGCATGACGGAGGCCGCGCTATCCGCCGCCCGCGCGGTGAACTATCTCGGCGCGGGGACGGTCGAGTTCCTGGTACCCGGCGGTCCGATGACGGACGAGACGCCGTTCTATTTCATGGAGATGAATACCCGGCTCCAGATCGAGCATCCGGTGACGGAGCTTATCACCGGCCTCGATCTTGTCGAATGGCAGTTCCTGGTCGCGGCGGGCAAGCCCTTGCCGCTGGCGCAAAAGGCGATCAAGGCGAAAGGCGCGGCCGTCGAGGCGCGGCTTTACGCCGAGGACCCGGCGACGGGGTTCCTGCCATCGCCGGGCAGAATCTGGCTGGCACGGTTTCCGGAGGGGGACGGCGTGCGGATCGACAGCGGCGTCGAGACCGGCAGCGAGGTGCCTCCATATTATGACGCGATGATCGCCAAAATCATCGGTTTCGGCACGGAACGGGGGGCGGCCTATGACAGGCTGCTCGGCGCGCTGGAGGCAACGGTTCTCGCGGGGCCGCAGACCAATCTGGCCTTTCTGCACGGCTTGGCGGCGCGGGCGAAAAGCGGGGGCGAGCGGCTTTCCACGCGCTATATCGAAGGCCACCTTGCCGAGCTGACTGCGGCGGAAGACGATGCCGCTGCCGTCAGGCTAGGCGCGCTCGCGCTGATCAAGGCGCGGCAGTGCGAGGCGACGGCACTGCGGCGCGCAATCTCCGACGAGCCGCATAGCCCTTGGGACATCAACGATTCCTTCGACCTTACGACGCTGCGAAAATTGACCTACGACGTCGAGGCAAACGGCGCCCACCATAGCGTCGCCATCGACTGGACGCCCACCGGCCCGCGCCTCGTCGACGGCAGCCCGACGGACACAGCCGAAACCATCCCCACTGACGACGGAATCATCGTCTGGCGCGCCATGCGCCCGACGCGTGTCCGCTTCGCGCCGCGCCAGAAGGCGGATGCGGCCGATGCGTCAGGCGGCGGCCTGCTGCGCGCGCCGATGCCGGGACGGCTCGCAAAAATGTTTGTCGGCGAAGGCGACCGCGTGGCGCGCGGCGACAGGATGGCGGTGGTCGAGGCGATGAAGATGGAGCATATTCTGCACGCCCCGGCCGACGGCATCGTCAAGAGCCTGACGCACCGCGAGGGCGATCAGGTCGATCTCGGCGCGGTCATCGCCGAACTGGAGATGGAAGGCGCGCATGCATCTGATTAAGCTCTGCGTCGGCATCGACAGTTTTGAGCAACTGGCGGCTTGGCAGACGATGCGGCTGGAGAAATACCGCCGTGCCGGCGCGCCTGCGGAGCTGATCCACCGCACCCGCCACGCCCCGCGCCAAGCCGACGCCGTGCTGACGAGCGGTTCGCTCTATTGGGTCATCAAGGGTGCGATCCAATGCCGGCAAAAGGTGCTCGAATTGCGCGAGGAAACGGACCAGGAAGGCCGCTCGCTGTGCGGCATCGTGCTCGACCACGCGCTGATCGCGACGCGTCCGCAGCCGCGCCGTCCGTTCCAGGGCTGGCGCTATCTCAAGCCGGAGGACGCGCCCGCAGATCTTGGCGCGGCGGGACGCTTCGACGAGGGCGACATCCCGCCCGCCATGCGCGCCGAACTGGCGGCATTGTCGCTGCTATAGCGCCGCGCCGAGCCGGGACCCATTTGCCGACCACAAATGCGCGCGATCGGCGGCCGGGCCCCGGCTCGCCGCTTCGCGACATCCGGGAAGAGTCGCTCAGCGTACGGTTAGAGCAGCGGGTCTCGGGGCCATCCTAGTAAGGGTAATAGCCAAAGCCGAAGCGGAACCGCCGGGGGCCCCAATAGCCGTAATGGCGCGGGCGCTCATAGCCGTAGTCGTAATCATAATCGTCGTCGTCATAATAGCCGTCATCGTCGCGGCGGGCCTCGGTCCTCTTCTTGTCGGCCTTCTCGGGCTTGTCATCCTTCTTGGCGAGTTTCGGCTTCTGCTTGGAAGGCGGGGCTTTGGCGGCCTTGTCCGGTGTCGGCACTGCGGCGGCCTTCCGCGCGGAGGGCGGCAGGTAGTCGTGCTCGCCTTCCTTGGCCTCGCGCTTGGCCGGGACATCCATTTTCGCGTCGCCCTGGGCGTGAGCCGATGCGGTCGCGCGCTCTTTGGCGGTTGGCGGCTGCTCCGTCACCGTCGCGATCGTCGCGGCAGGCGCGGGCGGTGATGCCGGCGGCGTCGCGGTGGCCGCGACCGGCGCGGGCGTCGTCGAAGGCGCAGCCGGAGCAGGCGCCGGGACGGCGGCCGTCACGGTAGGCGATGCGGCCGGAGCCGGCGTCTCAGGCACCGGCTCGGCCTTCGCGGCGGCGACAGGCCCGCCGGCGGGAGGCGTCGAGGTGGGCTTTTCAACCTGCCAGATCTCTTTGACGATCTTGCCGTTCTCATACATCAGGATGAATTTCACCGGGATCTTCTTCGGCCCGATGAAATCAACCCGCGCGGTGACGGTCGAGACCTTGCCGTTCTGGCTTTCGGATACCTCGAGCACCTTATAGTCGATGTCGCCGGCTTCCTCGCTGAAGCGCTTCCAGACGCCCTTGATCTGCGCCTTGCCGGTATAGACGCCGGCGAGCGGTCCGCCGACCCAGTGGAATTCGGCCTTGTCGGCGTAGAACGAGGCGATGGTCTCGGCATTGCCGCCGGCGATGGCGTTGAAATAAGCCTCGGCGCGGAGAGCGTCAGTGCTCGCCTCCGCGCTCGGGGCGGACAGGAAGAGGAATGCGGAGACTGCCAGGGCAGCCTTCATTGCGTGTCGTTTCATCAGAAGTCTCCTCGCGCCACCTGCACCCGCAACAACACGTGCGCGCATCGTCCTATTCGTCGTTTGGCCTCTCTTTGGGTTCATGAAATACGCGCGGGGTCCGCAATATTGAGGGGCAAATGCCCCCCGCTATTTCGGCTGTGTCTTATTCCGCTCGATGGCTTCCATGATCAGCCGCTTGGCGAGAACCTCATCGCCCCAGCCAATGGCCTTAACCCACTTGCCCGGTTCCAGGTCCTTATAATGTTCGAAAAAATGTTGGATTTGATCGACCGTGATCTCCGGCAGGTTCTTGTAACTCTTCACCGCATCATAGCGCTTGGTCAGCTTGTGTGATGGCACCGCAATGATTTTTTCGTCCATGCCGCCATCGTCCTGCATCTGAAAGACGCCGATCGGGCGCACGTTGATGACCGCCCCTGGCACGATCGGCCGGGTATTGGCGACCAGCACGTCGATCGGGTCGCCATCGTCGGACAGCGTGTGCGGGACGAAGCCGTAATTGCCGGGATAGCGCATCGGCGTATAGAGGAAGCGGTCGACCACCAGCGTGCCGGCCTCCTTGTCCATCTCATATTTGATCGGCTCGCCGCCGATGGCCACCTCGATGATGACGTTGATGTCCTCGGGTGGATTCTTGCCGATGGCGATGGCGTCGATTCTCATTCGGTATGTCTTTCATGTCCGCTGATCGTCGGGCGGCAAATCCGCTCGACGGTCTCCGCTATCAGATTATGAAAACCGCCGTCGAGTACGGAAATCGCGTAAGTGCAAAATCTACCCTTCGAGGACGAATCTGCCGCGCCGTTTCTTGCGCGCCCGGCAACCCCTGTCTAGGGTGCCGGCATGTTCATGAGAGGGGGCTCCTCATGCCGTTTATCGGACTTTTCCATCTTCTGATCGCCATCGGTTTCGCCTATCACGCCATGAAAACCGGGCGTCCGCAATTCTGGACCTTTGTCCTGATCTTCGTTCCGCTGGTCGGCTCGATTGCCTATGTCCTGTTCGAGCTTGTACCGGAACTTGGCCAGACGCGCCGGGCGCGTCGCGTCGCCGGTGGCATCAGCGATCTTGTCGACCCTAACCGCGAATGGCGGCGACGTCATGACGAAGCCTCACGCACTGACAGCGTCGAAACGAAGCGGGCGCTGGCCGAGGAATGCGAGCGCAAAAACATGTGGGCCGAAGCGATCTCGCTCTACCAAACGGCGGCGCAAGGCATTTTCGCCGACGATGCGCCGTTGCTCTTTGGCCTGGCCCGCGCGCAACTTGCCTCAGGCGACGCTGCGGCGGCCGAGGCGACTCTGAACCGCCTGCGCGCGGCACATCCTGACATGGTGCATCAGGACGGCCATCTCCTTTATGCACGCGCGCTCGAGGCGCAGGACCGCCTTGCCGAAGCGGCGGAAGAATATGCCCATCTGTCCCGCTATTATGCGGGGTTGGAGGCGCGAACCCGCTACGGACTCTTGCTTTTACGGCTGGGGGAACCGGCCAAAGCGCGGGCTTTGTTCGAGGATGTCGTGCGCGCTGGAACGGCGCGGCGCGTGACCATCGTGAAGGCCGACCAGGATTGGCTCAAGGTTGCCCGGGCCAATCTGTAAGCGCTTGCCTGGTGTTTGCACAGCACAGGTGAATTCGGCCCAAAACTGCTCGAAATTTGACTCAATGGGGAACCATTACAAGGGCTTGCAGTTGTTTGCAGGATCGTTAAGCTAGGGTGTCATCTGACGCTTTTTGCTGATGGTTGTTGGCATGTTTGCGTTGAACATGGTTTTGAAGCGGCTGGTGAAGCAAGGCCGCCTGCAGATTACTGACCATGACGGCGAAACCTACGAGTTCGGCGATGCGAATGCGCCGCTCGATGCCGCCATTACTTTGCGTGATCCCGGCCTCGCCTGGCGGATCGCGAAGAACCCGGCGATGAATGTCGGCGAAGCCTATACCGACGGCTCGCTGGTGATAGACAAGGGTTCGCTGCGCGATTTCGTCGGCGTCATCCTGCAGAACACCCGGCGCTGGAACGACAGCCTGCCGGGGCGCGCCTATTACCGCATCGAGGACATCGTCAAGATGCCGGCGGTGCTCAACTGGACCAGCCGCTCGCGCCAGAACGTCAAGCATCATTACGATCTGTCCGGCGAGCTGTTCTCGCTCTTCCTCGACGCCGACCGGCAATATTCCTGCGCCTATTACCGCGAGGATGGCGACGATCTCGACGCCGCCCAGCTGCACAAGAAGCAGCATATCGCCGCCAAGCTCAACATCCGGCCGCACCAGCATATTCTGGACATCGGGTCGGGCTGGGGCGGCCTCGCCATCTATCTCGCCGAGCATTATCCGGTGCGCGTTACCGGCCTCACTTTGTCCGATGAGCAATTCCGCTACGCCAGCGAGCGCGCCCGCGCCGCCGGCCTTGCCGACCGCGTCACCTTCAAGCTCTCCGATTACCGGCTGGAAGCGGGGACATATGACCGCATCGTCTCGGTCGGCATGTTCGAGCATGTCGGCAAACCGCATTTCGCCGCCTTCTTCCGAAAGCTGTCCTCGCTGCTGACGGAAAACGGCGTCGCGCTCATTCACACCATCGCGTTCCAGACGCCGCCCTCGCAGATCAACCCATGGTTGCGCCGGCATATTTTCCCCGGCGCCTATCTGCCGAGCCTGTCTCAGCTCGCCCCTTTGATCGAGCGCCAGGGCCTCTGGCTGACCGACACCGAGAATCTTCGCCTGCACTACGCCATGACGCTCGGCGCCTGGCGCGAGCGCTTCGAGGCCAATCGCGAGCGAATCGCGTCGCTCTACGACGAGCGCTTCTGCCGGATGTGGGATTTCTACCTTCAATCCTGTGAGGCCGGGTTCCGCTGGGGCGGGCTGTCGGTGCTGCAAATGCAGTTCGCCAAGGAGATCGACGTGCTGCCCATCACCCGGGACTATATGGCCGCCGAGGAAGCCCGGCTGCAGCAGGAGGACGCCCTCGTCGCCCAGACCCGCGAAACCGCGGTTTGGGCGCTTCCGCATCCTGCGCGGGAAACTGTGGATGTTCGCACGCATTCGGGTAACTAAGTCTCTGACGAATCGGGTAAAGTTGCAGCCGAATCCGTCAACCAACCGCGCTCCCGGCTGTGCAAAACGGGTATGAGTTCGGACCGCTCCGCGCTTGCCGATTCCGTGGGTCGCGGAATCGGCTAATCATGCCGCCCATGAGACAGAAGCCAGCCGCCACGCCATCCCATCTGCAAGCCGTTTCCGGCGATCCCGCCATTCCGTTCCGCCAAGCCCCGCACAATATCGAGGCCGAGCAGGCGCTGCTCGGCGCCATCCTGATCAACAACGAGGCGTTCGACCGCGTCTCGGCCTTTTTGGAGCCGCATCATTTCTTCGATCCGCTGCATGGGCGGATTTTCGAAACCGCGGCCAAGTTCATCCAGAGCGGCAAGCACGCGACACCGATCACGCTGAAGAGCTTCTTCGAGAACGAGGACGCCATCGGCACGGTGACGGTGCCGCAATATCTCGGCCGGCTCGCCGCGCACGCAACCAGCATCATCAATGCCGAGGATTATGGCCGCACCGTTTACGACCTCTCCGTCCGCCGCGACCTCATCATGATCGGCGAGGACATGGTCAACATCGCCTATGATTCGCCCTTCGACATGCCGC
Organism: Rhodomicrobium sp. R_RK_3; assembly: GCF_002198715.1. Classification (GTDB taxonomy): domain Bacteria; phylum Pseudomonadota; class Alphaproteobacteria; order Rhizobiales; family Rhodomicrobiaceae; genus R-RK-3. The sequence continues at coordinate 233,903 of NZ_MWLK01000015.1, read as the reverse complement.
CGGAAAAGCAGATCGAGGAGAGCGAGCAGCGGCTTTACGGCCTCGCCGAGCGCGGCAAGTACGGCTCGGGCTTCATGGAGTTCTCCCACGCCCTGGGCGACGCCATCGACATGGCGTCGAAAGCCTACGAGCGCCAGGGCGGCCTGTCGGGCATCTCGACCGGGCTGAAGGATCTCGACCGGGCCCTGGGTGGCTTGCAGCCGTCGGACCTGCTCATCCTCGCCGGACGCCCGTCCATGGGCAAGACGGCGCTGGCCACCAATCTGGCGTTCAACATCGCCAAGGCATTCAAGACCCAGCCCGGCCCCGGCGGCCAGGAGGAAGTCACCGACGGCGCCATCGTCGGCTTCTTCTCGCTCGAAATGTCGTCCGAACAGCTCGCCACCCGCATCATTTCCGAGCAGGCGCAGATCTCCTCCGAAAAGATCCGGCGCGGCCTGATCAGCGAGGATGAGTTCCACCGGCTGGTGAAGGCAACGCAGGAGCTGCAATCGCTGCCGCTGTTCATTGACCACACCGGCGGCATTTCGATCGCCCAGCTCGCCGCCCGCGCCCGCAAGCTGAAACGCCAGCGCGGCCTCGGCCTGATCGTGGTCGACTATCTGCAATTGCTGAGCGGCTCGGCCAAGCGCTCGTCGGAAGGCCGCGTGCAGGAAGTCACCGAGATCACCACCGGGCTGAAAGCTCTGGCCAAGGAACTTGCGGTACCGATCCTGGCGCTGTCGCAGCTCTCGCGTCAGGTCGAGAACCGCGAGGATAAACGCCCGCAGCTTTCGGACCTTCGCGAGTCCGGCTCTATCGAACAGGACGCGGATGTGGTTATGTTCGTGTTCCGCGAGGAATATTATGTGCAGCGCGCCGAGCCTTCGATCACCAAGGTCGAGGAGCATCAGCGGTGGCAGGACGAGATGGATCAGGTGCAAGGCATCGGCGAAGTGATTATTGGTAAGCAGCGCCACGGCCCGACCGGCACGGTGCGGCTGCAATTCACCCCTGAATTCACGCGCTTCTCGGACCTCGCCGACGACAGCCGGCTGCCCAGGCATTATTCGAGCGAGTAATGGATGGCGGATCATCAGGGATAGGACGCGACAGCACGGCGCTCGGCCGCCTTTTCGGCGGCGCCGACATCCCCCCGGCGGCGACCGGCGTGTTGGCCGTCGATCTGGCCGCCCTGGTGCGGAACTACAAGAAGCTGCGCATGATCGCGGCGCCCGCCGAATGTTCGGCCGTGGTCAAGGCCAATGGCTATGGGCTTGGCGCGGCTCCCGTCGGCGCGGCCTTGTATGAAGCCGGCTGCCGGACATTTTTCGTGGCGACCTTGGCCGAGGCCGAGGCGCTGCGCGCGGCCCTTCCCGATCCCGTCATCTATGTGCTCGACGGGTTGCTGCCCGGCACCGCCGCCTCCTACGCCGGGCTCGATCTGCGCCCGGTGCTCGGCAGCATGGTGGAGATCGAGGAATGGGCCGCCTGCTGCCGCGCGACCCAGGCGCCGCCGCCTCCCGCCGCCATCCATGTCGATACCGGGTTCAACCGCCTCGGGCTCAAGGCCGAAGACCGCCGCGCCCTGCTCTCGGCGCCGGACATGCTCCGGGCCTTCCCGATCAGCCTGTTGATGAGCCACCCGGCCTCCGCGGACACGCCCAGCGATGCCATGAACGCCGAGCAGCTCGAGCGGCTGATCGCCTTCGCGGCGGAATTGCCGGGTACACCGCTCAGCCTCGCCAATTCCGCCGGCATCTTCATCGGCCCGCAATTCTGCCTGGACCTCGTGCGCCCCGGCATCGCGCTTTATGGCGGCAATCCCTTTTCCGACCGGGAAAACCCGATGGAGCCGGTCGTTCGTGTCTACGGCCGCATTCTGCAGACCGGCGAGGCGGAGGCCGGCGAAACCGTCGGCTATAACGGCATGCTGCGGCTTACCCGCCGCACCCGCTACGCCACGGTCGGGGTTGGTTATGCGGACGGTATATTTCGTGCCCTCAGCTCCAGCGACGCGCAGGCCGGCGCGCCCGCCTATGTCGACGGCGAGCCATTGCCAATCTTAGGCCGCGTTTCCATGGATCTTAGCGTATTCGACGTCACCGGCATCGCGCCGGGGCGCATCGAGCGCGGCGGGTTTGCCGAATTGATCGGGCATCATTTTACGGTCGATGACGCCGCCGCGCTGGCGGGCACCATCGGCTATGAGATTCTGACGAGTCTGGGTCCGCGTTATCACCGAATTTACTTCAGCGGGGGAACCGGCGATGACACCGGGGAGCCGTCCGCATAAAGGAACCAATTTATGGTCAAAGCGGCGCGTGAATTTGTGTGTCAATCCTGCGGTTCCCCCAGTCCCCGATGGTCCGGACGCTGCGCGGCCTGCGGCGAATGGAATACGCTGACCGAGGAAAGCGGCGCCGCCTCGCCGCTCGACGCCAAGGCCAAGCGCCGCAGCCGCACGTCCGGCGTGAAACTGGAAACGCTGAATGACGACGTCCCGCCACTGCCGCGCCTTGAGACCGGCATCGGCGAATTCGACCGGGTGATCGGCGGCGGCCTCGCGCCCGGCTCGGCGATCCTGTTGGCCGGCGATCCCGGCATCGGCAAATCCACGCTGCTGCTGCAACTGGCGGCAAGGCTCGCCTCCGCCGGCAAGCGCGCCATCTACTTCTCCGGCGAGGAAGCCGCCCAGCAGATCCGGATGCGCGCCAAGCGGCTCGGCGTCTCGGAGGCGCCCGTCGAACTCGCCGCCGAGACGAACACCGCCACCATCCTGTCGACGCTGGAGGACGGCACGCCGCCCGAGCTGGTCGTCATCGACTCGATCCAGACGCTGTGGACCGACATGCTCGACGCCGCGCCCGGCACCGTCAGCCAGGTGCGCGCCTCGGTGCAGGCGCTGATCTCCTATGCCAAGCGCCGCTCCTCCTCGATCATCCTCGTCGGCCACGTCACCAAGGACGGCCAGATCGCCGGGCCGAAGGTGGTCGAGCACATGGTCGACACCGTGCTCTATTTCGAAGGCGACAACAGCCACCTGTTCCGGCTCCTACGCTCGGTGAAAAACCGTTTCGGCCCAGCGAACGAAGTCAGCGTCTTCGAGATGGGCGGCACCGGCCTGCGCGAGGTTACCAATCCGTCCGAGCTGTTCCTCGGCGACCGCGACGATGCCAGCCCCGGCGCGGCGGTTTTCGCCGGCGTCGAGGGCACGCGGCCGATCCTCGTGGAAATCCAGGCACTTGTCGCGCCGTCACCTTTTGCCGCACCGCGCCGCGCCGTCGTCGGCTGGGACGCCAACCGGCTGTCGATGATCCTCGCCGTGCTCGACGCCCGCTGCGGCTTCAAGCTCGGGGCGCATGACATTTACCTCAATGTCGCGGGAGGCTTGCGCATTTCCGAGCCGGCGGCCGATGTTGCCGTCGCCGCGGCGCTCCTGTCGGCCCATTCAGGCGTTGCCTTGGGCGGCGATAGCGTCTATTTCGGTGAGGCAAGCCTGTCCGGCGCCATCCGGCCCGTCAGTCATGCGGCCATGCGGCTGAAGGAAGCGCAGAAGCTGGGTTTCACCGCCGCTGCGGCTCCCGCCTTCGGAGACGTCTCGGAGTTTTCGTCGGGTTTGCGGATCACGCCGCTTCGGCATCTGTCGGATCTGGCGGCGCGCTTCATCCGCGACGGCGGCGCAACACAAAGCCGTAAGCGGCCTGCTGTAGGCTGATTGACGTTTCGGCAGGCGGCAAAGGCCGATACAAGAGAATATGGCGCGGCAGACGGCGCCGGTTGCCCCGTGTAGAGGATGAGTTCCATGTCCATGCCCATACAGTGGCTCGATGTCATATTGGTAGTGATCATGCTGATCTCGGCCTTCCTCGCCATGCTGCGGGGATTGACGCGGGAAATGCTGTCGATCATGTCCTGGGCCTTCGCCGCCCTCGCCGCGCTGTTCATCTACCCGCTCTATCGCGACAAGCTGCGGCAAATGATCCAGCCCGACATCCTGGCGGACGGCGTGCTCATCGCCACGGTCTTCGTGATCGTCCTCATCGTCGTCAGCCTGATCACCGTGCGCCTCTCCGACAGGGTGCTCGATAGCCGCGTCGGCGCGCTCGACCGCACGCTCGGCTTCGTCTTCGGGCTGGCGCGCGGCCTGATCCTGGTGGTGATCGCCTATGAGCTGCTGGTCGCCATCATGCCGAAGGAGACCTTGCCGAAATGGGTCACCGAGGCCCGCTCGCTGACCGTGATCGAAAGCACCGGCCGGGCCATTATTTCGTTGCTCCCCGACAACCCAGCCTCAATGTTTGGTGGACAACGCGCCGAGAATATTCGCGAACACAAAAATTTGGCTGCCCTCTATGTCTTGAAAGTGACATATAGCGGGTCATATCAGCGTTATAACGCGCCCACGCAAGGCGGAACCCAAGAAGCGTCATAAACCCGCCCCCCGAAAACGATGAGGTCGGTTCATATGGACGAGAGCGGCGCAGCGGCAGCGGCAGATCATTTTCAATCCTTCCTGGCTTGGGACCGCGAGGACAAGCTCCGGGAGGAATGCGGCGTCTTCGGCATTTTCGACCATCCGGATGCTTCGGCCCTGACAGTTCTCGGCCTGCACGCGCTGCAGCATCGCGGCCAGGAAGCCGCAGGCATCGTCACCTTCGACGGCGACCAGTTCCATTCCGAACGCCGCCTCGGCCTCGTCGGCGAACATTTCACCAAGGCGCCGGTGCTCGAGAGCCTTCCCGGCCGCTATAGCATCGGCCATGTCCGCTATTCGACGCAGGGCGGAACCCTCCTGCGCAATGTGCAGCCGCTTTTCGCCGAATACGGCTCTGGCGGCTTCGCGCTCGCCCATAATGGCAATCTCACCAATGCCCGCACCCAGCGCGAGCGGCTGGTGCAGACCGGCGCCATCTTCCAGTCTACATCCGATACTGAAGTTGTGCTGCATCTGATCGCCCGCAGCCGCAAGCAGCGCATCGTCGAGCGCTTCATCGAGGCGCTGCTGCAAATCGAGGGTGGCTATGCGCTCGTTTGCCTGACCAACAAGAAGCTGATCGGCGCTCGCGACCCGCTCGGCATCCGCCCGCTGATGCTCGGTAAGCTCGGCGACTCCTATGTGCTGGCGTCCGAGACCTGCGCTTTCGACATCATCGGCGCCGAATTCGTGCGCGAAGTCGAAAATGGCGAGGTGGTGGTAATCTCGAAGGATGGGCTGGAGAGCCATCGTCCCTTCCCGAACCGCCCGGCGCGACCCTGCATCTTCGAATATATCTATTTCTCGCGCCCCGACAGTGTGCTCGGCGGCCGCTGCGTCTATGACGTGCGCAAAGCCTTCGGCGCCCAGCTCGCCCGCGAGGCACCCATCGACGCCGACGTCGTGATGGCTGTGCCGGATAGCGGCGTGCCCGCCGCCATCGGCTATGCCCAGCAATCCGGCATCCCCTATGAGCTCGGCATCATTCGCAACCATTATGTCGGTCGCACCTTCATCGAGCCCGAACAGCGCATCCGCGCCCTCGGCGTCAAGCTGAAGCACAACCCGACCCCGAGCGTCGTCGCCGGCAAGCGCATCATCCTGATCGACGACAGCATCGTGCGCGGCACCACCTCGATGAAGATCGTCCGCATGATGTATGAGCGCGGCGCGGCGGAAGTGCATATGCGCATCGCCTGTCCGCCGATCGCATGGCCGGACTATTACGGCATCGACACGCCCGACCGAGAGCATCTCCTCGCCGCCAATTATTCGCTTGAGGAAATGCGCCAGAAAATGGGCTGCGACTCGCTCGCCTTTCTCTCGGTCGAGGGCATCTATCAAGTGATGGGCTTCGACCGCCGCGATCCCGTCCAGCCCCAATTTACCGACCATTGCTTCACCGGCGACTATCCGACACGGCTCCGCGACCTCGAAGGCCCGCCACCCGTGCGCCAGCTCTCCCTGCTCGCCGAAGCGAGCTGAGCGCAACAGATCTGCGATACCCACTTTACCTCATCCCGCTCTAGCGGTGCAGCGTGCCGAGCGGTGCCTGCCGGGTGATGTCGTCCTCGCCGAGCGACGCGTGGGTGCGCGCGACCAGATAGCTCTCGATCTTGCCGATGAGCAGCGGAAAGTCGATGGGCTTGGCGATATAGTCATTCATGCCGGCCTGGAGATATTCCTCGCGGTCGCCGATCATGGTGTTGGCGGTCATGGCGATGATCGGGCGGCGGGAGGCCGGCCCTGTCAGCGAGCGGATGCGGCGGGTCGCCTCGATACCGCCCATCACCGGCATCCGGATGTCCATCAGCACCACATCATAGGGCAGGCGCTGCACCGCGTGCACCGCCTCGACGCCATCACCGACGAGGTCGACGACATAGCCGGCCTGCTGCAGCGCGCCCATGATCAGCCGCTGGTTGATGGCATTGTCCTCGACCACCAGCAGGCGGGCTTTAGGCTCGGCCGGCTCCCCCCCGCCCGGCGCGGCGGACGGCTGCATATTGGCGAGATTGACGGGCAGGACGGCGGCGTCCAGCGGCTTCAGCAGGGCAAACATCTGACGGACCAGCTTGTCCTGCATGACGGGCTTGGGACAGGCCGCGTCGAAGCCGAGCGCCCGCGCCTGCTGATCGAAGCTGATGCCTCCCGACGAGGAAATGATGAGCTTCACCGGTCCGTATTGCGGCTGCTCGCGGATCATACGGCGCAGCACCAGGCCGTCCGCGTCCGGCATCATGTGGTCGATGATCGCGATCCTGTGCGGGCGGCCCTCGCTGAGGGCGCCGGCGAGCATGTGCATCGCGCCGTTGGCGTCGGCGGCCAGATCGACCTCGGCGCCGAAGCTTTCGAGCTGCATTTGGAAGATCCGACGGTTGAGCGCGTTGTCGTCGACGACCAGGCAGCGCACGCCGTCCAGATTGCCGCCGGCGCTGTCGCGGATGGCCTCCATCGGCGGCACGGCGTCGGCGAGGCGGACGCGGAACCAGAAGGTGCTGCCCTCGCCGGGCGTGCTATCGACGCCGATCTTGCCGTCCATGAGCTTGACCAGTTCGCGGCAAATCGGCAGGCCGAGGCCGGCGCCGTTATATTTGCGCCGGTTGGAGCTGTCGGCCTGGGTAAAGTGGTCGAAGATCGAGCCGATCTGGCCGGGCTGGACGCCGATGCCGGTATCGATGACGGCGAAGCGGATGTCGTGATCGCCGTCGACCCGGACGCCCTCATGCCGGACCTCGATGGCGATACCGCCCTTTTCGGTGAATTTGATCGCGTTGCCTGTCAGCTTCAGCAGAATCTGCCGTACGCGCCCGACGTCTCCCGACAGCATCTCCGGCAACGAAGGATCGATGAAGGCGCCGATCTCGAGCCGCTTGGCGAAGGCCTGCGGCGCCAGCAGCGCGATGACTTCGGCGACCACCTCCTCGATCGACAGATCGGAGGTTTCCAATTCCAGCTTGCCGGTCTCGATATTGGAGATGTCGAGAATGTCGTTGAGCAGGTCGAGCAGCGTCAGGCCGGAGGAATGGATGGTCTCGGCATAGTCGCGCTGCTTGGGCGGCAGATCGCAGCTCAGGAGCATATTGGCGAAACCGAGCACGCCGTTCATCGGCGTGCGCAATTCATGGCTCATCATGGCGAGGAACTCGCGCTTGGCCTTTTCGGAGGCGAGCGCCCGGTCGCGTTCATGCACGAGCTCGTCCTGGCTTCGCATCACCGTGCCGACCAGCGGGATGAAGATGAAGACGGTGTTGAGCACGGCGGCGCCCAGCAGCACCAGCGCGCATAGGCCGAGCAGATAGATGCCGGCCTGGGCCGTGAGCGCCGTGCTCGTGGAGATGGAGTCCAGCGCGCGGTGATAGGCCGGCCAGATCGACTGATGCACCTGGTTGCGCAGATAGCTGGAGATGGCGTGATATTTCGCGCTTCCCCGGTCCTCGATCTCGGCGAGCTGGCGGCCGAACACGGCCAGGTCGGACAGCGCCGTCTCGAGCGTCGCGCCGGAGACGTCGCGCTCCTGCCAGACCGCCCGCAGCGGTTCCGGCATCGTGCCGGGCTTCAGCCCGTAGCGCTGGCGCAGATTGCGCAGATCCGCCGCGGAGGCCGTCGTGGCGGTGGCCGCTTGGGGGTGACCTTCGGGGCCGGTCAGCGAACTCATCAGGGCGGTGATATTGGCGACATTGTCCAGCGCGCCAACCAGCCTTGCCTGAGCGGCGGCCGTCTCGTCACTGGAGGTCGGCCTTGACATTTCCGACTCGAATTGGCTGGTCGCCTGGATCAAATCGGTAAAGAGCTTGGAGTAGAGGGCATGCGCCTTGAAGGATGACAGGGCCTGCCAGCCGACGACAATCGCGATGACCATGCTGAGCCCGACCGTAATTCCCGCCAGCCACAGGCGTGTGCGAAGATATCGCTGGGTCAATAGTTCCGACATTCAGCCATCCAGGGGCGGGTGATGCTAAGGAACCAAGATCATCCGCCGAAAGCCTAAATGTTAGGCGAAGATGATTCGAGCTGGGTTATGTTTGCACGACGTAAAATTTTATGTAGTTTGCATTTCAATAGAAACATGAAATATTAGCTTTAATAAGCGTGGTTAAGTAAATTTTGATATTATCTGTAAAACTTTAAACGCCTTTTATCGACAGCAAAAAACCACAATAGTCCGCAGCCGCCGCAATTTCATACGCGCTGCCCCGTATGTGGCGGCCGATCGGCCTTGCCTGCCCTTCCCACAACTTATTTTTTCCATAGTTTTCTGGCTCAAACGTCTTGGGCGGTTTCATCAATCCATGCGGGCGGTAAGGATGCATTTACCTTTATGAGCCTTACTTCTTGTTCTAATTTGAAACAGGTCGCGACACTGGGTCTGCGAGGCGTTGTGAAATTTCAGCGTTTGGGGCGCTGGAGGATGGGCAGGGAAGTCGTGATCGGTTTACGCTCCGCCACGAGGAGCGCCAAAATTGTCGCCGCCGCGACGGTGGTTTCGCTGCTCGGCGCCGGGTCCGCGTTCATCGATTACGCGCTTTCGGCAAGGCATGCGCCACGCGTCCATGGCGTGACCATCGTGCGCGTGCCGGCCCCGGCCGACGCGCCGCGCATCGCGCTTGGGCCACAGGCGAGCGCCCTTTTCAGTCAGCACGGCAAACAGAATCGCGCCGACGTCGAAGGCGGCCATGCCGCCGCTCCGTCCACGGCCAGTGCGACCGCCGATGAGGGCATCGAGGGCGCCGACAAGCCGCATTTCATGGCGGCCGCGATGACGCCGATGGAGATCGGCTCGATTTCCGGCATGGCGGCGGAGACCATTCTCGGGCAGGACGTCAATCGCGGCGGCAAGCGGGACCGGCTGTCGCTGCCGCAAATGGCGGTTGCCAGGCTGCTCACCCCGGCCGACGAGCCCGAGATCACCGCCGGGGCCAGCGCCGCTTTGTTCTTCGTCTCACCGCCGCCCTCCGGCCCCGCCGAGACGGCGGCTTTTGCCGCGCCGGAAAAATCCCCTATTACCGCCACCGCCTCCACCGACGAGCCGAGCGTGGTCGCCGCCGTCACCCCGCGCCGCGCCACCTCGGCGCAGGCCACCTGGGCCGATCTCGTCAAGCTCGCCCGCGTCAAGGGCGGCGACGGCGAGGAAAAGGAGCCGAGCATCTTCGGCGGCCTGACCGAGAAGGAATTCCGCGCCCGCGAGTTGCGCTGCATGGCCACCGCCGTCTATTTCGAAGCGCGCGGCGAGTCGACCAAGGGCCAGATCGCCGTCGCCCAGGTCATCATGACGCGGGTGCGCAGCGATTTCTACCCGAACACAATCTGCGGCGTGGTCTATCAGGGCCAGTGGAACAAGAACGCTTGCCAATTCTCCTTCGCCTGCGACGGCGTCGCCGATACGCCGAAGGAAAAGGACGAGTGGGAGGCCGCGCTCCAGGTCGCCAAGAACGTCATGTCGGGCAAGGTCTATCTGGAGGAGGTCGGCGACGCGACGCACTACCACGCCACCTATGTCTCCCCGCAATGGCGCAAGCTGGTCAAACGCGTGACCAAGATCGGCGTGCATATTTTCTACAAGGCGCCCTTCGTGAACCCTCTGGTCGCGAATACCGAGCTGAACCAGCTTTAGCGCCGATCGGCTGCCTCACACGCCCATCGTGCCTTCCAGCCGCCGGCCGAGCGCGATCAGTTTCGGCCGCGCCTGGGTCATCAGGAATTCCGGGCTGACGACCATGTCGGGCGCGCCGCAATTCACCGCCATGACCGGCATACCGCCGCCCGGCCGGAAGCCGACCGCGATGGCGTTCACATTGCTCTGCCACTCGCCGAAGCTGGTGACGCAGCCGAGCCGCCGGTGATCCTCGATGGCCTGTTCGATGCCGTCGCGCGTGCGCGGCCAGTTCAGATCGTCGAGCGCCCGGATTTCCTCCAGTATCGGCGCGCGCTCTTCCTCGGTGCAGACCGCGAGGAAGGCGCGGCCCATGGCGCTGGTCGAGATCGAGATACGCGAGCCGACATCGAGCGTCAGCGAGACGGCGGATTCGCCGCGAAAGCATTCGACATAGACCATGCTGAGCCGGTCGCGCGCGCCGAGGCCCACATGCGCCTTGGAGAAGACGGCCAGTTCCTCCATCAGCGGACGCGCGATCGGGCGGACGTCGAGCCGGGCGAGCATGGCGGTGCCGAGCGCCAGGATGGCGGTGCCGAGCCGGTATTTGGCCAGCGGCTCGACATAATGCAGGTAGCCGAGCCGGGTCAGCGTGTAGGTCAGGCGCGAGACGGTCGATTTCGGCAAATTGCAGCGGGCCGCAATCTCCTGATTGCCGAGCAGCGCCTCGTTCTTGCGGAAGCAGGCCAGCACTTCCAGCCCTCGCGCCAGCGAGGTCACGAAGTGGCGCTCCTGGGTGTCGTCGATCCGCAAGGGGATCACCGCCGCTTCGCCCGCATCCTTGAATCGCTTTCTCGCCATGCCGTCCGCTTCCGTGCGTTGCCCGCGCGAGCCCTCGCCGCGTCCGCCGCTTGACGGAACGGCGACGTGTGCTAGGCTTCAATCGCATTTGCAGAAAACTATTCCGCACAGCGGCATAATGTCAACCGTGTGCGCGATTTATGCCTCACCCGCGTGCGGTATGCGCAATCCCGCTCGCGCGTGTATCCTTGCGATGAGGAAACGCAATGAAATCGAAGACGGCGCAAATTGCGTGTGACGGTGCCGCCGCGCCCGGGAAGGCGCAGGCTTTGGCGTCACAATTCGCCGATTTCATGACGAGCAATTGAGGGGCAGCGCCATGGATCTCCGCTTCACCGATGACGAAATCGCGTTCCGCAACGAGGTGCGCCATTTCTTCCGTACCGCCATCCCGGCCGAGATCCGCCGCAAGTTCTCCGAGGGCGAGGAGGTATCGCGCGAGGACATGGTGACGTCGCAGCGCATCCTGAACGCCAAGGGCTGGGCGACGCCGCGCTGGCCGGTTGCCTGGGGCGGGCAGGATTGGACGCCGATCCAGCACTACATCTATCTGGAAGAGCTGCAGTTCAATTCGGTGCCGCAGCCGCTGCAATTCAATGTCGACATGGTCGGCCCGGTCATCGCCGCCTTCGGCAACGACGCGCAGAAGCGGCAATTCCTGCCACGCATCGCCAATCTCGATGATTGGTGGGCGCAGGGCTTCTCCGAACCCGGCGCCGGCTCCGACCTTGCCTCGCTGAAGACCCGCGCCATCCGCGACGGCGGTCATTACATCGTCACCGGCCAGAAGACCTGGACCACGCTCGCCCAATACGCCAATTGGATTTTCTGCCTCGTGCGCACCGATCCCGAGGCCAAGAAGCAGATGGGCATCTCCTTCCTGCTGATCGACATGGCGACGCCCGGCGTTGTCGTGCGCCCCATCATCACCATCGACGGCCGGCACGAGGTCAACGAGGTGTTTTTCGACGATGTGAAAGTGCCGGTCGCCAATCTGGTCGGCGAGGAGAATCGCGGCTGGGATTACGCAAAATTCCTGCTGGCCAATGAGCGCACCGGCATCGCCCGCGTCGGCATCACCAAACAGCGGCTGGCGCGTGTCAAGGAAATCGCCCGGCAGACGCCGGCCGGCGAGGGCAGCGTGTGGGACGATGCCGCGTTCCGCTCGCGCGCCATGCTGGCCGAGATCGAGCTGAAGGCGCTGGAGCTGACGCAGATGCGCGTCGTCGCCGAGCAGGCCAAGAGCGGCGGCAACAGGCCCAATCCGGCCTCCTCGATCCTGAAGATCAAGGGCTCGGAATTGCAGCAGACGGTAAGCGAGCTACTGCTCGAGGCCGCCGGTCCGAACGCGCTGGCCTTCCGCGGCTATGATGTCGAGCCTGGCAGCAACGATCCGCTCGCCGAACTGGCCTGGGCGGGCCTCGCGGCGCAGAATTACTTCAACTACCGCAAGGTCTCGATCTATGGCGGCTCCAACGAGATCCAGCACAATATTATCTCGAAGGCTGTATTGGGGCTCTAGAGCGGCGAAATGAACGAGGTAGATCCGCTCGCCGAAGCCCACCCTCTCCCAGGGGAGAGGGTGGAACGCGAAGCGTTCCGGGTGAGGGGTTGGTGCCTCTCGGCTGAGTCACGAACCCCTCACCCCCGCCCTCTCCCAAGGGAGAGGGAGTCCGGCTGCGGGTAGATTTCTCAACGAATCCCGCCTTGCGCGAGGATGACAAAAACTGGCGCGTCTTGAACAAGGGCAGAGGATGGATTTCGACCTTACGGAAGAGCAGTCGCTGCTCAAGGACAGCGTGGACCGGCTGATCGAGGACCGCTATGGCGATTTCGAGCGCCGCAACGCCTATGCCAGGGAGCCCGGCGGCTGGAGCCGGGCGGTCTGGCGGGATTTTGCCGCGCTCGGCCTGACGGCGCTGCCTTTCGAGGAAAGCACGGGCGGCATCGGCGGCGGTCCGCTGGAGACGATGATCGTCATGGAGGCGGTCGGGCGCGGCCTGACGCTGGAGCCGTTCTTTTCCACCGTCGTGCTTGGCGCGGCCGCGCTGCGCCTGGGCGGCACCGAGGAGCAGCGCGAGACGCTGGTCCCGCAAATCATCGCCGGCGAGCTGATCCTGGCGTTGGCCCAGGGCGAGCGGCAGGCGCGCTACGATTTGTTCGACGTGGCGACCACGGCGCGCGAATCCGGGGATGGCTTCGTCCTCGACGGGCACAAGACCATGGTCATCCACGGCGACAGCGCCGACCGGCTGATCGTCAGCGCGCGCAGCTCCGGCGGGCGGCGCGACAAGAGCGGCATCACGCTGTTCCTGGTCGATGCCAGGGCGCCCGGCGTCGAGATCCACGGCTATGCGGGGCAGGATGCCCAGCGCGTCGCCGAGATCACGCTGAACGGCGTCAAGGCCGGCGCTGACGCGGTGCTCGGCGGGCGCGACCGGGGCCACGACCTCTTGGAGCATGTCGTCGATATCGGCATCGCGGCGCTGGCTGCCGAGGCGGTCGGCGCGATGGACGCGCTGCATGCGCTCACCCTCGATTATCTGAAGACCCGCAAGCAGTTCGGCGTGGCGATCGGCAATTTCCAGGCGCTGCAGCACCGCGCCGTCGATATGATGATCGCCTTGGAGCAGGCGCGCTCGATGTCGGTGCTGGCGGCGATGATGGCCAATGCCGGGGCTCGCGAGCGCCGCGCCGCGATCTCGGGCGCGAAGGTGCTGATCAACCGTTCGGCGCGCTTTGTCGGCCAGCAGGCGATCCAGCTCCATGGCGGCATCGGCATGACGATGGAATATAAGGCCGGGCACTATTTCAAGCGGCTGACCATGATCGAAGCGCTGTTCGGCGACACCGACCACCACCTTGCGAAAGTCTCCGACGCGGGCGGCTTGCTGGAAGAGGTCGCGTGATCGGGCAGGCCACGGCGCTGAGCAAGCCCGTCCCGGTGGTGCTGGTGCCGGGGCTCGCCTGTTCGCCGCTGCTGTTCGCGCCGCAATTCAGCGCGCTGTGGGAATTCGGGCCGGTCATGGTTGCCGACAACAGGCGCGGCACCACCATGGCCCAGATCGCCGCGCATATTCTCGACGCCGCGCCCGCGCGCTTCGCGCTGGCCGGTCTCTCGATGGGCGGCTATATCGCCTTCGAGATCATGCGGCGGGCGCCGGAGCGCGTGCTGCGCCTCGCGCTGCTTGATACGGCGGCCGTCCCCGAAAGCCCGGAGCAGACCGAGCGCCGCGACGCGCAGATCGCCATGGCGCGCTCGGGCCAGTTTTCGCAAATCCCCGATCTGATGCTGCCCAGGCTGATGCACCCGCAGCATCAGAAGGTCGAGGGCCTCGTGCGGATAAACCGGCAGATGCATGAATCCTGCGGGCCGGAGGCGTATATCCGTCAGCAGGAGGCGATCAAGGCGCGCGCCGACAGCCGCCCGCACCTGTCCAAGATCCGCTGCCCCACCCTCGTGCTCGTCGGCGACAGCGACCAGCTCACCCCGCCGGACAATGCCCGCGAGATCGCCGCCGGCATTCGCGGCGCGAAACTGGTCGAGGTCGAGACCTGCGGCCATCTCTCGACGCTGGAGCAACCCCGCGCCGTCAGCCGCGCGCTGGTGGATTGGATGGGCGGCTGAAGAGTTGGACGGTTGCACCGCTCCAGGTGAGCCGCAGCCGGCGCCCACTGAAAATCTGCACAGGTGGGTAATCTACTTCGTCGCCCCGGCCGGTAGAGCCGGGTTCTACTCGCTTCGCTGCAAGTATGGTGCCAGCGGTTCCGCCAATGGGTCCCGGTTCGACCTGACGGCCGCCCGGGGCGACGGAGGAAGAGGCTTCGCGCCGCCTCCCCCGTCAATTCGAAAACAGATCCTCGAGCCAGGATTTGCGTTGCGCGCCGCGCGCGGGGCTCGCCGTCGGGGTGCCGAGCGTGGAATCGCGGCGGGCACTGCTGCCAGTGCCGCCGAACAAAGCATCCCACAGGCTTTCGCCGCGTCCGCCCTGCCCGGCGGGCCGGTTGCCGCGCGCCTCGAAGAATTCGCCGCCCGGCAGATGGGCGGGCTCCTTGTTGACATGGGCGTAGATCATCAGGTCGCGCCAGATCAGCGTCGGCAGGGAGCCGCCGGTGACACGCTTCATCGGCTTGGAATCGTCATTGCCGAGCCAGACGCCGGTCACGTAATAGGCGGTATAGCCGATGAACCAGGCGTCGCGGTAGCTCTGGCTGGTGCCGGTCTTGCCGGCGGCGGGGTGCGGATCGATCGAGCCGGCATTGCCGGTGCCGTATTGGATGGTGCCGGTCAGCATGTCGTTCATCTGCGCCACATTATTCGGGCGGATGACGCGGCCCCAATTGGTGCGGCCGATCTTGTAGACCTCGCGGCCCGAGGCGTCCTTGACGGAGCGGATGATATGCGGCTGCGCGCTGAAACCGCCATTGGCGAAGGGGACATAGGCGGTCGCCATTTCCAGCAGCGTCACTTCGGAGGTGCCGAGCGCGATCGAGGCATTCGGCTCGAGCTTCGAGGATATGCCGAGCCGGTGCGCGGTCTTGATGACGTCGTCGCGCCCCGACCATTCCGACAGCCGTACCGCCACCGTATTCAGGCTTTTGGCGAGGCCGTCGCGCATGGTGACGTCGCCATAGAAGCGGTCATTGGCATTGCTCGGCGTCCAGTCGCCGATGCGCAAGGGGCCGTCATGCACCATGGTGTCGGGGTTGAGGCCCTTCTCCAGCGCGGTGAGATAGACGAAGGGTTTGAAGGTCGAGCCGGGCTGGCGCTTGGCCTGGGTGACGTGGTTGTACTGGTTCTTGGTGTAGTCGCGCCCGCCGACCAGCGCCTTCACGGCGCCATTGCGGTCGATGATGACCGCCGCCGCTTCGCCCGCGTCATATTCCTTGCCGTGCCGGTCCATCTGGTCCTTGACGATGCGCTGGGCGACGCCCTGCAGCTCATAGTCGATGGTGGTCTCGACCACCATGTCCTCTTTCAAGTCGAGGCCGAGTTCGGGCACCTGCGCCACCACCCAGTCGATGACATAGCCGTAGCTTTCCGAGGGCAGATAGGTGCGCAGCGTCGGCGGCTCGGCGAGGGACTGCCTGTAGACGGCATCGCTGATGTCGCCGCCGTCGTGCATGTTGGTCAGCACCAGCTTGCCGCGCTCCAGCGAGCGGTTGAAATCGGTGGTCGGGGCGAAATAGGTCGGCGACTTGATCAGGCCGGCCAGCATGGCGGATTCGTAAGGGGTGATCTTGGTGACGCTGTGCCCGAAATAATGCTGGGCGGCGGCTTCGACGCCGTAATTGCCGGCGCCGAAATAGATGCGGTTGAGGTACAGCTCCAGGATCTGCTTCTTGTCGAGCCGCCATTCCAGCGACAAGGACAAGAGCGCTTCCTCGACCTTGCGCCAATAGGTCCGGTCCGGCTTCAAAAACAGCACCTTGACCAATTGCTGGGTGATGGTGCTGCCGCCCTGGACGACGCGGCCGGCGCGCCGGTTGATGAAGACGGCGCGGGCGATGCCGAGCGGATCGAAGCCGTAATGGTAATAGAAGCGGCGGTCCTCGGTGGTCAGCACCGCGTCGATCAGATGCTTGGGCATGTCGTCGAGCTTGACGTGGCTGCGGCGCAAGCCTTTTTCGGCGATGACCTTTTTGTCGTCGGACAGGATGGTGATCTTGGCGGCCTGTTTGCTGAGGCCGGCCTTGAGCGGGTCTTCGGCGAAGAGCGAGTAGACCGTGACGGCGCTGGCCAGCACCACGGCGAACCACACCGCAGTGATGGCGCCCCAATAGAGCGTGAACCGCGCGATGCGAAACGGCAGTGAGCGGATTTTGCGCGGCACCGGCTCGGCGGGGTAGTCGCGCTTCAGGCGGGCGGCGAATTCGTCGTCTTCGATGGTGCGGCGCGGCGGCGCGGGTTCCAGCTCGAGCGCCGGCGGCTCGTCGAAGCGCAAAGGCTTGGCCTCGCGGATGAAGCGCGGCAGCGGGTCGGCGCCGAGCGGAACGGGCGGGCTTGCACCGTCATCCGCCGCGCCGGCGCGCCGGCCGGTGAGCCTTTTGAGCAGGGCGTCGAAGCGGCCGCGCAGCGCGGACGCGGAACTCTTGCCGAAATTCATTGCAGGTGCAGCCCTTGGCGCGAGGAGACGAAGTCTCGCCGAGCGCCTGTCCAACGGGATTAATCAATTGCGCTTGCAAACTGATCTGAAAATTTGACGGGAGCACGGCGAAATGTGGCGAATGGCCTGGGCGATATGGCGGGGGCGGATGATCTATCGCATAATGCCGGTCACGGACAAGGCCGCAGGTGCATTTACGGCGCCTTGAGCCTCTTGCCGGTCGAGGCTTGCGCGGGATTTGATGGCTATGCTGTCATTGTCAATCAAGTTCCGGCGCATGAGGCAATAGAGCGCCCTTGCGACACTTATTTGTGACTTGCATGCTGGTTGCGTTGGCGGGCAATTCCGTGATCTTCTAACCGCTGTCGCGGGGCCCGGCCGCGCGGATACTTCGAAAAACTGGATAAATTTGTCAAAGTAACTTTCGACAATTTGCCGCCTCGTTCGTAGGCGCGCAAGTCGCGGCAGGAAACAGCGCATGAATCGACAATAAACCCGCCCCCAGGCGCCGCAAGGTCCATGCCGGAGCAACGGGTATCGCCGCCAATCCGCCGGGCCTGTGGCGACGACGCCGAAACCCCAACTCCAGGAAGACCCATATGGCAAGTTTCACCACCAAAGACGGCACCGAGATCTATTACAAGGACTGGGGCAAGGGACAGCCCGTCGTGTTCAGCCACGGCTGGCCGCTCTCGGCCGACGCCTTCGAAGACCAGATGTTCTTCCTCGCCCAGAACGGCTATCGCACCATCGCCGCCGACCGGCGCGGCCATGGCCGGTCGAGCCAGCCCTGGGGCGGCAACGACCTCGACACCTATGCCGACGATCTGGCCGAGCTGGTCAAGACCCTCGATTTGAAGGATGCCGTGCATGTCGGCCATTCGACCGGCGGCGGCGAAGTCGCCCGCTATATCGGCCGCCACGGCACCAGCCGCGTCGCCAAGGCCGTGCTGATCGGCGCCATCCCGCCCGTCATGCTCAAATCCGAAAGCAATCCGAACGGCACGCCGATCGAAGCCTTCGATGCCATCCGCAAGGGCGTCATCGAGGACCGTTCGCAATTCTGGAAGGATCTCAGCCTGCCCTTCTACGGCTATAACCGTCCGGGCGCCAAAGTCTCCGAGGGCGTGCGCGAAAGTTTTTGGCTGCAAAGCTCCCTGGCGGGCTTCCCGGCCTCCTATTTCTGCATCAAGGCGTTCTCGGAGACCGACACCACCGAGGACCTGAAGAAATTCGACGTGCCGACCCTGATCCTGCACGGCGATGACGACCAGATCGTGCCGATCGCAGCTTCCGCGCTGCTCTCGTCGAAAATCGTCAAGAACGCGACTTTGAAAATCTATAAAGGTGCCCCCCACGGCATGTGCACGACCCACAAGCATGAGGTGAACGCCGATCTGCTGGCCTTCCTCAAAGGCTAGATCAACAGTGATCTAGTTCTTACATTTAGAGCGG
The DNA here is from genome assembly GCF_002198715.1 of Rhodomicrobium sp. R_RK_3. Taxonomy (GTDB): domain Bacteria; phylum Pseudomonadota; class Alphaproteobacteria; order Rhizobiales; family Rhodomicrobiaceae; genus R-RK-3. Next base: position 215,431 of record NZ_MWLK01000015.1, on the reverse strand, counting down.
GCTGACGGCGGTAAACCGGTATCGACTTTACCTCATCCCGCTCTAGTCCGCGCGCATAGTCTATCGCTGAGGGCGTCGTGCCCCGATCCATCAAGAGGTGCTGATATGACGACTACGGACGCAAAAGCCCGGCGGAAGTCTCCGCTCGAAACGCCGACCAACCTCACCAGCAACGCCACGCGCGACATCGCGGCCTCGCTGACCACCTTGCTCGCCGACGTCTTCGCACTCTATCTGAAGACCAAGAATTTCCATTGGCACATGTCCGGCCCGCATTTCCGCGACTACCATCTGATGCTCGACGAGCAGGGCGACCAGCTCTTCGCCATGACCGACGACATCGCCGAGCGGGCACGCAAGATCGGCGGCACGACGCTGCGCTCGATCGGCCAGATCGCCCGCCTGCAGCGCATACCGGACAATGACGCCGATTTCGTCACCCCGCTCGACATGCTCGCCGAGCTGCGCGACGACAACAAGCAGCTTGCCAGCTACATGCTCGAAACCCACGGCATTTGCGACGAGCACAACGACGTCGCAACGGCGAGCCTGCTGGAGAACTGGATCGACGAGACCGAACGGCGCGTCTGGTTCCTGTTCGAGTCCACCCGCCGAGTCGAAGGCTAGCCCTTCGCAGAGCCCGGCAAGAAATCCGTGGCCCCGGCCGTCAGAGCCGGGGCCCACTTGCCTCTCCGCAAGCATGGTGCCAGGCCAAGGGGTCCCGGTCCGGCCTAACGGCCGCCCGGGACGACGGCCGGAGAGGCCCCAAGCGATGCGCAAGGAGAGTCCGGCTGCAGTTGGGTTGGCGGCCGGGCCGGATCCGGGCGCCCGATTCTGACCAAATAGCCCGGCCCCTTCGCGAGGTTGAGCCTCATCGCTCCGCCCCCGCCCCATCCGCACATCTTCCCAAATCGACGGCAAAGTCGCTCGGATTGTCTTGATCTCGGTCGCAAGCCGTTAATGCGCCAAGCTGTACCCTTCGTGGTTGCCTTGCCGTGCGGCGTCGGAACTGGCAGGGCTTCCAAGGAGACACCATGCTACTCGCCCGCCTCCCCGTCCAGGCGACGGCGGCGATCCGTGATTTCGGCCACCCGTCCTCGCGCCGGGCCGAAAGCGGCTGCTCACGCCCCAACGGCACCGCTACGGGGGCGCTATGAATATCGGCTACCTCTCGCGCCGGACGGTCCAGATCGCCTTCGGCCTGGCCATTGCCGTGCTGCTCGCCGTTGGCGCCTTCTCCTATCGAAGCATCGTGGCATCCAGCCAGAGCAACCAATGGGTACGTCACAGCCATGAGGTGCTGCGAAGCCTGCAAGACCTGTCCTCGTCGATGGAGGGGATGTCCTCGGGCGTGCGCCGGTTCATCCTGACGGGCGAGGAGACCGACCTCAGCCAATATAACGCCGCCAAGCAACGGATGGCGGAACTCGGGCCGGTGGTTGCCAAGGAGCTGTCGGATAATCCCGTCCAGGCAAACCGGCTGGCGATCCTGGCGAAGCTGGCCGCCGAGCGCACCGAGCGCGCGGACTCGCTCATCGCTTTGCGCCGCGAGAGGGGCCTGGAGCCGGCGGTCGAGGCAGCCAAGGGAGACCCGAGCCCGCAAGAGGCCGCGGACTTTAATTCGCTCATCGGCCAGATGAAGGACGAGGAGCTGCGCCTGCTCGAGGAGCGCCGCGCGGCCGCGGCGGACTATCTGTGGCAGACCAAGCTCATTGTGATCCTGGGCACCGCGCTCGGGGTTCTCGTCACGGGCGTCGCGGGCTGGAGCGTGCTGCGTGACAGTCTTCGCCGCAGCCGGGCCGAAAAGGCGCTCCGGGGCAGCGAAGAGGAATACCGGATGCTGCTCGACGGCGTCCAGGACAACGCCATCTTCATGATCGACCCCGACGGCAAGGTGGCGAGCTGGAATGCGGGGGCCGAGCGCGTCAAGGGCTACCGCGCCGATCAGATCATCGGCCGTGATTTTTCCTGCTTCTTTACCCCGGAAGACATCGAGCGCGGCCGGCCGGCGCGCATCCTCCGCCTCACCGCCGCCAACGGCCACCACGAAGAACAGGGGATGCGCGTCAAGAAGGACGGTTCGCGCTATCTGGCCAGCGTCACCTTCACCGCGCTGCGCGATAGCGCCTGCAAGCTGCGCGGATTTTCCGAATTCAGCCATGATCTCAACGAAAGCCGCGACGCCGGCGCGAAATATCGCGGCCTTCTGGAGGCGGCCCCCGATGCGATGGTGGTGGTCGACCAGCTCGGCGAGATCGTGCTGCTCAATCTGCAGGCGGAAAAGCAGTTCGGCTACCACCGCGATGAGCTGGTGGGGCAGAAGGTCACCAACATCATCCCGGAAGGCTTTGCCGAACGCCTCGTCGCCGACGACCTGCGCTCCGCCGAAGATGCCAAGGACCAGCAGATCGGCACCGGCATCGAGCTGACGGGCCTGCGCAAGGACGGCAGCGAATTTCCGATCGAGATCATGCTGAGCCCGCTCGCCAGCGCCGAGGGCACGCTCGTCACGGCCGCGATCCGGGACATCAGCGTGCGCCAGCAGGCAGAGCGGCACCTGGCGCAGATGGAGGGGCGGTATCGCGGGCTGCTGGAGGCCGCGCCCGACGCCATGGTGGTGGTCAACCAGGCCAGCGAGATCGTGCTGCTCAACCTGCAGGCGGAAAAGCAATTCGGCTACCGGCGCGACGAGCTGCTCGGCCAGAAGGTCACCAACATTATCCCGGAAGGCTTTGCCGAACGCCTCGTCGCCGACGATCTGCGCTCCGACGAGGATGCCAAGGACCAGCAGATCGGCACCGGCATCGAGCTGACCGCGCTCCGCAAGGACGGCAGCGAGTTTCCCATAGAGCTGATGCTGAGCCCGCTCGAAAGCGCTGAGGGCGTGCTGGTCACGGCGGCGATTCGCGATATCAGCGTGCGCAAGAACGCGGAAAAGCAACTGGCCCAGATCGAGGGCAAATATCGCGGTCTGCTGGAGGCCGCACCCGACGCTATGATCGTCGTCAATCAGGCCGGCGAGATCGTGCTGCTCAACCTCCAGGCCGAAAAGCAGTTCGGCTACCGGCGCGACGAACTGCTCGGCCAAAGGGTCACCAACATCATTCCCGTGGGCTTTGCCGAGCGCCTCGTCGCCGACGATCTGCGCTCGGATGAGGATGCGCTCGCCCAGCAGATCGGCACCGGCCTGGAATTGACCGCGCTCAGGAAGGACGGCAGCGAATTCCCCATCGAGCTGATGCTGAGCCCGCTCGAAAGCGCCGACGGCACGCTGGTCACGGCGGCAATCCGCAATATCAGCGTGCGCCAGGAAGCCGAGCGGCATGTGGTGCAGATGGAAGGCCGCTATCGCGGTCTGCTTGAAGCCGCGCCCGATGCCATGGTCGTCGTCAATCAGGCTGGGGAGATCGTGCTGCTCAACCTGCAGGCCGAAAAGCAGTTCGGCTACCGGCGTGACGAACTGCTCGGCCAGAGGGTCACCAACATCATTCCCGTGGGCTTTGCCGAGCGCCTCGTCGCCGACGATCTGCGCTCGGATGAGGATGCGCTCGCTCAGCAGATCGGCACTGGCCTCGAGCTGACCGCGCTCAGGAAGGACGGCAGCGAATTCCCCATCGAGCTGATGCTAAGCCCGCTCGAAAGCGCCGACGGCACGCTGGTCACCGCCGCGATCCGCAATATCAGCGTGCGCCAGGAAGCCGAGCGGCATGTGGTGCAGATGGAGGGGCGCTATCGCGGCCTCCTCGAAGCCGCACCGGATGCGATGGTGGTGGTCAATCAGGCCGGCGAGATCGTGCTGCTCAACCTGCAGGCCGAAAAGCAGTTCGGCTACCGGCGTGACGAACTGCTCGGGCAGCCGATGACCAACATCATCCCGGAAGGCTTCGCCGAGCGGCTGATCGCCGACGATCTGCGCTCGGCGCAGGAGGCGTCCAACCAGCGCATCGGCACCGGCATCGAGCTGACGGCGCTCCGGAAAGACGGCAGCGAATTCCCCATCGAGCTGATGCTGAGCCCGCTCGAAAGCGCCGAGGGCACGCTGGTCACCACCGCGATCCGCGACATCAGCGTGCGCAAGAACGCGGAAAAGCAACTGGCCCAGATCGAGGGCAAATATCGCGGGCTCCTGGAGGCGGCGCCGGATGCCATGGTCGTCGTCAATCAGGCCGGCGAAATCGTGCTGCTCAACCTGCAGGCCGAAAAGCAGTTCGGCTACCGGCGCGACGAACTGCTCGGCCAGAAGGTCACCAACATCATTCCCGAAGGCTTTGCCGAACGCCTGATCGCCGACGACCTGCGCTCGGCGGAGGAGGCGTTCGACCAGCAGATCGGCACCGGCATCGAACTGACGGCGCTCAGGAAGGACGGCAGCCAATTCCCCATCGAGCTGATGCTGAGCCCGCTCGACAGCACCGAAGGCACCCTCGTCACCGCCGCGATCCGCGATATCACCGTCCGCAAGGACGCGGAGAAATATATGGCGCAGATGGAAGGCCGCTATCGCGGCCTGCTGGAAGCGGCGCCTGACGCGATGGTCGTCGTCAACCAGCAGGGCGAGATCGTGCTTCTGAACCTGCAGGCCGAAAAGCAGTTCGGCTACCGCCGCAACGAGCTTCTCGGGCAGCGGGTCAAGAACATCATTCCGCACGGCTTTGCCGAAAGGCTGATCGCCGACGGCCTGCGCTCCGAGTTCGACGCCGTGACGCAGCAGATCGGCACCGGCATCGAGCTCACGGCGCTCCGGAAGGACGGCAGCGAATTCCCCATCGAGCTGATGCTGAGCCCGCTGGGCGGCGCGGAGGGCGTCCTCGTCACTGCGGCGATCCGCAATATCAGTGTCCGCAAGAAGGCGGAAGCCAGCCTCGTGCAAAGCATCGGCGAGCTGAGGCGCTCGAACGACGAGCTGGCGCAATTCGCCTATATCGCCTCGCATGATCTGCAGGAGCCGCTGCGCATGGTCGCCAGCTACACCCAGCTCCTGTCGCGCCGCTATAAGGGCAAGCTGGATTCGGACGCCGACGAGTTCATCGCCTTTGCCGTCGACGGCGCGAACCGGATGCAGCGCCTGATTCAGGATCTGCTGGCCTATTCGCGGGTCGGCTCGAAGGGCAAGGAAATGCGCGCCACTTCCAGCGAGGTCGCCCTGCATCAGGCTTTGATGAACCTGCGCAGCGCGATCCGGGAAAGCGGCGCCAAGGTCACGCATGGCGAGCTTCCCGTGGTGCTGGCCGATCCGATGCAGCTCACGCAACTCTTCCAGAACCTTGTCGGCAACGCCATCAAATACCAGAAGCCGGGCGTTCCCGAGATCCACATTTCCGCCGCCCAGGATGCGGCCCTGAAATGGGGCTTCGCGGTGAAGGACAACGGCCTCGGCATCGATCCGCAATATTTCGACAGGATTTTCGGCATGTTCCAGCGCTTGCACAAGCGCGAGGAGTTCGCCGGCACCGGCATCGGCCTTGCGATCTGCAAGAAGATCGTCGAACGCCATGGCGGCACGATCTCGGTCGAATCGCAACCCGGCGAGGGTTCGACCTTTCATTTCGCCCTGACGGGAAGCGAGCGGCAGTCATGATCGGTTCCGGAAACGGCATGCCCCAGATTGGAATTGGAGACGATATGCCAATTGAAGTGCTCCTGGTCGAAGACAGTCCCGGCGACGTCCGGCTGACGCAAGAAGCCTTTCAGGCGGCGAACACGGCGATCCGAATACATGTCGCTACCGACGGAGTGGAGGCGATGACATTCCTGCGCCGGGAGGGCGTGCATCAGGACGCGCCCCGGCCGGACCTGATCCTTCTGGATCTCAACCTTCCCAAGATGGATGGCCGCGAGGTCTTGGCCCACATCAAGGAGGATGACAGCCTGAAGCTGATCCCCACGGTGATCCTGACGACCTCGGATGCGGAGGCGGACATCGTGAAAAGCTATCAGCTCCAGGCCAATTGCTATTTGAGCAAGCCGGTGCAGCTCGACGAGTTCGAATCGCTGGTGAAGAGCATCAACGATTTCTGGCTGACCAAGGTCAAGCTGCCCGCCCAGATCGTCGGATGAGCGCGACCATCAAAGAAGTACTGCTTCTCCTGGTCGAAGATAATCTGGGAGACGCCCGGCTGCTTCGGGAAATGCTCAGAGAGAATGACATGCAGCTTACGGAGTTGACTCATGTGGAGTCGCTGCATGCCGCAGAGAGCTACCTCGCGACGGAGAGCCCCGACATCATTCTGGTCGATCTCGGGCTGCCCGATGCGCAAGGGATGGAGGCGGTCAGGCGCGCCCATGCCGCCGCGCCGCGCGTGCCGCTGGTGGTGCTGACCGGCCTCGACGACGAGGGCCTCGCGACGCACGCCTTGCAGGAGGGCGCGCAGGATTATCTGGTCAAGGGCCAGATCGAACCGCGCGCCTTGATGCGCGCCCTGCGCTACGCCATCGAGCGCAAGCGGCTGGAACAGATGAAGGATGAATTCGTGTCTTCAGTCAGTCATGAGCTGCGCACGCCGTTGACCTCGATTTCGGGGTCGCTCGGCCTCTTGATGGGCAAGGCCGCCGGCGAATTGCCCGACGCCATCGCCGAGCTGATCGGCATCGCGCATACCAATTGCCAGCGGCTGGTCCGGCTCGTGAACGATATTCTCGACATCAATAAGATGGAATCCGGCCAGGTGCAGTTCCGTTTCAGCCAGGTCAATGTGCGGCGGCTGGTCGAGCAGTCGATCGAGGCCAATCGCGGCTTCGCCGAGGGCTACGGCGTCGGCATCCTGCTCGAGGACGGCCCCGTCGCCGGCGAGGTCCATGCCGACCCCGACCGGCTGGCGCAAGTGGTCACCAATTTGCTCTCCAATGCCATCAAATTCTCCCCCGCCGGCCGCCAGGTCGCGGTCGCCATCGGCCGCGAGCGCGACAAGCTGCGCATCTCCGTGCGGGACCATGGCCCCGGCATCGCGAACGACTTCCGCCAGCGCATCTTCGAGCGCTTCGCCCAGGCCGACGCCACCAATACGCGCGAGAAGGGCGGCACCGGCCTCGGCCTCAGCATCGTCAAGCAGGTGATCGAACGGCTCGGCGGGGAGGTCGGATTCAGCGACGCGCCCGGCGGCGGCGCGATCTTCTATATCGAATTGCCCGCGCTGGGTAAGCCCGGCGTCCAGGACGAGGCGTCCAACCCGCCTCCCCCTGTTGAGGAAAGGCTGCAAGCATGACCTTCCATATTCTTCACGTCGATGACGAGCCGGACATCCGCAAGATCACGGAACTCTCGCTCGGTCTAAATCCGGACATCGTCACGCGGGGCTGCGCCTCTGGCCTGGACGCGATCGCCGTCGCCACGGAGTGGCTTCCCGACGTCATTCTCTGCGATGTCATGATGCCGCTGATGGATGGCCCGACGATGCTGGCGCGGCTGCGCGCGCAACCGGAAACGGCGAATATCCCGATCATCTTCATGACCGCCCGCGCCCAGGCCACGGAGCTCGACCTCCTCAAATCGCTCGGCGCCGTCGCCGTGATCTCGAAGCCCTTCGATCCGATGACGCTCGCCGCGACGGTGCTCGATCTGCTGCAATCGGCACGGGTCGAGACGCTGCGCGCGCTCGCCGCGACCGGCAAGCGGCGCGACGGCGCTGCGGCGAAAGAGACAAGCTCCAATGAAGAGGACAAGCCGCTGCCCACGCCGACCGCCGACGCGGCTTGACCCGGGCGGCCCGCCGCCCGCCAACCAGGAAAGGCAACCATCGCATGTCGACCAGCGGACCAGGGTTCGAACGCGCGGCGCGGCCAGGGCTCGCCCCCGGCGCCGTGGACGAGGGGCTGCGCGCCTATATGCTCAGCGTCTACAATTACATGGCGGGCGGCGTGCTGCTGAGCGGCATCGTCGCCTATCTCATTTACAGCTTCGCGGTGACGACCGATCCCGGGCTTGCGGCCAATCTGCCCGGCGGCGGCGTTCCGGCCATCCGCTCCGGCTTGTTCCTGACCCCATTTGGCCAAGCCCTGTTCCGGGGCCCGGCGATGCTGGTGGTGGCGCTCGCCCCGCTCGGCTTCGTGTTCTTCCTGTCCTGGCGTGTCGGGCGCATGAGCCTTGGCGGAGCGCAACTGGCCTTCTGGCTGTTCGCCGCCGTAATGGGCGCCTCGCTGTCGACGATCTTCCTGCGCTACACCGCGACCTCCATCGCCCAAATCTTCTTCATCACCGCCGCCGCTTTCGGCGCGCTGAGCCTTTATGGCTACACCACCCGGCGCGACCTCTCCGGCTGGGGCGGCTTCCTCATCATGGGCGTGGTCGGCATCATCATCGCCGCCGTGGTCAATCTGTTCCTGCAATCGAGCGCGCTGCAATTCGCCGTCTCGATCATCGGCGTGCTGGTTTTTGCCGGCCTCACGGCCTACGACACCCAGCGCATCAAGGAGCTTTATTACAGCGTCGCGGGCGACGGGACGGCGGCGGGCAAGGCCGCGATTATGGGCGCGCTCAGCCTTTATTTAGATTTCATCAACATTTTTACCTCGATGCTCAGTCTGTTTGGCAATCGGAACTAGCAAGATGCGGGGGGCCTCCCTCCGCATCGAATGAAGGCCGTCTTTCGCAAGAGGAGTGCTTTCGATGAGCGACAACAGCAATATCAGGGATCTGAACGTCAATCCGGCCGCCTCTCCGCCCGAGGAGAACGCGGGCGACTGGTTTGAGGATATGAAGAGCGCCGTGCTGGCGCAGAACTGGTGGGTGGTCGCCCTGCGCGGCGCGCTCGGTGTCGCCTTCGGCCTGACCGCCATCTTCCTGCCGGGGGTGACGCTGCTGTCGCTCGTCCTGGTGTTCTGCGCCTATATGCTGGCCGACGGCGTGCTTGCGATCATCATGGCGGTGCGGCAGGCGCGGCGCGGCGAGCAATGGCTGGTGCTGGCCGGCGAGGGCGTCCTGCGCATCGCCGCCGGCGCGCTCGCCTTTATGTGGCCGAAGCTGACCATCTTCGCCTTCGTGCTGCTGGTCGCAGTCTGGGCGATCATCTCGGGCGTGATGATGATTACCTCCGCCTTCCGGCTGAAGCAGAATTACGGCCGCATCTGGCTGACCATCAGCGGCGTCTGTTCGGTGCTGCTGGGCATCCTGCTGGTCGCCGCGCCGCCGGTCGGCGCGCTGGTCCTGACCTTCTGGATGGGCATCTATGCGGTGGTCTTCGGCGTGGCGCTGGTGGTGCTCGCCTTCAGGCTGCGCGAACACCGCTACGATCATATCCCGGCCTCGGGCGGGACGGCGGTCCCGGCTTAGGACTAGCCCCCCGCCGCTCTCTGGCGGGGGCGCACCTGAGATGTCTCACCGCCGGGCGCCGCTCGCCCCGGCCGGGTCCGTTTGCGCCGATTTTTGGCCAACAGGGAGAGTGGTTCAGGCTCTGGGGAGGCGTGACCGGCAACGCCATCGCGGGCACAAAAACGGGCGCTGCCATGCGCCCCCAATCGCGATACGGGCAGACCCCGCGCAGATATCAGGCCGCGTGCGAAGCGGCAGGCTCCGTCAGCACGGCGTACAGCGCTTCCTTCTCGCGCGACGACCTGAGCTTTTCCACGGCCGTCGGCTCGCGCATCAGGCGGGAAATCCGGGCGAGAGCCTTGAGATGGTCCGCTCCCGCGTCTTCCGGGGCGAGCAGCAGGAAAACCAGATCGACGGGCTCCTCGTCGATGGCGTCGAAATCGATCGGCTCGTCGAGCCGGGCGAACAGGCCGACAATGTGGTGCAGCGAGTTCATCTTGCCATGCGGGATGGCGATGCCGTTGCCGACGCCGGTCGAGCCGAGCCGCTCGCGCTGCAGCAGGGTATTGAAGATCTCATGCTGGTCGATGCCCGTCAGCTTGGAGGCGCGCACCGACAATTCCTGAAGCGCTTGCTTCTTGGTGGTTGCCTTCAATGCTGGAATGACGCCGTAAGGTGTGATGAGATCGCTTAGATCCATTGGCTTTCCATACGCTCCAGTGACCAGCGGCCTTGCCGTAGCGGCTCAGTCCTCGCGGTCTTCTTGCGCCGATAATCCACCGGGGTCGATCCAGCCGACATGGCCGTCTTCCCGCCGGTAAACCACATTCACGCGGCCATGGCTGGCATTCGCAAAGATAAGGAACGACTTATCCGCGAGGTCCATCTCCATCACCGCATCGCTGACCGACAGCACCCGGATGGCCGTTCGCGTCTCGGCCACGATGGCCGGCGCAAGCTCAGGGCTGTCCGCGTCTTGCTCGCCGTCCTCGTGCCGGAGAGTATAATCGATCGCGTCGATGTCCGCTGCACTATTCCTAGGCGCGGAAGTCGGATGATGATTTTTTAGCCGCCGCTTATATCGCCGCAGTCTTTTCTCGAGCCGGTCCATGGCTTCGTCGACGCTCGGGTGCGCCTCGGCGGCCGAGCCGTGCGACTGCAGCGAAAGCCCCGATGCCATATGCACCGCGCAAGTCGTCGCAAACCGCCCATGTTCCTTTTCGATAAATATATGCCCCGACAGCCCCTGGCTGCCATATTTTTCGAATGCTTTTTCCAGCTTGTCCAAGACATAGCTGCGTAAAGCCGATCCGAGATCGATGTTCTTGCCGGTGACTTGAATGGCCATGCGTTTTTTGTGTCTGCGTAAAATCCGGCAGCTTGCCCACCAAAGCTGCCCCTACGCTGTTGACAACTGCCCAGGGGGCCGGTTGTTTCCCTCGCCACCCTCTCAGACCCCGGCGGACCCTATTCCGAAGCTTGCCCGATGTCAAACAGGACCAATATTGTGGTGCCAGTTTGACCGCTTGAAAAGCCACATTGCGCCCAACCGCTCTTGAATAGCGATTAGGGTTATCCCTTAGCGGTTACTAAGGCTCTGGAGGCGGCTGCGTTTTTATTCCGGCGGCGCTGGACCGATGACGGTATCCGCATCAATTCCCGGTATTTCGCCACCGTCCGGCGCGCAATATCTATGCCGTCATCGCGCAGCATGGCGACGATCTTGTCGTCGGACAGGATGCGGCGCGGCGATTCATTGTCGATCATTTCCTTGATCCGGTGCTTTACAGCTTCGGAGGAATGCGCGTCGCCGAAACCGGCGGCGGCGATCGCCGAGGTAAAGAAATATTTCAGCTCGAAGGTTCCGCGCGGCGTCTGCATATATTTGTTCGAGGTGACGCGGCTGACGGTCGATTCGTGCATGCCGATTCGGTCGGCGACATCCTTCAGCCCGAGCGGCTTCAAGCCGCGCACGCCGTGGCTCAGGAAGCCATCCTGCTGGCGGACGATCTCGCGCGCGACTTTCAGCATGGTGCGGCGGCGCTGGTCGAGGCTGCGCGCCAGCCAGTTGGCCGTGCTGATGCAGCCCTGCAGGTAATGCTTGTCGCGCTCGTTGCGGACCTGGCGCTTGGCGGTGGCGTAGAAGCCGTGATTGATGCAGATGCGCGGCAGCGTATCGCTGTTGAGCTGCACCTTCCAGGCGCCGTCCGCGTCGGCGGTGACCAGAATGTCCGGCACCACGGCCTCAACCGCCGCGAAGCCGAATTGCAGGCCGGGCTTGGGGTTGAGCGCGCGGATCTCGGCGATCATGTCGAGCAGGTCTTCGTGATCGACTTCGCAGAGCCGGCGCAGCTTCGGCAGGTCATGCGCCGCGAGCAGGTCCAGATTGCCGAGCAGCTTGGCGATGGCCGGATCGTAGCGGTTGCACTCCTTGAGCTGCAAGGCGAGGCATTCCTCGAGCGAGCGCGCGCCGACGCCGATGGGATCGAAACTCTGGATCTCGGCCAGCACCGACTCGATCAGCCGCGAGGGCGCTCCGAGCCGCTCGGCGACCTCCTCGACGGTGCCGCGCAGATAGCCCGCCTCGTCGATCAGGTCGACCAGATGGTCGCCGATCAGGCGGCGGGTGGGGTCGGCGACGGCGAGATGGAGCTGCTGGCGCAGATGGTCGCGCAGCGTGACCTGCTCCGCGGTGTAATCCTCGAAGCGCGCCGCGCCCGGCTCGGACAGGCCGTTGCCGGAGGAGCGCAGCGACAGGTTTTCGTAAGCCGCCGGCGGCGGCATGGCCGCGTCATCGGCGAAATCGGACATCTCATCGGCAGGACCGGCGGCGTGGTGGACGTCCTCACCGCCAAAACCCTCGCCGGGCAGCGTCTCGGCTCCGGCCGGGGCGGTCTCCGCAGGAGCCTCGGCGGTCGCGGCGGTCAGGCGCGGGGTCTCGTCGCCGGCGCGCTCGTCCCAGTCGATGAGGGGGTTTTGTTCGATCTCGCGTTCGAGGAAGCTGTGCAATTCGAGATTGGAAAGCTGCAATAGCTTGATCGCCTGCTGCAATTGCGGCGTGATGACAAGCGATTGCGTCTGTCTAAGCTCTAGCTTTGTCTGGAGCAAGATCGCGCTTCCACGTTCAACTCATACACTCATCCCGGGCAGCACCCGTGACCGCGCTCGCCTGTTGCGGTCCCAGTCCATCCCCTTGCATTCATCGCATATTTTTCCGGAAAACCGCAGCGTAATGCTTACCATGCTTATCGCGAGAACATGTCGCCCAAATAGACGCGCTTGACGTCCTCATTGGCGACCACCTCGTCGGGCGTGCCTTCGGTCAGAACCTTGCCATCATAAATGATATAAGCGCGGTCAATAAGCTCCAATGTTTCCCGAACATTGTGATCCGTTATGAGAACACCGATCCCGCGCTGCGTCAAATGGCGCACAAGCGCGCGGATATCGCCGATCGCGATCGGGTCGATGCCGGCGAAAGGCTCGTCGAGCAGCATGTAGGACGGCCGGCTCGCCAGCGCCCGGGCGATCTCCAGGCGCCGCCGCTCACCGCCCGACAGCGCCATGGAGGGCGATTTGCGCAGGCGGGTGATGCGGAACTCGTCGAGCAGCGCGTCGAGCTGGCGTTCGCGCTCGCGCCGGTTCGGCTCGACCACTTCCAGCACGGCGCGGATGTTCTGCTCCACCGACAGGCCGCGAAAGATCGAGGTCTCCTGCGGCAGATAGCCGATGCCGAGCCGGGCGCGCCGGTACATCGGCAGCTTGGTGACGTCATGGCCGTCGATGGTGACATTGCCCTTATCCGGCTTGATCAGGCCGGTGATCATATAGAAGATTGTGGTCTTGCCGGCGCCGTTCGGCCCGAGCAGCCCGACGGCCTCGCCCTTGCGCACGCTGACGCTGGCGCCGCGCACCACGGTCCGGGCCTTGAAGCTCTTGACCAGCCCGGTCGCGATCAGTTCGTCGGCGGCCGGGTCCGCGCGGCGTCTGGGCGGCGGCCCCTGGTCGGATTGCGGACGGCGTGCCGGAACAGGCGCCTTGCCGTTGCCGGTGCGGGCCTGAGGATGATTATGCCTGTCCGTGATCGCCATCAGAAACCCAGCGGTGAGTTCGGCACGCCTTTTGCGAAGACCATAGTCCGGGCGGCGGGAAAATTTAATTCCAAAATTGTCACGGGAAGAACGCGCCGCGGACGATACCGGCTCGATGCGGCGTCAGCGCGGCTTTTCCGGCTTCTCGGGTTTGTCCGCCTTATCGGGCTTGGCCTCGCGCGCCTTCGGGGTGAACAGGGCCTTCACCCGGCCTTTGGCGCCATCGCCGCCGCCGGCGGTGTCGTTGTTCTCGAAGCGGCTCTGGCCGCTGACCAGATCGATCACCAGCCGGCTGCCCTTCAGTGTGTTCGTCTCCTGGGTCAGCACGACTTCACCGCCCAGGGTGACGAGTTGTTTCTTGACCTCGAAAACGGCCCAGTCGCTCGTCGCGGTCTGGCCTTCCTTGCCCGTCTGGCGATCCTTGGTGGTGATCAGGACCTTGCCCTTGGCGTCGATCTGGGTGATGTCCGCGCCGCCGCCGCCCGGCAAAGGCGAACTGGAAGCCTTGGCCTCCTTGACGGCATCGTCCTTCGCCGCGCCGTCCTTTGCGGCCGGCGGCGCATAGGCAACCTGGATTTCCTTGGCCTTCAGATTGAAATCGCCCTGTGTCGCCGAGACATTGCCGGTGAAAGTGGCGATCTTTTTCTTGTCGTCCACCTCGAGCGCGTCGGCCTCGATGTCGATCGGCTTGCCGGAATTGGCGCCGTAGCTCGCGGCAAGGCCATTGCCCGGCGCCTGCGCACCAGCCGGCGAGGCGAGCCCCGAGACGAGGAGCACGGCCCATACCGCGCCACCGGCGAGAAGCGGCGCAGCCCCCGCACGGAACGGTTTGTCCTTCATCATCGCTGGGCTCCCTGCTGCGGCTGGCGTTCCAGGTGGACCTTGACGTTGCCTTCGAAAATGGCGCGGCCCTCGCTGGAATAATAGGTCATGGATTGCGCCTTGATGGTGCTGCTGTGGAAGGCGAGGTCCACCGGATCGGTCGAAACCAGCTTGTTGCTCTGCATATACGCCGTCGCCGTTTTCAGCTTGCCGGCAATGCCCGCGTCGCCGCCGATCAGCACGCCATTGTCGAAAGTCAACTCTTCCAGCTTTTGCTGGTACAGGCCTGATGGCGCCGTCAGCACGGTGCGCTGGCCGCTCGGGGAGACGATCTCGGCGTTGATTACGTTCAGTGTCATCAGTTCGGGATTCTTTATCTGCTGGGTGGCGTCCTCCGCCCTGATATCGTAGACGCCGTATTTCTCGTGCACGCCCTTGATACGCGGATTAACCATTTTCAGCCCCCCGTCCGAAAGCACGACGTCCTTGACCGACGCCTCGCCCCCGGCGATCTCCACCGAATACTGCATCGGCAGGAAATACAGGGCCGCTACACATACGCACAGGACAGGCAGAAGCCAGCGCAGCGTCCTGACCCGCGCGCTGTGCCGCTTGGCCGAGCGCAGCGCCCGTGTGCGGTCGATGGCGCCCGGCAAGCCGCCGAAGCGGACCGGCGCCGACCGGATTTGCGAGTCGATAGCCATGCTGGATGTCGTCCTTCCCCGCGAAGCGCAACTTACCATAGTCGTTGCGCAGCGCAAAATTATGGTGCGGAGCGGCAATTTGGGGCCATCCGCCGGGTCGGGGCCGCGCCGCAAGCGCTTGCCTCACCACCGTTAAGCGCCAGGATAGCCCCACCGGCCCCCATCGCGGCCACGGAGACCGGGAGGTCGAATCGGCTACCGCCTTCAATCCATGCGCGGCGGAGGCTCATTATCCGCCGCGACGAGGCCGGAATATTCCGCCAGTGCGCCCGGCTGCAAGGCTTTGGCGAGGAAACGCGCCGGATCGGCCGGACCGGGGAGGTGGATCTGGCCGCGCGGTATCACCGCGAAACCGGCGCGGCTGTAATAGGGCAGATCGCCGATCAGGACGACCAGGCGGAAGCCGAGCCGGGACGCCTCGGCAAGGCCGTGATTCATCAGTTGTAAACCACAGCCCTGATTTTTGTGTTCGGGCGCGATGGCAAGTGGGCCCAATAGCATTGCGCCGCGCCGCCCCCCGATGGTGATGGCGGCGAACTGGATGGCGCCGATCACGCGATCCTCGTGCCGGGCGGTCAGCGCGATCAGCGGCGGCCGGGTCGCCGCCTCCCGGATGCGGTAGGCGGTGCGGGCGAACCGGCCGGGCCCGAAGGCGGCTTCGTGCAGGGCATCAACGGCGAGAGCATCCTCCGGCGATTGCGGCCGGATCGAAAAAACGCAGGGCATTACGAGGTCGCCTGTCCTAGTCTCTAATGGGCGAGAGGAGCATTCGGCAGGCGATCATGCGGGACGGCAAAGCCGGTCCTCGCGCCATGACATGCCTTCCGAGCCGCGAAAGCTTCGGTGAGCTTCAGCGTCGTCGGAGCAGCGCAACTTTGCGCGCAAGGGCGGGTTTCGTCATCATGGCGAGGGGGCCATAGCATGGGTGGATGGCGGCGTCCAGATGCGATATGGCGTCAGTGGCTGCGAAGGATGAAGGGCGAAAACGATGGGTCTTCTGGTCGATGGCGTCTGGCACGACAAATGGTACGATACCGCCTCGACCGGCGGCCAGTTCCAGCGCCAGAAATCCTCCTTCCGCAACTGGGTGACGGCCGACGGCAGCCCCGGCCCGAGCGGCACCGGCGGCTTCAAGGCGGAGCGCGGCCGCTATCATCTCTATGTCTCGCTGGCCTGCCCCTGGGCGCACCGCACGCTGATCTTTCGCGTGCTGAAGGGCCTCGAGGAGATCGTCTCCGTCGATGTCGTTCACCCGCTGATGCTCGAGGAGGGCTGGACCTTCGCCACCGATTTCCCCGGCGCGACCGGCGACCGCGTCAACGGCAAGGACCGGCTTTACGAGGTCTACCTCAAGGCCAAGCCCGATTTTACCGGCCGCGTTACCGTGCCGGTGCTGTGGGACAAGCAGCAGGAGACCATCGTCTCCAATGAATCCTCCGAGATCATCCGCATGTTCAACGGCGCCTTCGACGGCGTCGGCGCGCGGGCCGGGGATTTTTGCCCGCCCGCTCTGCGCGAGATCATCGATACGGTCAATGTGCGGGTCTATGAGGACGTCAATAACGGCGTCTACAAAGCCGGGTTCGCCACGCTCCAGCCCGCCTATGAGAAGGCCTATATGGCGCTGTTCGCCGCGCTGGACTGGCTGGACGACAAGCTGAGCCGCCAGCTTTATCTCGCCGGCGCGACGCCGACCGAGGCCGACTGGCGGCTGTTCACGACGCTGCTGCGTTTCGACGCGGTCTATTACAGCCACTTCAAATGCAACAAGCGTCGGATCGCGGATTATCCCAATCTGTCGAACTATCTGCGGGCGCTTTACCAGTCACCGGGCATTCGCGGCACGGTGAACATGGACCACATCAAGCACCATTATTACGGCTCGCACCGCCAGATCAATCCGACCGGTATCATCCCGCTCGGCCCGGAGCTGAATTTCGACGCACCCTATGACCGGACACTGGCGACGGTTTGAGTCGTCATCCCCGCGCGACCGGGGATCCAGTAAAGGGCAACAAAAGCCGTCAGGCGATGCCTCAACGCGATCGCTGCGGAGTACTGGATTCCCGCTTGCGCGGGAATGACAAGTGTCGAGCGCAAGTCCGGCCGCGCCGCCCGCCAGACCGATCTCAATCTTTCGCTGCGTTCGCGTCCAAGCCCGTCAGGATCCGGTGTGCCGCCGTC
Source organism: Rhodomicrobium sp. R_RK_3 (assembly GCF_002198715.1). Lineage (GTDB taxonomy): Bacteria > Pseudomonadota > Alphaproteobacteria > Rhizobiales > Rhodomicrobiaceae > R-RK-3. The sequence goes on along the minus strand of NZ_MWLK01000015.1, from coordinate 198,386 downwards.
ACGCGCGCCTCGATCGGGTAATTCTTGTTCGCCAGCAGCACAACGCCGATTTTCTTCGCCGGGACGAAGGCCACATAGGCGCCGAAGCCATTGGTCGAGCCGGTCTTGTTGATGAGAACGCCCTCCCGGGGCGGCAGGGTCGGATCGATCGCGGAAGCCGCGTTGGGCTCCAAAGCGATTTTGGCGGAATTGCCGGCCAGCAGCGACGTCAGTTCGGCCGGGTAGGCATATTGCTCCCAGATCAGATCCTGCGTCATCTCACCGACACGGAAATAGCCCGTATGCGTCGCCGTTATCGCCTGCTGCAGCTCCGCGTCGAGGCTCAGCATGCCCATATTCGCCTGGACGAAGCGCAGCAGATCACCCGCCGTCATCCGCAATCCGTAGGCCTCGGAGGCGATCACGCCGGGCGACATCCGGACCGGCGCGTCCGTCTTCGTATAGCCCTGCGCGTAGTCGCGCTGCTCGGCTTCCGATATCGCCAGAAAGCTGCGGCTCATGCCGAGGGGAGCGAAGAGCTTGCCCTGCAGCAGCGCGGCAAAATCCCCGTTCATGCTCTTGGCCGCGACCATGCCGAGTAAAGCCACCGAGGGATTGGAATAAGTCCGCGTGGTGCCCGGCGCGTAGGCCGGCTTCCAGTTGCGGAAATAGGCCATGAGCTGGTCAGCGTCGGTCACCTCGTCCGGCACTTGCAGCGGAAAACCGCCCGGCGTGTGGGTCGCGAGCTGCAGCACGGTCACCTGGTCGAGGCTGCTTCCCCTCAAGGAGGTCAGGTGCTTGCTGACGCTGTCGGCGAGCTGGAGATGGCCCTTGATCTGCGCGTAAGCCGCGAGCGTGGCGGTGAAGGTCTTGGTCACCGAGCCGATCTCGAACAGCGTCGTGTCCGTCACGGGCTGCCCGGTTTCCTTCGATGCCACGCCATAGTCGAAGACATATTGCCCGTCCTTCGTGACGATGCCGACCGCCATGCCGGGCACGCCGAATTTCTGCATGACCGGGCCGACCGCCTCGTCGACGGTGCTCTTGATGCTGGCGCGCTCGTCAGCCGCCGCTCCGCCGAGACCGGCGGCGACGATCGCCGCGGCCACGAAACCCATGGCTTTTGAAAGCATGTCTCTAAGCCGCATCCATCGCCAGCGCATCGGCCAGGATATCCGGGTCGATATTGCCGCCCGAGAGCACGACCGCGACGGGCTTGCCTGAAAGCTTGTACTCGCCAGACAACAGCCCGGCGAGCGCCGCCGCGCCGCCCGGCTCGACCACCAGTTTCAGCTCGTTGAACGCAAACGCGACCGCCGCCAGCGCCTGGGCGTCGGTGACCACCACGCCGGCACCGAGGCGGTCACGGTTGATGGCGAAGGTCAGCTCGCCGGGCTGGTGGATCAGCAGCGAGTCCAGGACCGACTTGGCGCCGGGGGCGTTCAGTTCGCGCTGGCCACTCTTCAGCGAGCGGGCGTAATCGTCGAAGCCGCGTGGCTCGACGGAGTGCACGCGGCACTCGGGCATCGCCTCGGCCATGGCGAGCGCGACGCCCGCCGCCAGTCCGCCGCCGCTGACGGGGACGAATACCGCTTCCAAATCCGCGCCGGCGGCCTTGGCCTGCTCGGCGAGTTCGAGGCCGGCCGTGCCCTGGCCGGCAATGACGTGGAAATTGTCGAAGGGCGCCACATATTGCGCGCCGCGCTCCTTGGCGATGGCGGCGGCGATGGCCTCGCGGTCTTCGCTGAAGCGGTCGAAATGCACGACTTCGGCGCCTGAACGCTTCGTCCGCGCAACCTTAATCGCGGGCGCATCCGCCGGCATCACGATGACCGCCGGGATGCCGCACAGCCGCGCCGCTTCGGCGACGCCCTGCGCGTGATTGCCGGACGAACAGGCGACCACCCCGCCGGGATAAACCTTCGCGTCGATGCGCGAGATGGTGTTGTAAGCGCCGCGGAATTTGAAGCTGCCGGTCCGCTGCAGCACTTCCGCTTTCAAGAGCACCCGCGTGCCCAGCCGCTCATTCAGAAAGGCCGATTCCAGCAGCGGCGTGCGCACCGCGAAGGGAGCGATACGGGTTGCGGCGTCGCGCAGATCTTCGATGGCCGGAAGGCGGAGGGGCTCTGTCATGGCTGGTCCGGTGGGGTGTTGGAGATGGAGGCGATGTTCTGGACGAATTGGCGGGCGCAATTTTCCCAACTGAAGCCAAGAGCATAGTCGCGGCAAGCGGCGCGGTCCATCGCCAGGGCGCGCATGGCTGCGTCCCGCAAATCCTCGCTCAGATAGCCGACCGCGCCATGCTGCACGATGTCCTTCGGCCCGGTGACCGGAAAGGCCGCGACCGGCAGGCCCGAGGCCAGCGCTTCCAGGATCACGACGCCGTAAGTGTCGGTGCGGCTGGGGAAGACGAAGACGTCCGCCGAGGCGAAGGCTTCGGCGAGCGCCTCGCCCCGGAGCGGGCCGGTGAAATGGGCCTGCGGGAATTCCGCCTTCAGCGCCGCAAGCTGCGGGCCGCCGCCGACGACGACTTTCCGCCCCGGCAGGTCGAGGCCGAGAAAGGCGCCGATATTCTTCTCCACCGCCACCCGGCCGACATAGAGGAACACCGGCCCCTCGCCGAACAGCCGGATGTCGCGCGGGCGAAACAGTTTGGTGTCGACGCCGCGCGTCCAGGGCATCAGCCGTTGCAGGCCCTTGCCGGCAAGCTCCCGCCTCAGCGATTGCGTGGCGACCATGATGCCGTTGCCGGCGTTGTGGAACCAGCGCTCCAGCGCATAGCCCCAGCTTTCCGGCACCGGCAGCCGGGCATGCAGATATTCCGGAAAGCGCGTGTGATAGCTGGTCGTAAACGGCCGCCCCTGGCGCAGGCAGCAGGACCGTACCGCGAGGCCGATGGTGCCTTCGGTGGCGATATGGACGCGGTCGGGCCGGAAGGCGGCGATGCGGCTGCGCGCCTGTCCGGGCGTAATCATGGCCAGCCGGATTTCGGGATAGGTCGGCAACGGCACGGTGCGGAAGCCGTTCGGCGTCAGGAATTCCGGCTCATGGCCGAGCAGCCTCAGCTCCTCGGCCAGCCGCTCATAGGTCTGCACCACACCGTTCACCTGCGGGCGCCAGGCGTCGGTCGCGATCAGGAGGCGCATTAGGCGGCGGCGGCGGTCTGGCTCAGCGCCATGGCATCCGCCTGTTCCGCCTCGAGCACGTCCAGCCAGCGGATCAGCTCGAATTTGCCGTCATGCGTCTCGCCGACCGCCGTCGCGCTTTCGACCCAGTCGCCGCAATTGATATAGGTGGTGCCGGCGATCTCGCGGATGGCGGCGAAATGGATATGGCCGCAGATCACGCCCTCGGCGGCATGGCGCTTGGCCTCGCCGGACAGCGCGGTTTCGAAATCGCCGATATAGTTCACCGCCTTCTTCACCTTGTGCTTCAGATAGCCCGACAGCGACCAATAGGAAAAGCCGAAGCGCCGCCGCACCTTATTGAAGCTGGTATTGATGCCGAGCGCGGCCACATAGGCCCAGTCGCCCAGGAAGGCGAGCCATTTTACATATTGGATGACGACGTCGAACTCGTCGCCATGCATGACCAGGAAGCGGCGGCCGTCGGCCGTGACATGGATGTCGTTCTGCTTAAACTCGATGCCGCCGAATTGCTGGCCGCAATAGGCCCGCAGCGCCTCGTCGTGATTGCCGGGGATGTAGATGAAGCGCGCGCCTTTGCGCACCTTGCGCAACAGCTTCTGCACCACGTCATTATGCGATTGCGGCCAGTGCGGCGTGCGGCGGATGCGCCAGAAATCGACGATGTCGCCGACCAGATAATAAGTATCGGCTTCGTAACGGCGCAGAAATTCGAGGAGATGAGAGGCCTGGCACGCCTTGGTGCCCAGATGCACATCTGAGATGAAGAGCGTGCGGTAATGTTTGCTCAAGCCGTCCTGCTCGCTGGGTTGCTGCACGATCCTATCCCAAACGCAATGATGTCAGAGTGAATAACAGGGATTCGCGTTTCAGGGGTGTGACAGCCGTAGCAAATCGGCGCAGCGCCCCTTGCCCAGCCAGGGCCCCTTTTTCAGTCTGCCTCTTTTTAGCGACATTGAGGTTTTTGCGCAACGCATCAATTGGCGCGCGCGAGGGCGTAACAGCGTGGCGGCACCGGCAGATCACGCCCGCGGGCGGAAGGCGCCAGGCGGGATGTTCGCCGGGGTGACGTAGGCAAGGTGCAGCGCGTCGAGCTGGGCCCAAAGCACGTCGCATTTGAAGCGCACGGCGGCAACGCAGGCGTCCTGCGCCTCACGCGTCAGGGCGTGGCGCTTGACGTAATCGAGGGCGAAGCCGGCGTCGTCGGTCGCCTGGGTCAGGCGGCGGCGGAAATAGGCCATCACCGGCTCGCCGATGAAATCGTAATTCTCCAGCATTCCCGAAATCCGCTCGCGGTGGATTTTCGGCGCGAACAGCTCGGTCAGCGACGAGGCGACCGCTTCCACCAGCGTGCGTTCAGCGACGAAGCGGACATAGGCTTCGACGGCGAAGCGGGTGGCGGGCAGCGCGCCCTGCATCGAGGTGACGTAGTCGCGGTCGAGGCCGAGGCCGTCGGTCAGCACCAGCCAGCGCTCGATGCCGCCTTCCTCGCCGCCCTGGCCGTCATGGTCGAGGATGCGCTTGATCCAGTCGCGGCGGAGCTGCCGGTCGGTGGTGCGGGCGATGAGGGCGGCGTCCTTGCGCGGCACCGCAGCCTGATAACAATAGCGGTTGAGCGCCCATGCCTGCACCTGTCCCTTGTTCAACTTGCCGCCATGCAGCAGGTGATGGAAAGGGTGCTTGTCGTGATAGCGCTCCGCCCCGACGGCGCGGATTTGGGCTTCCAGCTCTTCCGGATCGAGGGGACGGTTCACAGGGCGATCTCCATGCCGTCCTCGGCGATGTCCCAGCCTGCCGCCTCGGTGGCGCGGCGCTCGGGACTGTCTTCGCGCAATACGGGGTTGGAATTGTTGAGATGGATGAAAATGCGGCGCCCCACGTCCAGCGATGCAAGCTGCGCGATCGAGCCGTCCTCGCCGGAGATGCTGAGATGGCCCATGCGGCGGCCGGTTTTTTGGGACAGGCCGAGCGCGATCATCTCGTCGTCCGTATAGAGGGTGCCATCGAAAAACAAGGCCGAGGCGCCCGCGAATTTCAGCAGCAGCCGCTCATCGACCGAGGCGCAGCCCGGCACATAGCACATGAAGCCGCCCGTCGCCTTATCCGTCAGCTTGAGGCCGACGACATCGCCGTCATCCGAGCCGAAATTCGCGCCCGCTTCGGGGTCTTCGAGATAGAGCGCGACCTTGCCCGGCACGGTGAACAGCTCGATGGCGAGGCCTGGACAGCCGGCCGGCTCAAAGCTCTCACCATCGGCGATGGCCACGCGCGTCACGACGCCGTCCTTCAGCACGTTGAAAATCGGATTGGCGGCGACCGCTTCGAGCACGCGCGCACTGGCATAGAGATGAAACGGCTGGCCCTCGCGCAGATTCAGAAGGCCAGCGACATGATCGACATCGGCATTGGTCAGGACGACCGATTTCAGTGGACTGCCGCGAACGTCTTCCGTCCCCGGCGCGAGCGCCTCATGCGCCGCGATTTGCGCGCGCAGGTCCGGCGAGGCGTTGAGCAGGCACCAGCCAAGCCCATCGGCGCTGACGGCGAGCGAGGATTGACTGCGAGGTTTGAGCCCCGGCACGCCGCGCCGCACATCCGTGCAGTTGCGGCACGCGCAGTTCCACTGAGGAAAGCCTCCCCCCGCAGCCGATCCCAGGATTTTGACGAGCATCAGGCCCGCGAAATCGCTACTTCAGCTGCGCTGCGACGTAAGCCGTCACTTCGAGGCTGACATCCTGCTGGCTGACCTGAGGCTTCGTCCAAACTTTCTTCATGGGTGCGTTCTCCTTGTAAATCGGGATCGAATTGAGGCGCGGTTCGATCCGGTTTCGTTCATGGCTAGAGCCATTCTCCGCGCGTCCGGTCGAAGTCTAGCGCAAACCTTCCGCCCTCGCCAATGCCGCGCGAGGTAAAGAACTCTTGAATGCTGTCGAAGGTGCCATCACGAAAGCGATAGAATGTGCTGGCGGGGCTCGCACGCGCCGCACCTGGGCGCGTCCGGAGAAAGGCGGAGGTGGCGTTAGGTCGGGTGGCCTCCATAGTCTTCGAAACCCCCGCGCAACCCCGGATCCAGTATTGACGAACGCGAAGTCGGGCCACTGCTTCCCAGCAATTGCCGCGGCTTCCTGAATTCCGCTTTCGCGGAGATTTTGTCTGACATATTGCTTGCGCCGGCTCTCATGGCTGCATATACATCTAAATCTAGCTGCATATGCAGCTATAGCTGGGCAAATTGGGGAGGAAGGCATGACCGTGGAGCCGGATATTGTGAAATACGGCATCACGCCGCGCGAGATCGCGGCCGGCATGAGCGGTCTGGACATGCTGCAGGCGATGATCGATCGCGCGCTCCCGGCCCCGCCCATCGCGCAGAGCTGCGACTTCATCATGGTCTCGGTCGAGAGGGGCCGCGCGGTGTTCGAAGGCGCGCCGTCGGAGAAATTCTACAACCCGCTCGGCACGGTGCATGGCGGCTGGATTTCGACGCTGCTGGACAGCGCGCTCGGCTGCGCGGTGCACAGTTTGCTCGAGCCGGGCCAGATCTTCACCACCACCAGCATGACCATCAATTTCGTGCGCCCGGTGCTGGCGGCGACCGGGCGGCTGCGCTGCGAAGGCGTCGCCGTGCACACGGGCTCGCGGCTGGCAAGTTCGGAGGCGCGGCTGACCGACGCCGCGGGCAAGCTGGTCGCCCATGGCATCGAGACCTGCATGATCCTGCCGGCGCCGGCCCGGCAGGCTTGAGCCGAAGGGGCTCACCAGAGGTAATGGTGTCGTTCCCGCGAACGCGGGAATCCAGTACGCCGCAGCGCTGGCGTTTGGGTTCTGCCCAACCGCAATCTCTGCCCTTTACTGGATCCCCGCTTTCGCGGGGATGACAAAAACTGTGGATCTAGATCTTAGCGGCGAGCGCCGCGAGTTGGTCGGTGCAGATGCCCCAGCCGACGTGAAAGCCCATCTTCTCATGCGCTTCGCGGTCGGCCACCGTCCAGTGCAGCGCGCGTGCCGTATAGAGGGTCTTGCCGTCGCCGGCGTCCTCGAAGGTGAGGATCAAGGTCATGAACGGCTTCGCGGACGGCTCCCAGGCCCTTGTGTAAGCATCGGTGCCGACCAGGCGCTCATTCTTGACCACCTCGAGATAGACGAAGGGATTTGGCATGTCGACACCGTCCGGACTGCGCATGACGATCAGGCTCGAGCCGCCCGGGCGCACATCCAGCTCGGCGAACGGCGTCGTATAAGGCAGCGGCGCGAACCATTGCTTGATCAATTCGGCCTCGGTCCAGCAGCGGAACAGCTTTTCGCGCGGCGCGTCGATGATGCGGGTCAGGACGAGATCGCGCTCGTCGGCGGGCGCGGCGGTCTTGGCGGTCTGGGCTTCGGCGGTCATGGTCCTCTCCGTGATTGATTGGGTGTGGGCTTAGGACGAACCACCGGCCGGCCCTCCGACAACGCGACCTCGATTTTTCTCAGCCGCCGCTGGCGGCGATCGCCTCACCCATTCGGGGTGTGGCATAGCTACCTCATTCCAGCCCCGGAATGCGTCGGGAATCCCCGCTTCGATTGCCTCATTCGCCGATCTCATGCGATGAGAACCCATGCGTAAATTGACCCCCGTACCTGCGTTCATCATCTGGCTCGCCGGCGTCGCGCTCCTTGCCGGATTGCTGTATTACAACGGCCGCTCGCCGATCTGCGCCTGCGGGACCGTCAAGCTCTTCGACGTCGGCGGCTTTGCCGGCGAGGATTCGCAGCACATTTTCGACTGGTATTCCTTCAGCCACATCCTGCACGGGCTGATCTTCTATTTCTTCATCTGGCTGATCGGGCGGGGCCGCGTGCCCTTCGCCGTCGGTCTGCTGATCGCCACGGCCATCGAAGGCGGCTGGGAGCTGTTCGAGAACAGCGCCTATATCATCAACAAGTACAAAGACACCGCCATCACCGCCAGCTATAACGGCGACAGCATCATCAATTCGGTCGCCGACCTGCTCACCATGGTCGCCGGCTTCTTCCTTGCCGCCTGGCTGCCGGTCGTCGTCAGCGTCGCCTTGCTGATCGGCATCGAAGTCTGGATGGCCTGGCTGATCCGCGACAATCTGACGACCAACATCATCAATCTGGTCCACCCGATCGAGTGGGTCACGAAATGGCAGGAAGGCGGCAAGCAGCAATAGCTGCGCCGCCGGGCCGGCATTACGTACTCTTGGGTTTCTTCTGAGAGCGCGCGGGGCGCGAAAGGTTCAGCGCGACGGCGGCGCGAAGGAGCGCCGTAAGCGCCTGCCCATCGATCGCGGCGCCCTCATGGATGTCGATCGCGCGGCGGGTCGAGCCTTCGAGGCTGGAATTAAAGAGGCCGGACGGGTCGTCCAGCGCGGCGCCCTTGGCGAAAGTCAGCTTCACGACGCTCTTATAGGTCTCGCCGGTGCAGATGATGCCGGCGTGCTCCCACACCGGAACCCCTCTCCATTTCCAAGTCTCGACTACTTCGGGGTCGGCTTGTTTGATGACAGCCCGGACATGGGCGAGCATCGCGCCGCGCCAATCGCCCAGCTCCGCGATTCGCGCGTCGATGAGTTGCGAGGGGGAGCCCTTCTGCGGAGCGCTCGTCATCTTGTTCATGGTCGTCGTTTTCCCCGGGCTTTCCTGGGCAGGCTTCATTGCGTAGGTCCTCCCGCTCACATCCGCTCGCCGGGCAGCTTGCTAGCCTGCTTCACCCAGTCGGCGACCTGGGCTTCGTCGAACGGGTCGTCCTCGCGAATGTTGAGATAGCGCGTCTCCCTGGTCCTGGAGGTGCCGGGCGGGACGGGGCGGAGCGCGACGCCCCGGAAGAACGCCACCTTGATGGAGTTGGAGAAGCAATGGACGCCGAGGAACCAGCCGTCGCCCTCGATGCCGTAAAGCGGCGAGTTCCACTTGACCGCCTTGTGCACGCCGGGAACGGTGCGCGTGATCAGCGCATCGAGCCGGCGGCCGACGTCGCTTTTCCAGCCCGGCATGGCAGCGATATAGGCCTGCACCGGGGCGTCGCCATAGGCTTTCGCGATCTGAGGGTTGCCGCCCGCTAGCAGCACCGGCCCTCCGGCCTTCGGAGGCGCCAGTTTCGACGCCCGCTGGCTCGGTTTGTCCGCCATTTAAACCTCGTCGGCCCGCGCCAAAAGCTCTTCCAGCTTGGCGAAGAACCGCCGCCAGCCGCCCTGGGCGCCGCGATGAGCCTGTTCCTGATCCGGCCGGAAGCCCGCCTGCTCCATGCGCAGAACCGTTCCGTTGCCGGTCGGCGTGAGCGTCCAGGTGACGACGCTCTCCAGGCCGTAGGCCGCCCATGTGTAGGACAGCGTTTTATGCGGCTCGAGCGTCGTGACCTGACATTCAGCGGCGCCCCACTCGCCGCTGAATTTGAAACGATGGTCCACGACCGGCTTGAAGTCGTTCTTCATCAGCCACTCCTCGAGCAGATGCGGCTGCGTGAGCGCGCGCCAGATCCTTTCCGGCGGATAGGGGATCTCACGTTCGACAATGACGGAACGCGTTTGGGTCGCAACTTGGGTCATTGGTCCATCCTTTTCAGCAAGTCCTCGAGGTCGTCGAAGCGGTTTTGCCAGAACCCGGTCATCTGGCTTGTCCAGTCGATCAGCGGGGCCAGGGCGCCGAGCTGCGCGCTATAATGCGTCTGACGGCCTTCATGCCGGTCGCGCACCAGCCCGGCCTGTTTCAGGACCGCGAGATGCTTCGACACGGCCGGCTGCGAGACCCCGGCCTGAGCGGTCAGGGCCGCGACGGTCTGCTCGCCTTCGCGGCATAGCCGCTCGAAGAGGGCCCGCCTGGTCGGGTCGGCGAGGGTTCTGAAGAGTACGTCGTGAGCGTTCAGCATCTGGATCGATAACCGTTGGGCTATGGATTGACATATAACTGTCGAGCTATGAGTTAGTCAAGCGGGAAGGTCTGGACAGGGTGATTTCGTCCCGGGAGCCATGGGGCTGGGGGCGTGCCGTCATTTGGTGGTCGGCGATTCGACGAGCCGCACCCGCGTATCGGGTGCTCCTGACGGCGGCTGGAGCCTGATGAGATTAAGCTGAAACCCAGCTTATCGAAATCCCCGCGAAGGCGGGGACCCAGTACGCCGCAGCGCAAGCGGTTGATCGGCAAGCTAATTCGAGTTTGTGAATACTGGATCCCCGCCTTCGCGGGGATTTCGCTTAGGAGTTAGACCCGGGCGCTAACGCGCCCGGAACAGCACCGCGCTTTATTGCGGCGACAGTTCCTGGCGCAGCACTTCCAGCGCATCGGCATTTTCCTGCACGGCGTTGCGCAGCCTGTCCTTCAACACGCGCTGGGTGCAGGGGGCCAGATACCAGGCCAGCGGAATGTTCGAGCAGGGCGTCGCATTCTGCTGGCCGAAGGAAGGGTCCCACTGGAAGCCGAGGAGTGTCGGGTCGATGCGGAAGGCCTGGCGCAGCGTCTCGGCACTGCGCTGGTCGCGCGACTGCAGCAGCGCCTTGATATGGGCGCTGAGTTCAGCGCCGCGCGGGGCCTCGATCGTGGTCATCGTCATGCCGGCGCCCGTGCTGATCGCCAGGGCGTCGTAAATGCTCGGCACCTTCTCGCCGAGAAAGATGATGCGGACCTTCACGCGCAAATTCTGCGCGGCGGCGATGCCGTCGATGGCCAGCTTGACGGCCTGCGCGGTGCTGAGGCCGGAGCCGTCGAAATAGGCGCCGTCGACGAGGCGGATGCGCGTACTGCCGCCGACATCGTTGATAAAGCCAGCCGGCAGCGCGATCGGGAAGCGGGCGCTGAGGCTCGCCGCATCGATGACATAGATCGAGCGGTTCTGGAAATTCGGGCTGTTTCTGGCGGCGAGGCTGTTGGCGTAATAGATGGCGTCGAGATTGGAGAGCACGACCGGCGAGCCGCTATCGACTTCGGTGGCGTTGAAGATCAGCATCGGAATGTCGCCGGCCGGGTCCCAATAGGCGCTGATCTCGCAGCGGGAGAAAAAGCGCCATTGCGAGCATTTGTCGGTGGGGGACGGCCGCAAGCGCCGCATCACCGAGGGCCGCCGCTCCGCCGTGCTCCGCAGCGCCGAGCGCCAGTTTTCGCCGATGGCCTTGCGGAAGGCTTCGGAGCGGTCGAAGGCGGCCACCGAGAAGGGCAGGATGCGCTGCAGCATGTCGGGGAACAAGCCCGCACCGACGATGGTCGAGACCAGATCCTGCGAGAAGAAGGCGTCGAGGATCGGCGTTTCCTTGTAATCGGCGGGCGTGCCGGCCGCCTCGATGGCGGCGCAGGCCGCCAAGGCCTGCGGCTCCAGGCTCTGCCGCTGGGCGGCGAAGGCGAGCGCGCCGAGGCCGCCGCCGGAGACGGAGCTGATGGCGAAGATGTGGTGGGCAAAGGCCGGGCATTTCTGCTGCAGCACATCGAGGAAATAGGCTGTGCGCATCGCCGCGTAGGTGCCGCCGCTCGCCGAGGCGACGATATAGACGGGATAGTCGTGATTGGCGAAGGCGGCGCGGTCGCGCCGGGCGTTGAGCCAGCTCAGAAATTGCTGCTCGCCCTTAATGGCCGGTGCCGGGATCTGGCGCGCCCGCACGGTATGGTTGTCGTTGATGCCCCAGCTATTGAGCGCCAGCACCCAGAGCAGCAGCAACCCGGAGAAGGGAATGCCGGTCGCCCGCCCGAAGTAGAACAGCCCGCCGACAAAGGCGTAGGCGAGCAGCAGGTAGAGAACGAGCGTATTCGTCGTGCCGATATAATTGAACAAGTTCGCCGGGTAATAGGCGAAGAGCAGCGACAGGCCCACGAAAGCGACGATCGAGCCGAGGAACAGCGTCAGCAGCAGCCACGGCCCGATCTGCCGGTCCGGATGCCGGAAGAAGCGCCAGGCAAAAAAGGCGGCGAACAGGCCGGTCTGGGCGACGATCAGCAGAACGAATATCGGGAAATTGCTCACCCAGGTCAGGCTGGGCGGAATCACGGTCAGATATTTGACCAGCAGGATCGCCGGCAGGGCGACGACCACGGCGGCCGCGATGGCGAAACGCAGGCGCGGCGGCTGGACCGAGTGGAACAGTTTCAACGTCATGACATTGGCGATGACGCTCCACACCGCGAGGAGCACGAAGAACAGCGCGATCTTGGGCAGGTAATGGCCGCAGCTCACATTGCCGGTGACGCTCGGATCGAGCGCCGCCGCCTTGCCGACGCTGCTCCAGAAATCCGCCTTGCACTGGATCTCGATCTCGTTGATGAGCTTGGCGATCTCACTCGACTGCGCCCCGAGGAAATCGAAGAACATCGCCAGGGCGAGGAAGCCCAGCACGGCGGCGGGCAGGATGAACAGGATCAGGTCCTGCGAAAAATGCCGGGCTGCGCTGGAGCCGGCTGGCGTGATGTCGTTCATATCCCCCACCCAAACGACGCGAATTCAAAGACGCGAGACTTCAGAGCACGATCAGGACGGCAGATGCCGGATTGCGCGGCAAATCGTGCGGACGCAGGAAAAGGCAGCGGCGCGAGCGCGCCGATCGGGATCTAGTCGTGCAGGCAAATGATGGAAAAGGTGCTGCCGCCCTGGCTGCGGTCGATCAGCACCTTATTGGTGTTTTGCGGGCATTGGGTGTCGCTGGCCTGCTGGTCCTGGCATTGCCAGCTCACCTTGGTGTTGCCGATATCGACCGAGCGCGACTCGAAGGGCCGCACCGTCAGCGTCCCGCCCGACGCCGTCACCGTGACGGCCCCTGTGCATTTCTGCCGCTCATTGCCGAGATATTGCTGGGCCGAGGCTCCTCCCGCCGGCGGGAGATGGAACAGCAGGGTACAACTGAGCAAGAATAGTGCCCGAATGGAGAGTTTTACGCCGGGTACCATGGTGATTTCCGTCAGAAGGCAGGTTGAAACCGCGTCACAATGAACCAATCAGCGAAATCTGTCATCCGGTGAATCTGGGCATATCCCGGCTTAATCGCGGCTGAACGGGCGGTTACGCCCGGTATTATCGCGCTGTATCGGCGCCGCGGCGCAGATTGAGCGAGGGCTCGTCCGGATTGATGCCGAACTGGACGAAGCGCTGCCATACCTTCCAGCGCAGGGTGTCGGCGAAATCGGCGTTGCCGGCGGCCGGTCTCGGCGCTCCGGCGCAATCACGGTAGGCCAGATAGATGACGATGGCGCGCAGATTGCCGAAGCCGAGGCGGCCGGTATGGCGCTGCGGCGGGGGCAGCCCTTCCGCCTCGAAAATCGCCTCGGCGGCGTCCTTCATGGCGGCGGTCGGCTCCTCGGCGATGCCGATGCCGGGCAAATGCGGCATGGCGAGGCGCGGCGTCTGCGGCAGGAAATGGGACGGATGGGCGCGTTCATAGCGCGCCAGATGGCCGAGCACGCGGCTGCGATCCTCCTCGCTCTCCAGGTAGATGACGATGTTGTCGGTGCGCCCTGCCCCCGAGAACGGCCCGGAGATTTTTGCGCCGACAACGCCGGGAAAGGCGGCGGGCCGGTCGACGATCTGGCGGATGACGAAATCCAAGACGTCGCCCGCATGGGCCTGCGCGGCGTTGATATAGATGCGCTGGGCGATCCGCTCCCGCTCGGCGCCGGCGCGGCTGAACAGGAAGCCGTCATCGGCCGCCTTGAACACCGTATAGCCGGGCAGCGGATCGCCGGCGAGGATCGCGCCGAGCAGCGGCTCGCCCGGCGCGTGCAGAGACTGGCTCAGCATATCGGCGTCTTGCGGCCGGCCGCGCGCGGCGTCGCGGATGCGGGCAAGGCAGGCGAGCGGCGCCTCCAGGTCGGGCAGGAAGTTTTGCCGCGCATCCGGGCGGCGGTGATGGCGGTGGATGCTGCGGGGGCTGACATCGCGGCCGTCGGCGGCGACGCGGTGCAGCAGATCGGCAAGGCGCTCGGCCGAGCTCGGCGCGGTCTCGGTCCGGAAGGTGCCGGGGATCTTGAGCTCGGGAATGGCGCGGACAGCAGCCGCAAGGCGCGCGAGCGATGCCGGATCGCCGGCGAAAAAGGCCCGGTAAAGGTCGTCGCCGAGCGCGTCGAAGAGCGGTTCGGCGAGCCGGGTGATCTCGTCGCGGGGCGTCAGGCGCGGGCCGCGCTTGTGCTCGAGATAGCGCGCATAGCCCCCGGCGGCGGCGAAGGGCTCCGGCGCGTCGGTCTTGAAGGCGAGATAGGCGGTCGCCGCCTCGCTGATGCTGGCGCCGGCATCGCCATGCAGACGGTAAGTGCTGAAGATCGCGGTGAACACCTCCGACCGGGTGGAATGCGCCAATTCGTGCATGATCGGTTCGCGGGTGGTGGCCTGCGCCCGGATGTGGATGTCGCGGGTGCGCGGGTGCATGAAGGCCCGCAGATCGTGGCGGGCGAAGCCCTGCGGGCCGCTCAGCGCGCGCCATGCGGCGAGGAAGTCCTCGGCGGCGGCCAGGTGGATGCGGTTGTAGCCCGCCGTGCTCGCGGCAAGCCATGGCGCGTAGCGCCGCCGGAACGCGGCATCGGGGCGGGCGGGGCGTCCGGCGGGCACGCTCACGGGCGCGCGCCCGTCGGGTGGTTCGGCCGGACTTTCCGCGCCCGCGATGCCGACAAGGCAAGGGCCGGCACCCTCCAGTGTCACGATGACGGGCTCGAAGCCAAGCCGCTGAAACAGGCCCGCCGCCTCCGGCGACGCAGCGGGACCGGCCGACTCCGCCGCCGCCTCGCCGTCCGGCGTCCCAGGCTGGCCGGTCGAGAGGTTGTACCAGCGCCCGTTGCGGAAGGTGAAGCGGGCGAGGTCGCAGAGGCGGCCGGTGCCGCGCACCTCATCGGGCGGCAGCGCAGTCACGGCCGGGGCCGGCTCAGGGGCCGGAATCGCGGGCTCGCCGGTCGCGGCGTTGAACCAGTTGCCGTCGCGGTAGACATATTTGTTGCGGTCGCCGGCGCGGCCTGTGCCGAGGGCGGGCTGCGCCGGCGCCGCCGTCTCCATTGCGCTATAGAGCTGGCCCATATCGCCGAGCGCGGCGAAGATTTTTGCCCGGATGTCCGTGCCGAGCTGTTGGATCGCTTCGTCGACCTCCGGCGGCTCGCCCCCGTCATTCTCCGGCGACTCTGGCTCGGCCGGGGCGGGGGCCTGCGCAGCCTGCTTCCGGCGCTGCTGGTCATGCTGCGAGCCGCCGCCGTCCTCCTCCTCCGTGCCGGAGTGCTGCCTCGATGCCCGGCCGGGCAGAGGCATGATATCGAATAGCGGCTCGACAGAATCGCCGATTCGCGAAATCCCGGACATCACCACTCCCCCTTAGCAGGCCATCTCAGCGGCGGAAAGCAACGCTTGCGGACAATGATAATTATGAATCCACAAAGCTTCAATCATAAAATGCATATAAATCGTCGATAAATTATCAACGATTTGCCTCTGTTTGCCCCCCGAATATGGTGAGAACATGGAATGCGGGTTTTCGCCGCCGCCTTGCAGGCACCAGATTGCTTTACGTGATGACACCATGCCGATAGCCTGCCGGTCTGCGTTCGCCGCGAATGGCGGGGCGCGAAGCGTCGAGGACAGATAATGAGCGACAGACGGCGAGGCCTATCCGAAACCCCCATGGCGCGGGCCATGTCCGGCGAGATCCGCCACGATTGGACGCGGGCCTCGGCGGAGGCGCTCTATGACGCGCCGTTCAACGATTTGCTGTTCGCCGCGCAGACGGTTCACCGACGCAATTTCGACCCCAACAAGGTGCAGAAGAGCCAACTCCTGAGCATCAAGACCGGCGGCTGCCCCGAGGATTGCGGCTATTGCAGCCAGTCCGCCCATCACAAGACCGGCGTCAAGGCATCGAAGCTGATGGACGTCGAGGCCGTCACGGCGGCCGCCAAGAAGGCGCGGGACAGCGGGGCGACGCGCTATTGCATGGGCGCGGCATGGCGCAGCGCCCGCACGCGCGACATGAATGCCGTCTGCGCCATGGTGAAGAACGTCAAGGCGCTCGGCATGGAGACCTGCATGACGCTCGGGATGCTGTCCGACGAGGATATCGCCAAGCTGAAGGATGCCGGGCTCGACTATTACAACCACAATATCGATACGTCCGAGCGCTATTACGCCGAAATCATCACCACCCGCAGCTATGCCGACCGGCTGGAGACGCTGGAGCGGGTGCGCGAGGCGGGCATGAAGGTCTGCTGCGGCGGCATCGTCGGCATGGGCGAGGAGGCGGGCGACCGCGTCGACATGCTGGTGACGCTCGCCAATCTGCCGGAGCATCCCGAGAGCGTGCCGATCAACATGCTGATCCCGGTCGCCGGCACGCCATTGGCCAAGGCGGAAAAACTCGACCCGATCGCCTTCGTGCGCACCATCGCCACGGCGCGGATCATGATGCCGCAATCCTTCGTGCGTCTGTCCGCCGGGCGCACCGCGATGAGCGACGAGACGCAGGCCCTGTGCTTCTTCGCCGGGGCCAACTCGATTTTCGTCGGCGACCGGCTGCTGACGGCGGGCAATCCCGATGTCGACACCGACGCAGCGCTGTTCGCCAAGCTCGGCATCGCCGATTTGCCGCGCCACGAGCTACCGGCTTGACCTCGATTTACGAGGTCTATGAAGACGCGCTGGCGGCCCTGGAACAGCGCGGCCGCAAGCGGGCGCTGGCGCCGCGGCGGGGGCTGGACTTCGCCTCGAACGATTATCTCGCCTTGAGCGAGGCGCCGGAGATGCGCCGCGCGCTGCACGAAGCGCTCGAGCGGGGCGTCGCCGTCGGGGCGGGGGCGTCGCGGCTTTTACGCGGCAATCATCCCGAGCACGAGGCGCTGGAGGCGGAGGCGGCAGCGTTCTTCGGCGCGGAGCGGGCGCTGTTCCTCGGCGGCGGCTATGTCGCCAATTTCGCGCTGCTATCGACGCTGCCGCAGCGGGGCGATCTGCTGGTCTATGACGCGCTGATCCATGCCAGTTCCCATGAGGGGATGCGGGCGGGCCGGGCGGAGCATATCGCCGCCGCGCATAATGATGCGGGTGCGATCGAGGACGCCATCGCGGGCTGGCGGACGGCGGGCAATAAGGGCCGCGTCTGGATCGCGGTGGAGAGCCTTTACAGCATGGATGGCGACCGCGCGCCGCTCGCCGACATCATCGCCATCGCCGACCGGCATGATGGCATCCTGCTGATCGACGAGGCGCACGCGACCGGCGTATTCGGGCCGGAGGGGCGCGGGCTCGGCGCGGATTATGAGGGGCGCGAGAACGTCATTTCGGTGCACACCTGCGGCAAGGCGCTCGGCGCGTCGGGGGCGCTCATCTGCGCGCCGGCGGTGCTGTGCGATTTCTTGGTCAACCGCTGCCGCGCCTTCATCTATGCGACCGCGCCGTCGCCGCTGATGGCGGTGGCGGTCGGCACCGCGCTGTCGCTGCTGCGCAGCCAGCCGGAGCGGCGCGCGCGCCTGCACGGCCTGATCGAAATGGCCAACCGGCGGCTGGAAGCGGAATGCGGCGTTCCGGGCAGCGGCTCGCAAATCCTGCCGGTGATTATCGGTCCGGACGCCGAGACCATGGCGCTGGCGGCAAGGCTGCAAGCGCGCGGGCTGGACATTCGCGGCATCCGTCCGCCGACCGTGCCCGAAGGGACGGCGCGGCTTCGTATCGCGCTGACGCTGAACGTTAACGAGGCCCAGACGGCCGCCATGCTGGACGCGCTTGCTGAAGAGATGCGCGGGCTGGCGGCGGCATGAGCGCCCGCTTCGTCGTCACCGGCACGGATACCGGCATCGGCAAGACGGTGTTCGCGGCGGCGCTGACGCAGGCGCTGAACGGCGTGTATTTCAAGCCGGTGCAGGCCGGGCTGGACGAGGAGACCGACCGCGAGACGGTGCGCCGGCTGACCGGCCTCGGCGAGACGCATTTCCGGCCCGAGATCTACCGGCTGCGCACGCCCGCTTCGCCGCACCGCGCGGCGGAGATCGACGGGATTGAGATCGATCCTGACGCGCTGGTGCTACCCGCCGCCGAGGCTCCGCTGATCGCCGAAGGCGCGGGCGGGCTGTTCGTGCCGCTGACGCGGACGACCCTCTATATTGACGTCTTCGCGCGGTGGAATGCGCCGGTGATACTGTGCGCGCGCACGGCGCTCGGCACCATCAATCACACGCTGATGTCCGTCGATGCGCTGAGGCGGCGCTCGATCCCCATCCTCGGCGTCGCCTTCATCGGCGAGGCCAATGCCGATACGGAAGCGACCATCGCCGCGATGGGCGGCGTGCCCCGCCTCGGCCGCCTGCCGCCGCTCGATCCGCTCGGCCGCGAGACGCTCGCCAACGCCTTCGCCGCCAATTTCCGCCTCTCCGATTTCGCGGGCGCGGCGCCATGATCGGCTCGCCCATCTGGCACCCCTTCACACAGCACGCGCTGACGCCAGACATGCTGGCCATCGCCAGCGCCGAGGGCGCCTATCTGCACGGCGCGGACGGACGCCGCTATCTCGACGCCATCTCCTCCTGGTGGGTGATCACCCACGGCCATTGCCATCCCCGCATCACCGCCGCCATCCGGGCGCAGGCCGAAAAGCTCGACCAGATCATCTTCGCCGGCTTTACCCACGAGCCTGCGGAAACCCTGGCGCGGCGTCTGGTCGAGATCACCCCGGCCGGGCTGGATTACGTGTTTTTCTCCGATAGCGGCTCGACCAGCGTCGAAGTGGCGCTGAAGATGGCGCTCGGCTTCTGGGCCAATCGCGGCGCGCCGCGCCAGCGCATCCTGATGCTGGAGCACGCCTATCACGGCGACACCATCGGCGCGATGTCGGTCGGCGCGCGCGGCGTGTTCAACCAGCCTTACGAGCCGCTGCTTTTCGCCGTCGAGACCATCCCCTTCCCCGCCGAAGGCCGCGAGCAGGCGACGCTCGACGCGCTGGATGCCGCCTGCCGGACCGGCGGCACGCCCCCCGCCGCCTTCATCGTCGAGCCGCTGGTGCTCGGCGCGGGCGGGATGCTGATGTACAGGGCCGAAACGCTGCGCGAGATGAAGCGCATCTGCGAGGCGTCGGACGTGCTGTTCATCGCTGACGAGGTGATGACCGGCTGGGGCCGCACCGGCACGCTGTTCGCCTGCGAACAGGCCGGCATCGTGCCCGACATCGCCTGCTACGCCAAGGGCATCACCGGCGGCGCGCTGCCGCTCGCCGTGACGCTCTGCGCCGCGCGGATTTTCGACGCCCATTATTCCGAGGACCGGCGGAAGACCTTCTTCCATTCCAGCTCATACACCGCCAACCCCATCGCCTGTGCCGCCGCGCTGGAGAATCTGCGCATCTGGGAGGACGAGCCGGTGCTGTCGCGCATCGCCGCCGTCGAGGCGATGCACCGGCGGCATCTGCCCGCAATGGCCGCGCTGGACCGCATCGAGGCCGTGCGCTGCACCGGCAGCATCGCCGCGATGGACCTGCGCACCGACGCGCCGGGCTATCTCGCTGACATCGGCCTCGACATGCGCCGCTTCTTCCAGGGGCGCGGCCTGCTGCTTCGCCCGCTCGGCAACACGGTCTACATCCTGCCGCCCTACTGCGTGACGAAATCTGAAATAGATGGTGTGTACTCTGCAATCACCGACTATGTGGCGGAAATGATGCGCAAGCAGTAACCCACTCTTGTCATCCCTGCGAAGGCAGGGATTCAGTACTCCGCAGCACTGTGGTGACGCAATGACTCACCAACCTTGACCTTTACTAGGTCCCCGCCTTCGCGGGGATGACAAGAATTGTCGTCAATCAGACGCCATGCCCGTAAACCGCGTGATGAAATCCGCGATCGCCTCGATGTCGTTCAATCCGAACGATGCCAAGCCGCCCGCATCCACCGGATGATCCGCCGCAATCGCCACGACGCCCGGCACCGCGCCGGCGAGCGGCTCCTGGCTGGCGCTCTCGCGGCGGCGGACTTCGATCTTCGCGTGATCGTGGGTCTTGAAGCCCTCGATTAAAATCAATTCTGACCCATGCAACCGCGTCAAAACCTCATCCAGGCCGGGCTCCTCCTCGTCGCGCAGCTCCCACATGATGGCGACCCGCTTGGACGACACCACCGCGACTTCGCGCGCGCCGGCCTCGCGGAATAGGTGCGAATCGCGGCCCGGCTGGTCGACATCAAAGCCGTGATGGGCGTGCTTGACCGCCGCGACCTTATATCCGCGCGCGGCGAATTCGGCGATCAGACGCGAGGTCAGCGTCGTCTTGCCGGAATTCTTCCAGCCGACGATGCCGAAGACGGGCGGGCTCATAGCGGGCGCTCGCTTGCAAATCTCTCGGCCATGGCAAGTTCCTCCGGCGTGTTGACGTTGAAGAACGGATCGACGCCGCCGCGTCCGTCGTCAATGAGCGGAAACGTCAATGTTTTGTTGGGGTTCCGCTCGATCCAGCTCTGGATGCGTCGCTCGCCGGACGCCAGGAACGCTGCGAGTTCATCCGCCAGCGCGACCGGCCAGAGGCCGCTGGCGAAGTGTTCGCGCCCGCCCGATGCGGCGATGACGACCGTCGCGCCATCCGGTCCTTCCGCGGCCAGCGCATCGACATAATTCTCCGGCAGCAGCGGCGTATCGCAAGGCGCGGTGACGACCCAGCGCGCCTCCAGCCGATGCTCCGCCGCCCAGCGCATGCCCGACAGCAGCCCGGCCAGCGGCCCGGCATAATCGCCAAAGCTGTCCGCGACGATGGGCAGGCCGAATTGCGCGAATGCGGAAGCATCGCCATTCACATTCAGCACGCAAGCATCCACATAAGGCGCGATGCGGCCGATCACATGCGCCACCATCGGCCGGCCGGCGAGCGGCATCAGCGCCTTGGCCCCGCCGCCCATGCGCCGCGACAATCCACCCGCGAGGATGATCCCGATTATGCCCGTCGCCATGCCTTCGCTTTGCATCGCATCCCTTGCCTGCTGCGCACAGACGCCAAGACGCGGCTGGATTATGCGCCGCGCGATTGCTACAACGGCGCCAGATTTCATTGAAGCTTAAAGCCGAGACCCATGCAAAAAGTTAAAGACGCAGGCGCACCCGCAGGCGGCAAGCCTTCCGCCGCCGCCAAAGCAGACCCGTCCGCCCCGGCTGGCCGCGACTGGAGCGAGACGCTGTTCTTGCCCAAAACCGACTTTCCGATGAAAGCCGGCTTGCCAAACCTTGAGCCGCGATTGCTGCAGCGCTGGGAAGAGATGAAGCTGTTCCGGCAATTGCGCAAGGCCGCCAAGGGCCGCGAAAAGTTCATCCTGCATGACGGTCCGCCCTACGCCAACGGCCATTTGCATATCGGCCACGCGCTGAACAAGATCCTGAAGGACACGGTCGTGCGCTCGCAGACCATGCTCGGCAAGGATTCGAACTATGTGCCCGGCTGGGACTGCCACGGCCTGCCGATCGAATGGAAGATCGAAGAGCAGTACCGCGCCAAGGGCAAGAACAAGGACGAGGTCTCGCTGATCGAGTTCCGGCGCGAATGCCGCGAGTTCGCGGCGAAATGGATCGACATCCAGCGCGAGGAATTCAAGCGGCTCGGCGTCGAGGGCGATTGGGAGCATCCCTATCTGACCATGAGTTTTGACGCCGAGGCGACTATCGCCAACGAGATCATGAAGTTCGCCATGAACGGCGCGCTCTATCAGGGATCGAAGCCGGTGATGTGGTCGGTGGTCGAGCGCACCGCGCTGGCCGAGGCCGAAGTCGAATATCACGAGCATGTCAGCCCGACGATCTTCGTGAAGTTCCCGGTGGCTGCGCTGGCGGACAAGGCCGGCTCGCCGCTTGCCGATGCCTCCGTCGTGATCTGGACGACGACGCCCTGGACAATCCCCGGCAACCGCGCCATCGCCTATTCGCCCCGGATCGCTTACGGCGTTTATCAGGTGACGGCGTCGCCGGACGACAATTGGGCCAAGGTCGGCGAGAAGCTGATCGTCGCCGACGCGCTGGCCGAGAACCTGAAGGGCGCCGCCCGCATCGAGGGCTGGGAGCGCGTCGCGGATGCCGATCCCGCCGCGATCAAGACGACGCGCCATCCCTTCCACGGCAAGGGCTATGATTTCGAAGTCCGCCTCTATGCGGGCGACCACGTCACCGACGACACCGGCACCGGCTTCGTCCACACCGCGCCCGGCCATGGCGCGGACGACTACGAACTCTATATCAAGAACAAGAAAAGTTTTGACGAGGCCGGCATCCCCGAAGTGCCGCATACGGTCGGCGAGGACGGCTTCTATTTCGAGCATGTGCCGATGTTCGGCGGCGCCAATCCGAAGCGCGTCATCGACGACAAGGGCAAGTTCAGTGACGCCAACGAGGCCGTCATCCAGGCGCTGATCGAAGCCGGCGCGCTGGTGGCGCGCGGGCGGCTGAAGCATCAGTATCCGCATTCCTGGCGCTCCAAGGCGCCGGTGATCTTCCGCAATACGCCGCAATGGTTCATCGCGCTCGACAAGCCGATCAAGGTGAAGGGCGTCAAGGGCGCCAAGACAATCCGCGAGCTGGCGCTGAAGGCCATAGAGGATACCCGCTTCGTGCCTCCGACCGGCCAGAACCGCCTGCGCGGCATGACCGATGGCCGTCCCGACTGGGTGATCTCGCGCCAGCGCGCCTGGGGCGTGCCGATCACCGTCTTCGTGCATAAAAAGACGGGCGAAGTGATCCCGAATGCCGGGTTCGCCGGCGCATCCGAGCTGATCAGCCGCATCGTCACCGCCTTCGAGGACGACGGCGCTGACGCCTGGTTCGCCGAGGGCGCGCGCGAGCGGCTGCTTGCCGGGCTCGTCTCCGACCCGGCCGAATGGGACAAGGTCGACGACATTCTCGACGTCTGGTTCGAGTCCGGCTCGACCCACGCCTTCGTGCTGGAAAAGCGCAAGGATCTCGGCTCGCCCGCCGCGCTTTATCTCGAAGGTTCCGACCAGCATCGCGGCTGGTTCGCCTCCTCGCTGATGGAGTCCTGCGGCACGCGCGGCCGCGCGCCCTTCGAGGCGGTGCTGACGCACGGCTTCATCCTCGACGAGAAGGGCGATGAGAAGATGTCCAAGTCCAAGGGCAACGTGCTCTCGCCCCAGGACGTGACCAAGCAGTCCGGCTCGGAAATCCTGCGGCTGTGGGTGGCCTCGGCGGACTATTCCGGCGACATCCGCTTCGGCCCCGGCATCGTCCAGGCGAGCACGGAATCCTACCGCAAGCTGCGCAACACGCTGCGCTTCATGCTCGGCAACCTCGCGCATGACCGCTCGGACCTGCACGTCCCCTATGCCGAGCTGCCCGAGCTGGAGCGCTTCATGCTGCACCGGTTGTGGGAGCTGGATAGCGTGGTGCGCAAGGCATACGAGAATTTCGACTTCAAGCGCGTGTTCTCGTCCCTGTTCAACTTCAGCACGGGCGACCTGTCCGCGCTCTATTTCGACATCCGCAAGGACACGCTCTATTGCGAGCCCGCCTCCAGCCTGAAGCGCCGGGCAACGCTCACCGTACTCAACGAGCTGTTCACCTGCCTGACGACATGGCTCGCGCCGATCCTCTGCTTCACCTCGGAAGAGGCCTATCTGGCCCGCTTCCCGGAGGCGAAGGATTCGGTGCATCTGAAGACCTTCCCGGCCATTCCGGCGGAGTGGAGGGACGAGGCGCTGGCCGAGAAATGGCAGGCGATCTGGAAGATACGCCAGGCCGTGACCGGCGCGCTGGAAGTCGAGCGGCGGGAAAAGCGCATCGGCTCGAGCCTCGAGGCCGCGCCGACGATCTACATCGCCGACGAGGCGCTGTTTGCGCTCGCCAAGGGCGAGGACTGGGCCGAGATCGCCATCACCAGCGCTGCGGCGCTGGTCTCGGGCAAGCCCCCCGCCGGCGCCTTCACGCTGGACGAGGTGGCGGGCGTTGCCGTCGTGCCGGGTCTGGCCGAGGGCCGCAAATGCGCGCGCTCCTGGAAGATCTCGCCCGAGGTCGGCTCCGACCCGGAATTCCCCGACCTCTCCCCGCGCGACGCCGCCGCCGTGCGCGAGTTCGATGCCTCGCGAGGGGCGGCTTAGGCCCCTCCATCGTCGTCCCGGACGACCGCAGGCCGCAGGCCGAGCCGGGACCCAATGGCTGATCCGCGAGCACTGCGGCAAGTGGATAGGCGAGTAGGCCCCGGCTCTTCGGCCGGGGCGACGGATGTGAGGTGGAGGCGAGTCAGGAGAAGCACCCATGATCGATCCCGCGCTGGCGAGTTTTCCGCTGCCACCGTCCGCAAAACTGCTCGGCTGGCGCCTCATCTCCGTCGATCCAGAGGCGGGCGAGCTGGAAGTCGGCTTCGAGGGGAAGCCGGAATTCCTGAACCCGGCCGGTGTCGTGCAAGGCGGCATCCTCACGGCCATGCTCGACGACACGATGGGGCCGCTGATCCTCATCATGACCAAAGGCCGCCTCTTCGGCGCGACCATCGAGCTGCACACGCAGTTCCTGCATGTGGTGCGCCCTGGCCCGATCACCGTCAAGGCGCGCATCACCCAGCTCGGCAAGCGCATCGCTTTCGTGGAAGGCCAGCTCTTCAATCCCGAGGGCCAGCTCGCCGCGCGCGCAACCGCCAGCGCCTCGCTCATCGAAGGCCTGCTGCCTCCGGTGCCGGCGCGCTAAGGACGACACACTGACTTTGCGCGCCTAGAACGAATCGGCACTCCCGCTCTTCGCGCCCTCGCACGCTCCTAACACGGAATCCCCGTGAAAGCGGGGATCCAGTACGGCGCAGCGTAAGCGGTTGCGCAGAAAGCCAATTTCGAGCTTGTGAATACTGGATCCCCGCTTTCGCCGGGATTTCGGTCGTTTAATCTTGTCTGCCTTCAAACCGCTGGCGAACCGCGTCCCAGACGCTGCGCCCGCGCGCCGTCGCAAGTCGGCCGAGCGTGACCGTGCGCTGGTGGAACGGGCCTTCATCGGCCAAGTGCTCGTTGAAATGCTCGAAAACCAGCCACGCCATCCCCCGCGCCACGATCGCCATGAACACGCCGGCAAAAACGATGTCGCTGAGGAAATGGCCGCCCGCCCCGATGCGCAGCAGCCCGGCAAAACTCCCCGCCGCGATGGCTGCGAGGAACAAGCGCCGCCGTCGTCCCGCCTCCGCCAGCAGCGCGATCGCAAATCCCAGCATGAAGATGTTTGACGCCTCGCCGCTGAAGAAGGAGCAGTTGCGCTCGCACTGGTCGGTGCGCAAGAGCGGCGGGGTGAACTTCTTCTGGCCGCCGAATTCGACGATTTGCACCGGACGGGCGCGGTCCCAATGGTCCTTGAAGAGATTGGTGGTCAGCCCCGGTCCGACCAGGATGCAGAGCGCCACATAGGCCCAGGCGGCAAGCCCGAGACCCATCAGCTTGCGGCTGAAAAACGCCATGGCGATGAAGCCGGCGATCGCCCCGGCGCAGGCGAGGAAAAACAACCCCCGCACCAAATTGCGCACGACTTCGCCCGCGCTCGGCCGGCTGAACCAGAATTTGTTGTCGCCGAGATAGAAAATCTTCGACACCGCCAGATCGATGCCGGGAAAGGCCGAAAAGATGATCGCCGCCGCCAGCCCGACGGAGGCGGCGATGCACAGCATCGAATAGGCGGCGTGCTCCGTGATCGGGGAGGCTTGCGGATTGGTCGGGACCATGCTCATCGGGCGGACTCTGGTAAAGAATAATAAAAGACTTGGCGGCTGCGGATCAAACCAGCCGGAATTTTTGCCTCGCCGAGCAGCGTGCCGCCCGGCGGCGGGTCGCGGTCGAAGCTGACGAGCATGACCGGGCGCGGCGTCGTTGCATCGAGCGGATGGGTCAGCTCGAAATGATCGCCTGGGGGGCCGTCGCCGCGCATCGCCACCACTGGCAAGCCGTCATCGCGCAGGTAATAAAGAAGTTCCGCCGCCAAGGCGCGCTTATCCGTGGCGATGGCGCGGAAGCCGCCCTCCCGCGCCTTGAGCGCCGCCCCCTCCGCCAGCACCTTCCAGCCGAGCACACGAGCATAAGGATCGATTCGCCCCAGCGTCACCTGCCCGGCGAACATGCCGCCGAGCCCGATGATGATCGCCGCCGCGATATGGATGGCCAGCGACGTGCGGAACAGCCGCGTCCAACCCTCGCGGGTCAGCGCGGCGGTAATCAGCACCGTCCCGGCGATATAGGCGAAAGCGGCCCAGTTCGCATGTGCCCTCGATAGGAAGGCCTGCGCCGACATCAGCAGCAGCACCGGCAGGGAAAAGGCCAGCAGCAGGCGCTCTGCGTCGCCCGCCTCGGCGCGCCGCTCGGGATCGCGCAGCCAGTTCAGGCAATAGATCAGGTATGAGACGAACAGGATGGGGCCGAAAACGCCGAGCTGTCCGCCGATGAATTCCAGCGCCTCATTGGGATGCACGAGCGAGCGGCCCCAATTGGCGTTGTCGGCGGTGTGGTTGAGGGTGGCAAAACCGTGCTGGGCGTTCCAGACGATATTCGGCGCGATCATTGCCGCGCCGATGGCGAGCGCCGCATAGAGCCGAGCGTCGCGCAGCAGCGCCCGCCCCTGGCGCGTCCACAGCGCGTAGACCGCGAGGCAGAGCAGGAAATAGCCCATCGCATATTTGGCGAGCAGCCCGAAGCCGATGGCGAGGCCGAGCGTCAGCGCCCAGACCCAGGACCGGTCGCGTTGCATTTTCACGACCGCCAGGAGTCCAAGCGCGACGAAAAGCAGCAGTGGCGCATCGGTCGAGATCAGGCTGGAAGAGAGGGAAACGCCGGGCAGCGTCGCGTAAGCCAGCCCGGACCAAAAGCCGATGCGCGCATCGTAAAGGCTGCGGCCGATGGCGTAGACCACCATCGCGGTCGCGGCATGGAACAGCGGCGAGGGCAGGCGGATGCAAGCTTCGCCCTGGCCGCAGATCTCGGTCGCGCCGCGGATGATCCAGCCGATTAGCGGCGGCTTGGAGTAATATCCGAAGGCCAATTCCCGCGACCAGAACCAGTATTGCGCCTCGTCGAAAAACAACTCGGCATTCGACGCATAAAGCGCGATCACCCGGAAAAGCGTCAGCCCGGCGACGCATAGAAGCAGCGCCGCCGCGTAACTATCCCCAGCTTCGCGCCGCGCCCTGCCGGATCTGGCGGGCGCCGTCCGGAGCGGGGGAAATGTGATAACCCATTCTCGACTCAACGAAGTTTTCCATCCTCCGGCGGCATTCCCCGGCCGGGTTAACGCTAACGCGATCTGCCACAATTCTCCCAAGCGGAAGCGTTATTTATCCGGTTGTGCTGTATCGCGAAAGCCTGATATTGGAGCTTACGGGCACGGCACTTCCGGCGCAAATCCGCTCCGGACGCATGAAGAAGGGGCGCCGATGAGCGTTTCGGTGGTCATTCCGGCTTTGAACGAGGCAGGCAATATCGGCCGTCTGGTCGAGGAAACCTTTGCCGCGATTCCGCGCGAGCGCCTCGCCGAAGTCATCGTCGTCGACGATTGCAGCGAAGACGCGACCGGCGACGAGATCAAGGCGCTGATCCGCACCTATCCGACGCTGCGCTATCTGCGCCACGGCGTCCGCTCCGGGCAGAGCACCGCTATCCGCAACGGCGTGCTGGCCGCCAAGGGCCCGATCATCGCCACCATGGACGGCGACGGCCAGAACGACCCGCATGACATTCCCAATCTCTTGAACCGGCTCGGCGCCAGCCTCAATGAGGGCCCGGCGCTGGTCGGCGGCGTCCGGGCGAAGCGCCAGGCGGTCGGTTCGCGCAAGCTGGCCTCGGTGGTCGCCAACGCCATCCGCAACGCCGCCTTCAAGGACAATTGCCCCGATAGCGGCTGCGGCATCAAAGTGTTCTGGCGCGAGGCGTTCCTGCGCCTGCCGTTCTTCACTTCGATGCACCGCTTCATGCCGGCCTTGTTCCTGATGGCCGGCTACAAGGTCGGCTACGAGCCGGTGAACGACCGGGCGCGGCTGGTCGGGCAGTCGAAATACACCAATTTCGGCCGGGCGCTGACCGGCATCTATGACCTGTTCGGCGTGGTCTGGCTGCGCAAGCGCACCAAGGTGCCGCCGATCGTCGAGGACAGCGCGGCCGTGCGCCATGTTCCCGACGCAGTGTCGGCGCGGGAAGAGGCGGCGCGCGCGCGTCAGGCCGCCGGAGAATAATGCACAATCGCCATTGCGATGGCGGATCGAAGCGAGAATTCCGATGGACTATTCCAAATTGGTGCTGTGGTGGACCAGCCAGTCGACGGCGGAGTTGATTTGGCTGGGAGTCGGCTTTGCCGCTCAGGCAATGTTTTCCATGCGCTTCATCGTGCAGTGGCTTGCGAGCGAGAAGGCCCGCCGCAGCGTCGTACCCGAGACCTTCTGGTATTTCAGCTTCATCGGCGGTCTGATGCTGTTCATCTATTCCATCTACCGCATGGATCCCGTCTTCATTCTGGGCCAGGGTTCGGGCCTGTTCATCTATGCCCGCAACATCTATTTCATCCGCCGCACCAACCGCGAAAGCGCGGCCGTGGTGCAGCCTGGGTATAATCCCGCAGCCGAATAAAATTCACCCGTTGGGGGTTGCGCGGTGCCCCCGATTCGGTTACACAGCACTTCTCGCCGATCGACGACAACCCAAATTTTTTCGACCGGATACGCTGCCTGTTCGTTGCAACGGGCATTTGGATGCCCATCTCTTTGTTGAGAATGGCACATTGGCGCGGGGTGGAGCAGCCCGGTAGCTCGTCAGGCTCATAACCTGAAGGTCGCAGGTTCAAATCCTGCCCCCGCAACCAATTTAAGCGATTGAAAATAAACGATAATTCTGGCTCGCACCAAAGACCCCATGGCGTTAGTTTTTGAGCTTGGGGAACAGCTGGGGCACAAGCTTGAAAAATTCCTGATATCCACAGGATTCGCCGACAAACCTATCTCGGCCCGTTTCGCACCAAGTCAATCGCGGAAACGTCCAGGGTCCTCGACAAATCCTCCTATGCATCGACCATCGGCGCGTTTTATTCCGGCCCATACCGACATAGTTGCGGTTCAGGAAGGCAACCTTGGAGGTTTGTGCGGTATCGCCGGTCGCTCCTGCTCAAGCGGACTGCTTGAGCCGAGGCAGTAGTCCAGCGCGGTTTCTTGCCCTGCATCTTGCCACTAGACCATACTGCTCATCCCGCCGTTCATCCCCGCCCAGAAACGTCAACTTCGTCAATGTACGGGTAAGGAAGCCCGTGCAGCCGGGCATTGCTCCGCTGCAACAGCCGACTTTCCGTTCAGGCCAGTTTCTCAAGCGTAATCGGAAGGCTGCGCACGCGTTTGCCCGTCGCGTGGAAGACGGCGTTTCCAATGGCTGGGGCTACCCCCACGACGCCGATCTCGCCAACGCCTTTCCCCCCAAGCGCGCTTGCCTGGAAGTCCGGAATGCCGACTGAAATCACTTGGACGCCAGGCACATCGGCATTTACGGGAACGGCATAGTCCGCAAAATTCGCGTTCACGGTGCGTCCGTCTCGCTGGTCGACATGTCCTTCTTCAAGCAGCGTCTGTCCAAGACCCATGATCATGCCGCCGATCCACTGGCTTTCGGCCAGCTTCGGATTGAAAATTCTTCCGCTGTCGAACGCGGCAACCATACGTTTGACACGGATCGTGCCGAAGTCCTCGTCGACGCGAACTTCCACAAATTGGGCGCACCAGCTATGGGCCGAGACACCGCCTTCCAGGGAGGCTTTCATTTGAGCAAAACTGCGGTCCGCGCCGTTTTTCATCTCCTCGGAGGCGCCGGGGGCGAAGGTGTTGCCTTCAACCTCTAATGTGTTTCTTCCTACAGCTTTCAACAGATCCGCGATGCTGATGCCGCCGGACGGTCGACGCGTCGGACGGACACGTCCGTTTTCGAGTGTGAGCTCCGTTACCTTCGAGGCTGCCAACGGCGACTTTGGATCAGTGGCTGCCAGGGACAGCAGGGCGGCGCGAGCATTTTTCGCCGCCCGGTCGACGGCGCCGGTCAGATTGTTCGCTTGCTGGGAGCCGCCAGCGAGCGCCGATCTGGGGAGGATGGTGTCGCCCAGGCGGACCGCGACGGTCTCGGCAGGGACGCCCAGGACATCGGCCGCCGTTTGGGCGAGAATCGTATAGGTGCCCGTTCCAATGTCGGTGCCGCCACTGAGGACTTCGATTTGCCCACTGACATGGAACACGATCTTGGCCTCGCTCGCGGTGCGCAGCATCGGATAGGCGCCGCTGGCCATACCAAAGCCGATTAGCTCGCGGCCTTCGCGCATTGAACGGGGTTTGGGATTTCGCTTCCACCACCCGATGGCGTCTGCGCCAGCCGCATAGGCTTCCCGTAGCTGCCGGGTCGTCCACGGCAGCTTGCTGCTGGGATCAATGTCCGCCCAGTTGGCAAGGCGCAGCGTGATCGGGTCCATTTCCAGCGCGTAGGCCAATTCGTCTATGGCGCATTCCAGTGCATAGGCGCTGGGGTTTTCACCGGGGGCCCGTTTCCAGCCGGGCTGGACCGTATGGACAGGCACGACGTTCAGACGCGACGACAGGTTCGGCGTGGCGTACATGATCTTCGTCACATTGTTGCACGCCTCGACATGGAGTTCGTCGATCGCCGTCTCGTTCCAGCTCTCATGCACGATCGATACAATTTTTCCTTCCTTCGTGGCGCCGATCGACAGGTTCTGCCGTGTCGCCGGGCGGCCGCCAAGGCCGGTAAACGTCTGTGGACGCGTCAGGGAAACCTTGACGGGCCTGCCGAGCTTGCGCGAGGCGGCGCAAGCCAGCCCGACATGGGGATGCGCGCCGATTTTAGAGCCGAAGCCGCCGCCCACGTAAGGCGAAATCACCCGCACATCCTCAATATCGATGCCGAGCCAGTCCGACACGACACGCCGCGCGCCGCCAACCCACTGACTGGGCTCCCAGACGGTCATCTTCCCATTGTCCCAGGATGCGATGCAGGCATGCGGCTCCATGGGCACGTTGTATTCGCGTGACGTCGTGTAGGTGACGTCAACCTTGACCTCGGCATTGGCGAGCGCTGTCGCCGCATCGCCCCACGCGGCAGCCATTGCGTCGATTGGCTGCGACTTTGCTTTGGGGTCGTTGAAGTCGACAATCGCGTCCCCGGCCTCATACTCGACCTTGAGAAGACTTGCCGCTTCCATGGCCTGTTCAAAGGTTTCCGCAACGACGAGCGCGATATGCATGCCGTTAAATCGGATTACGTCGTCCTGGAGCGGGGTAAATTCCTCGGTGGCTCCTCCGCCCTTGCTGTAAACCGTCGGCTTGTTGAGCTTCAAGGCGTTCTGCGGAGTATAGACATCCACGACACCCGGCAGGGCCTTGGCGGCCGAGGTGTCTATGCTGACGATACGGCCCGCCGGCCGCGTCGATTGAACAGTGACGCCATAGGCCATGTTCTCGAGCTTCTGCTCGATTGCATAGCGTGCTTGCCCGGAGACTTTCAACGGGCCTTCGGCGCGTGACAGACGCGCACCCAGTGCAGGGCTTTGGGATTTGGCAGGGTTGTTTGCCAAAGCTTTTTCGCTCGATAAGTTAACCCCAGCGGTAGCCGCAGCGGCTGCGCCCACTCCGAGTTTCATGACGGTGCGGCGATTGAGTTCAAACGCGTTGTTCTGTGTCATGAAATATCTCCAACCGTCATCAGGGCGCGTGCCACGACCTTGGGTACCAGCGCGATCTTGAACGCGTTGTGTCCGCTCGACTTAGCGCCTTCAACGGCCGCTGCAGCGGCAGCCCGGAGCGTTGATTCGTCGAGCGTCTTTCCCTTGAGCGAAGCTTCGACAGCGCGCAGGCGCCATGGTTTGGTGGCGACCCCGCCGACAGCGATGCGCACGTCGCGAATGGTCCTGCCATCGGCCTCCATCTCGATACCGACGGCGGCGCTGGCTGCCGCAAACTCGTAGGACGCGCGATCTCGGACCTTGAGGTAATGCGAGCGTTTTAGCGCAGCCGAACGCGGGATCTCGATCCCGACGATCATCTCGCCGGGCGACAGTGGGTGCTCGAGATGAGGGGTTTGTCCGGGAAGCAGGTAGAATTCATCGATAGGGATGCGGCGGGCCACCGTTCCTCGGACGAGGACATCGGCATCGAATGCCACAAGGGAAACCGCAAAATCCCCCGGATAGATGGCGATACAGGCGTCACTGGTGCCGAGGACCGCATGATTGCGGTTGATACCCTCGATCGCCGCGCATCCGGAGCCTGGATTGCGCTTGTTACAGTTGGAATAGGCGCCGGGGTCGCGGAAGTACGTGCAGCGGGTTCGCTGCATCAAGTTGCCGCCGATGGACGCCATGTTGCGCAATTGCGCCGAGGCGGCGCGCCACAGGCTTTCGGAGAGAACCGGTGCGGCCTCCCTGACGCCTGCGTGGTCCGCGACCTTGCTCATCTTCGCGAGGGCACCGATCCGGATGACATCCGCCGACACCTCGATCGTGTCTAAGCCGGAGAGGCGCGTGATATCCACCACACGGGCAGGGCGCTCGACATTGAGCTTCATGAGATCGAGGAGCGTGATGCCACCCGCGAGGAATTTTGTCTCGGGCTTGCCGGCTTCAGCAATCGCTGCAGCGGTGTCCTGGGCGCGGAGATAATCGAACGGTCTCATAGCGCTCTCTCCGTCTTGAGGCGGCTGGCGGCATCGCGCACCGCGGCAACGATATGCGGGTAAGCGCCGCACCGGCAGATATTGCCGCTCATATACTCGCGAATATCGTCGTCGGTGCCGGCGTGGCCTTCGCGAATACAGGCGATGGCGGACATGATCTGGCCCGGCGTGCAATATCCGCATTGGAAGGCGTCGTGCTCGATAAAGGCGGTTTGAACGGCGTGCATCACACCGTCGGCCGTCTGCAGGCCCTCAATCGTTGTCACCTGACGGCCCTCGACCTGGGCCGCCAAGGTGAGACAGCTTAAGACCCGCTCGCCATCAACGTGAACTGTACACGCTCCGCATTGGCCTTGATCGCACCCCTTCTTCGTTCCGGGCAGATCTGCATGCTCACGAAGTGCGTCGAGCAATGTCGTGCGTATATCGAGTTGGAGGTTATGGCGCTTGCCATTGACCTCAAGCGATAATTGACGGGCGGCTGACATCGCGTCTCCTTTCGAACCCAGGTTCGATGATCGAATCTCTATGTCTTCGGAGGGTGCAGTCATGATCGGCGCCTGCGATTGCGACAGTGCGGGGCGCGGGCGCCGACTTCACAATTCGCGAAGGGCCTGCTCGCTGGAGTCGATATACCGTTCGCGTTGAAGCGAGCCGAACCGGCCATAGGGATACTCATCCGGCGTCGGAGCGCTGACCTTATCCAGTTGCGCGATCACCTCAGGGTCGAGCTGGAGCTCGGCGGCAGCGAGATTGTCGTTGAGTTGCTCGATCGTGCGAGCGCCGATGATGGTTGACGACACGGCCGGTCGGTTGGCGACCCAGCTTAATGCGACCTGGCTGGGCGTGGCGCCGATTTGGTCTGCAATCCGCCGCACCGCATCGATCGTGGCCCAGTTCCGCCCGGCCCCAGCCAACTTTTCCCCGATATACTGGAACATGGCATTGCCAGCGCCATACCTCGTACCCGCGTTGGCCATGTCGCGGGTATACTTCCCACTCAGGAATCCTCCGGCCAGCGGTGACCAGGGCAGCAGCCCGATCTCGTTATGCAGAGCTGCCGGAATGACCTCATACTCGATCTCCCGGCACGCCAGGCTGTATTGCTGCTGGAGCGTGATCGGCACCTGAAGCCCCATCGCCCGCGCGGTCGACAGGACGAGCTGGAGTTGCCAGCCCGTGATGTTGGACAGTCCCACATAGTGGATCTTTCCCGCGCGCGCGGCCGCATCCAGGAAGGAGAGTGTCTCTTCGACGGGGGTCAGCGGATCCCAGCCATGCATCTGATAAAGATCGATCGCTTCGACGCCGAGGCGACGCAGCGAGGTGTTCAATGCGCGGTGAAGGTGCGGGCGAGAGGTGCCGGCATCATTCACGTCCGCACCGGTTCCAAACCGGGCCTTGGTCGCGACGACGAGGCGGCTCGTTGTCTTTGGGCGGCTTGCTCGCCAACGTCCCAGAAGCTCTTCCGAAGCGCCGCCACCATAGACGTCGGCGGTGTCGATCATGTTGCCGCCGGCATCGAGGAAGGCGTCGAGGATGGCGAACGCCTCCGCCTCGGGCGTCTCGGTGCCGAAACCCATGGTTCCAAGGATCAGGTTCGAGATGGACAGGCCCGACTTTCCAAGTTTGCGATATTTCATGGTCATGCGACTCCAACTTGGACGGTGCCATGGTTGGACACCTTCTTCGGGCTTGGTCTCAACCGCGGACGCGCCTGTGTGACCATTTCGCCAACCAACATAATTCCTCGGGCATTAAGTGATTAGATGGAGAATCCTGCATAGGCCTAGAAAGGCATTTTCTTAATGGAGTGCGATGCGATGGCGCTATGCCCCCGATGGATGGCATCATCAGCACATGCTTAGAAAGGAGGCTTATGAATGCGCCGGGAAAACATTAACGATTTCCTTGCCTTCATTGCCGTTGCGCGCGAGCAGAGTTTTACCCGCGCGGCTGCCAAGCTGGGCGTATCTCAGTCGGCGCTGAGCTATACGGTCCGCACCCTCGAGGCGCGGCTGGGGCTGCGGCTGCTGACGCGAACGACGCGGAGCGTGTCCCTGACCGAGGCGGGGGAGCGCCTGTTCCTGAGTATCGGGCCCCGCTTCGACGAGATCGAAAGCGAGATCGCGGCGCTGAGCGCCATGCGCGACAAGCCAATGGGCAATGTCCGCATTACCACCGTGGAACACGCCTGCGAGACCATTCTCTGGCCCAAACTCGCGCCGCTCCTCCAGGAGTACCCGGACATTAGCGTTGAACTCATCAGCGATTACGGCCTCAAGGATATCGTCGCGGACCGGTACGATGCCGGGGTGCGGTTGGGCGAGCAGGTGGACAAGGACATGATTTCCCTGCCTATCGGCCCCGACTTCCGCATGGCGGTGGTGGGAGCACCGTCTTATTTCGAGGGTCGGGAGAAGCCTCGCGTTCCGCAGGATCTGACCGAGCATAGCTGCATCAAACTGCGTTTGCCGACTCATGGCGGCTTCTATGTCTGGGAGTTTTACAAGAGTGGGCGGGAACTGAAAGTCCGCATTGAGGGACGGACGGCATTCAATACCGTTGGCATGATGCGCCAGGCGGCACTCGACGGGTTCGGCCTTGCCTACCTGCCGGAAGACCAGGTGGACGGACCCATTCAAGACGGGCGGGTTGTGCGCGTTCTTGCGGATTGGTGCCCGCCGCGCCCCGCATATCATCTCTACTACCCAAGCCGCCGCCAGCATTCTCCGGCCTTTGCGCTCGTCCTCGATGCGCTTCGCTATCGCGGCTAGATCCCCCGGCTCGACCAGCTATTCAGAAAATTTCCTTCTAAGCCCATGCGAATAAAGACGGCTAATCACTGAATGTGGGCCGGCCTATCTTCTGAGGGTCAAGACGCGATGGCGGCTTGTGACCAATAGAAGGAATTCCCTCATGAGCACGAACATAGGCGGCCTGAGCCGTCGCAAGCTCCTCCTGACCAGTTCAATTGTTTCCGCAACGCTGCTGCTGGCGGGCGTTTCGTCTGCCGCAATGGCGGCCTCACCCTCCGCTCCGGTCATCAACGTCCAAGCCGGTGACGTGGCCGTCAAAGGCGTCGCGTTCAAGAACAACGACATCACCTTGGCCGGCAACAGTGCTGCCCTATAAGGAAACCCGTGAATTGCTTGTGTCACGATGTTGGACATTCGCTGCCATCGGGCGCGACAGAAAGCTTTAACTCCATCGCATCGCGTTAGGGATGGACGCCCGAAGGGCCGAGACGGACGCCGGCTCGGCGCGCGACAGCCCGGCCCGCGGCTGCGCGGGCAACGCCCAAACCAGAGTTCGGGCAAGGACCGGTCATTTGCGGAGAAAGGTGCTGACCTAGCGGAAAGCGCTGTCTAAGTAGCTCAGCTGCAAGGACTTTTGGTTTGGGGGAGTCGAGTAGACGGACCATGGAGTCAGATAAGCTATTGATAGGCATCATCTAACGACGGAATAATGCCGTCTTTTATCTTGCCCTCCTTCCCTATCACTTTTGTCTCCTCAGAAACGCGATCCGGCAGAGTCGCATATCCACGAGGTGCGTCGCACTTGACCAAAGGGGCAAGTGCGACCCGCCCGACTGTCAACCGACGACCCGGGCCCCTGACTGCTCGGCATCGGCTCCTTCAATGCCGCCAGCCTTCATGCGGTTCGCGGCCAGACCATTTGGCTATATGGCGTCAACGCATTGAGGGCTTTGTTCGCCCTGACGGCGACTTCCTCGATCGCGGAGCATTTTGACTTCTCCATTGCCTGCTTCACACGCGAAATCTGTCTTGGCAATTTGCAAAGCAGCGCACCATCGATAGCCCGGCCGCCATAGGCGGCGGCATCGGCTGTATTACCGACGGACATCCACGCCTCGGCAATCGTTACCTCCCGGATGATGGACCAATGCGGCGCCAGCCCGATCGCGGCTTGTCCACTCACCTGCTCGATTTGGGCCTCGGTCAGCCGTCCTAGCTGAAGCAGGCCGCGAAGCCGGACCTCATTGACGGCAATGGGGTTGAAGGTCGGCGAGAAATGCGTGACGCGGTCGAGGCAATTCGTGGCGATCCGAAGCGCTTGGGCAAACGCCCTTTGATCCTGCTGATTTGCCCGGAGCCGGGCCAGGCACAATGCCGCGCTGCCGCGGTTGGCGTCATCCCGGTCGCGCGCGAGCGAGCGCTCCAAAAAATCGCCCGCGCCTTCAAGTGAACCTTGCTTGCGCATCTCATTGCCGATTTTTCTCAAGAGCTCCGTCTTAACCGCTGAATGACGTTTTTGCGCTGCCTTTTCGGTATGGGTGAAAATCTCAAGCGCTTCGAGCAATTCCTTGCTGGCCTCCTTCAGTCGTTCTTGCGGAAGCAAATCACCCAGCGCCGTGCCGAGCGCGATTTTGGCGCTGACGATGGTCCGGAGCAACGTTAAATCGGATGCGTTTGTGCGGGACTGGCCATAGAGACGGATCAATAATGGGTGTAATTCCTGAATGGCCTTTTCTGGATGCCCGGAGTTTCGGGCGGTGATCGCCAGCGAAATGATGCTGTTTGATAACTGCAGTATGTCTTGGTCGGCTTTACCAGCGAACGCATCGATCGACAGCCCAATATGGAATGGTTGCACGCCCAGCCGATCGACCACACGCTTTAGGAACTGAACATCGCGAATGACCCGGCGGCCGCGTTCGATCTTGGAGATGTAGGATTGATCCACCCCCAAGATGTCTGCGAGCGCAGATTGGGACACGCCATACGCCTGGCGATAAGCGGCAAGCACGCTTGCTAGCCTGGATTCGTCGCTCATCGCAAAACGCCAGCCGATCCTATTCCGCGCGCGTCGTATGGACCTTTGACGCCCAATTCCCAATCGAGTCCTTATAGCCTTGCGGCATGTTGAGTGACTCGACCTCGGCCAAGGTGAAAAGGCCTACGGCCTTATGTTCCGGACTATGGGTCACTTGCGCCCCGGTTAGCGGTGGACATCCGAAGGTTACAATGAGGACGTTGACCCCCTCGCGAATGGTGTACACCCAGCTATCCAGCAACGGGCCAGCCTCAACCGAAAGGCCCAACTCTTCTTCTATTTCTCTAGCGACACAAAGAGCCGGAGTTTCGCCAAGCTCGAGCTTGCCGCCCGGAAGCTCCCATTCGTACCGCTCGTTCTTGAGAAGCACGACGCGGTCGTCCAAAAAGACGACGCCCTTTACCGAAACTGGAAACCGATAAGCCTGATTATCGCTGTTCTGCTCGTGAGCCATTTGCTTCCCTCGCCAAATTGATCGCGTCGGAATCCCGGCGCACCCCGTCCCGTGCGCTGCCTGAGGCTCGATAGCTCAGGTCAAAGCCGCGGATTATCCGGTATGAAGGGACCTCCGGATCGTTTGCAGTCACCAATATCCGCATGAACTCCCTGTGACCCACAAACGATGATCGGCCATGAAGCCACCGGCCATTATTAATCACATATCCCTGGCCGCTCTCCAGCTTGAGCTTGACGCAAAACCGCCCAAGCAAATCCATCAATATCTGCATCGACGTTCCAATGCGGACATCCGAAAACCCGGCTCCGTCAGCGCGGAATCGGCACACGACGCGGTTATTGCCAACGTGCTCGAAAACAGATCCCGCATATCGCCCCTTGCCAAAGCCGAAGATCATGGAGCCCGGACCACTGAGGTCCTGGGCGACGCCCGGCCAGCTGTGCAGCAACTCCTCATAGACGTCCTTCATGTCGACCAGGAGGGTTTCGCCGCCTTCGATGGCCGCTTGAGCGCAATGGTTGACGATCAAATCGGGGGGACGCGGCACCGCTGTGCAATCCGTATGAAGGTCCAGCGTATGGCGGCTGAAACCGAGCAAGCCCGGCAGGTCGGTGATCTCTTCCGTGGGCAGGATGACCGTGACGCCATCCGCGTCGGAATGCGTGTGCGGGTAAATTTTTCCGAGCTTCGACGCCAACTGCAACAGCTCCTGCCTTGCCTTTGGCGTTGGGACCGCAAATGTAAAAATTCCCAGATCGTCGAGGCGTGAGAGCATCAGCTGATGAGCCGCTGGATCCCTTAGATCGACATAATAGTCCGAAAACCCGACCATCCCCATCTCCGTGCCTTGTTGTATAAGCAAAATAGACAAGGCATTTTCATTGAACCAATGACAGTTTGTCATGGCGATAGCGCATGAGTTGATTTTGGTCGAGAGTATCCTTGGATCTGTTATTTTCTTTGAGTTTTTGTCTTTGTCGGGAGATGTGACCGCTTCGCTAATGCTTCGGTCTGCGGATAGATTCTCAGCCGCCGACGCCGTGACCATCGCACGTTCCTCGGCGTCTTGCGGCATGCCCCAGAATGCCGCCAGCGCGACGCAACGTTGGCAGGTCGTGCTCATCACAAAAGGGGAGCCAGGATCGGACAATACCGCGCCCGAGTTTTTCCACGCGCCTGATGCATGCCGATATCGCATGATTTCCAGCTCATCCGAGGCGCGAGGAGACCGATCGCCCCTACTTGACGATGAATATCGCCTGCTGTGAATCGCCGGTCGTGTTGGGAATGCGCAGGTGGAAGGTGCCCGGGCGGATCGTCACGAAGGATATCGTCGCGGTGCCTTCATCGTCGAATTCTATGCTTTCAATGCCGCCCATGGGACGGACCTCAATCTTGTTGATCACAATTTCATTGATCCAGATATTGCGAAAGAAATCGGAGCCAGACAAGGCAAGTTCCGCTGTGCCATCGGCGACAACACTGAGCCGGTAATATTTGCCCGCCTCCAGCTCATAAGGGCCTTTTGCCAGCGGCTTGCCCGAGGATAGGGTTAGAGGATCGAGATTCTTGCGGCCGGTGAGCAGTCCGGACATGCTGTGGCGCGCAGCCGGCTTATCATCGTCGTCCTTGTTCTGCGCTAGGGCCGGAAAAGCTGTCAGGATCGACCCAATAGCAAACGCTGCGACCAATCTGATTTTCATCCGTTTCTCTCCCAATTCGGTCTTTTTTGATTACGGCGTAATGCTCCAACGGCAATTCACCACAGCAGATACCCGAGGTGCGGCTCGTTCGCGAATGTGCTCGGGGCGGCGGATCGTTACTCTATACCACCTAAGCGACAGATCCACAGCCTCGGTTAGGCTCGTCTATTGCTGCGCTTGGTGGGTGCAGATCCTCAGCAGAAGTCAATCCTCCTGATCTCAAACAGCATCCTGCGTCCGGTTGCCGTGCTCGCCCCCCGCCTGTTTAGAATTTTCGTCGCAGCGAGGTAGCGAACGTGCCGTAAGATGCGTCGCCGTTGGACGCAATTGAGACCCAGCTTCAGAGGGAGCATCCGTTAGCAGTGCGTCAGTAGCGAATTGCCGGAGGTAAAGAGGATGCCGGCGCAGTCGCGATCGACTAAGCTGCGGCCAGGTCCGCGCCGGTAAATGCGGCGTGTTTGTTTTCAACATGCCCAACAATCACGTCGATCAGCTCCGCCTTGCGCTTATCGGAAGGGGCCCCGCAAGGGATACGTTGCCGTCGGATAATCTGCCTGAGTTCGTCTACCTTCAGCCTCTTAAGTTGCCTCTTCAGCCCTTCTCGCCCGTCGGCAGCAAACGTTTCAATTAGGTCAATGGGGTCTTCGCGAAAATGAGAAGAGATCGCTGAAGCTAATCTTTTTGCCAGGGCGGGCTTTTCCTCCATGATGTTTATCAGCTCCATTAGGAAGCTCTCGACTATCTTGGTCTCCTTTGACATGGATGACATCCTTCGGTAGCGGTTCTTTTGCAACGCTGTTCGGCCTCGCTAGACCGAGTGCCGCCGTCAGCTCGGCGATTATCTTTTTGAAATCCTTCTCCGCCGGACCACCGTATTTCCCTTTAAAGCTTGTCTCGGAGTGCGGCGAAAATAGACGAGCATCCCGAATAGTGGACCGTTCCGCAATGGGAGCCATGAACACGGATTCTCGCTTCAATGACGGTAAATTGCTTTCATGGATGGCGGCTTGGTACCGCGTTACCAGTATCCGTCTGTTCTCGACCACCGCGGGCCTTATTTCACGATGTTGCTGTAAGTGCCAGACCAAGTTGCCGATACCCGTATAGGCAGTATCGTCGGCTGTTGTTGGCACGATGAGCAGATCAGCAGCGCTCAACGCAGCCCTGACGATCGTCGTCAGCCCTGGTGGACAGTCGACAAGAATCACGTCGTAAGGCCCGGCTTCGTTCAGCTTCCGGAAGGCCATCGAAGCACGCTGAAGAACGTTCTCCAACGTACGGCCAGGGTTCGCCCCGGCGACCAACATTGTATCTGCCACTTCAGCCGTGCGCGGCGTCCCGGCCAGCAGATCGATCTGGCCGGCGCCATGGATTGTTCCGACCTTCGGTAAAACGAAGTCCCGTGGATCCGGAAGGCCGGTTTCGGTGACGCTCTTGAGCAGGTAGCGCGCGACCGTCCTGGCGCGGTTCTGCGGACCGCTCACGGCCTCGGCAATGGCTGTGTGGGACAAGACCATCCGTGTTGCATTGAGCTGGGGATCAGCGTCGACAATCAGGACTCGGAAACCGCAGAACTGCGCAAGCCCCTCGGCCAACAGCACCGAGCTCGTCGTCTTCGCGACCCCGCCTTTCATGTTGAACACCGGCACGACCTTCATCGCTCTTGCTCCTGCAAGCTTTGGATTTTGTTCATCAGATTTTCCTGATCAGGTCGCGCCAATCGCTTCGTGAGGTATTCGTCCACATCCCACGGATGCGGATGCTGCCGGACGGGAGTGGCGCGCACGGCATAGGACGATGCACTTAGGGCATCTGAGAACGTAATCAGGCCGATGCCGTGGTGTTGACAGCTTGTCTCTATGTCCTTGGCGATCTTGTAATTTTCAGACCCGGGTAGAACCTGCCAAACGACATAGGCGTAATGAACGAAGCGCGTGTGGGCTACAGCCTCGAACGCGCTAGAAATATCCGCCTGCATGTCCCGTTTGATTTCGAACCCGAAAAGTTCAATCGCAATGCGGCGCGGATATGAGAATTTCTGGAGAGCAACGAGCGTTAAATCGGGGCGCGACCAGCGACCTGATCGTTCCCCGCCGCGAGCCGTATTTGCCACGGTGAAATCCTGCCCGCGAAAAGGCGAGGCAATATCGCCGCAAAAATGAAAGCTCAGGTAGGCATGAACGCCTTCTTCAAGCTCCGTCTCGTGGCGGCTCTTGGCAACAGGATCAAACATCGACGCATTACAAAATTGGTATAACTTTAGTTAAATTAACGTATCGCGGAACTTTTGTCTCTGTTTTGGACTGCGCGACTGAACACCAGAACGAACTGTTGCCATCGCGCAACGGACGTGTCGCGGAACACCAAGACCTAGCGCCCGGCGGCGCTATGGCAGCATCGGCGCCTTTGCGGGCGCGCTCGCCACATATTCGATTGACATGCGAATGAGTTCCGGCAGCGTGCCGGCGCCGAGCTTCAGCTTCAATTGCGAGCACGTGTTCGCGACCGTCTTGTAGCTGACGCCGAGCTCCTCCGCGATCTGGGCGTAGGCCTTCCCGTCGGCGACGAGGGCGAGGGTCTGCAATTCGCGCTGGGTCATGCGCTCCTTCGATCCGCTCTCGCCGAGCATCGCCACCTGCAGGGCGACACGGTGGCTCAGGAAGGGTAGGCCGCGCCGCACGGCGTTCACCGCATCGATAAACTCCTCGGCGGCGGTGTCCTTGAGCAAATAGCCGGTCGCGCCGGCATCGAGGGCGCGGCGGATGACGACGGCGTCGCTGTGCATGCTGAAGACCAGGATCGGCGTGCGCCGGTCACGGGCGCGGATGCGGCTGATCAGTGTCAGCCCGGCCAGGCCCTTGCCGTGAATGGACAGGTCGAGGACGATGATGCGCGGGTGCTTGCGGTGATACAGGCGGTAGGCGGAGGCGAGATCGCTGGCCTCGTGGATCTCCGTGAAGCCGGCCTCCTCAAGCACCGTGCGGCAACCTTGCAGCACGATGGGATGGTCGTCGATCAAAAGCACTGATGACATCAGCTTGTCCCCTCATGTCCAGCGATAGCGCTGCGGCGGCTCTCCGGGTTTTCGGCGGGCAGGGTAATTTCGAGGCAGGTGCCGCCGGTCGCCCATGCCGAAATGGAGACGCTGCCGCCGAGCGCATGCACGCGCTCCTTCATGCCGGACAGGCCCATGCCGAGCGGCGTTCCGGCCGCCATGCCCAGACCGTCATCGCGCAGGCTCAGCCTTACCGCGCCGAGACCGTCTTCAATCCGCAGTTCGACCGATTTGGCCTGTGCATGACGGACGATGTTGGTCAGCCCTTCCTGCAGGCAGCGATACAGCGTGAGATCGACGCAATCGCCGTAGCTGTCGGCAAGCTGCACCGGCCGGAAGGCAATGTCCGGCGCGTCATCATGCTTTTCGAATTCCGAGACCAGCGCGGCAAGCAGATCGGCGAGGGGGACGTCGCCGAGCGCGATGGGACGCAGCCGCTGCAGGAGGCGCCGGTTCACCGTCTGAACCCGACCGGCGATTTCGCTCAGGATCTGCACACGGCTTCTGACGCGGCCAGCCTTCTCCTCGGGAAGATCCGAAGCGAGCCGGTTCAGCACGGCCATATTCGCCCTCAGGCCGAACAGGCAGGGACCGAGTTCGTCATGCAGCTCGTGCGCGATCAGGCGGCGCTCGTCTTCCTGGGCCGTCAGGAGCCGGTGGTTTAGGCGGATGTTTTCCGCCTGGGCCGTGCCGAGCGATCCGGCCAGCGCGTTGAAGCGGCAGGCGAGGTCGGCAAGTTCGCGCGCCTTCGGCTCGAGCAGCCGGTGGCGGAAATGGCCTTGTTCGAGCTGGCGAAGCCCGGCCGAAAGCGCAGAGAGAGGCGTCAGCACGCGCCCGAAGGCAAAATAGAGCACCAGGATGACGCTGAGATCGACCAGCAGGCCGACGGCGGCGAGATCGGCCATGTCCGACCAGACCTCGGCAATCTCGTCTTCGGGCTCGCCCGTCACCAGCACCGTGCCGAGGCGGCGTCCACCCGATATGACAGGGATT
This sequence comes from Rhodomicrobium sp. R_RK_3, assembly GCF_002198715.1. Lineage (GTDB taxonomy): Bacteria > Pseudomonadota > Alphaproteobacteria > Rhizobiales > Rhodomicrobiaceae > R-RK-3. Next base: position 154,688 of record NZ_MWLK01000015.1, on the reverse strand, counting down.
TCGCGGCTGAGATCATCGACATGAACCATCGAGGCGAACCAGCGCGGAGCCGCGGCCTCATGGGGTCTGGCGCCGCCGCCCGAGGAATGCTCCTGCCAGATCGCCTTGCCGCCGACCGTGCTGATCAGCAGCCGCACGTGCCGCATCGGGCCGATCCGACCGGGCAGGTCCTCCAGCCAGAGGCCGCCGGGCATGGCGCGATCGAGACTATCTATGCTGGTGCGGACGAAGCGTTCGGCCATTGCGACGGACGCTGCGATTTCCGCTTCCGTCGCGCGCTTGGCGTTGAAGAGCACCAGAGACGCAGTGGCCAAGGCCGCGATGAGATTGATCAGGATGAAGGTCGCGAGCACCTGCCAGCGCAGCGACCGGCCGCGCCAGAGCGAAGGCAGCGCGGCGCCGGCCCAGGCAATTGCCCCGCGCCCCGCGCGATGGCCGTGCCAGGCTCGCGCGGCGTAAGGCTGGTGAATGGCCGGCATGGGTGTCCTCGCCGTATGATGGCCGGGTCCGTACTTAAAAATCATCCGCGCGCCGCCCGATTCGGCGTGCGCGGATCGATCTTGCCCTGATTATTGCCGGCAGCGCTACTCAGCGTTCGGGAACTTTTGGCAATCCGAATTGGAAAAGGTGCCGTGGCGCGGCTTGGCGGCTCGGACTAGGCTCGCTCGAATCGATGGGCGCAATATCATTGCGGCGCACTGTCTTGCATGATTCGGGTGAGGCCGCGGTCTCAGCGAAGCAGGCACGAATGGAACGCCGGGGAACATAGCGACATCGGCCTGGGGAAATCCACCATCCGGATGAAGGGACGTCCGGCGAGTGACAGTCTACGGCCGCCATCTTTGAAAATGGCTTCGGCAAGCCGCGCGCTACAAGAACAAGCGATCCAAGGGAAACACCGACACCAAATCGCTGAATCGGGGGGGACTATGAAACGCAGCCTTTATTGCGACGCGGCCGCATATGCTGCCGCCGGCGTCGCAGCATTTTGCCTTGCGTCCGAGGGGCGGGCGCAGCAGTCGCAGCCGGGGGCGGGGCAAATCCCTCCTGTGAACATCATCCAGGAGCAGCCTAAGCCGAAGCCGAAGAAATCGGTCGCAAAGAAGAAGCCGCAAGCGCAGACGCAGCCCCAGCCTGCCCCTGCCCCTGAACCCGCTCCTGTCGAGATTGCGGAGGAGCCGGTCGATGCCGGGCCAGGCGCGGACGACAATCTCGTCAGGATGTCGCCGCTGGCGGGCAGCGAGCTGCCACTGGAGAAGGTCCCGAACGCGGTTGGCCGCGTCACGGCCGAGGATGTCGAGCGCAGCGGCGCGGTCACGATCGAGCAGGCGCTGCAACTCACCGTGCCCGGCATCATCCTGAGCGACCTGCAAGGCAGCGAATTCCAGACCGATGTGCAATATCGCGGCTTCGTCGCCTCGCCAGTCAACGGCTCGCCGCAGGGGCTGGCCGTCTATCAGAATGGCGTGCGCATCAACGAGGTGTTCGGCGACACCGTCAACTGGGACATGATCCCGACCGTCGCGATCAATGACATCAGCGTGGTCAGCGGCAATCCGGTGTTCGGCCTCAACGCCATCGGCGGCGCGATCAGCGTCACCATGAAGGACGGCTTCGGCTTCCAGGGAGTCGAGTCGGATACGCGCATCGGCTCCTACGGGCGGATCCAGGAATCGCTGCAGGGCGGCGTGCAGTCCGGCAATGTGGCGGCCTATATCGCGCTTGAAGGCATCAACGATGACGGCTTTCGCGATTTCTCGCCCTCGAAGGTGCGCCGGATGTATGGCGATCTCGGCGTCAAGAACCGCGACAGCGAATTCCATCTGAATTTCACCGGCGCCAGCAACTTTTTCGGCGTCGCAGCGCCATCGCCGGTCGAGCTGCTGGAGCAGGACTGGTCAAAAACCTTCACCACGCCGCAGACCACCAAGAACGACATGGCGATGCTGTCCGCCAACGGCACGGTGGTCGTCACGCCGACGCTCAGCGTGTCCGGTGTCGCCTATCTGCGCCGTTTCCGGCAGAAGCACGTGGACGGCAACGTCTCCGATGTCGAGCCGTGCGATGACGCGGATTTCCTCTGCCTCGAGGATGAGCAACTCGTCGATGGCGGCGGCAATCCGATCGCCAACCCATTCGACGACGGAGAAACCATCGGCTCGATCGACCGCACCTCGGTGGACGCAAAAAGCTTCGGCGCCTCGGTGCAGGCGACCAGCAAGGCGCCGCTGTTCGGCCATAGCAACCAGTTCGTCGTTGGCGTCAGCGGCGATCACGGCAAGGTCACGTCGACCTCGGACAGCGAACTCGGCAGCATCAATCTCAGCAATTTCGTCGTCAGCGGCCTCGGCATCTTCCCGCAAGGGCCGGAAGGCATCGTGCCCGTGGGCCTGAACACCACGACCGATTATCTCGGCGTGTATGTCTCCAACACCTTCGACGTGACCTCGGCTTTGGCTTTCACGGCGGGAGGCCGCTTCAACTATGCCAATCTCGATCTCCAGGACCAGCTCGGCAACAATGCGGACCTGACCGCCGAGCACACCTATACGCGCTTCAATCCGATGGCAGGGCTGACCTATAAATTCAGCCCGCAATTATCGCTCTATGGCAGCTATTCGGAAGCCAATCGCGCGCCGACCCCGGCTGAACTGGCCTGCTCCGATCCCGAGGCACCGTGCCTTTTGGAGAATTTCCTCGTCTCCGACCCGGAGCTGGAGCAGGTCGTCTCGCACACCTGGGAAGCGGGCCTGCGCGGCAATTTGGGCGTGCCCAATAGCGGCGGCCGTATCGACTGGAGCCTCGGCGTCTTTCACACCCTCAACACCAACGACATCATCAATGTCGCCAGTGACATTGCCGGCCGCGGCTTCTTCCAGAACGCCGGCGACACGCTGCGCCAGGGCATCGAGGCGGGCATCGCCTACCGCTCGCCGCGCCTGTCGCTGTTTGCAAACTACGCCTATATCAACGCGACCTTCCAGGATGATCTGCTCTTGCCCTCGCCGAGCAATCCGGAGGCCGACGACAACGGCGACATCCAGGTCCGCAAGGGCGATCACATCCCGGCGATCCCCGCACACCGCATTAAGCTGGGCGGCGAATATGCCCTGACGGAGGTTTGGCGGATCGGCGCCGACATGGTGTTCTCCAGCGACCAGTTCTTCGTCGGCGACGAGGGCAACGACAATGCCGAGCTCGCCAGCTACGCCGTGTTCAACCTGCACACCTCCTACCAGCTTACCAAGAACGTGCAGATCTACGGCATCGTCAACAATGTCTTCGACAATGAATACGCCACCTACGGGACGTTTTTCGAAGCCGAGGACGTCGGGCTGACCGACCCGCGCACGATCACGCCCGCGCAGCCGCTCTCGGCCTATGCGGGCCTGAAGGTGAAGTTTTAGGGGCTAGCCATGATGCCGAAATCCCCGCGCAGCCTCTGCGCGGGGATCTGCTTTTCTCGCCGCGTGAGAAGCCCACAGCGACCGGGCACGCCGGTCAGCGGACGATGAAGTTGAACGGCACGGAAAACGTCAGCGGGCGCGCTGCCACGATTTCCGGGGGGACCGGCGGTAAGGGCGAGGCCCGGTCGACCGATGCCAGCGCGGCGTTGTCCAGCATCGCCGAGCCGGAACTCCGCTCGATCTCGCGGGAGATCACCCGGCCGGACGGCTCCATCGAGAAGCGCACGATGGCGACCCCGGCGCGCCGGCTCGCGGGCTTGGCCTTATGGCGCTCGAAGGCGCGGCTGACGCGGCCGAAATAGGCCGAGAGCGCGGTCGATAATCCGCCAGTCTGGGCGGACGAGGCGGCCTGCTGCTCGACCTGCTCGGCCGCGGCCATGACCTGCTCGGCCTTGACCTCCTCCACCGGCTCCGGCTCAACCTGCTTGGCGACGACAGTCGTCTCCTCGCTCTCCGCGGTTGTTGCGATGGCAGGGGGCGCGTCCTCCTTCAGCTCTTCGGGCTGCTCGCTGGCGGCCTGCACGACCGGCAAGGCCGCATCCGCATCCGCGACCGTTTCCGCCGCATCGCCGAAGGTCACGATGTTTTCGATGCCCACTCCCTGTTCGAGCAGGAACTGATCCGTACCGGCCCCGGCATCGATCGCCGAAGAACCGCGCAGCTCGGCGACGAGCAGCCACGCCACCGTCACATGCGCCGCGACGGAAAACACCCAGGCCCCGATGCGGATCGCGTCCATGCCGACTACTTCGCTCCGGCGCCGCTGCCGGGCAGCGCGTGGGACAGCAGCGAAATCCGGTGATAGCCGCCCTCGCCGACGCGGCCGAGGATTTCCATGATGTCGCCGTAAGGGCTTTTCCGGTCGGCTCGGACATAGACGACATTGTCGCCTTCCTGCGCCTTCAGCGCCGCCAGCCGGCCGACAAAACCCTCGCGTGGCACCAGTTCGTCGCGGAGGTACAATTTTTGGTCGCCGGTCAGCGTCACCACAATGGGCTTGCGGGGCTGGCTGATCCGGGTTGCGCTGGTCTGCGGCAGCTCGACGGGCACGCCCGCGATCATCAGGGGCGCTGCGACCATGAAGATCACCAGCAGCACCAGCATGACGTCAACGAAAGGCGTGATATTGATCTCCGACATCGGCCGGTAGGGAGCGTCGTCCTCGTCCGCATTCAGACTGTTCTGCAAGGAGATGGCCATTCCGTCTCGCTCCTACGCGGCTTTAACGACATCCCGCTTCTTGGACCAGTGACGCGCCAGGCTCGCTACGGCAACGCCAATGCGCTCGGCGGCACGGCCCAGGCTCGCGGAAATCTGATTATAGGCGATGACGGCGGGGACCGCCGCGACCAGGCCGACTGCTGTCGCAAACAGCGCCTCGGCAATGCCGGGAGCGACGACCGCAAGGCTGGTGTCCTTGGCCTGGGCGATGGCGGAAAAGCTGTGCATGATGCCCCAGACCGTGCCGAACAGCCCGATAAACGGCGCCGTCGAACCAACGGTCGCCAGGAAGGACAGCCCGCTTTCGGCGCGGCGCAATTCCTGCTTGGCGCGCATGCGCATCGAGCGCTCAAGGCGCTGCTGAAATTCCGCGCGGCCGCCATCCTCGCCGCGATCCTCCTGGCTCGCCGCCGCCCAAAGCAGGCTGGCCAGCGAGCCGCTCTGGAAATTCGCCGCGCCGGCTGCGGCCGCAACGGACTCCAGCTCGCGGACTTTCATGCTCAAGCGGCTGAGCCGGATGGATTTCTCCAGGATCAGCGCCCAGCTTGCGATGGAGCAGGATACCAGGATGGCGACGACGAACTGCACCACGGGATCGGCGTGACGCAAAAGTTCGATGACCGAAAGCCCGCCGCCTGCCGCCTCGATACCGGACGCTGGATTCACAGCATACCCTCGCTATTTCGTGAACTGGACGGGCGACAAGGACCGCACCTCGAGGCGATCCAGGCAACGCTCGACCGGCCCGCTTTCGGACCGGCACTCCGCGATCTCATTGATCAGGATACTGCCCGCGCCGTCGCAGGGCGTGTCGTCCATGCTGAAAATCTTAACGCTCCGTTTACGCGGCTTGATCGGCGCGAGGTCGAGTACGAAGCGCTTGCCGATCACGCCGTCCGGCCGGAACACCACCAGATCGAGCTTGAAGGCGGAAAAGGCGATGTCCGCCTTGTTGTCGATGACCATATAGGCCCGGCAGCCCTTATCGCCCGGCTCCAGCTTGTTCAGCTCCAAGGACATGTCGGCCGGCTCGCCGGCCTGCGCTCCAAAACCGGCCGCCATTGCCCATCCCAAGGCGAAAGCGGACAGGCTCAGTGCGCGATATCGGGCTTGCTGGGGCATCGGACGCCTCGTGAGGAACGGCTTGATGCCGCATGCGGCATGTCCAGCTTTATCATGCAATGAGAGGCGGTCCAACGACGCGCGCTTCCAAGGTGCCTTGACTTGTGGGCAATGTCCCATCGCGGCACGGCTGGCGATCTCTACTGCATCGCCGTGTGGCGGATGGCGTGATGGATCAGTTCGGGCAACGACCGCGCGTTCAGCTTGGACTTGAGCTGCGATGCGATATTCGCCACGGTTTTGTAGCTCAAGCCGAGCTGTTCGGCGATGTCGCCATAGGATTTGCCGTCGGCAAGCAGCGCCAGCATCTCCATCTCGCGGATGGTGAGGGCGGCTTTCGGGTCGGCGCCGCGGCCGCTGCCGAAGAAGGCGATCTCCGCCGCCATCTCCGGGCTCAGATATTGCCGGCCGGCGCGCACGCGGTTGAACGCCTTGAGAAATTCCGCCGAGGATGTGTCCTTCAGCAAATAGCCGTTGGCGCCCGCCTCGATGGCGCGTTTGACGATGACGGCCTCGCCATGCATGGAGAAGATCAGAATCCCCGTATCGCTGTCTCGCGCGCGCAGCCGCTTCAGGAAGGCGAGACCCGACAGGTCGCTGCCATTGAGCGAAAGATCGAGGATGATCACCTCCGGACGGCCTCGACGGTAGAGGCGGTAGCCCGCGACGAGAGATCCTGCCTCGGCGATTTCGCAAACGCCCGCATCCCGAAGCAATCTCTGGCAGCCCTCCATGACGATGGGATGATCATCAATGATCAGGACGCGGGTCATGCAACTTCCTCTCTCATGCTGTCCGTTGCATGCGGCAGCGTGATCAGCAGCCGCGTGCCTATCGGCTTTGCCCCTTCGATCAGGCAATCGCCGCCGAGCGAACGGACGCGCTCGCGCATGCTGCGGAGGCCAAAACCGTTCAGATCGGCGCTGCCGAGGCCTTGTCCGTCATCGCGGATCTCGATGCGCAGGGCCTGCGCGGGTATGGCATCATCGCCGACGCGAACCTCGATGGCCTGCGCCATGGCATGGCGCACGCTGTTGGTCAGCCCCTCCTGCACGCAGCGATAGACGCTGAGATCGATGGCTTCGCCATAGGAACGCCGGAGCGGCCCGGCATTCAGCACGAAGGCGATGCCCTGGTGATGGCGGCGGAAATCCTTCATCAGGTCGTCGAGCAATTCCGCGAGCGAGGCATGGCCGAATGCCGAGGGGCGCAATTTTTTCAAGAGGCTGCGGTTCAAACCCTGCAGCCGCTCAGTGATGGACAGGATTGAGCGCGCCCGCTCGGCGACATCGGCGCGTGCCGGCTCCGCACCGGCTTGCAGCGCCTCGATCGAGGAGGCGTTCGCCTTGATCGCGAACAGGCATTGGCCGAACTCATTATGCAGGTCGGCGGCGATCTGCTTGCGCTCCTCGTCCTGCAAATGGATCAGCGCGTGGTAGAGGCGGCCATTCTCCTGCCGCGCCTCCTCCAGGGCCGTGCCGAGCGCGTTGAAGCGGTCGGCAATCGCGGCCATCTCGCGTATGGACGGGCGTGGCAGGCGCGAACGGTAATGGCCGTGTTCGAGATCCTTGAGGCCGTCGGAAAAGCTGGTCAGCGGGTTCAGGATGCGGCCCATGGTGAAATAGAACAGGATGAAGATCAGGATGTTGATGCAGACCGCAACCACGGCCAGCGTCGAGAAATCCTGCCAGACCTCGGCGGCCTCGTCCCCCGGCTCGCCCATGATCACCACCGTGCCGACACGCCGCCCTTCCGCCACGACGGGCACATACCGGCTTTCGGTGCTCATGGACAGCAGGCGCGCGAACCAAAGCGGAGCTTGGTCATCTTCGTCTCCGTGCGCCTCGCGGGCGTCCGGCAGCATGACTTTCAGATCGCCCGCATTGTCGAGAATGGCGATGCGCACATGGCGGACCAGATTGAGATGCAGCGGCAGATTGCTGAGCATCGCCCCGCCCGACGTGGACGGGCCGAAACGGCTCACGGTCTCCTTGACGAAGCGCTCGGCGATTTCAAGCGAGGCCCGCATTTCGACGCGGGTCGCCTCGCGCGCATTCCAGATCATCACCGCGCAGGCGACCGCGCCCGCCAGCAGGTTCAGCGAGACGAAGGTCAGCAAGAGGCGCAGCCGGAGCGAGGGCGTGCGACGGAGGCGAAGGGCGGAGCCGCGCGGCAGCCGCATTTGAACGTCCATCAATGCCCGCAATCTTGATCGATGTCCGATGCCGGCCTCCCACTCTTCGAGCAAGGCAACGCCGGGAGGTGGATGAGACCAATTCTAGGCCAGGCCAGCCGGATTGCCAGGGAAAAGAACTTGTTGCGGATTGGAATTTATATTAGCTTTTCCAGCAAATCTCCCCTATCTCGGAACAATTGCGCCGCCCCTCGGGAACAAGTTCCCGAGACTTTCTGGCAATCCTCCTCAAGACATTCCGTCGGACCTGCCGCTAGCCTGTATCGGCTGGTTACGTGGCATGCCTGCGCCGCGGCGCCGAAAAGAACGAGGGCTCGCCGAGAACGGCCCTTACCACCCCTGGAAACGTCGAGGATGTGCGGGATGACCTTTTTACAACGTCACCTCTTGAACTCCGTCGCCATGTCCGTGGCGCTGGCTTGCGCCACGCTCACCGGACCCGGCGCGGCCGTCGCCAATGACAAGCTCGTCGAGCTGTCGCAATCGGAGGAAAACTGGCCGATCACCGGCAAGAACTACAACGCCAACAATTTTAGCAAAGCCACCCAGATCAACGCCGACACCGTCAAGGGGCTGCGCGCGTCGTGGTCATTCTCGACCGGCCTGCTGCACGGCCATGAGGGCACACCGCTGGTCGTGGGCGGCAAGATGTATGTGCATACCTCCTTCCCCAACAACACTTTTGCGCTCGACCTGAAGGACCCCGGCAAGATCGTCTGGCAGCACAAGCCCAAGCAGGACCCGGCCGCCCGCGCCGTCGCCTGCTGCGACCTTGTCAACCGGGGCCTCGGCTACTGGCCGGGCGAGGGAGGAACGCCGTCGCTGATCCTGAAGACCCAGCTCGACGGCCATGTCGTGGCGCTGAACGCCGATACGGGCGAGGAAGTCTGGAAGGTCGAGAATTCCGACATCAAGGTCGGCTCCACGCTGACCATCGCGCCTTACGTGGTCAAGAACGTCGTGCTGGTCGGCTCATCCGGCGCCGAGCTTGGCGTGCGCGGCTATGTGACGGCCTACGACGTGCGCACCGGCGAGCAGAAATGGCGCGCCTATGCCACCGGCCCGGACTCCGATCTGCGCCTGGGCAAGGATTTCAACATCAAGAACCCGCATTACGGCCAGTCGGGCCTCGGCACCAAGACCTGGGAAGGCGACGCCTGGAAGATCGGCGGCGGCACGAACTGGGGCTGGTACGCCTTCGACCCGATCACCAACCTGTTCTATTACGGCTCCGGCAATCCCGCGCCCTGGAACGAGACCATGCGCCCGGGCGACAATAAATGGACGATGACGATCTGGGGCCGCGACATCGATACCGGCGAGGCCAAGTTCGGCTACCAGAAGACCCCGCATGACGAATGGGACTACGCCGGCGTCAACGTCATGATGCTCTCCGACCAGAAGGACAAGGACGGCAAGGATCGCAAGCTCCTCACCCATCCCGATCGCAACGGCATCGTCTACACGCTCGACCGCGAGAACGGCGACCTGGTCTCGGCCAACAAGCTGGACGATACGGTCAACTGGGTGAAGACGGTCGACCTGAAGACGGGCATCCCGGTCCGCGACAGCGAATTCGGCACCCGCATGGATCACCGGGCGCGCGAGATCTGTCCCTCGGCCATGGGCTATCACAACCAGGGCCATGACAGCTACGACCCGGACAAGCAGCTCTTCTTCATGGGCATCAACCACATCTGCATGGACTGGGAACCGTTCATGCTGCCTTACCGGGCCGGCCAGTTCTTCGTCGGCGCGACCTTGTGGATGTATCCCGGCCCGAAGGGCAACCGCGCCGAATATGAAGGCCTCGGCCAGATCAAGGCCTATAACGCGGTCTCCGGCGAGTATAAGTGGGAGAAAATGGAGCGCTTCTCGGTCTGGGGCGGCACGCTCGCCACGGCCGGCAACCTGGTCTTCTACGGCACGCTCGACGGCTTCATCAAGGCGCGCGACAGCCGCACCGGCGACCTGCTCTGGAAGTTCAAGCTTCCCTCCGGCGCGATCGGCCATCCGATGACTTACACCCATGAAGGCACGCAATATATCGCCATCATGTACGGCGTCGGCGGCTGGCCGGGCGTGGGCCTCGTCTTCGACCTGCAGGACCCGACGGCGGGCCTCGGCGCGGTGGGCGCATTCAAGAAGCTGGCCAACTACACCCAGATGGGCGGCGGCGTGATGGTGTTCTCGCTCGACGGCAAGAGCCCCTACACGGACGTGAAGGTCGGCGAGTACGAGTAAAGGCATCCGGGCCGCCGCGCTCTGCCCAGGCGCGGGCGCGGCGGCCCCTCTCCAAGCTCGACATTCGCCCGATTGCCCGATGAGACGCGGCCGAGGTCAGCCGCCGCCACGAGGTTCCCATGACGCATTCATTGCCATTCCTGCGGCCCGTTCTCGGCGCCGCGCTGTTGTCCGCGATGCTGCTTCCGGCCGCGGCGCAAGAGACCAAGACGCAAGCCACGCTTCCCGATCCCGGCATCCTGCGCATCTGCGCGTCGGAGATCGAAGCGCCCTATTCCAGCAAGGACGGCTCCGGCTTCGAGAACAAGGCGGCCGCGATCATCGCCAAGACCATGGGGCGCAAGCCGGTCTTCGTGTGGACCGACCAGCCCGCCATCTATCTGGTGCGCGACTGGCTCGACAAGCAGCGCTGCGACGTCGTCATGGGCCTCGATGCCGGCGACGAGCGCGTGCTGACGACGACGCCCTATTACCGCAGCGGCTACGTCTTCGTGACGCGCGCCGATACCAAGCTCAACATCCAGAACTGGAAGAGCGAGGATCTGGTCGAGGCCAGCCATATCGGCTTCGTGCCCGGCACGCCGGTGCAGACGATGATGGAGCAGGTCGGGCTGTTCAACGTGCATTTCAACTACATGCATTCGCTGACCGATTTCAAAGACCGGCGAAACAAATACACCCGCATCGATCCGCGCCGCATGGTCCGCGAGGTGAAGGAAGGCAAGGCCGATGTCGCCGTGCATTTCGGCCCCGACATCGCCCGTTACGTCAAGGCGGAGAAGGAGCTGCGGCTCGTCCTCATCCCCGACGACAATGTCGCCGCCGATGGGCGCAAGATCCCGCATCACTTCGACCAGTCCATCGCCGTGCGCAAGGGCGACACGCAATTGCTCGGCGAGATCGAGGCGGCGCTGGCCAAGGCCAAGCCGGAGATCGAGGCGGTGCTGAAGGATGAAGGCTTTCCGCTGATCGCGCAGCCGAGCCGTTCATGAGCCGGAATGCGATCAGCATGAAACGCGCAGTCATCGCAGTCTCGCTCCTCGCCATGAGCAGCATCTCAGCCCTGGCGCAGGAGTCGATCTTCCGCAACACCGTGACGGGCGAGGTGCTGGACTTCAGCTACGCCCTGCCGGAGGGGCGCGACACCGAAGGCGTTAAGCAGTTCATGGCGACCGGCGTCAATCCTTATACGGAGAAGCGCGAATGCATGGCCAAGGGCGAGGAGATCTATCTTACCGCCTGCTCGGGCTGCCACGGCCATCATGCCGAGGGCAAGCTCGGTCCGGGCCTTGCCGACAACTACTGGACCTATCCGAAGAACGTCACCGACAAGGGTCTGTTCGAGACCATCTATGGCGGTGCCCAGGCGCAGATGGGTCCACAATACAGCTCGCTGACGCTGGACGAGATGCTGCATGTCATCGCCTGGGTCCGGCATATCTACGCCGGCCCGGTGGCGGACGCCGAATGGCTTAGCGAGGAGCAGAAGCGCGCCTTCAAACCCTACAACCCCGATGCCGTGCAGCCGGCCTCGGCCCAGGCGGAGCCGAAGCCCTGCAGCGTTCCGCCGAAATGAGACAAACCGGGCGGGCAAACCGCCTCATAGCAAAGAGGAGAAACGCCTGATGACACCATCGATCAGCCTCAAGGGCCTCGCCATCGCGGCGCTCGGGCTCGCTTTGACGGCCGGCGCCGCCGTCGCCTATGACGGCACCAACTGCAAGGAGCCCGGCGTCTGCTGGGAGCCCAAGCCCGGCTATCCCGAAAAGATCGCCGGCTCGAAATACGACCCCAAGCACAATGCCGCCGAGCTGAACAAGCAGGGCGACAGCATCAAGGCGATGGAAGCGCGCAACGCCAAGCGGGTCGCCCATTTCAAGAAGACCGGGAAATTCGTCTATGACGTGAGCAAGATCCCGGAGTAACCGGCTCAGAGGTTTGCATCGCCATCCGTTCCCGGTCCCCTTCCTCGTTGACAGCTGGGGGCGGATGACGCGGCACGGGGAAGGGCGTTTCATTAAAGCGCCCTTCCCCACCAGCTCCGAACTTTGAACTGTGGCAGCCGGTCTTCATGCAGCTTGAGAATGCGCCTCACGGCGCCGCGATGTCGCTTGAGGAGGCCCGCGAAAGCGCGCTCGCCTTCGAGCAAATGCTGGAGCGGGTGATCATCGGTCAGCCGCGCGCCATCCGGCTGCTCATAATCGCGGTTTTCGCGCGCGGCCATGTGCTGCTCGAAGGCGATGTCGGCGTCGGCAAGACGACGCTTCTGCGGGCGGCGGCGCGGCTCATCGGCGGCGCTTTCGAGCGCGTCGAGGGCAGCGTCGACCTGATGCCGGGCGATTTGCTCTACCACGCCTTCATCGACACGGACGGCAAGCCGCGCGTCGAATACGGCCCCGCCATCCGCCATGGCGGCGACCTTGCAATTTTCTTCTTCAACGAGATCAACCGCGCCCGCCCGCAGGTGCACTCGCTGCTCTTGCGCATCATGACGGAGCGCAGCACCAGCGCCTTTAACACCGAATTCGCCTTCCCCTTCCTGCAGGTCTTCGCCGACCGCAACCGCATCGAGCGCGAGGAGACCTTCGAGCTGCCCGCCGCCGCCCGCGACCGCTTCTTCATGGAGGTCGGCATCAGCGCGCCGGCCGATCCGGAGCTGCGGCGGCGGCTGATCTTCGACACCGTCTTCCACGACACCGACGCGCTGGTCGGCACGCTGCCGAACGGCCTGATCGACTACCGCGCCTTGCCCGCCATAGCCCGCGCCATCCAGCTTGCGGTCCGCTCGAGCGCCGCCATCGAGAGCTATACGCTGAGCCTGTGGCAAGGGCTGGCCCGGCCGCAGGAGGTCGGCATCGCGCTCGATGGGGTGGACATGAACAGGCTGATCCTGGGCGGGGCAAGTCCGCGCGGCATGGCCTATCTGGTGCAGGCGGCGCGCGTACAGGCGTGGCTTGAGGGGCGCGCGATGATCGTGCCGGAGGACATCCAGGCGGTGTTCTTCGAAGTCATCGCACACCGGATTTTCCTCGATCCGATCTACGAATTGCGCCGCGACGCGATCATCGGCGCGCTGGTGCCCGCCGTTCTCGCCAGCGTGGCCGCGCCATGATCTCCGCCGATGCAGCCGCGCTGATCGAGGAGGCGACGCGCGCGGCGATCCCCTACCGGCTGCGCTGGAAGACGTCGGCCGCGCGGCCCGGAGCGCATGGCGGCCGGCAGCCGGGTGCGGGCGGCGCCTTCCGCGACTTCGCGCCGTTGATGCAATATCCCGATCCGCGCCGGATCGACATGCGCGCCTCTCTGCGCGACCCGCTCGGCGCGCTGCATGTCCGCCGCTTCGAGCAGCGGACGGCGGTGACGGTGATGGTGCTGGCGGATGTGTCCGCGTCGATGGCGTTTGAAGGACATGCGCGAAAGATGCGGCTGTTGGCGGTGCTGAGCGCCGCGCTCGCCATGTCCGCGCGGCAATATGGCGACCGCTTCGGCTTCTTCGGCTGCGACGAGACGGTGCGCGAAGAACTGTTCCTGCCTGCGAGCACGAAGCGCGGCATCGAGGTCGAGGTGGTGCGGCGGCTGCTGGCGTTCGAGCCGCGAGGCCGCAGCGCCATGGGGCTGATCGATGCCGCAAGGCAGCTCGGCGGACGACGCAAGCTTGTGTTCCTGCTCTCCGATTTTCACATGCCGCTGCGCGATGTCGAGGCCATTCTCGAAGCGCTCGCCCGCCATGACGTGCTGCCGGTGCTGCTGCGCGACGGCGCGGAAGAAGTCGATCTGCCGCGCTGGGGCCTCGCCGAACTCATCGACCTGGAGACGGGGCGAAAGCGGCTCGCCGTGATGCGGCCTTCGCTGCACGCGCGCTGGCGGAACGAGGCGCGCGAACGCGACGCCGCACTCGACCGTCTCTGCGCCCGCTATGCCCGCCCGCTCGTCCGGCTGTCGGACCGCATCGACCCGCAGCCCCTGCTGGAGGCATTAGCGGCGGGATGAAACGGCGCGTGGTGCTCGCAGCGTTGGCATGGCTCGCCGCCTCGGCAAGCGCGCTGGCGCAGGTGCAGTCCGTCGAGCTTCAACCCCCGCGCGCCTTCGGATATTTCGCCGGCAACATCATCCGTCTCGAAGCCATCATCGCCACCGATCCCGGCACCCGCCCGCAAGCCGCCTCCCTGCCGCGGCCGCGCACGCTGCGCCCCTGGCTCGACCTGCGCGCCGTATTGGTCGAGGCGGCCGGGCCGGGCCGCTATCGCGCGCGCTTTGACTACCAGACCCTCGACGCCCCGCTCGAAGCCGTCCAGCGAAGCATCCCATCGGTGACGCTCACCTTCGAAACCCCCGGCGGCACAGCGAGCGCCGTCATCCCGGCCTGGGCGTTCGTCATGTCGCCCTTGCGCGGTCTGGCGCCCATCGGCGAGGCGCAGCAGGCGGTCCTCATGCCCGACATCGCCCCGCGCCTCTCCGATACGGACCGCTTCCGATTGCCCATGGCAGCCACCGCGCTCGGCTCACTGCTCTGCCTGGGCCTCCTGGCGCGTCATCACGCTTGGTGGCCCTTCCGGCGGCGCGCCGCCCGACCCTTCACGATCGCCGAGCGGCAAATCCACCGCCTCGCAGCCACGCCCCCCGACGCTGCCTATCGCGCCAGCCTGCTCGCCCTGCATCGCGCCTTCGACGCGGCACACGGCAAGCGCGTCTTCGCTACGGATCTGGACGGCTTTGTCACCTCGCATCCGCACTTCGACGCCGCGCGCGACGATATCGCCCGCTTCTTCGCCGCCTCCCGCCGCGCCTTCTTCGCGGAGGACATCTCCGGCGCCAGCGGCGAGCATCCCATCGAGGCCGTCTCCGCGCTCAGCCACCGCCTCAGCCAGTTGGAGCGCGCGGCGTCATGACCCTCGCTTTCGACACGCCCGCTCTGCTCTGGCTGCTGCCGCTCGCCGCGCTGCCGATCCTCGCCTCCCTGCTGGCGACGAGCGCCTATCCCTCCCTCGCCGCCACGCCGGACGACGCGTTCTCAACCGTCACGGGCTGGACCCTGCGCCTTGCCGGCATCCTCGCCATCGCCGCACTGATCGTCGGCCTCGCAGGTCCGCACAGCCGCGAGCAGAGCGTCCTGCGCACCGGACGCGGCGCCCATATCGCGCTGCTGATCGACCGCTCCAGCAGCATGGACAACACTTTTGCCGGCAAGCAGCCCTCCGGAGCGGACGAGTCCAAAGCCTCCGCCGCCCGCCGCATCCTGGCCAGCTTCGTCAAGAAGCGCCCGCATGACGAGATCGGCGTCGCCCTGTTCTCCACCTCGCCGATCCTGGCTTTGCCGCTGACGCTCCAGCGCGACGCCATCGAAGCCGCCGTCAACGCCATCGGCCGCCCGGGCCTTGCCTACACCAATATCGGCCTCGGCCTCGCCATGGCGCTGTCGCTGTTCGAGGACCGCGACGACGATGCGCCGCGCACCGTGCTCGTCGTCTCCGACGGCGCGGCCCTGATCGACCGGCGCGTGCAGCAATCCCTGCGCACCAGCTTCCGCCAGTACCGCCTGCACCTCTACTGGCTGTTCCTGCGCACGACCGGCAGCCCCGGCATCTTTCCCCGCCCCGGCGAGGCGGGCGAAAACTCCCCGCAGGCCATGCCCGAACGGCATCTGCACAAATTCTTCAGCGAGCTGGGCATCCCCTACCGCGTCTTCGAGGCGGAAAATGCGGATGCGGTCGAGGAGGCCATCGCCGAGATCGGGCGGCTGGAGGCGAGCCCGATCCGCTATGAGGAACGCGTGCCGCGCCGCGATTTCCGGCCGGCAGCCTTCGGCGCGGCGGCGGGCGCGGTGCTGCTGCTCCTGCTCGCCAAGCTGAGCGAGACCCGGCTCGCCGGGCGGCGGCCATGACGGATCTGCGCGACAGGCTGAGGCAAGCCGCACTCCGCAGCCGGGCGACGCTGTTCTGGGCCGGCCTCGCCTTGTGCCTCGCCGCGCTCGTCTGGCAGGGTGTCCTGCTCTGGCGGACCGCCCGCGACAATCGCCTGATCGCCGATCTCGCCGCCGGCATCGACCGGGACGGCGCCGCGTCGCCCGAAACGCTGCTGGCGCGCACCAATTACCTGCTCGCCCACGGCCGCATGGAGGACGCCCAGCTTCTCGGCGATGATCCGGCCCTGCGCGCCGCGCCCGCCATCCGCGCCGCGATCTACTACAACATCGCCAATGCCCGGCTGCGCGAAGCGCTGCCCATGCTTTCGCGCCAGCAGACTGATCGCGCCCTGTCGCTGATCGGCCTCGCCAATGAAGAGTACCGGCAGGCCCTGCGCCTCGCCCCCGGCGACTGGAACATCCGCTACAATCTCGACTATGCCATGCGCCTGGTGCGCGACACCCCGCGCCTGCAACTGGAGCAGGAAGGCGAGCTCGAGCGCCAGCCCTCGCGCAAGCAGAACTGGACCGATCTGCCCTCGCTGCCCAAGGGCCTGCCATGACGCCGCCCGCCCTTCACGACGCGCGCTTCTGGCTGCTGCTCGCCTCGGGCCTATGCCTCGCCGTCGCGCTGCTCGTCCCCACGATCGGCCTGCGGCGCCCGAGCTTCAATATCATCGCCGTGATCGACATCACCGGCAGCATGAACACGCGCGATCAGGCGATCGGCGGCAAGCCCGCCAGTCGGCTGGACTTTGTCAAGCAGACGCTCCGGCAGGCGCTCGCCATGCTGCCCTGCCAGTCGCATGTGGCAGTGGCGCTGTTCACCGAGCGGCGCAGCTTCCTGCTGAGCGAGCCGGTCGAGATCTGCGAGAATTTCGCCGCCATCGACGGCACGCTCGCCCGCCTCGACTGGCGCATGGCCTGGGAAGGCGACAGCTACATCGCCAGCGGCCTCAGCCACGCTTTGACGCTGGCCGACAGCCTCGATGCCGATCTGCTCTTCCTCACCGACGGCCAGGAAGCGCCGCCTCCGCCCGAAAACTGGGAGGAGCGTTTCGAGCCGGGCAGCGGCCGCAGCAAGGGTTTGATCGCTGGCGTCGGCGGCTATGTGCCTTCGCCC
Organism: Rhodomicrobium sp. R_RK_3; assembly: GCF_002198715.1. Taxonomy (GTDB): domain Bacteria; phylum Pseudomonadota; class Alphaproteobacteria; order Rhizobiales; family Rhodomicrobiaceae; genus R-RK-3. The sequence goes on along the minus strand of NZ_MWLK01000015.1, from coordinate 137,415 downwards.
ATTCCCAAATTCGACCCCACCGGCCGCGAAGTCGGCTTCTACAATGTCGACGATGTGCCGCATGAAACGCGCGTCGGAGGACCACCCAAGGACGCCGAAAGCCGCGAAGGCTGGCACCCGCGCAATGCGCCCTACGGCGCGGCCGCGCGCCAAGGCAACGAACACCTGTCCTCCGTCCGCGAGGATCATCTGAAGGTCCTGGGGAGCAAGACCGGCCTTGCCTATGCCCATCTCGAAAGTGCCGAAGGGTTGGCCGAAGCACTGATGACCGCAGCCGTCCCCCGTCCCGTGCGGGTTCTGCGCGACATCAGTGCACTCCCCGCGGCGCTCGCGCTCGCATTGCTGATCGCCGCCTATCTTCCTGGCCCGCCGGCCCTTGCCGCCCGGCTCCGAAGCCTCGCCTCGCTGACCTCAAGAAAAGGCATCAAGACATGAAAAGCCTGCTCGCACTCATCGCCGCGTTCCTCTGGAGCGGTGCCGCCCTCGCCCATGGTCCTACGCCGCAGACTGTGACGGAAACAGTCGAGATCGCAGCAACGCCGGCGCAGGTCTGGGCCGTGGTCAAGGATTTCGACGCGCTCGCGAAATGGCATCCGGAGGTAGAGGCGTGCCGCGGCGGCGGCAATGCGGTCGGCGCCGAGCGCGAAATCACGCTGAAAACCGGCACCATCACCGACAGCCTGGACGAATACGTTCCGGCGGCCATGACCTATAGCTATCGCCTCGCGAAGGAAAACCCCGCCGCCTTCCCGGTCAGCTTTTATTCCGCCACGCTCAGTGTGAAACCGTCCGCCGGCGGCGCCAGCGTGGAATGGCTCGGCCGCTTCTACCGCGCCGACACCGGCAACTACCCGCCCGATACGCTGAACGACGAGGCCGCGATGGCGGCCATGACGGCGTTTTTCAAGACGGGGCTTGGCGGTCTGAAGCAAAAGGTCGAAGGGCGGCACTGAGCGAGGATCACCTCAGCTGATGCGATATCGGCGCCGCTGATCGCCGGTGTGCCACGCCTCGATCGTTCGTAGCTTGCTGGATCATGCGGCAAAAAATAGCTTCTAGGATATCAGCTCACAGCGAAACGATTGCAGCGCAATAATGCCCGCGCTGCGGCGTGTCGTCTAACTCTTTGCTACTGTTGATTTTCTCAGCCGCTCTCGAAGTGGAAGTGCGGCGCGGAGGTCCGGAACGGCAGGCGGGCGCCCTGCGGCATCAAAAAGGCGTGCTCGCGCCGGATCGTCAGCATATCGCAGGCGCCATCGGTGATGACGAGAATGGGCGCATCCTTGGGAAAGTCGTCGGCGTCGCGCAGCTTGTCGATGCCCGGCTGCAATACCGTTCCGCCGCGTCCTCGCACCTCCACACGCCCCATCAGCGTTTCGGGTTCGACATAGCCGATATCGTGGGGCGAGGCGTCGCATTGGATCACGCGCACCTGGGCGACGTCGCGGCTGATGGCGTAGCTGGCGATCGCCCCGAGCGCATAGGCGAGCAGGCGCGGCGACATTGAGCCGGAGGTGTCGAGCACCACGCCGAACGTGCGCGATGCGATCAATTCAGGAGGGCGCATCCAGATCGGACGGGGAATATCGGGCGTGACGGCCTGCCGCCGGCTGAGGCGGGCGAAGGAGCGGCGGCGCTCGAAAGGCGGGAAGAAGGCGTCGAGCCATTGCCCGAGCCGCACATCCCACGGGATCGGCGGATGCTGAAGCGCGCGGACTTCGTCGACAAAATCGGCGGGCATCAGCCCTCGGCCTCCGGATCGCAGATGCAGGTCGAGCCCTTCGTTCAGCGCGCGACGATAGAAACTGTCGAGATCGCAGCCCGGCCCAAGCCACCACCCCGGCGGGCGCTCGCCCAGCATGTCCGTCTTGCCGATGCCGCGCATGGTGCGGGCCTTCGCCAGACGCCGCATCAACCGCAAATCCTTGACAATCCGATCATAGATCGCCTCGGCCGACTCGCGCTCGAAGCCGAGCTCGGGATCGAGCAGCAGATCGTCAGTCGGAATGGCGCCGACACCCATCTCGACCAGCCAGCCATTGATCACATAATCGCAGGCGACATTCCACAAGAAGGGATCGCGTCCCTGGCGGCGCTGTTCATGGCGCAGGCCGACATGCAGCAATTCATGCGCCATGACGAATTGCATGCCCTCGTAGGTCCAGGGGAATTTGGGATTGATGTAGACTTGCCGCTCCTCGGAACAGACGGCGGCGACCGCGATATCGAGCCGGGCACAGATGACCTCGTCCTCAACGATATCGAAGGCAGCGGCAAGCGCGGCGAGCAGCGGATAGTTGGCGATGAACCAGGAGCGGGCGCGCTCGGCGAGCGAATTGGGGTTGCGTCCGCCGCGTACCGGTTCCCGCGCCGCGGCACCCGCCTTTTCAACCGCATCCATAATGTTGCGCCGGATGCCTGCCGAAAGGGCGTCGGTATTGCGTTTCGCCAGTCCCGGTGACAGCGGCGGCGCATTGTCGATGAACAGCCAGCTCGGCTGGCCAGTCCCGGCGACGCCGTGGCCCGAATAGCTTGCGACGGCGTCGGGGCCGCCGTGCAGGATAGACTCGGCAATCTCGGCCGGATGACGTCCCGGCAACGGCAAGGTGCAGTAAGAGAGCTCGGCCGGCCGCACGCCGACGCTCAGCGAGCGAAGCAGATCCGTCGCGATCAGCTCGCAGGCGATCCGCCATGGCAGGTCGGTGCGCCCGGCGTCGGTATGGTTCATCGCGATGTGCAGCAGCAACTGCGCATAGACATTCGCCCATTCGGGGGAGGGGATGCGCCGCCAGGCATTGTGCTGGATCACATAGCCTTGCTCGGGGTCCATAACCCGGCGGCCTTGAACCATCCGGTAGGAGCGGCTCGGCACGACGCAGATCCGCGCGTAGGCGTCCTTTGGACCGGGCTGTTCCGGCGTTTGCCGCCGCGATACGAGCCCGGTCAGGCCGCCGAAGAGCGGGTGCGCCTGCAGGAGGGCCCAGGCTCCTTCGATGGCCTTGAGGTTTTCCTTGGGCGGCGATGTTTTCTTCTTGGCCATCGGTCGCCGCGCTTCAGGCCTTTGCGACTAGCCGTGGCAATGCGCGCGCCAGCTCCACCGTATACCAGCCCGGTAGTGCTGCTCCGCTTTCCGTTTCGGACACCACGAGCTGAGCCAACTCCGTCGAGATGCGCGCCAGGGAGATGATCATCTGCTTGGCCCGATTGGCCAACTCACGGGCTTCACGCCCGGCCTTGGTTTCGTCCTCCGGGAGCTCCTTGATCAGCCGGTCGCGCAGCTGCTGAACAAGGAAATAAAGGATATCGCGCTCCTCCGGCTTGTCCGGCCAGCCACGATCGCCCTTGAGAATGGCGGCCAGATCGTGCGCCCGCTCGCGCAGCTTCACGAACGCAACGAATTGCTGCGCGTGGGCGGGCGTGACCAGCCCGGACGCCAATGTCTTGATGTCGTCGAGCGTGATCGAGGCACCGTAGGCGTCCAGGGCGCGGGCCAGCATGTCCCAGGAGCGGGGCGTGGAGAACGGCTCCTCGTGCTTGGGCGGCTTGGACCAGAGATGATCGCTCCGATTCATGATGTAGGAGACGACCACTTCGTTGACACCGGCACCGCCCGCCCATTCCAGCCAGTCCTTTGCTGATGCACGCAGCTGCACATGGAGGAGCCGGTTCACCAGCGCGGAGGAGAGCGGCCGGGTAATGGCGGCGTCCTCCGTGCGATTGCCCGCACCAATCACGATGGTGCCCGCCGGAAGCAGAAATTCACCGATGCGCCGGTCAAGGATCAGCGAGTAGAACGCCTTCTGGACCTCGTGCGAGCACGCGTTGAGCTCGTCAAGAAACAGACAATAGGGCTCGTCCCGGGCGATCATGGTGGGCGGGCAAAAGCGCGACCTGCCATCAACCACTTGCGGCACGCCGATAATGTCCTCAGGGGCGAGCTGCGAGCCAAGGAGCGATACGCAAGGCAGCCCGACCGCTTCCGCAAAGCCCCGCACCAGCGCCGATTTCCCAATGCCTGGCGGCCCCCAGATGAATATTGGGAGCACGGGTGCTACGTTCAGAAGAAAGGGAAACAGCGTCTTAGGCGTCAGGGGCTGAGCAGCTTGCATCGATGTCGGTTTCCTTGGCGCGGCGCCAGGCAGGTCGTGCGCACCCGTGATATGTTTCGCTCCAAGTCCGTCGTTTATGCATGACTATCCCACATGTCGGCAAGATGGACACCAATCACAGCATGGCGATAGCGACTTACTCGCCGACAGCATTCGGATGCCCCTCGCTCCAGACGTAAGGAGGCCCGAAATCCAGCAGCGATTGCTTTTCGGGTGTCCTCCGAGGAGCGCAACTGGACAGTTCAATGCGCGGAAATCTAACGTCCGCTGCGCCTCCCCCGTCGTCATTCAAATTGGCCCAGTCGCTACGGTTCGAGGCATGAGCCTAGCGACTGCTTTTCAAGGTCTCCTGCCGCTCAACGGCCCCGCGGACAATTTAGTCGCCCTGACAATTTCTTCCTATTCTTCTTCTTTTGCCGCGCAAAAAAAACGCCCCGTTCCGAAGAACGGGGCGCCGGCCATCAGTCGCCGTTGGGGCGGGACCAGAGCAGGTTGAGGCTCTTGCCGTCTTCGGCCTCGATGAGCGAGGCGTAAACCGGCTGAGGCCAGCTTGGATCGTCGAGCTTGACCGAGAGATAGCTGCGGCCCTCTTTCGAGGTCTTCTTCCAGACCGCGCCGATCTCGGCTTGGTTGGAAAACACGCGGTAGGCCGGAGCCTTGTCGCTCGGTTTTTCGGCGGGCTTGATCTCGGCCTTGGCCTTGAGGCTCAAGGTCTTGATCGTGCCGGTAAAGCCCTCGCCCGACTTCGTGAAGCTGCCGATGATTGCCATGGTTGTTCTCCTATCGGTTGATTTCGCGTCCGCGCCGATCGCGGCCGCGATGGCATGTCTCGGGAGCCAAGACGATCGGACCGCACCCAACGGGTCGAAGCGCAGCGGAGAACGGCAGGCGATGGCTTTCTTGCCTCCGCGAGGAATGGCGCTTCTTGCGCCAGGGGAAGAAAGCCGGAGGCAGCCGTTGCGGCAAGACGATCGAGGCGCAGCCGATATTGGCTCCACATTGCCCATCGCACCCGGCCCGCATCGGCCGAACGCGCCACCGATTGCGAGGAGGATAGCTTGGCATTCGGCACGGACGTCTACGGGGCGACACCGGCGGCACGATGCTGAGCCTCGCTCAACGGAGATCCCGCCGCGGCGAAACGACAATGCAAGGACCGCTATCCGCATCACACCCAAGCCGATGATTGTGGTCGGGACCGCAATTGGGGCGGGCGGCGCGTCAAGCCACTCCCAAGCTTCCCAGCCGGATGAGCTTTCGAGGCAACGGCAAAGCGCGTGACTGTAACGGCCAAAGGAGAGATGGTCGGCCGCTTTCGGAAGGTTTTTTGCGCGGTTCTGATCCGTCACTCGTTTAAAAATCTACGAGCATCCATCAGATCCCCTGGTTGATTGCTGCTATGCCTGACGCAATTCACGAAAGTGCGAACGATCACCTATGAATAGGCCGCCGAGTTTCCCCGGCGGCCAATCACGCTTATGGCTTGGTTGGATAATCTCGATAGAGGGCCTCTTCGATGTAGGCGGACAGGGTCTTGTCGGCGAAGAAGGCCTCATCGGAAATAACGCGCTCGCCATCTGGCCCAGCGAGGCTTTCGAGGCTGCTGATGCGGAAATAGGCAAGTTCCGGCGAGCCGACTTGAATGGTTTTAAGGCCGAACAGCCTGTCCGGATCATCAGGCGCCATTTCGGTGAGTAACCAGACCGTGCCATTCCAGGAGGCCGTGAGCTTGACCACGGGGAGCGGATCGAATTGGGGATCACGTTCAGCGGCGATGCCATTCAGGATAAGCAGCCGGCGCTGGTTTGCGGTGATGAGGGACATGGAAAACTTTCCTCCAAATGATACCCCCGCGAAGCCGGGGGCGGAGGCGGCACGGCCCGGCGCGTTGGAGCCGCGATCAGGCCCCGACACGGTCGGAGGTCTGATCGCCTGGCTGGCCTTGCGGTCGGGGCGGGCTGGGGCTTGATCGCGGCTCGCGCCGGGGCAAAACCCGCCATGCCCCGGCGCACGGGGTGGATATCGGAGGATTGTTTTTCTCGCCTCGCGTCGCGCCCGCTCTTTAAAGGATCGCCGGGGGTGCTCGGTTGCGCGATGAGGAATCCCGCGAAAAGCCGTGGAGACTTTGCTTCGGGCTGGTGAGGATTGACGAAGGTCATGCGGCGCTCACGCGCCGCCACCGTCGATGAGCCAAACGCAGATGCCGTGCGCGCGTGCCTTGTCGGCAAGATTCTGCACGACTCCGCCACCGGGAAAGACGATTAGCCCGGCGGGCATGGCATCCACGAGTTGATCGTTGCGCTTGAAGGGTGCCGCTTTGCCAAAGCGGGTCCAATCGGGCTTGAAGACGATTTGCGGGATCTCCCTGTTGTCGGCCCATCGGGAGGCGATGTATTCGGCGCCTTTCGAGGCACCGCCATGCAAGAGAACCATGCCGGTATGTTTGGCCCGAACCTTGTCGAGCGTCTCCCAGATCAGGCGGTGTTCGTTGAAGTCGACGCCGCCGGCGACAGCAATCATCGTGCCAGTCGGCAGCAGCGGTTCGATCTCCTTGCGGCGCTTGGCGGCGAGATAATCGCGACTGTCGATCATGGCGGCTGTGAGGGTTTTGTGTGGGGTCATCGACCCGGTGCGCGGGCGCCAGCTCGATCCCGTGTGAGAGGCGAACAAGGTGGCGGCGTAATCGCGAAGGGCGAGGTAGGTCTCATGCCGTGCGGTTAAATCCTCGCCCGCGGCAATCAGCCGTTCAAGATCGACGGAGCGGATTTCTGAGCCATCCTGCTCGATCTGGCTTTGCCTTTGGGCGCGTTCATTGTCGTCGAGACGGCGCTGAAGGCGCAGGGAAGCGGCGTGGAAGATATTGACGGCGGTCCAAAGCAGCGATTCGGTATCGTCTTCGAGGCGTGATCCGGCGATTATCGACGCTAGCGCATTCAACATGGCGCGGAGACCGGCGTGCGCCTTATCGTCGTCGGGCAATGCCCTCGGGTCGGGATCACCGGGAAGATGCCCACCGTGGAGGGCGAGGTGATCGAGAATACGCGCTGTCGCCGACAGCTGTTCCGGCTCATCTGTATTGTCGTGAAGATCAATCCTCATGGCGGTCTCCTTCTGACGTTGTGAAGCCGCAAGATCAGCGGCCGTGACGGCGCTCGGATGCCGCCAAGCAAAGCGACGCCGCACCTAATGCCGCGGTGGATGGCGTGATGTCCTGGTCGGAGCGAAGCGGAGAACGGGCGACACGCCCGTTGCGGCGGCGCTTTAGGGGACGCTCCCGTCCCCGACTTGGGGGCAGAGCCGCCGTCCCGCACGGCCGCTTGTCTTACGGCGACCGGGCGTCGATGGGGGAGTGATGGATTCGTCGCGCGAACTGAGAGCTGGTCAGAGATGGTCAAGCCGTCAGGGTCAATCGCGCCCGCTCTTCGCTGGCGAGCTGTGGCGCGAGACGTTCGGCAAACGCTCGGACACCAAGTTCGCGCAAATCGTCGTTGAAATCCTTGAGGGCGGGAATGAGATGCAGGATCGACGGGATGCCCATTTCGATAGCGCGGACCTCGAGACGAGCGGCCGCCCATCGCCCAGCCACGTCATTGTCGCGTGCAATGTAGAGCCGTGTGAGATTGGCGGGCAGATTGATGGCGGCCAGATGCGCTGCACTTGAGGCCGCAACGACGGGCAGGTTCGGAATGACGGTCGCCAGAGACAGCATGGTTTCGATGCCCTCACCAGCGGCCAGAGCGGTGCTGACCTCTCCAAAGCGAACGCCATTCCCGAGCAGATGTCCGAGCGAACGGCGAGGATCTTCGACATCAGCCTTGCGCGGATGATTGGGATCGAGAAACAGGCGCTGCACGCCGGTGACGCAGCCAAGCGCGTCGGTGACAGCCGCGACCAGACCTGGAAAGGATTGGGCTGTCTTGCCCTCTCGATAGAGGAGGCGCGGATGGAAGCGGAGCGGCGTTGCGAGGACATCGGTGTCGATGCCCCGGGCGCGCAGATAGGCTTCACCGAGCGTGCCCTTCAGTGGCTGCGCGCCCGCATAGAGCCGGCGCGCCGCCCCCATGTTCGAGGGCGAGGAGGGTCTTCGTGGTCGCGGGATTGATCGCGTGATCGGTGGCGGCAAGCTGAGGAATTCCTGCGCTTCCTCGATGGCATCTTTCAATGAGGTGAGACCGCACGCCAAGCGGATGAGATCGAGGAGATCGCCATGCTCGCCCGTTGCCGCATCCGCCCACTTACCACAGGCGCCCGGACCGTATTCCGGGCCACGCAGCCGGACGAACAAGCTGCGGCCAGGGTTATTGAGGATGTCGCCGACGATCCAGTATCCGCCCATGCGGCGGCCACGGGAGAGATAATGGCGGCAGACAGTTTCGGCGCTACGCCCTAAGGCGCGCGCCGTGTCGCTGGCAGTTGGCCGCATGACGAACCCTCGCTGATCAAGGTCCAGTCAAGCGGCAATCGATCGGTCTGTTGAGTGGCGAACCGGCCAGCGCTCGAAAAGCCGCCCCAGAATCGCCGGTCCATTGCTCTCGGAGGCCGGCACGAACAGCCTGAGCTTCCAGGCAATGATCTCCGAGGTCAGGCCAAGCGCTTTCAATTGCGGCACCGCCGTGTCGGAAAAGCCCGTCAATTCGATGCGGTATGCGCCCATGACGAGGGACCGGCGTAAGGCGAGATCGCCCTGGAGATTGAAAGTTTGGCCCTGACGCAGGATCGCCGTAAAGGTCGCCTCGGGGGTCAACCGCGGTGCCCCCAGGCCAGCACCGAAAGCATCCAGCACCTGCGGTAAGGCATCCGGCGCGATGACGCGGCCGATCAGGCGTTCGCCCTCTTCGGTCTCGAGCCGGTAGACCCGCAGCGCGTCCTTGCCGCGGCCGAGCCGATCCCAGACCGGCAATAGGAGCCCGGTGATGAGATGAATGGTGTCGTCGGTGAAGGGCGGGATCGTGTCCAATTCCATCTGCCAGGCTTGGCGAAACGAGGACGGGTCGGCGGACCGCCATTCGGACTGCGCCAAAGTTTTCGCCGGGATCGTCTCGCGGGATTTGGGACGATGCAGCCGCCGGCGGGCAATGACGGCCCCGTCGGAGTCAAGCTGGCCCGGTGCCGATGTCGCGACCGCCGCCCGTCCCGAGACCGCGTTGACCAGCAGTGCTCCATTCATCCCCGCCGCCAGCTCTAGCGCCGTCTCAAGCTGCAATATTTTAGCTTTTTGCCGCCGCTCGATCGTCACGAGACTGGTTTGCGCGCCCGTGGCTTCGTGCATGTACAGCGTCCGGCGTTCGGCGACGGTCATGCGCTCAGCCGTAATCGTCTCCACGCCTTGCTCGTAGATCCCCGCCGCGATTGCTGCCTCAACGCGATCCTCAAGCAGCGCTTCGAAGGCCTCGAACAGCCGATTTTGCAAATCGATCTTCAAGGCCAGCATCCGATTGAGGAATTGAGAAATCGGCGGCAAGTCTTCCTTCAACCCGCCACCCTCCTGGGTGAGCGTCAAGCCCGTTGCAGCTTCGAACTCGGCGGCCGAACAGGCCTCGATCTGGCCGGCATGGAGATGCTGGAAAAAATCCCGCAACGCTGCGCGCGCATAGGCGCTTTCCAGATTGTCCTCCGCCCGGAACATGCCCTGTCCGCCCGTCGCTCGCGCGCCTCGGGTGATGGCGCCGAGCGTGTCGAGCCGGCGGGCGATCGTCGAGAGAAAGCGCTTTTCGGCCTTCACATCTGTTGTCACCGGCCGGAACACCGGCGGCTGTTTCTGATTGGTGCGGTTGGAGCGCCCCAGCCCTTGGATCGCTGTGTCGGCGCGCCAGCCGGCCTCCAGCAGATAGTGGATACGGCGGCGCTGGTTCTTTGCGCCCAGATCGGCGTGGTAGCTGCGCCCGGTGCCGCCCGCGTCGGAGAACACCAGCACGTGTTTCTCATCATCCATGAAGCCTTGCGCTTCCGAAAGATTGGCGGAGGCGGGCCGCGTTTCCACGGCAAGGCGCTCGCAGTCGGCTTCGCAATGCTTGACGATCCGCCTTGAACGGCCAGTCACCTCGGCGACATTTGCCGTGCCGAAATGCTGGATGATCTGGTCGAGAGCGCCAGGCAGGGCAGGAAGGCTCGCCAGCCTTTCGATCATCGCATCCCTCAAGCAAAGAGCGGCGCGGCATTGAACCGGCTGGCCGTCACCGTTCACGACAGGTCGCGACAGCAGATTTCCGTTGTCGTCCGTGTAGGTCTCATAGAGCTGAACAGGAAAGGCGTTGGCCAGATAGTCGAGCACATATTCGCGGGGCGTGATGTCGATGGACAGATCGCTCCATTCGGCGGCTGGAATCTGCGCCAGCCGCCGATCGAGAAGAGCCTCGTTGGTTGAGACAATCTGGATGATCGCGGCGTTGCCTTCAGCCAGATCCCTTTCAACGGATGCGATCAGCGACGGACACTTCATCGCCGTGATCAGATGGTTAAAAAACCGCTGCTTGTTGGACTCGAACGCCGAGCGCGCCACCGCTTTGGCATGGGCATTCAGCGCCTTACCCGACGAACCCGTGATGTTCGCGGCGTGCAAAGCGGCCTCCAGATTGCAATGGATGACCTGGAAGGCTTCCGCATAGGCATCGTAAATGCGGATCTGCTCCGCTGTCAGCGCGTGCTCGAGCATCTGGACTTCGACGCCATGATAAGACAGCGAGCGCGCCGCGTAGAGGCCAAGCGCTTTCAGATCGCGGGCAAGAACTTCCTGCGCCGCGACGCCGCCGGCCTCCAGCGCCGCGACGAAATCGCCTCGTGTGGCAAAGGGCATATCGCCAGCACCCCACAATCCGAGACGGGCGGCGTAGGCAAGGTTTTCAACCGTGGTCGCGCCCGTCGCGGAGATATAGACGATCCGCGCTTGAGCACAGGCATTCTGCAGCCGGAGCCCCGCCAGGCCTTGCTGCGATGGGGCCTTGTCGCCGCGCTCACCGGCGCTTCCAGCCGCATTCGCCATGGCGTGGGCTTCGTCGAAAATAATCACGCCGTCGAAATCGCGGCCCAGCCAGGCGAGGATTTGGGCAAGCCTCGAGGGCTTGTTGCGCGCCTCGCCGGTGCGCAAGGTGGCGTAAGTCGTGAAAAGGATACCGTCGTCGAGACGGATGTCCGTTCCTTGCGGGTAGCGCGCCAGCGGGACGATCTGGAGCGGCTCGCCGCCGATTGCCGCCCAGTCGCGTTTGGCATCCTCGATCAGCTTGTCGGATTTCGAAATCCAAACGGCCTTGCGACGGCCCCTGATCCAATTATCGGCAATGATGCCGGCCGCCTGACGCCCTTTGCCCGCCCCGGTTCCGTCGCCGAGAAACCAGCCGCGCCGGAAGCGCAACGCGCCCTCATCGCCTTCCCCAGCGGGCGTAAGACGGTCGAAGCTTTCATTGACGGTGTAGCGGCCGGAAAGAAAGGCTTGATGCGCCTCGCCGGCATAGATCACGCTTTCCAGCTGCGCCTCGGAGAGAAGGCCTGCGCTCAGGACCCGCGCTGGCACATGCGGCCGGTAGCTCGGAGCGGGTGGCATGACGGAGGCCATCGCGCCGGACTGCACCAGCGGCGTCGGATGCGGCGCGGCGCCGGGGATCGAGATGCGCAGCAGGCTGTAAGGCTCATAGAGCGCGGCGCTGCCCGGCGATCGATCGGCGTCCGCTTCGCGCCTGATTGTATAGCCAAGCTCGATCGCATTCGCTGGTTCGAGATCGGGCGCCAGACCGGATGCTTTTTGGGATAAAGATGGCCGCGGCGCTTTGGCCAGCGACGGTTGCGCGGCAACCGAGGTCGATCTCACGGGAGCGGGAGTGACGTCCAATGACTTTCGCGTGGGAACGTGCGCCTCGACAAATTCAAGCAGCTTCTCAGACGTTGGTGCGATCAAAAGATTGCCGCGAGGCTGTTCGGGATCGGCAGCTGGAGATTTGTCGATGACCGCCAGCCGTGTTTCGACGGCGGTGCCATGTCGCGCATAGACGGTTCCGGAGATGATCGCGCTGAAAATCACCTGCGAAGGCCCAAGGGTCGCAAATTTCTTGCGCCAGGCCGGAGTATTGAGATCAAGGCTCGCGGGCGTAATTGCCACCAGCCGTCCACCCGGCACGATCCGGGCGAAGGCCGAGATGATGTGCTTGGCAGCAGCGCCCGTTACCCGGGCATCTACATCAGGCGACACTGAAAATGGCGGGTTCATTAGCGCCACGCTCGGCCGGATATCTGCCTCCATATAGTCGTGAATGTGCTCGGCATTGTGCCGTGTTACGCTGAGATGCGGAAAGGCTTGGGCGAGTAGCCCGGCCCGAAGCTCGGCGAGCTCGTTCAGATGAAGATGCGCGCCAGCCATTTCGGCAAAGATGGCAAGCAGCCCGGTGCCCGCTGACGGCTCCAGCACAACATCGGACGGTGACAGGCGCGCTGCGGCGCTGGCGATAAACCCAAGTTCGATCGGCGTCGAGAATTGCTGCAGCGTCTGGCTTTCCTCTGACCGGCGCGTCTGGGTGGGAAGCAGGCGCGACAGCCGGGCCAGCATGGTGAGCATCGTTTGTGCCGAGCCGGCGGCCTTTGCCAGCATTGCAGGGCCGTGACGGCGCAGAAATAGAAGCTGAGCTGCTTCCTGCGCCTCGTAAGCGTCCTTCCACAGCCAGGTGCCGCTTGCGTCGCTCGCGCCGAATGCGGCCTCCATCGCCGATCGAAGCGCCCTGGCGTCGATGGCTCGGCCGGCGCTGAGCTGGGTTTCCAGAGATTGCGCCGCCGCGAACAGAAGCGGTGCTCTGGGTTCGGTTGTGCCATCGGCACCTGGCAATTCAGGCAGGCGCGCAGCCGCAAGGGCTGCCGGTGTCAAGGGCAGTGTCATGATGTGTGGCTCCAGAGATTTTAGGGAAATTCGGGGCGACGGGATCGCATGCCCCATAGGTGAGACGATCAAGTCAGGACGATCGGCGGCACGCTCCGGGCGGGGCCGCAACGTATAAGACCTCGCGCACACGTCTCGCAAGGCCGGGAATGTCGCCCAGCCGCTCCAGCGGCTCGTAATGATTGCGGCCGCCTGCATAATCGAGGCGGCCTTGGCAGGTCCGGATCATGATGCCGGTGTCATGGCCGGTGGCGGGTTGGCAGATCTGGATGTAAACGGCTTCATGATGCAGCGTGATCTCGCCGGACACCGCGATGCCACCGGGGTTCGACCGCAAATCGTAGCTGCCGGGAGGAAAGCCGAGTTCGGCGGCGAGATGCTTTAGACGCTTGCGCGCCTCCCGATGAAAACGGTGCTTCTGTTCGGCGTCATAGGCGCAGGGCCGATACCAATTCATGAATGGGCTCCTGAAAATGAAAACGGCCCGCACGAGGGCGGGCCGGTTGGGAAAATGCGGTGGCTTGCTGGCGCGCCTATTCCGCCGCGACCGCGTAAGGCTCGGCTGCTGCGCTCTCGCCGAAGGCGTCTTGGTCGAGAAAAGCGGGCAACTCCGGCGTTTCGGCTTGCGTAAGGGGTCGTTGCGCCTCCTCCTCGGTGCTCCAAGTGCGAAGCGTTTCCGGCAGCCATCCGGACCCTTGCAAAAGCCGCTCCGCTTCGCGCGCCATGTCGGATTTTTTCAGATGCGCGATCAGATCGGCGGCGGCTGGGCCCTTTGCATCGCGGACGCAGTCCAATATCTGCGCCTTGGTCACCCGGCCAAAATAGCTCTCCACCGTGGCCTGCCAGCCGGCGTCTGTCATGTCGAGTTTGAGCGCTCGGGCCAGCCGGTCGGCTGGGCGCCCGCTACTTCCGCGGCTTGCGTGAACATCGTGAACTGCATTGACGGTCAGCGCCGCTGAGAAGGCGAACAGCTCCGATCGCTCAGATGCGTCGAACGCGAAGAGCGCGTCCCACAATTCGACGGGATCGGCTGGAAGTCTGCTTTGCCAATGCTGACGGCGCCCCTCAAAGCGCTCTTGTACCGGCATGGGGGTGATCGCGGCAGAATGGCGCTCGAGGCCAGCTTCCCTGACGTCGATTTCGAAACAGCTTTCAGCGTAGATGCGGACATAAAACAGCTTCAGGCAAAATGTGTGCAGGACGGACAGGAGGGCGACCTCCGGATCGCCGGACAAAGCTTCACGCAAGGCGAGGGTCCGGCAGGCGGTGAGCTCTTCCATGAGGCGGTCGGACAGGGCGGCCGAGCCAACCTCGTCCTCGCCCGTTACAGCGGTTTGAACACCGCCGTTCGCCGGAAGGGCCGGCGCGTGGGCGTTGCCGCTTTCGCCGTCATCGTTGCGCGTTGCCTGGTCGGCGCTCGAAGGTTCGCGGCGTTGCGGGTCATCTTCCTGCCTGACGAAACCCCTCTCGATTCGCAGCTGCCCATCGTGGGATAGGCTGACGATGACGCCGGCACAAGCCATGTCGGCAGGTTCGTAGACGAGTGGACGATCTTCGAAGCTGGCGAGGGCCGCTTCAAGCTCGTCGAGCCGCTTGGCCTCGCTCGCTGTAAGTTCGTCCGCACCGTCATGCCTTTCCTGTATCTGCTCATATTCGGCTTGGAGAGCTTGATGCTGATTTTGGTCCTCATCACTGAGCGGCAGCTCCTCGCCCGGAATCTGCCGGTAGCGATAGCGATCCGAATAGGGGAAATCGATCGTGGCTTGCGTCCATTTCCAGCCCTCGCATTTGATG
>NZ_MWLK01000015.1:0-122650 GCF_002198715.1 Rhodomicrobium sp. R_RK_3 | reverse complement strand
GCGTAGGGTTCGCGGTTGTAGGCGTTTGAAAGGCGCGCCCACACCTCCTCCTGACGCCGGTGATCGTCGCTGACGCAAAACGCCATCAATTGATCGAGGGTCAGCTCGTCGGCCGCATACGCCTCGAGCAGTTTCGGGCTGGCGGCGGCGAGCTTCAAACGTTGGCGCACGACGGTGGCGGTAACGCCGAAGGTCGCCGCAATTGCTTCCAGCCCTTGCCCCGCCTCGGCGAGCGTCTGGAACGCGCGGAATTGATCGAGCGGGTGCAGCGCCTCGCGCATCACGTTTTCGGCAAGGCTGTCTTCCTCGGCGAGCCCGTCCGTCTTGACGATGCAGGGGATGGGAGCGGTTTTCGGCAGCTTCTTCTGTTTGACGAGGAGTTGCAGCGCCTTGAAGCGACGCCCGCCGGCAGGGACTTCGAACATGCCGGTCTCCTTGCCACCTGCGTCCGTGAGCGGGCGGACGCTCAGGGATTGCAGCAAGCCGCGGCGCTCGATATCGGCGGCGAGCATTTCAATCGATTGTCCGGCCTTCTCGCGGCGGACGTTGGCCTGAGACAGAACGAGCTTATTAAGGGGAATGTCCCGGGATGCATGAAGCGTCAGTTTGGCCTGAGCCATGGTCGAGGTCTCCTGACGAGCCGGGGGAGGAGCCACTCTCCTCTCACTTTCAACTCGTCACCCGAAACCCAAATCCTCCTCTCACTCTTTAATTCCCGGCACGGGCTCGCCGGTTAAACGCGCGGCTTCTCGCAAAGGATTATGGTTGCAAGGCAACAGTCGCTTGGTCACGATCGCAACCAGAACCGCCATTCAGAGCGGCCGTCACGNCATTAGGCAGTTTGCAATTATAAAGCCTCGAATGGGAGGACCGTGCATGTCACGCAGTTCGCCGAAAAGAGCCACTCAATTCAGTCTCTGCGTCGATGAGGGGGAAGACGCTTATTGCGCCGGTCACAGCGATCCGGCCGGCGACATAACGCTTATCATCGATGCGGAAAGGGTCGAAAGCGCAGTCCTCGCAAAGGCAAGGCTAGAGGTGGTTCTGCGCCCCGACGGCACGCTGACATTGGACCCGATGGGATTGTCGGAGGCCGTGATCGCTGACGCTCGGTCGAAAGGCTTTTTGGCCGACACCGATCTTGCCAGCCTGTGCCGCGTCTGCCTCGATGAGAAAATGCTTGGGCTTGAAGACGAGCCGCGCGCAGCTCTGGGGGTGTTCAGGGAGCGGCTTGCGACCTGTCTCGGCCTCGTCGACGCCACGATGAAGACTCTGCGATAGCTTTCTGCGGCAGAATGCCGGCCCGGTCACCAAATCCGCGCCGCTTTACCGATGATGTGCGTGCGCTTGAGCAGTCCGAAATAGCGCCCGTCAAAACTGTCGGGCGAATCGCCGAGCAGAAAAACGTCGTCGTGTTGAAGCGACGAACACCCGCTCCAAATCGGCAGGCCGCGTCCACGGGCGTCAGCGATCATTGCCACGGCGACGACACGACCGTTGATGCTGATCGCAAGACCGTCGCGGCAAACATGATCGCCTCTCAAACCCGAAAGGCGCTTCAACACAGGCATTCCCGCAGCAAGATATCCTCGACGGACGGCGAGCCGAGCGGTGCCGGACGGTAACGCGGCAAGCACGAGGTCGCCGCGTTTGTAATGGGGGTCGAAAGTGACGGCATAAAGCCCCCGCGGAACACTCGGCGACGCATTGAAATAATATTTCGGCGACACCGCTTGTGGGCACACCCATAAGGCCAATCCCGCCGCAAGCACAGCGGTCACTATTCGTTTATGGGATGACCATTTCAATCGCGTTCGCCAGACGTCGACCTTCTGCGCCTTGCATCAGACCAGGCGGTCACGTCGTCGCGGTGATAGAGAATGCGGCCGCCATGTTTACGAAAGCGCGGACCATATCCGAGCCAGCGCATGTTATCGAGGGTCCGTCGTTTGAGACGCAAGAAGAACGCAGTTTCTTTCGGGGTGAGATACGGGGATTCGGTTTCTTTCGTCATGACAAACACACCTCTTGATCTTGGGATGTGTTTCAGTGTCGCGCGCTGAGACTGTGGCGTGGAGTGGCGTAGTTCGCTATTTAGACAACGCCACCCTGGAGGCTGTAAACAAACGGGTCGCCCGACTGTGGCGCCCGACTCCGCGAAGACGTGTCACGCGATGACACGCTCGGGCGTAGCAAGGCGCGATAGCCGCCGCCGACTAGCCTTTCGCCCCGCTTGACGGCCCGCCTGATGCGGTCCTTGAGTGCTGTGCGGCCAATCTGCCACTCCTGGTCCACGCGCGTATCGCCGACCAGGTAGCGGGCAATGTCGCGGTAGCGCAGACCCGCATGTGTCCTATCGAACGCAACCAATGCATCGCGGAGCGAAAGACGTTGCGCTGTCCAGACCGTCGGATCTTGCATTTGGCGAAAACCTCGCGAAATGCGCTCGACACTTCCCCACGCCTGCCCGTGATTGATTATGAAGGCAATATCATTGCCAAGCTGGAGGGGCGTCTCGTTTGACACAGGCAGCCTCACCACCGTCCCGCCCATGCGCAAATGCAGCGATACTCTATCCTCAATATCGATCAAGAAACGCGGCTGGGCATGCATGAGGGCTTGGGAGGTCCGGCCGTTGCCGGGTACCGTGAGNGCGGCCGCCTCGCAGATCCTTGCCTGCCGGTAGACAGCGATGCCATGCCAATCCCGATCTCGGATGATGGCGTCCGAGCCGAAACGCGCAACATCTCGGCGGTAATCGATATTGCGGCGCAGAAACTCCCAGGCGATATCGCATTTGGGCAAGGTCTGGATTGCATCATAAGCCGTGATCGGCGGCAAATGGCCGTCTAATCGATTTTCGATCATTCGCCCCTCGTCATAGCGGATGAAAGTCTGCTTGGCGGCCTAGACGCCAGCGAACTGTTTTGGAAATCATAGTGCGCTGCAACGCGCATAAGAAATCTCGGGATACACAGTAGAATATTCAGATTGCTGTCTAGCACTCGCTTTTTTTCGACAAATGCTTAATGCAATCGAATTGTTGTTCGTCATTTGGAGTTACAGGCCAGGATGATCGCCTTCAGTTGGTTGGCTTGCTTCTCTTGTAAGCCCGCGTTCTCGCATGCCCAAGGTCGCAGTTGACGGTATTGGCGCTGCGTTGGTCTCGAACCACCTGTGAAAACCGTCCATGATCGAGTTCGTGGAGGAAATCGAGCAGCGCATCGCAAACCTCATCCTTGGCCGCGAACGCCGCCGAATGGTTTTTGCCGCGCAGCAATGCGAATGCGCCATGCATGACTTCCGCAAAAATCTTCGCTGCGTCGAGAAACGGCTCATCGTCTCCACAAAGGGTGAGCGAGGGCAATCGCATATCCCGCAGATCGCTCGCGAGATCGCGCCTGTCTTGCGCAACGCCGGCTTGCAAGGCTTTAACGTCGTTGCTGAGCAATTGCGCCCGGCGCCTGGGACCAAGGACGCGGCCGCATTCCTGCTCAAGGTGTGCAGTCCATCCCTTCAGTCCTTGGCCCAAAGCGTCCCGAAATGGCTGCAAGCTTTGCGCAAACCCGTGGGCGCCGTTAAGCGACAGGCTGCGCACCCGGCTGGGGAACGTCCGAGCGGTGGCAAGTGCGTTCCAGCCGCCCATGGAAAAGCCGTGCAGATCAGCCGAGGGAAGGCCGAGGTCATTGAGAACGGCGATGGTATCCTGCGCACGTTTGTGGTCGGCGTAACAGGCCGCATGATGAGGCTTCCCACTGCTTCCGTGCCCGCGCGCGTCGATCAGAATGACTTGTCTGCCGGCCGAGACCAATCTGTCGACATAGCCTTTTTCGCGCCAGCAATGCCGGTTTGCGGCAAAGCCATGCAGAAGAACGAGCGGCGGGCCTGAGCCCTCGACTTCGAAGGCGATCTCCGTTCCGTCCCAAGAAATGGCTTTGCGCTCCATAGTAAGTCCTTTCCGCCACGGACTTCGGGAAAATGCCAGCCGCAAGCGCCGAGCAAACACGCGGGCTCGGTTGGATAAATCGCTCGATGGAACTGGGGTTTAGGCTCGAAGATTTGGTGGCGCTGTCGTTTCAACCGGCACCAAGGCTAATGCGGGAGATCCAACTACGGCGATGCGGAAAGCCGGGAAAATCCGTGAAGAGCGAACAATGCGACAGCTTGTCGGCCGGCGCCGGGCCGAGGCGGGGGCCGAGACGATGCGCGCCTTCGCCAGCTTCTCCTATCAGGCCGGAAACTGGACAAGCCGCGCAAGTGTGAATCGGCGTTACTAGGTGACCCCTCTGGCCTTTGACGAAACAATAACTTAGCGCGCCGATCGGCGCGGAACCCCGACGCCGGTTTACACTTGACGACCAGACGCCCGATCAAGCCTATTTCGGGCAATTGCACCTACTGCCGATCCGCTCGGCAGCCTAACCCCGGCAGACGATCCACTTATCCAAGCGGAAAAACTGTCCGAACGATCGGGACCACCTCACAACGGCGCGTTACGCGCATGTCGCCGACAAGCTTGCCTTGGACTTAGCGGAAGCGACAGGAGCGCAGATTGCGTAGGCGATGAACTGGCTCGGAGAATGAGCACGGCTTCGAACTAACGGTTGCTATTGGCTTTCACGCCTCTTGCTCTGCTGCAATCTCGCGCTCTAACTCTCTGTGCGTTTCGCGCGCCCATAACGCAAGCCGCGCTATTGCATGAGTGAACCATTTTTCGAGTGGATCAAGATATGCTTCGAGAATTGGTACGATTGATCCGGACCAAGACGAAGGGCGCATTCGGCGTGCCAACGCCCGCCGAAATGCTTCGCTTTCGCCAAACCTAGCAGCGAGGCGCTCCAAAGCCGGGTGCCAAGTTGCACCTTCTCCTGCGTCGTTTGAGATAAGCGGGTAGAACATACACAGGAACGCGGCCCGGCTGTCGGGATTAGCGGCTGCCCACTCAACCATCTCAGCTTCAGGCACGTCGAATAGGGGACCCGCGGCATTGTGATTATCGTCAAATTCGGCTGGGCCAATTAGCTTTTCAAGCCGATTTCGCTCCGAAGGCGTGGCTTGTTCAAAAAAGTGCGAGAGAACACTCCACATTGCGCTTGGCTGAGCCTTGGCAAGAAGTCCTATGATTTTTCGGGCGGGGTCACAGAGGCTGTAAAAAGCATCAAAGTCTGCGATTTGGCAGATGCGGACGATCTGTTCCGCAAGGTCGCTGGCGAACTGCTTATCCAGGGTACCCTTGTTCTTGATCAGCTCAACGAGACTTTCGAATAAATAGCCGTCTCTATCGCCTTGCGTAATCTTTCCTAACAACGCTGGAGAGGTTAGATGCGCCTTTAAGAACAACTCGATGGTTTGCTCAAGGTCAGTGCGCCCTAGTTGATACATCGAAGTAATTTCGAGCGCAGTCCATGCACCGTTCGCACCGTGATTTTGGGCAAGTTCATTAAGCAGAGGGAGAATGTCAGAAGGAGTTAAGTGGTCTAGCCCTTTGCCATATGAAAGAAAAGCAGTGCTGGTTGGGATAATTGTTCCGTCGCGCAATCTGAGAACAATCTGGGCAAGACGCTGAGGCGTCAGAGGCGTCGCGGAATACAGATCAATGACCTGATCCTTAAGAGCTTGAGAGTCGAGGGCCATTTTCAAGCATTTTTCCGCGATTGTTTGGTTGCGCTGGTCAATGCCGTTGAGAAGCCCCCTGATGAGTTGCATGCCCTTTCTCGTTGATGACATCTCATACCCTTGAACCGCGGCTGCAAAGGCGGCAGTGGGGTCGACTGCCTTGAGACCGAGCTCCTGGGCGAACGCGTAAGCATTGTGGAGATCCTGCCCTGCCAGTGCTTTTAGTGCCTCCTCCGTAATCTTCGTGTCCACAGCGATCTGTGCGGCTATCTCACGAGATTTCTGCGTTGAGTATTCCCTGTGAGCTGCCCCCCCCTGCGCAGAATAGAGAGCGTTAGGGTCGCGCAATTGCGCCGACCAGAATTTAGTGTAAAGGAGTGCCTGCTCCAGTAAATCGGTTGGGATTAGACTGTCATACAGCGCCCGTACGTTGCCGGATAGCTCCTCGGATGCCTTCGACCGATCAAAGTAAAGCCAATCCCCTACGGATCTAATTGCCTCAAGCCATAAGCCCCGTTCAGCCGCAATCTTTGAAACGACAGATTTAAGGTCAGCAAACAGGTTTGCTGATAGAAGACCTCTTAGGTGGCGCGCGATCACATCCTCGCATTGAGCGGCGATCTCCCCGCCGCGGCCCCTCAAAGCGTTAAGGCGCGCGAGGCCTTGCCGATGAAATTCCGCGACCTCCGCCCACGTTTTGGGGCTCCAGTCTCTTAGCGGCGGGCCGCTACCAATCTGCTCGGCGTCATTCGATCGGGAAAAGAATTGCCGCTTTAGAGTGTCGTCGAGGGCCCGTATACAGAGCAAAATGATCCGATCGTCCTCCGAAGCTAAACCTTCATCTAAGAGTGCGAAACGTTCGGTCGGGTCAGCTTCCGTCCCACTCAAGGCAATTTGGTAGAAGCCAGTAAATGCTTGCGTCGCCTCGCCCCCCTCGCCAACTTCGAGGGCCGCGAGTCGCATTAGAATTCTTGCAGCTATTGGGAATGAGCGGTTCCGAAAGGCAAGCCTCTGCAGGCTGCGAACAAAGTAATACTTGCCGGCAATCAACTCGTCCAGTTGATCAACTGACCGGCCGGAAAATATCCGTTGAACGCTATCTGTTGCCGCCTCTGGAACGACATGAACCAACGCGTCGAAGGCCTTCGCACCTGTTTCGGTGTTGATAGCTTCAAATGTCCCGTAGCGGCCATCCCTGCTAAGTAGCTGCTGAGCAACGGCTTTAGCTGTCATGGATCTATCGAAGTAACGCCACTGCCGGAAGAACGACTCTAGGAGCAACGGTGGAGCGGCGTCTACAAAGCTCATTACCGTTGAAACTCGAAGCAGGTCCAGGCGCCGAGTACCTAAAAATGCAGAAATAGGAATGGGTTGCACTGAAAATTGAGTATCAATCCTCGCTACAAGAGGGTGTTGAGAGGCTTCGGCAACGTACTCGTACATCCGATCCCCGCTCAGCTCTGCCAGCCGGCTTGCGGCAAGGTCGAATTGATCTGCGTATGGCCCGTCTGGCGCCAGGTGGTCAAACAAGGCTAAGCATTCAATAGCGCGGAGTTGCTCCCGCTCGTTTATGCGACAACCTTCTAGGATTCGATCAACAACATCGGTCAAGGATTTCAAGATCGGAGCTTTGTTGGCGACGTTTTCAGTAACGAGGACCGCCATTCTGGGGTACCCGCCACAAAGGTTCTTTATGTAGGAAAGTGTTAGAGCATCAACAGCGGGGAGCTTTTGACGAACTATCCCTTCAATGAATGCCTCATCACCAGGATCCATAGAAATATTGAGCCAATGAGCGGGGTCAATCGAGCGATCATCGATGTCTATGGCGACGATGCGGAATTTACTTCCGTCAACACTTGCAATATCTCCAAGTTGCACGGCGACCTCACGAGGGCATTCGTCAGCGATAATGAGAGCTGGTAAGGAGGCCTGCGCGAGAGCAGTTGCCAATTGGACTAGGTCCTGCCCTACATTCCGGTAATCGCAATAAATCGATGAGGTGGCCGTAATTTCCTTGCTTACGGTGGACAGATCGCGAAAAATTTCGGAGGCGAAGCGCGACTTTCCAATTCCCGATGGACCGACAAGGCGAACACAGGCGCCGGGTTCGGCTAGATGATCCGCAAGACGGTCGCGAGCCTGCTGGAACACCAGAGCGTCTTTTCTCGCTGGTCGGCGTTCACTGGCGGATACTGTCGCACGGCTCCCAAGAAAATATCGCGATCCCAAATCATCAACATAGGTAATCTCAGAGAAATCAGCCTTCTTGCGCCATCCTTCTAAGGTTTGAAAGCCGCCCAACGACAACCCTGATTGCCGTTCATTGAGCCAGACGGCGACGGAAGGGTGTCGCGAGCACCAATCCGCAATTTTGTTGCAGTCATAAATTTCTATCGCAGCGAGGCCATTAGGATCTCCGCCGGTTTCAGTGATGCCATTCCTAATGGCTTGAATTCTTTCATCGTACCTGCGCCTTCCAACTATAGGGGCGGAGGTGAAACCGACATAAGAACCGCCTTCTTCGATCAAGGTGGCAAATGCATCGCTTAATTTGCGAGTGACGCCCTTTTTCCGGCTGCTCTTTGTCCAGGTCTCTTCTTTCCACTTAGCGGGAGGTGGATTAGTAGCTTTGGATTGAAACAAGGAAAACCGGGACGGAAAATAATTGGTCTGTTCAAACCCACCGGTCCACTTGATTCTTCCGTCCTCGCCGCCATCCGAGATGGTGATCTGGAGCGGCACGGATACCCCGCGCAAACTCACGCCGGAGAGTTGCGCTTCCGCGTAAACTAATCTTCGGAGCAGTTCCGCAAGACCATTTGAGTCGAGTGACTCTATTTGCGATGGAGAGACTTCAAAGATCATTTTTCGGTGAAATCGTTGGAGAGATGCTAGGTCATTCTGACGGCGACGAAAAGCCGGAAAGAGAAACTGGCTGTATATTCCCGTTTCGACGCTGTTGAAACATAATCGTTCTAGAGCTGGACGGATAGAAAGCAGAATGTTGGCATTGCCGCCTCCTTGGATCACAATAGCAAGGACAGCGACTGCCTTCAGACCACCTCAGAGGGCGTTACGATTCTTTCTGCGGCCGTCATCGACAATGTCCTCGGGCGCAACCTCGATACCGTACTGAGCCATCGCCTTAAGCACCACAGCACGCACAGTGCACCGGTCGTCGAGCGCGCGCTGCTTTAGACGATGCGCAACGTCCTCTGGGATATGAAACCCAAACTTGGCGGAGGGCCCGGTCGGTTGCGGTGCCTTCACCAGCGTGGGCTTGTTTTTCTTCGGAAAGACCGTCGACGGAATGTTGTGTTCCTTCGCAAAGTCTTCGACCGCCTCGGTGGGCACCTTGAACGGCGAGAACGCTTTGAACTCGGGCTTGCTAGCGGTCATTGGCGGCGGCTTTCATTGGAATGGGATTCACAATCGCCATCACTTCTTCAGTGAGAGCATCAATCTCCTCCACAGCTTTTTTCACCGCGACGCGTGACTTGTCGGCGAAATGGGGCGGCTTCCCGGTCATAAAGGCCTCACGATAAGCGGCGCGCTTGTAAATCAGCGTGGCAAATCGGGGCAGGTTCAGGCGCGTGAGCTCCGCCAACATATGGCGTTGACCGGCCAAGGGCCGCGCCAAAGCCGGTGAAGCCGAAGGCTGCTCTGAAGGAGTTCACAACGAAGACGGAGCCGGGACCAGACATCAACTGGAAACGTGTCTATCGCCGCATTACCGGAAAGGCCGCTGATCCGGTATCTACGGCATCGTCGAAACGCGTTGCGCTACCCCGGGAACCTGGTGACGCCAAAGAGCCGAAGGCCCTCTTCACACCGTCACGGAGCGATGTTCCCAACCCCGAAGAGCGGGAGCAAGACCGGCCGCGACAGCGAGGGATGGGGTGCTGACGGCGGATTAGGCTTCTTGCGATTTCTCAACAATCCTTGGGTAAAATTCGGCAAACCAACGTAACTTGATGACGGTAAATGCTCGCAGGGAGACATTACCCTCAGGCCAGCCCACCGGAAAAAATGTTCCCATATTCTCACCGGCCTGTACGGCCAAGCGCCCCATCTCGGAGATACCAGCGTCAAGCGCCGTCACATCGAAGAATGGTCCAATATGGGCATCCTTGCCCTTGGGCCTCAGCATTGCGATTCCCTGCATGCTCGCGTGACTGGCCAACTCCGAAAACAGTTCATAGATTTCCGCACGCTTCTTGCCGGTGAAGCCATCACGCTGATCCAGCGCTTCCCTGATCTTTATGGGTTTGAATTCCTTCAAGCGCGTCGCCTTGTCCGCCATCCTCCATTTTGCAATGGCGGCTCTCTCAGTCCGGAAATAATCCACCAGAAAGACCGTCTCTAACACGTCCCGAAGGATAAGGGCGCTCGTCTGGACATACCCGCTGAGAAGCAATTTCGTGGCAGAGGCAAAGGCGTTAAACTGCCTCATTCCCAGCACCTGAATCACCTTCAGGTCTTCATCATCTGTTTTGATTTGCCGGAACACGTCCAGCACATCCATCGCATGCTCCACGGTGCTGAGATGGAGGAGCAACTTTGCGTCGGCCTGGATTACCCCGATGCTCTTTGCACGCAGGAACTCCTCCCCTTGATGGAGGAGGACCAGATTGTTGGGGATCAGAGACTTCGACATTTGCTTACCACCAGTTGGGCACGCCCTCATCCGCGGCCGGTGCTAACAAGAAGCTAGATCCCCGTATATAAAGCCGGTCCAAGGCAATCTGGAGTTCCTGCGCGACCGATGATGTCGCTGCAATTGCGCTACCTCTCATAAACAAGATATGAAGCGCAGGAGATGACAGGTCAAATGTTTCATGACGGGAGGAGATTTACTTGTTGACGCGTGGACACAACCTCCTTGTAGCAGACGTTCGCCTGTCGCCGTGGTACTTAAACACGCGTCGATTGGCTATACTGGCGGGTATCTGCTAAAGAGAAGGCCACGGGCAAGAAGCCCGGCGGCAAGCCGCCGGAACCGCCAGTCGAGGGGCCGCGTCCTACAGATCAGATCAATCTGACGGATGAAGAATCCCGTATCATGCCGGTTTCCGGCGGCGCTTTCGAGCAGTGCTACAACGCTCAGGCTGTGGTCGCCGAGGGCAGTCTGCTGTTGGTTGCCACCAACGTCGTCCAGGCGCCCAACGACAAGCAGCAGCTCGAGCCGATGCTGGCCAAAATCAATGCCTTGCCCGAAAATCTGGGCTAAGCCGATGTCATGCTCGGCGACAACGGCTATTTCAGCGCGGCCAATGTGACGGCCTGTGTGGCTGCCGGGATCGAGCAGCTGCTCGCTTTGGGCCGGAATGCCCATCATCAGTCCTTGAGCGAGCGCTTCGGCGATACACCGCCCGCGCCCGAAAATCCAACGCCCGTCGAGGCCATGGCCCACCGCCTGCAAACGCCTGACGGCAAAAAGCTCTACGCCTTGCGCAAACACACCCCGAGCCGGGGTTCGGCATCATCAAGGCGGTGCTCGGATTCCGCCAGTTCCTGCTGCGCGGGCTCGACAAAGTCAGCGGCAATGAGCGCTCGTAACCATGGTCTGGAATATGAAGCGGATGTTTGCCCTGAAAGCCGCTTGACCTTCAGGGCAGCTCCCCTTGCGTGCGCCGTGCAGCCAACACGACAGGTCTCAGTCCATGTGGTAGACCTCAGTCCGACAGGCTGCTAGGAGATGCCCCACTCTGGCTTGCGCGCTTAGGAGGTTTGCTCTTCCGCATCCGGCGTGTGGGTGAGCCGGTGGCAGACGTTTAGCTCGCCGTCACCGGAGGTGACGCGCGCCAATTCGCCAAACTTGCCTCAAGTTTTTTCACAGCCTCCGCCTGCGCAGCCGACAATTGCGCTCGATCCAGACGGGACAATCTCCCGGCTAGTTCGTCGAGATCGAAAAAGTCCTCGATCGTCTGCCTTTGAAACTTTTCCGTTTTGATGCTGAAATAATCACCAAGAGCCTGGGACGTGCCCACGCTGATGAACCGCATGACAAGCTCGGGCAGTTGCCGCTCGTCCGCTGCGATACGGTCCAGCCAAGCGCGCGGCTCATCGAAGCCGCCGCTAAAATCCCGCCACCGATACAAGAAGGAGAGCATTTCGGCGGACGTTTCCAATGCTCCACGCGTGGCGAGCGCCTTGATCTTATCTACCCAAAGTGTCTTGGCGGCCGCAAGGCTATCATCCGTAAACAGAAACTCCTTCGTCGGCTCGTCTTTCTCCCGCGCGTCCATGTCCAGGGAAATAAGCATGGCGGGCACAGACAGGAGCTCCGAACCACGCAGCGCCTCAAGAAAGACGTCTGAGCGCCGGCCGGCATCCGGCTCCTCGCGCAAGAACCAACACGCCGCGCGCCACGCGGCAACGTAGCTTGTGTTCATGGGACCGGCGGATCGGCTGTTGAGCTTCTCGCCGATCTCGAACATCGCCGGCAACAAGGTCGGCAGAT
This sequence comes from Rhodomicrobium sp. R_RK_3, assembly GCF_002198715.1. Taxonomy (GTDB): domain Bacteria; phylum Pseudomonadota; class Alphaproteobacteria; order Rhizobiales; family Rhodomicrobiaceae; genus R-RK-3. The sequence goes on along the minus strand of NZ_MWLK01000015.1, from coordinate 110,568 downwards.
GGCCGATCGGAAGGCGCTTCACCGACTCATCCAGCCGCGCGGCGAGATCCGCCAGAACACCCGCCGCTTCCAGCCGGGCAACCGCATCCGCCAACGATCGAGCGTCCGCGCTACTTTCGATGAAATCCGCGAAATCCGAATCCGAGACGGTTCCATCGGACACCTGAAGCTCAAAGTACCGGTCAAAATATCGGTCCGCGCAGACGCGCTTGGCCTCGTTCCAAGTTCCGAACCAGTCGCTTCCGTAATGGCTTCCCCCGAACGCCCACTCCGCAGTTGGAAACAGCTCGCGCAACATCGCCTTGCATGCTGGGCGATGATCCGGCGCGGCGGCTTCCACCAGTCCCTGGATCGTCTTCTGCGCAGCCCCCTTCGCGTCACCGTGATAGCCATTGGCGCTTAGCAGCAGGGCTTTGCTGCGGGAGATGGCTTTGTGAATCTCCGGCTCGAACACCCGCAGCGTCTCAAGCGCCAGCAGGTCGATCATATTGGCTTCGAACGCTTTACTGCCCTGGTGAAGCGGCACGTGGATCGCAATCGACGAGAGCAGTCGGCGCATATCGCGCAGATTGGCGATGAAGGGTTGCATACTGCCCAGGAAGACGTTTCCCCACCGTCGCTGCTCGAAACCGTTCTCGGCCAATGCGAGTTGCCCGACGACGGATTGAAGCTGCTCGGAAAATATCTCCGCGATCCTTCGAGCGGGCACCGCCGGCAGGTCAAAATTGGCCTGGATGATCTTCTCCAGATAATCGCTGCCTTCCGCTCCAGCCACCGGCTCAAGGGCTTTCACAACGATGCTCGGCTGAAACAGCAGGACGAATACGATATTCGGCAGATTGGCGTTCACTTTGATCTGCCGAAAGATCAGGCGAATCTGCTCCGGTTCGAGACGGTCTATATCGTCCACAAAGATGATCAGCGGCTGTTTGAGTTTGCGCAGGCGCGTCTCCAGATCCTTGCGCACCTCGGGCAGAGGCTCTGCCGACCGGTCGCGCCCGAACGCGCTGACGATCATCGCCACAAACCTGACCGCGCCCGCAATGACCAGGAGCGCGGCGGCGATCGTCGTCATCGACAGCGGCAGAAGAGACGAGCCGACGCCTTGCACACCAATTCCGAAGCCCGCCGCCATAAGGCCCACGCTGGTTATCCACTCGGCGACGCCCTTTCCCTCGCCGGCCTGCTGCAGGTGTCCGGCCGATCCTGATAAAACTGCGCCGTATTTGCGAAATGACCGTGCCCGCGCCGCGGCTTTGGGGGAGTGCTTCCCGCCGAGCTTGCTCGCCATTTCGAAGAACAGCGCCCGCGTAATCGCGTCGCTATCGCCCCATTGCCACGGGTTGAATTCGAGCCAATCCGGCTTGGGCTCACGCGAGCGGAACTTTTCAATGATCAGATTTTTGAGGGACGACTTGCCGTTCCCCCAGTCGCCGCGGATCGCGAACACCCGCCCCTCGTGACCTCCAGCAGCGCACAACACGTCGGCGATGCGCCCAGCGAAGGTCGTGCGCCGAAGCAGATCGTCAGCCCCTTTTTTTATAGGGATATCGGCGTTCGTATTCTCCGCCACCTGTTCGTCTTCGGTGGAGGTTGACCGGAAAAATTTTTGCCAATCCCAATACATCGATGCTGCCGTTTGCCCAAGCATACCGCCCACAATGTCTTTGAACTGTTCGAAATACAAATATCAACGATTCTCGCAGGAGAACCCTATGTTCCGGTTGAAGCTGGATTCCGACTTAAAGGCGAGCGATGACACAGCCGATCAAGGACCAATAGGGGTTACAGAACGTTCAGCCTGGTCTGCACTTGGCGCACTACCAAAGATCGAGGATGCCCGCAGCACCTCTGCGACGGGGCTCAAGCTGTCGCTGACTATACTTCTCTAAAGATTCTGTCCTATCGATAATGGCAATCCGCAGTGGCGGCTTCCACCGCAGCGTCACCGCACCGTAATAATGCCGCACCGGGAACTATGACGCCGAAACTCCCCGGCGCTCGGAGGACGCCGTCACGGGAAGGGTGCCGGTAATTACATCACCGGATCGCCGACGGGAGGCGGCCATGGGCTGCGCTGCGTCCCTAGGGGGACGAAGGTAATACCTCCAACCGTAGAAACGCACCGAGCACCATTGAACTTTGGCAGTGGCCCAGGTGCAGACTCATGCGGCGCAGCAAGCGGTGCACCACACAAAGTTGCGTCATCCCATTTGCAGACATGGGCAAGCGTGCAGTGGGCGCGGCAAACGAAAGTGCCAACAATGCGCGGAGTCCGATGTAAAGCGTCGTCGGCGCCCCACTTTCGTTTTTCGAACACGCCGGGTAACAATGTAACACGATCAGTTCATGCGCTGATGGCAGGTGCGGCCACGGCAGCAGCGATCCCAGCTTCGATCTCTGCATAAAGATCGACATCCTGCTCGACGCAGTCCAGCGTCATGACCAGCGCGTAGCGCGTCTTCTCATTATAGCGGTGTTGCGGTACACGGTACTTCCACCATCCAGCCACCGGATAGATCGCTACCATATGCCGGTCCGCGAGATCGATCGCATTGCCTTGCCAGATGTCGCAATGCAGCGATCCAGGCTTGTCTGCGGCGCGGCTTCTCGATCCGAACATCCAACCGGTATCCGATTCCGGCCCGACCTCGATCTCCGCGAGTCCCGGAACCTCTTCGTCCACCATCACGACACCCGCATGAGTGTCGGTATCGTCATCGACGTCCGAAGCAGCAGCGAGATCGTTGATCCGTGACTTGAACGCCTCGTCGCTCTCATTGCGCCGCTGCATGTCGAACCGCAGCCCATGCGACCGGTAGCGGGCCGGCGTCACCGGCTTCAACTGCCCCGGACTCGGCTCGATGAAATAAGACAGCGTGATTTTGAGTGCGACACGCTTTTCCCCCAGCTGCCGCAGCGTCTCCTTTGGCCACGGCAAGGTGTAGAGGTGAATGTCGCTGAAGCGCGGATCGCCGTCGCCGACAATGCGCCCCTTCTTGCCTTGCTTCATCTTACGCTTGAAGGGCTGGATCACCGCCTGAGCCACCAGTGCAAGATCGGCTGACGCCGAAGCCATTGCCCGTTGCAGGTTCGGAACACCGAAACCGAATTGCCGCGCTAACCCCAAATGCGCCGACTTCTTCTTGCGTGCCCCGGCGATCCTCTCCAGCATCCGAGGCGTCCATTGCGCGCTGTGCACCGTGAGCGCACGGATCGTCTCCGGCCAATACGCTGGATGCTCCGCTTGCAGCGCCGCCGTAAAGCGAGCTGCCTCGCCGGTCGAGGCGCTCGTCGCAAAAAAGGCGGTGAGCGGATCGCTGACAAAATCACTGCTCGTCGTCAGAACCGACAGCGATTCCACGCCCGATAGGATGTTCGTGCCAGACGGGCTCGCCGCACGGTTTCCGGCCTCGAACACCACCTCGGGCTTCAACGGCATCGTGTCCGGCCACAGCACCGACGTCCGGCTATAAGGGCTCCGGTCCCCCACCTTGGCGATCGGTACGTGCGATTTGAACAGCGCGTCGATGACTGTGTCGCGATCCGTAAATCCGCTGATGCCGAGCGCATTCCAGGCCTGCACCGGATCTTCCATGGCCGGCGTTTCGGCGGCAGTCATCGTCGCGTAGTCCGCATCGTCGCCGATATTGCCACCGGAAATCAGGATCAAACGGCGCGGCGTGTTCTCGGCGTCTCGTTCGCCCGGCATCTTGCCGGCGGCCGCCTGATCAACCGCCGCACTCCAACTCGTCGGTCGGTCTCCCGGCACGTCCTTGTTCGTCACGGCCATGCAGAATATGCGCGTGCGCTCCGGCGCCGCGATTTCAGGCAGGTTGATCGCCTGCTGCGTGACGTAGCCGTAGCTCGCAGGCTCGGTCTCGTCGAACCCTTCGGGCGGCAGGATTGTCACCGTCTCCAGTCGGTGCTTCAGCTCGATGCTGCGCTGATCACCGACCGGATGAGTGAGATCCCCGAGCAGTGCCAATCCCGACATCTGCGTCCCATGACCGCCGTCATAGTGATCGTCGACGCCCCATTTCTCGTCGACCGCATGCTGGTCAGAAGGATCGAGCGAGGCCGACAAGAGCGGATGCGCGCGGTTGGTCCCGCTATCGAGCACGCAGGCCGCCGGCGCCGTCGCCGGCGCATGCGAGATCCGTGACGCCAAATCGCGGATCAGCGGAACCTGATAATCGCGAAGCTCGCTCAAAAACACGTGTGGCGAATCCGACGCATGCCGTAGCCGCTCGATCGCGTCGGTATGAACCAGCAGCCTCTCGATCTCGGAGCGCGTGCCGTAGACCGGCACAACCTCACAGTCGGGAAAAATCAGCCGGCGCTCACTCACGCGAAGCCCGAGACGTTGCGCCGGCCTCGGCACGTGATCTGCGCGATCCTTCCAGCACCAACACTCCCACCAGATCGCCTTTTCCTCCGGTGGAAGCGGACGGCGGTCGAACCAGAGCGTCGCCACGCTCGAGGGGCCGATCCGCTCGATTTTCTCTAAGCGATCCTTCGCCGCGGCACTGCCGCCTCCACTCGTGTAATCGTCGAGTGCCTTGGTCAGAAATGCTTCCGATCGCTGCGGTACGAACAGGCCGCCGACCTGCTCGCCGTTGTCCTCCGTCCGGACCGCCCCGATACGAATGCCCTTCTGCTGCCAGCCGATGTCCGGCAGCAGCGTCTCGGCCGGAGATGCGATCTCCACATAAACGCCGGCATCCCCGGCCGCGATGTCGGGATCGCGCTCGCCCAGCAGCCGGTGCGCCGCAGCAAACGCCTGCGCGAGCTCTCCGCTGAGCTTCGTGCCGTGCGAAAAGCGGTCGAGGCCCCCGTCCCTCGACGTGACCGCACGCCGTGGGGGCCGGTAGTCGGCACGCTCCTGAAACCGCTCGATATTCAAGTGAGGTTTGGTGTAGGTCCGCAACGGACCCTTCGGCTCGTTAGCCATGATGAATCATCTCTGTCGGGACAATCGGGTAAGTTTAACGACGCAGGCACTCGATAGAGCCGGCGTTGCTAAGCCTCGCGCTTCCCAGACAGGGCAGCCTTGGCGTTTCCTCGGGCAGCTAGCGCCGCCTGCAAGTCGCCGGAGGTGACCTTCGTCGCTTCCTTCAATATGGCGCGTTTGATCACGTCGTCGACGCCGCGCGCGATCTCGCCATGGTTGAGACCAGCGGCGGCTGACAAAAGCTTCGTCCATTGCAGCTGGCGAGGCCGGAACAAGCCCAGGTGACGCTCGATGATCTTGCGCGCAGCCTTCTCGTCCGGCATCCCGTAGACGATCACGTCGTCGAACCGTCGCGCCAGCGCCGGATCTAGCAGCTCCGCATGGTTCGTCGCCGCCACGATCAAGCTATCGGTGTTGTTGGCCTCTTCCATGAACTGCAGGAAGCTGTTCAATACACGCCGCATCTCGCCGACGTCGTTGTCCGCGCCGCGATAGCTGCCAATCGCATCGAATTCGTCGAACAGAAACACGCCGCGCGTCGTCGCCACATGGTCGAAGATCAGCCGGAGCTTGCCCGCCGTCTCACCGAGATAGCGTGTGATCAACGCGTCGAGCCGCACGGCAAACAACGGAACATGCAGTTCCGCGGCGAGCACAGATGCCGTCATCGTCTTGCCGGACCCCGGTGGACCCGCCAGAAGCAGCCGGCTCGTCGGCACCTTGCCGAACGACCTGAGCCGCTCGCGCTGAGCCTGTTGCTCAAGGACGTCGTTGAGGCGATCCAGCGTGTCGCCGGCCAGCGCCATATCGTCGAGGCGCGTTTTCGGATAATGCACCGACAGTAGCGTCTGCAACTCGCCTTTGGTACGAGCAATGGGGATCGCCGAAATGTCGGACGACGGAACCTGCCGGCTGCGGGCGTTGCGTGCGATCTGCACCAGCTTGCGCAGCTGTTCGGCCGTCTCCTTGCGACCCGAGCGCGCCTCGACAGCCGCCACCTGCAGTGCGATGGAGAGCACCTGCTCCTGATCGCCCTTCACGTGGCTGCTGAGCAGCGCGATGATCTGTTGTGCGGTCGCCATGTCTAAGCCGGGTACTTCGAATCGAACAATAGCATAATAGCCGGTTAACCGGACCTGAACGAGCCCGATTTGCGCCTCTGAGCACGGCAACTATCTGCTTAAAACAACTATCGTCTGACTGAAGGTCTGTCTAGGGCGCCTCCCGGATGCCATATTCAATTGCAGCACGTCTGTTGTCGGATGGGATGCAGACCCCAAAATCCACCGAATATTGCGCTAAGAATCAACGATCGGCAACTTCTGCTTTCTCTGCTAGGCACTTGCCGGCGATGCGATGATGTTGCACGTGCTCAGGGAAGCAACGGGTCAAATTCGGCGGTCAATGGCCTCTATTACAAGGTGCTCACAAGCCTATGCGGGGTTGATGGCGCGAGCGAAGGCCGCAGGCAAAGCCATTGGCAAGGCGGACGGCTACATTGCTGCCACGGCCGCCGTGAGCGGCTTCACGGTCCCCACCCGCAACACAGCCCCTTTCGAGGCCGCCGGGCTGAATATCCTTAATCCTTGGGAGATGCAGCGATGAGCAACAGCACACCGCTGACAGGGCAGCGGGATCGTAAGCCCCTCCAGATCAACCTGTGATAAAAGACGTTATCAAAGATTGATCTCGGACTGTGTCGGCACCGGTCTGGGATCCTGCGCGGCATTGTAAACCGGCGTCGGGGTTCCGCGCCGATCGGCGCGCTAAGTTATTGTTTCGTCAAAAGGCCAGAGGGGTCACCTAGTGACGCCGATTCACAATTAGACGGCCATTTGATGCCGATTACGGCTTATGATGCAATCCAGACCTTGCCCAAATGCGACATCGCCTGGGAGTTTCTGCGCCGCAATATCGATTATCGCCGAGACGTTGCGTGCTTCGGCTCGGACGCCATCATCCGAGATCGGGATTGGCATGGCATCGCTGTCTACCGGCAGGCAAGGATCTGCGAGGCGGCCGCGCGCTGGGGCCTTATTGGTCTCTGTGCGCCCGATATGATGGCACCGGTCGAGCATTTGTTCTGGCTGTCGGATGACACTGACACGTCCCCCTCGGTGCTCACGGTACCCGGCAACGGCCGGACCTCCCAAGCCCTCATGCATGCCCAGCCGCGTTTCTTGATCGATATTGAGGATAAAGTATCGCTGCATTTGCGCATGGGCGGGACGGTGGTGAGGCTGCCGGTGCTAAACGAGACGCCGCTCAAGCTTGGCAATGATATCGCCTTCACAATCTATCGCGGGCAGGAGTGGGGAAGCATCGAGCGCATTTCGCGAGGTTTTCGCCAAATGCAAGATCCGACGGCCTGGACAGCGCAACGTCTTTCGCTCCGCGATGCCTTGATTGCGTTCGATAGGACGCATGCTGGTCTCCGCTACCGGGACATTGCCTGCCTGTTGCTCGGCGATGCGCGCGTGGACCAGGAGTGGCAGATTGGCCGTACAGCACTCAAAGACCGCATAAGGCGAGCGGTCAAGCGGGGCGAAAAGCTGGTCGGCGGCGGCTATCGCGCCTTGCTGCGCCCGAGCGCCTCATCGCGCGACACGTCTTCCCGCAATCGCGTACCGGGGTCGGGCCACCCGTTTGTTTACGGCCTCCAGGGTGGCGTTGTCTAAATAGCGAACTGCGCCACTCCCCGCCACAGTCTCAGCGCGCGACACTGAAACACATCCCAAGATCAAGAGGTGTGTTTGTCATGACGAAAGAAGCCGACTCTCCGTATCTTACCCCGAAAGAAACTGCGTTTTTCTTGCGTCTCAAACGCCGGACCCTCGATAACATGCGCTGGCTCGGCTACGGCCCACGCTTTCGTAAGCACGGCGGCCGCATTCTCTATCACCGCGACGACGTGACCGCCTGGTCTGATGCAAGGCGCAGAAAGTCGACGTCTGGCGAACGCGATTGAAATGGGCTCTCCATAAACGAATAATGACAGCTGCCATTGCGGTGGGATTGGCCTTATGGGTGTGCCCAGAAGCGGTCTCGCCGAGAGTCTATCTCAATGCGTCGCCGAGTGTTCCGCGGGGGCTTTATGCCATCACTTTCGAACCCCGCTACGCACGCGGCGACCTCGTGCTTGCCGCCTTACCGCCTGGCGCCGCTTGGCTGGCGGACCGGCGAGGATATCTTGGCTCCGGAATTCCTGTTTTGAAGCGCGTTTCCGGTTTGAGAGGCGACAGCGTTTGCCGCGACGGTCTTGCGATCAGCATCAACGGTCGCATCGTCGCCATGGCAATGATTGCTGACGCGCGTGGACGCGGCCTACCGGTTTGGAGCGGGTGTTTGTCCCTTCAGCACGACGACGTTTTTCTGCTTGGCGATTCGTCCGACAGTTTTGACGGACGCTATTTCGGACCGCTCAAGCGCAAGCAAATCATCGGTAAGGCGGCGCGGATTTGGTGACCGGGCCGCCTTTCTGCCGCAGAAAGCTTATCTTAGGGTCTTCATCGTGGCGTCGACGAGGCCAAGACAGGTGGCGAGTCGCTCCCTGAACACCCCCAGAGCTGCTCGCGGTTCGTCTTCAAGCCCGAGCATCTTCTCATCGAGGCAGACGCGGCACAGGCTGGCAAGATCGGTGTCAGCCAGGAAGCCTTTCGTCCGGGCGTTGGCGATGACAGCCTCCGACAATCCCATCGGGTCCCATGTCAGCGTGCCGTCGGGGCGCAGAACCACCTCTAGCCTCGCCTTTGCGAGGACTGCGCTTTCGACCATTTCGGCGTCGATCAGAAGCGTCATGTCGCCAGCTGGATCGCCATGACCGGCGCAATAAGCATCTTCCCCTTCATCAACGCAGAGACTGAATTGAGTGGCTCTTTTCGGCGAACTGCGTGACATGCACGGTCCTCCCATTCGAGGCTTTATAGTTGCNCGTGACGGCCGCTCTGAATGGCGGTTCTGGTTGCGATCGTGACCAAGCGACTGTTGCCTTGCAACCATAATCCTTTGGGAGAAGCCGCGCGTTTAACCGGCGAGCCCGTGCCGGGAATTAAAGAGTGAGAGGATGATTGGGGTTTCGGGTGACGAGCTGAAGGTGAGAGGAGAGTGGCTCCTCCCTGGCTCGTCAGGAGACCTCAACCATGGCTCAGGCCAAACTGACGCTTCATGCATCACGGGACATTCCCCTGAACAAGCTCGTTCTGTCTCAGGCTAATGTCCGCCGCGAGAAGGCCGGACAATCGATTGAAATGCTCGCCGCCGATATCGAGCGCCGCGGCTTGCTGCAATCCCTGAGCGTCCGCCCGCTCGCGGACGCAGGTGGCAAGGAGACCGGCATGTTCGAAGTCCCTGCCGGCGGGCGCCGCTTCAAGGCGCTGCAACTCCTCGTCAAACAGAAGAAGCTGTCGAAGACCGCTCCCATCCCCTGCATCGTCAAGACGGACGGGCTCGCCGAGGAGGACAGCCTTGCTGAGAACGTCATGCGTGAGGGGCTGCATCCGCTCGATCAGTTCCGCGCTTTCCAGACGCTCGCTGAGGCGGGACAGGGGTTGGAGGCAATTGCGGCGACCTTCGGTGTCACCGCCGCGGTCGTCCGCCAGCGTCTGAAACTTGCCGCCGCCAGCCCGAAACTGCTCGAGGCCTATGCCGCCGACGAGTTGACTCTCGATCAATTGATGGCGTTCTGCGTCAGCGACGATCACCGGCGTCAGGAGGAGGTGTGGGCGCGCCTTTCAAACGCCTACAACCGCGAACCCTACGCGATCCGCCGCATGCTGACCGAAGGCGCCGTGCGAGGCCATGATCGCCGGGCGCGTTTCGTCGGCCCGGAAGCCTATGAAAAAGCCGGCGGCGTTATCTTGCGGGATCTGTTCAGCACGGACGAAGACGGCTGGTTCGCCGATGCCGCTTTGCTCGACCGGCTAACCCTCGAAATGCTGCAAGCGAGAGCCGACGACATCAAATGCGAGGGCTGGAAATGGACGCAAGCCACGATCGATTTCCCCTATTCGGATCGCTATCGCTACCGGCAGATTGCGGGCGAGGAGCAGACGCTCAGTGACGAGGACCAAAATCAGCATCAAGCCCTGCAAGCCGAATATGAGCAGATTCAGGAAAGGCATGACGGTGCGGACGAGCTTCCAGCGAGCGAGGCCAAGCGGCTCGACGAGCTTGAAGCGGCCCTCGCCAGGTTCGAGGATCGTCCGCTCGTCTACGAGCCTGCCGACATGGCTTATGCCGGCGTCATCGTCAGCCTGTCCCACGATGGACAGCTGCGAATCGAGAGGGGCTTCGTCAGGCAGGAAGACGACCCGCAACGCCGCGAACGTTCGAGCGCCGACCAGGCAACGCGCAACGATGACGGCGAAAGCGGCAACACCGACGCGCCGGCCCTTCCGGCAAACGGCGGTGTTCAAACCGCTGTAACGGGCGAGGACGAGGTTGGCTCGGCTGCCCTGTCCGACCGCCTCATGGAAGAGCTCACCGCCTGCCGGACCCTTGCCTTGCGTGAAGCTTTGTCCGGCGATCCGGAGGTCGCCCTGCTGTCGGTCCTGCACACATTTTGTCTGAAGTTGTTTTATGTCCGCATCTACGCTGAAAGCTGTCTCGAAATCGACGTCAGGGAAGCCGGCCTCGATCGCCATGCCGCCACGATCACCGCCATGCCGGTACAAGAGCGCTTTGAGGGGCGCCGTCAGCATTGGCAAAGCAGACTTCCAGCCGATCCCGTCGATTTGTGGGACGCGCTCGTTGGGTTCGAGGCAACCGAGCGATCGGAGCTGTTCGCGTTCTCAGCGGCGCTGACCGTCAATGCGGTTCACGATGTTCACGCAAGCCGCGGAAGCACCGGGCGCCCGGCCGATCGGCTGGCCCAAGCGCTCAAACTCGATATGACCGGTGCCGGCTGGCAGGCCACGGTGGAGAGCTATTTCGGCCGGGTGACCAAGGCGCAGATCTTGGATTGCGTCCGCGATGCAAAGGGCCCCGCCGCCGCCGATCTGATCGCGCATCTGAAAAAATCCGACATGGCGCGCGAAGCGGAGCGGCTTTTGCAAGGGTCCGGATGGCTGCCGGAAACGCTTCGCACTTGGAGCACCGAGGAGGACGTGCAGCGAACACCCCTACCGCAGAACGAAACTCCGGAGTTGCCCGCCTTTCTCGACGAAGACGATTTTGGCGAGAGCGCAGGGGTCAAGCCTTACGCGGTCGCGGCGGAATAAGCGCGCCAGCAATCCATCACCTCTTCTCAACCGGCCCGCCCTCGCGCGGGCCGTTTTCATTTTCAGGAGTCCATTCATGAATTGGTACCGGCCATGTGCCTATGACGCCGAACAGAAGCACCGTTTTCATCGCGAGGCGCGCAAGCGTCTGAAACTTCTCGCCGCCGAGCTCGGCTTTTCCTCCGGCAGCTACGATTTGCGATCAAACCTCGGTGGCATGGCGGTGTCCGGCGAGATCACGCTGCATCATGAAGCTGTTTACGTCCAGATCTGCCAGCCTGCCACCGGCCATGACACCGGGATCATGATCCGCACCTGCCAGGGCCGCCGCGATTATGCAGGCGGCCGCAATCATTTTGAGCCGCTTCGGCGGCTCGACGACATCCCCGGCCTCGCGGCGCGTATGCGCGACGTCCTATGTGTTGCGATGCCGCCCCGAGCATGCCGCCGCTCTTCCTGACTTGATCGTCTCGCCATGGGGCACGGGATCCCGCCGCCCCGAACGTCCTAAAAATCCTCTGGAGCCACACATCATGACACTGCCCTTGACACCGGCAGCCCTTGCGGCTGCGCGCCAGTCTGAATTGCCGCGTCCGAATGGCAAAACCGAACCCAGAGCGCCGCTTCTGTTCGTGGCAGCGCAAGCTCTGGAAACCCAGCTCAGCGCCGGCCGGGCCATCGACGCGAAGGCGCTTCGATCAGCGATGGAGGCCGCATTCAGCGCGAGCGATGCAGCCGGCGCGTGGCTGTGGAAGGACGCATACGAGGCGCAGGAAGCAGCTCAGCTCTTATTTCTGCGCCGTCACGGCCCCGCGATGCTGGCAAAGGCTGCGGGCTCGGCACAAACGATGCTTACCATGCTGGCGCGGCTGTCGCGTCTTCTGCCCACCCAGACGCGGCGGTCGGAGGAAAGCCAGACGCTGCAGCAATTCTCGACACCCATCGAACTTGGGTTTATCGCAAGCGCCGCCGCGCGCCTGTCACCGTCCGATGTTGTGCTGGAGCCGTCAGCGGGCACCGGGCTGCTTGCCATCTTTGCCGAAATGGCTGGCGCGCATCTTCATCTGAACGAGCTCGCCGAGCTTCGGGCCGGGCTCCTCGCCCAAGCCTATCCACATCTCGGCGTGACAAGGCACAATGCCGAGCACATTCACGATTATCTGGGCGGGGATATCCGGCCCAGCGTGGTGCTGATTGACCGAGAGCCCTTGCTGTCACTGCAACGCCGAACAGGCGGCGTCCTTTCTGCGATAGCTGGCTGGAGCGCCGGCGAAAGGACGGAGGAGGAGCTGTCCGGACTTGTCGGGCTCTGCAGCAATCTCGACCCGCTCGTAACGGCCGCATCCGTCGAGCCGCCGCTCGACACGCTCCGGCTCGACCTCATCCGGCTGGAGTTGGCCTGCGGCGCAACCCTCGATGGCTCGCTAAGGGAAGCGCCGAAATTGCGCGCGAGCCCGATATTGTCTTTCCGCGCGGTAAGCGGCCCCGTGCTCTTCGCGCTCGCGCAGCGCACGCTCGATTTCGGTGATGTCGTTGCTGATGGCTTGAGGCAGCTCGATGCTCTGGCAATGCTCGCCGAGCAGATCGCGGCGGATGATCGCGACGTCATGCGCGAGGATGATGGCAAGTCGAGGAATTGGTCGCCGGGTGCCGATGAACTGCTCATCGGCAATATGATCGCCGCAGTGTTCGGCCTGGCCGCAGCGAACGAACTGGATCGCCTGCCGCTGGCGCGATGGCGGGCCGATGGCGGCGCGCATTCGCAAGGTGGCCGGGTCGTGCAATTGGTCGACCATCTCGAGGGCCTCTTCATCACCGCAACGGTCGAGCCATGGGCGACCGTGCTCAAATGTCCCTCGGGCGACTGGTCGCATCAAGCGGCATCGGCCCTTGCAGCGACCTTGCTGGAAAAGCTCGCACCGGACGCGTTGCTCGCCGCGCAGGCGCTGTGGGTCCACTATCTCAAGCAGGCGCATCTGGCGCCGCTTGTCGTCCACTATCTGGAATATCTGGTGACACGGCAGTGGTGCGCGGTCGCGGCAATGCCCGCGTTGTTCGGATCAGCAGCGCCATCGCTTTCGCCCCTGATTGCGGCCCTCGCTGGCCCCAGCAAGGGTTGGCCGAGGGTGCGGGCAGTGCTCCAAGCGGCGCTTTTAGCCGTGCCGCTGGCTGTCGACGACCATGCGAGAACAACGATCGAGGGGATGGAGCTGACGGGAGCCTAGCTTAGCCCATAGTCGGTCGGCTCCGGCCGCGAGAGCAGTCCAGACCGCGACCTCGGCAGCTTGCGGGATCGCAGCGCGCTGGTTTAAACGACTGCGATTGTGACGAGTTTCGGACGCCGGCCCTCGGAATGCGCTGCCACAAGCTCATGAGCCGGCGTCCGGAAGTCTTCACAGATTGGGCGCTGGACGTAGCACTGCCGATAGGCCGCTTTGGAGGACGGGCTGCCGACCTCTTTCTGGGTCGGTACGATAAACGCCCATAGTCCACTCTTTGACTTAAGCTATATGGTCGCGACGATGGCCGCCAACGACCGCTTCACGCGTCAAGATCACTTAACAGATCCCATCTTCGCTTTATCGCGAGCGTGCCTCCGAAGAATCAGCATGCAGTACTGCGAAAGCGTTCGTTCCTCGTGCTCCGCAAGCGCTTTCAAAGTTTCAGCCAGCTCGTGCGACACACGCACGGTGATTGTGGTCGACTTAGGGTCCATGAGTGAGAACGTACTGGCTTGTGCACATCACGCTCTATGTGTACATTGAGGCATATTGAGATAGTATGTGCACGAGGGCGTCATGTTTAACGACTTCTCAGCTGATTTGCAGGAAGCCCGTATCGCCATCGAAGCCGCGATAGCGACTGCCGGTATCGTCGCTCAAACCGACCTTATCGAATGCGAGAGTTTCAATCAGCTCGTGATCTATCTGCACGATGCCGTAGAAGCGCTCTCCAAGGCGGAGAGCGCGCCGGCAAAGCCACAACACACCATCTTTCCAACTCAGGAAGCCGCGAACGACTTTCTGGCGGCGATCGAACCGGGCGCTGATGTCGCCTATCGGCTTTCGCGGTCGGGGGATGGGCGATGTGTGGTGCAGGTCTTCCGGCTCGCGGGTTTGCTTTAACCCTGAAGCATGGTTGCGGCGGTCGACGCCAAGGGTGGGACCTACGTCAGCGCTGCTACGCAGCAACCTCATTTAAGATGAACGGATATCGTCTTTGATGAGTGCAAATAGGAAAATTGAGGAGGGCAAGATAAAAGACGGCATCATTCCGTCCTTAGATGATGCCTTTCAAAAGCTTATCTGACTCCATGTTCCCCCTGCTCGACTCCCCTCAAACCAAAAGTCCTTACAGCTGAGCAACTTAAACAGCGTCGCTCGTTTAATCAGCACCTTTTTCCGAAATTGGAAGGTCCTTGCCCAAACTGGTTTGGGCGTTGCCCGCGCAGCCGCGGGCCGGGCTGTCGCAAGCCGAGACGGCGGCCGTCTCTGCCCTTCGGGCGTCCATCCCTAACGCGGTGCTATGGAGTTGAAAGCTTTCTTTCTCGCCCGATGAAATCGGATATTCGCCATCGTGACCGGCAATTCACGGGTTTCCTTATGGGGCAGCCCTGCTCGCTACCTTAGACTGTCGCCCTCAGCAGGAAACGGAAGCGGCGGAATAAATGACCGAACCATTTGAGCCGCACCTCAAACCGCCCGGGAATCACGGGCGTTCTGGAAATTTGCGCTTCACGCGAATGGTTCTCAATCAGGCCGGAAAAGTGGGAGGGCTGCAGCCGCGGCCCCGGAAAACTGCCGGACCGCGCTATGGCCGGGGCGGCAGCGCGCCGATCCTGGTGTCGCGCCGAAGCTTTGTCCCCGGCTCCAGGCGCGTCGTCATCAAAGCGCGTATTGCCCGGCACGGGACAGATGCGATGACCGCCGCGAAAGCGCATCTGCGCTACATCCAGCGGGACGGTGTAACGCGCGATGGCGCGGCAGGCACGCTTTACAGCCGCGATCATGATGATGCCGACGGCAAGGCGTTTCTGGAACGGTCAGGCGGCGAGCGCCATCAGTTCCGGCTAATCGTTGCCGCGGAAGACGGATCCAAATTCGCCGATCTCAAGCCCTTCATTCGCGATCTGATGGCACAGATGGAGAAAGATCTGAGCACCAAGCTCGATTGGGTCGCCGTCGACCATCACAACACCGGGCATCCTCACACGCACGTCGTCATTCGTGGTCGCGATGACGATGGCCGGGATCTGGTGATCGCCAAATCCTACATCAGTGAGGGTATTCGCGCTCAGGCACGGCGGCTGGCTACGCTCGAACTCGGCCCCGAAACCCAGATCGAGCGCCTATCGAAATTGAAGCTTGAAATGACAGTGCGGCGTTTGACGCCGATCGACAGATCGATTTCGCGCGAAGCGAAAGAGAACATCTGGGTCTTCGAGGCCAACGGCCGGGGACATGAGATGCGCAGCCTCAAGATCGCGCGCCTCAAAGTGCTCGAACGGCTGGGGTTGGCTGCCGAACGCCGGCCTGGCGTGTTCGAGGTCGATCCGCAGCTTGTCAGGAAGCTGCAAATGTTGGGGGTTCGCGAAGAGCGCTATGCAGCAGCACAGCGAACCTTGAAGGAGGCTGGGCTTACCGTCCAACCATCGCAGATTTCGCTTTGGTCTGCGGCGGGATGCGGGCGGCAAATGAACGGTATCTTGATTGGACGCGGACTTGTCGACGACGGCTCGGAGCGTCACTATCTCGTGCTCCGCAGCCAAAATGACCGCATCGTCTACGCGGAGTTCAACATGACTCCGAGCCAGGAACTGCCGGACCGTGGAGCAAAATTATCTCTAGTCCCCGGCCGATCGCCCGAGATCGCGATCGTGAAAATGTTGCATGGACGTGTTCGGTAGCTACAGCCATAAATTGACTTGCTACCGAGCGTTGCCCGTTGCGATGCCCAGCAAGCCGGGTTTTCCGACGGCGAAATCCTAGCGTGGAGTCCTCCGCAGCTAGGCAGCGAAATGTTTGAGAGAGTTGAGGCCGCGGCGGGCAGCGTGGCGTACAGCGTATGAACACGATCCTGTCCTGTGCCGCCGCCGTCGCAGAAATTGCTGGTTGTTAAGCGTTTTGGGCAGGCCAGGCTCGGCAAGTCGGTCTGGTGGCTTATCCGGTTTTATATCCCTCGCCGCCTTCGCCTTCCTGCTGACGCTGGGAGAAAGTGACGCTGCCGGTCGCGTATACGCCGCATATGGCGGCGTTTACATCGTTGCGTCGCTGCTGTGATTGCGGGTGGTAGAGGGAATGCGTCCGGCCCCTTGGGAACATCGGCGCAGCCACAATCTGCCTTCTCGGTGCGGCGGTCATACTGCTGGCGCCGCACAGCTAATTCCGAACGAGGAGCGCGGATTCCCACGCCGAGCTTATCGCAAGGGATTTGGGCGAATGCTTGGTCGGCGAACTGGGGCGTCTAATGCAACTCTGAGCCATAGCTCGACCGCTTTGAGAGCAGCGCAGCGGACCAGAAGCCGATGGCGGTGAGCAGCGCGCCGGCGAATATGGCGAGGATGACACCGTTGTAGTTCTGCGTCACCGCCCAGAGCGCGGCGGCGCCGGCCGGGGCGAGCGCCTTGGCCAGCAGCGAGGGGCCGGTCAGCGCGCCGTTGATGGCGCCGTATGAGTGCCGGCTCAGCATTTCCGGCACGGCCATGCCGCGCACGATGGTCATGATGCCATTGCCCGCGCCGTAGATCACCGCGACGGCCGCCATAGGCAGAAAACTCGGCGGCAGGAACGCGACGGCGATGACGGCGAGCGGGAACAGCGCCACCACCATCGAGCCAATCCGGCGGATCGAGGCGTGCGGCGCGAACACCCAAATCAGGACCCGCCCCGCGACCTGCGCCGGCCCGATGCAGGTGAGGACCGCGACCGTCGCCGTGGCGTCCAGGCCGCGCTCGATGAGCAGCGGGTAGAAGTGAAAGGTGAAGGCGGAGAAGCTGGCCGCGTAAGCGGTCAAGGTCAGGGCGAGCGCCCAAAACACTGGTGTTCGCATGGCGCGGACGACCGCGCCGTGGCCGGCGGTGCTGCCTTCGTCCGGGAGCGGACCATGCGGCGGGATGGCATCCATTGCGGGACGGATGGCGGTAAGATAGAGGCCGCCGCACACGACGATGTTGATCAGCCCGAGACCGACCAGCGCGCCGCGCCATCCGAACTGGCCGATCAGCACCTGGATAAGCGGGATGAAGACGGTGCTGGCAAAGCCGCCCCACAGGGTGAGCGCGGTGATGCCGCGGCGCGCCATGCCGGGACCGGCCCGCCGCGCGATCACGGCGAAGGCGGGTTCGTAGAGCGTCGCAGCCTGGAGGCAGCCGATGCCGGCGAAGAGGACATAGAACAGCGCCAGGCTCTCGACCTGCGACCAGGCCAGCATGAGGAGCCCCGCGAGGATCGAGGCGCTGCCCATCACCACGCGCCCATGGCCCCGGTCGATGGCCGCGCCGACCGGATAGGCGGCGAGGCCGCTCAGCGCAAGGCCGAGCGTCGCCGCGCCGTAAAGCTCCGGCTTCGACCAGCCGAGATCCCGGCCCATCGCCTCCGCAAGCTGGGGGAAGCTGTAATAGAGCGATCCCCAGGAGCAGATTTGGCCGATGCCGAGGGCGGTGATCAGGCCGCGATAGGAATCGGCCGGACGCCCCGGCCCAGGCAGGATGTCGGTCGCAGCGCTCACGCCGCGCCTCCGCAGCAGCCCGCTGATTGTGGCTCGGGCTGTTGACTGGCCGCCGCCGCGCCGCCGCAGCAGCCCTGGGCCTCGGCGTCCAGCGTATCCGTGGTGCAGACGCCGGTTTCCGGCAAGACCAGCCGAACCTCGCGCGCGGCTTCATGGTCGCCCGCGATCTCCGCGACGATGGAGCGGACTTGCTCGTAGCCCGTCATCATCAGGAAGGTCGGCGCGCGGCCGTAGGATTTCGACCCGGCGATGGTGAAGCCGGGCTCCGGGTGGGCGAGGTCGGCGGCGCCGTGCGGCGGTACGGTCCCGCAGGAATGCAGGTTCGGATCGATCAGCGGCGCGAGCCTCAGCGGTGCCTCGACGGCCGGGTCGAGCGCAACGCGCAATTCGCTAAACAGGCCAGTATCGGGCCGGAAGCCGGTCGCGACGATGATGCGGTCGACGTCGATGCTGACCGGCTCGCCGCGTACGGTCGCGCTGACGCGGATCGCATCCGAACACTGCTCCAGGCGTTCGACCGCGAAGGGCGCGAGCAATTCGAGGCGGCCGCTATCGATCGCGGCCCTTGCGGCGATGCCAAGCGCTCCGCGTTCGGGCAATGCATCGTTGAGGCCGCCGCCGAGCAGCCGGTCGATCCGGTCGCGGCGCAGCGCCCAGATCATGCGGGTGGTGGGCGCGTCCCGCTGCAGCCGCAGCACGTCCAATACGACATTGATGGCGGAATGGCCGCCGCCGATGACCAGGATGCGCTTGCCCGCATAGGCCTCGCGCGCCGCGCCGGATACATCGGGGATGCCATAGGCGATGGCGCTGGTTGCGGCCGCCTCGCCGGGGACAGGGAGGCCGTCGACGCCGATCGGATTGGGCGAATGCCAGGTGCCGGAGGCGTCGATCACGGCGCGGGCGAGGCTGCGGTGGCTCATGCCCTCGGCGTCCGTCCAGCTGATGACGAAGGGCGTATCGGCACGGCCGGCGTCCTGCAGTTTGTCGATGCCGAGGCGGCCTATTGCCGTCACCCGCGCGTCGAAATGGAGGTGGGGCGCGATCGCGGGGTGGGCGGCCAGCGGATCGAGATAGAGGCCGGCCAACTCGCCGCCGGTCGGCAAGCGGTCCGGATCGGGCGCGGTCCAGCCGGTGCCGGTCAGAAGCGCGCGGGCGGCCTCATCGACATTATAGCGCCAGGGCGAGAACAGCCGCACATGCGCCCAGTCGCGAATGGTGGCGGCGGGGCGTGGGCCGCGCTCGAAGATGAGGGGCGTCAATGCGCGGGCGACCAACTGGGCAGCAGCGGCAAGCCCCACCGGGCCGGCCCCGATCACGGCGACGGGCAAGTCCTCTTTCATGTGCGTCTCCTCATTTGGATGATCGATGCGTCGATGGTCAATGTATGCGGGCAAAAAAATCAGGCACAGCACGTCCCATCCGAAGGCGAACTCGTCTGCACCACGCGCTCTGACGCGACCAGGCAGCGGGTCACTTCCATCCAGGCCTCGACAGCCACCTTGAACGCCTCGCGCCCCTTGTCGGTCAGCGTGTAGACCTTGCGCTCGCGGCCCGAGACGATTTGCGCCTCGGAGGTGACATAGCCGCCGGCCTCGAATTCGCGCAGCACCGGGTAGATCGTGCCCTCGGTCGGCGAGCAGCAGCCATTGGTGGTGCGCTCGACCTCGCGCGTCAGGTCATAGCCGTGCATTGGCCGCTGGTGCAGCACGCACAGGATGAAGAATTTCGACAGGCTCATTTTGATGGTGCCGTTCCAATAGGCCCGGCTGAGATAATCGGGCGAGGCCTTGTCGGCGGAACGGAGCTGCGGTTTGGGTTTTGCCATGCCCGCAACATTATGCATTGACCATCGATGCGTCAAGCGTCAATGTGTGGTCTGAAACTTGGAGCGGATCATCGGCACCATGAACATCGTTATCCATCATAATCCAGAATGTGGTACCTCGCGCAACGTGCTGGCGATCATCGAGGCCGCAGGCTATCGCCCGACGGTTATCGACTATTTGACGACGGGCTGGACGCGCGCACAGCTGCTCGGCCTATTCGCCGCTGCCGATCTCACGGCGCGTACCGCATTGCGCGAGACCAAATCCCCGGCAGCGGAGCTTGGCCTTCTCGACCCGGACGTCTGCGACGACGCCTTGTTCGGCGCCATGATTGCACATCCGGTGCTGGTCAACCGGCCGATCGTCTGCAGCCGGCGCGGGGTCAAGCTTTGCCGCCCGAGCGAAACCGTGCTCGATTTGCTCGAACGCCTGCCGCCCGGCCCGCTCTACAAGGAAGATGGCGGCCTCATCATCGATGCGGAGGGAAACCGCCTTGTCTGACCCAATAGACTCTCTTCCCAATATTGACGAAGACGCGCTTCAGCCGATCGACAGTACGGCGCTGTTCCAGCCTGCGCTCGGCGCGCACCCGCCCCGCATTCTTTTGCTCTACGGCTCAGTGCGGAAGCGCTCCTATAGCCGCCTTGCGACGGAGGAAGCAGCGCGCATTCTCCGCCGCCTGGGCGCTGAGACACGCATCTTCAATCCGAGCGGCCTGCCGCTGCCTGACGATGCCGAAGCCGATCACCCGAAAGTGCGCGAATTGCGCGAGCTCGTGGTGTGGTCGGAGGGGATGGTCTGGTGCTCACCGGAACGGCACGGCTCGATGACGGGGATCATGAAGGCGCAGATCGACTGGGTACCTTTGACGCTTGGCGCGGTCCGCCCGACGCAGGGCAAGACGCTGGCCGTGATGCAGGTCTCAGGCGGCTCGCAAAGCTTCAACGCTGTGAATCAGCTCCGGGTTCTGGGCCGTTGGATGCGGATGTTCACCATTCCGAACCAATCGTCGGTGGCGAAGGCCCATTTAGAATTCGAGGAGGACGGACGGATGAAGCCGTCGGCCTATTACGACCGCATCGTCGATGTGATGGAGGAGCTGACGAAATTCACGCTGCTCCTGCGTGACCGCTCAACCTATCTGACAGACCGCTACAGCGAGCGCAAGGAAAGCGCCGAGGAGCTTTCGCTCCGAGTCAGCCTGCGCAGTATTTGACGCCGCCGGGCGGGGGAGAGATCCCGCCCGGCGAGCGCCATCGGCCCTACGCCTTGTATTCCTGCGACTTGAAACTGAGATGCTTCACGCCTGCCGGGGCATCCGAGATTTTGCGGATGTTGCCCCAGGTCTGCTTGTAATTCGGGATGACAAGCTCGTTCGTTCCAGCGTTCACGACATTGCCTTCGACGCCGGTCGGGTAGCCGAACAGCATGAAGGTCTCGCCCTTCCTCGCCGTCGGCGTCGGGTAGGCCATCGCCTGGGTCGAGCCGGCGTCGTTCCAGACCTCGACCAGATCGCCCTGCTTGACGCTGATCGCGGCCATGTCCTCCGGGTTCATCTCGATGAAGGGATAAGGCCAGCGGTCCATCACCAGATCGCTTTCGACATCGAGATAGGCGGACTGCCAGACTTGGTTCGCCCGGCCGTTATTGATCAGATATTTGAACTTCCGCTTCTGCTCGTCCTTGCCGGGCGCCTGCAGCCCGCGCCATTGCGCCTCGAAGAAGATCGCCTTGCCGTCCTTGGTGCCGAACTTGCCGTCCGCGAACAGGCGCTTGGTGCCGATGATCTTCCCGTCCTTGAAGTCGGTGGCCGGCTCCTGGAAGCCGTTGGTGCCCATCGCCTTCAGCCGCTCATAGGTGACGAACTTGCCGCCCTTCTCGTTGGCGTGATAGCCGTCCATGAAGGCGTCTTCCTCGGTCTTCCAGTCAAAGCCCTTGAACTGGTCGGCATATTTGGCGTCGCCCATGGCGCGCAGCACGCGCTCCATGTGGTTGGCGATGCGGGCGGCGATCAGGCAATCCGGCATCGACTGGCCGGGCGGGTCCATATAGCGCTCGGTTATGCGCATGCGCCGCTCGCCGTTCATCGAAGTCAGGTTCATCTCGCCCGAGGTCGCGGCGGGGAGCCAGACGTGGCAGGCCTGGCCGATCTGGGTCGGAACGATGTCCATGTCGACCGCGAACAGTCCGCCCGCATTGATCGCATCGACGATGGCTTTCACCATCGCCGGGCGGTCGCCGTAGGGCACGCTGTTCATGGCGTCCTTCACGATGTCGGTGCGCTTCTTGTAGACGCGTTTGAACTCCATGGCGTTGAGCGTGGTCTTGTAGTGGTCGCAGCCCCAGATGTGGTGGACGCCGCCCTTGCCCTCGATCAGCAGCTTATCGACATAGGCCGCAGGCTTCCCGACATGGCCGTCAGCCGGGCGCGAATAGCCTTCCTGATGCCCGCCCATGCGCACCGCGCCGCCGCCTTCACGGCCGACATTGCCGGTCGCAAGCGCCAGGTTCACGATGGATGCGATGGTGCGGTAATTGTCGTTGCCCCAGATGATGCCCTTCTCATAGGCGAACATGGCGCGGCGGCGCTTGCCCTCCTTCGGCGCGGCGATCCAGGTGGCGGCCTTGATGATGTCCTCGGCCGGAACGCCCGTCAGCTTGGCGGCGTCCTCGATCGAGGTCTTGTTGGCCTTCACCGCCTTGTCGAAATCCTTGGTCGAGGCGGCGATGAAATCCTTATCCACCCAGCCCTTTTCGACGACGTAAGTGAAAATGGCGTTGAGCAGCGCCAGATCCGTGCCGGAGTTGACGGCCAGATGCAGCACGTTCTCCTTGCCGGCCTCGGCTTCGGCAGCGTTGATCGTTACAGTGCGGCGCGGGTCGATGAAGATGATGCGGCCCTTTGCGTGCGGCTCGCCGGGCAGTTGCGCCTGCTTCTTGTCCAGCGACGTGCCGCGCAGATTGGGCACCCAATGGTTCAGGTAATAGTTGGTCTGCGTCTCCAGCGAATTGCAGCCGATGGCGACGATTGTGTCGGCCAGCTCGGCGTCCTCATAGCAGTTGTTCAGCTCGCCGACGCCCATGTCGCGCGTCGAATGCACCTCGGAATTGTAGGCCGGGCGATTGTGGATGCGGATGTTCTTGATCTTCATGGCGCCGAAATAGAGCTTTCCGGTGCCCCAGGTGTTTTCGTAGCCGCCGCCCGCGCCGCCATGATCGAAGGCGGAGACGAACAGCGCATCCTCGCCCTTGGCCTTGACGATGGTCGCCGTGACCTGGGCGACCAGATCCAGCGCGTCGTCCCAGCTTGTCGGCACCATCGAGCCGTAGCGCCAGACCATCGGGTCGGTCAGCCGCTGCTGCTGCGTCTGGCGTGCTTGCGAGAAGCTCAGCTCGGCCATGCGCGCGCCGCGGATCGAGCCGAGGCCCGAATTCACCTCGCAGGCCTTGTCCGGCTTGATGACGATATGCACGTCCTGACCGTCCTGCTTGACGATGTTGTACATCGACGGCGCGTACCACGCGTCGCTCTCGGGCGCCTGCTGCTTGGAGAGGTCGGTGTTAAAAATGTTCTCGCCGGGGGCAGTGCCGCCCTGCTTGTTCACCGGCCAGCTATAGGCGTGATAGCCGCAGCCGACGATGCAGTAATGGCAGACGGCGGTTTGCTTCTTGGCGTCGGCCGGGATGATCGGCAGGCGGTCGATATTGCGCTTGAAGGCCATGATGCGTCCCTCCCTATGCCAGCACGTTGTTCAGGCGGCCGTAAAGCAGCTCATCCAGCCCTTCGGCGTAGATGTCGCCCTTGGCGTCGACGCGCAGCACATATTGCGGCAGGTTCTGCGTCGCCTGCCCCCAGACCTGCTGGCCGCCCTTTTCGACGTCGAAGCGGGAATAATGGCCGGGGCAGTTCAGCGTCCGGTCGCCGGCATTGTAATTCATCGGAAAACCCTTATGCGGGCACACCGTCGAGAAGCCGACGATGTCGCCATCCGGCCCCGCCCCGCCCTCGACCCGCTGGCCGAGCTTGATCAGCACACCCGGCGCATCGGCATCCGGATAGCTGACATCGACGGGCTCGTTGAGCTTCAGCTCGCTGACATTGCCGAGCCGGTTGGCCGGATAGGAGACGCGGGCGAGCGTCGATGCGGCCTTGGCTTCGTGCGGGATGGCGGCGGCGGTGGCGAGGCCGGCGGCGGCCAGCCCCGTGCCTCTAAGAAACTGGCGCCGGCCAGTGTCCACGAGATTTGGGCAACGTTTCATAGGCTTCCTCCCCTTGGTGTCTGTTGGGGAGAGAAGAGCAAGCGGCGTGCCAGGGGGTGGGGAGGAAAATGATGTATATTTTTCAGCTACTTGTGGAATCAGGGATCGTGAGCGGCGTTTGCGTTTCCGAACACGTATTCAAACTCGGTGTTCAGTTCTCCGAACATCGCCTCACTGTCGTCCCGGACGCCGCGCAGCGGCGAGCCGGGATCACTCGCGGCGTCTGCAGATTGACACGCAGCTGAGTTTGCGGGGACTCGCGCAATTGCCACAGTGACAAACTTGCGAATCATCGCAAACGGCTTCACATTCCCGACGGGCACAGGGATCGTTGCGTTCGGGTCGGCCGATCTGCCGACGCATTCTGATTGTTTCCGGGGGCGCACGATGGCCGGCCTTTTCGATAATCAAAAAAATCCCCTTATGGACATATGGTTCGGGTCGGGACCCGAACCAAAACCCTCGCTAGGCGAATTGCTTGTGGGACCGGAAGCCGTCCAGGCCAAAGTTGGAGCGGCCATGTCGCCGCTTCTAAGCGCACTATTCCCTCAGGCCGGCAGCGTGCGATCGCGAGCAGAGTGGAACGCTTGGCTCGAGCACCGACAGAAACCCGCGTCACCTACCGAAGAGCAAATGCTAGAGCGAGCTCGCCGGTACGTCATAGATGCCATTCAGCGCAGCGAAGGGTTAGTCGCTCGAGGGGTGCGCGTTGAGCCGCAGGGCTCCTATTTTAACAACACGAATGGTCGCACCCTTGCCGATGTTGACCTGCGTGTCGTCGATCCAGGGATCTATATCGAGTATGCACTCGGAGTTGTGCCAGCCGAGGCCTACCAGGCATTCGGCTACTATCCGACTGGGGTGACCAACTCACAGCGTCTCCAATGGCTGAGGGCGGAGCTTCTCACGGCCCTATCGGACAAAATCAAAAAGGGAGTCGGGCCGGGTAAAAAGGCGATCAAGATTGAGGGCATCACCGGCAGCCGCGCGGACGTCGATGTCGTGCCTTGCATGAACTATCATGGAATAATAAACGTAGCGGGCCAGTATCGCGTCCTTCCGGGCATCATCCTTCTTTCGACCGGGGGACAGTTCATCATCAATTTCCCTGAGCAGCACCATGCCAACGGCGTGCGGAAGCGTGAACGAACTGCTCACCGCTTCAAGCGAGTCGTGCGCTGCTTCAAGCATATGGGTGAAGAGATGGTGAAGCACGGCGTGCTCCCCGCGAACGCGCCTTCGTTCTTAATTGAATGCCTTGTCTATCTCGTCGATGATGGCCAGTTTCTCGTCGATGCCGATCTATATGGACGGATGCGGCGCATTGCTCAGTCCATGCAGCACATCCTGCAAAATCCATACACCGCACTAGAACTCACAGAAATCAACGAAATCAAACTGCTATTTGGCCCGCATCAGCCCTGGACACTAGCTACGGCGCAAGAATTCGCGGACGCCGCCGTGTTGTACCTCGGGAATTTGAGCTGATGTGGACCCTTCTTCCGCTTCGCTGGCAGATTCTGATCGTGCTCGGGATCGGCGCGGCTCTCGCATGGTCCGTCGACGGCGCATTGGCGCTTCTGGCTGGTCGTTCACTGACTGTCGTGCAGTTGATTTCGTTCACAGCAACACTTGTCGGCCTCATGCTGACCTGGTTCGCGGAGCTATCGTGGCGCTGGCTGTGGCGCCACTTTCCTACATTGCAGCGCAAGGCATTTCCGGACCTCAACGGGCAGTGGGAGGGCACTCTGCGGTCGACTTGGATCGATCCGAAGACCGATCAGCCCATTGCTCCCATTCCGATTGCCGTCGCAATCCATCAAGGGCTGTTCGCCACATCAGTGCGGCTGCGCACGAACGAATCCCGCTCATATTCGACCAAGGTGTTCCTCGAGCCTCATCACGACGCGCGGCGTTTCCGCCTTTGCTACACCTATTGCAACGATCCAGATGCCGCACACCAGCACCGCAGCGCACCTCACGACGGTCATGCCTTTCTTGAGCTCGACTTTGACGACGATAAGGATCGTTTGACCGGGCGGTACTTCACATCGCGGAAGACAACCGGCGATCTCGAGCTCAGACGCGCTTCAGTCAAGTAAGCCCGTCAGTTACACCTTCGAGCGCTGTCCAAGCCACGCGCAGATCGCCGTCTAGGGGAGATCGTGCCCCCACCTCACCCCTCCGCCAACCCATACCGCTTCATCTTCTCCCACAGCGTCGTGCGGGAGATGCCCAGCGCTTCGGCTGTCTTGCCGATCTGGCCGTCATTGTCGCCGAGCGCCAGGGTGATCTGATGCCGCTCCGCCGCCTCGCGCGCATCCGCCAGCGACCACGAGCTTTGCCCGGGCGGCGCGGCGCTCGGCAGCTTTTCCGGGAACAGGTCCTGCGGCGTGATCCAGCCGCTCAGGTTCAGCGCGATGGCGCGCTCCAGACGGTTCCTCAGCTCGCGCACATTGCCGGGCCAGAGATGGGCGAGCGCCGCCTGCTCCGCCGCCGTGCTGACGCCGCGCATCGCTTTGCCCTGGCCGGCGGCGAGGTCGCCAAAGATCTGGCCGATCAGCCAGGGGATGTCCTGCGGGCGCTCGCGCAAGGGCGGGATTTTCACCTCCACCACATTGATGCGGTAATACAGATCCAGCCGGAACTGCCGGGCCGCCAGCAGGCCCTGCAATTCGGCGTTGGTCGCCGAGACCAGCCGGCCCTTGAACGCAACCGGCGTCTCGCCGCCGACGCGGTGGAACTGCCGGTCCTCCAGCACCTGCAACAGCTTGGCCTGCAAGGGCGGCGCGAGTTCGCCGATCTCGTCGAGGAACAGCGTGCCGCCCGCCGCGCGCTCGGCAAAGCCCAGATGCCGCTTGCCGGCGCCGGTGAAGGCGCCCGCCTCGTGGCCGAACAATTCGCTCTCCAGCAGGTCGCTGGGGATGGCGGCGCAGTTCACCGCCATGAACGGGCCGCGCTTGCCCGCAAGCTGATGCAGCAGCCGGGCGCAGACATCCTTGCCCGTGCCGGTCTCGCCGGTGATCAGCACCGGGCTGTCGATTTTTGAGATGACGTGCAGCAGATGCTCGATGTCGCGCATGGCGGGCGAGACGCCGAGCGTGATGCCGGCGCGGCTCGGCGAGGGGCGCAGCGAGCCTTTCACCCGGTGCAGGAAGACGTCCATGTCGAACGGCTTGGTCAGATAGTCGGCGGCGCCTTCCCGCATCAGCGCGACGGCGGCATCGACATCGCCGAAGGCCGTCATGAACAGGAAAGGCGGCGCGTCGGCATTGACGCCGAAATGGCGGAACAGGCTCTGGCCGTCCGTGTCGGGCAGGCGGATGTCGCAGACGACGAGATCGACGCTGCGCGGCGCGACGGATTTCAGCGCCGCCCGCCCGGATGGGTAGAGGTCGACCTTGGCGCCTTCGAGCGCCAGGCTTTGCAGCAGCGACTCGCCCATGATCGGGTCGTCCTCGATCACCGCGATGGTCCGGCCCTCAAGCAACATGGCGCGATGCCTCCCTTTCGAAGGGCAGGGTGAGGCGGATGGTCGTGCCCGCCGGTCCTGCCTCGATGTTTGCCGAACCGCCGGATGCGTCGAGCAGCCGCCGCACCATCCACAGGCCGAGGCCGGCGCCGGATTTCATCGGCCCGCTCGCCGCGCTGCCGTTTTCGAGGAACGCTCGGTAGGCGTCGGGCATCCCAGGCCCGCAATCGCCGACGCTGATTTCGAAGCTATGCGCGTCCGCGTCGGCCGTGAGCGAGACAAGCCCGCCCTCCGGCGACACGGCGCAGGCATTCAGCAGCAGGTTCAGCACCGTATCGCGCACGGCGGCGGCGGGCAGCGGCAGATCGCTGCCGAGATCATTGCGCCAGTCGATGGTGAGATCCTTCTGGCGCAGTGCGGGCTGGACGAGATATTGCAAATCCTCGATGTCGTCGCGCTTGAGCGAGCGGGGCTCGTCCGGCTGGCGATAGGTCATCAGCGTTGCGCGCACCACGTCGCGGATGCCGTTCAGGCCGCGCTCCAGCAGCCGCACCGAGGATTCGCGCACGCTCTCGCGGTCGCCATAGCGCTTGACGGCATCGAGGGCGTTGAAGAGGCCGCCAAGCGGATTGTTGATCTCATGCGCCATGCCGGATGCGAGCCGTCCCAGGCTCGCCAGCCTCTCCTTCTCGGCAAGACTCTCGGCCAGATGCAGCCGCTCATTGGCGGCGCGGGCCATGGCGTTGTAGCGTCGGAACAGGCGGCCGAACTCGCTGGTTGCCGAGCCGAGCTGGGCGTCGGGGATGATTTCCACCGGCCCGTCGCTGCCGCGATCGAGCACCGAGCCGAGCGTGCGCACGGGCCGCAGCATGCGCCGCACCGCCCAGGTGCCGGCCGCCATCAGGAACAGCGTCAGCAGCGCGTTCGTGGCGATGAGCTGCCAGAGCACCGAGCGCCGCTCCGCCATCAGCGCGGACACGTCCAGCTCGGTATAGACGCTGCCGACCGCCTGCCCTTGCAAGCGCACTGCGTCCAGCATCCGCGCCGTGCCCTTGTCCTCGTCGATGAGCAGCCGGCCGTCCACGCCGAGGCCCGCCAGCAGATCCGGCGTCACGGCCTGTCCCGTCGGGAACGCCTTGGGGTCGCTGGCGGCGATCACCCGCTTCGCCGGATTGAGCACGATGGTCGTCACGGCGTTGAGGCCGGCATAGACGGAGCGCGCGCGGTCGAGCGTGTCAAAAACCTCCCAGACGTCCTCGCGCAGGATATGCGGCAGCAACGTGCCGCCGAGGCCGTCGAGATAGGCCCGGCTCAGCGTTTGCAGATGGCGCTCCTGCGTTTGCGCGAGCCGCGTCAGCACCGTGTTGGTGATGACGAAGCTGATCGCCAGCATCAGCAGCATGACCAAGAGCGGCACCTTGATCGCAATGGGCCATTCGGACGCCCGGAGCGTGAAGCGGGTCATGGGTTCACCCGAGCCGCTTGACGAGATCGGCCTTGGCCGAGATCGCGTCGAACAGCGCGGGCGGCTCCTCGGCAAAGCCATCGAGATGCAGAAGCTTCAGCACGCGCTGGCCCTCGGCACTCTCTGCCATACGCACGAAGCCGCGCCGCAAGGCTTGGACCTCGCCGCGCGCCATTGCGGTGCGCGTGGTAGCGATTGGCGGGAAGCCGAGCCATTCGGATTTGCGCACAACGCGGGTGTTCGCCGTCATCGCGGGTTCGACCGCCGTCATCACCTCCCAGACATAGCCGTCGACGCTGCCGCTGTCAGCAAGGCCCGACGCGACCGCCCGCACCACATTGCGGTGGCCGTAGGTGAAGAAGACGCGGCCGAAAAAGCCTTCAGGCCGCGCGCCCTGTTCCGCGAGCAGCGCGGCCGTTACCAGATAGCCTGAATTGCTGTTCGGATCGGAAAAGGCGTGCGCGCCGCCGCGCAGCTCAGCGATAGAGGCCGCCGCATTGCCCGTTCCGGCGATGATGTAGCTCTGATAGAGCGGTTTGCCGCGCCACACCGGCACGGCGACGAGTTCGAGCTGATTACGGAATGCGACGAACGGGTAGCCGCAGATCCAGGCGGCATCGAGCTGGCCGGAGACCAATAGCGAGGTGATCTCCTCATAGGTCCGGCGGAGCACCAGCTTGACCGGCTGGCCGACCGACAGCTCTAGATAAGTTTTCAGCGCCGCGAGCAGTTCCAGATCGTTGTTCAGGAACACCGGCGTCAGGCCGAGCGTGATGTCGCGGGACGCATCCTGCGCGCGGGCGTTTTGCGGTGCGGCGAACGTGGCAAAACCGCTGCCGAAAATCCCGAGGATGGCCCGGCGGCTCAGAAGCGGCGGTGGGCTGAAAGGCGCAAACCCGTAGGGCATTGCGCGCTCCTAATTTGGCGTTTCCCGTGTCTTATCGTTTCTTAGTCGAAGACTATACCGCAAGGCCGGTCATTCCCTCAATTATTCGCTCACCTGTGGACTTTGGCTGGAGTCATCCGTCCGCGCACGGCGGCGCCTTCCTCGTACCAGCCGCGGCTGGCATTGACGATCTTCACCACCGACCATGGCGGTGCAGGGCGCCGCCGCCAGCAGGATCAGGCCGGCGATGTAGCTGTTGATCTGGTCGGCGGGCAGATAGGGCGCGAACAGCCAGCCGATGAACAGCCAGCCGAGCAAGGCCATCGAGAACGGCTTGACCGCCCAGTTGATGAAGAGTGTCACGCCGATGCCGCGCCAATGCTGCTTCACCTGCGACAGCGCGGCGAAGTCGATCTTCAGCAGCATCGGAATGATCATGAGCCAGATCAGCACGGCGACCGGCAGGTTCACCTTAGCGATTTCGGCCGAGCCGATGGCCTGAAAAACGCCTGGAAAGAGATGCCCCAGCGCGATCCCGAGCACAATGCACAACCCGACCCAGACTGTCAGATACCGTTCGAATTTGGACATGATCACCTTGGTTTACGCGGCGCGTTTACGCTCGCTGATTGCATGTGCGGAGGGAGCGCGACGATCCCTGGTTAAAGCGCCACGACAACGGCCCTTGCGATCCCGGCCCCGGCAGTCAAGTCTTCTTCCCACCGGTTCCGCAGAGAGACTTGGCGCCGGCGAATATGCCGCCGCAGATCTCCGGATTTCCCTGGCAGCAATCCTCGGTCAGAAACTCCAGGAGCTGCCGCATTGCCTCGATATTCACCGCATAGCGGATGAAGCGCCCCTCGCGCGTTGCCTGCAAAAGCCCGGCCCGCTCCAGTTCCTTGAGGTGGAAGGACGTGCTGGTCGGGCTAATGCCCACCTCGCTCGCGATCTCCCCCGCCGGCAGTCCGGATGGCCCGCGCCACACCAGCAACCGAAAAATCCTCAGCCGGTGCTCCTGCGCCAGTGCCGTCAGTACCGTTACAGCCTTCTTATCATCCAACGATTGAATCATTCAACTGTCATTGAATTGTTACATTGCACATGTTTAATCGCGGCGAGATGGCGGCCTGCCAGGTCACCGTGCTCGATCCGTTTGAAGCCTTTATGACAGACTCATTAAGGGAGTTCTCGCTTGAAAACCAAATTCTCGGCTCTTGCGGCGGCCGCCGTGCTGTCAGGCGCCTTCGCCTCCAGCGCGGCCCTGGCACGCGATCAGATCAAGATCGTCGGCTCATCGACCGTATTCCCGTACACCCAGGCTGTTGCCGAAGAATTCACCAAGGCCACCAAGTTCAAGGCGCCTGTGGTTGAGTCGACCGGCACCGGCGGCGGCATGAAGATCTTCTGCGAAGGCGTTGGCGAAGACAAGGCCGACATCACCGGCGCCTCGCGGGCGATGAAAAAGTCCGAATATGAGGATTGCCAGAAGAACGGCGTCAAGGACGTCACCGAGATCCTGCTCGGCTTTGACGGCTTGTCGCTGGCGATCTCCAAGAAAGGCCCCGACTTCAACATCACCAAGGAGCAAATCTATCTGGCCCTGGGCAAGGAAGTCCCGGTCGATGGCAAGCTCGTCGCCAATCCCTTCAAGAACTGGAGCGACGTCGATAAGTCCCTCCCGGCAGAGCCGATCCTCGTCTACGGCCCGCCGCCGACCTCCGGCACGCGCGATGCCTTCGTTGAACTCGCTCTGCACGCCGGCTGCGAGTCGCTTGCCTATTATAAGGAGCAGAAGAAAGCGCTCGACGCGAAAGCCTATGGCACGCTGGTCAAGGACAAGTGCTCCCCCATGCGCCAGGACGGCGCCTTCGTTGAAGCCGGCGAGAATGACAATCTGATCGTGCAGCGCCTCGAAGCCGATCCGAAGTCCCTCGGCATTTTCGGCTACTCCTTCCTCTATGAGAACCAGGACAAGCTGAAAGGCGCCAAGGTCGGCGGCGTCGCGCCTGCCTTTGACACCATCGCCGACGGCTCCTACGGCATCGCCCGGCCGCTTTACATCTACGTCAAGAATGCCCACCGCGATGTCATTCCCGGCATCAAGGAGTTCCTGGCCGAATACACCAGCAGCGGCGCGCTTGCCAAGGGCGGCTATCTGCCCGATCGCGGCCTGACCCCACTGTCCGACGCCAAGGTCAAGGAGACCCAAGACGCCGTCAAGGCCGCCAAGAACATGTCGGCACCGACGAGCTAGAACGCTTCCCCCAGCCACGGCGCAGCGTGCGCCGCGGCTGGGTCATTCGTATCTGAAGCGTTCCCAAGCCAGGGTCGGTCATCATGTTCATCTACGTGCTTGCGGCCATATTGGCCCTCACCCTCTCAGGCTACGTCATCGGCCAGCGGCGCTCGCTGAAACTTGCCGGCGGCGAGGCTCGCAGCCTGCATTCCCGCCCCGGCTATTATGGCGCCTATGTCGCCGCCTGGGTCGGCATTCCTTCCCTCATCCTTGTGCTGATCTGGCTGCTGTTCCAGGGCCCGGTGATCGACGCCCTGCTGCTGGCGAGCTTGCCGGACGAAAAAACCGCCAACCTGTCCAGCGCCCAGGTCAGCCTGCTGATCAGTGAAATCAAGCAGGTCTCACGCGGCAATATTTTCGGCCAGCCCGATCAGGCCATTCTCGATGCGGGTGTGCGTTACCAGAATTGGCGTCTGATCGCATCCTGGAGCATGCTCACCGCCGCCATCTCGCTATGCCTTGCGGGCCTTGTCATCAACCGCGCCAGGATCGCGCCGGCCTTTCGAGCCCGCCAGCGCGTCGAAGGCGTGATGACCGGCTTCATGATCGCCTGCTCCATCGCCGCGATTCTGACAACGGTCGGCATCGTCCTCTCGCTGCTGATCGAGGCGCTGCGCTTCTTCAGCTTGGTCTCGCCGCTCGACTTCTTGTTTGGCCTGCGCTGGGAGCCACAAATCGCCATGCGCGCGGACCAGAGCCTGGGATCGGGCGCATTCGGCGCCATACCGGTGTTCCTCGGCACGCTCGAAATCGCGCTGTTCGCCATGCTCGTCGCGATCCCGATCGGCCTGTTCACCGCCATCTATCTCACCGAATACGCCCACCCGAAATTTCGCGCCGTGATCAAGCCGGTGGTGGAAATCCTCGCCGGTATCCCGACGGTCGTCTACGGCTTCTTCGCGATCCTGATCGTCGCGCCGGCCTTCAAGAATTTCATGAATTCGATCGGCATCGATGCCGCACCGAACAGCGCCTTCGTCGCGGGCGCCGTGATGGGCATCATGATCATCCCATTCATCTCCTCGCTCTCGGACGACGCCATCACCGCCGTGCCGCGCTCGCTCAGGGACGGCTCCTATGCCCTCGGCGCCACCCAGGCCGAGACCATTATGCAAATTCTGCTGCCGGCGGCCTTGCCGGGCATCATGGGCGGCGTGCTCTTGGCGGTCAGCCGCGCGATCGGCGAGACCATGATCGTGGTGATGGCGGCGGGCATCATCGCAACGCTGACGCTGAATCCTCTGGAACCCGTCACGACAGTCACGGTGCAGATCGTCACCTTGCTGATCGGCGACACTGAATTCGACAGCCCCAAGACGCTGGCTGCCTTCGCGCTCGGCCTTGTGCTGTTCACGGTCACCCTCTGTCTCAATGTCATCGCACTTCGGATCGTGCAGAAATACCGGGAACGCTATGACTGACGCGACCTTGGATACGAACGTTGGATCAAGGCTTGGCGTAGACTGGGCGTCGGAGGCCAATGCCCGGCGGCTTAAGAAGCGCTATGCGGCCAACCGCCGCCTGCAATTCTACGGGCTGACCGCGATCGCGCTCGCCATCGGGCTGCTCGGAACGTTGGTCAGCTCGCTCGTCGTGGAGGGCTACAAGGCCTTCTACCAGTCGAAGGCGACGCTCGAAATACGGCTCGACCCCGCCGATATCGACCCGAAGAACCTTGCCGACGCCAACTACCGCCGCATCTTCAACACCGCCATCGAGCGCTATGTGCCGGAGGCGAAGACGCCGGCCGAGAAGCGCCAGCTTTCCGATATCTTCAGCAGCGAAGCCAGATACGCGCTGCGGGACTATGTGCTCGCCCACCCCGAGCAGATCGGGCAGACGATCAAGCTGAAAGTGAGCCTGTCCGACCCGTTCGATCAGCTCGAAAAGGGCGTCATCCCCCGCTATGTCGACGCTCTCAGCAGCTCCGAAACATCGCGCTTCGAGGCGCTGGCCGGGCGCGGCCTGATCGAAGGCCGTGGCGCCGACGCGGCGATGAAGGTCAGCCTCTCGATCGACCCGCAAAAGGTCAGCAGCGCTGATATCGGCGCGGGTCGGTTCCGCGACATCATCGCGGATGGTTTGCTTGCAACGCTCGGCAACCCGAACGCCGTCGGCGCGGCCTGGCCGATGCTTCGCGACGACGTGGCCGATGTGCTGAAGGCCTATGTCATTGCTCATCCCGACAGCATCGGGCAGCGTCTCGAAAACTTCAAACTGCCGCTGTCGCCCAATTATGCGGCCCTGGCATCGGGAGAGACGCCGAAGGTCTTCAATCAGCGCTTCGCCAGCGAAAAGCAGTTCGAGTGGCTCGACCGGCTCAAGGCGCAGGGCGCGCTCAGCTACCCCTTTGCTTCAGAATTGCTGCTCAATCCGACCAGTCGCTTCCCCGAACTTGCAGGTCTGGCGGGCGCGATCGTGGGCTCGTTCTACGCCCTCGTCGTCTGCTTCCTGATCAGCTTTCCGCTCGGCATCGCGGCGGCGGTCTATCTGGAGGAATTCGCGCGACGGAACCGCTGGACCGATCTGATCGAGGTCAACATCAACAATCTCGCCGCCGTTCCCTCGGTCGTCTTCGGCCTGCTCGGACTTGCGGTGTTCCTCAACAGCTTCGGCCTGCCGCGCTCCGCCCCGCTGGTCGGCGGCATGGTGCTGGCGCTGATCACCTTGCCGACCATCATCATCACCACGCGCGCCGCGCTGAAGGCTGTGCCGCCCTCCGTGCGCGAGGCCGCCCTCGGCATCGGCGCCTCCAAGCATCAGGTGGTGATGCACCATGTGCTGCCGCTGGCCATGCCCGGCATCATGACCGGCGTCATCATCGGCCTTGCCCATGCGCTCGGCGAGACCGCGCCGCTCCTGCTGATCGGCATGAACGCCTTCATCCCGAGCATCGAGAATATCGGCCTGCTGGAGCCCGCGACCGCCCTGCCGACCCAGATCTACGCTTGGGCCGATAGCCCGGAGCGCGGCTTCGTCGCCCGGACCTCGGCGGCCATCCTGGTGCTTCTGGCCTTCCTGGTCGTCATGAACGGCATCGCCATCTTCCTGCGCCAGCGCTTTGAGAGGAAATGGTAGCCGAAACCCGCATTCGCCCGAGATTGGAGGCACTTGTGAACGAACGACCCAACCTGAATCAGGCCGGTTTCGGCAATTTGGCCCCAGCGCCGAAAGGCCTGCTTGCCCGGGGGGACACATCCGGACGCATCAGGGTCGTGGGCCGCAGCGTTTCCGTCTTCTACGGCGAAAAACAGGCGCTGATCGACGTCAATATCGACATTCTCGACAAATCGGTAACGGCCTTCATCGGCCCGTCCGGCTGCGGCAAGTCCACCTTCCTGCGCTGCCTGAACCGGATGAACGACTTCATCGATGCCGCCCGCGTCACCGGCAGCGTCGAGATCGACGGCGTCAATATCTACGATCCTGAGATCGATCCGGTGCAGCTGCGCGCCCGCGTCGGCATGGTGTTTCAGAAGCCGAACCCGTTTCCCAAATCTATCTACGACAATGTCGCTTACGGCCCGCGCATCCATGGCCTCGCCCGCACCAAATCGGACATGGACGAGATCGTCATCACCAGCCTGGAAAAGGCCGGGCTCTACAAGGAGGTGAAGGACCGCATCCTCGAAGCCGGCACGGGCCTGTCCGGCGGCCAGCAGCAGCGCCTGTGCATCGCGCGCGCCATCGCGGTCAACCCGGAAGTCATCCTGATGGACGAGCCCTGCTCGGCGCTCGACCCGATCGCCACCGCGCGCATCGAGGAGCTGATCGACGAACTGCGCCAGAACTTTTGCATCGTCATCGTCACCCATTCGATGCAGCAAGCAGCCCGCGTTTCGCAGCGCACGGCATTTTTCCACCTCGGCACATTGGTTGAAGAAGGTGAGACGTCTGAGATTTTTACCAATCCGCGCCAGTCGCGCACTCAGGACTATATTACCGGCCGCTTCGGTTAAGCCGGCAAGCCCGCACGCCCAGGAGGCAGCACACATGCCCACGGAACATATCGTCAGCGCCTTCGAGGATGAGCTGAAGGCCCTCGACACCAAGATCGCCCAGATGGGCGGGCTTGCTGAACAATTGCTCGGCCGCGCCATCGACTCGCTGGAGAACCGCGATCCCGGACTTGCCGAGGCGACTATCCGCCAGGACGAGCAGATCGACCGGCTGGAGCGCGAGGTCGAGGAACTGGCGATCTCGATGATCGCCCGGCGCCAGCCGATGGCCGTCGATCTGCGCCAGATCATGACGGCGGTGCGCGTCGCGGGCGACCTGGAGCGCGTCGGCGATCTGGGCAAGAACATCGCCAAACGCGCCATGGCGATCGCGGCGGAGAACCGGCCCAAGAATTTGATGATCGGCATCCGCCATATCGGCAACAAGTCGCTCGAGCAGCTCACCGACGTGCTCAACGCCTATTCGCAGCGCGACTCCGAAAAAGCGCTGCAGGTGTGGCGGCGGGACGAGGAGCTGGATGCGATCTACAATTCGGTGTTCCGCGAATTGCTGACCTATATGATGGAAGACCCGCGCAATATCGGCCTGTGCACCCATCTTTTGTTCGGGGCCAAGAATTTGGAGCGTATCGGCGACCACGCGACGAACATCGCCGAGATGATCCATTTTCTAGTCAAGGGCACGCCCGTCACCGAGCGGCGGCCAAAAGGGGATACGACCAGCTTTGTCATGCCTGAATCGTCCACAGCTTGAAGCCATGCACGGTCCATCCCAAGCCATGGCCGCGAAAATCCTGATCGTTGAAGACGTCGAGTCGCTGGCGCTCTTGCTGCGCTACAATTTCGAGGCGGAAGGATATCAGGTGACCGTTGCACCGGATGGCAATGAAGCAGAGCTCGCGGTTTCGGAGGATCCGCCGGACCTGATCGTTCTGGATTGGATGCTGCCCGGTCAGTCGGGATTGGAACTCGCACGCCGATGGCGCGGCAATCGAAGCACTCGCGGCATTCCGATCATCATCCTGACGGCCCGTGGCGAGGAGGCCGACCGCATCCGCGGCCTGACCACCGGCGCCGACGATTATGTGGTGAAGCCGTTTTCCGTACCCGAGCTCATGGCGCGCATTAAGGCAATCATGCGCCGCTCGAGCCCGGAGTGCATCGTCGACATCCTTGTCGTCGGCGACATGCGGCTCGACCGCGAAGAACACCGGGTCACCCGCAACGGCCGCGAGGTGCGGCTAGGGCCCACCGAATACAGGCTGCTTGAATTCTTAATGCAGAGTCCGGGCAGGGTGTTTTCGCGCGCCCAACTCCTCGACGGCGTTTGGGGGCGGGAAGCTTACGTCGACGAGCGCACGGTCGATGTGCATATTGGCCGGCTGCGCAAAGCCATCAACCGCGGCCGCGAGAAGGATCTGGTCCGTACCGTTCGAGGCACAGGCTATTCCCTCGGCGAGCGGGCAGATCGGGGAGCAGCTTGATTCCGATCGCGTTCGATGCCCGTCAATACCGAAATCCCGCGCCTCAGGGAGACTAAACTCGTTTTGACCCGATCAGCAACCGATCAAACTTCACTTATCGCCCCGGGTTGGATGGTCCAGGCTCACGCCAGATCACGATAGGCGAGCAGACGCAACGCATTGGCGACGACAAGCAGCGTCGAACCCTCATGGAAGACCACCGCTGCGCCAAGTTGCAGGCCGAGCAGCGTCGACGGCACCAGCACTGCCACCATGCCGAGGCTGATCCAGAGGTTCTGCCGGATGATCCGCTTCGTGGCGCGGCTGAGGCCGATCACGAATGGGAGCCGCTCCAACGCGTCCCCCATCAGCGCCACATCGGCAGTCTCCAGCGCCACATCCGATCCCGCGGCGCCCATTGCGATGCCCACGGTCGCATTGGCCATGGCAGGCGCGTCGTTCACGCCATCCCCGACCATGGCAACCTCCTGCTCGGCGCGAAGGCGCTTGATCGCGTCGACCTTATCCTCAGGCATCAGATCCCCCCAGGCCTCGTCCAGCCCGACCTGGCTGGCTACCGCCTCGGCGACGCGCCGGTTGTCGCCGGAAATCATCACCATGCGGGCGATGCCGAGCGTTCTCAGCTTGGTGATGACACCGGCGGCGGAGGCGCGAGGCGTGTCCATCAGGCCAAGCACGCCGAGATAACGCTCACCGCGGCGGACAACCATCAGGGTGCGGCCCTGGTTTTCCAGCTCCTCGATCACCGCCAGCATCGCGGCCGGGAGGGGCGGCCCCTCGATTTCGGCGAACAAGGCGGGCTTGCCGACATAAACCGGCTCACCGCCGATCCGCGCAGCCAGGCCGCGCCCGGTGATGCTGCGCAGATCCTCCGCTTTCAGAACGGCCGCACCAGCGCCGAGCCGCGCCCGGCCATCGCGAACGACCGCGGCGGCGAGCGGGTGGTCGCTGAGTTCCTCGACGGCCAACGCGACCGCCAGCAAGTCATGCTCCGCCACGCCGGAGGCGGGGACTACGTTTGTCACGCGCGGCTTGCCTTCGGTCAGCGTGCCGGTCTTGTCGAAGGCGATGGCGCCGAGCCTGCCCAGGCTTTCAAGCGGACCGCCGCCCTTCACCAGCACGCCGCCACGGGCGGCCCGCGCGACACCCGAGAGCACCGCGCTCGGCGTCGAGATGGCGAGCGCGCAGGGGCTGGCGGCGACGAGGACCGCCATGGCGCGATAGAAGCTGTCGCCGAACGGCTCGTCGATCACCACCCAGGCGAAAAGCAGCAGGGCAACGGCCGCCAGCACGATGGGCACGAAGACGCGCTCGAAGCGGTCGGTGAAGCGCTGCGTCGGCGATTTCTGCGCCTCGGCCTCGCCCACCATCCGCACCAGGCGGGCAAGCGTGCTGTCCGCGGCCAGTTTGGTGACCTGGATCTCCAGAACGCCGCTGCCGTTGATGGTGCCGGCAAAGACACGGTGTTCCGCCGCCAGCCCTTGCGGTCGCAGCGTGGCGCGCTCCGCGTCGTCCACGGCCTGCTTGTCCACGGGCACGCTCTCACCCGTGACCGGGGCCTGGTCGACGCTGCTGGTGCCGAGGACGACGAAGCCGTCCGCCGGAATGCGCGTATTCGGCCGGACAATGATGGTCTCGCCCATCACCAGCTCCGCGACAGGCACCTGCGTGACGACGCCGCCGCGCCGCACTTCGGCGGTCGGCGGCGCCAGATCGGCGAGCGCCGCGATGGCTCGCCGGGCGCGGCCCATGGCATAATGCTCCAGCGCATGGCCGATGCTGAACAGGAACAGCAGGAGCGCGCCTTCGGCCCAGCCGCCGAGCACCGCCGCGCCGCCGGCGGCGACCAGCATCAGCACATCGATCTCGAGCCTGCCGAGGCGAAGGCTGTCTACCGCCTCCCGCAGCGCGTAGAAGCCGCCAAAGCCATAGGCGCCCATATAGAAGCCGAGCGAAACCCACGCCGGTGCGCTGGGCACAAACGTGCTGAAGAAGCCTGCGGCAAGCAGGACGCCGCAGAGGACGGCGAAGATCAGTTCGCTGTTTTCGCCAAACAAGCCGCCGTGCTCGTGCTCATGCGCGCCGGCTTCCTCGCCATGTGCCGGAGGCTCTGCTTGTCGGGGAGCGCGCACGACAACGCCCAACGTTGCAAGCTCATCACGGAGGGCCTGCTCCGTGGTCAAACTGCGGTCGAACTCGATACGCACCGGTCCAGCCACGGCCGCAACGGCTTCCATGACACCCGGCATGCGCTGCAAATATTCGGTGACCGTGCGGGCGCGCCGCTCATTTTGCAGCCCATCCGCTTCCCACAGCACATGCCCGAAGCGCTCGGTCACGCGGGCACCGGCCGCCTCGGCGATCTGCCTGATTCTGACGAGACTGAGCACATTGGGGGCATAGTGGATGCACAGCTCGGCCGGCTGATTATCTGACGCCGATAACACATGGACCTGGAGGATCCCGTCACGGCCCTTCAGATCGTCAATCAGGCGCCCCACACAGGCGTCGGCCTCACCTGGCGCATCCGGGAGGAGAAGCGGCAGGTCCAATCGAAGGGTGTTCGCGACTGTCGTATCCAAAAGGCACCCGGTCTTTCATCTGCTGGCGCGAATGGCGGGAAGGCGACGGCAAGATACCCCACCGAACAGTGCCCTGGGCCGATGCGGGAGGAGGTGCGGGGCGGCTCACCCCTTTCTCCGGATCGTGCCCTCGAGTTTGGTGGCCTCGGCGACCGTGTTCGAGATGGTCCCGTACTTGCGAACGTTCGTGTGCAGGAGGTCGAGCCGCTGATCGGTCTCGTCGGTATCGACGATCAGCTCGTAGTCGATCGCGACCATTTTGGGCGGGCTATCCTGCCGGACGCCGTGCAGCTTGACCTCGACCCCGCGCAGATCGAACCGGATCATCTCATCGGCGTCACCCGCTCGATGCCCTTGATCATGCAGGCGGCGACCGCCGCCAGCAGCAACTCGGCCGGATTGAAGGCGTCGGCCCGGCCGGCAAGATCAGTATCGAGCATGATCTCCGCCGCCTTTGTCGTCGCGGCGCTGCCATGCGCATCGATCCGCCGGGCCTCGACCCGGTATTCAAGCATTACGCCGCCAGCCATTTCGCCAGATCCTCCGCTTTTGGAAGACAGCCAGCATGGACCACTTTGCCGTCGATGACGATGCCCGGCGTCGACACGATGCCGTATCCGGCAATGGCGGCGTAGTCCATGACCTTTTCGACCGCGACGTCGACGCCAAGCCGCGCGGCTTCGGCTTTGACCATATCCTCGGTCGCCTGGCAGCGCTTGCGGCCGGGGCCGAGCACTTTGATGTTTTTCATGATCGTGATCCTTGGAGTCATGTGAAGAGCGCGTTGAAGAGCAAGCCGACGGCCAGAATTCCGGTGGCGACGACGCCTGCGAAGACGGCGATCAGCTTTAAGCTCAGAACCTTGCGCAGGATGATCATTTCCGGCAGCGACAGGGCGATCACGCTCATCATGAAGGCCAGCACGGTGCCAAGCGCCGCACCCTTGCCAAGTAATGCTTCGACGACGGGAATGATCCCTGCCGCGTTCGAATACATCGGGATGCCGAAGATGACGGCGGCTGGAACCGACACCACCAGGCATCCTTGCCCATGATCGAGGCGAGCAGGTCCGCGGGCGCGTAGCCGTGAATGAAGGCGCCGCCGCGTGATCGCCGATCCCGACCCGCTCCAGAAGGCCGATGGCCCTGTCGATGTCGGCCTTGGAAACCGGCGGAGCCAGCTCTGCCAGAGGCCCGTATAGCCGAGGCGTCTCGACAACTCGTTCTCCATGACCATGAGCCGCTCGATCAATGCGAACTCCTGGAAGATCATGCCGATCCTGCGGCGCGCGCGGCGCAGCCCCCCGGAGCCGAGCGCCGTGATCTCCTGGTTGCCGAGATCGACGTGGCCCGAGGTCGGCTCGACCAGCCGGTTGACGTATCGGATCAGGGTGGATTTGCCGGCTCCTGAGGGGCCGATTAGGCCGATGATCTCACCGGCCGAGATTTCGAGGGAGACGCCGTTGAGGGCGGCGTCTCCCGTCTTGTAGCGCCCACTGCCTCGTCGCGCCCGGTCGGCAGCAGCAGCGTGATCAGCCAGCAGACGCCGAGCATGGCCGCCGAGCCGAGCAGGCAGGCGGTCATGCCGCCAAGCTGGTAGAGCACGCCCGACAAGAGGATACCCATCAGCCGGCCGGAGGCGTTGGCAGCGTAATAGAATCCCACATCCTCGGCGGCCTTCTCCGAGCCGGCATAGGCCAGGATGAGATAGGAGTGCAGCGAGGAATTCACCGCGAACGGCACGCCGAACAGCGCCAGGCCAGCAACCAGTATGAGATCGGGCCGGGGAAACTGCCCGAGCGACAAAACGAGCGCCAGCGACAGCGGAATGCCGACCAGTATCAGCGACCAGAAGCGCGCCGCAGGCACCTCGCGGCTGAGGCCATCCTCGCTACGGGCGACGAGGCGGGGAGCGATGGCCTGCACGCCGCCATAGGCGATGGTCCAGGCGGCAAGAAATGCTCCGGCCTGCACGAAGGTCCAGCCGGCCGCGTAGAGATAGACCGGGAGACCGACCACGAACCAGACATCGCGGGCACCGAACAGGAAGATCCGCGCGGCGGCCAGCAGGTTGACGCCACTCGACTTGGCGAACAGTTCGCGCACCGATTTCGAGGCTTTGGCCTTGCCTAGGTCGCTCGGCAGCAAGGCCAGCCCGGCGACGAACACCAGCGCGAGCAGCCCGGCCATCAGCCACAGCGCGCCGCGGAAGCCCATCGCCTCCAGGAGGAAACCGCCCAGGAAGAAGCCGACGCCCTTCATCGCGTTCTTGGAGCCGGTGAACCACGCCACCCAGGCAAAGAGCTGCCCCGCGCCGGCCTGCGAGGTGGCCTTGATCGCCGATTTCGAGGCCGTCTTGGTAATGTCCTTGGCAAGTCCGGCAATGCCTTGCGCGCCCACCACCCAGGCGACCGACGTGGCCGCCGTCCAGCCGGGATCAAGCGCGGACAGCATGAGAAGGCCAGCGATCTGCAGCGCCTGGCCGATGGCCAGCATGCGCGGAATGCCGAAGCGCACCGCCAGCCAGCCGCCGACCAGGTTGGCCAGAATGCCAGCCAGCTCGTAAAGCAGGAACAGGAAGGCCAGCGTGAACGGCGAATAGCCGAGCCTGAAGAAGTGGAACAGCACAAGCATACGCAACGCGCCATCAATCAGCGTGAAGCCCCAATAGGAGGCGGTGACGATGAGATAGTTGCGCAAGGCGGCGGACATCACGCGCCCTTCCCGATGACGATATTGGCCAGATCGACCATACGGCAGACATAGCCGATCTCGTTGTCGTACCATGCGTAGACCTTCAGCAGCGTGCCGTCCGTCACCATGGTGCTAGGCGCATCGACGATGGAGCTGCGGCTGTCGTTGCAGTAATCGGCCGAGACGAGCGGCCGGGTCTCATAGCCGAGAATGCCGCCCAGGGCGCCCTTGGCCGCCGCCGCGAACAGCGCATTGACCTCCGCCTCCGTCGTCTGCCGGTTCAGCTCGAACACGCAGTCGGTCAGACTGGCGTTCAGCACCGGCGCGCGCACCGCGTGGCCGTTCAGCTTGCCCTTTAGCTCCGGGTAGATCAGAGCGATGGCGGTGGCGCTGCCGGTCGTGGTCGGTTGCAGCGACAGCATGGCCGAGCGGGCGCGGCGCAGGTCCTTATGCGGGGCGTCGACCACCACATTGGTATTGGTGGGGTCGTGGATGGTGGTGATCTGGCCGTGTCGGATGCCGATGGATTCGTGGATCACCTTCACCACCGGCGCGAGGCAGTTGGTCGTGCAGGAGGCCGCCGTCAGCAGCCGGTGCCGGTCCGGATCGTAGAGATGGTCGTTGACGCCGACGACGATGTTAAGCGCCGCCGCATCCTTAACCGGCGCGGCGACGATGACGCGCCTCACGCCGCGCGCGAAATAGACCTCCAGGGCGGCGGGCGTGAGGAATTTACCCGTGCATTCCAGCACGATGTCGCAGCCTAGGTCCCCCCATGGCACATCGGCCGGGGTCTTGCCCTCCGAGAAGCTTATCCGCTTTCCGCCGACGATGATGGCGTCATCGCCGGGAACCTCGAAGCCGGTCCGCCAGCGGCCATGCATGCTGTCGAATTCGAGGAGGTGGGCGGTGGCCGCCGCGCCGCCCTTTACTTCGTTGACATGCACGATATCGAGGCGGTTGGCCGCGCGCGGATCGCCGGGCGTGCGCTCGACCCCGCCGAGCGCGGCCCTCAGCGACAGCCGCCCCATGCGGCCCATTCCATTGATGCCAATGCGCATTTTGCCGGGTGTATCCTTGGTTAGATGACCATCCCCGATCAGCGGGAGACGGGCGAGCTCTCGCCCATCTCATCGAGGCGAGCCTTCATTGCGATGCGATCCAGGGTGGCGAAAGGCAAACCCGTGAAGGCTTCGAGGCGGCGGCGGATCATGCCGTACAGCTCATTGAGGAGGACCAGCCGCTCGGCGGTGGAGCCGGTGAACTTGGCGGGATCGGGAAACGGCCAGGTCGCCGTGACAGGCTTGTCGCCGAGATCGGGACAGACTTCCTCGTCGCCGGGATCGCACAGGGTCAGCACGAAATCCATGCGCGGGGCATTTGGACCGGTGAACTCGTGCCAGGACTTCGGACGCAGCCCCGAAACGTCGTGGCCCATCATCACCAGCCGGTCGAGAACCTCGGGCATCGGCGCGGCGGCCGGGGTCGATCCCGCCGAATACGCCTTGAATTTT
This sequence comes from Rhodomicrobium sp. R_RK_3, assembly GCF_002198715.1. Lineage (GTDB taxonomy): Bacteria > Pseudomonadota > Alphaproteobacteria > Rhizobiales > Rhodomicrobiaceae > R-RK-3. The sequence goes on along the minus strand of NZ_MWLK01000015.1, from coordinate 66,230 downwards.
CCGCGCCCGACCCTTTCGAGAATGGCCTCCGCCATGATCGAGCGGGCCGAATTGCGGGTGCAGATGAACAGGACGTTAAACGCTGCAACCATGGTCGTCTCCTCATCGATATAGTTGGGAAGAAGTCTTGCGATATCACCGCAAAGCTCCGGCCGCCCGGCGCAACAGGTCTCGGTCAGATAGCAAATCAGCTCGCGCAGCGCGGCGAAGCGGACGGCATAGACGATCTGGCGGCCTTGCCGGGTCGACTGGACCAGACCGGCGTTTTCCAGGGCCGTGAGATGGAATGAGAGCGTGGAGGGCGCGATGTCCAGCGCCCGCGCGATCCCGCCTGCGGCCATTCCCGACGCGCCATGGCTGGAGAGCAGCCTGACGAGATTAAGACGTGTCTCTTGTGCCAGCATGCCGAAGCCTGCCGCCGCGTGGTTTCCTTCCATGGTTATGGAATAGTCGAAGCGTATGACAGGCGTGTGACAGGTTTGCGCGATCGCCCCGGAGCATATGCTGCGGCTGCGCAACGCCGATTGCCCGCAACGCCACCAGGCTCCCGCGTTCCGTTTCCGCATCGCGCTTCAATCGAACCGAACAGGCCGATTTCCGGCATCCCGCTCTTGGACAAGACTTCACGCCTTCGCCCAAGACTGGTCAGGTTCACGCGCTGCCAGAATCACGAGGCGTCGATGATCGATGAGTCGCGCTTGGATTACTGGCGTTTCAGGTCGAGCCGGCGCCGCACCTCGCCCGCCGGAGCCTGATACCGCGCCGCGCCGATCTATAGTCGTAGAACATGGACGAGATCGGCGCGCGCCAGTCATGGGACAGCGTGCGCTTCGCCGTTTTGCCGCGAAAATCAGGAACGCCGATATAGAACTCTTCTGCGCTTCTCTCGCGGGCGCCGTCGCGCGCGAAATTGACCCGTCTGAAATAGGAGCTTGAGCTCGCGCAGTTTCTTCTGCTGCTCCCAGAGGATGTCGGCGACCGCATGGTCTGTTAGATCCATGGCGTACCGCGATTTTTTCGATGTGGTCCATGTCCCGCCGCGCTTCCCAGAGATAGGCGTTTCGGGTCGGGTCGGGATTTCCTGCGCGTACGGCGCAGCCGCCGTTGTTTTTCGAATGCTGACAATCACTTCCCGCTTTTTCTCGGGTTTGCCCATAGGCTCTAATTGCAGAGGCTGCGAAGATAGCGGCTCATCGAGAGCTCGACCTCCACATGCTTTTTGCTCGCCCTTCTAAAAAAGCTCGCTCGACATTCGGCTCGGCTCGATGGGCGGATACAACAGCGATTTCCGAAGCTGATTTTTTCGCAAACCGGGGCATGGTGCTGGCGCAAACCAACGGCTGCTATCTCCGCCATGACGGGCCTGAGCATGTGCTGATGGTGGCGCCGACGCGCTCGGGAAAAGGCGTAGGCGTTGTGGTGCCGACGCTGCTCTCCTGGACTGGCCCTGCGATCATCCACGATATCAAGGGCGAGAATTGGCAGGTGACGGCAGGCTGGCGGTCCCGGTTTTCCCATTGCCTGTCTTTCAATCCGGCGGATGTCAGATCCGCCCATTACAATCCGCTTTTGGAGGTCAGGCGCGGCGCCAACGAGGTGCGGGATGTGCAAAACATCGCGGACATCCTCGTCGATCCCGAAGGCGCCCTCGATCAGCGCTCCCATTGGGAGAAAACTGCGCACGCCTTTCTTACGGGCTTGATCCTTCATGTGCTCTACGCCGAGAGGGAAAAGACGCTCGCGCAGGTGGCAAGGCTGATCGCGGATCCTGCTCGCCCCATAGAAGCGCTGCTGAAAGTCATGCTGGCGACCAACCATCTCGGCGACGGCACGACGCCGAAAGTCCATCCCATAGTGGCAGCCGCCGCCCGCGATCTGCTGAACAAGGCCGAGAATGAACGCTCGGGCGTCGTCTCGACGGCGGTCAGCCTGCTGACGCTGTATCGCGATCCGCTGGTCGCCGAAGTCACCAGCCGGTCCGATTGGCGGATCATGGATCTGGTCACAGCGAAACAGCCGCTATCGCTTTACCTCGTCATCCCGCCATCCGACCTGTCGCGCACCCGGCCGCTGGTCCGTCTGATTCTGAACCAGATTGTCAGGCGCCTGACCGAAAGCCTCGACCCCGCAGAGATCGCGAAACGGCGTCCCATGCTGCTCATGCTCGACGAGTTTCCAGCCCTGGGCCGTCTCGATTTTTTCGAAGGCGCGCTGGCATTTCTAGCGGGCTACAATATCCGCGCCTGTCTAATTGCGCAGTCGCTCAATCAGATCGACAAAGCCTATGGCATTAACAACGCCATTCTCGACAACTGTCATATTCGCATCGTGTTCGCACCCAACGACGAGCGCACCGCCAAGAGGCTTTCAGAGGCGCTTGGCACGGCAACCGAGCTGCGGGCCGTGCGTGGGCTTACCGGCAGCCGTTCCGCCTTTTGGTTCACCCATTCCTCGGTCTCGGAGCAGGAGACACCGCGACCATTGCTGACGCCGGGTGAGATCCTGCAGCTTCCCAAAGACCAAGCGCTGATCATGACCTCCGGCTGTCCGCCGATCAAGGCGACCAAGCTTCGTTATTTCGAGGACCTGAATTTTCAAGAACGATGCCTTGCCGCGCCGGTGCTGACTGAGGGCGCCTATGCCGATGCGCCTCCACGGGCGCCCCATGATTGGGAGGGGTGTTGCGCGACCTATGATGCGAGGCTCGATCCCGAGCCCGGCTCGAATATCGTCTCAATCGGCAAGCCGAAAAGGTCAGCGAAGTCGCCCACGGTACAGAGCAAACAGCTCAGTCTGTTGGATGCCGCTCGCGACGATGATTTCGACCTGGACGCAAGGCCAGCGCTTCACCCAACCCGCTCCATGGATGACAAATCATGAAGGCGCGTTTTTCGTTCTATCTGTCGCCGGAGGCGTCACGGCTTTTGCGGCAGGCGTGCAGCCAACACGGAGCCTCGCGCTCGGGGATCGCCGATGAGGCGATCAAGGCGTTCCTCTCGCCAAAGCCCGAAAACGCCCTCGAGCCCGTGATCGTCAGGCGGCTGAACAGCCATTCCAAGACGCTCGGCGGCTTACAACGCGATCTCGCCATCGTCACCGAAACGCTCGGGCTGTTCGTGCGCTATTTTCTCATTGTGACGCCGCCCGTGCCCGAGAGCGAGCAGGAGGAAGCAAAAATCCTCGGCCGCGACCGCTTTCACCGCTTCGTTGCCCAGGTTGGCAGGCGTCTTGCCTCTGATCAGCGGCTGATTTCCCAGGTGCTCGAAACCATCGTCACTGAAAAGCCCGAGCTCTTCGCCGAAGCCTTAGGCGAAGCCGGCGAGCCGGGCGAAATCGTCGATAATGATGAGCCGGATGACGATCGGGACGGCGGGGTGCGAGACGAGTGACGGGCAAGGAAGAAGCCGATAGCCGCCGGCGTCAGATGTTGGCGACGGCTTTTGGCCGAGCCATTGGACAGGCGCTTCAAGATCCAAGCACCATCGAAATCATGGTCAATCCCGACGGAAAATTGTGGGTCGATCGGGCCGGCCGGGGCCGCAGCTTTTCCGGTCATGTCCTGGGCGCGGCTGACACCGAACGCATCATCCGCATTGTCGCCGCCCATGCACGGAGCGAAGCTCATGCCTGGTCGCCAATCGTCTCAGCGGAATTGCCGGAAACCCGCGAGCGCTTTGAGGGGCTTTTGCCGCCCATCGCAACCGCGCCATGCTTTTCGATCCGAAAGCCTGCCGGAATAATTTTCAGGCTCAGCGACTACGTCAGCAAAAGCATGATGACCGAGGATCAGGCCCAGGCGCTCCGGCAGGCCGTGACGGACCGCCGGAATATCCTCATTGCCGGCGGCACCTCATCGGGCAAGACAACGCTTGCCAATGCACTGCTCGCCGAGATCGCCACCATGGGCGAGCGCGTGATTATTCTGGAAGACACACGCGAACTGCGCTGCGAGGCCGAGGATTGCATCGCCCTCAAGACCAAATCTGGCGTCGTCTCCCTTTCCGACCTCGTGCGGTCAACGCTGCGTTTGCGCCCCGACCGCATTATCATTGGCGAGGTGAGGGGCGGAGAAGCGCTCGACATGCTGAAAGCCTGGAACACTGGGCATCCGGGCGGCATCGCTACGGTGCATGCCAATTCGGCGACCGCTGCCTTGGCACGGCTTGAGCAATTGATCCAGGAAGCGGTGGCGATCGTTCCAAAATCCCTGATCGCCGAGACGGTCGATTTGATCGTCTACCTGCAAGGGCGGGGCGAGGAGCGCCGGGTCACTGAACTGCTTGCGGTCGATGGAATCGATCCGTCCGGCGGTTATCGACTGAAGGCCCTGAGCGCCTAAACTGCGTTGACCAATAGGTCATTTCCTATCCGGCGGGACCTTAGCGTTCAACGCCACCAAGATCCCGCCCAGTATTATCAACCCGGCCTGCCCGGCGCCGAGCGCCTGCGGCCGTTCACTCCCCGTTTGTCCGGCATTTGCCCACGCATTCACGGCATTTCTCGGCTTCCCTCATAGGGATTTTTCGCTGCCCCACGCATGCTTGGGCCTCATCATCTTGAGGGAAATCAAGTCATGCTCTCCGCAATTTTTGCTCCATTGGAACGGTTTCGGCCATCATTGCCGGCCCGCCTGTCGTTGGCCGCAATGGCCCTGGCACTCCTCTCGGCCTCGCCCGCCTACGGTGCCGGATCCGGCATGCCGTGGGAGGCGCCGCTCCAGAAAATCCTGGATTCGATCGAGGGGCCGGTCGCCAAGATGGTGGCGGTGATCGTCATCATCGGCACCGGCCTCAGCCTCGCCTTCGGCGACATGTCGGGCGGCTTTCGGCGGCTCGTGCAGGTCGTCTTTGGCCTGACCATCGCGTTTGCTGCGACATCCTTCTTCCTGTCCTTCTTCGCCTTCGCCGGCGGCGCGGTCATCGACTGAGGCGCCATCCATGGATCATCTCCCATCGATCTCTCCCGGCTTCGAAGTGCCGCTGCATCGGGCACTGACCGAGCCCGTGCTGCTTGGCGGCGCCCCGCGCGGCTTTGCCATTGTGAACGGCACGCTGGCGGCCGCCATTGGCCTCGGCCTCAGGCTTTGGCTCGCCGGTCTCCTCATCTGGCTCCTGGGCCACGCGCTAGCCGTCTGGCTCACCCGCAAAGACCCCGCCTTCTTCGCAGTTCTGTCCCGGCATTCCCGCCATAAGGGGTATCTCTCATGCTGAACCTCGCCGAATACCGCAAGAAATCCGTCAGCCTTGCCGATTATCTGCCCTGGGCCTGCTTGGTGGCGCCCGGTGTCATCCTCAATAAGGATGGCAGCTTCCTGCGCGCCGCCAGCTATCGCGGCCCCGATCTCGATAGCGCCACCGACGCCGAACTGGTCTCAATCACGGCGCGATTGAACAACGTGCTCAAACGCTTCGGATCGCGCTGGGCCATGTTTTTCGAGGCCGAGCGCATTCCGGCCCAATCCTATCCCGGCGGTTGCTTTGCCGATCCCGTCTCCTGGCTGGTGGATGAGGAACGCAAAGCGGGCTTCGAGGCCGAACTCAGCCATTTCGAGAGCAGGTATTATCTCAGTCTCCTGTACTTGCCGCCTGCCGACGCCGCGGCGAAGACCGAAGGCCTGCTCTACGAACGCGACGGTGGCCAGGCGCCCCTCCTCGATCCGCGTGCCCATCTCGACGGCTTCATCTCCGAAACCGACCGGGCACTGGCGCTGCTTGCCAACATCCTGCCCGAACTGGTGCCGCTACGCGACACAGAGCTCCTCACCTATCTGCACAACACAGTCTCTGCGAAACGCATGAGGGTGGCAGCGCCTGATGTGCCTGCTTATCTCGATGCCATCCTTTGCGATAGTCCCTTGACGGGAGGCGTCTCGCCTAGGCTCGGCGACCAGCATTTGCGGGTGCTGACCGTGCTCGGCTTCCCGAACAGCACCTCGCCCGGAATGCTCGATACCCTGAACGATCTCGGCTTTTCCTATCGCTGGGTGACACGCTTCATCCCGCTCGACAAGCGCGAGGCGGAACGCGAGCTTGGCAAACTCCGCCGGCAATGGTTCGCCAAGCGCAAATCGGTGATGGCCGTCGTGCGCGAGGTCATGTTTGCCCGCGAAAGCGCGCTCATCGATACCGATGCCGGCAACAAGGCCGCAGACGCCGACGAGGCTTTGCAAGAACTGGGCTCGGATGACGTCACCTTCGGTTATGTGACGACCACCATCGTGGTGCGCGACGCCTCGGAGCGCAAGGTCGAGGACAAGCTGATCGCTATCGAACGCATCGTCAATGCGCGTGGGTTCGTGACCATCCGCGAGAGCCTGAACGCGGTCGAGGCCTGGCTCGGCAGCTTGCCCGGAAACCCTTACGCCAATATCCGCCAGCCCTTGGTGCACACGCTCAATCTGGCTCATATGATGCCGGTCTCCGCCGTCTGGGCCGGCCCGGATCGCAATGGGCATCTCAACGCCCCGCCCTTGATGATGACCAGAACGCGAGGCTCCACTCCGTTCCGCCTCGATCTGCATGTCGGCGATGTCGGCCACAGCTTGGTGGTCGGTCCGACCGGCGCCGGCAAGTCGGTACTGCTCGCCCTTTTGGCCTTGCAGTTCCGGCGTTTCATCGGCGCAAAAGTGATCGTCTTCGACAAGGGCAAATCCGCCAAAGCTGCCTGTCTTGCCATGGGCGGTGAAGCGATCGATCTGTCCCTGGACGGGAACCTGACGCTGCAACCCTTGCGCCATGTGGACAAGCTGGAGATTCGTGCTTTCGGGCTCGAATGGGTCTGCGCCCTCCTTGCCCAGGACGGAATGCGCGTCGATCCGGAGGTGCGCGAGGCGGTTTGGACGGCGTTGGAAAGTCTGGCCTCCGCGCCTCCAGAGGAGCGCACGCTGACCGGATTGGCTGTGCTCGTTCAATCGGCGGCGCTGACGCAGGCGCTGAACCCATACACGTTGGATGGCGCCTTCGGACGATTGCTCGACGGCACGCAGGAGACGATCGCTGACGCCGCCGTGCTGCATATCGAGCTGGAAGAGTTGATGCGGCATAAGGGGCTCGTCGCTCCGGTTCTGTCCTATCTGTTCCACCGGCTGGAGGCGCGGTTCGACGGATCGCCGACACTCCTCATTCTCGATGAGGCCTGGCTGTTCCTCGATCACCCGCTGCTCGCCGAGACGATTCGCGCCTGGCTCAAGACCTTGCGCAAGAAGAACGTCGCGGTGGTGTTTGCGACGCAGTCGCTCGCCGATATCGAAAACTCCAAAATCGCGCCCGCCATCATCGAAAGCTGCATGACCCGGATTTTCCTGCCCAATTCTCGGGCGCAAGAACCCCAATCGGCGGCGATCTATAGACGCTTCGGTCTGAATTCCCGGCAGGTCGAGATTATCGCCCAGGCCGCGCCCAAGCGCGATTACTACCTCCAATCGGCGCGCGGCAACCGGCTGTTCGAGCTCGGCCTTGGCTCCATCGCGCTGAGCCTATGCGGCGCATCCTCGCCGGCGGATCTGAAGCTGGTGCAGGAGACATCCGCCAATCATCCCAGGCATCGCTTCCCAGCAGAATTTCTGAGGGCCAAAGGGCTTGGCTGGGCCGCCGAGCTCTTGGATCAGGTGGCGAAGACATCGAACACCGGCGATGGCGGCGCCGGAGCGCCCGCGGCAGCGGCAATGTCACCTCATCCGCATGAGGACGAGGACGACGAGGAAGAACTCATCCCGGATCCTGTCCTCGAAGCGGAGTTGGTCGCCCGCCTGTCGCCGTTCCGCGCCTAAACCCCAACTCTCACCAATTCTGGAGAAAGCTCATGGCACGCCATTTCGTGCATCGGGTGTTCTTTGCCTTCGTTCTGGCCTCCGCATTCCTTGGCTGCTTCCACAAAAACGCAAATGCCGACATCGTTTATGACCCCTGGAACTACAAGCAGAACTACATCGCCACGCTGCGCGCCCTGCAGCAGATCAACAACCAGGTCAAGGCAATCCAGAACCAGATCGACATGCTGAAGCGCATGGATCAGAACCTTGCCTCCAGCGGCCAAACGATCGCGCCGCAGCTCCAGCAACAGCTGTCACAGATCACCGGCGCGCTCCACAGCGGAAGCGCCATCGCTCTGAAACTGCAGGATACCGAAACCTCGTTTGCCAAGCTCTATCCAACAGAGTTCGCGGATCTGTCGGCCGAAACATCCATCCAGCAAACCAAGGCGCGCTGGAGCGAAACGCTCGAAAGCGTCAAGCGATCGGGCCTCTTGGAGGCGGCCACGGCGGATGGATTGGCGGCGGATACCGAGACGCTCACCGCGCTGCTTGCCCGCTCGAGGGCCGCGCCCGGAGCGCTCGAAGCCGCGCAGGCGGGCAATGAGCTGCAAGGCCTCACCCTCAAGCAACAACTGCAACTGCAAGCGTTGCTGGCAGCGCAATCCCGCGGCGAGACCGCCGACCGGGCGCGACGCCTCGCCGCCGAAGAAGAAGCCCGTGTCCGGCTGAGAAGCTTTCTCGGCTCGGGCAGCGCTTACGCGGCCCACCCGTAGGAAGACGCCGTCATGGACGATCTCGCCATCATCGACCGCTTCACTGAGACCTTCTCGCGCTATATCGACAGCGGCTTCGGGCTGGTCTCAGGCGATGTGGCGTATCTCACGAGCGTGCTGGTTGCCATCGACATTACGCTTGCGGGGCTGTTCTGGGCCTGGGGCAATGACGACAACATCCCCGCCCAGCTCGTCCGCAAGGTTTTGTATGTCGGCTTTTTTGCCTTCCTGCTGAACAACTGGAAGGATCTCGCCGACATCGTCTTCCGCTCCTTCGGCGGCTTGGGCCTGAAGGCGTCCGGCGCGTCGATGTCAGCTAACGATTTAATGCGCCCCGGCTTTGTCGCCGATACCGGTTTCAAGGCGGCGCACCCTCTCTTGCAGAAGGCCGGGGAGCTGGTCGGCCTGACCAGCTTCTTCGAAAACTTCGTTACCATTATCGTCCTGATGCTCGCCTGGGGCATCGTGCTCCTCGCCTTCTTCGTCCTCGCCGTACAGCTCTTCATCGCCATCATCGAATTCAAGCTGACGACGTTGGCTGGTTTCCTGCTGGTGCCATTCGCTCTGTTCGGGCGAACCTCGTTCCTTGCCGAGCGCGTGCTTGGCAATGTGCTTTCGTCCGGCATCAAGCTGATGGTGCTCGCCATCGTCATCGGTATTGGCTCCTCCGTCTTCGGCACGCTCGTTCAGCCGTTGACCGGCGAGGCGACGCTCAATCACGCCGCCTCCGCCATTCTGGGGGCGATCGCAGTCTTCGGACTGGCGATCTTCGTTCCCGCCCTTGCAGCAGGCTTGATTTCGGGAGCACCGCAATTGGGTGCGGGATCGGCGGTCGCGACTACGATGGGTGTCGCAGCAGCGGGCATCGGTGCGGCGGCTTTGGCCTCGGGTGCGGCACGAACAGCAGGCGCCATCGGTGGCGGCGCCGTTCGGGCGGCGGCCGCAATGTCTGGCGCCGCCTCCACCTCCTACGAGCAAGGCGGGGTACGGGGGATGGCGCAGGCGGCGATCGGCGAGCCTATCCGGCGTGCCGCATCCGCCATGTCGAGCCCGATCGCCGACGCCTACGCGCAAGGCTCGGCCTATGGCCTGCGCGCGACGTCGAGACATGGGGGTAACGGGTCTGCCCCCGGCGGCGACGGCCAAGGCGGCGCACCCGGCTGGGCGCGGAGCATGTCCCGGGCGAACCGCCTGCGGGCCACAGGCTTCATCGCCGCGCAATCCATCTCGTCCGGCGATCGGCCGGCCCAGGGCCAAGGTCCAAACTTACAAGAGAAATAGGAGCCGCTCATGGTCTTCAAACGGGGAAGCATGCGCTATGGCCGTACGCCGCCGCCCGTCACGCCCTACCAAAAGGCGGCGCAGGTCTGGGATGAACGGCTTGGTTCGGCGCGGGCGCAAGCCAGGAATTGGCGGCTGATGGCCTTTGGGTCTTTAGGCCTCTCCATCGGCCTTGCAGGCGCTTTTGCCTGGTACGCCCAAAGCGGATTGGTGGTGCCCTATGTGGTTGAAATCGAAGCCAGCGGCAGCGTCCGCCAGATCAATCCCGCCTCACGCGCCTATGAGCCGAGGGATGCGCAGATCGCCTATCATCTTGCCCGCTTCGTCGAACAGGTGCGCGGCCTCTCCAGCGATGCGGTGATCGTCCGGCAGAATTGGCTGAACGCCTATGACTACGTCACGGCGGAAGCGGCGGTGACGCTGAACGACTATGCCCGCGGCAATGATCCCTTTGCCCGTCTTGGGCGGGGAACCATCGCTGTCGATGTGACGAGCGCGGTCAGGGCCTCGCCATCGTCCTTCCAGCTGCGCTGGCAGGAGCAGAGCTTTGAAGGCGGCGCGCTTGTCGCCACCAAGCGCTTCACCGGCCTGTTCACGATGATGATCGCGGCCCCCCGCGATGAGGCGAGGCTGCGCAAGAACCCGCTTGGGATCTACATAACCGCCTTCAATTGGGGCCAGGATCTGGGAGGCGAGAAATGAAGAGCTCTACCGTCGCGCTTCTTGCTCTGTCGGCGTTGGTTGCTGCCTGCGCCACGAAAGTTCGCATTCCGGAGATCGCGTTGGACCCGCCGGTCTTTGCCAAGGCTGAGCCTGAGCCACCATCCAGGTTCGAGACCTCCGTCGTCACGGTGCCGGAGCCGCTGCCGCTTCCCGGTCAGTTGAAACCATTGCCGCAAAAAGCGGAGATTAAAGGCGCCGGACCGGAAAAGCCGCCCGAGGATCGGGTCGCGGATGCCAATGCCGCCGCCAAGATTGTGCCGGGGAAGGATAGCAGCATCAACGCCATGCAGGTCTACCCCTTCACCCAAGGCGCGCTGTACCAGCTCTATGCGGCCGTCAATCAGGTTTCCGATATTGCCCTCGAGCCGGGGGAGACATTGCTGTCGGTCTCCTCCGGCGACACGGTGCGCTGGGTGATCGGTGACACCCAGAGCGGCGCGGGCGCCTCGGCCCGCACCCATATCCTCGTCAAGCCCATCGCCGCAGATCTTGCCACCAACCTTGTCATCGCAACCGACCGGCGCACCTACCATCTGGAGCTGACCTCGACGGAGAAAACCTATATTGCCAGCGTCTCCTGGACCTATCCCTTGTCCGAGCTTGTGATCCGCAAGCGCCAAGCTGAAGCCCAAGCAGCGGCGCGCGAGGCCGTCGTCGATACGCGCATCGCCCTCGACGCGATCCGCTTCCGCTACCGCATCGACGGCGATGCGCCGTGGCGGCCCGCCCAGGTTTTCGACGACGGCAATAAGGTTTACATCCAGTTTCCATCGACGCTTCGCCAAGGCGAAGCCCCGCCCTTGTTCATCGCGGGCGCCGACGGGAAGCCGGCGCTGGTCAACTACCGCGTCAAAGGCTCGACCTATATCGTTGATCGGCTATTCGCTGCCGCGGAGCTGCGGCAAGGCGAAGACCCACAGCGCATCGTGCGGATCACCCGGCGCGATGCGCAATGGCGCGAGGTCTGGAAATGAGCGACAGCGCCGAAACGCCCATCGCCCCGGAGAAAGTCGATCCCGACAGCGTCGAGCTGCGCGTGAAGCCACGGCCGGTGACGCGCATCAATCGCCGAGTCGTGATCGGCGGCGTCGCCCTTGGCGTGACGGCAATCGCGGGACTTGTGATCCTCGCCTTGCGGCCCGTTGTCTGGACGGCGCAAGGGCCGACCGAACTGCTGAACACGGACACCAAACCCTATGCCGAGGGCTTGGAGGGGCTGCCGAAACGCTATGACGCCGTCCGGCCGCCGGAGCGTATTGGGGAGATCGCACCTGCAGCCGGCGATCGGGATCAGCCGTCTCCAGACGCGGCCGCACAATTAGCGCTGCTCGATCAGGACCTCCAGGACCAGCTTCGCCTCGCGCGTCAGGCGCGCTCGGCGCCGGTCTTTTTCCAGATCAAGGGCCAGGCCATATTGGGAAGAGAATCCTCGCCATCAACTGCGCAGGCAGATCCGGGACGCGATGCATTGACGGCGCTGCAAGGGGACCTGCAATCGCTCGCCCCTGGCACCCCGCTCGCTGCGGGAAGCAGCAGCGATACTGCGCAAACCGACAAGCTTTCCTTCCTGAACGCCAAGCCCGAGGCCGGCATCTACAATGCTCACTCGCTTCAGAAACCGGCCTCGCCATACCAGCTGATGGCGGGCACCGTCATCGCCGCCAGCCTGATCACGGGGCTGAATTCCGACCTGCCGGGCTTCGTTATCGCGCAGGTGACCGAGCCGGTTTATGACACCGTCTCCGGCAAGCATCTGCTCATTCCCCAAGGCGCCCGCCTTGTCGGCAAATATGACGCGCGGGTCAGTTTCGGTCAGAACCGCGCCTTGATCGTCTGGCAACGCATCATCCGTCCCGATGGCTCTTCCATCGTCATCGAGAACCTGCCCGCGACCGATCAGGGCGGATATGCTGGATTATCCGACGAAGTCGATAATCACACCTGGCAACTGGTGAAGGGCATCGCCTTGGCGACGCTTCTGAATGTTGGAACCGAATTGTCTTTCGGAGGAGACGAGAACGATCTCGTCGAAGCCTTGCGGCAGGGCCTCGGTCAGACCACCAATCGCGCTGCAAGCCAGATCGTGGAACGGCAACTCAATGTGCAGCCCACAATCAAGGTCCGGCCCGGCTGGCCGCTGCGCGTCATCGTGCAAAAGGACTTGGTACTCAGCCCGTACCCGCAGAAATAACCCCAGGCCAGGCCGTACACGCAGAGGATCGGCGGCATCAACTCTCCGCATAGGGATTTCGCAACACGGTCCCGTCAATGACGAAGCCGTGCTGCATATCCTCGGAGTAAAGCACCGGACACCCCGTCAGAAGGGCGGCGGCCCAGATCATTCCGTCATAGACCGTAAAGCCGTACCGCCTCGCGATCGAAATCCCGAGTTCGTGCGTGTCGATGGCCACCGGTACCACGCTGCAGACGGCTTTCACCACACCGAGGATATCGGCGATTTCCTCCCAGTCCATGCCGAGCTTGCGTTTCGCCACGCTTGCGAATTCGTTCAAGACCTGAACGCTGACCAAGCCGCCGGACTGCAACAGAGCGCCCGCCGTGTCGGCGCGGCCGTCTTCGTCCGATAACAGGTAGAGCAGGATATTGGTGTCGAAGAACGGCCTAACTTCGCTCATTGGCTTCCAGCCTGTCGAAACGAAATCCCTTCGGTAGGCGCCCTCGATATTTGCGCAAACGGTCGAGCAACTCCTGCGCGGACGGTGTCTTCGTGACCTCCAGCACCTTCTCCCCCAAGACGTGGATTTCGATGTCGTCGCCCTCCTTCAGTCCGAGGGCCTCGACAATGGCGGTGGGGAGACGCACCGCGAGACTGTTTCCCCAGCGAGAGACTTGCATGATGCATCCTTGATATACAAAACGGTCATCGTATATCTTAAGCGCAAATCGCTTTTAATCAAGATTTTTGAGCTGGAGGCGCATCGGTGATTGGGCTTCCCGCCTCCTCGATTTGGTCAGGCATCACAATTTCCATGTGGCTCACGCCGAGCGCAATTGCGATCTCATAAATCGTGACGATGGTTGGGTTGCGAAGGCCCCGTTCGAGGTCGCTCAGATATTGCTGCGTAAAGCCGGAGAGTTCCGCGAAGCGCTCCTGCGTGAACCCTTTTTCGCGGCGTATTCGGGCAAAATTTCGGCCCACCAGCTTGCGCATATCCATGCGCGTTAAGCTGACGGTTACATATTCTAAGGTTTATCTACTATAGTATGTAATAGCACTGGCGGTTTGGTTGCCAAGCCGTATCAGTCGGTGTTTTCGCGACAGGCAAACGATCGCATGACACGTACACGTTCCGATGAACCGCCAATGATCAATGCCATCACGTCGTTCGACGAAGCGCATTTCGCTGCCTATCTTCGGCTGCTCGATGCGAAGGCCGCAGGGGTTCATTGGCGTGTGGCGGCGCACCTGATCTTAGGAATTGATCCTGAGAAGCAACCGGGGCGTTCAAAGCGGATTTGGCGAGCGCATCTCTCGCGCGCCGAGTGGATGACGCGACAGGGCTATAGGTACTTGCTGCAAGCGGAACAATAATTCATTCCCTGATCGGTCACTTCATCGCCGCTGCGATTTGCGTGGAAATTTGGTCGGCGGCGGCCAGAGCGGGATCGGCCGCAAGATGAGCATAGCGAGCTGTCGTTTGCGCTTGGCTATGACCGAGGAGCTTACCGATGATTGGCAAACCCTGTCCGAGCGCGACGCCATTAGACGCAAATGTATGGCGGAGATCGTGGATGCGGACGTCCTCAAGCCCGGCGGCAGCGCGGATGCGTCGCCAAGGCTTTTGTAGATCCGACAAATACTGTCCTTCCACGCGCCCGGCGATGACGTAGGCATTACCCGGAACACGCGGGACGGTTTCCAGCACCTCGAGTGCGGGCGTGCCAAGATAAATGGTTTTCTTGCCAGTTTTTGAGTCCGGCAAATAAATCATCCGATCCCGGACATACTCCCAACGCAGCGTCTGGATTTCGCTCAATCGGCAGCCGGTCAGTATCAGAAGCCGGAAACAGGCGACCGCCGAAGGCATCTCCACTTCAGCGTCTTTCATCGCGTTACCAAGCCGTTGCAGTTCGTCCGGTGATAAGAACCGTTCCCGTTTTTCTTCTTTATACCGCTTCACTCCAAGGCAGGGGTTGGACGCTTCTGTTCTCAACCCCCATCGTTCTGCCTGCGCGAACATGACGGAAAGAACGCCGACTGTTCGATTGGCTTGGTAGGGAATATTTCGCATGTCGTGATGGAGCGCCATAATGTCCCTGCGCTCGATTTCGGCGATAGGGCGTTCGCCGAGCTTGGGCAGCACGAAAAGCTCGACGGAACGCTTGTACTCGAACGCGGTGCTGGCCTTACAATGAGCGGGCACATACTCGGCGAGGAACCGTGAACAAAGATCCGAGATTTTGTCTCCCGCTTTCGCTCTCTTATTGCCGAGCGTTGGATCTTTCCCGTTGATCACATCGGCAAGCAGCAGCTTCGCCTTCGCGCGCGCCATCTCCGCCGTCACCGGCCCATGAGAGCCGATAGTAAAGCGACGCATTACACCATTAAGGCGCGTCATGACGAAGTAAGTACGTCTGCCCGAGCTACGCACCCGCACGCCGAAGCCTTTGATTTCGTCATCGTAAAAATCTCGATCCCGGGGCTCGACAGGGAAAGCTTCGACGACGCGCTTTGAAAGTTTTGACATGCGCTAAATCCGGAACAACGCCGCGACCCATTTGTGTAGCACCGAAACTTCCTGGGTTACACATGGGTTACAAATGGATCAGAATTTCTGTGAAAACGATAGTAAGCGAGGTAACCCGCCTGGTCAAATATCAAATACAAAACAGTGAGTTAGTGAAATTCGGAGAATAGTCGTGCATCCCCGCGAACCGAAGTCGACAAACTCATAACCTGAAGGTCGCAGGTTCAAATCCTGCCCCCGCAACCAACGATTCAGCCACCCTTGTTCCGGAAGGGTTCTCCGACAATAAAGCCGCCAGATTCCCAACCACGGTAAGCCCGACAGGAGTCGGCTTTTCTGCAGGCGTGACGAGAATATGGTCAATTAGGTCACGCACAACCACGATCGCTTCCCGACAGGCAGCCTCGGAATTCTTCAACACGTTATGAATATCGGCGACCTTGGCCCGGTAAAGTTCGGCCGCTTCGGGATGGAACTCGATCGCGTCGGGATTGCCAGCATCGGCAAGCTCTTCGGCGATCCGGCTTTGCTCGGCCGTAAGCTCGATATAACGCTGCCTGCTCTTTTCGAGGTCAGTTGCCCCCTCTCCCACCATCTTCATGAGGAAATCGAGCTGTCGCTCGACCGCTGTCGCATCCTTTAGCAAGACGTGGCGGCGCTTGCGCCGGTCTTCGGAAATCCGCCGCCGTTCCTCGCGATAGGCCTGGACCGCCGCGGCCACCATTTCCGGTGCGAGGAGGTAGTTTTGGAGGGCGGCAAGCACCCTCTCCTCGACCTCGCTGACTTTGACCGTGCGGGTGTTCGAGCAGCCCCTTGAATTGGTCAGAGTCGAGCAGCGCATTCGTTCGTCTTTGACCACGCTGAAGCTGCCTCCGCACTCGGCGCATCGGAGCAACCCCGAAAGCAGGCGCTTTGGTCGTCGGCGCTGATAGAGATGTGGTCCGCCTCGTGCGCCGCGAACGGCATGGACCTTGTTCCAGACCGTATCGTCGACGATGCGCAATTCGGGCACATCCTGACGGTGCCACTCGCTTTCCGGATTTTCCCGCGCAAGGCGCTTACCCGTGGTCGGATCCTTCACGAAGCGTTGTCGATTATAGACGATGACACCGCGATAGAGCTCATTGTTGAGGATGCCATTGCGACGCTTGCGGGAGCCCAGCAAGGCGGAGGCGTTCCAGCGGCCCCCACTCGGCCCAGGAATGCCCTCTTGGTTCAGTTCAGAGACGATGGCCAGTGGGCTCTTCCCAGCCGCGTAGTCCCGGTAGATCCCCCGCACAATGGCGGCTTCGTTTTCATTGATGGTGCGCTCGCCTCTCTCGCCTCCGGCGCGGACCACGTCATAGCCGTAGCTCTTCCCGCCCGGGATCCGGCCAGCCTTCACGCGACCGATCTGGCCGCGACGGGTCTTCTGAGCCAGATCCTTCAAGAACAACGCCGCCATCGTGCCTTTCAGGCCAATATGGATCTCGGAAATCTGACCATCGGCCAAAGTCTCGATCCGCACGCCAAAGAATGTCAGCCGCTCATAGAGCCAGGCAATGTCGGCCTGCCCGCGCGAAAGGCGGTCAATGCTCTCCGTGATGAGGAGGTCGAACCGCCCCGCTGCTGCGTCTTCCAGCAATTGCTGCATGCCTGGACGATTGATGATCGTTGCCCCTGATAGGGCGGCATCCTCATAGATCGACACGACTGGGAGTTGGCGAGCCGAGGCATAGTTCTTTGCCAATGAAATCTGATCCGTCAATGACCGTGCGTCCTGGAGATCACTTGAAAAACGAGCGTAGATAGCCGCGTGCATACCGCAGCTCCTCTGTTACCTGCTATCTCGACAAGAATGACAGGAAATTGGGGCCATCCTAGTATTTTGGGCAGCCATCCCGCTTTTTTACCCTGTTGGTTTCTCTGTCATTGGCTGCCTCAGATGCCTTGAGCTGCTCCCGCGCGATCTGTCTGCCAATGACGCGAGCGATGGTGAGGATTCGCGCGGTAATACTTTCGGCAGACGCAGTCTTACTGTCGTTGACAGGTACTTGAGGTGACAGCTTGGCTCCCCTTGTGTCCTTCTCACTCATGGCCGTTACTCAAGCTGCAGCGGAGGTTCGGCGTTTACAGGGTTCAGCCGAAGCGGTGACAGACCTGAAAGAGGGGATATGCTGAGCTGCGACATGGTCGGCGAACCTTCCGGGCGAGATACCTAGCGCTTTGATAAGGTGACGCACGATCGGGCAGGACCTCAATCAAGTAAATTGTGCAGATTTGTGAAGATTACTGAAGGAAAGGCGTGAGTTTTTGGCGAATTCGCGGCAAGCATTCCGCCGCAGACGCAGGATCCTCAAGCCCGGGCGCAGCGATGACGGTTGGCATGAGCTCATAATTTGTTCTAGGTAAGAGACATCCCTAGCCGGCGAAGCTGGCCGGTTGGACCACCTCCGCTCACACGCCCCGTGCAGATCATCGAGGACTGGTTGCTCAAGTTCGCCCGGCATTACGGTCCGGGTTGCGGTGGCGCGCAGTCGCAGCTGTGAGAAAGGTGGTCGCACCGGTTGGCGCATTCCCCCGATCATCGCAAGGGCCATCGAGAAAACCATCTCGGCACCAGGGCCGATGTAAGCTGTGGGACGGTCGCTCCTGATGGCATCAATGCCCTGTTAGTCTTGATTCAAACTGAGACCCGCCTCGTAGGGGAAGTCCATCCCAGAGAACGAAATATTCTACACGAGAATACCTGGTATTCCGCGTCCCATCCTTCTGAACGTGTTCCCATCAACACCTCTTTAGACGAAGATACTTCGTAAGAACACTTTGGTCAGATCATTCCTCTTGAGGGGGGCTTGGGGCGCTTATAGAGGCCACCTACTCATCAAGGTGTTTCGATAGAAACCCTTCGCCGCGGATCAACTGCGCCGTTTAGCTAATTTTGCAAATGGCACCTGCGCCCCTCTTCTTTCCGTTAGCGGCGGCAACGGTACGCCTGGAAAATAGGAGAAGGCCATGAGCGACCTTGAAGGCAAAATAGCGTTGGTTACCGGTGCGGCCAGAGGACAGGGGCGCAGCCATGCTGTCAGGTTGGTGCAGATGGGCGCCGCCGTGATCGCAATTGACATATGCGCGCCAATCGACGGCATCAGTTATCCAATGGCGACGCCGGAAGACCTGGAGTTTACCGCGTCTTTGGTTCGGGAAGCTGGCGGAACGATTGTCACCGCCCAGCTCGATATTCGGGATTTTCAGACCTTCAAGGACACCGTCGATCGTTTGGTCTACAAACTCGGCGGATTGGACATCGTGGTGGCCAATGCTGGCGTGGTGACGGATGGCCGCCTCGCCGACTTCACGCCTCAGCAGTGGGACGCTACGATCAGCGTCAATCTCACCGGGACGTGGAATACGATGCAGATCGCAGTCCCACATCTGATCGCGCGCGGCGGAGGATCGATTATAGGCATCGCATCAGTTGCCGGCCTCGTAGGACTCCCATTCCTCGAACCCTACAGCGTTTCCAAGCATGGGATCATTGGTCTTGTTCGTTCACTCGCCCTCGAGTTGGCTGACCACAAGATCCGGGTTAACGCAATTTGTCCGACGGCCGTATCGGGAACGGGAATGATGAGCTCGATCCGGCAGGAACTATTGGAAAGCATCAGCGAACGGCTGCGATCCGCCTATAACAATGCGCTTGCCATCCCCGCCGTCGAGCCAGCCGATGTCTCCGAAGCCGTGCTCTTTCTTGCTTCCGACAGGAGCCGTTTCATCACGGGGACCACGCTGGCAGTCGATGCAGGGTTGGTCAACCTCTAGTGTCGGCGCATGGCGCGTGGGATCCTGACGGTGCTCGGCGTGATCTTGGCCGCCGTCGGTTCCGTCCACTGCGTCGTCACGATCATATGGTCTTGAGTGGCGACCGGCGCCGGTCAAACCAATCTTTATTTCCGGCTAGCGTCAGACAAGGGCCGCTGCTGCTTACAGCCTACCGAAGAGAATCATGAGCAACCAGTCTCCTTCGACCACGGGCGTGACATCGCGCTCCATACCGACGGCCTCAACTGCCGAACTCGATATCGACGCTCCTAGGAAGCCGGGGTCCAAGATGATGACAATTTATCCGCCAACGAACGTAGCGCCTCTCTCGCGCCGATCGGTCCTCAAAGGCGCGGGGGCGCTGGCCGCTTTGGCAGGTGTGATGGTTGGATCCGACGCGGCACGGAGCGCAGCTCAGATGGATTTAGGCCCGGCTGACAGCGACGCTGGCTTGGCTCCGTTTCGCGTGGAATTTCCCCCAGACGCAATTGCCGATCTACACGAACGGTTGATGCTCACCCGCTGGCCCGAGCGCGAGACAGTAGCCGATTGGTCCCAGGGGGTACCGTTGGCGCGCATGCGCGAACTAGTCGAATATTGGGGTAGTCGATACGACTTCGGCCGCCTTGAGCGACGGATCAACGCCTTTCGGCAGTTTCGGACAGAGATCGATGAACTAGGCATCCATTTCATTCATGCTCGCTCGCACCACAAAAGCGCCTTGCCATTGCTCATTACCCATGGCTGGCCGGGATCAATCGTCGAATTCCTAAACATCATCGGACCGTTGATCGACCCGACCGCTTATGGTGGCGCGGCTTCGGATGCGTTCCATGTCATCGCGCCTTCGCTGCCCGGTTTCGCCTTCTCCGACAAGCCGAAGCAAGCCGGGTGGAAAGTTCCGCGCATCGCTCGGGCGTGGGCGGCGTTGATGCAGCGGCTTGGCTATGACCGGTGGGTCGCTCAGGGCGGGGATTGGGGAGCGGGGGTTACCTCTGCGCTAGGCCATATGAAACCGCAGGGCCTAGCCGGAATACATCTTAACTGGGCCTTCGTTTTTCCCGCCGCGCTTCCCGGCGAAGGATTGTCGACCGAAGAGCAACGCGCCATTGATGCTGCCGAACATTTCCGGACGGATGGTTTCGGCTATTTTCAGCAACAAGGCACGCGGCCGCAGACCGTCGGCTATCCGCTGGCCGATTCGCCGGTGGGGCACGCTGCGTGGATCTATGAAAAATTCCAAGCGTGGACAGACAATGATGGTGTGGTCGAAAGCGCCATCAGCCGCGATGAGATTTTAGACAACATCACACTCTATTGGCTGACCAATACAGCGGCGTCCTCAGCCCGAATATATTGGGAGAATTATCCCGCAAGCTTCGCGGGCGGCACGATCGAGATTCCCGTTGGCATCAGTGTCTTTCCAAAGGAACTCTTTCGGGTGCCCCGCAGCTGGGCAATGGCCTCCTACCCACAGCTCATCCATTTCAATGAATTGTCCAAGGGCGGCCATTTCGCGGCACTTGAGCAACCTGCAGTGTTTGTGAACGAACTGCGCAGTTGTTTCGCCAAGCTGCGCTGACCACCATCTCGTCACACGTTATGAAACGATCATGACTGCCAAAGCACCCAGAGAACACGACGCTACAATTCAGGATAGCCCCACTCCGCTAATTGGTCGGCGCGCGTTGCTATTCGGGTTGGCAGCCACAGCTGGCTTGACGCAACGGGGCAGCGCCAATGATGTGCTATCGTCTCACCTGCCCCCCGCGACGACGGACATCGTACCGTTCAAGGTGGACGTGCCGCAGGCCGCAATCGATGGGCTACGCCGCCGGCTGGAGATGACCCGCTGGCCTGAAAGAGAACTCGTGTCGGACTGGTCGCAGGGCCTGCCGCTCGAGAGAATCCAGTCTTTGGTCGAATATTGGCGGAAGTCTCATGACTGGCGGCGCGCAGAAGCGGCAATCAATACCTTTCCGCAGTATCGTATGCGCATCGATGGCCTGGGCATCCACTTCCTGCACATTCGCTCAAGGCACGCTGATGCCTTGCCGATGGTCCTGACCCATGGCTGGCCGGGATCCGTCTTCGAGTTCCTCAAGGTGATCGGACCGCTGACAGATCCAACATCCCATGGGGGGCGTCCGAATGATGCTTTTCACCTCGTGATTCCCTCGTTACCCGGCTTCGGATTTTCCGACAAGCCCGTCACAAGGGGCTGGGGATTGCCACGCGTCGCGTCGGCCTGGACGGAACTGATGATGAGGCTCGGCTACAGCCATTGGGTGGCACAGGGCGGCGACTGGGGCTCCGGCGTAACGACTTGGCTCGCCGCGCAGCATGCGCGCGGCCTAGCCGCCGTTCATATCAACTTGCCTGTTATGTTCCCGCCGCCATTGCAAGGCGAACTCGCCGACGTGGAAAAGCCGGCGCTTGAAATGCTACGCACATTCGCGCTGGAGAAATCCGGCTATGCTCGGTTGCAAGCGACGCGTCCGCAGACGATTGGCTACGCCCTGACCGATTCGCCGGCGGGCCAAGCCGCCTGGATTTATGAGAAGCTCGCGGAATGGTCCCAGAGCGGATACGATCCAGAAAGCGTGCTTACCCGCGACGCAATCCTCGACAACATCAGTCTCTATTGGTTCACCGCCACAGCCGCGTCCTCGGCAAGGCTTTATGCTGAGAGCTTCTACACTGACTTCAGCGCCCGGAAGCTCGATATCCCGGTGGGCGTGACGATATTCCCCGGAGAGAATTTTCGTCCGCCAAGGCTGTGGGGCGAACGACTCTATTCCAGGCTCTTCTATTGGAACGACGCTCAGCGAGGCGGACATTTTGCTGCTTTTGAGCAGCCAGGGATATTCGTCGACGAAATGCGCGCTTGCTTCGCATTGGTCCGATAACGTCCGGCACGTTGTTTTTCATTCCGCACACGGCTGCAGCGAGGTGGTTAGCTTGCGCTGATGAGTTTGCTGGAGCGAGAGATGCTGGTCGACGAAGATGGCCCAGTTGGGTACTTCGAACCGTGGCCCGTACATATAGCCAACCATCATCCGTTGCCCAGCACACCCGGGCATCAGCTACTATGCTAAAGCCTAGCTCGCGGTCAGCTTCAATCGAGCCAAGCTACAGTTTTGGTTGACATACTCGCGTAAGCTATTTGCACGAGCCCCCTCATTCGCGTTGCTTCACACGCCGAATCTGATGCGGCGCATCCGCGACCGCGTAGAGAGCGATACACTCGGCGAGACGATCCGTAAGACGGCCGGCATGCCCAATCCATCCAGCCTGCCGGCGTGCTCGGCGCCGCCAAGGCCAAGCCTGGCGGTGGCCGCTCGCGCGGCCAGCCTTGACACCACCTGCGCGCGCCGGTCAATCGCGTGCGCGGTCGGGGCGAAAGAAAGCCGGCGGCGCGGTCGAACAAAAGAAAGATGCCAAAAGGCTTGCCTTCGGGCCTGCGATTAGAGAGCGAAGAACCCCTACCTCCGAACCAAGAAACAGCCGTGCGCTCATCCAGATTATCGCGCTAATGTCTCACAGAGCGCGCCGACCACCTCAAAAATCCAGGCTATGCGTCAAGCAAGCTAAGTGGAAATGCGCTAGGGAATGAGGAAGCTCCCAGCTTGGATCAATCGACATACGCTTCAAACAAGGCAACACATCCCTTGATCTTGATGTTCGAGAAAGCGAAGCGGTCACGCAGAGCTACATCCAGATCCTCGACCGTATCGCGGCTGTTCGAGAATATGCCCTTGCTGTTATAGAAGTCCATGAGGGCCTGCGCCGGGCTAGAGCGCGGGATCGTTCCCTGCACGAGAGTAGCGCCGAATACGCGGGCACCAGGGGCCAACACGGGCCGCAGATGATCAAAGAGGACCGCCTTATCAGTGATCGAGCCTGGCAAGCAGTGCAGTAGATAGCAGAGGCTCACTGAGCGGAATGGTCCAAGCGCCGGAAGAGGCGTTAGGATGTTGGCTAGAATCGTCCGTGGCGCATATCGTGCAATTCGACTAGATGCCGCGTCCAGGCAGTTGGTATTGATGTCGAGGAGAGTGATCGAGGGGGTGGTGACCGGCCATTTCGCCTTGTCGAGGAAATACCCCGTGCCCACACCGACGTCGAGATGATTAGCGGTGACGTTTCGGTCGTACAGCTGCCGCAATACCGTGGTGGGACATCGCCAAAGCAAGGTGTTGGACAGTCCCAGCACAACCCAGTCATAGGCTCGCAAAACTCTTGGCGTATAGAGGGTTTGTCCGGCGTGGAGGTCGTTGGACATTGGCATTGCTCTCTCTCTCTCTTTCGCGATGCCAATGCCCGTAGCCTCTTGCGCGAGTTCGGCGACGACGCGGAAGATCCATGACGTCGCAGCCATCGGCTGTTCGTCTAATGCGGCGCGCTGCCTTCAAAAATATTAGTCCAACCTCGTGAGAAGACTTGGTGCTATGTCCTTGAGCAGCTCACCTTTGCGTTAGGCCGCTTTTGTGGTGCGCAACTGGTCAAGAACCGGCAGCAACTCCGAAGGATCAGGGCGGCGCGTATAGTCGGGATTGACTTCGGCGTAGGCGATCACGCCGCCCGTGCCGATGACGTACCGAGCGGGCATCGGGAGCACCCAGGACGCGTCGTCGTTGATGACGGGAAGATCATTGCCGAAAGCCTTGTAGAGTTCGACCAGATAGTCGGGCAAATGAAAGCGGATGCCAAAGGCGGCGGCTACATCGCTGTTGGTGTCGCTCAGGATCGGAAAGCTGAGGCCATTGTCTCTCTGGGACTTGCGGCTGTTGGACGGGGTTTGCGGCGAGATCGCGACCAGTTGGGCGCCGCGCGTCTCGAATTCCGGCCGGGCCGCTTCGAGGGCTTTAAGGTCCATGTTGCAGTAAGGGCACCAAACACCCCGATAGAAACTTACGATCAGCGGACCGTCCGCGAGCAATTCACTCGAGCTGACGAGGCGCTCATTGGCATCTTTCAGCTGGAATTGGGGTGCGATATCAGCAGCCTTGAGTGCGCGGCCGGCCTGACCGCTCTCGATGAGTTCGGCGGTGGCGCGGTGTATGATGCCGAGCTGCGCCTGCGTGGGCTTGAACGAAAGCCTCCCGGATTCGAAGTCCGTGCGGAATGCGTCGAGTTGGTCCTGTAATTTCATGATGCTCTCTTTCGCTATGGCTCGGTGCCTGAAGAAAGAACTGGGCCATTCGCGAAGGAATGGGTATAAGCCCATTTCAAAGAACATCTATCCATATTTCAAATGAGCGATCGCTGGCAGGAACTTACGGTATTCGCACGCGTCGCCGAGTGCGGCAGCTTTTCTCGCGCCGCTCGCGAACTGCATATGTCGCAGCCGTCAGTTTCTCGTATTATTAGCGAGCTTGAGACCCGACTTGCTGTCAAGCTCCTGCTCAGGACGACCCGCAACCTGTCGTTGACTGATGCTGGCGCGCTGTTCCTCGAACGCGCGCGCCAAGTCATGGCCGACTGGGAGGATGCCGAGGATGCGGCGCGCGGTGTCGATTCGTTGCGCGGTGTCGTACGGCTTGCATTGCCGGTCATGTACGGAACGCGCGCAGTGATCCCTTGTCTGTCAGGCTTTCTGCGCGCGCACCCGGAGCTTCGTGTCGACATCACCATGTCGGACGAGCGGCAGAATCTGGTCGCAGATGGTGTCGACATCGCCATTCGCGTCGGCGCGCTCGACGACTCAACGTTCGGTTCGCGCAAGCTTGCCTCGGTGAACAAGATAATTGTGGCAGCGCCGGCCTATCTGGAGCAGCACGGCAGGCCGAAGACGCCTGCGGACCTTGCCGAGCACGAATGCATACTCGGCCATGGTGGCTTCGGCCGCGAGAATTGGCGGTTTCGCCGAAACGACACCGTCATATCCGTGAACGTCCAGGCTCGATTGCAGATCAATTCGGCTCCAGGAATCCTTGCCAGTGCAGTCGCTGGATTGGGGATAGGCATGGTATCGGATGTTATGGCTGAAATCGAGCTCCGGTCCGGCCAACTCGTCCATCTTCTTCGGGAATATGAAATGGAGGGAGCCAACGTCTACGCAGTTCTGCCGGCAGGGCCGCGGCCATCCACCAAGGTGCGCGCCCTTGTTGAATTCCTGGCAGAAGAGTTGACACGGCGCAGGTCACGCTAGCCGTTAATAGCGTTAAGCTGAGCATCAACAAAGGTGCATATCAATAAAATAAACGATCTTCACTAGGAGCGGAAATCGCTTGGGGGCCTGAGGCACTATCCAAAGATGTTCGCAGTTGCTCAACGCTTCAGCGTGTTTACGTCATATTCATAGACGCACAACAAGGACTTTGCGGAAATCATCGTCTCATGCGGATAGCCATAAGCGTTGTTGATATAGGTCACACCGTCCTTGTTCACCCGCCTATTCACATGCGAATGGCCGTACACATGCATTTTGGCCCCTACCTGCCTTATCTGCTGATCGATACGACTAGAACCGAGAACGGGGTAAAGTCTGCGGTGTGTCGGGGTGATAAATCTCGGCAAAATATCGACCCTGGGAACAAAATGTGAAAATGTCACGACATGTTCACTGGAGGTGGCAATATTTTTCTGATTTAAATCAAGAAAATATGTCGTAATTGACTCTTCCGTACAGTGAGCGGGCCATCTGCAGTAACGATAATCAGCCCAAACCTTCCGTAGGCGATCACTTGGCTCACCAAACGAATAATCGTACCAACTGAACAGAGGTATAACTACGAGATCGTGATGCCGATAAGGTGCAGTTATTACTCCACTTTCGTTTGCAATGCTGCAGATTGCATGAAATTTACTAATAGATGTTAGATCAGAATCCTTTATTGTCCACAAATCATGATTGCCTGGAACAAAAAGCACATGGGCAAAGCGGCGCGCCAATTCTTCCAGGACTCCGGCAACGAGTAGCAAAGAATGCGAAATATCACCAGCAAGGATCAGGAGATCGTTCTTGAAATCCTGCAGCGATAAATTTTGGAGCCAACGAAGATTTTCTTCATAATCACAATGTACATCGGAAATCGCAAATATCCGCACCTGAATATGCCCTTGTGTCGTACTCACCGCCGTTCCGATGGAGTCGTCCGGAAAATTAGTAGTGACTTATTTTAATGGCCTCCAGGTTACTCATTTCTGCTTCTTTGCGTCAGCTTTTTCGCAGAGACATATTACCACTTGTTTCGAGGGATAAAAATCTTGCTCAGATTCACGCATTCATCGCTGTTTAGCCAATGATCAGCGCCCCTCCGAAACCCAGATCCACAAGCAATCCGGAAATACGCTGGCTGAGGCGCCATCCGCACTGGACCTCCAGTTCACACCGACATCAGTTGATCGCAGGGGAAGACTTCGTCGTCAAACTCGAGCAAGCGGCTGAAGCGCAGGGCTGGCCGGTATCCTCAGTAACACCCTGCGGGTGGCGTTATATTGGCATCCTCACTTTTTTGCTGACCTGAGCGTCGTGGGAGTAGCGAACGTAGACTGCAATTCCTTAACGTCGGCGACGAATGCATAACCCAACCCCCGTTTGGTCTGGATGAGGTGTCCCTTGGTCGGAGCGCACTCCAATTTCCGCCGCAGGCGCAGCACTTTGACGTCAATGCTTTTGTCGAAGAGATCGCCATGAACACGGGTTGCTTGGACGAGCTGATCGCGGCTCAGCACCACGTGCGGTGAACTCAGGAACGCCAGCAGTAGGGCATATTCGCCTTTCGTGAGCGGCACTGGCTTTCCGCTTGGATCGATCAGCCTCCGGTCACGCCGATAAAGCGCCCAGCCCTGGAATGTAAATCCGCCGTCCTTGGGCTCACGGATGAGCCTTGCGCGAGCGATTTCATGCCGGCGTAGCACCGCGCCCACTCGCGCCAGCAATTCCCTGAGGCTGAACGGTTCGGCAACGTAATCGTCGGCTCCCGCCTCGAGACCCCCAACTCTATCCGTTTCATCGCCTTCGTGTGTTGTAACGACGATGATCGGCACGTCTGAGCGTGCTCGGATCTCGCGCAGCAGACCAAATCCGTCCCCCTCGCCTAGCCGGGCATTGAGTATGATGAGGCTGATGTCACCTTTGTCGAGTGCCCACAGACAACCTCGCGGGGTGGACGTGCATTCTGCCAACAGACCATGCTGCTGGAAGTAATCGCGGAGCCTGGAGCAGATCGCAGGATTGTCGTTTGCGACGAGAATGCGACTCTGCTTCATAGTTCGGGATCGCTGTTCCGGCAATGTCAAGCGGATGGCCCCTGGTCTCAAGCCCCTGAGCGGTCCAGCCTCGATCGGAGCTAGGCGTATCCCCAGATGGGGGGCCTGGATAGCTGGGTCAGCTGATTCCCGGTCCATCCTCGCCTTTGAGTTGCTGGACGAGCGAGTAAAGGTTGCCGACACCCCAGTGGTCTGTGATCTTGCCATCGCGGACTCGCATCGCGTCGACAGTCTCGAACTGAATTTTGCGGCCGGTCGGCGGGATTCCAAGGAACGTCCCGCGATGTGTCCCGTGATAAACTTTATAGGTCGTCACAAGATCGCCTTCGGCGCTCTGCCAGTGGATGTCCGCATGAAAGTCCGGAAAAGCAGTCCTCAGACCTTTGTATAAAAATCGCACCCCGTCTTTATCGGCAGTGACGCCTGGCTGGGGGGTATGGTCGACAAAATCGTCAGAGAAAAGCTCGTCGTAGAGCGCCCAGTCACCGCCCCCCTGGACCTCCTCGGTATTTCGGCGGACCACGGCCTTCGCTGCTTCGGATATGGAGGAGTTTGTCATGGTTGGTTATGTGAGGTAGCAGTTGAAAAGAGTCGCTCACGCCCCGAATAAAGGCACGAGGACGGCCCAACGCCAAGATCGTAAGGGCCGAAGTATTTGGGAAGAGTAGGGGATGGAATAGGAACTATTCCGATGCGGAATACTATCATCCGCTGTCGTCCAAATTATTGATGGCGCCCGATCGAGAACGAACGCTAGGTTGGTTGTATCCGTTAATGTTCCAGAGAGATCTTATCGAAAATGCTCGGTCGGCCGCAGCACTCGTCATCGACATCAGCCCTGCGAGAGGAAATGCCCGGGGTGAAGCGAGCGGCCTTTGAGGTCCCGCAAGCTCAACATTCCGCAGAAGAATGGAATGTATTCTCAGGCGCAGTATTCCGTATCGCGCTTCGGCAGGTACAATTCGCCGTCGCTCCCGCTAATTCCAAATTGCTGCGGCTCGGCACGAGTTCATTCAAAGACAGTTAAATCAGTGATGCGGGCAGGAATTGGCCATTGCTCAGTCGGGGGCGCCGAGAGCGGTAAATTTTCGCGCGGGCGATGCGACCCGTACATATTTCAGCCGAGCCTCCCTCGTGGATACTCGCTGCCCGTGCAGTGCGGTGCCGAGCGCCTGCTCAGCTCTGATCGACCCAGTGGCGCCGTTTCCTCAACCGCGTGGCAGGTCATGGCAGATTGGCGGGGGAAGATCCATGGTGCAACCCGCCGCGCAACGTACGCCACTTGCTCTGGTCGCTCTTAAGCGGAGATTATTGGTGCATTACGAGTATCAAAAAGGGAAGAGCTTTTGCAATCAATGCCGATCGCGGAGTAACATCGAAGTAACGCCCGTCAAAACTGTTATCCGTGTTCGAGAGCAGGAACATCTCATCTTGCCCAAGGCTTCTGCAACCATCCCATTTGGGAAGAAAGCGACCCATTGGGTCCGCCGACTGAGCGACAGCGGAGATGCTCCCATTGATAGTGATCACCCAGCCCAGCCGGCAGACGCGGTCACCAGGAAGGGCAGCGACTGGCTTGATCAACCAGGCTTTCGACAAAAGGTATCCTCGCGACTGCGCCAGGTTACGCCAAGGCTCACCCAAATGAATGACGGCAAGGTCGCCGCGCTGCAGGCTTCTCCCTTCAAGCCGATAAAGCCCCACCGGGACGCTGGGGCTGAGATTGAGGACGTAGCGCGGCGAAGTAGCGGCGCTGATGATGAGCGCCATAACAACTGATGCGGTCGTAAGGAGTATCAGGCGAGGTCTCATCGTGGCCGGGTATTGTTTGCTTTCCGTTCGGTAGACCAGGCGAGCAACTCATCGCGCTGATAGACGATGCGGCCGCCATGGCGCCGGAAGATAGGACCTGTACCTCTCCAGCGCATGTTATCGAGCGTGCGCCGGTGAACGCGAAGCAACTCGGCGGCCTCGTCAATGGTGAGGAAGTCCGCCGGCGCGGATGCCTGAATCGACTCACTCTTTCGGATTGATCGGACCGAGCTCATGGCAAATCTGACTCCTTCTCTTGGAGCGTTAAATTTTGATTACAAAAAGGGGTCGGCAGAAGTGGCTCAGAGATACCTTGAAGAGAACGCCACACTTGTCTCAGTCAGCTTAGAAAATGAGCGTGCGATATCTACCATTTATGTAGGCTTGACCGCGACTGAGGCTGCGGCGAACGCGGTCTTTGAGTGAGGGATCTGGCCAATCTCTGGCAACGCGCTCCTTGCCAAAAATGACAGTAGCAATCTCGCGATAGCTCGCTCCGGCGGCATGGCCGTCAAGAGCAATGAGGGCGTTCCGAAGACGAAGGGTTTGCGTGCTCCAACTCCGCTGTGCATGCCGAAATTGGGAGGAACACGCCAAAATCCGCCGCAGCATGGAAAGCTTGTCGATCGCAGGCGCGAGTTCCGCGATGCCGCGAGTGATAAAGTTTAGGGACACGGGTCCACTTAGCAGATCTGCTCCCTCGATGAGGAGTTGCAACGCGAGAGGTCCGCAAACGAGGAGGAGGTGGCTGCGTTTACGGTCGTCGATGAGAAGGTGAACGGCGCCAGGCAAATCCGGCGCAAAGAGCGCAGCTTCTGAAGTGTCTGGACCTGCGATGGCAGCGGCTCTGGCAATTAAGACTGGAGCTCCTGCCTCCGCCGACCAAATCGGGCGGGCTTCATGCGACGCCTGGTTTGGATCGGCGAAAGGAGCAGAGCGCCCACGCATTCGCTTCGAGTTGTGGGCTCAACAGACGTGTGATGCGCAGTCCCGTCCGGGTTTGAGATGGGTTCTTCGCGCCTTGCAAGGCTTGTTCCGCTTGAGCGCGATAATGGCTGTTGCGGCGAAGGAATTCCCAGGCCCAGGCGGATTGGGGCTGACCAACAAGGTAATCATAGCTGTCAAGCGATGGCGGCCAAGTGTGAATGGGCATTGCTGGCTCCAGAGCTTTAATTCCGCCAAACGAAAGCGATAACGCCCCGGTCGGAGAATGCAACATTTGATCTAGGAATAAATTATCAATAAAAATCGCGCCATTGCAAAGTTTTTTTGAAGTAATATGTTACGTAATGCATAAATCGGTTCCGTTATATTGTCGCATTGAATTTGAAATCATCTTGGACATGATGACTATCATATGCGTTGCGAGCAGTTGAATTGAATTTATTGTGTAATGATTGGACGACTTAAACTCCAGGCGATCACCTCCGACGCGAGCCAGGCCACGCGGCCCGGACCAACTTTGCGGCGCGGCGGAAAGGCACCGCGCGCCATATAGCGGTAGATGGTTGCGCGGGAGAGACCCGTCTTTTGCGTCACGGTGCGGAGATCCCAGAAAATTTCCGATCGATCGGGAGCGCTGACAGCGTCAGGCGGAAGCGGGGTTGTCGGCCTGTCTGTCATGGTGCGCTTGCAGATGCGGCTTGCGGCGAAGGCGCAATTAGCAACGTGCTCGATGGAATGCGCCAAATCTCACCCGGCTCGTGCAGTTCGCTGACCTCGATGACATGCGGAACAACCATCGCTTGCCTCGATCCCCAGATCATCCAAAGCGCAAGGCTACTGTTGACCGCGAGCGAAACCAGCCCGGCCCGACGCCAGTTGTGACCTTGTCTGCGGGCATCAAGGAGCCGGGCCGTCCAGACCTGGCGAGCCTGCAGATAAGGCATTGTCGCTGCAGCGGTGAGCCCCAGTTCCTGGGCCAACGCATGGACCCGATGCGCACGGAGATGCGCGGCGCGCCTGATGCGTTTTGGCCAGACAAAGACGATCCAGGCCGCCAATTGCGCGGCGAGCACGACCGCCAATGCCGATTGGTATGCGATCGGCGGGAATTGTCCATTTTCCGCCTTCCATTGCTCGATGAACAAACCGACGCCGGACTGGATCACGAAGGTCGCGCTCATATGAAGGAGATTGAGAGCGGCATTGGCCCGCCCCGAGGCAGGATACATCTCGCCCAGGATGGTAAAGCTCAGCACGGTGACGGTCCCGATGCCGGCGACGATCAGCAACGGCAGGAGTGGTGGAAGGGGAAGCCGCAGGATGAGAGCAAGCTCCGCGCTCATGCCGAGCGCGGTCACGAAAGCGAACAGGCCGGCCGGAGAGATGCCGCGGCGGCGCAATTGCTGCACTCCCATCCCAAGCAGCAAGGCGCTCGGGGCGAGGATCGCCGCCATGGCAAAGAGATATGTCACGATTACATCCTGGCCCAGGCCCTCGACGGCCCTGAGCCAGGGAGCGGCCCACAGGCCTTGGAAAGCCCAGGCTGATCCTACCGACAGTGCTGACAGTGGCGCCAGACGCCAGAACCGGGCATCGCGATAGATCGAGACAATGGAGATGCCGGATGCTGGCTTGGTTGCGTTTTGCGGCTGGCGTCTTTCTGGCACGAGCATCAGGATGGCTAGCGCCGAAGCAGCGGTACACCCAGCCAGCAGCAGAAACAGACCGCGCCAGCCGATCTCCACCATCATCATTGCCGCTGGCCAGGTTGCGAGGCAGGCGCCGAGCGAGCCGAGCATCACCAGCCAGCTGTTGGCGACCGCAATACGGTCTGGCGGATACCACAGGACTATGGCTTTCAGCCCGGCCATAAAACCGCCTGCCGCCCCGACACCGATCAGCATACGGGCAATGGTGAGGAGGACGATATTGTCTGTCGACGCAAAGAGAACTGCGCCGACGACCGTACCGAACATGAGCAGCCCCTGCACACGGCGCGGTCCATAGCGGTCGAACCAAACCCCGATCGGCAGTTGCAGCGCGGCGGTTGCCAGAAAGAATGCCGCGCTCAAGATGCCGAGATCGCCAGGGGTCAGTTTGAGCTCCTTGGTGAGCGGCTCGGCAATGAGCGCCGGGAGAGACCGGAAGAGATAAGCCAGGCAATAGCCGCTGGCGAAGGCGAGGAGCACGAGGTTTGCAGCGTTCTTGCGAGACGGGGCATCTGGCTTTGGTGGCTCAGCCGAGGCCGGGCGCCTGAAAAAACTCGGTATATCGTCTTCCTCGTTCCCAGGATCGTGCGGCCCCTCATGGGCTCTTAATGGCAGCGCAGCGGCCGCGGCGGTAACGGACATCACACCGCCTCCCGCTTGTTGCGCCACCAGACCAGGCGGATGCTGCCGTCGGTGGGGAACTCAAGGAGCGCAGCCCAGATCGGCTGCGGGAGTGCCGGGTCATCGAGCCGGACCCGCAAATAGCTGCTGTCCGAGTTTGGTTTTACGACCCGCCAGGCAACGCCGATTTCAGCCTCGCTTGCGATCACCCGGAAATCCGGAGCGCCGCTTTTTCCTCCCCGGTGAGTGGCGATGATCCGGACGCGGCTGTTGATGGTCAGGGTGCGGATGCGCCCGGCATAACCATCACGAACGGCAGCAAATGTCCCAATGACAGGCATGAAGATCTCCTGGATTTATTCACGATAGGGAGCGAGAAGCAGGTCCTTGTGAACGACGACCCTCAAGGGCCATCCGGGACGGACGGTGATAGTCGGCTGGACACTCAGATTGCGCTCGACGAGCGCCTGGCCGGCACGATTGGTGGTCTGGCCGGTGGCTTCGCGAAGGGCGGAAATAATGTCGCTGTCCCCGCTCCCGGCGCCAAAGGCGAGGCTGGAGCCGATGCCGAGCACGGTTGCCAGGGCGACGCCCTTGAGGAGCTTCCAGCTATGCAGATCGATCTGATCGGCCAACCCGGCATAACCGCCGGTATCGGTTGCCGGCAGATTGTCGATGACGATCGAGGCGCCGTCCGGCCTGATGATGCGCTGCCAGATGACGAGGGCGCGTTCCTGGCCGAAGGCGACGACGCTGTCATAGCGGCCGATCAGGCGCGACCCTTGCGGGATGAGCAGGTGACGGCCGGTGACGCTGTCGAACACATGCTCGGTGACCTGGGCGATCACGAATCCCGGCAGGTCGGAATTGAGCCCCGACAAGAGGCTCGCCGGAATGATCGAGCCGGCGAGCAGCTGATAGGGTGATACCGGCTTCTCCAGTTGATGCGGATTGTAGATCTCGCGGGCCGAGTCTTGCTTCAGGAAGGAGAGCTTGCGGTCCTGGCTGGCGGCGCCGTTATCGGGAGGCGCCGTATCACCCGCAGCGAGCGCTTGGGCCCGCTCGGTAGCGCGCCGGGCGGCGCTTATCGGATCATAGGTCGCAATGCCTCCAGACGGACTGGAAAGCCCGGTGGCATTTTGCGGTCCTGTATCGGCTCTGTTGGCTGGCTCCTTGAGCTGCAGGCGGAAAAAGACCGGCGATTTCAACGCGTCGCCATCCAGACCTGTCGGGTCGCCGAGCGGCAGCACCTCCGGCTTCGGGACGACGGCAGCTCCAGGCGGCGGTTTGAGGGGCGAGCCGGCGGCATCATAGCTCGGGGGCAGCTCGG
The DNA here is from genome assembly GCF_002198715.1 of Rhodomicrobium sp. R_RK_3. Lineage (GTDB taxonomy): Bacteria > Pseudomonadota > Alphaproteobacteria > Rhizobiales > Rhodomicrobiaceae > R-RK-3. The sequence goes on along the minus strand of NZ_MWLK01000015.1, from coordinate 32,556 downwards.
ACAGCCTGTCGGTCACCGGCCTCGCCTCGACCGTCACCAGCTCCGGTGGCGGGACATTCCGCCAGGAGGGCGGCTGCAAGGCGATGAGGACCAGCAAGGCAATGCCAGCGAGACCGATGGCCGCGATGAGAATGAGCAGGCGGCGGTTGATGCGGGTCACCTGCCGCGGCCCGGCCTTCAGCTGCAGGTCGTCCGGCGGCGCTTGCGTGCTCGGGCTCATGGCCTTGCCTCCCGCCACACCGCATCGGTGCGAACGATGCGGACGATCCGTTGTGGCGCCGTGCCGTGCCGCAATTCGGCAGCCGCGAACAGCCGGTCGACGATATAGGTCGTGCCACGGACGCGATAATTGACGAGCGCCGGTTTGGCGTCGGGACCGACGACGAAGAGCGGCGGCGCCTCGCCCTTTGAAAGCCCGGACGGAAATTGGATGTAGACCTTCGATCCGTCGTCGAAGACCTGTCCCGGTCGCCAGGGCGCATCGCCTTCGATGCGATAGCGGAAGTTCAGCCGGCTGAGGTCGATATCCGGCGCCGCGACGGCGTTTGCCGAAGCTCCGGCAGCCTCTGCCTGCCTGCGCAAGGCGAGCAGCTCGCCCGCCGGATAAGTCCACGAAACGGAGGCCATATAGGTCTTTTCCGTGGAGTGTAGCTCGAGGTGATAGCTGCGCCGGTCGGTGGTGATCAGGCCGTTGGTGCGCAGACCGGGATGGACCGGCTTGATCAGCAGATGCACACGACCGCCGGCGCCTTCGCCGCTCGTGGTATCACCGACCACCCAGCGCAGCGTGTCGCCGGAGGAGAATGAGACCAGCTTTTCGCCGGGCTGAAGCGCGATCTCGGTCACCTGGCTGACGGCGGCATAGACCTGATAAAGCGCCCCTTGCGTATAGGGATAGTTCTGGATGGCATTGATGTAGCCATCCTTCACCGGCTCGACGCGAGCCGTCTCATTCGCCTGGTCGATACGAGTCGTCGGAGACGTCGCATCCTTCGGCGGATCGGCCGGCGTCTCAACCGGCTTCAGCTGTCCGGGAAGCGGCAGCGGCACGGGGATCTCGACCGGTGCGCGCGGCGGCCCTGCCGGCTCCTTCTCGACCCTGGCGGGCGCAAAATCCTGTTTTTCCAGGACCGGGATCTCGGGCACCTTGACCGGCACCGAGCAGCCGGCAAGGGAAAGCAGGAGGGCGGCTGGAAGCACGGGCGAGGGGCGGCATCCGGTCATTCCGGTTTCTCCTGGGCCAGGTCGGACGTCCAGTTGAAGGCGTGCACATAGATGCCGAGCGGGTTCTTGGCGATTTGCTCCGGCGTGCGCGGCGGCTTCACCACCGTCGAGAACAGTCCGGTCATCCGCCTCGTGTCCTTGACCGCGCCGCCCTCATAACTGCGCTCGATCCAGCGCACCTGGAACGAGCTTTCGGTGGCGCGGACGACGCTCACCACCTGCACGGCAATGGTCTCCCTGCCGATCCGGGAGAACGGGTCCTTCTCGCGGGCATAGTCACTCAGCGTGACCGCCGCGCGGTCGGAAACAAAGTCATAGGCGGCCAGCCAGTTCTGCCTGACGACGATCGGATCGATGGAGAGCGAGCGGACATTTTCCACGAACCGGGCGAGGTGATAGGCGATCTGGGCATCGGTCGGCGAATAGGCTTTGCCAGCCGGTCCGGTGGCTCTCGCCTCGCCATTCGGGCCGACCTCGACGACATAGGGCACGACAGTGCCGACGCCTACCGCAAAGACGAGCACCGTGGCCAGCGCGAGCGAGAGCAGCAGACTGCCGAAGGCGAGCAACCGCCAGTTGCGGGCCTGGATGCGGGCCGAGCCGATCCGCTCGTCCCAGCGTTGCGCCGCCTTCTGGAATGGTGTCACGGGGGCCGGCGTATCGCCATAGCGCAGCATCGATCGTTTGAACGCCATTGCAGGTCATCCCTCAGTTGTCGGGTTTGAGATTGGGGCCGCTGCTCCCCGCGGGGCGGTCGCCCTCACGCAGCGCCTGGGCGGTGATCATCCCCGCCTGCGTCAGCCGCTGGCGGCGGGCCATATCGCGGGCCCAGCCGGGCGGACCGCCAGAGGCCGTCAGACCGGATCCACTGGCGCCTGAGTCATCGCCTGAGGAGGAGGTGGCGCGGTAGCCGGCCGCGGCACCCTCGCGATAGGCGTCCTGCACCGGAGCGACCGCCGAGCGCAGCATCTGGGCCGCGGGCGCCGCCAACGTGGCGCGGGCCACGCCAAGCGAGCCGCCTTCGCTATAGGCTGCCCCGACCCGGCCGGTGAGCGACGCAGCAGCCGTAACCGCGCTCGCGGAGGTGCGTCCGGCCATGCGGGCGGCACCGCCGGCCAGCATGCCGCCCGCGACCAGGGCGCCGCCGGCGCCGACAGCAGTGGCAACCGCAGAGCCGGCCCCGAGCTGCGGCGCGCCCGATATCAGCCCGGCGGCGATGGCGGGGATGAAGATCGCCAGGCCGAACACGGCGATGGCGCCCAGAATCGTCGCCGCCGCCTGCGCCAGCGTGATGTCGGCGGCTGTTTGCGTCAGATCGCTGAAAATCCCTGATCCGATGCCGACGACGATGGCCAGCACCATCAGCTTGATGCCGGAGCTGACGACATTGCCGAGCACCCGCTCGGCGAGGAACGCCGTGTGGCCGAAGAGCGCGAAGGGGACCAGGACGAAGCCGGCGAGGGCCGTCAGCTTGAATTCAATGATAGCGATGAACAGCTGGACAGCGAGGATGAAGAAGGCCATCAGCACGATCAGCCAGGCGAGCATCAGCACCGCGATGGTGACGAAATTGGCGAAGAAGCTGGTAATGCCGATCAGCTCGCCGGCCTTTTCGAGGAGCGGTCGGGAGGCGGTGAAACCAGCCTCAGCGACAAAGCCGGGACGCATCAGATCATCGGCCGTGAGCGACGCACCGGTCGCCTTCAGGCCGAGCCCGGCAAACGAGCTGAACACCACATCGGCAAGGCTCTTGAAGTTGTTGAGGAGGAGCGCAAAGAAACCGACATAGAGGATCTTCCTGATCAGCTGCGCCAGCACGTTGTTCTCGCCGGCGAGCGCCCACATCAGGCCGGCAAGGGTGATGTCAATCGCAACCAGCGTCGAGGTCAGGAACGCGACATCGCCGGCGAGCAGCCCGAAGCCGCTGTCGATGAAGCGGCTGAAGGTCTCAGTGAAGCGGTCGATAATTCCGAGCTCATCCATCGGCAAAGCTCCGCCGTCGGCGCAAAGGCTGCACTTATCGAGAAGGTGAAAGTCGTCAGTTGGAGATCAGCCCCGGCGTTCGGGCGGCGGCAGCCGGTTAAGGGCCGGCGCGGGCATAGCGGCGGTGCTCGGGCTCATCCGGCTGTTGGCGAGAATGGCGGGTCATTAGCATCTCACCGCCTCCCCGCACCGGCCTGCCGGCCACCGAGGAAGCGCTTAAGGCGCGCCCTTGCCTCATCCTCGATGGCAAGGTCTCGGGCATGCTGGAGCGTCTCGGCCCGTTCCTGCGCCACGAGCAAGCTTTGCAGCTGCAGGCTTTGCTTGACGCCGAGAGCGGTGAGCTCGTTCCCCGCCTGCGTCACATCGAGAGCGCCGGAGGCGTTGCTGGATCGGGCAAGCGCCTGCTCCAGCAATTGCCGGTCGAGGCCGAGGTTTTCGGCAATCTGGCCCTGGAGGAGCGCGGCGCGTTTGAGGCTGTGATAGGCTTCATCCCAGCGGGTCTTAGCACTCCGAAGCGCCTCATCATTCGAGAGGCCAGCCGATAATTCCTGCGGAAACAGCTTGGCGTAGGCCGCTTCGGTCTCCTTGAGGCTGAGGGCGAGGCCTTCCCCTTTCGCCAAGCGAGCCTCGATCGCCGTCATCGCACGCTGCAGGTCGGGCGACAGCGTCCCTCCCAGCCGCTGCAGGTTCTGATCGAGGCGCGACAGCGTCTGCGCTTCGTTCTGCAGCTGACTGATCTGATTGTTGATCTGCTCCAGGGATCGCACGGCGGAGAGCAGGTTCTGCTGAAAATTGGCCGGATCGAAGACGGTGACGGCACGGGCCGGCGGCAGCTTGGCGGAACAGGCTAATGCCGCCAGGAAGACAGCGGCACCGATGCCGTTGGCAACACGGCGGCCGCGGCGCGAGTGCCTGCTATTTTTGTGACTAACGGCGGCAGCAATCGGCGGAATGGTCAGTGGAATGTCATGGAGCCGCACGCTGAGGGTTTCATTTTCCCGCGAGACGTTGTCATCGGTATTCGCCGGCTCTTCGGCCTTGTCCACCGTGACGCTCGATTGTGCCAGCGTGTTTGCCGCGTCGGGAGCTATCGGTACGGTCTCGGCACCCTGTTTTCCTGAAGTGGGCTTAAGGAGATCTGCGGCCCAGGGGAGATCCTTGGCCCTGAGGAACCGGGCGGCAAAGCTCTCCTCGGCTTCGCTTGCAAGCAGGCGATCGATCAGCTCCTGATCCTTGGGCGATCCCGCCGCGGTCAGGGCAAGAGCGATCGGCTGCAGGCCCAAGGCGAACAGGCGGTTGCCGCGTGCGGTCTGCACATAGTAGTCATGCTTTGGCGTTGCCTGGCTGAGGATCTCGATCTGGCGGACATTGAGGCCGAAGCGCTCATAGATCGCCCGGCTCTGCGGCTCGATGGCGCGGTCGTTGGGCAGGAAGAGCCGCGTCGGGCAGCTTTCGATCAGGGCCGGTGCAATGGCCGAGCGCTCGATATCGGCGAGCGACTGGGTCGCGAACACCACCGCGACATTGCGCTTGCGCAGCGTCTTCAGCCATTCCCGGAGCTGCGCGGCGAACATCTCGTTGTCCAGAAACGTCCAGGCCTCATCGAGGATGAGCAGCGTCGGCCGGCCATCGAAGCGGGCCTCGAGCCGGTGGAATAGATAGGTCAGCACCGGCGGGACGAGCGGCTTGTGCACCATGAGCGGCTCCATCTCGAAATGCAGGATCGATGCGAGACTGAGTGTCTCGTTTGCGCCGTCGAGGAGCTGCCCATAGGGCCCATCCAGCGTGTAGGGAATGAGCGCCTGGGCGAGCGCGCTCGACTGGACGAGCACGGCAAGCCCCGTCAGCGTCCGCTCGGAGCGCGGGGCGGTGGCGAGATTTTGCAGCGCGCTCCAAATCAGATCCTTGACGTCGGGCGTGATCGCGACGCCCTCATTGGCAAGCAGCCCCATCACCCATTCAAGGGCAAAGCTGATCTCGCCGGGCTCGTCGATCCTGGCGAGCGGCTGCAGCGCCAGCGCGCCTTCGAGGCCGATCTCGATGCTCTCCCCGCCCATGGCGAGGCTAGCGGCCCGTGCCGAGCGCCCGCGGTCGAAAATCACGATCTGCGCGTCAATGAACCGGCGGAACTGCAGCGCCAGGAAGGCGAGGAAGACCGATTTGCCGGATCCGGTCGGACCGACAATGAAAGCATGGCCGACATCGCCAACATGGAGATCGAAGCGGAACGGCGTCGTGCCGCGCGTCTCGGTGAGCATCAGCGGCGGGGCGTTGAGGTGATGGTTTCGCGGCGGGCCGGCCCAGACCGCCGAGACTGGCATCAGATGAGCCAGATTAAGCGTATGCACGATCGGCTGCCGGATATTGGCGTATGGATTGCCGGGCAGGCTGCCGAGCCAGGCCTCGACGGCATTGAGGGTCTCGCGGATGGTGACGAGCCCGTGGCCGTTGAGGACCCGCTCGACGGCAAGCAGGTGCTCGTTGACGCGGGTTGCGTCGTCATCGGCAACCACGACCGTCTTCGTCAGATAGCCGAAGGCGACATCGTCGGCGCCGAGCTCCTGCAGGGCAGCGTCGGCATCGGAGGCCTTGTTCTCGGCGTCGGCATCGACCAGCGCCGTCTCCCGGTTGAACATCACCTCGCGCAGCACGGCGAGCATCGATTTGCGCTTGGCGAACCATTGGCGGCGAAGCGTTCGCAGTTGCTTGCCCGCCTGGAGCTTGTCGAGTGCGATCCAACGGGTCGACCAGCGATAGGCAAAGCCGAGATCGTTAAGCGCATCGAGAAGGCCGGGCGCGGTCATGTTGGGGAAGCCGGTCACTGTCAGCACCCGCAGATGTTTCTCGCCGAGCTTGGGTTCGAGCCCGCCGAGGAACGGTGTGTCGGAGAGCAGGGCATCGAGATGCGCGGGCACGCGCGGCGCGGCGACGACATGGCGCTTGTCCGAGATCGTGCCATGCAGATAGGTCAACGTCTCGGCATCGCCGAGCGGGTAGAGTTCGGGGAAGAGGGCGCTGAGCTGGTCAATGATGCGCCGGGTTTCTGTAGTAAACCATTCGAGCTGCGCCATGCCGTCGGGAGCCGGCGCACTTTCGGCGGCGCGCTCGATGAGAATCCGTTCCGCGCGGCGTTCATGCTCGGCCGGTGGCAGATAGAGCAGCGTCAGATAATACTGGCTCTCATAATAGGCATCCCTGGCGCTGAAGACGGCCTGTCGTTCGCGATCGACGAGCCAGGAGACCGGATCGGCAAAACGCTCGCCCGGATAGCTTTGCGCTGGAATGCGGTCGGCCTCAAAAAACAGCGCCCAGCCCTCGCCGAACCGCTTCAGGATCAGATTGAGCCGCGCGGTGATGGCGACAAGCTCGGCCGGCGTGGCGCTGTCGAGGTCGGGGCCGCGATAGGCAATCGTCCGTTGCAGCGATCCGTCCTTGTTGAGGACGACGCCGGGTGCGACGAGGCAGGCCCAGGGCAGGTAGTCTGCAAGGCTCGCGCTTTTGCGGCGATATTCGGCAAGGTTCAGCATGACAGGAATCCTTTGTGGCGGCTGTGCCGGGAGAGGACGGTGAGAAAGGCCGGGTCGCGTTTGGTGACCCAAACCGCAAGAGCATGACCGGCAACGGCAATGATCAGCCCGGCGAACCAGAGCCGGAGCCCCAGGCCGATCGCCGCGGCGAGCGTGCCGACCAGGATGGCAAAGCCCCGCGGGGCGCCGGCGAGCAAGACCGGCTCGGTCAGAGAGCGATGCAGGGGCACGACAAAGCCGGGAATGGTGTCAGGCTGGTGTCGCATGATGATGCCTTTCAGTTGATCAGCGCGCCGCCGGCGAAGGAGAAAAAGGTGAGGAAGAAGGAGGTGGCGGCAAAGGCAATGGTCAGCCCGAAGACGATCTGGATCAGCCGCCGGAAACCACCCGACATGTCGCCGAAGGCGAGGCTGAGGCCGGTGACGATGATGCTCAGCACGGCGATGACCTTGGCGACCGGGCCTTCGATGGATTCCAGAATGCGCTCAAGTGGTGCTTCCCACGGCAGGCCGGATCCGGCGGCGTGCGCCTCCTGACCCATTGCGGCGAGCACGATCAGGGTCAGCACGATCGCGACGCTGCATTGAATAGGAAGACGCAGGTACCTCGGCGCAGCAGGGCGTTTGGCAGCTAGGCCACATCTCTGATCGATATGGCCGGCCGTACCGGGATCAATTTGAACGGAACGGGTCATCATGCGCTCTCCGGATTTGGAGCGTGATCGAGCGGCTCGAGGCGATAGCCATCTTGGGCGTCCAGACCTTTGAGATGGAGCAGGCTTTCCACCCGGCGAGCGGCGCCGCGTCCGCTCAAGAACACGATGAGATCAATCGCCTCGGCGATCAGGGCGCGCGGCACGGTGATGACGGCCTCCTGCACGAGCTGCTCGAGGCGGATGAGGGCGCTGGCCGCCGAATTGGCATGCAGCGTGGTGATGCCGCCGGGATGTCCGGTATTCCACGCCTTGAGCATGTCGAGCGCCTCGGCGCCGCGCACCTCGCCGACGACGATGCGATCGGGCCGTAGGCGAAGCGTCGAGCGAACCAGATCGGCAAGCGATGCCACCCCCGGCTTGGTGCGCAGCCTGACGCAATCGGGCGCCGCGCACTGCAGTTCGCGCGTATCTTCGAGGATGACGACTCGCTCATCCATCGTCGCAACCTCGGCCAGCAGGGCGTTGACCAGGGTCGTCTTGCCTGACGAGGTGCCGCCAACGATGACGATGTTCCAGCGCGTACGGACGGCCTTGATCAGCATCTCGGCCTGGGCTGCCGTCAGGATCCGGCTGGCAACATAGTCGCCGAGCCGGAAGACGCTCTGCGCCGGCTTGCGGATCGCGAAGCAGGGAGCAGGGGCAACCGGCGGGATCAGTCCCTCGAAGCGCTCGCCTGTATCGGGGAGTTCTGCCGAGAGGATCGGTGCGCCGGCATGCACCTCCCGGCGTGTATGGGTGGCGACGAGCCGAATGATCCGCTCCGTCTCCGCGCTACTCATGGTCTCGCCGGTATCACTGCGCCCCTCCGGGACCTGATCGACCCATAGCCTGCCATCCGGGTTGACCATCACCTCGATGACGGAGGGATCGGCGAGGGCCTGCGCGATCTCGGCGCCAAACGCCGTTTGCAGCATCTGGCGGCGGCGATTGGTGGCTTCCTGGCTCCCTGTCAGTCTGATCAGGTCAACCATGATGGTCATCTCCCTGGCTTTTGGCGGTCAGTGCGGGGTCGCTGGCTTGGTGAGCCGCAGCACCATTGGCGCGCGCTTCGGGCTGCTCCTCCGCGGGATTCGCGAAGACATCCGATGGAGACATGCGCACCGTTTCGAGCACCTCAGCGGCAAAGCGGCGATTGGCGCCGAGCCGGCGGCCGATCTGAATGAGAAATGCCTGATAGCGTTCCTTGCCGAGTAGGCGCGCAGCTTCCTGCTCGCTCGATGCGAGTGGCGGCGTAATGGTCAGAAAATAGCGGACCAGCAGGGCCAGCGTTTCGCCGATGACGAAGACCTCGCGCTCGAGCGTGCCGGTCGACCGGCTCATCGCATCGAGCCGTCGCAACAAGACGTCCTCAATGCCGGGATGCGTCTCGGGCTCCAGCGCCTGGCGCAGCGCGTCCTCGAGAAAGGCGGATTTGGAGCGCTTCCGCCGCATCGCGACAAGCTCGAACTTGTTCGCGAGCGGGCGGGAGAGATAGAGGCAATAGCGCTTCTTCCTCATGACAGCGTCACGCCTCCCGGCAGCTCGACGATGGCGCCGTCGTCATCCACTACAGAGGAGGCTGGCTCGGCCCAATCCTCGAAGAGGACCGGCATGTCTTCGCGAGTGAGGGCGGATGGGACCGTGCCAGCATGCCGGTCATGGGGCGCTTCTTCATCTGGCACGCCGCTGGCCGCGCCGAGCTCGGACCATCCACGGTCTAGGGCGGGATGGGGAGCACGGATGAACCCGGCCCAGTCATGGGATGCTGCCTCTCCGGCCTTACTTGCCTTCAAAGCCGGCGCTGGCAGGCGACGCTTCAGGAAATTGCGGTCGCGGTAATAATGCAGTTTCCGTGCGCGGATCGGCGGAATGCCGGAGAGAAAGATCAGGGCTTCATCCTGGGGGAGCTGCAGGATCTCGCCCGGCGTCAACAGCGGACGCGCCGTCTCCTGATGCGAGATCGTCGTATGCGACAGCCAGGCCGAAAAACGGCGTCCGGAAAAATTCCGCTGGTTGCGCTCCTCCGTTGCGGTGCCCAGCGCGTCGGACAGACGCTTGGCCGTGCGCTCATCATTGGGCGCAAAGGCAACGCGCACATGGCAATTGTCGAGGATGGCATGGTTGGGGCCATAGGCCTTGTCGATCTGGTTGAGAGACTGGGCCACCAGAAATGCCCTGATCCCATAGCCGGCGAGAAAGGCGAGCGCGCTTTCGAAGAAATCGAGCCGGCCGAGCGCGGGGAACTCGTCGAGCATCAGCAGGAGGCTTGCGCTCTCATCTCTGTGCTCCTCGGGCTCATACCGTTCGGTGAGCCTGCGGCCGATCTGATTGAGCAGCATCCGGATCAACGGACGGGTGCGCGACAGGTCGGATGGCGGCACGACAAGATAGAGCGAGATCGGCCGCGGACCACCCATCAGATCGGCAATCCGGAAGTCCGACCAAGAGGTGGTCGCGGCAATGATCGGGTCGCGGTAAAGTCCGAGAAAGCTCATCGCGGTCGAAACGACGCCCGAGCGTTCGTTCTCGGACTTGTTGAGCAGCTCGCGTGCGATCGAGGCAATTGCCGGATGCGCTCGTGGTGCATCCTCGCTGCCGATATGGTTGGTCGTCAGCATCACCCACAGGGTGCGGCGGATCGAGCGGGCCGGATCGGCAAGGAAATGGGCGACGCGCGCGAGGGTCTTTTCCTCCTCGGCATAGAGCACATGGAGGATGGCGCCGACGAGCAGGGCATGGGCGGTTTTCTCCCAGTGATCGCGACGCTCCCTTGCGCCTTCCGGATCGACGAGGATGTCGGCGATGTTCTGCACATCGCGGACTTCATTGACGCCGCGGCGCACCTCGAAGAGGGGATTGAACCGCACCGACTGCGGGCTCACCGGATCGAAGCGCAGGCAGTCGGAGAACCGGGCGCGCCAGCCAGCCGTCAGCGCCCAGTTCTCGCCCTTGAGATCATGGATGACCGCCGAGCCGGACCAGGTGAGCAGCGTCGGGATGACGAGACCGACGCCTTTGCCGGACCGTGTCGGCGCCACCGCCAGGATATGCTCAGGCCCGTCATGGCGAAGGTAGCGGTTCCGGACGCAGCCAAGGACAGCGCCTTGGTCGGCGTGAAGGCCCGCCTCGCGGATGTCATGTCCGGATGCCCAGCGGGCCGAGCCGTAAGTGCTGGGGACCTTACCGGCCCGGCCACGCCGGATCCCTCCGCCGATCGCGATCGACGCGCTGAGGACCCCGCCGAGAGCCGCCAGTGCTCCGGCTCGGGCAAAGACATGCGGCGCCTGGTCCTCGAAGGCCAGCCACCAGCCAAACAGTGACCACGGCGCATAAAGAGGTACACCGAACAGCGTGATCCACGGGCGACCGAGCGCCAGCTGAAAACCGAGTGCGCTTGCCGCCCATTCCGTCGCGCCCCAGAGACAGAGGAGCGCGATCAGAAAACAGCAAATCCCTCGAAGACTGTGGGCCAGGGATCTCGACACCTCGGACAATCCTTTTCAGCCAAGTGTGTAACTGTCTGAAAAGGTTGGCCGAGCAGAAGCCAACTCTCAATGGAGTAAATTGCGCAATCTTGTGAAGATCTGTGAAGCACAGGGATCCCTTTTTGGCAATCTCGAGGCACGCCTACACATGTCGTCCTGCTCCTTCGGAGCTGCTGTGGGCTTTCGACCGATGGGGACCGCCACGGTCGCCCATGCATCGAAGTCCTGCGGGGCACCACGGCAATATTATACTGGGAGTGCCTGCGCTAACAGCGGGTTCTGTTGTGAATGCCGCGACAGAATAGGATGTATTCTTCAATGTGATCTTCAGAATGATTTCTGCGTGCTCATGTAAACCTCGCTGGGCCGCGTTGGTCCGATCAACAAGACGAGAAGGATCTGGGGCATGTCCAAACTTGAAGGAAAGGTGGCGGTCATTACCGGCGGCAGCAGTGGTATTGGCCTCGCATCAGCCAAGCGGTTCGTGGAGGAAGGCGCCTACGTATTCATTACAGGCAGGCGTGCGTCGGAGCTGGAAAAAGCGAAAGCCGAAATCGGCCGAAACGTAGCAACTGTCCAGGGTGACGTCACCAATCTCGACGATCTCGATCGGCTCTACGAAATGATCAAGACCGAGAAAGGATCGATCGACATCGTCGTTGCAAGCGCCGGCTTCGCGGAACTTGTTACGCTCGCTGACGCGACCCCTGAGCATTTCGACAAGACGTTCAGGACAAATGTGCGCGGCACGTTCTTCACCGTGCAAAAGGCGCTACCGCATCTGAACGAGGGCGCGTCCATCGTCCTCGTCTCCTCCTCAGGCCATCTGATTGGGGCGCCGCTCTATGGCGCCTACTGCGCCACGAAGGCAGCAGAACGCTCCTTCGCGCGCAGCTGGGCAGCGGAGCTCAAGGGGCGGAGCATCCGCGTTAACACGATTAGCCCGGGCCCAACGGACACCCCCATTATCGACCTCCAAGTGGACAGCAAGGAAGCGAAGGACGCCCTCGTCGCAGGCCTAGTCGATATGGTCCCGCTCGGCCGCTTGGCCCGGCCTGAAGAAATCGCGTCCGGTGTGTTTTTCCTCGCTTCGGCCGAGAGCAGCTTCGTCACGGGCAGTGACCTCGTGGTAGACGGCGGCCAGACGCAGATCTGACCCTCGCAACAGGCGGCCGGCCGCGTCGACGTCGATGCGACCGGCGCGTTGGCACAAACCCGCGTTAGCTGAGGAAACAAATGAAGGATCTCCCGTTCAACCGGGCCCTTATTATCGGAGCGGGCCCTGGCATCAGCGCCGCTCTTGCGCGGTGCCTGACCTCACTTGGTGTGTTGGTTAGCCTCGGGGCGCGCAATATCGAGAAGCTGCAGCCGCTTGTTGAGGAAACGGGAGCGCGGGCCTATCAGGTCGATGCTGCGGAACCCGACGCCATGGCGAGTTTATTCGAGACGTTAGAAGCTGAGACAGGCGACCCCGATGTCGTCGTCTTCAACGCCGCCGCCCCTCTTCGCGGCTCGCTCGACCAACTCGACCCACGGGCCGCGCAGAAGTCGATCGCAGCGACCGCGTTCGGCGGCCTTCTCACCGTGCATCACGCAGCAAGGCGAATGGTGCCTCTGGGACGCGGCGCGATTCTGCTGACAGGGAACACTGCGAGCATAAAAGGCTTCGCCAACTCTGCCGCGTTCGCCATGGGCAAGTTCGCCCTTCGCGGACTGGCTCAGAGCGCCGCACGCGAACTGGGTCCCAAGGGTATCCACGTCGCGCATGTTGTCGTCGATGGCTTCGTCCGTTCGGGTCTTCACCTCGATCCAGAGGATAAGCCTGACAGCACGCTCGACCCGCATCACATCGCGCAAAGCTACGTGGATCTCCTGTGCCAGCCAAGAAGCGCATGGACGGACGAATTGGTGCTCAGGCCGTGGGTTGAGCGGTTCTAGGAAAAGTGGCGGCGATGCCGCGCCCCAATTCCGCGGGAGAATAGAATGTATTCTGAGCTGCGACCTTCCAAGGGATTTTTGCCCGTCACATCTTTGGGCGATCGGCATTGAATGATCACCGCGGGACATGAAGGGATTTGAATGTCGAGGTCGGAAGGAAGGATCACAGGCACCATCGGCGAAAGCAGCGGCATTAGTTCGGCGCAGCTCGGCGAATTGAAGAAGCGGATAGGCCAGCTAGTGCCTCACACCCGCAGCGAGCGCTCGGAAGACATCGCCCTCGCGTCGACCTGCTGGTCGACGGCGATTTCAGCCAACCCAGAGCACGGATCGGGGCTTCATTAAGATGATGGAAACTGGGGTTTCATCATCCGCCAGGTCCGCAGATCCGATGGGCGCCGTCGCTGGCGTCAATGTGAAGGGGGCTGGTGTTGCGGCGCTAGCGACCACGTCCAGGTTGGCACTGCCTGTCATTCTTCTCGCCGTTTTCGTCATGCCGATCGGGATTTCCGGAACGGCGGTCGCGTTGCCGGGAATTGCACGCGATCTGGGCGCGAACCCCGCACTGCTGCAAGGCGTGGTGAACGGCTTCAATGCGTCTTTCGCCGTTTTCATGCTGGTGTGGGGCGTTCTGTCGGATAGGATCGGCTACAAGATCACGTTTGTGATCGGAACCGTGCTCATGGTCGTCGGCTCGGTGATCAGTGCAGCAGCCCCATCGCTGCTGATGCTCGATGTCGGCCGCGTGGTATGCGGTATCGCCGGCGCGGCGATATTCGCCGGGGCTTCGGCGACGCTCTCTAACGCCTTCCCGCCCGAAGTCCGTGGTCGGAACTTCGCAATCTTTGGATCGACTCTCGGTCTCGGTGGCACCGTCGGGCCGACGCTTGCCGGCTGGCTTATCCCGATCATCGACTGGCGCGGAGTCTTTCTCCTCTACGGCATTGTCGCGGCTGTTGCCTTCTGCTTGAGCCGCCATGTTCCTCATGCACCCCGTTTGAACACGCGGGCAACCAAGGCGGTCGATTTCTCGCTGCTGAAGAATCCGACCTTCCTCGGATTCGCCCTGGTGCCCGTCGCTGACGCGATCGGCTTCATGACCCTCTTCACTTACCTGCCGGTGGCATTGAGCGCGCAACACAACATGGACGCACCCGCCGCAGGTTCACTTCTGCTCCTGATGACTGTCCCGATCTTCGTCAGCCCGATCCTGGTCGCGATGATCATGAAGCGCTTCCCCTCAGTGACCGCGATGGCCGTCATTTACGTGTCGCTCGCCGTGTTGATAATCGGTGATTTCGGCATGTTCCTGCTCGGGCCGTCGCTTCCGATCGGCTGGATCGTCGTCCCAATGATCCTCCTCGGCTTCGGGTGGGGGCTGCCGGCTGGACTTGTCGATGGAGCCGCGATTGGTGCGGTACCGCCTCAAAGCGCCGGGACGGCCGCCGGCATGCTGAACTTTCTGCGGCTTGGAAGCGAAGCCATCGCAATCGGCATCTACGCCGCCGCGATCCACTGGGTCATCGGCGGTGTCGTGGACAATCCGGCGCTTGCGGCCAGGGTTGCTGCTGGCAATGGCGGGCATGGCGATGTCTATGCCGTCGCGTTCCGCACCGTGCTTTGGACGATCATCGTGATGACCGCGCTCACGTCGATCGCGATAGCGATTTGCCACCATCGCAGCGAGAGCGCAAAAGCCGAACAATGACGGACGTTGTTGCCTTGGTGGGTGACTTCCACAGCTGCGGCGAGCTGCCGGGCTCAACGGGGCCCACCTGACCGAATTATACCGGTGCTGAACCGCGGTGCGCCATGATGGCCGCCCGTCCAAAAGGCGAATTACTCATCAGCATGGCGCTATGCCTCCTCGCGAATAGCGCCCTCTTGTTTTTGCGGGATGGCGAGGCCGCCGCCCACTTGCGGCCAGTAAAATTCCAACTACGGAGACGACATCGTGAGCCAACCCCATACTTCGGCAGAAACGGGATCGCGCACCATTCCGATCGTAGCGATCGCCGACCTTGATGCCGATCCGCACGGCGCCTTCCGGCGCTATCGAGGCGAAACCCCTTTCCTTCAGGGCGACGACGGCGCCTATCTCGCAATCCGTGCGGCCGACGTCGAAACGCTGATTACAGATCCACGCACGCGCCAGCTCGAAACCGAGTTTCTGAAGTTGCGCGGTATCACGTCGGGGCCGATCTTCGAGATCATCGGGCAGTCGATGGTGTTCTCGAACGAAGTCCCCCACCGCAGTCGGCGCGCGCCGATGTCGCGCGCCTTCGCCTTCCGCACAGTCGCCGGCATCAGGCCACGGATTCGTGCCGTCGCGGAGGGGCTGATCGAGGCGCGGCTCTCCGAGGGCCGGATGAATCTCCTCGACGACTATGCCGCGCTTATCCCAGCCCTCACCATTGCTAGCATCCTCGGTCTTCCCGACGAGGACCTGCCGAGCTTCACCCGCTCCGTCTATTCCTTCACTCGTGTTCTTAACCCCTCCTTCACCCCTGACGAGGTACCGGACATAACCCGCGCTGCGGCAGAGCTGCTTGATTACGTGGAGCGCCTCGTAGCGGATCGCCGCCACGCGTCCCGCGACGACTTCAGCACAAGCTTCGTGAAGGCGGCCGAAGAGGCCGGCGAGCTTTCCCTAGGTGAGATCTTGTCCCAACTCGTCACGGTCATCGTTGCCGGCAGCGACACTACCCGGGCTGCTATGGCAATTCAGGTCGCTCTGCTTCTTCAGGACCGGCCGCAGTGGGAAGCCGTCTGCTCCAACCCGCCATTAATCCCTGGGACAGTTTCGGAGGCGTTGCGCTATGAGCCGGCCATCGGCTCGGTACCGCGCTTCACCACGGCCGATATTGCGATCGACGGATATGTGATCCCGGCAGGGCGAGTGCTGCGCCTATCCACGATGTCGGCCATGCGCGATACTGCGCTTTATGCCGACCCCGACCGTTTCGACATCCGCCGTTCCGATCATCCGCGGTGGCATCAGGTGTTCGGCGGCGGCGCTCATCGCTGTCTTGGAGAGGCATTGGCGAGGGCAGAACTGGAGGAGGGGTTGGCGGCGCTCGCAGCACGGTTGCCGCGGCTTCAGCTTAGTGGCGAGCCGCCGAGCTTGCAGGGGCATGCGGGCATCCGCAGGATCGGCGCACTGCATGTATCCTGGCCGCAATGACACCAGCGACCTTCGAAGGTCCGGGCTCACGCCCCCGAGGAAATAGGTAAGGCACCTGTTTTCTTCTCACCTACCTATGATATTAGCGCTGAGCTGCCATCAACGGCGGCCAGCGTCTTCAGACCGCTCGATCGGATGCCTGGCGCTCTTCCGTGTCCTGGGCCGGGGGAAGGGTAACCATTGTGGGCGTCAAGGGCCACTCAACCCTTGAGCTCGATGTTCACGTAGCTGAAGCGCTTTCGCAAAGCCGCATCGAGATTGTCGACCGTATCTTCGCTGTTCGAGAACAGACTTCTGTGATTGTAGAAATCCAGGAGCACCTGCGCCGGCCTTGCACGCCGGACCTTCCCTTGCACAACGGTAGTGTCAGCACGCCAGCGCCGGGCCCCAGGATGGGACCGATGGTCAAACGGGATGGCCTTCTCGGCGATGGAGCCTCTCAGGCAATGCAGCAGATAGCAGAGTCGCAGGTTCAGGAACCCCGAGTACGTCATGTAACTCGGAGTTCCTTTCTCGCTTCCGCTATAGCTTGATCAAGCTAGGCATCTGGTCAGCGATTATAAAGCCTCGCTGTCCACGGCTTGCGTGCGCGTCCGTGACTCGCGCTCGCTCAGGCACACCCCCGTTTTCGAGATAGACTGTGCCCTTCAAAGCCGCGCCGCGCTGATCGGCCCGGGCAAAGAACTCTCAAGCGGCGCGTCCACAAACCACCAATGCTGAGCCCGCGTCGGCGCGCAAGCGGCAAGAGTAGCAGCGGCGGCCAACAGTGCCACTAGTCCAATCTTCTTCATCATACCCCTCTATCAGACGGAGCGAGCGGGACACTCGCTTCACGAAGGAAGCTACAGCGCCCTGATGGCTCGTCGAAGTGTGACAGGTGGAATAGTTCCTATTCTAACGCATGATGCGACATTTACATGTGGAACGGCGCTATCGGGGCTACTTCTTCAGGGCGACGACGGCGTTATGAGGCGGCATTGTGACGCCGATATTGCCACTCCTGCTGCGAAGGCAGCTTAGAGCGTTGCCAAGACTCCGCTTTGCGCCCCTCGCTGCGCGATCAGCATTGCCGTGGCCGACCCAGCCTGCTGCGAGTCTCATCGACAAGCTGCAGAGCCCGCTGCAGTTGATCATGGAGGGCGTCAAGATCCTGTGGCAGGTTGTCTTCACCCTTCAGGAGCGCTGGCTCCAAGCACAGGCGCACCAGCCTCTCCAGGGTCAGATCCCGCCAAGGCGCATCCGCGCTGGCGACCTCGAGGGCTTCTTCGCTCAGCCCCTCGGCATCGAGGACAAGCCGGCCGCTGGGTGACAGCATGACCGAGAGACGGGCGTTTTTCAGGACGGCAAGCTCGACAGCCTCTGCGGGAAGCAGGAGCCGGAGCCAGACCTCGCCGCCATCGGCGCTCCTCAACCCGGCCACATATCCATCCGAACCATCCGTCGAGGCTGTGCGCTCAATATAGGCGCACAGCGTCATTGTCTTGCCCATGCGCTTCCTCCGCTCGCGCCGACCGGGCAGGTGGCGCGCATTACGTTGCCCTCACCGAATTATCCTAAAATGGGATAATCCGGAAATGGGATTATTTGCTGAGGCCGCTTTACATCCAGGCTGGCCTCTTCCATGCGCGACACCTTGCGTTCGCCGCGACAGCTCGAGCTGCGCAAGCTGCTGCTCAGGCGGCGCACCGACCATGGCCTGACCCAGGCCGAGCTGGCGAAGCGCCTGGACAAGCCGCAATCCTTCGTCGCCAAATATGAGGGCGGGGAGCGGCGCCTGAGCGTCATCGAATTCATCGACATCGCCGTAGCACTGCAGATCCGCCCCTCCGATCTCCTCGATGAATTGCATGACATCCTCAAATCCTCAGAACGGCAACAACCACCCACCCGCAAAGACACAAAAACAGGGTGAGCCGTTGCGTTCCCGCCGCTACGCACCGACTGAATAAGCATAGCCGAATGCAACCGATTGACGAGGATTTTGAATGCAAATGGGACTGGCGGGGAGATCAAGATAAAGACAGAGCGCTGAGCAGACGGAAAATCCTTGAGTATTCAAGACTTGGCGCGACTCCATATGGAACCTGGCGGCGTGATCATTGCTGAATGTCCCCGGGAATCAAACGCCTATAGCGACTCCATCTTGACGTCTCGGCGCCTGGGGTCACCTCAGTGCCATTCACCGGCAATGGAGCTGCACCAATGGCGGACGATGACCTGGAACTCAAGCTCGGCCGGATCGGCGATGCCGGTCGTGGCCGTCTGCAAAGCCATAGCACCAAGGCGCTTCGCATTGCCGGGCGCACAGGCGCGCGCGCCTTGCGCCGATACGGCCACCTCAAGCCGAGCAGCATACGACGCGGGACGGGCGCGGGCCTGCGCGCCGCCAATGGACTGATCGCCCCGGGCGGACGCCGTGTCATCGTCAAGGCGCGCTATGCGGTCATCAAAGCCGGTGATCTCGGAACCGCTCGTGCGCATCTCCATTACATCCTGCGCGATGGCGTCACACGCGACGGCGAGGCCGGGCAGCTCTACACCACCGGCGGTGACCCTGCCGACGCGGCGGCATTCCTTCAGCGCTCCGAGAACGACCCGCATCAATTCCGCTTCATCATCGCTCCCGAGGATAGTGATCGCATCGCCGATCTGAAGCCGTTCATCCGCGATCTGGTTGCGCAGATGGAGCATGATCTCGATGCCCGCCTCGACTGGGTTGCCGTCGATCACTTCAATACCGGGCATCCCCACACCCATCTCGTGATCCGGGGCCGCGACAAAGACGGCCGGGAGCTGGTGATGGCGCGCGACTATATTGCCTACGGCATCCGTGCACGTGCCCAGGCACTGGTTACACTGGAGCTTGGTCCCGAGACTGAAATCGAGCGCCTGCGGAAATTGACCAAAGAGGTCGAGCAGGAGCGCTTGACGCGTCTTGACCGCAAGATCGTCGGACGGGCGGTGGATGGCATTCTCACTGTCACGGCCGCGCATGCCTCCGACGAGCAGCAGCAGAGCTTGCAGATCGGCCGCCTACAGACGCTCAGCCGGCTTGGCCTTGCCACCGAGCTGCAGTCAGGCGTCTGGCGTCTCGATCCGGCGCTCGAGACGAAGCTGCGCGCACTCGGTGAGCGGGCTGACACCTTTAAGATGATGCAACGCGCATTGCGCGAGGCCGGCATCGAGCGCGGCGCCGCCGACCTTGCGGTCTTCGAGCGCGGCACACGCAAGACGCCGGTCATTGGCAAAGTCGCCGGCGTCGGCAGGGTCGATGAAATCACCGATCGCAGCTGGGTGGTGATCGACGCCCTCGATGGCCGCGCCCACTATGCCGA
Organism: Rhodomicrobium sp. R_RK_3; assembly: GCF_002198715.1. Classification (GTDB taxonomy): domain Bacteria; phylum Pseudomonadota; class Alphaproteobacteria; order Rhizobiales; family Rhodomicrobiaceae; genus R-RK-3. The sequence continues at coordinate 13,186 of NZ_MWLK01000015.1, read as the reverse complement.
GCTCGGGCGCGTCGCGCCTTCCGAAGTGCCATCTCATGGCATGGTTGTCGCACTCACCGGCAACCGGCTGAACGGCAAGCCGACCGGAACACCGCGCCTTGAAGTCCTATCGACGGTCGAGCTCAACAAGCTTCCTGCCTATGACGGTCCGACCTGGCTGGATCAGGCGCTGTTGGCGCGCCAACGTCTGGATGACCATTCCCGCGGGTTCGCCGCCGACCTGAAAGAAGCCATCGCTGTCCGCGCTGAGTGGTTGGCAAGCAAAGGGGGCGCCCGTCGAACCTCGACAGGTGAGATTGAGATCAAGCCGCAACTGATCGCAGCCTTGCGCCAGCGCGAAACCCAGCGTCTGGTTGGCATGCTGGCCCGAGAGCTGAAGGCCACCCACCTTCCGCCTGAGCCTGGAGCACGGATCTCCGGCATTTACGAGAGATCGATCTCAACGCCAACCGAGCGGCTGGCGATCATTCGCCGGGAGGATACGTTTACGCTTGCGCCATGGCGGCCATCACTGGAGCCATTCCGTGGTCGCGCTGTTACCGGCATCACGACGCCAAGCCGAGTCAGCTGGTCTCTGGACCGCGGGCGTGGGCTTCCGGGACGTGCATGAATGGAGCTGTGGAGTGGGCGCATATCGCGGCCAAGAACCCGTCCGGCGTGAAGCCAGGTCTGTGGACATGGCGGTATTCGCCGCCATGTCTGGGGATCGCCTCAGTTCGCTAGACGCGGCTGGAAAACCCGTTGGATGGCGTTGCCCAAGGTCTCCAGTGCTTCTCCGGCCTGGGATGCGAGCTTTTGGATGACGCCAAGCTGCTCGGTGATCGACTTTGCCTCAGGCAGAGCTTTGAGACTCTCAAGCGCCATCACGACGGTCTCAAACAGGATCTGGATTTCATAGACCAGCGTGACGATTTCCACACGCATATTGCCCTCGCCATTGGGCGGGGTATTCTCATTTTCAGCCATGCTTACCTCTTCAACAGGTTGCTGGTCAGGTCCGGCGATGGTGTTACCAGCACCTCGTCGGGCCTTTTTCGTTTGCAGGAAAGCGATTCTGCCATACGGTAGCGAAATCGATACTGCAGCTTGATGATGCTGCCCTTAATTCGCTCTGTCAACTCGATTTCGATACTCCATGGCGATAATTACATCCGAGCAATATCGTATGGCGCGCGCCGCATTAAAATTGAGCGTCCGCGATGTGGCCACCATGGCCAACGTCTCGACAAACACGCTGACACGACTTGAAAATGGTGAAGAGTTAAAGCCGCGCACTTTGGAAGCCATCCGGAATGCGCTAGAAAAGGCCGGCGTTGAATTCACAAATGGCGATCAACCAGGTGTGCGAATGAGACGGTCCTCCTGAGGCAGGCTTCGATCATCCTTCAGCTGACCTTATTGGCTACTATAAGCGGCGAGGAGCTTCATCGTCGCGGGCGACTTGAATGACAGGCACGGGACACCGGCCCTACAGCGGGTCGCCGGCTGCTCGAAGATTTCTGGAATGTCCGACAGCTCGTAAAGCAACCATCCTTGAATCGTTACTGCTCCGGAGGGACCGGTCATCAAGTGACAAGCGTGCGCTGACGACGAGGATCTTTTCGGCGAGCGTCCATGCACGATGGAGCGCCTCACGCCTTCGTGCGGGTTCTCGATGACATTGATGACTAGCCGAGATTGATGTCAATCGGCGCGCGACGAAGGTCCTGGTCAGGGCGGTGAACCAGGTCCCAGCCTGTCCCCTGGAAGCTGAGTTCCGTCCACATCCGCAAATCATCGCCTCGATCGCATCCGTAATCGAAAAGCGGCAGGTCGGGCGTCAGAACAATATCGGGTAATTGCAAGTTTGATCGGACAGGCGATCCTCTCATGCATTCACCTTTACGCCGCCTGCAACACTAACGAAGCAAAGGCATCAATCTTGCGCAGATCCTTATTTCCAGCCAAGTACGCGATCCCGCGATGCAGGTGGAGCCTAAACTGCTGTGCGAGCGTTTCAGCATCAGTACCGAGTCCGTCGCGGACGCAGCGCTCTTTCAAAATTGCCATATAAAGATCGGCATAGCGGCCACCGAACACCTTCCAGCTCATTTCAACATTGCTGTCCGCCGGTATTTTCGCAATAGACGGCACACTCTGCTCTGATAAGGACACGCAATACGCCCAGCGGCACAGGACGTTCCAGTGCTCAATTCCTGTCACTCGCTTGAGCTTTACAAGCTGGTCCTTGGCCTGTTGCGACAATCTGATGTGGTCTACCGCCATTACGCCGCCTCCCGCGCTTCGAGATAACCGGACCTAACGCACGTCTCGCCCGCCTCATCGTCGTAGGAAAGCCAATATGTTCGTCCGATCCATGGGGTCAAACGCGCAAGATATTCGCCTGCAATCTCCTCATCTGTGGAAAGAAGTAAAACCTGGTGGCTAGCATATGGCAGATAACGTTCAACTAGATGCATGCGATGAACGGAATCAAGCCGCCCCAGTGGCGTGTCGATCGCAGTCGGCAAGGGCCGCCCCGAAGCCTTGGCGAGCCCCCACAGCAAGGCAATTGCAAGGAGCTGACGCTCGCCAGCCGACAATCTTTCTGCGCTCAGCACATCACCGTCCCGGCCAAAGAGCGTTAGGGCGTAGCTCTCGGGATCGATAGATAGACGGGTTACGAGTGCCCCCTTGCGCAGAAGCTGCTGGTAACTTTCAAGAACGAGCTGCTCTATTCGGCGAACATGTCGATCAATAACGGCGCGGCGGAACGCGCCAAGCGTGACCCGCACCTTTTCTGAATGGCGGAGTATGCGGGAGCGATCGTCGCGGGCGCCTTTTTCGTTTGCATCAGCCTCTATCAGGCGCGCAAGCGCTTGTTCCTTGCGCTCCAACTCGCGCTCCTGACGCTCTATATCTTGCCCCATAGCCGCATACGTAGTGTCCAGCTCCGCCAGTTCTTGCTTTAGCGTCTCGCGAGCCGTGGCAACTCGGGCAATGGTATCGGCGCTCGGAACATTTTCATATTCGATCCGTGCCTGGGCCGCCGCCGCTTCCAGCTTTTTCTGACGCTTGAGAAGGCGCGCAGTATCAGCAGCGATTTCATCGAGATCGCCCCGTAGCAAGGCATGAAGATCACTGCGAACTTCGGGCGCAATGTCCAGAACAGTTTCTTTCTTGCCAAGCGCCTGCCGTGCGGTTCGGTCCGCGTCGAAGAATTCCTTCAACACGTCGATGGCGGTTTGATCAGCGGACTTTGTGCGCATATGCTTTAGTGCTGCGCGGTCTCGGGCTTTGAGGACTTCGAACAAATCGCGGGCGCGCCGGCATTCTTCTTCGTGGCGATCACGGGATTCGGTTGATTCCAGCAGCACACGGACAAGCAACAAAGGCAGCGGTCCTGCTGCAAGGTCACGCAAGGTAGCCTCTCCATCCTTGAGGGCTTGCTGGGCTTCCGCCCACCTTCGTTCGACGTCCTCTCTTTGGTCATAGAGAGTGCCGCCCAGCTTGCGATAATTGTCCTCAACCTCGTGGAACGCACGCTGCGTTCGGCCGATCCGATGAGTTCGCAGCGCGGCGCGCTCTTGCTTCAATGCTTCAACGCGCCTGCGCAAATCCCGCAGCGTATCCTGAGCCGCGGCGATCTCGGCATGAAGCGCATCATCCTTGTTCTCGGTACGCTTGCGGCGCTCATAGACCTGAAGATCCTTCTCAAGCTGATCGACCATATCCAGGCCGAGAAGATTCTGAATGGCGGCGCCAATCAGCGCGGAGGAGTCCTGCTGCGAGGCATAGGCTTCAACCTGTTCTCCGTCGAATAGGAACAGGTGGGCGATGTTCGCAGGGAAAAACTCCTCGACCTGGCTCGCCCAGTTATCAGAAAGTGCCGGCTCCGGCGCGCCGTTTTTCAAAACCTCGAAATGCTCCTTGCAGCCGCCGCCGTTGCGCCGCCATGACCTGTGCAATCTGTAACGTTCCTCACGCCCTTCGACGGTGTGTCGGAAGTTGATTTCGATTGAGGCCCCATTCGCGGCCCCTCTGTGGATCGAACGCGAAAGATATTCCGAATAAGCGAGCGTGCCACGATTTGAAATTCGGGCGTGCGGCCCGAAGAGGCAGAGCTGCAGGGCATCCAGAAAGGTGGTCTTCCCGCCCCCGTTAAGACCGCCGATCAGGATGATAGGTTTGTCCGGCGAGGGCGGCGTGAGTGAAATGGTTTGAGAGCCGGCATAAAGTCCGAAATTGTGCAGCGTAATATCGTCGAGAATCATCGCCGAACCTCATCGCGGTCAAACAGGTCCGGTGCTTCTTGAACCATCGGCAATGTTTCGTCGAAGACACGCTCTTGCGCCATGTCAAGCGCGTCGCGGCGTTGCCGGGCCCGAGCGACCGCGTCGTCTTCGCCGTCATAGAATCCACGATGGAAGGCTTGTTCAAGCGCCTCGAACAGACCGGCCCGACGCAGCATGGATTTGTGACGCTTCTCAATGGAAAGCAGTTCGCGGGTAAGCTGGAAATGCAAATCGTCGTCGCCGCATAAATCGCGCAAAAGCACCATTTCGGTCGCACCCATAACCAGGTTGTCATCAAGGCGCCCGCCCGGATAGGGCCGCTCTGTCGCTTCCTCATAGACGCGAGGAAGACTGTCCTCAATCTCGTGCTTCTCGACAACCCATATGCGGCGAATTTCGTCAAGTTCTTCAAGTGTGATCAGTTCGATATCGCGCACTTCGGCAGGGCCATTCTCGCGGATGTGCCTTTGCGACCATAACACCTTGCGTAGCCAGTCTTCGCGGACCTTCTGCTTATAGGGGCCAGGAATAGGACGGTCATTGAAGAGCTGAACGGCCCCGTTCATGCGGCGAAAATCCCGTAGCGGCCGGTCTGCATCCGGCGTCTTTGGCGGGTCCAGTTCGTTACGCAACTCAAGGAGCGGCAGCATCCATTCTTTCTCTTCATCGTTCTGGATCATGGCGTGCATTGACTTGTCCTTCTCGACAAGCGTGCATACCCAGCAGCCGAAGCGACTGTCGCCGCAGCTTGGCGTGCTGGTGTCAACGACGAGCGGGCATTCGCCGCCGGCCGTCGCGCCCTGGTACATCGTCAGCAGATCCTTATTGTTGTAGCCCCAAGGGTTCACAACCTGCATCAGGTACATCCAGACATCGTCATTCGTCCAGTCTTCTAGCGGCGTGTAAACGAATGAGTTTGGCAGGCTCCCGTTGGGACTTAGACGCTCCCGCACGCGCCTTTCCTCGAACCTGTCCATGACGCGTGCGCGCGCTGTACTCTCAGCCTTACGCGAACCGAGAACAAGAATGGCTTCGCCGTGTTTTTGAACGACGGAACTGATGAATTGTGTTGAGGGGGTAATCTTCAGTCGTTCCGTACACCACCGAAACTTGGGCCGGGGAGCGGGATAGCCTCGTCCGATCAAATTGACCCAAAAGGTATTTCCCGGCGGGGGCGTGAGCCGATGTGCTGTGAGAGGCAAGCGTTGCCGGCTGGCCTCGGCGCTCATCTTTTCAAGAGACTTGGAGACCCAGAGCGCAACAATCGGGTTTTCGACAAGAGTATCCGTGCTGATGACATAAACAGGTTTCTTGCGCTGTTGCTCAGGGAGAGTTTCAAGCGCGCGCCAGACAAGCTGCAGGGCGGCAGTTGAATCCTTCCCGCCACTGTAGCCAATAACCCATGGAATTTCGTCGCTGGCGTACAGATCGGCAACTTCCTGCATCGCAACGGCGATCGTTTTCTTAAACCCACTTTTGGCAAAGGCCGAAAATGGTTTGTTGTTATCGCTTTTACGAGCCATTGTTCCCCCGACTCAGTGCATCTTCAACGCGTTGCTCCTCGGGCGACAACGCAAGGCCCAGATGATTCTTTATAGCATTAGCGGTCAGAATAACATTCTGGTGCGCTTTTGAAACCCGCCCGCCCAATAAAGCGCGACCTTCCCACAGGTTGCTGTTGGATCGACGCCAGTTTACAGCTTCAATATTGGCAAGTTTAGCTTGCCATTGCTTCGGGTGGCGCTGAATTAAACTGCGTCCCGCGCGGGCCAGGGCTTGCAATACAACGCCATGGGTGTGAATAAAGTCAGCGCGAACCTCGCCAGCCGAAAGCTCGCCTCGCCGCACACGCCCCCATTCACCAATATGGCCAGCCACCGCCTCCCAGAAGCTAAGCGCCAGTTCAGCCGATTCCCTCGGCGCTGTCTCTTGCATTCCGCTCAACAGCTCGTCTGTCGCATGATAGATGGCGCTCAGTGTGAAAAGCCGCCCCGAACGCGGCGACAAGCTCGTCTTTTCGAGCTCGATGACATCCCGAAAGACGGAGGATTTTGCAATAAGCGCCTTAGCGAGCCGAGCCGTCTCGTCGCGGTAATCATAAAGAATGCTCAATGATGAAGAAGGCCTAATCGCGTAGCGGTTCAGGTCAGCAAACATCTGCTGGCAGCGGGCAAGGCCGATATCGAGAAAGAATACAACAGCGATACTTTCATCGCCCAGTTCCGGTTTTTCGCGCAGCGCCCGGTCTATAGCTGCGCGGCGATGCTGACCGTCATTGATGATGAAGCGGGCCGACATTGGTATGTGCAGCAAACCGATGCGGCCGGCGTCCCCCTCCATTGCAAGCCGCTCGAAATTCACGGCGGCGTCGATGGAAACGGTAATTGCCGAGAAAACATAGTCGTTGGGGTTCTCAGTAATATAACGGGACAGCTCTGGAAGCCTTGCCTTGTTAAGTTGGCGCTGCGCCCTGAGTTCTGGAACCAGCTCTTCCTCATCAAAAAGAAACAACTTTGGTAAAAGCCGCATGGGACACATGGATACATAGTATTCCCTTTGTGCCTGGATGCCTCTTATGGCTGGGAATACATATTCAAATCCGTTGCTCATCTACTTGCCTGCGGCTAACCAATTATGCGATACAAACATAATGAATCATTTTGGGACTCGTTTGTCAAACATGAAACGTACGTTTGGGTCAGTAGACATACACAAAGCGGCGCCGATATATCTCGACTGCAACGCGACCGCCCCGATCGAGCCCGCTGTTCGGGACGCGATTGTTAGCTGGCTGCTGGAGGAGGTTGGAAACGCTGGGAGCCGTACTCACGAATACGGCGTGCGGGCCAAACGGGCTGTGCAGACCGCGCGCGAGCAAGTCGCGGCGGTCGTCGAGGCAAGCACGGACGAGATCGTGTTCACAAGCGGCGCGACGGAAAGCAACAATTTGGCCATTCTCGGCATGGCGCCGCACGCCGAGACGACAGGTCGTCGCCACATCGTCTCCACGGCGATCGAGCATAAAGCCGTGCTGGAGCCGCTGGAAGCGCTCGCGGCAAGAGGATTCGCCGTCACGCTTATCAAGCCGAACCTAAGCGGTGTGGTGAACCCAGACGCAATACGCGCCGCGCTTCGCCCCGACACCTCGCTTGTGTCGGTCATGCATGTGAACAACGAGACGGGCACACGGCAGCCGATTGAAGAAATTGCTGGCGCCCTAGATGGCCATGCTGCGTATTTCCACGTCGATGCTGCGCAGGGGTTCGGCAAGGACCTGGACGGGCTGGACCGTCCGCGAATTGATCTGATCAGCATTAGCTCGCACAAAGTCTACGGTCCGGTCGGAGTAGGCGCGCTTGTCGCCAGACGGCGCGGCTTCAAGAAGCCGCCTCTCGCACCGCTCTCCTACGGTGGCGGACAAGAGCGCGGGCTTCGTCCCGGCACATTGCCGGTCCCGTTAATCATAGGTTTCGGACTGGCGGCAGAACTCGCCCGCAAGAACGCGAAGGAGCGGCGGGAGCGCTGCGTGGCAATTCGCACGAAGGCCGTCGCCGCGCTGCAATCACTAGAAATTCGCCTGCATGGCGATCCGGAATACACACTCCCGCATGTGCTGAACTTCTCTGTCGAGGGAATTGACTCGGAAGCACTCATGGTCGCGCTCAAGGACCTTGTTGCAGTGTCAAACGGCTCGGCCTGCACGTCCCAAAGTTACGAACCAAGCCACGTCCTTACCGCTATGGGGCTGCCGGAAATGGCAATTGCCGGTGCCGTGCGCCTATCCTGGTGTCACATGACCCCGGATGTGGACTGGCAGGCGATTGCGCAGCGAGTCGAATCGCTGCGATAGTTAGGGTAGACAATCAGCACGGCTGGGCAGCGTAACCCTGAAAACTTTCCTGTTGATAACTGAGCTTTTGTAAAGCAGACTCTCCCCCGTAAGTTAATAAATTAGCCAATTCGGCACGAAAACGCTGGTATATGAGGCGCATATCGTGGTGAGTAGCGTTTGCAGTGCTATAAGAGGGAGCGTTTCTCAAGTATCCGGGGGGATGCATACAATCAATGAGTTTACGAGATATTCTATACCAAGACGATTACCGGTCTGGTTACGATAATATCGTTGAGGATTTTTTTCGACCGTCGTTGCGCGAAGCAGAACTATACTGGCGAGCTGTCGGATATTTTTCCAGCTCTGCGCTTGAGGCGTTCGGCGCTCCGCTGGGCGAGTTCATAAAGAAGGGCGGGCTGATCAGGCTTGTCACGTCCGTCGAGCTTTCGGAGGGCGATCTCAGGGCCATCGAAAACGGGGCGGTTAGGCAGGATATCTGCGCGCGACGCCTTGAACAGATTATCGAGACGGACTTCGCCGACGGTGTCGGTGACGGAGTTGCACGCCTCGCGCGGTTGCTTGAGATGGGGCGGTTGGAAGTCCAGATCGCAATCCCCAAAACAGGCGCTGGCATCTATCATGAAAAGATCGGACTTTTCATTGACGGCGAGGATTACGTTGCCTTTACCGGATCGTCGAATGAAAGCCGCAACGCCTTCGAGAACAACCGGGAATGCGTCGATGTATATTCGTCGTGGGGCAGCACCATACGAGCGGCCCGCAAACGCGAGCATTTTGAAGCGCTCTGGAACCGCGCTGATAAGGGCGTAGAAGTATATAGCTTCCCCGAAGCAGCGCAAAAAAAACTGCTGCGCGTATGCGGTGAATGGGAAGCCGGGCGGCGGCAGACACAGCAACAGAGCCAAAAATGGCGGCACCAGGACGAGGCTGTCGCGACGTTTCTCGCTGCAGAGCGGGGCGTGCTCAACATGGCGACCGGCACAGGCAAAACTCGCACTGCAATGAAGATTTTGCAGGCGCTTGTTGAGCGGGACGAAATCGACACCGTTATCGTGTGCACGGACGGTAACGATCTGCTCGATCAGTGGTATAGCGAGCTTTTAGCGGTCCGTAAGACGATCGGGCGCGATCTTCGGGTTTTCCGACACTACAGAGATATGAAGGAAACACAGGGCTTTGTGCTCGATCCGCGCAATGCCATCCTGCTTGTTTCACGGGAGCCTGTGGCTTCCGCGCTCCGTCAACTCGGCAGGAACCAGGCTCGACGGGCGCTCCTGATACACGACGAGGTTCATGGGCTGGGAAGTCCCGGCAATCGCACGCGGCTCGCGAGCCTTTCAGACAATGTGCGTTTCCGGCTGGGATTAAGTGCGACACCCGAGCGTGAGTATGATCATGAAGGCAATGCTTTTATCGAGGATCACATCGGCCCAGTCTTAATGACGTTCGGCCTGCGTGAAGCCATCGCACGGGGTATTCTTGCTCCGTTCAATTACTACCCGCTGCACTTCGCCCTCACCGACGCTGATCGCGAGCGCATTGCTGCCATCTACCGCCGACGTAAAGCACGTGAAGCAGCCGGCAATCCCATGAGCGACACCGAACTGTGGATAGAGATCGCACGGGTGTATAAGACATCTGAAGCGAAGCTGCCGGTTTTCACAAATTTCATTAAGAATCACGAAGACCTTCTAAGGCGTTGCATCATCTTTACGGAAACGATGGAATACGGCGACGCCGTTCTCGATATAGTTCATAAATACCGCCCCGATTTCCATACCTATTACTCCGGTGAGCAAGCGGAAACCTTACGAAAATTCGCCAGAGGAGACCTTGAATGCCTGATAACCTGCCATCGCCTGTCTGAAGGCATTGACATCAAGTCTCTTAGCACTGTGATTTTATTTTCTTCGGAAAGAGCGCGCCTTGAGACAATCCAGCGTATTGGTCGGTGCCTGCGAACGAACCCCGATAACCCGCAAAAGATAGCGAATATCGTTGATTTCATACGCGAGGGCGGAGAACACGATGATCCGAATGCCGACGAGCAGCGCCGGGACTGGCTGACGGACCTGTCCACACTCAGGCCGGCGGAATGAGGGTATGAGTGTGGACCCGAAAATAATAGAAGCGATCGAACTAGCCGTCACGAAGGCTGGCCAGCCAGAAGGACTGGCGCGAAAACTCGCGCGTTGGTTTGAGGCAATCGCTTCCGGCAACGAGAATATCAATGCAACGCAGTCGGCCAACCGGCATCTGGAGCTGTTGTATGACGAAACACAGCCCCCCTCATTGGAGAAATTGCTGGAAGAGCTGGTCGGGGAATCGTCCTCGGAGGAACTGACCTGATGCCCGCAACCATGCGCATTCTTGGGTGGAAGGCGGAAGGACTGCGATGTCCGGATCACGAGATTGACTGCTGCGACGCCAATGGCCAGCCACACGGCATATCCCTAATTCAGATGCCAAATGGCACCGGAAAGACCACGACACTGTCTCTGCTTCGCGCAGCGCTTTCGGGCGCAGCCGCGAACGGCACCTGGGACCGAGGGCGCGTTCGAGAACTGCGCAAGAAGGGCGGGGATGCCGCTGAGGGCCTATTCGAACTCAAGCTTACGCTCAACGACAAGCGCATCACCGTCAAGATGGAGTTCGATTTCGAAACCGGTCGCGTCGAATATAAAACTACGTGGGGATCAGGACAGGAGGAAGGGTTCAATCCGCCTTTTGAGCTCCGCCGGTTCATGAATGAGGATTTCGTTAACTTCTATGTCTTCGATGGGGAGCTGGCCGAGAATCTTCTCAACAAGCGACACACTGACGCCGAACAGGCGGTGGAAAGCCTATTTCAGGTCCATCTGCTAAATCGGATGGCCGACAAGGTTTCGGCTTATTGGGATGAACAGACCCGCAGCGTGACTGCCAAGGACGAGACTGGATACACGCGTCGGAAGAACAGACTGGAAGCATGGCGCAAGCGTCATTCAGAGCTGGTGGCGGAAAGGTCGGCGCTTGACAAGCGGCTGGCGGAAACCAGCGGGCAGCTGATACGCCAGGAGGAGCGATACAAGCGCGAAATCACGAAGGAAGAGGACCGGGCGAAGAAGATTGGCAGAGCCGAGAGCATAGCGGACAGCCTGCGGGGCGAGGTCCGGGAAGGTGCGCTATCGCTGCTCGACGAAATGAGAGATCCGCAGGCCCTGTCACCGGCATTCGCCGCTGCCATGTTCGAACTTAAGTCCGGTCTCGACCGAGCCAAGCTACCCGAAAGCGCGGCACGGGAATTTTTCGAAGATTTAGCCAAGGAAGATGAGTGTGTATGTGGACGCATTATCGATGACGAAATCCGGACAGTCATCAGAACGCGCGCCAAAAAATATCTGGGTTCAGATGATGTGAATGTGCTGAACCAGATGAAATCCGCGATTTCGGACGCGGTCGGACAATCGAGAACCCAAGCGGCCGCAGCGCTGTCGGAAAATATCAGGCATGTAGCAGGCTTGGTAACCAACCTCCAATCGGCTCAAAACGATCTGGACGAACTTAAGCATGCGGCGGAGCAAACTGATCCGGACGTGGCCAAAGCGAAGGATGAAATTGACCGTTTAAAAGCGGACAAAGATAATATTGAGAAAGAACTGCGGCGATTTAAGGGAAAAGACGATAGAGTGCGGCTGGACCGCATCAGCACTGTTGATCCGGAGCGCGTATTTGCGATCGAGACAATCGAGGCCGGTATAAATGTGCTAGAAGACCAAGTCGATGAAGTCACGAATACACGTACGCTGCGTCAGAAGCGCGATATCCTAACGAGAATTATCAAGAGCGCCCACGAAAGAGCCAAGAAGGCAATCATGGCCGAAATCCGGGACGAGGCGAATGCCCGGATAGAAACCCTGATGCCGCATAATAACATCCGCATCGACGAAATCGACCGTTGTTTGGTCCTGCGAGGGCAGTCGGGAGGAAGTGTCGGCGAAACCCTTTCTGTCGGTTACGCATTCTTGTCAACCTTGTTTGACCGGACGGATGAGCACCGGCTCCCGTTCGTCGTTGATAGCCCCGCCAACCCGATTGATTTCGACATCCGGACGAATATAGGCGAGCTGGTGCCCAAGCTGACGGGCCAGTTCATTGCCTTCATGATCTCCTCGGAACGGGAAAAATTCCTGGCAAGCCTAAAGAAGGCCAGCAATGGCGATATTCAGTACGTCACATTGTTTAGAAAAGGGGCCAGCCACCTCGAATCGAAAGCCATGGACACTCCCCTATGCGTGACCACGAATGACGGTTTTCGGGTTACAGGCGAACAATTCTTCAACGAGTTTCAACTCGACGCCGAGGAGGTCTGATGGATTTCGCCATAAGAAAGGATGCTCGCGACTGGTTTAAGGACATCAGGCCGGATTTCGCGGCTTTGCCTGGCACAGCTTCCGCGCCGGACTTCGATGCTTTCTATTTTTGTTTCATCGCCGGCATCGCAGCCATACGCAAAAAGGATGTCCTTGCAGCGGAAACCGCCACGCTGGTCGAGAACTTTCCCGGTCCATACAGGAACCGTGGAAATCTTCTGATCGCTATGTTCCTAAGCCGGGAGCTGGACTATCTCGGCGTGGAAATAACAGAAAAGAAAGCAGTCCATGCCGCGATTTCGAGGCTCGTTGATCCGGGCGCGCCCAATCATCTTAGCGATGACGGAGTGCGCGAATTCAACAAATATGCACACGGCGGCTATGACGTATTACTCGATTGGTTCGATGATCGCCCACGATCCCTGGAAACGTTTCTCCGTGCATTTAAGGTCAAATTGGATGGTGCGCTTTCACTTGGAAAGGCAGCCTGATTCTCGGGTCGATCAAGTCAACTCACTTCAATCAAGCTGGTACTCGAACAAATCACACTTTTCAGGTGCCGAAATATTAGCTCGGATTATGCATGGGATGACGACGGCATCGGCGACTTTATCGAAGCCCGGTCTGTCGTAAGCGGGCCTTCTTTCCCACCTATCGGCCGGGCTCAGGCGGTGGCGTAATGCCGGTCCATGAGCGATGGTTTTGAC
>NZ_MWLK01000014.1 GCF_002198715.1 Rhodomicrobium sp. R_RK_3 | reverse complement strand
TTGCTGCGGCAAGTGGAGAGGCGAGTGGGCCCCGGCTCTAACGGCCGGGGCGAAGGAATCGAAGTTTTGCAAAGGTCTTCATAGGGTGAGGGGTTCGTGCCTATCCGAGAGTCCGCAACCCCTCACCCGGCACGCTTCGCGTGCCACCCTCTCCCCGTGGGAGAGGGGAAGGCTGCCGCACGCTGATGGGGGCGCTGGATCCTCGTTCGTGCTGGAACCTACGCCTTGACCGCCCGCGCAAATGTCCGGGCCGGGCCGGTGGGCGCGAAGCCTTTGCCGTCGAAGCTGTGCAGGCACAGGCTGAAGCGCTCCGGCCCGACTTCGATCAGCCAGAAGCCGTTCGGCTCGCCGCGCATCCGCGTCGACAGCGCCGTGGGCGCGCCGACGGCGATCATCGGCGGGGCGGGCTCGGCGAGCGGCACGGCATAGGTCTGGTGGATGTGCCCCGAAAGCAGCATCTCGACGCGCTCCGCCCCGAGCATCGCCAGGGCGCCCGCCGCGCGCCTGACGGGACGCGCCCTCGGAAAGCCTTCGACGGCGACGAGAGGATGGTGCGTCGCCACAATGCGCGCCTTGCCCGGCGGCGCTTCGGCCAGCAGCTTGCGCGCGGCCTCGACGTCGCGGCGGCGGGCGGTGCCTTCCTGCCAGTTCAGGCTGGGCTGCCAGCTCGCCGTGGTATTGAGGCCGAGGATAAAGCAGTGATCGTCCTCGAAGACCGGCATCAGCGACTGGCCGGTGACGCGGCTATAGCGGGCGAAGGGATTGGCGAAGCGCTCGAAGATGTTCCAGACGGGCAGGTCGTGATTCCCGGGCAGCATCAGCAGCGGGGCGGCGACGCTCGCCAGCCAGAGCTTGGCATCGGAGAACTCGCTGCGGCGGGAGCGCATGGTCAGATCGCCGGCGACCACGATCAGGTCGGGGGCGAGCGCCGCGATGCCCGTCGTCAGCTTGATCGCCAGCTCGGGCGGCACCGAGCCGAAATGCAGATCGGCCAGGAGCACGATGCGGGTCATGCGGGCTCAGCTTTCGGCGCCAGCACGGTCAGCGCCTTGGGGCGGATGCGGTATTCGAGCGGCGAGGTCAGCCACAACAGCTCGCCGTCATTGGCGACGCGCAGGCGCTTGCCGCTCGAGGTGATCGTCACCTTCTCGACCGCCTGGCCCTCGAAATCAGGATCGCCCGACCAGCGCCCGAGCGAGGCCTTGACCAGCAGCCAGAGCGTTTGCGTGACAGTCCGGTGCTTCGAGATGTAGAGGCCGAGGTGGCCCTCGTCGAGCGCGCGGCGCTTCGGCAGCAGGCTCGGCGATTCGCTATAGAGGTTGTTGGAGACGACGACGGTCAGCGCGCGGTGCAGCCGGGGCGAGTCGCGGTCGTCGATCAGCAGGGCGATGCGGCGGGCGCCGCGAGCGATGGCGACCGGCATCGCCGCATAGCCGCGCAAGCGTTCGGCCAGCGTGCCGCCACGCAGCTCCTGGCGCTTCTCGGTAATCATCGGCGGCAGCCCGATGAAGGAATTACACAGGAACAGCTTGCCGTTGACTTCGGCGACGTCGATGAGCTTGGGCTCGGCGGTGGCCAGTTGCTGCAACGCCTGATCGACCTCCATCGACAGATTGAGGTCGCGCGCCATCCGGTTCATGGTGCCGAGCGGCAGGATGCCGAGCGCCGTCGGCGTGTCCACCAGCACCGTCGCCGCGGCATTCACCGAGCCGTCGCCGCCGCCGACGATCAGCGCGTCGTAGCCTTGCGCCGCCGCCCGTTTCACGGCCTCACCGATGGCGTCGGGCTCGACCACCTCGATGTTGATCGAGTGGCCGGCATCGCCGAACACCTTGCCCAGCTTGTGCTCGAACGTTTCGGTGCCCGCACCGATGATGGTGCCGGCGCGCCGGTTCAGAATCGCGTGTATGCGCATTGATCTGCCGATGCCCCCTGAAAGCCGCGCCATTGCGGTTTGCGCGCCTTGAGGAAACAATGCAGGGGGCGCGGGGTTGCAGCTCCCGAAATCAGGATTAAGGACTGACGAATTCGGCGGCGGGGCGCAGCGTGCCGACGCGCTCGGCAACGATCTTGAAGCTGGCGAGCAGCGGCACCGCGAGCAGCGCGCCCGCCATGCCCCACATCCAGCCGAACAGGATGATCGAAATAAAGATAGCGACCGGATTGAGCGAAAGCCGCCTGCCCCAAATATAGGGCGAGATCAAATTCTGCACCAGCAGCAGGACGCAGAGATAGATCGCGGGCAAGGCGAGCGCCGCCGTCAGCGCGTTCACCGACACGATGGAGGCCAGCGACAGCAGCACCAGGATCACCACCGGGCCGACATAGGGGGCAAAGCTGAGGATGGCGGTAACGGCGCCCCAGAGCAGCGCGTTCTCGAGCCCGAGCGCCCAGCCTGCGACGGTCACGAGCAGGCCATAGCCGATATTGGTGAGGGTGAGCGAGACGAGGTAGAACGAGATGTCCTTCTTGACGCTGCGGGCGATGTCGATGGTGCGGGTCTTGTGCTCCTCCGAGGGCATCAGCGCGACCAGCTTGCGCAGGAAAAGGTCGCGCGTCGACAGCAGAAAATACAGCAGGATGATGACGATGCCGACCGAGGTCATGGCGCGCTGGGTGCCCGACAGCAGCTCGCCGGCAAAACTCGGGCGGCGCAGCTCGACCACCTGCCGGCGCTGTTGCGGCTTGTCCAGCTCGGTGACGTTTTCGATCTGCTCCGTCGCCTTCTGGATCTCGGCGATCGGCTTCTTGATCAGCTTCAGCCGCTCCTCGATCTTGCCGAAACCGGAGGGCAGCCGCGTCACCCAGTCCTGGGCGGGCCCGGCCAGCGTCACCACCGAGCCGATAATGAGGCCGAGCGCCGCAATGACGATGACGCCCGAGGCAAGACCGCGCGGCAGCGACAGCCGCTCCAGCCATTCGACGGCGGGCGACAGCAGCATCGAGAGCAGGATGGCGATGGTGATCGGGATGAGCACCGGCGCGGCGAAATACAGCGTGTAGAACAGGGCGATGACGAACAATCCGACCACGGCCGCGCGGAGCAGCGGATCGCGTCCCGAGCGGGGAACCGGAGCCAGGGCGGCATCGACCGCCGGTATCACCCGCTGGGTCACCGGTATGTGCTGAGCCTGTGTCATGCGGCCATCGGTCCGATCTGCATTGCCCGTATGCACAGCGCGCTTGGCTGCCCATGGCGGCGCGTGCTGAGGGCATTCACCCTGCGACTGAAAGCGGTTCTAGACCCGCCGGTGAGACGGCGCAACGGGGCTCACCAACGCGGCGCGGGACTGCGGCCGGCGAGCCTGGTCCGTCGCATGCCCTACCCCAGCGCTAGCGATGCCGCCCCCGGCGATGCCCAGATGTCGCCACCCCCGGGATTTTCTTCATTGCGTATACAATTTTCTCTTGAAACCTCGGTCCATAGCGTGCATATGCCCCCCCTTGTAAGCCGGAGGTCATGCAGTGCTTGTTCCGCCGGTTTTGTCTGGTCATCTACTGGTTGGGGAGGACGCCATATGGCATACGATGTCGCCCTCTTCCAATTGGGGATGGACTTGGACTTTGGTTCAAGCACCGCCCAAACGGAAGAAAAGCATTCCGTCTGCGGCCCGAGCGTGGCGCAGCAGAACGATCGGAAAGACTATTTTTGCACGCGTGGCGGCGAGACTTTCGCCGGTACGCATCTGATCATCGATGTGAAGAATGGAAGTCGCCTTGACGACCTGGAGCACATCGAGAATACCTTCAAGAAATGCATCGAAGTCGCAGGTGCCACGCTCCTGCACATCCACATGCATCACTTTACACCGAATGGAGGCGTCTCGGGCGTCGCCGTGCTTGCTGAGTCTCATATCAGCATTCATAGCTGGCCCGAATATGGCTACGCAGCCTTGGACATCTTCATGTGCGGAGACGCAAAACCGCATCTGGCCGTGGACGTGATTCGCGAAGCTTTCCAGCCGAGCGAAATCATCGTCACCGAGCATTTGCGCGGCAAGGAACTGGCGGTCGCCGCCTAGGCGGAGCCGCTGGCGTTCTCGCCAAGGAATGACGTGCCCGGCTGTCATGGCCGGGCACGTCCTTTTTATGCACAGGTTTAGCCGCTGGAGCCGCTGCGATGACTCGCTGGGTCGACGAGACGTTCAATCCACATTTCCGCTGCGCGATCGAAGCCGACGCGGTTCACTACGAAGGCCATACCGGCTTTCAGGACCTGATCATTTTCGACAACAAGACCTTTGGCCGGGTGATGATGCTCGACGGCGTCATTCAGCTCACGGACAAGGATGAATTCATCTATCACGAGATGATGGCGCATGTGCCGCTGTTCAGCCTGGAGCGCCCGGAGAGCGTGCTCATCATCGGCGGCGGCGATGGCGGTGTGCTTCGCGAGGTGCTGAAGCACCAGGGCGTGAAAAGCGTCGTGCATTGCGAGATCGACAAGGTCGTGGTCGAGCAGTCGGTGAAGCTGTTCCCGGCGATCTCGCAGGGCTCATTCGAGGACCCGCGCGTCGAGCTGCTGATCGGCGACGGCATCAAATTCGTCAACGAGACCGAGCGCCGCTTCGACGTCATCATCGTCGATTCGACCGAGCCGATCGGCCCGGCGAAGGTGCTGTTCACGGAAGAATTCTTCGCCGCCTGCCAGCGCTGCCTGACACCGGGCGGCGTCTTCATCGGTCAGAACGGCCTGCCGTTCCTGTATCCGGAGCATCTGGCCGAGAGCGGCCAGATCCTGCGTTCGCTGTTCGCTGATGCCGCCTGCTTCATGTGCACCCAGCCGACCTATTTCGGCGGTCCCTTCGCGCTCGCCTGGGGCGGCAATGACGCCGCGACTCGGAACGTGTCCACCGAGGTGATCGCCGGGCGCTACGCGGCGAGCGGGATGACCACGCGCTACTACAATCCGCAGGTTCACACGGCCTCCTTCGTGCTGCCGAATTATGTCGCGGATGCCTGGGGCGGCGCGGAG
The DNA here is from genome assembly GCF_002198715.1 of Rhodomicrobium sp. R_RK_3. Lineage (GTDB taxonomy): Bacteria > Pseudomonadota > Alphaproteobacteria > Rhizobiales > Rhodomicrobiaceae > R-RK-3. The sequence continues at coordinate 45,950 of NZ_MWLK01000014.1, read as the reverse complement.
AAATAGTCTTACCCCGCGAATCGATCTTCCTGCCAGAGGAGCCATCCGGTAAGTACACGCCATTGTGATTTCTGTTGATCCAATGGTGGGGGCGTACCTAGAATGATCCAGGCTTTCGTCATTTCATTGCCGGACGCCCAAGCGAGGCGCGACGCGATCAATGCGATGCTGGCCGGCAACATCGCCTACGAGATTCTCGACGCCACGGCGGGGAAGGACCTCGCAGGCCGCGAGCGGGAATTCTGCAAGGATCTTTATTGCGCGCGCGCCTTCCGGGAAATGTCCCTGAACGAACTCGCGTGCTCGCTCAGCCACAAGCGGGCGATGGAACGCTTCCTGCTCAGCGGCGCGGATAACGGCCTCATTCTCGAGGATGACGCCGTTATCGAAAAAGACGATTTCGCGAGGATCTCCTCGGCGGTGCAGGCGCTGCCCAATTTCGACATTCTGAAAATCGGAGGCTATGGACGGTGTGGCCCGATCGGCAAGGCGGCGGCGCGAGCGGGCGACGTGACCATTGTGGCGGTCATATCGCCTTCGACCTGCTCGGCCGCCTATATCGTCAGCAAGAGCGGCGCACGTAAATTGGTCGCGACGGTCCTGCCGGTCGGAGACCCGTTCGATCTGTTCCTGCGCAACGTCTATGTCCACAAATGCTCGGTGTTCGAAACGTCGCCCTGGCTGGCCACGCATCCGCTCGACATGTCGAACACCACCATCGGCGGGGACCGGGGCTCGGCGCGCCGGACGGTGTCGTTCAGCAGAAACCTGCGATCCGTGATGTTCCGGCTTCGCTACAATACGATGAACTGGGTGTTCAACCTCCGCAGGTTCGGCACGTCCTATCTGACGAAATCGCAATTCGCCCCGCATCCCAGTCCGAGATCGGCCTGATGCTTTGGCGCCCGCCTTTCGATCAGGCGGGCGTCAGATAATGCGCGCTGAACAACCCTTTGGGATCCGTCCACACCTGGCGTGAAGCCCACCCGGCCGAAGCCGCCAGCGCCTCGAACTCCGCCACCGTGTATTTATACGAATTCTCAGTGTGGATAGTCTCGCCCTCGGCGAAGGCAAAACTCTCGCCGAGGACCGTCGCGCTCTGGGGGACGCAACTGCGCAGATGCATTTCGATCCGCCCCGCCGCGGCGTTGTAGATCGCCTCATGCGCGAAGGCGGACAGGTCGAAATCGCCGCCGAGCTCGCGGTTGACGCGGGCGAGCAGATTGAGGTTGAAGGCCGCCGTGACACCCAGCCGGTCATTATAGGCGGGCAGCAGGATGTCGGTGCTCTTCTTCAGGTCGACGCCGACAAGGAAGCCGGAATTGGCCCCCAGCAGCACCCGGCAATTCTCCAGGAATGCCGCGGCCTCGGCATGGGTCAGATTGCCGATGGTCGAGCCGGGGAAGAAGCCGAGCTTCTTCTGCGTCCGCGCGCTCCTCGGCAGGGTCAGCGCGGCGCTGAAATCGCCGTGCAGGGGCGTCACCCGCAAACCTGGAAAGCGCTCGCGCAGCCGGCTCACCGCACCCGCCAATGCGGCCTCGGAAATATCGATGGGGACGTATGAGGCAAGACGCGGCAGCGCCTCGATCAGGCGGTCGGTCTTGCGGCTGGAGCCCGAGCCGAATTCGACGAGGCAAACGCCCGGCCCGGCGAGGGCGGCCATCTCCTCGGCATGGGCGTCGAGCAAGGCGATCTCGGCGCCGGTCGGGTAATATTCCTCAAGCTCGGTAATGCGCTCGAACAGTTCGGACCCCCGCGCATCATAAAAGAAGCGCGAGGGGATGGATTTCGGCGTTCCGCGCAATCCGGCGATGACGGCATCGGCAAAATCGCAGCCGTGGCCGTCCCAGGTCGCCTCGAGCGCGCTCATGACGCGGCGCCGTCATCGGCGAGACGCAGCCCGGTGAATTGCCAGCGCTGATGGGGATAGAAGAAATTGCGGTAGCTGCGGCGGATATGGCCGTCAGGCGTCACGCAGGAAGCGCCCTTCAGCACGAACTGGTTGCACATGAATTTCCCATTATATTCGCCGACCGCGCCGGTCGCGGGCTTGAAGCCGGGATAGGAGAGATAGGCGCTCGCTGTCCATTCCCAGACATCGCCGATCATCTGCTGCAGGCCGGGCTCGCCGAGCCGGGCGGCCTCCGGGCGCAGCGCGTCATGACTGAGGATGTTGCCCTCGAGCGGCTGATCGGCCGAGGCGACCTCCCATTCGAACTCGCTCGGCAGCCGCTTGCCGGCCCAGCGGGCAAAGGCGTCGGCCTCGAAGAAGCTGACATGGCAGACCGGCCGCGCCGGATCGACCGGCTTGAGGCCGCGCAGCGTCATCTGATGCCAGACGCCGTCGCGCTGCTCCCAATAATGCGGCGCGTCCCACCCCTCGCGCTTGACGATGGCCCAGCCGTCGGCGAGCCAGAGCGTCGGCGTCGCATAGCCGCCATCGGCCATGAATTCGAGCCATTCGGCATTGGTGACGAGACGGTTGGCGAGGCGGAAGGGGCGGATGAGCTGATCGTGGCGCGGGCTCTCATTGTCGAAGGCAAAGCCCTCGCCCTGATGCCCGACCGGCAGGATGCCGCCGCCGAAATCCACCCAGCGTAGATCGGGGATCTTGCCGCCCTCGATCGCCGTACCCTCTTCGCGATAGGCGGGGCGCAGCGGGTTGCCGGCGAAGATGGCGAGGCAGTCGGTCAGCATCAACTCCTGATGCTGCTGCTCGTGATTGACGCCGAGCGTAATCAGATCGAGCGCCTGCGGCGAGGGGCCGTTGCCGCCGCGGTCGAAGAAATTCTCCAGCGCTTCGTCGACATGCTCGCGATAGGCGATGACTTCATCATGGCGCGGGCGCGTCAAAAGGCTGCGTTTCGGGCGCGGGTGGCGGTCGCCTACGGTTTCATAGTAGGAATTGAAGCAATAGCCGAAGCGCTCGTCAAAAATCTTATAGGCGGGATCATGCGGCTTGAGCACCAGTTCCTCGAAGAACCAGGTGGTGTGCGCCAGATGCCATTTGGTCGGACTGGCGTCTTCCATGGCCTGAACGATCTGGTCCTCTTCGGACAAGGGTTCGGCGATCTGGATCGAGGTTTGCCGGGTTCGGGTGAGACTGCCGCGCAGACTTGCGTGGCCCTCGGGGTGGCCGTCATACGGCGTCGGGTCGTCAAGTGGCATAAAATCCTACCTTGCTAGCGACATGAGACACAAATCACCTACGGCGAGCTTGGTTCCCGAAAACGGCGGAATCCAGCTCGCGAACGAGAACAATGTAGGAACTGCGGGTGCGGCGGATCAAGGGCCGGCCAGCGAAAATATTGCGGCGGCGCCGATGGACGGCGCTGCGTTGCAGATCCTGCGCGGCACCGGGCGCTATTTCCGGGCGATGAATTTCGCGGTTTTGGCGGAGCTGCCCTTGGCCGACGGCCGCCGCTGCGACCTGATGGCGCTCGACGCCAAGGGCGATATTGCGATTGTCGAGATCAAATCCTGCATGGCTGACTTCCGCACCGATCAGAAGTGGCCCGAATACCGGCAATGGTGCGACCGCTTCTATTTCGCCGTCGATGCCGATTTTCCGCAGGGGCTGATCCCGGAGGATTGCGGCCTGATCCTCGCCGACCGCTTCGGCGCGGACGTGCTGCGCGAGCCGCCGGAGCACCGCCTCAATTCCGCGCGGCGCAAGGCGGTGACGCTGCGCTTTGCCCGTTGCACGGCCTTCCGCCTGCACGAGCTGTTCGATCCGGAGCTGCGCGCTGTCGGGCTGCTCTAGATTTGGGCAATCCCGCTGCCGAGCCGCTTCCACGCGCCCGCGCGAGCGTCTAAACTCGGCTCTCTTCCGCCCGGGCCGCATGATGGGGTTTCATGAGCGACCAGCCGAACGACCTGCCATACACACCCACCGAGATGATGACCGTGACGGCGTCGCGGGCGCTCACCGACGCCGACATCTGCTTCGTCGGCATCGGCGCGCCGTCGGCGGCCTGCAATCTGGCGCGCTACACCCATGCCCCCAAGATCACGCTGATCTATGAATCCGGCACCATCGACACCAAGCCCGAAGTGCTGCCGCTCTCCATCGGCGACGGCGAGCTCTGCGACACCGCGCTGACCACCGTCTCGGTGCCGGAGATGTTCCGCTACTGGCTGCAGGGCGAGCGCATCAGCGTCGGCTTCCTCGGCGGCGCGCAGATCGACCGTTTTGCCAATCTCAACACCACTGTAATCGGCGATTACGGCAAGCCGTCGGTGCGGCTGCCGGGCGCGGGCGGCGCGCCCGAGATCGCCACGGCGAGCGGCCAGATCTTCATTATCATGGCGCTCGGCAAGCGGTCCTTCGTGGAGAAGCTGGAATTCGTGACGACGCTCGGGCACGGCAGCGGCGGGACGAGCCGGCGCGATTTCGGCGTGACCTCGAAGGGCCCGACGAAAATCTTCACCGATCTCTGCCTGATGGAGCCCGATCCCGAAACCAAGGAGCTGACCGTCACCAGCCTCTATCCGGGCGCGACGCGCGAAACGATCCAGGCCAAATGCGGCTGGCCGCTGAAATTCGCCGCGCTGCTGCGCGAGGAGTTGCCGCCGAGCGCGGCGGAGCTGGCGGCGCTGCGCGAGATGCACGCCCGCACCGCGCGGGCGCATGGCGATGCGGCTTAGCACCGGGTCGCGGACAGCAGGCGGCCGCCCCCGTCAGAAGCCGCTTACCAACCCGGCCGGATGCGGCTTGACCGCCCCCGGCTCGCTTCCTATCCTCGAAACGCGAGCCAGATTGTCCGTTGTGCCCGGTCCGGGCCACGCCGCTAGACAATTGCGGAACGAGGCCATGGTTTCCGCGTGATCACCATACAATCGAGGACGACGCCGCGCTTTGACCGGGCGAGGGCAAGACTTGTTCATGCGCGCGTTGCGGCGGCAGTGGCCGTCCGCGATCGCAAAAAGCCGGGCATTCGGGGAAGGGAACGTCATGACCATCAAACGCCGCACATTCCTGATCGGCGCCGGCGGCGCCGCGCTGTCGGGCGCAAAACTGTTCACGCCGGCCATCGCGCAAACCAGGACGCTGCGCTTCGGCGTCGGCCCGTTTCTGCCCAGCGCGACCGACACCAAGACCGCTTACACGCCGCTCTTCGCCCATCTGGCCAAGCAGCTCGGCGCCGATTTCGATCTCGTCGTCGCGACGGACTGGGCGGGGCTCGCGGTGGCGATGGGCTCGGGCCAGCTCGACGTCGCCTGGATGGGGCCATGGGGCTATATCATCGCCAATAACGCGACCGGCTGCCAGGCGGTGGCGACCGTCAAATATGACGACAAGCCGGTCTATCACGCCATCATCATCGCGCGCCCTGACCTGCCCGTGACGAAATTCCCCGACGACACCCAGGGCAAGTCGATCTCCTTCGCCGATGTCGGCTCGACCTCGGGATGGCTGATCCCGTCTTTTTACGCCAAGGAAGTCTGGAAGATCGATCCCAAGAGCTTTTGGAAATATTCGGAAGGGGCGAGCCACCCGGCGAATGAGATCGCCGTCATCTCCGGCCAGGTCGACATGGCGACGGATTACGACCGCAACCGCAATGCGATGATCGCCAAGGGCACGGTGAAGGAAGACTCCAACAAGATCATCTGGACCTCCGATCCCCTGCCGAACGACGCCATCGCCCTGCCGGCCGACACGGCGAAGGACCGGGGCGCGCAGGTGCAGCAGATCCTGACCGCCATCACACCCGAGCAGGCCAAGCAGTTGCTGCCGCCGCGCTATACCGGCTTCGTGGCCGCGACGCACGCGGCCTATGCCCCGATCGAGAATGCGGGAAGCGCGCTCGGCAAGATCAAGCCGAAGGGCTGATCGATGTCCCCGGCCGAACGCGCCCTGGACGACATCGACGCCAAAAAGCGCGGCTTCACCGCCGCCCGGCTGCGCTTCTGGATCGCGGCGCTGCTGATCCTCGCCTTCTATGTCGCCGCCTGGCGGCTGGCGCAGGTCGATCCAGCAAAACTGCTGACCGGATTGCCGAAACTATGGCGCTGGATCTCTTCCGCCTGGCCGCCCGATACCGCCGAGCTGCCGCTCTTCCTCTTGCGCATGGCGGAGACGGTGGCGATGGCCGCCATCGGCACGACGCTCGCGACATTGCTCGCCATCCCGATGGCGGTGATCGCCAGCGGCAACATCACACCGTTCCCTCGGCTGTATTACCCGGCGCGCTGGTTCCTGAACGCGCTGCGCGGCATCGATTCCTTCGTCTTCGCGCTGCTCTTCGTCGCCGCCGTCGGGCTTGGGCCTTTCGCGGGCGTGCTCGGCATCGCGCTGCACACCTGGGGGAGCGCCGCCAAATTCTTCGCCGACCATATCGAGAACGCCAATCTCGGCCCCTTCCACGCCGTGCAGACGACCGGCGCCAGCCGGTCCACCACCATTGTCTATGCGCTGGTCCCGGATGTGCTGCCGGTGATGCTGTCCACCACCCTGTTCTGGTTCGAGTTCAATGTCCGCGCCTCGACGGTGCTCGGCGTCGTCGGCGCGGGCGGCATCGGCCTGGAGCTGAAGAACAGCATGGACCTGCTCGATTTCCCCCGGCTGTTCACAATCATCGCGCTCATCCTGGTCGTGGTCACGGTGCTCGACCAGTTGTCGGGCTGGCTGCGCAGGAAGCTGGTGTGACGCGATGACCGCGCCCTTCCCCACACCCGGCGTCGACGCGCCAAACGGCTTTGCGCGGCCCGTCCTGTCCGGGCCGCCCCGGCTCGATGTGCGCGGGCTCAGCAAGGCGTTCGGCGGCGTGCCCGCCATCGACAACGTCTCGCTGACCGTGCGCGGGCATGAATTCGTCGCGGTGCTGGGGCCGAGCGGGGCGGGCAAGACCACCTTGTTCCGCTGCGTCGCCGGGCTGCTGGCCCCCGATGCCGGCGACATCCGCATCGGCGGCCGCGACATCTCGGAAATGCGCGGCGCCGAGCGGCGGCGCATCGCCGTGGTGTTCCAGCAGTTCAACCTCGTGAACCGGCTGACCGCCATGGAGAACGTGCTTGCCGGACGCCTCGGCTATGTCGCCGCCTGGCGCGGCTGGACCCGCCGCTTCACCCGCGCCGACCGGCTGCTGGCGCTGAGCTGCCTCGACCGCGTCGGCTTGCTCGCCCAGGCGATGCAGCGCGCCGACACGCTGTCCGGCGGCCAGCAGCAGCGCGTCGCCATTGCCAGGGCGCTCGCCCAGCGCCCCGACCTGATCGTTGCCGACGAGCCGGTCGCCAGCCTCGACCCGCAGACCAGCGTCAGCGTGCTCGAATTGCTGCGCGGCATCGCCCATACGGAGGGCGTCGGAATCGTTTGCAGCCTGCATCAGGTGCATTTCGCGCGCGCCTATGCCGACCGCATTGTCGGCCTCATGGGCGGCAAGGTCGTCGTCGATGCCCCCGCCGCCGCCTTCGACGAAGCCGCCTTCGCCAATCTGTATGGACCTCAAGCGGATGCGGGCTCCTCGGAAGGCCGCCGCGACTGACGAATCGCCAGTGACCGCCGATCATCCTCGCCGGAACACAATGATGTCGAAATCTCGCAGCGTGGCGGCGGCATCCGAGGCGCCGCCATCCCGTTCCGCCTTATGACACTTCGATTTTGCAGTGCAGAAATTGCCCAACTCCCCACGCAATGCCGTCGGGACTTCGCCCCAATTTCTGGTTAGGGTTCACACATGCGCTCGGGGCTGCCGGGCGAAGAATTCCAACGACAACAATCGCCGCCAAATAGCTTCTGGCCTTATCCGCGCCGAACGATCCGCGTCCGGCGACGATGATTCTTGCTGTGTGCGAACAGTCGAAGAGATGAGCTGATATGGCCCGCCGGGCGATCCGAAAGACCGACCTGGGTACGATCCTGTTGCATTGGACGCTGGTCGGCTTGCTCCTTGTCGCGGTGACCACCGGATTGCGGATCGCGATCGGCTCGCCCTATGACATGACCTGGCTGCAGGCGTTCGATCTCATCCTGCCGCAATCGGCGGTGTGGACCTGGCATATTCCGGCCGGGGCCCTGCTGTTCGGGCTGGCGGTGTCCTACGCGATCTATCTCGCCAGGACCGGCCTTTCCCGGCGCATCAAGCCCGATAGGGCGCGGCTGTCGGGGCTCGCCGGCAGCAAGCGCGCCCGGCTCGGCGCGATCAACGTCATCTTCTATTGGATCTTCTTCCTGACCATCCTGCTGGAGCTGGTCACCGGCATCCTGCTCTATCTCGGCTATGCCGGCATGGTCGCCGACCTGCATTTTCTCGGCACCTGGATCGTCATCGCCTATCTGCCGGCGCATCTCCTGATGCACCACGCCATCGGCGGAGCGCGCCAGCTCCTGCGCATCTTCGTCCCCGGCCGTCTCGCCCCGCCGCCGCCCCCGTTCGATCCGTTCGAGCTGCTCGCCGAGGCGGCGATGAGGGACAGAGCCGCTGCCTCGCGTCTCCCTGCGCCAACCGTCCATCCCCAGATAAGCTCCAGGCACCCGCCCTCAGTGGTGCCGCTCCCGGCGCGGCGGGGCCGCCCCGGCGAGGTGCTGCACGCCCATCCGCTGGTGGTCGCCATCGGCGGCGGCATGGCGGCGATGGCGGTGCTGATGTCGCTCGACCATGTCGGCCGCGACACGCTCGTCATCGAAGAGATCGAGCGCAATGATGGCCCGGCGATCGACGGCGACATCTCGGACCGGGTCTGGAGCGACGCCGAGCCGGTCTTAGTGCGCACCCAGCAGGGCGCCAATCTGAACGGCGCGGGCGGCACCATCGTCGAGATCCGTGCCGTGCATGACGGCACCAACGCCTATTTCTCCTTCGTCTGGACCGATCCGACGCGGTCGCTCAAGCACCTGCCCCTGGCCAAGACCAAGGCGGGCTGGATGCTGGTCCACGACAGGTTCGACCTCGAGGATGCCAACGCGTTTTTCGAGGACAAGCTGGCGGTGCTGATCGCGCCCGGCTACACGCTGATCCCCGGCGACCGCACCTTCCACGCCGGCCACAAACCGATCCCCGACGCGCCGCCGAGCGCCTCGGGCCGCGGCCTGCACTACACGACCGACGGCAGCATGGTCGACGTCTGGCAGTGGCACGCGACCGGCGGCACCGGCTCGGGCTGGGTGGACGACAGCCATTTCGGGCCCCCCGCCCAGCCGACCCAGGCCGAGCTCGACGGCGTGGAAGCCTATAAGGGCGGCTTCGTGCCCGACCCCGGTACCGCGCCGGTGGGGCTGAATTTCAAGGAGCGCCGGATCGGGGGCTATGACACCGCGCTGCAGCCGCTGCGCCTGCCGAAGAACCTTGCCGAGACCGACCGGGCGCTCGGCGCCGTCGACCTCGATCCGGACCGGGGAGAAAGCGACGGAGCGAAATGGTGGCTGCCGGCCTCGGAGTCGGTGCCCTATTCCAAGGCGCTCGACGACGCCATTCCGGTCGGCACCATCATACCCGGCATCATCGCGGCTGGGGACGCCAGCGGCGACCGCGCCGACCTGGCTTGCGCGGCGAAATGGGCGGCCGGGCGCTGGGTGCTGGAAGTCGTCCGCCGGCTGGATACGCGCAGCCGTTTCGATGTCCCAATCAAGACCGACAGCTATTTGCGGGTCGCTGTCTTCGACCACTCCCAGACCCGCCATACACGTCACATCAGGCCGATACGTCTTCAGGTGAATACATGCAAAAAAGCTGCACAGTGTCCGTCAATGGTCAGAAATTCTCCGCCAAGCGGGGTGACGTCCTTTTAGACGCGGCGCTGGTCAACGGCATCGAAATCCCGCACGATTGCCGCGCCGGCCAATGCGGCACCTGCGAGCTGCGCGTGTTGAAGGGCCTGACCTTCGGCGGTGACGGCGGCGAAGCCGGAACGGTGCGGGCCTGCCAGGCGCGCGTCATCACCGATCTGGAGCTGCTGGTCGAGCCGGTGCCGGATATCGTGACGACGCGCGGCATCGTCACCGGCCTGCGCCCGCTGGCGCCCGATGTGGTCGAGGTGCGCATCAGCCTCGCCAAGCCGGTCGAATATCTGCCGGGGCAATATTACAAATTCCGCTTTCGCGGCTTTCCGGCGCGCTGCTTCAGCCCGACCGCGCCGATGACGCCGGAGAAGAGCGATGGCGGCATCCGGCTGCATGTGCGGGTGGTGCCGGGCGGGCGGGTGTCGTCGTCCTTCGGCGGCCAGATCGCCATCGGCCATCCGGTCCGGCTCGAGGGCCCGTTCGGCACCGCCTATTTGCGGCCCAATCTGCCGAACCGGCTGGTGCTGATCGGCAGCGGCACGGGCTTTGCGCCGATCTGGGCGATCGCGGAAGCGGCGCTGCTCGAGAACCCCCTGCGCAAGATCGTCATGATCCCCGCCGCCAAGACGTACGAGTCGCTCTATATGGGCCCCGCCGCGCGCCGGCTCCGGTATCATCCCGGCGTCATCATCCTCCCGGTCGCCGACCACGCCCCGCCGAACGTCACGGTTCGCCGCGGCCGGCCGACCGACCACATGCCGGCGCTGACCCCCGACGACATCGTCTATGCCTGCGGTGCGCCGCCCATGGTCGAGGCGATCAAGGCCAAGGCGGCGGAGGCCGGGGCGAGTTTCTATGCCGACCCCTTCGTCGCGCAAGGCGACGATACCTATGAGGGCTTGCTGGCCTGGGCGCTCGACCAGCTTTGCCATTTCGGCTCGCCGATTGCGCGCCCGCTGCTGGAAAAGCCCAAGCAGCAGCAGACGGAGGCGCAGGAAGCAAAGCCGGCGCGCCGCCCCCGTTCCCCCCTGCGCCAGCAGACGGAGGAGGCGGTGCCCACCGCCCCGCCACGGCAGCAGGCGCGCCCGCCGCAGCGGCTCGCGCTTCCGGCCCCGGACCGTGTGGACATGCAGCCGCGTGCCGAGGACAGGCCCGCGCCGCCACCGCCAGCCAGGGATCCGGTCGGCCGGCCGCAGCCCGATCTTGGGCCGCCGATGGAGATCTTCCCGCCGCTGCGGGCCCACAGCCAGCGGCCGCAGCGCCGGCCGACGTCGTTGCAGGAGGCGCTCGATGACGTCCAGGCGGAGGAGACGCTTCCACCGCCTCCCCCGAGGCCCCATCGGCCGCAGCCGCATCCCCGGCAGCTTCCGCCGCCGCCGCGCGCCCAGCACGCCGAGGAGGCCCGCCCACGGCCGATGCGCCAGCCGCAACCGCCGGCGCGCCCCCGGCCGCCTCAGACGCCGGTCGACCCCGAATCGCCGCACTATGCCGGCGCGCAGCTCAGCGACCTCATCGAATTCGCCCGGCAGCACGGCCGCATCGCAAAGTAGCCCCGCGCGAACCTCGCCGGCCACAGGCGGCCGCCCCCGACGCCGACGCGTCGCTCGGGCGGCCGCCAAGGCGCCGGCACGATGGTTAATTTTCGCCTCGCCATAATGCGGCGCCCCCTTTGACGCGGGCGCTGCGAGGGGCCATCTTCTTGCGCGACCCATCGACCGGCGCATTCGCGCAGCAAGAAAGGCATCCCCATGATAATCGACCTGTCCGGCAAGACCGCCATCGTCAGCGCCTCGACGCTCGGCATCGGCTACGCCATCGCCAAGGGGCTCGGCGAAAGCGGCGCCACCGTGGTCGTCAACGGCCGCAAGCAGGGGGCCGTGGACAAGGCTCTCGCGGCCCTGGCGGATGAGGTGGCGGGCGGAAAATTCCGTGGCTTCGCGGCGGATCTGGCCACGGCGGAAGGCTGCGCGGCGCTGGTCGCGGCCGAGCCCAGCGCCGACATTCTGGTCAACAATCTCGGGGTCTACGGCCCGCAGGATTTCTTCGAGATCCCCGACAGCGAGTGGCAGCGCTATTTCGACACCAACATCATGTCCGGCATCCGTCTGGCGCGCGCCTATGCGCCGGGGATGGTCGAGCGCGGCTGGGGCCGGATCATTTTCCTGTCCTCCGAATCCGGCCTCAACATTCCCGCCGACATGATCCATTACGGCCTTACCAAAACCGCCAACCTCTCGGTCTCGCGCGGTCTGGCCAAGCGGCTTGCCGGGACGGGCGTGACGGTGAACGCCGTGCTGCCCGGGCCGACCATCACGGAAGGCGTCATCGGGATGCTGAAGGAGGACACCGAGCGTCTCGGCTCGGTCGAAGCCGCCGGCGAGGCCTTCGTCCTCACCAACCGTCCAAGCACGATCATCCGCCGCATGGCGACGGCCGAGGAGGTGGCGAATCTGGTGGTCTACACCGCCTCGCCCCAGGCCTCCGCGACCACCGGCGCCGCGCTGCGTGTCGATGGCGGCGTGGTCGACAGCCTGTGACCGGCTGATTATTCCGCGGCGATCAGGTGGGCTGCATCGCCGGGGCGCTTGTCCGGTGAGCGGAAGCGGGCGAGGAGCTGAGCTTCGAGCGCTTCCGCCTCGGCCATGCGCGCGGCTTTGACCGGGCCGTAGCCACGGATCTGCTGCGGAAGCTGGGCAATGGCAATCGCCACGCCGAGATTGGCGGAGGTCAACGCGGGCAGCAGGCCGTCGATGGTCCGCTCATAGTTCTCGGCGAGCCGGCGTTCGGCGCGGCGCTCCTTGGTCCAGCCGAACGGGTCGAGGGGGGTGCCGCGCAGGGGCTTGAACCTCGCAAGCAGCGTGAAGGCGGTGAAGATCCAGGGGCCGAAGGTGATTTTGCGCGGACGGCCGGTCGCGGGATCGATGCCGCTGATCAGTGGCGGCGCAAGCTGCACGCTGAGCTTGCCGCCGTCCTCGAAGCTCGCCGCGAGCTTGGCCTTGAAGGCCGGATCGGCATAGAGCCGCGCGACCTCGTACTCGTCCTTATAGGCCATCAGCTTGAAGCCGCTGCGCGCGACGGCCTCGGTCAGCGCCAGACGCTTCGCGCCGCCCAGTTTCGTTTCCGCCGCGCGGACGCGGGCGACCAGCGCCCGAAAGCGCTCGGCATAGGCGGCGTTCTGATAGGCGGCGAGTTCGCCCGCCAGGCGTTCGATCAGTGCATCCAGATCCTCGGCGGGCGCGGCGACGGGTGCGGTGAAACCGGGCAGCGCCTCCGGCTTGGCGGCCAGCAGCCGTCCGGCATGGAAGGCCGCGAGATTGGCCGGCACCGCCGTGCCGTTCAGCGCGATGGCGCTCTCGATGGCCGCCAGCGACAGCGGGAGCCGCCCGCGCTGAAAGGCCATGCCGGTCAGCATCATATTGGCGTAGAGCGTGTCGCCGAGCAGCCGCTTGGCGACGCTGGCGACCGGCTGCGCCGTCAGCTCATGCACGGCGTTGCGCAGGCGCATGGCCGGGCGGCTGGTGCGGTACGCGAGCGATTGGTGCAGCACAAAATCCGCCGTCGGAGCGATCTCCTCGTCCGCGACGGCGAAGGTGCGGCCCGGATCGCAGAGCGTCAGGCAGGCTTCCCCGGCGGAGACGACGAGGTCGCCCGCGATCAGGCAATCCGTGCCGCCGGGCGCGATCTTGGCGATCGGCGCGGGGCCGCCCGCCGGGGCGATGGCGAGATGCGAGAGCACCGCGCCGCCCTTTTGCGCGAGACCTGTCACGTCCAGCGTCGCGACCTGCCGCCCGTCGAGATGCGCCGCCATGGCGAGGATCGCGGAAACGGTCGTGACGCCGGTGCCGCCGATGCCGGTCAGCAGGATTTTCACCTCGCGGGTGCCATGCGTGGCCACCGGCTCGACGAGCGCCGCCGCCGCCGCGATGATGGCGTCGGGCGCGAATTCCGGCTGCTTCAGCGCCGCGCCTTCGACCACGACGAAGGACGGGCAAAAGCCCTTGGCGCAGGAATAATCCATGTTGCAGGAGGATTGGTTGATCTGCCGCTTGGTGCCGAAGGCGGTCTCCAGCGGCTCGATCGACAGGCAGTTGGACTGCACGCTGCAATCGCCGCAGGCCTCGCAGACGCGATCATTGATGAACATGCGCTTCAGTGGCACCGGATATTCGCCGCGCTTGCGGCGGCGGCGCTTTTCCGCCGCGCAAGTCTGGTCGAAGATCAGCACGGTGACCCCGCTCGTATCGCGCAATTCGCGCTGCACCCGGTCGAGCGCGTCGCGCCCGTCGATGCTGACGCCGGCCGGCAGCGTGGCCGCATCATGCCGGCCCGGGTCTTCGGCGACGATGGCGATCCGCGCCACGCCCTCCGCCGCGACCTGCCGCGCGATTTCGGCAACGCCGAACGGGCCTTCGACATGCTGGCCGCCGGTCATGGCGACCGCGTCGTTGTAGAGAATCTTGTAAGTGACATGCGCCTTGGCGCTGACCGCGGCGCGGATGGCGAGGCTGCCGGAATGATGATAGGTGCCGTCGCCGAGATTGACGAAAAGGTGGCCGGTCTCGGTGAAGGGCGACTGGCCGAGCCAGGCGACGCCCTCGCCGCCCATCTGGGAAAAGCTGTCTCCGGCGCGGCCGTCCATGGTCTGCGCCATGATGTGGCAGCCGATGCCGGCCATGGCGCGGCTGCCTTCGGGAATGACGGTCGAGCTGTTGTGCGGGCAGCCGGAGCAGAAATGCGGGGGGCGCGCGGACGGCGTCGCCAGCTTATGGCCGAAGCGCTCGCGCCGTTCAAGGCGGTGGACGGTCTCGTCCATGCGTGCGCTCAGCTCGCTCGGCGGCAGCATCTTCGCCAGCACGGCGGCGATATCGGCGGCTTCGAGATCGCCGAATTCGGAGAACAGCGGCGCGCCGGTCAGGTCGCGCTTGCCGATGATAGCGGGGCGCTTGGCGGCGTCCCAATGATAGAGCTGCTCCTTGAGCTGCGTCTCGATCAGCGGCCGCTTGGCCTCGACGACGAGCACCGATTGCAGGCCGGAGGCGAAATCGCGCATATCCGCTTCGTCGAGCGGCCAGGGCATCGAAGTCTTCATCACGCGCAGGCCGAGGCGGTCCGCGACGGCTGCATCGATGCCGAGAAGCTGAAGCGCGCCGCGCAGGGCCGACCAGTTCTTGCCGCTGGCGATGATGCCGAGGCGCGGCGCGGCGCTGTCCCAGACGACGCGGTTGAGGCGATTGAGGCGGGCATAGAGCTTCGCGGCGGGCAGCCGGACCAGCAGCATTTTCTCCTCGGCGCCAAGGCGGCCTTGCATCCGCAAGCCGGCGAGCGTGATGTGCCGCGCCACGCCGTCATCCGGGGGCATGAGGATGGACAGCCGCGCCGGATCGACGTTGACCGTCGCTGAGCCGTCGAGGACATCCGTCAGCGCGCATATGCCCACCCACAGGCCGGAGAAGCGCGACAGGGCGATGCCGTGCAGGCCGAGGTCGAGCAGATCCTGGATGTCGCCTGCCGCGAGCACCGGCATTTCATTATCGATCAGGGCGAATTCGCTCTGGCTGGCGAGGGTGGAGCTTTTGGCCAGCGGATCGTCGCCGGCGATGGCAAGCACGCCGCCGAGCGGCGCGGTGCCGCTCATATTGGCGTGTTTGAACACATCGCCCGAGCGGTCGACGCCCGGCGCCTTGCCGTACCAGAGGCCGAACACGCCGTCGACCTTGGCGCCGGGATGCAGATTGACCTGCTGGCTGCCCCAGACGGCGGTTGCCGCCAGATCCTCGTTCACGCCGGGCTGAAAATGGATGTTGTGGACGTCGAGCAGCTTTTTCGCGCGCGCGAGCTGCTGGTCGTAACCGGCGAGCGGTGAGCCGCGATAGCCGGAGATGAAACCGCCCGTGTTGAGGCCGGCTAGCCGGTCGCGCCGGATTTGATCGAGGGGAAGTCTGACCAGCGCCTGGACGCCGCCAATGAGGCAGGAGCCACTCTCGGAGAGATATTTGTCGTCCAGTCGAACGGTTGGATCCGTCATGCCGCTTCGCCTCCGAATCATCGTCAATCGCAAACGCCGCACAATCGGTAGAGTAGCCCGAAATACGCGAAATCTTTTGCCTTTTGGCCCGTTGCGGTTGCATAATCAGCAAGGATTTTGCGGAAACAGGCCGGATGTTGGAAGGAATTGACCGCATCGATCTGCGCATCCTCGACCAGCTCCAGCAGGACTGCACTTTGTCCATGGCTGAGCTGGCCGAGCGGGTCGGGCTCAGCTCGTCGCCCTGCTGGCGGCGGATCAGGCGGATGCAGGAGGCGGGCATCATCAAGCGGCAGGTGGCGCAGCTCGACCGCGAGCAGCTCGGCCTGCAATTCGTCGTCTACGCCTATGTGAAGCTGGCCAATACCAACCGCGAGACGCTGGAACGCTTCGAGGCCAATGTCAGCCATTGGCCGGAAGTCGTGCTCTGCGAGCTGATGACCGGGGCGGCGGACTATCTCATCAAGGTGGTGACGGCCGACGTGCGCAGCTACGACCGCTTCCTGCGCGACAAGCTCCTCGCCGAAACCGTCGTCGCCGACGTGCAGTCCCGCATCGTGGTGCATACGGTGAAGGAGACGAGCCGGCTGCCGCTGCCGGAGTGAGGCCGCCCACTATTGTCATTCCCGCGAAAGCGGGAATTCAGTACGCCGCAGCGGTCGCCGCAAAGGCACCGACGCCCGGCTATGTTTGCCCTTTACGGAATCCCCGCTTTCGCGGGGTAACGGTAAGCCAGCCCTATCGCGCCCGCTCCGTCGCCAGTCGCACGGCGAGCGCCGCGAGCACGCTCGCCATGATCCAGCGCTGCATCCTGATCCAGCCCGGCCTCGCGGAAAACCACGCAGCGACCGAGCCGGCGGCCATGACGATGGTGAGGTTCACCGAAAAGCTCACCAGGATCTGCGCCGCACCGAGCGTCACGCTTTGCAGCAGCACGTCGCCGCGCGCCGGGTCGATGAATTGCGGCAGCAGCGACAGATAGAGCACCGCGATCTTCGGGTTCAGCAGATTGGTGAAGAAGCCCATCGCGAACAGCTTGCGCGGGCTGTCGATGGCGAGGTCCTTGCGGGCCTCGAAAACCGAGCGCGCGCCGGGCCGGACCGTCGTCCAGGCGAGATAGAGCAGATAGGCGGCGCCCACCCATTTGATCGCCTCATAGGCGAAGGGGACGGCGAAGAGCAGCGCGGTCAGGCCGAGCGCGGCGCAGACCATGTAGAAGACGAAGCCGAGCACGACGCCGAGCAGAGAAATGAAACCGGCCAGCCGCCCCTGCAGGATCGAGCGGCTGAGCAGATAGATCATGTTCGGGCCGGGCGTCAGCACCATGCCGAGGGCGATGAGGGCGAAGGCGGCGAGGTCGGCCGAAGAGGTCATGCGGTGCTCCTGCTGTTCCGCGCCAGGATGCCGCCGATGCGGCGGGCGAGCAAGCCCGAGGGAGCCGGGCGGAGCAGAATCAGTGCATCAGACGTTGCACGTCTAACGATCAACCTGGAAACGGAGAAATCCATGTTCAGTCACATCTCGATCGGCGTCGCCGACCCGCAGAGGTCCAAGCTCTTCTATAATGCCGCGCTGGAACCGCTCGGCTACACGCTGCTCAGCGACAGCCCCGGCGCGCTCGGCTATGGCGAGGACGACGTCATGCTTTGGATCCTCAAGGCCGAGCATCCCGTCCCGGCCGACCCGAAATCCGGCCTGCATTTCTGCTTCGACGCGCCCGATAGCAAAAGCGTCGATGCGTTCCACGCGGCAGGCCTCGCCTCGGGCGGCACTGACAACGGCAAGCCGGGCATCCGGCCGGATTATAGCGACAGCTATTACGCCGCCTTCCTCATCGATCCCGACGGCTACCGCCTCGAAGCCTATTGCGATACCGACGAAGCCTGACGCAACCGGATGGCGGTCAGGCCAGTCCAGGCCGCCATCCGCGATCCTTGCATTAAGCGCTCACCCGCTCCGCCGTCGCGGCGGCGAGCGCGGCGGCGGCTTCGCGGATGCCGGCTTCGTCGACATCCAGATGGGTGACCGCGCGCATCCGGGTCGGTCCTTCGACACCGATGCGGATGCCCTGGCGCAGCAGGCGTTCGGCGATCTCGGGCGTGCGCTTTCCGGTTCCCTCGACATCGAAGAACACCAGGTTGGTCTCGATCTCGGGGGAATCGAGCTTGATGCCGGGCAGCGCCCCGATCAGCGCGCCGAACAGCCGCGCATTGGCGTGATCCTCGGCCAGCCGATCCACATGGTTATCGAGCGCATAGAGTCCGGCGGCGGCCAGGATGCCGGCCTGCCGCATGGCGCCGCCAAAGCGGTGCTTCCAGACATCGGCCTCGCGGATGAAGGCGGCCGATCCGGCCAGCACGCCGCCGACCGGGCAGCCAAGACCCTTGGACAGATCCAGCCAGACGCTGTCGAAGGGCGAGGCATATTGCCGGGCGCTGATGCCCGTCGCGACGACGGCGTTGAGCAGTCGGGCGCCGTCCATATGCAGCACCAGCTTCAGCTCGGAGGCGACCGTTACCACCTCGGACAGCGTCTCCAGCGGCCAGACGCTGCCGCCGCCGCGATTGTTGGTCTGCTCCACCGCGACCACCCGCGTGCGCGGCGCCTTGGCGTAGGCGCCCCGCGCAAAGGCCGCTACCTCGCGGCCGGAAAAGATGCCGCGCTCGCTGTGGATCGGGCGGATGACGCTGCTGGCGAACACCGCCGAGCCCGCGCCTTCGGAGGTGACGATGTGGGCGTTCTCCGCCGCGATGATCTCGTCGCCCGGCCGGCAATGCACCGCCAGCGCGATCTGGTTGCACATGGTGCCGGACGGCAGGAAGATCGCCTCTTCCTGGCCGAGCAGTTCCGCCACCCGCGCCGTCAGCGCGTTGACGGAGGGGTCTTCGTCGCGCTGCTCGTCGCCGACCGGCGCTTCGGCCATGGCGCGGCGCATGCCAGGGGTCGGACGCGTCGCGGTGTCGCTGACGAGGTCGATGCGGATGGGGCGGGTGTCTTGCATGGTCATCACTTAACCTCGGATGCTTGCCGGGCCTTGGCAAGGCCCTCACTGACGCAGGCGATCGTGCGTTCGACGTCCTGCTCGTTGTTGTAGGCGTGCAGCGCCAGCCGGAGCTGGCCGCGGCGAATCGTGTGGACGATCTTGCCGTCGGTCATATGGGCTGACAACGGGCCGATCAGCGGATCGTTCGAAAAACCATGACCGCCCGCGTCGAGCTTGCCGATGGTCATGATGTGGGAAAGCTCCGGACCGCCGGCGGGCGTGGCGGGCGGCAGGCCGATGGCGGTCAGCCCCTCATGCAGCGCGGCGGCGAGGGAGAGCACGCGTTTCTCGATGCGCTCCGCGCCGAGTTCCAGCAGCAGGTCGAGCGAGGCGTCCGCTGCGTAAGCCCCCGCGAGGTTGAAGCTGCCGACTTCGAAGCGGCGGCTGTCGGGCTGGAATTCAAAGTCGAAATTGCCCATGGCGGAATGGTCGTCGGTGCCCTGGATGACGGCGGGGCGCGAGAGATAGGCCGGCTCCAGCCGGTCGATCCAGCGCGGCGAGGCGTAGAGGAAGCCGAAACCGTAGAGGCCGAGCAGACCCTTCGAGGTGGAGGTGACGAAGCCGTCGATCGGCTCGGCGTCGAAATCATGGCGCAGGATGCCGGCGGATTGCACGCCGTCGACCAGCAGGAAAACGTCGCGCTTGCGGCAGGCTTCGCCGAGCCGGGCGACGTCCGAGCGGTGCCCCGGCGCGAAGGTGACGGAGGAGCAGGTCATCACCCGCGTGCGCCCGTCGATGGCGGCGATCATCGCGGGGATGTCGAGACCGCCATCGGACCGCGCCGCCACCATGCGGCATTCGACGCCGCGCGTTTTCAGGCGGAGCCAGGGGTAGATGTTGTTCGGGTGCTCGGCCTCGACCGTCAGCACGACATTGTCGCCCTCGCGCCAGGGCATCGCCCAGGCGATGGTGTTGGCGCCGTCGGAGACGTTGCGGATGGCGGCGATGGTCTCGGCGGGCGCGTTCACCAGCCCGGCGAATTTCGCCTTGGCGCTGGCGACATGGACTTCGTGATCCTTGCGGTTGGCCGAAGCCATGGCGAGGTGGTCGAGGAAGACGTTTATCGAGGCGCGCACGCGGTCGTGCAGGATGGTCTTGTCGCAAATGGAAAGATAGGTCTGCGCCCGGAGCGCGGGGAAGCCCTCACGAAAACTTGCGAAGGCGTGGGGCTCGGCTTCGGCTTGCATGGCGGCCTCAATGCAAAATCTGGCTCAGGAACAGCTTTGTGCGCTCATTCTGTGGCGCGGCGAAGAACGCTTCCGGCGGCGCGGCTTCGACGATCTCGCCGGCATCCATGAACACGACGAGATCGGCGACCTTGCGCGCAAAGCCCATTTCATGGGTGACGCAGATCATGGTCATGCCGGCGCCCGCCAGCTCGAACATCACATCGAGCACCTCGTTGATCATTTCCGGGTCGAGCGCCGATGTCGGCTCGTCGAACAGCATGACTTTCGGCCTGAGCATCAAGGCGCGGGCGATGGCGACGCGCTGCTGCTGGCCGCCGGACAACTGGCCGGGATATTTTTTCGCCTGCTCGGGGATACGCACGCGCGCCAGCAATTCCATCGCCCGCGCCTCGGCTTCCGCCTCCGGCACCCGCTGCGCCAGCACCGGGCCGACCGTCAAATTCTCCATCACCGACAGATGCGGGAAGAGGTTGAAGGTCTGGAACACCATGCCGACCTTGCGCCGCACCGCCTCGATCTTGCGCACATCCGGCGTCAGCAGCGTCCCTTCGACGATGATGTCGCCTTCCTGGTGCTCCTCGAGCCGGTTGATGCAGCGGATGACGGTCGATTTGCCCGAGCCGGACGGGCCGCAGATGACGACCTTTTCGCCGCGCCCGACCGTCAGGTTGACGTCGCGCAGCACGTGGAAATCGCCGAACCATTTGTTGACGCCGCGCAGCTCGACGATGGCGGCAGGCTCGTCCGTCACAGATTGCGCCCCTCGGCCAGATCGCGCTCGACATGCCGGCTATAGGCCGACATCGAGAAACAGAATACGAAATAGAGCGCGAAAATGAACAGATAAGCTTCGATGGCGAAACGCCCCCAGAGCGGATCCTGCAAGGCCGTCGAGGTGGCGCGCAGCACGTCGAACAATCCGACGATGCTGACGAAGGTGGTGTTTTTGAAGGCGCGGATGATCTCGTTCATCAGCGCGGGCAGCACGATGCGGAGCGCTTGCGGCAGGACGATGCGGCCGGTCGCCTGCCAGAAGCCGAGGCCGATGGCGTCCGCCGCCTCATATTGCCCGCGCGGGATCGCCTGCAAGCCGCCGCGCACGACTTCGGCGGCATAGGCGGCGAAGAAGCCGGTCATGGCGATCTGGGCGCGCAGGAATTTGTCGATGCTGACGCCTTCCGGCAGGAACAGCGGCACCATCAGCGAGGCCATGAACAAGACGGTAATCAGTGGCAGGCCGCGCACGATTTCGATGAAGCCGGTGCAGACCGCGCGGATCGCCGGCATGGACGAGCGGCGGCCGAGAGCGAGCAGCACCCCCGCCGGCAATCCGCCGACGACGGTGCCCGCGAACAGCACCAGCGTCAGCGGCAGCCCGCCCCATTGATGCGTGCCGACCGGCGTGAGGCCGAAGATGCCCCCGAGCAGGAGGATGAAGATGACGGCGGTCGCGGCGAGCCAGGCGGCGAACAGGCGGTAGGACCAGAAGCGGCGGAAGGCGGAGAGGATCGCCATGCCGACGACGATGACGATCACCGCGACGGCGCGCCAATGCTGGTCGTAAGGGAAGGTGCCGAACAGCATGACGCGGTGCTTTTCCGCGACGACGGCCCAGCAGGCGCCGGCGGCATCGCGGCAGGCCTGGGAATCGGGGTTGTGCCAGACGGCGCTGAGGATGGCCCAGTCGATGATGTTCGGGAGAGTGACGAAGAGGGCCCAGAGGGCGAGCAGGGTCAGGATGGTGTTTTGCACGCTGCCGATGAGGTTGCGGCGCAGCCAGAGGCCGGTGCTGCTCGCGCTAGCCGGAGCGGGCCGCGGCGCGGCGCTTCCGGGAATGGCTGCGGAGACGGAGCGCCGGGGAGTCATCGTGCGAGTCCTCTCCCCACCCACCAACGAAATCCCCGCGAAAGCGGGGATCCAGTATTCACAAACGCGCGGTGAGCCCTCTGCCTAACCGCGAATGCTGCGGCGTACTGTATCCCCGCCTGCGCGGGGATTTCGAAGAAGGGATGGGTTTGTATAAGCACCCTCTACCGCTCCCTGATCTGGACGCTGCGGTTATAGATGTTCATCAGCGCGGCGATGGCGAGGGAGAGGGTCAGGTAGATCGCCATCATGATGCCGATGGCCTCGATCGTGTGGCCGCTGAGCGTGATGATGGTGTTGTTGACGTTGAACAGCTCCGGATAGCCGATGGCGACGCCGAGCGAGCTGTTCTTGACGAGGCTCATATATTGCGAGGCCGCCGGCGGCACCATCACCCGCAGCGCTTGCGGCAGCACGATCTTGCGATAAGTGTCGCGGGGGCGGAGACCGATGGCCCGCGCCGCTTCGAGCTGGCCCTTGCCGACCGACTGGATGCCCGAGCGGACGATTTCCGCGATGAACGCGCCGATGTAAAGCGACAGCCCGAGCAGCAGCGCCAGGAACTCCGGCGAGATCGTCACGCCGCCCTGGAAGTTGAAGCCCTGCAGGCGCGGCACCGAGAACCCCGTCGGCGCGCCGTGCAGCATCCAGACCGCGAGCGGCGCCACGGCGATCAGCGCGAGGGCGGCGAGCCCGCTGCGCCGCTGCCTGCGCCGGAGCAGGATCGCGGCGGCGATGGCCAGCGCGAGCGCCAGCAGCACGCGGGCGAAGGCGGCGGCGTCGGATGGCCAGGGCAGCACCAGGCCGCGATTGCTGATGAAGGCGAGGTCGAAGATCGGGATCGCCTGTTTCGCCACCGGCAATTGCGCGATCAGCGTGTACCAGAAGATCAATTGCACGAGCTGCGGCGTGTTGCGGAACAGCTCGACATAGGCCGAGGCAAAACCCCGGATCAGCGCGTTGCCCGACAGCCGCGCGAGACCGACGGCCACGCCGATCACCGTCGCCAGCACGATGCCGATGGCGGAGACTTTTAGCGTGTTCAGCACGGCGGCGGCGTAGGCGCGCAGGAAGCTGTCCGCGGAGGTGAAGGCGATGGGAGCCTCGCCGATGTCGAAGCCGGCGGCTTGCGAGAGGAAATCGAAGCCGGTCGAGATGCCGCGCTTGTGCAAAGCGTCCTGGGCGTTGCCGATGAAGAACATCGCGAGGCCGATGATCGCCGCGACGACGAGGACCTGATAGCCCAGCGCGCGGAAGCGGAGATCGTGCCAGACGTCGCGCCAAGCAAATTGCCGCCCGGACGGCCGGCGGCGGGGTGCGGTGGCTGACATCTCGGACATGGTTACGCCGGCAGGCTGGGGCGGATGCGGCTAGTCTAAGCAGGTTTGCCGGGCGTGCCAACGGGAGTGAATTTCATCGGCCGGGGCGCGTGTCTCCCCCTCACCCGGGCGCCTCCGGCACCCGCCCTCTCCCGAGGACCTAATCTGATCGTTCGCCTTGACGGCTCACGATGCGGGAGAGGGCCAAAAACGAGAGGGCTCCGGCTCCTTCGCCATCTCCCCTCGAGGGAGAGGGCTCCCGCCGTCAGGCGGGTGGGTGAGGGGGCTTGCTTCCGGCCCAGCAGAGCCGCCTGGCCCGCCAGCCTATCCCCTCAATTGAACGGCGGCGCGTAGAGCAGGCCGCCATTGGTCCACAGGCCGTTGATGCCGCGCTCCAGCTTCAGCGGCGAGCCGGCGCCGACATTGCGGTCGAACACCTCGCCGTAATTGCCGACCTGCTTGATGATGCGGTAGGCCCATTCATTGTCGAGCCCGAGACCCTTGCCGAGCTCGCCTTTGGTGCCGAGCAGGCGCGCGATCTCGGCGTCGTCGGTGTTCTTCTTCTCGTCGACATTGGCGGAGGTAATGCCGAATTCCTCGGCCGCCATCATGGCATAGACCGCCCAGGCGACGACATCGCGCCATTGCGCATCGCCCTGGCGCACAACCGGACCCATCGGGTCCTTGCCGTAGACGCCCGGCAGGATGATGTAATCGTCGGGCTTCGCGGCGACCGTCGCGCGCGCCGAGCTGAGGCCGGACGTCGCCTGCACATGCACGTCGCAGCGGCCGCCGAAAAAGGCGGTGTTCAGCTCGTTCTTGTCCTCGATGACGACAGGCTTGTATTCCAGCTTGTTGGCCTTGAAGACGTCGGCGGCGATCTTTTCCGAGGTCGAGCCGGGCAGCACGCAGACCGTCGCCCCGTTCAGATCCTTGACGGATTTCACCCCGGAATTCTTGTTCACCATGAAGCCCTGGCCGTCATAGAAGGTCGGCGCCACGAAATCGATGCCGAGTTCGGCGTCGCGGCTGAGCGTCCAGGTGGCGTTGGCGGTGAGGACGTCGATCTCGGAGGTTTGCAGGGCGGTGAAGCGCGTCGCGGTGGTGGTCTTGACCAGTTGCACCTTGTTGGCGTCGCCGAGCACGGCCGCTGCGACCGCGCGGCAGGTGTCGACGTCGAGCCCCTGCCATTCGCCCTTGCTGTCGAGGCCGGAGAAGCCGGGCCGCGCGCCATTGGCGCCGCAGATCACCTTGCCCCGCTGTTTGATCGC
The DNA here is from genome assembly GCF_002198715.1 of Rhodomicrobium sp. R_RK_3. Classification (GTDB taxonomy): domain Bacteria; phylum Pseudomonadota; class Alphaproteobacteria; order Rhizobiales; family Rhodomicrobiaceae; genus R-RK-3. Next base: position 21,515 of record NZ_MWLK01000014.1, on the reverse strand, counting down.
ATCGACGGTCGGCCCCGCGCCGGCCTCGCGGCTCAATCCCCCCGTCGCGATAAAAGCGGCGGCTGCGAATAGCAGCAATCTCATTTTGTGACTCCCCATACTCGTGTGGCCAAAGTTATTTTCGTACAATGGTTGCGTGCCCCAGCCGTATTCATCGGCTGTATTCTGCCAGTCGGTCAGATCTAAGATGTTGAGGCCAAACGGATTCGAGCGGCCCGCACGGACAAATCCGGCAGGCGCTCGCCCGGTCATTGCGATTTGGCCGCGACATTGCCCCGACATGGCAATATGACATTGCCGAAATGTCAACGACAACTGTGCGAAGAGGCCGTCGCTAAGTGCAAATGCGTAAGCGGCGCGGAACGACTGTTATCCGCGAGGCGGTGTTATTCCGCCCCGCGTTCTCGTCCGTCTAACGCCCTCCAGACTGACGCCATTTTTGAAATTCGAGGAACAGCTCGTCCTGCTGGGCGTCCCTTACGCCGCGTTTCTCCAGATAGCTGGTGAAGTTGCGCTGCAAGTCGCTCTTGGGGTCGGCCGTCGTGGCCGGGCGGTTGCGCTTCAGCCAGGCCTCGGCGGCGGGAAAGCGCTTCCAGCCGGGCAGCGTGGCGGCAAGGTTCACGTCATCCCATTTCGGATGGCGCTTGGGGTTCTTGATGATCTTGTCGATGTTGGAGAAGAAGGCGTTGATGAACAGCTCGAGCCGCCGGTAGCGGTCGGTGCCGGGCTTCCAGGCATAGGCGGCGAGCACGACGCCGATGGCCGGCGTGTCGATCGATTCGCCCTCCCCGAGGATTTTCGGATATTGCTTCGATGTCAGCTTCGAGGGCAGGAAGGAATCGATCAGCCGGGTGTCGAAGGGCACTGTGATCAGCTTGTGGAAATTGGGGTCGAACGAGGCCTCGAACTGCTCCATCGGGCTGGCCGTCGCGCGCACGATGGCCGAGAGCTCGCCGGTCTTGATCTTCTCCAGGCCCTGAAAGAAATTCACCTGACTGATTTCCGACGGCTTCACGCCGAGCTTGTCGAACAGCAGCTTGCCGCTGACGATCGCCCCGCCATGAAAGGCGACCTTCTTATTCGCCAGATCCTCGATCTTGTTGATGTCCTTCGACGCGATGATGTGGACCTCTTCCTCATAGAGCCGCGCGATGTAGAGGAGGCGGTTCGGCAGGTCCTCGAACAGCGCTTCCTTCTTATAGACGTCGAAGGAGTTCGACATGACGATGCCGGCATCGACGCCCTTCAGATAGAGGATGTCGCGGATATTCTGCGAGCCGCCTTCGCCGACGATCGGCAGGACGCGCAGCTTCTGCCCGTCATTCACCGCCTTGGCGATGTCCTCGACGATCTTGATATAGCCGCCGGTCAGATCCGCGCCGAGCACCGAGACGACATTCTCGTTGAGCTGGTTCCGATAGGCGTCGATGGCATTCGCCTTGGGGGTCTGCGCCGAGCTTGGGGATGCGGAGTGCGCCGTCATGAGCAGGAGCATGATCGAAACGATCAATGCCGATGATGGAAAATGAAACGGAACGCGGTACAGCATAGTTCTGTCCCCTTCGACGATCATTTAAATATCGATTCTAGCGTTGGCTAAGCCGTTGCAGCCGCTCATCGGCGGCTTTCGCGCCCATGATCTGGGCCCTCTCGTACCATTGCCGGGCCAAATCGGCATTGGCTTCGACGCCGCCGATAATCTTCAGCCGCGACAACTCGATCTCGTCATAGGTGGCGGCGACGGCCAGCGCCGCTTCGGCCCAGCCCTTTTCCGCCGCATAAGTGTAGAACAGCCGCGCGGCGTTGACCTTGCCGTCGCGCATATTCTCGTCGCCCTTCTGCATCAGGACGAGGATTTCCTCGAGCTCGCTGCCGCTGTGGATGCGGATCGACGGACGCGGCGCGCTGGCCGCGGCGGTCGGCGTCGCGGCGGGTGGGGACGGCGGGGCCGGAGCCACGGCCACGGCTGGCGGCCGCGAGGCGATGGCAAGGCTGAGCTGGGCATTGCCGAGGATTTCGCCGTCGAGGGTCACCAGCGAAATGGTGAGCTCGCTGCGGGCGAAGGAGCTGGGCCGGGTGGCGATCTTGAGTGTGGGCAGGTCGGTCGGCCTGACCGCCCAGACGCCGGAATCGAAGACATGCCCGGCGGACAGCGTCACCGAGGCCGGCAGTCCACGGATCATCACCAGCGACTGCCTTGGAATGGCTTCCTTCGGCGTGATATCGATGGCCAGCCGCGCTTCGAGCCCGCTCTCGACCTTCAGCCCGGCGGGCACCCTGATCCTGACGCGCTCGGCCGCCGGCGCCGGCTCGGCGCTCACCATGCCGCCGATGGGGCCTAAGTCAACCGTCGGACTCAGTAAAGCCGACGACAACATGATCGTCTTCAGCAGCTCTCGATGTCTCGATGGAGACGCACTCGGGGATATTCGATTGATCTTGCGACGCATTTCTGATCCCGATGCCCCTGACGGCAGGTAGAGCGCAATGCAATATACACAGCATTATTGGGACAGAAAATGGCGGATCGCATTTTTGCATGGCCAAAAACTGCATGCAGTATTTTTATCATAATCATGCTTGGCATCGGCTCGCCGATGCTGCGCACTGCACATGCAATTGCTTGAATGTATTGCCAAGGTCCTCATGAGGAGGCTTCCCCCAACCCGTTCCATCCGCTTGCGCTTCCGGGGCGCCGCCCTATTTCTCCGTCAGGTGCCGTCATTCGCCTATCCGGCAAATCCCCTATATGATCGTGTCCTTGTTCCCCTACGGGAGTTCCCATGAGTGCCCTCTTTTCCCCTTTGACCCTGCGCGACGTGACGCTTCGCAACCGCATCGTCATCTCGCCGATGTGCCAATATTCCGCAGAGAATGGCGCGGCTACCCCCTGGCATATGATCCATCTCGGCACGCTGGCCTTGTCCGGAGCCGGTATGCTCATCATCGAGGCGACCGCCGTCGAGCCGGACGGCCGCATCACCCCCGGCGATCTCGGCCTGTGGGATGACGCGACCGAAGCCGCGCTGGTGCCGGTGATGGCCGCGATCCGCCAATATTCCAAGATCGCCGTCGCCATGCAGATCGCCCATGCCGGGCGGAAGGCTTCGAGCCAGGTGCCCTGGGAGGGCGGCCAGCTCATTCCGCCGGCCGAAGGCGGCTGGGTGCCCTATGCACCGTCCGCCGTGCCGCAAAAGGACGGCGAGGCCCCGCCGGCCGCGCTCGACGCCGCCGGTCTCGCCCGGGTGCGGGACGCCTTCGTGGCCACGGCGAAACGCGCGGCACGGCTCGGCATCGACGCCATCGAGATCCACTCCGCACACGGCTATCTGCTGCACGAATTCCTCTCGCCCATCGCAAACCAGCGCACGGATGAGTACGGCGGAACGCTCGAGAATCGGATGCGCTTCCCGCTGGAGGTCTTCGACGCCGTGCGCGCCGCCTTCCCGGCGGAAAAGCCGGTCGGCGTCAAGGTGTCGGCCTCGGACTGGGTCGAGGGCGGCTGGGATGTCGAGCAGACTATCGCCTATGCGGCGGCGCTGAAGGCGCGCGGCACGGATTGGGTGGATTGTTCCTCCGGCGGTGTCTCGCCCCAGCAGAAGATTCCGCTCTCGCCCGGCTATCAGGTGCCCTTCGCCGAGGCGGTGAAGGAGGCGACCGGCGTCACCACCATGGCCGTCGGCCTCATCACCGATGCGCAGCAGGCCGAGGACATCATCGCCAGCGGCAAGGCCGATCTGGTCGCTCTCGCCCGCGGCATGCTCTACGACCCGCGCTGGGCCTGGCACGCCGCCGCGCAGCTCGGCGGCTCAGTCGATGCGCCGCCGCAATATTGGCGGGCCGCGCCGCATGAACAAAAGACGCTGTTCGGCAACACCGCCTTCGGGTCGCGCTGACAGTTTAGATGGACAATGACGCCGGAAGCCAATCCGCAGCCGGGTTCCCTCTCCAACGGGGGAGGACTGGGCTGCGGCGACTTGCGGAGGCCAAGAAGCGCCGTCCTGGCCGCTTCTATCTTACGTGATTTCGCTTTAGATCTGCGGCGCGCGCGCAAAACCCTTCGCCAGCACCGGGCCGGTCGGCTTTCCCGTTGGTGAGCCGCCGGCCTGCTCCAGTGTCAGCTCGTAAAGCTGTTCCAGGCGCGGCTCGGGGAGCACCGGGCCGGTGAGATTGGTCGCCGAGGCGCCGTCCAGCAGGCCGAGCGAGACAGGCCCCGTCGCCGGATTCGGCAAGGTCCAGACCTGGATGCTCTTGCCCGCCGGCACCTCGAAGCGCGACAGCGGCACCACGCGGACGCGCTGGCCGGCGAAGGCCTCGACGATGGCGCCCGGCTGCGCCTGCGCGTCCATCAGCACCACGATGAGCTGCGGCTGAGCCGGCGACACCGTGGCTAAGAACGCGCCGGCCGTGACCAGCGCCAAAGCGGCGGCGGCCGCGAAGCCGTGCCAGAATTTCAAGCCCGATCGCGGCCTGATCCGCGTCAGCCCGCGCGGGAACGGCACCACATTGCCCGCTTTGCCGATCTCGTCCTCGATGCGCGCCCAAAGCTGCGGCGGGACGGCGGCGGCGGGCACGGCGGCATCCAAATCGGCAAAGCGCTGCTGCGTCTCGCGCACGGCGCGGCGGGCCTCGCCATCGGTTTCGAGCATGGACTCGAACTGCCGGCGCTCATCGTCGCTCATCAGGCCGAGCACATATTCGCCGGCCTGGGCGTCCAATTCGTCGCGCTCCGTGGTCATGCCATGCAGTCCCTCAATGCCAGCAGCCCGCGCCGGACCCAGGATTTCGCCGTCCCGACCGGCACGCGCAGCAGCGCCGCGATCTCGCCATGCGAGTAGCCTGACACATAAGATAAAAGGAGGCTTTGACGTTTTTCTACGTCCAGCGCCTCGAGACAGCGCCGCAGGGCGCTATTCGCCGACAGCCTTTCGAAGGCGTCGCCGATATCGGCGCTCTCGTCCCGGGCGCGGTCGAGCGTTTCGGCGTCGATCAGGTCCTCGCGCGCGCCATCGCGGATGAGATTGAGCGCCCGGTTGCGGACGATGGTGTACATCCAGCCGCGCGCCGAGCCCTTCTCGGCGGAAAAACTGTCCGCCTTGCGCCAGATCTGCACGAAGGCATCCTGCACCACCTCCTCGGCGAGTTCGCGCCGCCGGACGATGCGCTGGGCAACGGCGATCATGCGGCCGGCTTCCGCGTCGTAAAGATTTTTCAGCGCCGTGCGATCGCCGCCCGCGCAGGCTTTGAGCAATCCGGCATGGTCGAGCATGGCTAGCATCCCCTGGCGGCACTGTCGGCCGTCTTCTTCAGAAGGCTCATACACGACGGATGGGGCTGAATACAGCATCGGGACCAAAAAAATCTGAGGTCTGCATCCGAAACACCTGAGGCCGGGTAACGGATGCGTGGCCAAGCCACGATTCGCTCACCCGAAATGGAGTTTGATGATGAAAGTCTTGAAATTTGCCCTCGCCTGCGGCCTGTCCTCCCTCGCATTCGCGGCAACCACTTCGGCCGAGACCGCAGTCGGCCTCGTCGGCGACAGGACACTCGTGCTGATCGACACCGCCAAGGCAACGGTGACGAAAACCGTCGAAGTCTCGGGCGTGGATAAACTATACGGCATCGACGTGCGGCCGAAGGACAAGCAGCTTTACGGCGTCGCCGCCGACGGCACGGTGGTCACCATCGATGCGGCGACGGGGGCGGCAACCAAGGGCGTGAAGCTGGAAAAGACCATTCCCGCCGGCGTGGGCGCCATCGTCGATTTCAACCCGGCGGCCGACAAGCTGCGCTTCATGGGCACGGACGGCACCAATCTTCGCGCCGATGTCGAGACCGGCAAGGTCACGACCGACGGCTCGCTGATCTTCCTTAAGGAGGATATGCACGCCGGCGAGAAGCCCAATATCGTCGCAGCCGCCTATAGCAATGCCTTCGGCAAGCCCGAGAAAACCGCGATGTACGACATCGACGCGACCATCGTCGCGCTGATCCAGCAGGTCGTCCCCAATGACGGCACGCTGAAGGCGATCGGCAAGCTCGGCATCGCCGGGGCCAAGTCTTATGCCTTCGACATTGCGACGACGGCAGATGGTAAGAATACGGCTTGGCTGGTGGCCGACAATTCGCTTTATTCGGTCGATCTGACGACCGGCATGGCGAGCGCCGCGGGGAAGATCGACGGCGCCAAGGGCAATTTGCGCGACATCACCGTGCTGCCCGCGATGTAACTCGGTAACATAATGCCGCCGGTGCGCTGGAATCTTCGAGCCGCCGGCGGTTTTTTGTGCGTATCTGGGCACTCTCCTAAGTGAGATTACCTATAGTATCGATTACAGACTGAGTTTGACTACCTATTGCTTCGGTTTCGGATTAGGGTCCATTACTTAGATGCGGCCATCGATTTGGCGCATCGCCGCCGACGCGACGCGCAGAGCATCTTAAATACCGGATGCGCGGAACATGCCTGGCGGGCGACCGTTGCATAAGCAGTTCTACAATAGGCGCTAGATTTTTGCTAAATACGAAAAGGGTTTATCTCGGCTAAGTTGATGTTCTTAAGAGGTAATTTTCCCCATCACTATAGTTTAATACGCATTGTATGCAGCGACGTTAAGAATTATTACTCGCAGCCATATGAACGAAACTCTGTATCTGGGGAATGTTGATGTCATATGTTTGGGCGGCCGAGAAAGCAGAGGTCTCGACCGAGAGGTTTCCTTTGCTGCAGATCGAAGCGGTCTCGAAAAGTTTTCATAACGGCCGCGCTCTGCGCAATGTCTCATTGAAGATCGGCTATCATGAAATCGTCGGCCTGGTCGGGCCCAGCCGGTCGGGCAAGACCACGGCGCTCGATCTCGTTGAGGGGCGAATTAAGCCCGGCTCCGGGCGGATTATGTTCGCGGGCCGGGATTTAGCCGACTTGGCTCCCGAGCTGCGCGCCAGCCGCGGCATCGCGCGCTGCCACGAAGCCGGCCAGGGTTTTGAGGATTTGACCGCGCTGCAGACCGTGCTGCTGGGTGCGCCGGAACGCCAGATCGCGCTCTTCCCCCGCCGTGGCGGCAAGCCCGACCGCGAGGCCGGCCTCGACGTGCTTGCGCGTGTCGGCCTCGAAGCGCTGGCGGACCGGCCGGTCGCCGCGCTCTGCCCGCTGCAGCGCCGCTTGCTCGCCATCGCCGCCGCGCTGGCCGGCGAGCCGCAATTGCTGCTGCTGGACGATCCGACCTGCGGCCTGACGCCGCCCGAATGCGCCATGCTCGCGGCGGTGATGGGCGGTGTCCGCGATGACGGCGTCTCGATCCTGATGGCCATGCGGCACATGCCGATCATGCTGGCGGCGATCTGCGACCGCGTGGTCACGCTCCGCGCCGGCGAGATCACCGCCGACGACATGCCCTCCCGGCTGGTGCAATCCTCCGCCGCGCTCGCCGCAGGCTGAGGCACGCCGCTGCTGACACCTCTCCCTACGAATGCAAGACAACGGAAGCGGATTGAAGGTCCGGTTCCGCTGTCTCGCTTATGTCGCTGGCTTCAGCGCAATCGCCTCGCAAACCCACATAGCCCGCCGCCGGTAAATCGGCTAAACAGCCGAACGCACTGGAATCAGGGGCTTGAGCAATGAGTTGGGACAGGCGTCATTTTCTGATGGGTGGAAGCGCCATCGCCAGCGGCGCGCTGATCCATGCCGGCGAGGCCCAGGCCGCGCCCGTCGCGTCCGCCCGCAGCGTCACCGAATTCGGCGTCAGGCCCGACAGCACCGCCGACCAGACCGCCGCGCTGCAAAAAGCCATCGACCAGATTTCGGCGGCGGGCGAGTTCGTGCACATGCCCGGCGGCAAATATCTGACCGGCGCGCTGAAACTGCCCGCCCGCTGCGCCATCGCCGGCGTGCCTGGGCGGACGCAGTTCGTCGGCAAGGGCGGCCAGCCCATCCTCGACGCATCGGGCAATCAGGCGCTCACCCTGTCCGGCCTGATGTTCGACGGCGCCGCCGACCCGCTCGCGCCGCGCCGCGACATCGCGCTTATCGTCATCAAGGGCGGCGACGCCGATATCAGCCATTGCCTGCTCGAGCGCTGCGGCGGTGGCGGCATCGCGGCCGACGGCATCGGCGGCGCCATCCGCGCGGTGAACATGCGCGAGGCGAACGGCCCGGCGATCCTCGTCAGCAAGGCCCGCAGCATCAGCGTCAGCCAATGCACCGTTCGCGGCGGCGACGCGTCCGGCATCGACCTCGCCACCTCCGAGAGCGAGCAGGGCGGCGCCATCGTCACCGGCAATCACATCGTGAAATGCGCGACCGGCATCAGCCTCAAGGGCAGCGGCGCCGTCAGCGGCAATGTCGTCGCCGGATCGAGCGCGTTCGGCCTGCGGCTCGGCGGCGGCTATGACAGCGGCGTGATCTCCGCGACCGGCAACACCATCGGCGATTGCACCATCGCCATCGGCGTCGTGGCGGGCGGCGAGACCATCCTCGCCTCGATCAACCTGATCTCGAAACCGGCGGACGCCGCCATCCGCGCCTTCAGCGGATCAAAGCTCGTCGGCCCCGACCTGGCGCGAGAAAGCGCCGAGGCTTACCTCAATCTGACGGTGGCCGGAAACGTTGTGCGCTAAGCTCCGCCGCGTGCCGGAATGGCACAGCGCGGCGGCTCCGCGTCCCTATGCGACGCGACACACCTTGCCAAGCGGCCCCGAGGTGAGCACCTTAGCGGCTTGCGACTCAGTGTAATTCTTGCGTTCACGATCCGCCGAGGCTGACGAGGACCCCACATGGCATCACCCAGAGACCTGCTCGCCAAGCAACTGCCCGACACCGGCACGTCCCAGCGGCAGGCGGCGGCGGAAAACGCCTATACCGCCGCCAATATCGAGGTGCTGGAAGGGCTGGAGCCGGTGCGGCGGCGTCCGGGCATGTATATTGGCGGCACCGACGAGAAGGCGCTGCATCATCTGTTCGCCGAAGTCATCGACAATTCGATGGACGAGGCGGTGGCCGGCCATGCCTCCTGGATCGATGTCTCGCTGGAGGCCGATGGCTTCATCACGGTGACCGACAATGGGCGCGGCATCCCGGTCGATCCGCATCCCAAATACAAGAACAAATCCGCCCTCGAAGTCATCATGACGACGCTGCATTCGGGCGGCAAATTCAATTCCAACGTCTATTCGACCTCGGGCGGCCTGCACGGCGTCGGCATCTCGGTGGTGAACGCGCTGTCGGAATTGCTGGAGGTCGAGGTTGCGCGCGGGCAGCGGCTCTACCGCCAGACGTTTTCGCGCGGCCATTCGCAGGGGAAGCTGGAAGATCTCGGCGTCACCAAGAACCGGCGCGGCACCAAGATCCGTTTCCGCCCCGACGCGCAGATTTTCCAGGAAGGCGTCGCCTTCAAGCCGAACCGGCTGTTCCGCATGGCGCGCGCGAAAGCCTATCTGTTCGGCGGCGTCGAGATCCGCTGGTCCTGCGCGCCCGAATTGCTGCGCAGCGGCGACGAGACGCCGGAGAAGGCCGTCTTCCATTTTCCGGGCGGGCTGAAGGATTTTCTGTCGTCGCGCATCGAAGGCGCGGAGACCGTCACCAGCAATGTCTTCGCCGGCAGGATCGACCGCGAGGGCGGCCACGGCTCGGTCGAATGGGCGGTCGCGTGGCTGGCCGATGATGACGGCTTTCTCAGCTCCTATTGCAATACCGTCCCGACGCCCGAAGGCGGCACGCATGAGGCCGGCTTACGGGCGGCGCTGACGCGCGGCCTGAAGGGCTATGGCGAGCTGACCAACAACAAGAAGGCCGGCAACATCACGGCGGAAGACGTGCTGACCTCGGCGGGCGTGATGCTCTCCGTCTTCATCCGCGACCCCGAATTCCAGGGCCAGACCAAGGACAAGCTGTCTTCGCAGGACGCGACCCGCATCGTCGAAGGCGCCCTGCGCGATGCCTTCGACCATTGGCTGACGGCCAGCCCGACCCAGGCCACGCGCCTCCTTGATTGGGTGGTCGACCGCGCCGAGGAGCGCCTGCGCCGCAAGCGCGAGAAGGAGGTCAACCGCAAGACGGCGACGCGCAAGCTGCGGCTTCCCGGCAAGCTGGCCGACTGCGCCAAGGACGCCGCCGACGGAACCGAGATCTTCATCGTCGAGGGCGATTCGGCAGGTGGATCGGCCAAGCAGGCGCGCGATCGCTCGACCCAAGCGATCCTGCCCTTGCGCGGCAAGATCCTCAACGTCGCCAACGCCTCATCGCTGAAGCTGGCGCAGAACCAGTTGATTTCGGATCTGGTGCTGGCGCTCGGCTGCGGCACCGGCAAGAGCTACCGCGAGAGCGATTTGCGTTATGAGCGCGTCGTCATCATGACCGACGCCGATGTCGACGGCGCGCATATCGCCTCGCTGCTGATCACCTTCTTCTACACCCAGATGCGCGAGCTGATCGAGGGCGGCCATCTCTATCTGGCCGTGCCGCCGCTCTACAAGCTCAGCCAGGGCAGCAAGACCGCCTATGCCCGCAACGACGCGCATAAGGACGAGCTGATGCGCACGACCTTCAGCGGCCGCGGCAAGGTCGAGGTGTCGCGCTTCAAAGGCCTCGGCGAGATGATGCCGGCGCAGCTCAAGGAGACGACGATGCACCCGAAGAAGCGCACGCTGCTGAAGGTCGGCATCGCCGACGAGGGCGGCGTGACGGCGGACATCGTCGAGCAGCTTATGGGGAACAAGCCGGAAGGCCGCTTCCGCTTTATCCAGGAGCGCGCGGAATTCGCGCATGATCTGGATATTTGAGGATGTCGTCCCGGACGCCCGCAAGGGCGAGCCGGGGCCCATCAGCGCCTCAACGTTCTCCTGCGAAGCGGCGAGGCGAGTAGGCGCCGGCTCAGCGCTTCGCGCCGTCAGGGGCGAGGGTAGGCATTGAGGCGCGCGCCCGCGCCCTCGCCTTCTTCCCGATCCCTGTCAGCCGGAACAGCAGCAGCGCGGCGACGATGCCCGCATAGATCAGTGGCTGCGGCGGCCAGGACTTCACCACCATCAGGAAATGCAGCGCGCCCAGCGCCGCTGCGACATAGACCCAGCGGTGCAATTGCTGCCATGCCGCGCCGCCGAGACGCTTGATCATGGCGTTGTTCGACGTCACCGCGAGCGGCAGCAGGATCAGGAAAGCCAGCATCCCGATGGTAATGTACGGACGCTTGAGGATGTCCTTGCCGATGGCGGCGAGGTCGAGGCCCTGATCGAGCCAGACATAGACCAGCAGATGCAATGCCGCGTAGAAGAAGGCCACCAGCCCGAGGGCGCGGCGGTAGCGCAGGAGGTTCGGGCCGCCGAGGCGCCGCAGCGGCGTCACCGCCAGCGCGGCGATCAGGAAGCGCAGCGCCCACAGCCCGAGGATATGTTCCAGCGACTTGATCGGATCGGCGCCGAGCTGGTCGCTGAAGCCGAGATAGAAGGCCCAGGCGCCCGGCGCCAGCCCGCCCCAATAGATTGCCGGCCGGATGACGCTCTGCCACGCAAAGGCGCGCTGCGGCGCGGGAGAGGTGCTGGCCTCGCTCATCTCAGAAATACGCCTTCAGGTCCATGCCGGCATAGAGGCCCGCAACCTGATCCGCATAGCCGTTGAACTTCAAGGTCGGGCGCTTCTTGGCGAAGATGCCGCCATCGCCGATGCGCCGTTCGCTCGCCTGGCTCCAGCGCGGATGGTCGACCTCCGGATTGACGTTGGAATAGAAGCCGTATTCGCTCGGCGCCTGCAGGTTCCAGGAGGTCGGCGGCTCCTTCTCGACCAGGCTGATGCGCACGATCGACTTGATGCCCTTAAAGCCATATTTCCACGGCACCACCAGCCGCAAGGGCGCGCCGTTCTGGTTCGGCAGCGTTTCGCCGTAGAGGCCGGTCGCCAGGATGGTCAGCGGGTGCATCGCCTCGTCGAGCCGGAGGCCCTCGACATAGGGCCAGTTCAGCACCGGCAGGAAGGCGCGCTGGCCGGGCATTTCGGCCGGGCGGACCAGCGTTTCGAAGGCGACGTATTTCGCGCTGCCGAGCGGTTCGGCGCGTTTCAGCAGCTCGGCGAGCGGAAAACCGTTCCAGGGGATGACCATCGACCAGCCCTCGACGCAGCGCATGCGGTAGACGCGCTCCTCCAGCGTTACGGGCTTCAGGATGTCTTCCAGCGTGTAATCGGCCGGCTTGGCGACGAGCCCGTCGATTTTGACCGTCCAGGGGGAGGTGGTCAGCGACTTGGCGTAGCGCGATGGATCGGTTTTGCTGGTGCCGAACTCGTAGAAATTATTGTAGTCGGTGATGTCCTGCAGCGAGGTCCGCGTCTCGTCCGTGGAAAACGGGCTTTTCACGGTGGTCAGCGGGGCGGCCCGCGCGGTCCGGGTCATTGCGCCGACGAGGCCCAGGGCGGCGGCTCCGGCCAACAACTCCCGGCGCCGCAGATAGACCGCCCGCGGGGTGATCTCGGAGGATGCGATCCGGCCGGGCTTGAAGATGGGCATTCGAGTAAAACCTTTCCGCGAATTCGTATTGTTAGGACCGCTTGAGTGCAGAATACATCAGCGCGGGGAAATCTTCGCGGGAGAGTGCCGGGCTTCACCCAGTTTTGAAACTGCGTGTTCCGTGCCCGAAGGCGAGGCGGATTTGCCTTCCTCCGGCAGGTTCGTTAACCCTCCGGGGGACGAAACATGGAGACGCCGCGCATGCCTGACGGATCAATCGAGCCGATAGCGGAGGCGCATCTTGCGGCCGTGCTGGCGCTGAATGTCGCCCATGAGCTCGAAACCTCGCCGCTCGGCCTGCCCGAATTGCGGCGGCTCATCGGAGAGGCCTTCTATGCGCGCGGCATCGGCGGCGGCGGCGACGCTTTCCTGATCGCCTTTGACCAGAATGCGGATTACCGGAGCCCGAATTTCCTGTGGTTCCGCGAGCGCTTCCCGCGCTTCGTCTATATCGACCGGGTCATCACGGCGGGCGCCGCGCGCGGACGTGGCTACGGCCGCAGGCTTTACGAGGACCTGTTCGCCGAAGCCTCCCGGCTCGGCCACGAGCGCGTCGTCTGCGAGGTCAACATCGATCCGCCCAACCCGGCCTCCGACGCCTTCCACGCGGCGCTGGGGTTCGCGGAGGTCGGCCGCGCGGCGATCCATGGCGGAAAGAAAACGGTCCGGTATTTCGAGAGGCGGCTCGCGCGGGCCGGTTAGACGGTAACAACTGACGCCCCTAAGCCCAATCCGCAGGCGAGTCCCCTCCCCCGTGGGAGAGGGCTAGGTTGCGGCGAGGGGGAGACGCTGACGGATTTCTGGCAATCCCTGCCGCGCCCTATTGCGAAAGCGTCGCGGCGGGCTGACCTTGCACTTCGTCCAGATAGGGCATGAACACGCTGAGGAAATGCACGCGCTCGCGCGGGTTGAGCTGGGCGAGCATGGCGGCGACCATCGGCTTGGCGGCCTCGCGCGCGGCCATTTCCTTCTGGAAAAGCTGGTTCAGGGCAACATCCAGCTCCTCGCCGGTATAGCTGCCGCCCTCGATCAGCCGGCCGATGGCGAGCCGGGCCTGCCGGACCTCGCGCCAATAGGGGACGAGCCTCGCCTTATAGTCGAAAAAGATGCCCTTGATCTCGCCACGCCGTTCGGCGGGCAGGCCGTCCATGAAGCGCTGGCTGCGCTCGAGCGCGACGGGCATATCCCACAAGCCGCCCTTGCGCACCGCCCACATGCTGCCGCAGACGACGCCGATCACCAGCACATTGGCGGACAGCGAAACGATCAGCAGAATCCAGATCCAGCGCGGCGTGCGGCGCACGATCTCAGGCCCGGGGGCGGCGGCGGCGCTGCTCATAGCTGTTCCTGCTCGTGCAGTCCGCTGGGTTCGAACAGCGACCCGTAAAAGGCCATGCCGGCCTCCTGGTCATTGGAGGCGAAAATGTCGATGCCGCGCAAGGTCTGCACCGCCTCGCCGGACATGCCGATATAGACGCCGAGCACCAGCGACGCCGCGAGCAGGGCCGCCTCGCCCCAGAGCGCGCGCTTGGGCAGGAAGGGCAGCCGTGCGATGCGGCCATCCGCGCCACCGCCGACCAGCCTCAAATCGATCTTGGGGGAAGCATCGCGTTCCTGCGGCCGGCTGAAGGCGGCCTCCAGGATGCAGCGCTCGAAATCGCGCCGGGGCGAGCCGCCGGAGGCGGAGCACAGCACCTTGTCGAGCGCCTTGTGCTCGGCATAGAGCCTTGCCGCCTCGCTGTCGCTCTCGATGAAGGCCGACAGCCGCGCGCAACATCCTTTTGACCAGCGCGTCGGGTTGGGGCCGGCGACGTCCAGCGCCTTCTCCAGCTCCTTCAGCAAATCTTCCCGGCTATATTTCGCATTCATTCCTGGGGTCCACGATCCATCAGATGGCGTCGTCCTCGGTAAGCAGCATCCGCCATTCCGGTTCGAGCTGCCGGCGCAGGCTGCGTCTGGCCCGGCTCAGCAGCGATTCGACGGCCTCGGCGGTGGTCTCCATGACGGCGGCCGCCTCGGCCATGCTCAATTCCTCATAATGGCAGAGAATCAATGCCAATCTCTGGCGCTCCGGCAAGGTCTGCAGCGCCGCATTGACTTTCTCCGCGACCTGACCCTGCATGTAGTCCTGCTCTTGCCGAGCCGGCAGGGCCACGTCGAAATTTTCCGGCCACGCTTCCTCGTCCCGCTTTCTTAGCCGGTCGAGCGACAGGTTCGCCGTGATCCTGGTCAACCAGGTGGTCAGGCGCGCCTTGGCGGGGTCGTAGCTCGCCGCGTGCGTCCACAGCCGCAGCAGCGCTTCCTGCGCCGCTTCTTCCGCCAGCGCCTCGTTGCCGAGCATCCGCCGCGTCACCGCCAGCACGCGCGGCAAATGGCGCCGCACCAGCGCGGCATAGGCGTCGCGATCGCCTTTGGCCACGCGCGCGGCCAGCGCGGCGTCCTCGTCGGGCGCGCTCAGGGAACCGGCAACCGGCTCCTTGGGAAGCACATTAGGCCCCGGCACTAGCGCGCCTTTCCGCCGCTGACATAACATCCACGACCGGTCACTCCGGCAATCTTCCACCTGCGGCAGAGAAGTCTGTTGAGTGCCCGCCATGTCCCCTATACGCATGGCCGCGCGCCGCTCCGTCGCGATTTCGCCACTTATTTAATCAGGCGTTCGAAACAGCGGGCCACGGCCGCGTGCGTCTCCTTCAGCAATGGCTCGATCCTTGAGAAATCCGGCACATCCGCCGCCCGGCTCAACATCGCCTTGAGCCCTGGCGGGGCCTTTGCCGGATCGAAACGGCCATCCTGGCACAGCCTGATGATCTGGGTAAGGCCATGATAGAGCTTTGCCGCCGGCAGCAAAAGCTCGGCGTCGGCGGCCGCGAGCAGGCCGGCCGCCCGCAGCTTTTCCAGCGCTCCGGCCGTGCTTTGGTCGAGGATGTCCGGGTGCTCATGCGCGTTCACCAATTGCAGGAATTGCGCGATGAACTCGACATCGATCAGGCCGCCGACCGCATATTTGGTGTCCCAAACATCTTTGGAACCCTTCTCCTGCTCGATGCGGGCGCGCATGTCGCGCACATCGGCGGCAATGCGGGCACGGTCGCGGGGGCGGCAAAGGACGCCGCGAATGGTCGACTCGATGGCCTCGCGCAAGGCCGGAGGGCCCGAAATCACGCGGGCGCGGGTGAGCGCCATATGCTCCCAGGTCCAGGCGTCGCCCTGCTGATAGGCGACGAAGGACGGCAGGCTGGTGGCGACGGGCCCCGATTTGCCGGACGGACGCAGCCGCATGTCGACGGCGTAAAGGCCGCCCTCGGCGGTCGGGGCGGAAAGCGCGCTGATCAGCCGCTGGGTGACGCGGGCGTAATATTGCGTGGTGGCGACCGGCTTGGCGCCGTCGGAGAAATCCTGGCCCTGCTCGTAGCGGTAGATCATGATGAGATCGAGATCGGAGGTCGCGGTCATCTCGCGCCCGCCGAGCTTGCCCATGCCGATCACCGCCATCTCCCCCCCGCGCACCCGACCATGCTGGCGCTCGATCTGCGTCTGGACCTGCGCGTGCAGGCCGATGATGAGCTGATCGGCCAGCGCCGCATAAGCCTGCCCCGCCTGCTCCGGCCCGACATCGCCGGAAATGATGCGGACGCCGATCAGGAATGCCTGCTCCTGGCCGATGGTGCGGGCGCGGTCGAGACAGTCCTCATAGGACACGCTCGCCTCCAGATGGCGGCGCACGATGGCGGCGAGCTCGCCGGGGCCCGGCAATTCGCCGAGGAAACCGGGATCGAGCACGGCGTCGACGAGGCGCGGGCGCCGGCTGATCTGGCGGGAGAGGCGCGGCGCGGTGCCCATGATGTCCGCGAGCACTTCGAGCAGGGCGGGATTGTTGCGCAGCATGGCGAAAAGCTGCACGCCGGCCGGCAGTTCGGCCAGGAAGCGGTCGAAATTGGCGAGCGCCAGATCCGGCTGCGCCGTGCGGGCGAGCGCTTCGAGCAGTTTCGGCTGGAATTCGGTCAGGGTTTCGCGGGCCCGGGCGGTGCGCACGGCCGGGTAGCGGCCGAAATGCCAGCCACGCACGGTGTTGGTGACCGTCGCCGGGCTGGCAAAGCCCATGTCGCTCAGCGTCTCGACCGTCGCCGGATCGTCGCTGTCGCCGGTGAAGACGAGATTGCCCGGCGCGCCGGTGCGCGACAAGGCCGGCACGTGCTCGAACAGCGCCGCATAATGGGTCTGCACGGTTTCGAGCTGCTTGCGCACCGCTTTCGCCAGCGCCTCGCCGCTGGGATAGGCAGAGAGATGCGCGATCTGCTCGAACTTGTCCGGGTTGGACGGCAGCGAATGGGTCTGCTCGTCCTCGACCATTTGCAGCCGGTGCTCGATGCCGCGCAGGAATTTGTAGGCCGTCGCCAGCTCGTCCGCCGTCTGCCGCGTGATCCAATGATGCTGGGCGAGCAGATCCAGCGCTTCGAGCGTGCCGCGCACGCGCAGCTCGACATGCCGGCCGCCGGCGATAAGCTGCTGCGTCTGCACGAAAAACTCGATCTCGCGGATGCCGCCCCGCCCCAGCTTCAGATTATGCCCCTCGACGGCGATCTGGGCGTGGCCCTTATGCGCCTGGATCTGCCGCTTCATGGCATGGATGTCGGCGATGGCGGCGTAGTCGAGATATTTGCGCCAGACATAAGGGCTGAGCTGGCGCAGGAAACCGTGGCCCGCCGCCATGTCGCCCGCGACGGCCCGCGCCTTGATATAGGCCGCCCGCTCCCAATTCTGGCCGACCGTCTCGTAATAATGCAGCGCGGCATTGACCGAGAGGGCGACATGCGTCGCGCCGGGATCGGGCCGCAGCCGCAGGTCGGTGCGGAAGACATAGCCGTCCGGCGTGCGCTCGGTCATCAGCTTGACGAGGTCGCGGGTTAGCCGGACGAAAAACGGGCTCGGTTCGACGCCGGGCGCGAGCGGCGCGATCTCGGGCTCGTAGAAGACGATGATGTCGATGTCGCTGGAATAGTTCAGCTCGCAGGCGCCGTATTTGCCCATGCCGATGACGATATAGCCGCTGCCTGTCTCCGGCGCGTCCGGATCGGCGCGGATGAATTTGCCCCGCCGCGCCGCCTCGTTCAGCAGGAAGCGGATCGCCGCGCGCAGCAGCTCGTCGGCGCCATCGGTGAGCGCCGCCGTGATCCGGCTGACGTCCCAGACGCCGCCGAGATCGGCCAGCGCCGTGGCGAGCGCCAGCCGGCGCTTGGCCTCGCGCAACGGCTTCATCGCCTCGTCGTGGCGGACCACCGTTGCCATTTCGACGGCAAGGGTTTCGGCGCTTTGGCGCAGGTAATCCTCCGGCTCGGATTGCAGGATGCGCCAAAGCTCGTCCGGCTTGGCGAGAATCAGCCGCGAGAGGTAGGGCGAGCTGCCGAAAATGCCGGTGACGAGATCGAGCGCGGGCGACGGCGCATCGAGCAGCGCCGCCAGTTCCGCCGCCGCATCCGCATGGACGGCCCGCAGCCGCAGCTCGCGCAGCGCTCGTTCCGCCATAGCGGCGTCGTGCAGGATGGGGGCGGATCGCAGGCGTTGGGCGAGCGTCACGAGCGGCGTCTCCTTGGTCCCCCACCCTCATAGGGATAACCGAGGGCGGCGGCGAAGGCAAATTGCGGCGCTGCGCGAGGCCCGAGCGCGCCGCTCCACGTCCGTCAAATCCGTCTCGTATCGAAGCCCAGGCGGCTATGCTGCCGGCGAGCGGCTGGGGTCCGCATCGGTCGCGTCCGATGATGGCTTGAACAACTTCTTGCAATCGCAAGATGCGCGGCCGCTCAATCCTCTGGGGAGAGGCTCCAAAGAGAGGCGCGCAATGAGCAATCATGCCGTTTACGATCCGCGTCTGGTTCGGATCGAGCCCGACGACCGTCTCGTCGTACTTGCCCGGACGATCCAGGCGCGGGCCCCCGGAACGGAAGCCGCACTCCAGGACAGCGCCGTTCATTGGGCGCGTTTTGGACAGACCTGCCTCGGGCAGGCGCTCTACCGGCACCGCTCCGTCTTTCGGAACGCTTCGGATGCGGCCGTGTGGAGCCATCTCGAACTGAGCTATTTTCGCGACATAATTCCCGCCGACGCCATTCACCAGCTCGTGGTCGAGCCGCAACCGGCGGAGGCGCAATTGCTGCGCGCGGAGATTCTGCTGACCACCCCCTCGGCCTTCGTACTGCCGCGCAATTGGCAGGGATCGGCCGATCGTCCCGAACGGCTGGCATCGCTGGAATATATCGAGGTGCGGCCGCCCTATCTCGGCGAATACCGGGACATCATGCGGAAATATATCGGCCCGGCCGCCGCGAGGCTCGTCGAGGCGAACGAGATTGGGACGTTCCGGACGATGGAGACGGCGGCGGTGCTCTACCGTGACCCGGCGTTGAGGATCGACTGGAACCAGATTCATCTGTGCGAAGTCGATGCCGAGGGCTTCACCGGGTTCGGCGAGGCGTTCGACGCCGCGCTCCGCGAGCTTTCGCCGGACGGCGGCTTTGCCGCTGTCTTCGCCGGTCTCGACCGCATGCGCATGATCCCCCGTTGGACCTTCAACGATCCGGTGGTGGAGGCGGACGCCGCGCTCGGGCGGTAAAGCGCCCCGGAGAGATGAGCGGCATCGGCCCCGCTCGCTTCGCTCAAATGTAAGATCTAGCGCAGCCGCACCGTCACCCGGTCGACGCGGCCCTCTGCGTCGATCACGGAAAGCTGCACAAAGCCCTCCCCAGACGGTGTCCAGAAGGTCTCGCGGCGGTGCGGCGGTGTCTCGATGGGCGCGCCGTTGACGAGCCAGGTGAGCGGCAGCATGCCGCCTTCGGCCTTGAAGGCGATCGGCTGCTTCTCGCCATCGCCGGACCGCGCCAATTCCAGCTCGGCCCGGTCGGGCGGGAAGGCGATATGGACCGGCGGGTCGGCGGTCGCGGCCTGGGTGATCGACTCGCCGTCCGCCTCGCGGAAATTCAGCAAGGGCGGCGGCAGGCCCGTCGTCGCCGACAGGATGACGCCGTGCGGCGGCGGGGCGAGCGGCGCGCGCTCCGGGCCGATCTGGGCGAAGATGTCGAACAGCAGCGGCGCGGCCCTGGTCAGCCCGGTCAGGCCGGGAGTCGGCGTGCCGTCGGGGCGGCCGAGCCAGACGGCGACGACGTAGCGGCCGTCGAAACCGGCGGCCCAGGCGTCGCGATAGCCGTAGGAGGTGCCGGTCTTGAAGGCGATGCCGCCGGCCTTGGCATGGGCGGGCGGCGGCGAGCCGAGCAGGATGTCGCCGACATACCATGCCGCTTCCGGATTGAGCAGAGCCTGCGCGGCGGCGTGGCGCATCGGCTCGCCGCTCATCCGGTAGGACAGCGCTAAGGGTTCGCCGCCGCGTGCGAGCGCGGTGTAGAGCCCGGCCAGATCCTCCAGCTTCAGCCCGACGCCGCCAAGCGCCACACTCAGATTGCGCGGCACGTCGATGCTGAAACCGGCCTGCCGGATGCGGGCGGAGAGCCGCGCCGGACCGATGGCGTTCAACATCTTCACGGCGGGGATGTTCAGCGAGAGTTGCAGCGCCTGCCGCACCGTGACCGCGCCGTGAAAGCTCTGGTCGAAATTCTCCGGCGCGTAGCGGCCGAAGCGGGCGGGGCGGTCCTGGATGATGGTTTCGGGATGGGAGTTGCCGGCCTCGAAGCCGAGCCCGTAGATGAACGGCTTGAGCGCCGAGCCGGGCGAGCGCACGGCCTGGGTCATGTCGATGGGGCCGTTGCGGTCGAGGTCGAAATAGCTGGCGGAGCCGACATGGGCGAGCACTTCGCCGGTGCGGTGGTCGATCACCATGGCCGCCGCCGACAGCCTCGGCCCCGCGCCCGCGACGTGCCGCGCGGTGACGGCCTCGGCGCCCTCCTGCAGATGCGCGTCGATGGTCAGCCGGACGACGTCCTCGTCCGAGGCGCTGGCGATGCGCTCGGACAGATGCGCGGCGAGGGCGGGGAAATTGTAGCGCTCGGCGCGCACGCTCTGCTGCTTGGCGAAATCGGCCTCGGCGCGGCTGATGACGCCCGCATCGGCGGCGCGCTCGATGACGCGGTCGCGCGCGGCGCGGGCGGAAGTGTTGACGCGGTCTGGGCGGCGCTGCTCGGGCGATTGCGGCAGCGCGACGAGGAGCGCCGCCTCGGCGATGGTCAGGCGGCGCGGCTCCTTGCCGAAATAGGCGAGCGAGGCAGCGCGCACGCCCTCGATATTGCCGCCGAAGGGCGCGAGCCGCATGTAGAGCTCCAGCACCTGCCGCTTCGACATCATGCCTTCGAGCTGCCAGGCGCGAAACACCTGCCCGACCTTGGCGAGATAGGAGCGGGTCGGGCGGTCGTCGAGCAGGCGGGCAGTCTGCATGGTCAGCGTCGAGGCGCCGGAGACGGGGCGGCCATGGCGCAGAAATTGCCAGACGGCCCGGGCGAGCGCTTCGGCGTCGACGCCGCCATGCTCGTAGAAGCGGCGGTCCTCATAGGCGAGGAGGAGGGCGAAATAGCGCGGATCGACCTCGTCGACGGCGACGGGCAGCCGCCACAGGCCCTTGGGCGTGGTGAAAGGGCGGAGCAGGCGGCCATTGCGGTCGAGCACGAGCTTTGAGCTGACCTCGGCGGCGGCGAGCGGCGGGGGTCCGAGCCAAGCCAGCGCCGCGTGGTAGCCGGCGACGGTCGCGGCGCAGAGGACGAGCGCCACGGCGAGCACGGCTCCGGCGCGGCGGACCGCTTTGCGCGGCGGCCGCCAGCCTCGCAAGCGTTTCACCCAGGCGAGCGCGTCGCGCGGATGTGGCATGGTTTGCTACGCCTTTCGAAATCCCGCGCGCGGGATCCAGCAATCACAAAATCAAATCACCGCAGGCCTTAGCAACCTGCTTCGGCCGAGATCTCGTCCCCCGCCTCTCCCATTCCGCCGCCGGACTCCCTCTCCCAGGGAAGACCTTTGCAAAACTTCGATTCCTTCGCCCCGGCCGTTAGAGCCGGGGCCCACTCGCCTCTCCACTTGCCGCAGCAA
>NZ_MWLK01000013.1 GCF_002198715.1 Rhodomicrobium sp. R_RK_3 | reverse complement strand
GCCGGGACCCAATCATATTTCCGCTATTGCTGCGGCAAGTGGAGAGGCGAGTGGGCCCCGGCTCTAACGGCCGGGGCTAGGAATCGAAGTTTGCAAAGGTCTTCATGGGGAGAGGGCAGGGGTGATGTGGTGATCCCTATCGGCAGGGCAGGGTGTCGCCTCACGGAGAGCCGGCGCTTGGCGCGCCACACCGTGCCGCATTCGGATGGCGGGAACAGCACCGATGGATGAACCTGATCCAAGGTTTGGCAGGGCAGCGGGCTCAGTTCAACTCCGTAACCCGCATCCCCACACCCGTCGCCCCGGCCGATAGAGCCGGGGCGTACTCGCATCGCCGCTTGCCGCAGCGCTCTCGTATAGATGATTGGGTCCCGGCTCGCCGCTGCGCGGCGTCCGGGACGACGATCTTCCGAAATCACGGAACAGCAGTCCTCCGGCGCGGGCTTCCCCCCGCCGCCGCTCAGAACAGATGCTTGCCCTCGCGGCCGGCGGCGTCCTGGATGAATTGCCAGGCGACGCGGCCCGAGCGGCCGCCGCGCGACATCGACCATTGCAAGGCGTCCGCCTCCAGCCGGGCGCGGTCGACGGTCAGGCCGAAATGGTCGGCATAGCCGTGCACCATGGCGAGGTAATCGGCCTGCGAGCAATTGTGGAAGCCGATCCACAGCCCGAAGCGGTCCGATAGCGAGACCTTTTCCTCCACCGTCTCTGACGGGCTGATCGAGGTGGAGCGCTCATTCTCCATCATGTCGCGCGGCATCAGATGGCGCCGGTTCGAGGTGGCGTAGAAGATCACATTCTCCGGCCGCCCTTCGATGCCGCCCTCCAGCACCGCCTTCAGCGACTTGTAGGACGTATCGTCCGCATCGAAGGAGAGGTCGTCGCAGAAGACGATGAAGCGGTGCGGCGAGGCGCGCATATGGGCGAGGCACGCGGGCAGGCTGGCAATATCCTCGCGGTGGATTTCGACCAGCTTCAGCCCGCTCGCGCTGGCGCCGTTGACGGTCCGCTCCCGCACGGCGGCGTGCACCGCCTTGACCAGCGAGCTTTTCCCCATGCCGCGCGCGCCCCAGAGCAGCGCGTTGTTCGCCGGCAAACCCTTGGCGAAGCGCTCGGTATTGGCCAGCAGCGTGTCGCGCATCTGCTCGACCGACTGCAGAAGCGCGATCGGCACTTTATTGACCTTGGCGACCGGCAGGAAGCGCTCGCGGTCGGCCTGCCAGATGAAGGCGTCGGCGGCTTCGAAATCGGGCGTCTCCGGCGCGGGCGGGGCCAGCCTTTCCAGCGCCCCGGCGATGCGTTGCAGAAGCTCGAGGCTGGCCGGATCGGCGGTGGTCGGACGTTCGGCCTGGGGATTGTCGCGGGCGGGCATGGGTTTCTTCCAAAGCTGAGGGCACGTAAAAGCTCGCCAGAACAGGACCAACCTTGGCGGCTTTCGTCAAGTGCGGCAAAGTTTTGCGCCATTCGGCACTGGCGGCGCGGGCCGTGGCACGCTATTGAGAGGGCGACAAAGCCGCCTGATATGGCCGTTGCATCAGCGGGCAGCGCCATTATATTGCCCAAAAACCCGAAATGCTCCGCCGAGCGAATGCCGGACGGATGCGCCCTTTCCGAGGAGGTTGGTTCCGATGTTGATTACCGAAGCCTTAGCGCAGGGAGCCCCCGCCGCTGGTGGCGGCTCGTTCCTGGTTCAGCTTCTGCCCTTCATCATGATCCTCGGCATCATGTATTTCCTGATCATCCGCCCGCAGCAGAAGCGGCTGAAGGATCATCGCGACATGATCGCCACGATCCGCCGCGGCGACACGGTGGTCACGGCGGGCGGCCTCGTCGGCAAGGTTTCCAAGGTCATCGGCGACGGCGAATTGCAGGTCGAGCTGGCCGAGGGCGTGCGCGTCCGCGTCATCCGCAGCACGATCTCGGAAGTGCGCACGCGCGGCGACGTCCGCGATGTCGAAGCGCGCAAGGCGCTGGCCAAGGCCAATGACGACGAGCCCGATGAAGCGGACGAGCCGGCCGACGTGCCCGCCGCCAAGCCGGCCACCCCTGTTCGCCCGGCTGCCGCCGACGCCGCCGACAAGGACGCCTGATCCCGATCACCGCCCAATAGGTTGGCCGCGTAGAGGCTGAGGTTTCATGCTGTATTTCGATCGCTGGAAGGTGTTGCTGATCGCCGTGGTTTCGATCGGCGGCGTTTTGTTTTCGCTCCCGAACCTGTTCACCCCCGCTCAGTTGCAGAATCTGCCGAGCTGGATGCAGCTTCGCATGCCGCTCGGCCTCGATCTGCAGGGCGGCTCGCATCTGCTTTTGCAGATGAATGCGGGCGAGCTCCGGGACGACTGGCTCGAAGCCATCAGCGGCGATGCCCGCAGCGCCCTGCGCGAGGAGCGCATCGGCTATTCCGGCCTCAGCAAGACCCGCGAGGAAGTGCGCGTTATCATCCGCAATCCGGAAGAGATCGACCGGGCGGTGACCAAGCTCGGCACCCTGGCGCGGCCGACCTCGAACGCTCTCCTCGGCGACACCGGCACCGACCTCACCGTCGAGCGCGGCGAAGGCAACCTCATCATCATCCGCCCGACCGAGACCGCGATGAATGCGCGGATCAGCTCGGCCGTCGGCTCCGCCATCGAGACCATCCGCCGCCGCGTCGACGCGCTCGGCACCACCGAGCCGACCATCCAGCGCCAGGGCCGCGACCGCATCCTGCTGCAGGTGCCCGGCTTCAACGATCCGGCCGAGCTGAAGGAACTGGTCGGCCAGACCGCGAAGCTTACCTTCCACCTCGTCGATTCCAGCGTGAGCGCCACCGAGGCGCAATCCGGCAATGTGCCGGCGGGGTCCGCGCTCTATGCCTCGCGCACCGAGGGCGAGCCGACCTATCTTTTGCAGAAGCGCTCCATCGTCAGCGGCGAAGACCTCGTCGACAGCCAGCCGACCTTCGACCAGCGCACCAATGAGCCGGTCGTCTCCTTCCGCTTCAACGCCTCCGGCGCCCAGCGCTTCGGCCGGGTGACGCAGGAAAATGTCGGCAAGCCCTTCGCCATCGTGCTGGACGACAAGGTAATCTCCGCCCCGGTCATCCGCGAGCCCATCCTTGGCGGCTCCGGCCAGATCTCCGGCAATTTCAGCGTCCAGGACGCCAGCAACCTCTCGATCCTGCTGCGCTCCGGCGCGCTGCCCGCCTCGCTCAACATCATCGAGGAGCGCTCGGTCGGCCCGAGCCTTGGCGCTGACTCGATCGAGGCCGGCAAGACGGCTGTGCTGATCGGCTTCGCCGGCGTCTCCGCCTTCATGATCGCCGGCTACGGGCTGTTCGGCCTGTTCGCCATCATCGCGCTCTTCGTCAACATCGTGCTGATCACGGCGGCGATGTCGATCCTGCAATCGACGCTGACGCTGCCCGGCATCGCCGGCATCGTGCTGACCATGGGCATGTCGGTCGACGCCAATGTGCTGATCAATGAGCGCATCCGCGACGAGCTGCGCTCCGGCAAATCGGCGATCTCGGCCATCGAGACGGCCTTCGCGCGCGCCTACAACACGATCACCGACACCAACATGACGGGGCTGCTGGCCGCCTTCATCCTGTTCTGGCTCGGCTCCGGTCCGGTGCGCGGCTTTGCCGTGACCTTCGGCATCGGCATCCTGGCCTCCTTCTTCACCGCCACCACGATCACCCGCTATCTCGTCTCGGAATGGGTGCGCTGGACCCGGCCGACGACCGTTCCGATCTGACAGGGGCCCCGAAAGCGATGAGATTAATTCCCTTCAAGCCGATCCGCTTCGTCCCCGTCGGCACGAAATTCTCCTTCGTGTCGCATTACAGGATGGCCATCGCCGAAACCATCATCCTGTTCGTGGCGACCATCGGCCTGCTCGCCACCATGGGCCTCAATGTCGGCATCGACTTTCGCGGCGGCACGCTGATCGAGGTCCGCTTCACGCAGAGCGCGCCGGATCTGTCGGCACTGCGGACGAAGCTCGGGGCGCTCAATCTGGGCGATCTGCAGATCCAGGAGATCGGCGCCCAGAACGAGGTGATGATCCGGCTCGAGGAACAGACCGGCGGCGAGGCGGCACAGCAGGCCGCCGTCACCAAGGTCCGCGCCGAGCTTGGCGAAGGCGTCGAACTCAGGCGCGTCGAAGTCGTCGGCGCGGCGGTGTCGCAGGAACTGGTGCAATCCTCGGTGATCGCGCTCGCGGTCGCGACCTTCGGCATCTTCCTCTATCTCTGGCTGCGTTTCGAATGGCAGTTCTCCGTCAGCGCCATTCTCTCGCTCCTGCATGACGTCGCCTTCACCCTCTGCATCCTCTCGATCTTCCAGATCGATTTCGACCTGACCATCGTCGCGGCGCTCCTGACGCTGATCGGCTACGCGGTGAATGACGTCGTCGTCACCTTTGACCGCGTGCGCGAGAACTTGCGCAAATACAAGGAGAAGCCGCTCGACGAGTTGATCGACCTGTCGGTGAACGAGACCTTGTCGCGCACGGTGATCACGGCGGGCGCGGTGCTGATCGCGATCCTGGCGCTCTACATTTTCGGCGGCGAGGTCATTCACGGCTTTGCCTTCACCATGCTGGTCGGCATGGCGGTGTCGAGCTACACCTCCTTCTTCATCGCCGCGCCGATGCTCTACGTTCTCGGCGTCAAGCGCGACTGGAGCGGGCTGGAAACCGTGCGCCGTGGCCGTCCGGCCCGCAGCCGCGCCTGAGTTGGTGCGATGAGCGGCCCGCTTCTGATCGATGGCCGCGCACCGCTCGCGGGATACGGGCGGGGCTGGTTCCGCATCGGCACCATCGAGCATCGCGGCTCGCTACTGGTGCTGCCGCAGGGCGTCTATGGCTGGCCGGTCGATGACCCGGCGGCCATTACCGAGGCGAGCTTGCGCGAGGTGCTCGATATGCGCGGCGCGGCGGGGTTCCTGCTGCTCGGCACCGGCGCGGCACAGGTCTTTCCCGACCGCGCGCTGCGCCAGACATTTGCCGCCGCCGGTCTCGGCCTCGAAGCGATGGACACGGGCGCCGCATGCCGCACCTATAATGTGCTGCTCGCCGAGGAGCGCGTCTTCGCGGCGGCCCTGATCGCCATGCCGTAGCGCCATGGGCGAGGGCGGCGCAGCAACAGCGGAGGCCGCCTTGGCACAGCCGGCGGGGACGGAGGCGATGATCCGCGACCTGGTCCGCTCGGGCGACCAGGATCGCTATTGGGCGGCCCTGCTCGCGGCCGACCGGGTGCGCGGCGATCTGCTGGCGCTCTATGCCTTCAACATCGAACTGGCGCGGGTGCCCGAACAGGTGCGCGAGCCGCGCCTCGGCGAAATCCGGCTGCAATGGTGGCGGGACGCGCTGGCTGCGGCGCTCGGCGGAGAGGCGGCGGATCATCCGGTGCTGGCGGCGGTCGCGGAGGCGGCGTGGCGGCATGATTTGCCCGCCGGGGTGCTGGACGGGATGATCGATGCCCGCAGCTTCGATCTCGCCGACGAGCCGATGAAGGATCTGTCCGCGCTGCTGGCCTATCTGGACGCGACCGCCGGTGCGATGTTCCGCCTCGGCGCTCGGATAACGGGCGGCGATGATCGCGCGGCGGACCTGGCGGGGCTCGCCGGGATTGCCTACGGCCTGACCGGCCTGATGCGCGCGCTGCCCTATCACATCGCGCGCGGCAATGTGTTCCTCCCTGGCGACCTCCTCGCCAAGCACGGCCTCCACCCGCAAGCCATCCTGAACGGCGGCGCCAATGACGACCTGCGCGCCGTCCTCCGCGACCTCCGCGAGATCGCGGCGGAGGCTTTGGCGAATTTCCGGCGGCAGGCTGCCGGACGGCCCGGCGCGGCGCTTCCGGTTTTCCTGCCCCTCGCGCTGGTCGAGCCCTATCTGAAGCGCCTCGCTTCCGCCGGCCACGACCCCTTGCTGGAGATCGTCCAACTCAACCCTCTCCAGCGCTACGCCCTGATCTGGCGCGCCCATCTTCGCGGCAGGATCTAAGCCTCCTCGTCGTCCCGGACACCGCGAAGCGGTGAGCCGGGATCCATTGGCTGATCCGCAAACACTGCGGCAAGAGGAGAGGCGAGTTGGCCCCGGCTCTACGGCCGGGGCGACGGAGTGGGGACGCCCGGCGCGACGTCAGACGCCCACGCAGCCCCAGAAAAACGCCACGGTTGCCGCGAGCCCCAGCGCCGTGCGCACCGCATGAAGCCGCCCCCAAAGCACGATCAGTGCCCGCGTCTGCGCATTCGCCTCGGCTGGCTCGGCCGCCATGATCGCATTGTTCGTCGGCAGCATGCCCATCAGCGTCCAGGGCCAGTTCGCGACGATCAGCACCGCGCCCACTACGAAGGCCGCCGCATCCGTCTGCCACCACGCGGCGAGGCCGAAGACGAAGCCCAGCAGCGCCAGCGGCGCCTGCATGGCAAAGCCTCGCTTGTAGGACGGTTGCCATTCCGCCAGAAGCGCGCGGTCATCGAGCATCAGCCGCGCGGGCTGTTCGGCAAAGCTGACAGAGCGCGGCTCCGGCGAAGATCGCCGCTGCCACCAGCGCCAGATGGCCGAACAGCATGGTGCCTCAAGCCCTCTTGCGCACCGGCGCGTCGCCGAGCCAGGCGGCCAGATCATCGAGCGCCCGC
Source organism: Rhodomicrobium sp. R_RK_3 (assembly GCF_002198715.1). GTDB lineage: Bacteria > Pseudomonadota > Alphaproteobacteria > Rhizobiales > Rhodomicrobiaceae > R-RK-3. Next base: position 179,316 of record NZ_MWLK01000013.1, on the reverse strand, counting down.
AGCGACATCGCCTTCTTGCGCGACACGCTCTTGTCGCGCCCCTTCAGCCGCTTGCCGCCCTCGCCCGCGGGCGTGTCGATCGGCGGGAACAGGCCGTAATTGACGTTCATCGGCTGAAAACTGCGCGAACCGGCCTCCTCGCCCGCCAGATGGCCGCCGGTAATATGGGCGACCAGCGCGCCGAGCGCCGTCGTCACCGGGGGCGGGGCCAGCGCCTCGCCGAGCCGTTCGGCCGCCGCGAGCCGTCCCGTCACCAGCCCGATGGCGGCGGACTCCACATAGCCCTCGACACCCGTCACCTGTCCGGCAAAGCGCAGGCGCGGCGCCGATTTCATCCGCATCTGGCCGTCGAGCAATTTCGGGCTGTTGAGAAAAGTGTTGCGGTGAATGCCGCCGAGCCGGGCGAATTCCGCCTTCTCCAGGCCGGGGATCATGCGGAAGATCCGCGATTGCTCGCCATATTTCAGCTTGGTCTGGAAGCCGACCATGTTCCACAGCGTGCCGAGCGCATTGTCCTGGCGAAGCTGCACCACGGCATAGGGCCGCTCCGGATGGTGCGGATTGGTCAGCCCGACCGGCTTCATCGGCCCGAAGCGCAGCGTTTCCGCCCCGCGCTCGGCCATGACTTCGATCGGCAGACAGCCCTCGAAATAAGGCGTCGACTTCTCCCAGTCCTTGAACTCGGTCTTCTCCGCCGCCAGCAGCGCCGCGATGAAGGCCCCATATTGCTCGCGGTCCATCGGGCAGTTGATGTAATCGGCGCCGGTGCCGCCGGGGCCTTCCTTGTCGTAGCGCGACTGCATCCAGCAGATGCTCATATCGACGCTTTCGCGATGCACGATGGGGGCGATGGCGTCGAAGAAGGCTAGCGAATCCTCGCCCGTCAGCGACTGGATGGCCGCGCCGAGGGCAGGGGAGGTCAGCGGTCCGGTGGCGATGATGACGCTGTCCCAATCCTCCGGCGGCATCCCTTCAATCTCGCCGCGCTCGAGCGTGATGAGCGGATGCGCCGCCAGCTTCTCCCCGACTTCGGCGGAAAACCCGTCCCGGTCGACCGCCAGCGCGCCGCCGGCAGGCAGCTTGTGCCGGTCGCCGGCGCTCATGATGAGGGAGCCGCAGCGGCGCATTTCCTCATGCAGCAGGCCGACGGCATTCGCCTCCCAATCGTCCGAGCGGAAGGAATTGGAGCAGACGAGCTCCGCATAGCCTTCGGTCTTGTGGGCCTCGGTCATGCGGGCGGGGCGCATTTCGTGCAGGATGACCGGCACGCCGGCATTGGCGATCTGCCAGGCCGCTTCTGAGCCCGCCAGCCCGCCGCCGATCACGTGAATGTGTTTCATTGTTGCCATGACGCGACAAGCTACGTGAAAAGCCGCGCCGTCTCAATGGCCCGCGTCGCAAAATGCCCACCCGAGTGCTATAGGAAAATGGGTAGGTAATGACAGGGATCCGGGCGGGACGATGCATCAACGCATTCTTTTCGTAATGTTTTCGGCGCTGCTCGCTCTGACCGGCTGCACGTTCGAGCGCGATGGACCGCCCGCCTATCATTATGCCGAGTTCAAATCGCGCGAGCCGAACGGCAATACGGTGTTCGTCTGCCACGCCTATGGCTGCCAGATGCAGACGCCGGTTCGTTTCGGCGCCGAGCAGATCAAGGAAATCAGCGATCTGATGCGCAAGACCAAGAAGGCCGACACCGCCTTCGAGGAGCGCCGCGCGGTTGCCTATGCCATCGGCTGGATGGAGCGCTATACGGGCGAAAAAGTCGGCACCTCGGCCGACCGTCCGGGCATGGATTACGACGGCTCGGGCGATCCTACCCAGCAGGATTGCGTCGACGAGGCGACCAACACCACGAGCTACCTGCTGATTTTGGCCAATAACGGCCTGTTGAAGCACCACACGGTCGGACGGCCGTTCTCGAAGGGCAATATTCTGCTCGGCGTCTCCAACTGGCCGCACTGGACCGCGGTGCTTTGGGAGACCGCCAACAAGCAGAAATGGGCCGTCGATAGCTGGATCTACGTCAATGGCGAGAACCCGGTCGTGATCGAAGCCGAGAAGTGGTACACGAAAGACCTCAACAACATGCCCGCGCCGAGGGCTTGATCGGGCGGCTGGTTCGCCTCTGATCGTCGAGAAAATCGCGCTCCGCGTGATGCAGTCTTGGTTGTCGTCCCCGCGAAAGCGGGGACCCAGTACTTCCCGGAGATTGCCGCTAGGCATTGCCTCTCATCCAGTCGCTGCGGCGTACTGGATTACCGCTTTCGCGGGAATGACAAGAAGGGGCCAGGCGAGGCGATCGGCAGGCCCTCAAACCGCCAGCCGTAAAATCTCGCCCTTGCCGAGCACGGCCATGTCGCCGGCCAGTTTCCGCACCCGGCCCTTCAGCGGCGCCAGATGCGAGGGCGGCAGCGCGTCCTTCAGCTCGGTGGCCAGGATATGCAGCGTGACCAGCTCGACCGCGCCGTTCTCGACGAAGGTCGGCGGCCAGCCCGCCGCCTCGCCGCCGAGCACGATCGTGCCGCGCCGCATCAGCGTGCCCGGCCGCTCGCCGCAATTGCCGAATACGGCGAGCACGCCCGCGATCATGCGCGAGCCGGGACAGTCGCCCGCGTCGCCGCCGATGGCGATGACGCCGCGCCGCATCCGGTCGCCCGCCCGCGCACCCGCCCGGCCGGTTACGACGACCACGCCCCCGCTCATGCCTTGCGCTTCGCCGGAGCGTGGGCCCCCGAGGAAATCGCCCGCATCGCCCTCGACGCGGAGCCGCCCGCCCGTCATGCCGCTCGCCGCAAAGGGGCCGACATCGCCCTCGATGGTCAGGCTGCCGCCGGACATGCGCCGGCCGGCATAAGCGCCCGCGCCGCCTTCGACGACGATGCTGCCCCGCCGCATGCCGAGGCCGATATTGTCCAGCCCATCGGCATATCGGGCTTGGATGCGGATCGCGCCCGGCTCCCCCATGGTCACGCGGAACAGCTCGCCAAGGGCCAGCGGCTGCTTGGTCGTGCTGACCGGCAGCGCCAGAATCTCTTTCTCCGAAAGGCCGTCCAGCCGGTCGGCGGTGAGGCAGGAGAGGTCGAGCCGCTGTTCGGGCTGAAAGCGCAGGGTGAAAATCATGGCGCTCATGCCAGCAGCTCCAGCAGCGGGAAGCGATGCGGCTCCGCGCCCGCCGATGACGGCGCTGCGCCGAGCCGGATCAGCCCGCCCGGAGCGCCGGTCTCGGTCAGCACCGCGACGCCGGCGCGCAAGGCCGCCGCGACTGCCGCGACCGTCAGCCCGTTGACGGCGAGGCGCAGGGCCGATCCGGCGTCCGGGGCGAGGGCACTCGGCGCCAGCGCGGTGAGGGTCGGGCAATAGGCTTCATCGATGGAGATCGCGAGATCGGCGCTGCGCGATCCGGCCTTCAGCGCGGCGCGGGTGACGCCGCCGGGGGCGGGCAGAATGACGTCGGGCATCTCGCGCATGGCGGCCGCCGCCGCGTCGCAGGCTGCGAGCGTTTCGGCGATTGTTCGGCCCATGACCAGCAGCGCCGCCGCGCCGATCGCGGCCACCGCCAGCCCCGCCTTGGCCTCGCAGACGAATTCGCCGTCCATGACCGGCAGGCGCAACAGGCGCCGCCCGCCAATCTCGGTGCGGAGCTCGAACCCGTCGCCGAACTGCCTGAGCCCGGCGCCGAGCAGGATTTTTGGCCCCGCGCGCAGGCCGGCATAGCAGGCGGCGCCGGGGCAGGCGAAGAGGCTCTGCCAGATGCGCTGGGCAAGATGCAGCTCCAGCGCCTCCGCCGTCGCGGCAAAAAACAGGACGCGGACGCCCGGCCGCCCATCCGGCGTTTGCGAGGGCGAAAGCGGCCGGTCGATCCCTGCGTCGCAGCCATCGCCCGTAGGACCGGTCACCGCCAGCGCGGCGGTGCGCGCCCAGTCCGGCGTCGGCCCGGTGACGATCAGCGCGGTCGCAGCGAGCCGTACCGCCTCGATGCTCTCATGCGCGACGCGCAGACCGTTGACCAGGGCGCTGCCATCGCCGCCGCCCGCCTCGGGATCGGGCCTCCCGACCAGCCGTTCCCACAATCCGCCGCGCGGTTTTACGTCCGGCATGGGACATCTCCGAAGCAGCTTTCGGCTCCGGCGAAAGCATCCGGCACGGCGAAGCTGCCCGCCGCGCGCCCGTAAAGCGCCTCATCATGCTGCGCCAGCCAGGAGGCGATCTGCCCCTGCGCCACCGGCCGGGCCCGCAATGTCCGGCCGACGCGCGAGGCTTTTACCTTCCCCGCCTCGACGATCAGCTCGCCGTCCTTGAACACATAATCCGGCGCGGCGAACATCGCCGCCTTGTCCGCCTGCTCGCCATAGACGGCGATATCCGCCACTGCGCCAATGCCGAGCTGGCCGCGATCGGCAAGGCCGAGGATGCGGGCGGGCGCGGCGCGGGTCACGGCGGCGATCTCGTAGAGGCTGAATTCGCGGTCGAGCTTTGGCAGCAGGCACATGGCCATGGCCGGTTTCGGCAGCCGGGCGATGCATTCGGCGCGGGCGTCCGCATCCATCAGCCATTGGATGATCTGGGGCAGGGCGGCCGGGTCGGCGGTCAGCGCCAGACGCCAGGGATCATCGATCAGCAGGCACAGTTCCAGGCCAACCGCCCATTGTATTGCGTGCCGGTAATCGGTCTCGCTGGCGCGGTCGGGGACGGCGCCGCCGCCATTGCCCTCACCGTCCCAGACCACCCATTTGCCCGCGCCCGCCGAGCGTTCGAACTGCCGGGCCGGATCGGCGGACAGCGCGACGCGGGCGCCGAACAGCATCGGGCCGGCATCGACCGAGACATTCTTGTGGTAGGCCAGCGCCTCGGCCAGGAAGGCGCTGGCGGAGGAAAAGCCCTCCGCCCCCTCCGCGCCAAAACCGTGCCGCTGGATTTGCGCCAGATGCAGCGGCAGGCCGGCTGCCGCTTCCATCGCCTCGATGGCGGTGACGAAACTGCCGGGGCGATCCGGATTGTTGCATTCCAGATGCAGGGCAGGCGGCAGCCCGAGCCGTTGCACCGACCCGATCAGCGCCTCGACGATCTGCCGCGCCGAGACACCATAGCCCGGCACGACATCCTCGAAGGCGAAGGCGCGGAGATTGTCCTTGAAGGCGGCGGCTCCCCCCGGATTGACGGCGGCGATGCCGAGCGCCTGGGTCTGGCCGATGGTCCAGCCGAGGAAATCGTCGATGGCGCGCTCGCCGTGCTGCTCGCCGATCAGCCGCAGCAGCGCGTCGTCATTGCCGAGCAGGGCGAGCGCGGCCTTGTCGATGAAGGGGATGTCGCCGAGCTGGAGATGGGTTTCGACGGCGTGCTCGGGGATCAAGGCTGGCTCGATCGCGGTGGTCATGCCGATCGCGGCATAGGCCAGGCCGATGCCGCCCACCGTGCCGGGCGCGGCGTCGCGCATCAGGGCACGGGCGGCATTGGCGTTCGGTCCGGCGAGGCCACCATGCATGGCGACGCCGCCGGCCATGACGATCTTGCCCGCCAGATCGTAGCTGCGCGCGGCGGCCTCGGGATCGGGCGGCGGCGCGGCGATGCGGCCGGCCTCGATGAACAAGTCGCCGATTTCGTCGCGTCCATTGGCCGGGTCGAGGATGCGTCCTCCCTTGAGGCGGATCATCGGGATGAGGTCTCCAGCCTGTCGAGGATGCCGGTCAGGGCGGCGGCGGCGGTCAGCCCTCCGGTCGGCCCGGCCGCCTTCACGGCGACGAGCGATTGCGACGCCTCACTCCAGAATTCGGCATCGGCTTCATTGCCGGGGATGGCGGTTTCGATCAACACCTCCGGCGGCCTGACGAATTGGGCGCCGGGCGGGCAGATCACGATCAGCGGCAGCTTCGTCCGCCAGGGCGGGGCGCTCGCTTCGAAGGAGGAGAGCCAGAGCAGCGCGTCGCATTCGCCGCACTCGATCAGGCGGGTGGCGTCGAAGCGCCAGGGATCGTAATCGGGCGCGCCGGCCATGAAGCCGGTACGCGGCGGAAATCCGGTTAGCCAGCCGGACACATGGGCGAAGGTCTGCGTGCCCGCGTCGCTCGATACGGGCAGCAGCGCGGCGCGCGTGGTCTGGTTCAGCGCCTGGACGAAGGAAAGCAGCGCCTCCATCGCAAGCGCGTCGAGATCGGCGGGGGAGAAGGCAACGACGCCGTAGCGCGCCGTGATCAGGCGGCCGGCAATGTCCTCGAAGATGCCGGGCGCGAGACCGCCAAAGCCCTGGCCCGGCGCCGGATGGCCGCGCATGGCGGCGTTGAGCAGCGCCAGAATGCCGTGGATGGCGGAGAGGTCGCCGCCATAATCCTGGATGCCGAAGCCGGGGAGCGTGTCGGCCGCGCTGCCGGGGCAGAGCCAGAGCGTCGTGCGCTCGGCGCCATCGGGCGCGGCGAGCAGCGGCGTGCCCTTGAGCACCTGGGCGAGCATTGCCGAGCGCGCCACGCCAGGGCCGATCAGCAAGAGGCTGTCGGCCCGCGCGCGGGCTTCGGCCGGGGTGGTGAAGATCAGCCCGCGTTCCGCCATCAGCGCGTCGAGCGCCAGGAGCGCCGGATCGCGGCGGAAATCCACCGCGCCGCCGATCCGCTCCGCCAGCCGGAGGGCGGCGCGGGCACCCGCGACATCGCTGCCGGTGCCCGTCAGCAGAGCCAGGCGGCTTCCGGCCAGGATCCTGGCCGCCTCGGCAAGCGCGCTTTCAGCCGTCGCTTGCGCCTTGCCGAGCCGCACCGCCATCAGTGGCGCCCCCCGACGTCAGACATGGCCCGTTCCCCCCGAAAAACCCGGCATCTGAGTGATGGCCCGTGGCGAAATTAACCATTTGGGTAAGATTAGCGCAAGCAGTTCGGGGCAGATATACGGGGTTGTTACAGGGGCTGAAGCACGTCCTCGATCTCTTTCCGCCGCCGCTCCAAGGTCGCGGGCAGTTTTAGCGCATGGCCAAGCTCGGCAACCGGCTCGTCGACGGCAAAGCCGGGCTCGTCGGTCGCGATCTCGAACAGCACGCCGCCGGGCTCGCGGAAATAGACCGAGCGGAAATAGTTGCGGTCAACCTGCTCCGTGGTGCGGATGCCGTGCTCGTCCTTCAGCTTGCGGACCATCGCCGCCTGCGCCTCGTCGTCCGCCGCGCGGAAGGCGATGTGATGCACCGAGCCGCCGCCCATGCGCGCCGGCAGGAATTCGCCCGCCACGCGGATGTCGACCACGCCGCCCTGTGCCGTGTCGCCGGCCTTGAAGCGGATCACCTCCTCCTCGCGCGCCGTCTCGGTGAAGCCGAGCACGCCGGTCAGGATGGCGGCCGTCGCCTCCGCCTCGGCCAGCAGCAGGCTGACGCCGTGGAAGCCGCGAATGGCGTGCTCCGCCGGGATGCCGCCGCCGGTCCAGCCGGGCTCGGCCTCGATGCCCGGGATGCCGACCAGCGACAGGCGCATGCCGTCCGGGTCCTTGAAGGCCAGCACGGTTTCGCCGAAGCGCTTCAGCGGCGTCTGGTGCGACACGCCCTTCTCGACGAAGCGGTGTGCCCAATAGCCGATGGCGCTCTCGGGGACGCGCAGCATGGTCTCCTGGGTTTCGCCGACGCCGAGCCGGCCGGGCGCCACATGGCTCCACGGGAAGAAGGTGAGAATGCTGCCGGGCGTGCCGGTCTCGTCGCCATAATAGAGGTGATAGGTGCCGGGGTCGTCGAAATTCACGGTGCGCTTCACGAGGCGCAGCCCGAGCGTGTTGGTATAGAAGTCGTGGTTGCGCTGGGCCGAGCCCGCGATGGCCGTGACGTGATGAATGCCGTTATGTCTCATTTTGCGTTCATCTCCTTTTTTATCGTGTTTGCTCCTTCGAACATGAACGGGAAATGGGGAGAGGGCCCGCCCGTGCAATGAGGATGAGATTGCGTACATGCAATGAAGCGCTTGCAAATGTGGCGATTGCATTGCATCGTCCATGGTGTAGATCTCGTGGCAGCATCAACATCCCCACGGAGACTGGCCATGATCGACAATCGCCTCGCCCCTTACGGCGCTTTTGCCCTGCGCGTTGCGCTGGGAGTGATGTTTCTTGCCCACGCCTATTTGAAGATTTCGGTGTTTACCCCCGCAGGATTTGCCGGGTTCCTCGGTCAGATCGGCCTGCCGACGGCTCTCGCCTGGCCGATCATCCTGGCTGAGATCGTGGGGGGGCTGGCGCTGATCGCCGGGTTCCATGCCCGAATCGCCGCCGTGGCGCTGCTGCCGGTGCTGCTCGGCGCGCTGTTCGTGCATGCGCCGAATGGCTGGCTGTTCACCGCGCCGAATGGCGGCTGGGAATATCCGGCCTTCCTGGCGGTCGCGGCGCTGGCCCAGGCGCTGATCGGCGAGGGCGCGTTCGCGGTGAGCGGGCGTTCATCCGAGGCGCAGGGCCGGACTGCTAGCAGCGCGGCTTAGTTTTGAGGCTGAGCAAGCGGCTTCCCCCTCACCCGGCGAATGGCTCGCGCCAGGCGCGAAGCGGCCGGGTGAGGGGGGCCGCGAGCACCGCGTCAAACGCCAATCCCCGGCCCCGCGTCCCGCGCGGCCGGTTTTCGCATGAGAGGCCGGCCGATGATCGACGCGCGGAAAAATCTGGGCTGGGACGATTTCCGCCTCATCAAGGCGGTCGCCGATACGCGCAGCCTGCCCGCCGCCGCCGACCGGCTCGGCATCAATCATTCCACCGTCTTCCGCCGCCTGAAGCAGATCGAGGACGCGCTGGGCGCCGAGCTGTTCGAAAAACACCGCTCCGGCTATGCGCTGACCCCGGCCGGCGAGGAGGTCGCCGCGCTCGCCGCCCGCGTCGATGAGGACATCACGGCGGTGACGCGCAAGCTCGCCGGCCGCGAGGTCGCGCCGTCGGGCGAGCTGCGCGTGGCGACCAATGATTCGCTGCTGGTGCATCTGCTGACGCCGCTCTTCGCGCAATTCCGCGAGCGCTGTCCCGAGGTCCGGCTCGACATTCTGATCGGCAATCAGGCGCTGAACCTGGCCAAGCGCGACGCCGACGTCGCCATCCGCGCCACCGACAATCCGCCGGAGACGCTGGTCGGCCGCCGGGCTGCCCGGCTCGCCTGGGCGCTGTATGGCCGCGCCAATGATTTCCCAAATGGCGCGCCGGCCGGGCGGGAGGCGCTCGCGGGCGCCAACTGGGTGTCGCTGAGCGAGCAGTTCGGCGGCTTCAAGGCGGTCAAATGGGTGCTGGCGCAGGTGCCGCAGGAGCGGCTGGCCTACCGGCTGAATACGGTGCTGGGGCTGGCCGAGGCGGTCGAGGCGGGGATCGGTGTGGGGCATCTGCCATGTTTCATCGGCGACGCCAAGCCCTCGCTGATCCGCCTCGCGCCGCCCAATCCGGACTACGCCACGAGCCTGTGGCTGCTGACCCACCCGGATTTGCGCAATTCGGCGCGGGTCAGGGTGTTCCTGGATTTCCTGGCCGAGGCGATCGCCAAGCGCCGCAAGTTCATCGAGGGCGAGGGGGATTTGATCCAGCATTGAGCTGGTGCCGGAGCGGAGGCGCTGCGGCGTAGTGGATTCCCGCTTTCGCGGGAATGACAGGAAGGGGAGAGGCGGACGCTTATGGGCCTCGCATCCTCTCTCCGTCGTCCCGGACGCCGGTTTGCCCGAAATCTTTGATTTCGCCGGCAAACCGAGTGAGCCGGGACCCACTAGCGCATCATCTGTGGAGAGGTGGATTGGGCCCCGGCTCGGCCTTGCGGCCGTCCGGGGCGACGGAATTGGAGCCGATCAAGGCAGCGGCAGCGCTTCCAGCTCGCGCAGCGTCTTGCCGGTGCCGGCGTCGACTTCCAGCAGCTTCACCCGGTGGCCCCAGAGCTGGGCCAGATGCTGCAAGGTGCGGTCGCATTCCTGCTTGCTCAGCAGACGCCCGTCGCGGACGGTGTGGGTGAGCGTCAGCCGCCGGGTGCCGCTGAGGTCGGCGTCGGTGATGCGGATGTCGGGGTCCTGCACGCTGGCGTCGTAGAAGCGCGCCAGGCGCCGCCGCACGTCGCGGTAGCCCATCTCATTATGGATGGCCGTCACCTCGACCTCGGGCTCGTCGGATTCGTCGTGCAGCGCGAAGAAGCGCATGTCGCGGATGACGGTCGGGCTGAGGAATTGCAGGATGAAGCTCTCGTCGCGGTAATCGGCCCAGGCGGATTTCAGCGTGCCCATCGCGTCGCCATTGCCGGCGAAATCGGGGAACCAGTCCTTGTCCTCGGCGGTCGGCTCCTCGCAGATGCGCTTGATGTCGCGCATCATGGCAAAGCCGAGCGCATAGGGGTTGATGCCGCCATAGCGCTGGTCGTCGAAGCCGGGCTGCATGACGACGGAGGAATGCAGATGCAGCGCCTCCAGCATCGAGCCCTCGGTGATCAGGCCGCGATCGAACAGCGTGTTCATGATCTCGTAATGCACGAAGGTGGCGCAGCCCTCGTTCATCATCTTGGTCTGGCGCTGCGGGTAGAAATACTGAGCCAGAATGCGCACGATGCGGATCAGCTCGCGCTGCCAGTCTTTTAAGCGCGGCGCATGTTTCTCGAGGAAATACAGCACGTTTTCCTCAGGGAGCCCAAGCCCCTCCTCCTCGGCGGCGGCGAAGGCGGCGAGCGCTTCGGCGGCACCGGCGGTGATCGGCGCGCGCGGCACGGTGCGGTAGATGTCGTCGAAAGTGGCTTCCTCATGCAGCTTGCGCGACTTCTTGCGCTTGGCGATGTGGGCCGGCTTCGACGACACCGGCGTCTTCGGATGCCGGCTGATGCCCTGGCGCATCAAGGCGTGCGCCGCGTCGAGGATAATCTCGACATCCTCGACGCCGTGCTTCTCCTCGCATTCCTTCACATAATCCTTGGCGAAGGCGAGATAGTCCAAAATGGTGTCGGCGTTGGTCCATTGCTTGAACAGGTAATTGTTCTTGAAGAAATGGTTGTGGCCGAACGCGGCATGGGCGATCACCAGCGTCTGCATGGTGGCGGAGTTTTCCTCCATCACATAGCTGATGCAGGGGTTGGAATTGATGACCAGCTCATAGGCGAGCGAGCGCATCCCGCGCCGGTAGCTCATCGATTCCTGGGCGAATTGCTTGCCGAAGGACCAGTGGCGGTACATCAGGGGCATGCCGGTCGAGGTATAGGCGTCGAGCATCTGCTCGGCGGTGATGACCTCGATCTGGTTCGGGTAGACGTCGAGTTTCAGGTCGCGCAGGCCGATCTTCTCGACCTCGTCGAACACGGTTTTCAGCGTGTCGAAATTCCACTCCGCGCCTTCGAAGATCGGCTTTCCCTTGCGCGGCTTCTTGATCTTCTTGATCGCCGTGTCCATTCAGGCCCTTTCCGGAGTGGAAAACAGGTCGTGGAAAACCGGATAGATGTCGCCGGGCGACGAAACGTGGCGCATGGCGAAATGCTTGTGCGAGTTGGTCAGCGGCGAGAAGCCGGTCCAGATGATGCTCTCGCTGATATGGGTGCCGACCTCGATATAGGCGAAATACTGGCACACCGGCAGGATCACCTCGTCGAGCATGTCGATGCAGCGTGCCATGTCGCCGAGATCATTGGCGCCGTCCGAAGCCTGCGCGGCGTAGATGTTCCATTCGTCGGACGGGTAGCGCTCCTTGACCACCTTGCGCATTTCCTCGAACGCGCTGGAGATCACGGTGCCGCCGGTCTCGGTCGAGCGGAAGAAGGTGTCCTCGTCGACTTCGCTGGCGACGCTGGTATGCCGGATGAAGACCACGTCGACCTCCCGGTAATGCCGGGTCAGGAAGATGTGCAGCAGCATGAAGAAGCGCTTGGCCAGATCCTTCAGCGACTGCGTCATCGAGGCGGACGTGTCCATCAGGCAGAACATCACCGCCTGGGTGATCGGCTTGGGCAACCGCTCGAAGCGGTTATATTTCAGGTCGAACGGATCGATGAAGGCGACCGTCTTGCGCAGATGGTTGAGCCGGTTCAGGCGCTCGCGCAGCAGCACGAGTTCGCTGGGATCGAAGGCTGGATCGGCTTCGGCGGCGGCCAGCGCTTCCTCGGCTGCGCGGATCTCCTCATTGCTCGGACGGCGCAGGGCGATGCGCCGCGCCACCGAATTGCGCATGGTGCGCACCCGGTTGAGCTTTGAAGGCGAGCCGTCGGTCGTGTAGCCGGCGCGGATCGGCGTCGGCGAGCGGACGTCCTTCAGCTTGACCTTGATGAGGTTGGGGAGCTTCAGGTCCTCGAAGAACAGGTCGAGGAACTCGTCCTTGGAGAGCGTGAAGACGAAATCGTCCTCGCCGTGCCCGTCCGGCGCCCCGCGACCGCCGCCCCCGCCGCCGCCTTCCGGCGGCTTGGGGATGGTGTCGCCGACGACGAACTCCTTGTTGCCGGGGAGCACGAAGTCGCGCGAGCCGTCCTTGCCGAGGCGGAAGGACGGCTCGTTGAGGCTCTTGGCCCGGATGCGGATTTTCTCGCCGCTCTCGACCTCGGAGATCTTGCGCTTCTTCAACGCCTCGCTGACGGCGTTGCGGATTTCGTCACGGGCGCGCCTGATGAAACGCTGGCGGTTGCCGAGGCTTTTCGCCTTTGGATTCAGGCGGCGGTCGATGATGTGCATGCGCGCATTAACCGCTTTTCTTGACCCGCATATACCAATCCACGAGGCGTCGGACCTGGCGGGGCGTGTAGCCGCGCGCGACCATGCGCTCGACGAACTCATTATGCTTCTTCTCGGTCTCGCCGTCTTTCTTGGCGCCGAAACTGATCACAGGCAAAAGGTCCTCGACCTGGCTGAACATGCGCCGCTCGATCACGTCGCGGATCTTCTCGTAAGAGGTCCATGACGGGTTCTTGCCGGAATTGCGCGCCCTGGCCCGCAGCGAGAATTTGACGACCTCGTAGCGGAAGTCCTTCGGGTTGGCGATGCCGGCCGGCTTCTCGATCTTGGACAGCTCCTTGTCGAGCACCGCGCGGTCCATGAGCTGGCCGGTATCGGGATCCTTGAAGTCATGATCCTCGATCCAGGCGTCGGCATAGGCGACGTAGCGGTCGAACAGGTTCTGGCCGTATTCGTGATAGCTCTCCAGATAGGCCTTCTGGATCTCGTTGCCGATGAACTCGGCATAGCGAGGGGCGAGCTCCTCCTTGATGAATTCGACGAACCGGTCCTCATTGTCCTCCGACATCTGCTCGCGGCGGATGGCCTGTTCGAGCACATACATCAGATGGATGGGATCGGCGCCGATTTCCTCGGTGTCGAAGTTGAAGGTCTCGGAGAGCACCTTATAGGCAAAGCGCGTCGAGGCGCCTTCCATGCCCTCGGTGACGCCGGCATTGTCCCGATATTCCTGCACGGTCTTGGCGTGCGGGTCGGTCTCCTTCATGCTCTCGCCGTCATAGACGCGCAGCTTGGAGTAGAGATTGGAATTCTCATGCTCCTTCATGCGGGTCAGCACCGAGAATTTGGCCAGCATTTCCAGCGTGCCGGGGGCGCAGGGCGCATCGACCAGCTCGCTCTTGGAGAGCAGCTTGTCGTAGATCTTCTTCTCTTCCGTGACGCGCAGGCAATAGGGCACCTGCACGACGCAGATGCGGTCGAGGAAGGCTTCATTGTTGCGGTTGGAGCGGAAGGCGCGCCATTCGCTTTCGTTCGAATGGGCGATGATCACGCCCTGATAGGGCAGCGATCCGACATTTTCCGTGCCGACATAGCTGCCTTCCTGGGTCGCCGTCAGCAGCGGGTGCAGCATCTTGATCGGCGCCTTGAACATTTCGACGAATTCCAGGAGCCCCTGCGTCGTCCGGTTCAGGCCGCCCGAGAAGGAATAGGCGTCCGCATCGTTCTGGCCGAAGAATTCGAGCTTGCGGATGTCCACCTTGCCGACGAGGGCGGAGACGTCCTGGTTGTTCTCGTCGCCCGGCTCGGTCTTGGCGACGCAGATCTGGCGCAGCCGCGACGGGTAGAGCTTGACCACCGAGAATTTGGAGATGTCGCCGCCGAACTCGTCCAGGCGCTTCACCGCCCATGGCGACATATGGCCGGTGAGCTTCCGGCGCGGGATGCCGTATTTGTCTTCCAGCACCTGCGCCATGGAGTCCGGATCGAACAGGCCGAGCGGGCTCTCGAAGACGGGGCTGAGTTCATCGCCGGCCTTCAGCACGTAGACCGGGCACTTCTCCATCAGCTCCTTCAGCCGCTCCGCCAGGGACGATTTGCCGCCGCCGACCGGCCCGAGCAGATAGAGGATCTGCTTGCGCTCCTCCAGGCCTTGCGCGGCGTGACGGAAATAGCTGACGATCCGCTCGATGGTCTCCTCGAGACCGTAAAACTCCTTGAAGGAGGGATACACCTTGATGGTCCGGTTCATGAAGATCCGGCCAAGGCGCTCGTCGGAGGATGTGTCTAGGATTTTTGGGTCGCCGATCGCGATCAGCATCCGCTCGGCCGCGGAGGCATAATACATCAGATCGTCGCGGCAGCCTTCGAGGAATTGCTTCAGGTCTAGCGTTGTCTGTTTTTGCTGACCGTAGCTTTCCGCGTAAAGGTCGAAAATCTCGTTACTGGGCTTCATTCCACCACTCGAAAGGTTGCGACATTAGTCGAAAGGGGAACCTCTTTCCCGCAGCATGAACCCGCTTTCGCGTTTCACTCCCATATGGGTGCGCTTTTCCAAGATTGTATGGTATCCGGGCTTCATGAGCGAACCCTAGTTATCGAGGCACAAAAACACGAGTATTTAGGCATCGAATAAGCAGCTTGGCCGGCCCCGTATGCCCCATCCAGCTCTCTATAAGCTGGGCTTTTGGCCTGAACCGTACCTGAACGATTGGCCGCCTCATCTTCAGTTTGTGCTAGTCGCCTGCGCCCGTCAATTGCTGGTTCGGCATATGCAATCCCAAGCAGGGCGGAATAGCGGCTTTGCGGATCGCGAAAGCCGATTTTCACCGATACGGCAGCAGGGTAGACATCCCGGCGGGCGGACCCTCCAAATGCGCAACCTGTGCCTTTTGCCTTGGCGCCCGCCGGCGAGAACGGATGCCCCGAAATGGCGCTTTTAGCCATGGCGAGCCAGCAAATCCAACGCAATCTGCCGTTGATTTTCACGCCCTTATCCCGCTGCCGCCGCCCGAACTTCGCCGCCGTCGTCGTGAGTAATTCCCGAAAGTCGCCTGCGGAAACGCAGCTCTCCGAATAGGCGACTGTGATAGTGTGTGGAAAATGTAACAATTCTTCGTGTAATAGAGAATGAGGCTTTCTGACCCGCCCTCGACAGCACTTGAGCGGCGCCGTTGACAAGCCGTTTGCCCGCGTGATTATTTCCGGCCCATGCTGCGGAGAGTGGGACAATCGGCGATGTTGATAGTGTGGAAGCGGTCTCTTCGCCCGGCGGGCCGGCTCTCATGACCGCCGCCGTCGACACCGCCGCGCGCCCGCTCCGGCATCAATCCTTTTTGATCTGGTTCGCCGCCATCGCCGGCGGCCTCGCGATCCATATCGCGCTCTGGCCCTATTCCGAACCGCCTTGGATTTTCTCCGATTTCTACAAAGCCTATTGGGTGGCCGGCGAGCATCTGTGGAATGGCGGTCTTGGCGCCGGCTATCCGTTCACGGTCAAAGGCAATTGGTCGAACCTGCCGATCCTCGCCTGGCCCTTCGCGCTGCTCGTGCCGCTCGGGCGAGAAGCGGCGGGCTGGACCTATCTCGGCATCGGCATCTGCGTCACCCTCGCCGCCTGGGCGCTGCTCGTGCGCCTTTCCGGCTTGCGAGGGACGATGGCGGCGCTGCTGCTGTTCCTGTTCCTCGTCAACGGCCCGTTGCTGAACAGCCTGCGCGAAGGCAACAGCACCCATTTCGTGCTGCTCATCATGATCGCGGGCGTCTGGGCCTGGCAAGAAAAGCACGATTTTCTGGCCGGCTTCGCCTTCGGCATCTGCGCCGCGATCAAGCCGCTTCTGGCGCTGATCGGCATTTATTTCCTCGTCCGCCGCCGCTGGGGCGTCGTGGCGGGCGGCGCGACTTCGATCGGCATCGCCGTGCTGCTCTCGCTCGCCGTGTTCGGCGTCCAGGGCAACCTGCTCTGGTATGACGAGGCGGTGAAACCCTATCTCGGCCATGCCGTGGCGGCGTTCAACGTGCAATCGATCGACGGCTTTCTCATCCGCCTGTCGACCGGGGCGGGCGAGCTGCTCTATTGGGGGCCGATCGAGCCCTCGCCGCTGCACAAGATCGCGCGACATGTCAGCTTCCTCGTGCTGCTGGGTGGATTCGGCTGGCTGATGTGGCGCGCGGAACGGGCGCGGCTGATCTCGCCGCAGACCGGCGCTGGCGTCACCGGGCACGATCTGCTGCAATTCTCGATGGTGCTGATCCTGTCCATGCTGCTCAGCCCGGCGGCCTGGACGCACTATTATCTGGTCTTCATTTTGCCGCTCGGCCTCTATCTCGGCGGCCGCCTGCCGATGCCCGACGACGCCGTGACGCGCTGGCTGTTTTGGATCGGCTATGTGCTCTCCGCGCTGCCGGTCGTCATGCCGGCGATGGACCCCGAATCCGAGCTGCCTCGCGGCCTTGCCGCCGAAATCGCGGCGCGCACCCTGGTCTCCGCCTGGATGTTCGGCGCCATCCTGATGCTGGCCGCCTTCGCGCGGGGCGCATGGCTGGCCAGCAGGAGCGGGGAGAATCCGGCGGAATCCGCCCGCGCTTGAGGCACCTGCCGCCAATCCTCCGGGCACGGCGCGTTCAAGACCGTTTCATCCTGCGCGTGGATGATCTAGGCTCTGCTTTTCCCAGCAAGATTGCGTGTTTGGCTCGAGCCGAGGCGCAATTCCTGTCTGAAAGGTGGCCCATGCCGTCGAAAGTGCTCATCCTCCTGGCCCATCCCGCGTTGCAGCGCTCGCGGGTAAACCGCGCGCTGGTGCGGGCGGTGACGGAGCTGCAAGGCGTCACGCTGCACGATCTGTACGAGACCTATCCCGATTTCATGATCGACGTCGAACATGAGCAGTCGCTATTGCTCGATCACGACATCATCGTCTTCCAGCACCCCTTCTACTGGTATTCCGCCCCCGCCCTGGTCAAGGAATGGCTCGACCTCGTGCTCGAACACGGCTTCGCCTATGGCCGCGAGGGCACCGCCCTGCGCGGCAAGGCGATGATGTCGGCGATCAGCACCGGCGGCGGCGAGGACGCCTATCACGAGGCCGGCATGAACCGCTATTCGATCACCGAATTGCTGCGCCCTTTCGAGCAGACCGCGCGGCTCTGCGGCATGGAATGGCTGCCGCATTTCGCCGTGCATGGCACGCACAGCATGGACATCGGATCGATCCAGAGCGGCGCCGACGACTACCGCATCCTCGTCACCGCACTGACCGATCGCATGAGCCGCGACGCCCAGCGCGCCATGAACGAGGCGCAAATCATCCCCCTCCGGCCGGCGGAGGCTTGAGCCATGGCACAGGTGTCCTTTCTGCTGATGGCCTTCGTCTATCTGGCCGTCGCCGTGATCTCGGTGCCGATCGCCAAGCGGCTCGGGCTCGGCTCGGTGCTCGGCTATCTCATCGGCGGCGTGCTGATCGGCCCGTTCGGCGCCTCGCTGGTCGGCGACCAGACCGACGTCATGCATTTCGCCGAATTCGGCGTCGTCATGATGCTGTTTCTCGTCGGGCTGGAGCTGCGGCCGCAATTTCTCTGGCAATTGCGCAAGCCCATTCTCGGCCTCGGCAGCGCCCAGCTCATCGGCACCACGGCGGTGCTCGCCGGAACCGGCATCGCACTCGGCTTCGACTGGCGCATTGCGCTTGCCGCCGGGATCATCCTCGCCATGTCCTCGACCGCCATCGTGCTGCAGACGCTGGCCGAGAAAAATCTGATGAAGACGCCGGTCGGGCAGGCGAGCTTTTCGGTGCTGCTGTTCCAGGACATCGCCGTCATCCCGCTGCTGGCCTTCCTGCCGCTGCTGGCCTTCGGCGTGCCGCATGGCGATGCCGGCGGCCATGGCGCCGCGGCCCATGCCGGCTGGATCGACGCCGTGCCCGGCTGGGCCTACCCGCTCGTAGTGATCGGCGCGGTCGCCTCGATCATCCTCGCCGGGCGGCTGGCGCTGCGCCCGGTCTTCCGCTACATCGCCTCGGCGCGGCTGCGCGAAATGTTCACCGCCTTCGGCCTGCTGATCGTCGTCGGCATCGCCGTGCTGATGCAGGCGGTCGGCCTCTCCCCGGCGCTCGGCACCTTCCTCGCGGGCGTGGTGCTCGCCGAAAGCGAGTTCCGGCACGAACTCGAAAGCGACATCGAGCCGTTCAAGGGCCTGCTGATGGGCCTGTTCTTCATCTCGGTCGGCGCGGGCATCGATTTCGCCCTGCTGGCGCATAGCCCCGGGCTGATCGCGGCGCTGGTCTTCGGCGTGGTGGCGGTGAAGGCGGGCGTGCTGTTCATCCTCAGCCGCGTCTTCCGCTTCTCGCTGTCGGAGGGCATTCTGTTCGCCCTCGCCCTGTCGCAGGTCGGCGAATTCGCCTTCGTGCTGATCGCCTTCGCGCTGCAGAACGCCGTGCTGCCCGCCGACATCGCCAATCCGCTGGTCGCCGCCGTCGCCTTGTCGATGCTGACCACGCCCCTGCTGCTGATCGCCTATGACAAGCGGATCGCGCCGCGCCTCGTCACCCCCGAGCCCGAGCGCGAGCCGGACGACATCCAGGCCGACGGCACCGCCATCATCGCCGGTTTTGGCCGTTTCGGGCAGGTCGCCGGCCGGCTGCTGCTGGCCAACGGCTTCCGCGTCACCGTGCTTGATCATGACGCCGATCATGTCGAAGGCGTGCGCGCCTATGGTTTCAAGGTGTATTTCGGCGATGCCTCGCGTGTCGATCTGCTGAAGGCGGCGGGCGCCGCGGAAGCCAAGATCCTCATTATCGCCGTCGACGAGCATGAAAAGATGATGGAGATCGCCGAAGCGGCGAAGAAGCACTTCCCGCAATTGAAGCTGCTGTCGCGCGCCTATGACCGCGTCAAGGCCTTCGAGCTGATGAAGCTCGATGTCGACGTGGTCAAGCGCGAGACCTTCGGTTCGGCGCTGGAAATCGGCGTCGAGGCGTTGAAGGCGATGGGGTTCCGCGCCTATCAGGCGGAGCGGGCAGGGCGGCTGTTCCGCAAGCATGACGAGGCGGCGGTCGTTATCCCGGAGGAATATTGGGACGACGAGGAAGGCTATCTGCGCGTCTTCCGGCAAAAAACCGAGGCGCTCGAGCGCGTGCTGCAAGCCGATCTGGCAAGGCCGCCGGACGAAGGCGCCGACGCCGCATGGGATACGCAGACGCTGGTCGCGGAGGTGCGCGCGGCCAAGCCGGGCGCCCGGCGTTAACGATTGTTGGACGCCAGCCTGTCGAAAGACTCGCGTGAGACGTTGAAGCTGGGCGCTGGCGCACCCATCAATAGGCGGACGATTGGTCCATAAACGAGGAAGCGATGGCCGACCCTTATACCGTCCTGGGCGTGGCGCGCGACGCCAGCCAGGACGACATCCGCAAGGCCTATCGGAAGCTGGCGAAGAAGAGCCATCCCGACCTGCATCCCGGTGACGCCGCGGCCGAAAAGCGGTTCAAGGAGATCTCCGCCGCCAACAGCATCATCGGCGATGAGGAAAAGCGCGCGCGCTACGACCGCGGCGAGATCGACGACACCGGCAGCGAGCGGCCGCCGCAGAATTTCTACCGCCATCAGGCCGAGGGCCAGCCGGGCTTCAAATATCGCCGTCAGACCGGCGGCGCGGGCGGCGCGGGCGCGGAGGATTTCGGCGACATCTTCGCCGATCTGTTCGGCCGCGGCGGCTTCGGCGGCGGCGGTTTTGGCGGNATATTTGAAGCCCGGCTGGCCCTCGGCCTGATGGCGGTAGAAATTCTGCGGCGGCTTCGGCGGCGGCGGTTTTGGCGGCGGCGGCGGCACCGGCTTCGCGGCGCGCGGCGGCGACATCAACTACACGCTCCCGGTCGATTTTCTCGAAGCGGTGAACGGCGCGAAAAAGACTGTCACCATGCCGGACGGCAAGCGGCTTTCGCTGACCATTCCCGCCGGCTTCAAGGATGGCCAGACGCTGCGCCTGCGCGGCGAGGGCCAGCCCGGCATCGGCGGCGGCGAGAACGGCGACGCCCTGGTTACGGTGAATGTCCGCGACCACCCGGTCTTCACCCGCGACGGCGATACCATCCGCTCCGTCCTGCCGATCACCATCGGCGAGGCCGTCGCCGGCGGCAAGGTGCGGGCGCCGACCGTCAACGGGGCGGTGATGGTCACGGTGCCCAAGCACGCCAATAGCGGCGACACGCTGCGCCTGCGCGGCAAGGGTGTGATGAACCGCGCGACGGGCAAGCGCGGCGATCAATTGATCGAGCTGCGCATCAAACTCCCGGAAGGGGGCAATGAGGAGTTGGACAAGCTGATCGCGGATTGGGAGGCCAAGCACCCCTACGATCCGCGCGGCAAGGAGGCGGCATCATGATTGGCGAGCGGGAGCTTTTTGCGATGATCGGCCGGCTGGATGCCGACGCGCTGCGCGACTGGCTGGAGACCGGCCTCGTGCGCGGCGCATCGGGCGAGGCGGCGGCGGAGTTCGACGAGGCCGACGTGGCGCGGGTGCGGCTGATCTGCGAGCTGCGCTATGAGCTCGCGGTCGAGGAGGAAAGTTTGCCGGTCGTAATGTCGCTGGTTGACCAGATCTACGATCTGCGCCGCTCCGTCCGCGCCATCGCCGCCGCCATCGGCGACGAGCCGGACGACGTGCGCAGCCGCATCGCCGCCTCGGCCCTGCGCCGATTGCGAGGTTGAAAACCTGAACCGGACCGCTGGCGTCTCGCGCCGCACGGGACTATAAGGGCCTGGCTCGCCCGCCTCGCACCCGATTGGCGGCGCCCGCGATGCGTCCCTCCACCAAACAGCGGACCCAAGCCATGTCGCTTACCCTGCATCAGGCCGTGTTCCCCACCGTCATCCGGACCCTGACCGCGCTCAACGCCATCCTCGACAAAGCGGCGCTCTATTGCGAAACCCGCAAGATCGATCCCTCCGTGCTGCTCGGCTACCGTCTCGCCCCCGACATGTTCGACTTCAAGCGCCAGATCCAATCCGTCACCGATCAGGCCAAGGGCATGGCCGCCCGCCTCTCCGGCGCCGAGGTGCCGAGCTATCCGGACGTGGAAGTCACCTTCGATGAGCTGAAGGCTCGCCTCGCCAAGACCATCGAATTCGTCAAGAGCGTCACGCCGGAGAAGCTGGAAGGCGGCGAGGACCGCGAGATCGTCCTGAAAATGCGCGTCGGCGAGCTGAGGTTCAAAGGCAGCGACTACGCCTTCGGCTATTTCATGCCGAACTTTTTCTTCCACGCCACCACCGCCTACGACATCCTGCGTCATGCCGGCCTCGAAATCGGCAAGCGCGACTTCCTCGGCGGGGTCTGAGCCGCGCTCGCGGACACGCCGGCATCGCCGGACCGGGATTGCATGGGATGGCATTCCCGGTCGCGCCGTGACGATTCTCAGGCCTGAGATTGCCGCAGCCCTGCCCTCTCCCATGGGGCGAGGGCGGCGTGCGCCGCACGCCGGGTGAGGGGGTAATGCCTCTCCGTCTGGCAACGCACCGTCATACCGAGAGGGATTACCCTCTCACCCCAACCCTCTCCCCATGGAGAGTCCGGCTGCGGCCTCGTCTGGCGCTGTGAAATGGTTCCATCTTGCTGCTCCGCGCGCACCGCGATTGCGGGGCTGGGTGCTTCCTATCGACATCGACCGCATTGCGCTCAGGGGCTAACCTTGCCGATTGGCGCGATTGCGCCTGGGGAAGGGAACGGGAGCGGTCATGACGAACCTTGCGGAAATTCTGGATGTCGTTCGCGGCAGACTTTATGTCGCCGTGCTGTCCGATGTGCTCGATGAGCTCGGCTATCGCGGCCAGGCCTTGCCAAGCCGCATCAGGCCGCTCGACGACACGCTGGTGCTGGCCGGCCATGCGCGCACCGGCCTCTACCGCGACGTCTACCACATCGCGCCCGGCGAAAACCCCTATGCGCTGGAGATCGCCCTGATCGACAGCCTGAAGGCGGGCGAAGTCGCCGTGCTCGGCTGCGGCAATACGGGCCGCATCGCCCCCTGGGGCGAATTGCTGTCGACGGCGGCCAGGGCGCGCGGCGCCGGCGGCTGCCTGACCGACGGCCTCGTCCGCGACACCAGGGCGATCCGTGCGATGGGCTTCCCGGTCTTTCACGGCGGCATCGGCCCGCTCGACTCGAAAGGACGCGGCGTCGTCGCGGCGATCGACGTGCCCATCGAATGCGCCGGCGTTCCGGTCGAGAGCGGCGATCTGGTGGTCGGCGATGCCGATGGCATCGTCATCGTGCCGCGCGCCATCCAGGAGGAGGTGATTGCGCGGGCCCTCGCCAAGGTCGAAGGCGAGAATGCGACCCGCGCGGCACTGGAGCGGGGCGACAGTCTCGCCGATGTGTTCGAGCGGTTCGGCGTCCTTTGAGCTTGGGGATGCCGAAAAGAACAGCCGCAGCGCGTCCTAATTCAGCGGCGCCTTCACCGAGAGGCTGCCGCTCCAGGCGGAATAGTCTTCCTGGCCGATGCCTTCGATGGCGCCGGTGGCCTGCAAGCTGATGCCGTCCGAGGTGCCGAGCATCAGGCCGGCTTCGGCCTTGGCGCCGGTTTCGTTGGCCAGATGGCTGCCGGTGCCGAGATCGTCCACGCCGTTGAGGGTCCAGCCGGTGCTGAGCGCCGCGCTCGGCTGCAGATAGCCACCATCATCCAGCTTGAACTTGTAGGACACCGCCGAACCGACGCCGAGCCGTCCCATCGCCGTCGCATAATCCTGCAAGGTGCCCTCGGGCAATTCCTCCGGATGGGTGAAGCGGTCCTCGATCACGGCGAGGCCGACGGTCGGGGTGAATTGCAGGCCGAACAGTTTGCGGTTGGCGGTGAGCTGGCCGCGCACGAGCTGGCGCTCGGTCTCGAAGCTGACGCGGGTGCCGTCGGGCAGCGCGGCGTCATTGTCGGTACCGCCCCAGGCGGCGCGTGCGTCGAAGAACACGTCGGGCGCCAGCCGGACGCTGGCATAGGGGCCGAACATCATGCCGTGGCTGGTGGTGTCGGCGTCGAGCGCGCTGTAGCTTTCATTATACTGGTCGAATTGCAGCATGGCCCCGATCATCACGCCGGGCCGGATCAGATAGTCTGTGCCCAGATTGACCAGATGGGCATTGCCCTGCGAATCGTAGCGCTGGCCGTTCTCGTCGAATTCCTGGCTGAACTGGCCGACCTTGCCCTCCACCCACATGTCCAGCTTGTTGTCGGCGAAGGCATAGCCCTCGGCCGCGGCAAGGCTCTGCACGCTGGTGGAGATGCTGACCTGCGCCGGGTCGCCCTTGGCGTTCATCACCGCGGCGGTCTGCACCGCCTTGTCGATGCCGTCGGGCTTGGCGTCCCGGCGCTTCAGGTTGGTCTGCGGGGTGTCCTCAGCCAGCATGCGCGCGGCGCGGCGCTCGACGAAGGCTTCGGGGCTGGCGGAGGGCGTGAGCGAGGCGTTGTGCACGTCGCAGCGCACCTCGAAGGTCAAGGTTGCGGCGCCGTCGGCGCGGAACTCGAAACTGTAGAGGCCGTCATAGGGGACGGTATAGGAGGTCTCCTGCGGCGCCGCGCCGGCGAGCAGCTTGCCGCCGGCATCCTCGCCATCGGCGATGGCGATCGAGCCGGTGCCGGTCGAGCCGGGTTCGGCGAGCATCTGCAGATAGAGCGTCTCACCCGCGCGCAGCGGAACCGCGCCGGTATTGTGCGAGGCGGCGAACGGGCCGCTCTTCAGCGCCACCGGTTCGGCCGACAGCGTGGCGCAGCCGGAGAGCGCCTCGGCGCGGACGCCGGTCGCGGCGGACAGCAGGATGATGGCGCCGACGGCGCCGATCAGCGAAAAATTGCGAAGGTCTGGTACGGTCAAAACGGGTCCTTCCGCGCGGGGGGCCGTGCCCCGCATTCCGTGGTAAGACTGTGGGAAATCGCCGCTCGTTCGCCCGAGCAAGGCCGAGTTTCCCGACACTTAGCCGCAAACATCGGCAAAATTGTGCAATGCAGCAGTGTCCATGAGGCGGTGGGGCATCGGACGACGTCACTTCACCGTGAAACTGCCCCCGTCGCCCGTGCGAACCTCTTTTTCGTCGTCCCGGACACCGCGAAGCGGTGAGCCGGGACCCAATCATCTATCCGCGAGCGCTGCGGGAAGAGGAGAGGCGAGTGGGCCCCGGCTCTGACGGCCGGGGCGACGAGTGGGGAGGCTCTTTCGGGATTTTTCAGGGGTGCGACGGGCCATTGTCCCTACGCGCGCGGCTCGCTTCTGGCTGCCGAAGGAACCAGGGCGGCCATGCTCCCGGTAGGCTCAGGCGCTTGACCCGCCCCTCACTGTTTCGCGGCGATTTTCTCCACGGCACGCGGCGGGCGGCTGGAAAACGGGATCTGCGTGTGCCAGGCGCGGCCGCTGGCGGCCTTCTCATAGCCGTAGCGGTACATGGCGCGCATATAGGGCGTCTCGAAGCTGGTTTTCAGCTCGGCTGGGAAGTCTTCGTCGATATAGGCGAGGTAGAAGCCGATATTGCGGGAGGCGCAGAATTCGCTCGTCGCGA
Organism: Rhodomicrobium sp. R_RK_3; assembly: GCF_002198715.1. Classification (GTDB taxonomy): domain Bacteria; phylum Pseudomonadota; class Alphaproteobacteria; order Rhizobiales; family Rhodomicrobiaceae; genus R-RK-3. The sequence goes on along the minus strand of NZ_MWLK01000013.1, from coordinate 154,683 downwards.
TCAGCGTCAGCCGCACCTGGCTCTTGATCAAGCTCTCATAGGAGCGGGTGATCACCGGGATGACCGAGGCGTCGACGACTTCGAATTCCGGTTTCAGCCGGCTGTTGGCCAGGATGAAGAAGCGCGTCGGGAACGCATTTTCGGGCGACGCCGTGGCGACGCCCTGCGCCAGCACCGCCTCCGGGATGGTCAGCACCTGGACCATCGCCCCGCCATCGACATGCAGCTCGCTGAAGCGGCGCCCGTCCGCCTCGACTTCGATCGCAGTCGGCTGGAAGGCGCCGGGCACGCTGGCCGAGGCTGTCAGGACATTGCGCACGAGTTCGAGGGCCCGCGGACTGCCGCTCGCGGCGATGGCGCCGATATCCCAGACCACCGGCCGCTGGGCGTCGAGATTGCTGGTAACGACCAGCAGGCGGCGTCCGCGCCGGTGTTCCTCGGCGATGCGGCGCAGCAGATCCTGGTCGGCGAAGGCGGCGACGATGTCGTACAGCGCCGCGCGGCGGCGGTCGGCCGCGAGCAGGACGGAGAGGAAGCCGCCGGTCTCGAGCGAGGCGGCGACGCCGCTGGTCCAGCCCTGCTTGAGAGCGCCGTCATAGTCGGAGCCGAGAAAGGCGAGCGGCGCGATCAGGGCGCCGGCGCTGACGCCGGTGACGATGGTGAATTGCGGCCGCTGACGCCGCTCGGTCAGCCCGACCAGGATGCCCGCGCCGAACGCCCCGTCCGCCCCGCCGCCCGACAGCGCCAGAACATCCAGCGAGCCGGTCCGCTTGGCGGCGGCGAGCAGCGTCGGCAGGCGGATGGCGGCGCGGATGTCCTCACCGCCCGCATCGGCCCAGAAGCGGGCGTTCGGAATGCCGGGGATTTGCGCGATGGCTTGCTGGCGGGCCGTGAACTGCGTGCGCGGCAAGGACGAACACGCCATCAGGGCGAGCGCGATCAGGCACACCAAGAGGTGGCGTAGCGACAAATTGTAGACGGCCATCAAACCTGCCCTGGGTCAGCTCTCCCCACCCGTGCCCAACTCCAAGTAGCAGCGCTTTGCGAGATGCGTCAAAGCAAAGCCGGCAATGCCGCTCCGGAACGGCCGGCGCTGTGGCCAAAATGCCGAAAAAACGCGGTGGGCGCTCAGGATTTGAGCGCTTCCGCCTCGACCTCTTCCTCGGCGGCATCGTCCTCGTCGAAGCCGCCATTCATGGCAAGCCCGTCGTCGAAGCCCTCGCCGAGCGCCACCGCCAGCGGCAGGGTGACGATCTTGCCCTTACGCACCGCGATGGCCAGCCGCCCGGCCTTGATCGCCAGCGCGTCCTCGCCGAACAGCTCGCGCCGCCAGCCATGCAGCGCCGCGACCTCGGCATTGTCGTCGAGCGCGATCTTGTCGAGATCGTCGGTGGTGGCGATCAGCTTGGCCGCCACGTCATGCTTGGCCGCGACCGCCTTCAGCAGCACCCGGAACAGGTCGGCGACCGCGAGCGCGGAGGGCGGCAAGGGCTCGCCCAGCTCCAGCACCGGCAATTCGGCGGCGGGGCGGGCCAAAGCCCGGTTCACCGCCTCGACCAGTTCGCGGCCGCGCGCCGAACGGGCAAAGCCGTCATGGATGGTGCGCAGCTTGGACAGCTCCTCGAGCGTCTTGGGCGCCTGCACCAGCACGTCATAGATGGTGTCGTCCTTGATGACGCGGCCGCGCGGCACGTTCTGGCTCTGCGCCGCCCGCTCGCGCCAGGCCGCAACCTCGATCATGATCGCCAATTCGGTGGGCGTGCGCGCCCGCATCTTCAGCCGCTTCCAGGCATCCTCAGGCTGCGTCTCGTAATTGCCTGGATTGACCAGCTCGGCCATTTCCTCGTCGAGCCAGGAGGCGCGGCCGGTGGTCTCGAGCCGGCTCTTCAGCTTGAGATAGATGCCGCGCAGATGGGTGACGTCGCCAAGCGCATAATGAAGCTGCTTGTCGCTCAAGGGCCGGCGCGACCAGTCGGTGAAGCGCGAGCTCTTATCCAGATTCTTACGCATCAGCCGCTTGACCAGCGCGCCGTAGCTCGCCGCTTCGCCGAAGCCGCAAACCATCGCCGCGATCTGCGTGTCGAAGATCGGCAAGGGGATGATGCCCGCAAGGTTGTGAACGATTTCAACGTCCTGGCGCGCGGCGTGGAAGACCTTGACGACCCCGGGATCGGACATCAGTTCGAAGAACGGCGCCAGATCGAGCTTGTCCGCGAGCGGATCGACGACGGCTTCCGCCTCCGGCCCGGCGAGCTGGATCAGGCAGAGATTGGGCCAATAGGTCGACTGCCGCATGAACTCGGTGTCAACCGCGACGAAATCGGATTTGGCGAGCCGCCGACATATTTCGGCCAGATCGTCCGTTGTGGAAATAATCGGAATCGCATTCATGCTAAATTTATATAGGAGCGTAATCGGCTTGTCCCCTGTTATAGGGCACGGGTTGACAAGAGCCTTTGGCCATGCGTTTTTCGGCGCTCACGAGGGCCATTTCGGGCCGCCTGGATGTCGCATTTTCGCACATTCCCGCCCGCCCCGACGCATTACCGGAAAGTTTGAGCCATGGAAAAGACAGTCAGCAAAAAAACGCCGGCAAAGGCCAAGGCTGAGCAGGGCGCGCTGCCGGCCTATCGCAGCCATGTCTGCGGCGAATTGCGCAAGGGCAATGTCGGCGAGACCGCGCGGCTGTCGGGCTGGGTACACCGGGTGCGCGACCATGGCGGCCTCCTGTTCATCGACCTGCGCGACCATTACGGCATCACCCAATGTGTGGTCGAGCCGGAGAGCCCGGCCTTTAAGCTCGCCGAAAAGGTGCGCGCCGAATGGGTGATCCGCGTCGATGGCCGTGTCGATGCTCGCTCCGAGGCAACCGTCAACCCGAACATGGCGACCGGCGAGATCGAATTGCGCATCACCGCGCTCGACGTGCTGTCGGAAGCCGCCGAGCTGCCGGTGCCGGTCGCGGGCGAGCCGGACTATCCCGAGGAGACGCGGCTGCAATACCGCTTCCTCGATCTGCGCCGCGAGACCATCCATCGCAACATCATGAAGCGCTCGGCGATCATCGCCTCGATCCGCCGCCGCATGACCGAGGCCGGCTTCTTCGAATTCCAGACCCCGATCCTGACCGCTTCGAGCCCCGAAGGCGCGCGGGACTTCCTGGTGCCCTCGCGCCTGCACCCGGGCAAGTTCTACGCCCTGCCGCAGGCGCCGCAGCAGTTCAAGCAACTGCTGATGATCTCCGGCTTCGACCGCTATTTCCAGATCGCCCCCTGTTTCCGCGACGAGGACCCGCGCGCCGACCGGCTGCCCGGCGAATTCTACCAGCTCGACATCGAGATGAGCTTTGTCGAGCAAAATGACGTCTTCGCCGCCATGGAGCCGGTGATCCGCGAAACCTTTGCCGAATTCGCCGACGGCAAGCCGGTGACGCAGACCCTGCCGCGCATCGCCTATGACGAAGCGATCGCCAAATACGGCTCCGACAAGCCCGATCTGCGCAACCCGATCGTGATGCAGGATGTCAGCCAGCATTTCGCCGGCTCCGGCTTCAAGATTTTCGCCCAGATGCTGGAAAAGGACCGCAAAGCGCGCGTTTGGGCGATCCCGGCGCCGACCGGCGGCAGCCGCGCTTTCTGCGACCGCATGAATAGCTGGGCGCAGCAGCAGGGCCAGCCGGGGCTCGGCTATATTTTCTACCGCGAGGGCGAGGCGGCGGGGCCGGTCGCCAAGAATATCGGTCCCGAGCGCTCCGACGCGCTGCGCGACCAGCTCGGCCTGAAGGAAGGCGACGCGGTTTTCTTCACCGCCGGCGACCCGGCCAAGTTTTATAAATTCGCGGGCGAGGCGCGCAACCGCGTCGGCGAAGAGCTCGGCCTGACCCGCAAGGACCGCTTCGAGCTGGCCTGGATCGTCGATTTCCCGTTCTACGAATGGAACGAGGAAGAGAAGAAAATCGACTTCTCGCACAACCCCTTCTCGATGCCGCAAGGCGGCATGGAGGCGCTGTCCGGCTCGGGCGACAATGACGCGCTGCTGGGCCTGAAAGCCTATCAATATGACCTCGTCTGCAACGGCTATGAAATCGCCTCGGGCGCCATCCGCAACCACAAGCCCGAGATCATGTACCGGGCCTTCGAGATTGCCGGCTACGGGCCGGACGTGGTCGACAGCAAGTTCGGCGGCATGATCCGGGCGCTGAAATATGGCGCGCCGCCGCATGGCGGCATGGCCGCCGGCATCGACCGGCTGGTGATGCTGCTGGTCGGCGCCCAGAATCTGCGCGAGGTGACGCTGTTCCCGATGAACCAGAAGGCGGAAGACCTGCTGATGGGCGCGCCCTCGGAAGTCTCGCCGCGGCAATTGCAGGAGCTGCATATCCGCCTCAGCCTGCCGAAAGGCTGACCGGCGCGCTTGACGGATAGCGATCAATTGTGATAGCTATCGCTCATGATTAGTGCCGAACAGATTAAGGCCGCGCGTGCCCTGCTGCGCCTGGAGCAGGAGGAGCTGGCGCGCCGCGCCGGCATCTCCGTCAGCACCATCCGGCGGCTGGAAGCGGCAGGCGGCGAGCCGGTCGTCGCCGGCGCGACCCTCGATCATGTGGTCAAGATCCTGCAGGAGGCGGGCGTGGAATTCATTCATCAGGGTGTCAGCCTGACGGCCAAATCCGGCGATGCGGATGCGCTGTTCGGACGGCTGCGCGCCATTGCCGAACGAGCGGCGGCGCAAAATCCCGGCCGCGACTGGCTAAGCGACGCCGATCTTTACGACGATGACGGCCTGCCGCGTTGATCGCCATCGACACATCGGCGCTGATCGCCATCTTCCGGCTGGAGCCGGAGGCGGACCGCTTGCTGAAGGCGATCGTCAGCGCGGACCGGCGGCTGATCTCCGCGCTGAGTGTTTTAGAGGCCTCGATGGTGATGAGCGGCGGCGCCTATGGCGCGGCGGCCTTCGAGCCGCTGGATGAGTTTCTAGCCGAGGCCGGGGTAGAGGTCGTTGCCTTCGACGCCGAGCAGGCGCAGATCGCCCGCGCCGCCTTTCTGCGCTACGGCAAGGGGCGGCACAAGGCGGCGCTGAACCTGGGCGATTGCGCCTCCTATGCGCTGGCGAAGGCCAAGGGCGTGCCGCTCTTGTTCAAAGGCGGCGATTTTGGACAGACGGATGTGATGCAGGCGGTTGCGGCGGGTTAGAAGCGCTTGAGGGCTTCCACCGCGGCCGCGTTGCCTAGATCCGCAGCTCTTTGGTACCAGTGCCGCGCGTCTTCGCGGCTGCGTTCCACACCGCGTCCGTGTTCATGAAAATCGGCGAAATTATAGCTGGCAACGGCGTTTCCCATGTCGGCGGCCTTACGAAACAGTCGGGCAGCCTCCACGTCATCCCGGGTGACGCCGCGACCCTCGCTATACATGTAGCCGAGATTGCAGATGGCGTAGGTGTTGTTGAGTTCGGCCGCCTTACGGAATAGCCGCACAGCTTCCGCATCGTCGCGAGCCGCGCCGCGGCCTTGTTGGTACATCTGACCGAGATTGTTGATGCCGGGCGCGTTACCCATTTCGGCAGCCTTCCGAAAAAGCCGTACGGCCTCCGCATCATCTTGAGCGACGCCTTGACCTTCCATATACATCCAGCCAAGGAAATTATATGCAGGGCCGTAAGCTAGATCCGCCGACTTGCGGAAATAAGCAACGGCTTGTCTGTAATCCCGCGATCTGCCATTGCGGCCGTAATAAAAATCGTCTCCGCGCTTATAGAGCTCGGCCGCGTCGTCCGTTGACATAAGAACCGAACTCGCGCCATTCGCCATCACGCGCCGCTCGCGCAAGGCCGCGTAGATTTTTTCCCGGTTCATCACAGGCTCGCAATGCTTTGTGTTGAACGGCATTGGGATGTCGCTGAAAATGAGGCCGGGGGATCTGACTGTAATCAACTTGCCCTGATTGTCAGCGCGATGCGCTTCCGCCACCACCCAGCGCGATTTCACCGAATTAGGTGTCCATATGACGATCACCGCATCGGCCTCGTCGATCCGGCGCTTGATCAGTTCGGGGAACTCATCTCCAGGCAAGAGGCTTGTATCCCACCAAGTGCGGTACCCCCTCGCCTCCAGATCCGCCGCGAGCGCTTCAGTATGGTCCGAATCTTGCTTGCAATATGAAATGAAAATTTCTGGCATAAGCGGCCCTTCAATTCTTTCTTTATCATATGGCACCCCGATATAAAGTCCTTTCAAAACGCGGGTAACGGATCTCCGGCATATATGGGACTTGGCGCGGGGCGAAAGGACGTGATGGGTCTCGATTTTCTTCCGCTCACCGCCGCTTTGACCGGCATCATCGCGGCGCGCTACCTGATCGTCTCCGGGCTGGCCTATTGGCTGCTCTGGCAGCGCGGCGGGGAGAAGCTGGCCGCCAAGCGCCTCAACCGCGACCGGCCGATGCGGCGTCTCATCCTGCAGGAAATCCGGCTGTCGCTGCTGTCCTCGGCGGTCTATGCCGCGCCGACCGCCTACGCCCTCTCGGCCTGGCTCAATGGCGGCACGCTGATCTATACCGACTGGCGCGCCTATGGCGGCTTGCCCTATCTGGCGCTCAGCGCCTTTGCCTATCTCGTCATCCAGGACAGCTATTATTACTGGGCGCACCGGCTGATGCATCACCCGCGCCTGTTCCGCTGGACCCATGCCGGCCATCACAAGTCCCGCCAGCCGACGCCCTTCGCCTCCTTCGCCTTCGATCCGGCCGAGGCGCTGTTCACCGCCTGGCTGCTGCCGGCGATGGTCTTCATCATCCCCATCCATATGGGCCTGCTGATCGGCCTGTTGATGCTGATGACGGTGACGGCGGTGATGAACCACTCCGGCTGGGAGATGCTGCCCGCCCGCTTCGTGCACGGCCCCATCGGGCGGCACCTGATCTCGGCGACGCATCACAGTCTGCATCACACCAGGTTCGACGCCAATTACGGCCTCTATTTCCGCTTCTGGGACCGGCTGATGGGCACCGACGCCATGCCGAAAGCGCCCGAGGTCCCGCAGGCAGGCCGCCGCTTCGCCAAAACCTGAGGGAAAAAAGCAGATGGCCCCCGAAGGGGCCATCGATCATCGTTTCCTTGCGAGCGCTCAGGCGGCTTACTGATAGCGCTTGCGGTAGAGCCGGTTCTCGTCGAGGTCGTATTCGAAGCGGAACAGGCCCGGCGACACCGAATGGTTCGAGCCGATGCCTTCCCAGAAATCCACCGTCAGCCGACGCAGCGTATATTCGCAGGTGATCTCGCAATCATACCAATTGCCGCCCGGTCCCGGCGTGCGGACCTGATCGCCCCAGCGGCCCCGCCGCACCGGCGCGGTGACCGTTTTGCCGCCAAAAGTCGCTTCCGCGGTGATATAGCGGTAGCCCTCGTCATCGCCGTAGCGATCCTTGCAGCGCTTGCCCTTGCAGGTGCCTGCGTCCGCGAGCCCGGCAAAGCCGACACTCAACGCCGCGACGGCCGCAACGCCGAGCGCGGTCTTGAAAAACTGCCCCATCGTCAACTCCAATTGCTTCAATTGGTATCCCTGTCTAACCCTTCTGGGACCATAAGGTTGAAAAACGGCAAAGTCTAACGACGAAAATTTTCGACCCGAGGCGCCAGGGCAACAGCCGCGCCCTCTTCGGGACGGCCGTGCCCGGCCCGTCACGGCCGCGCTTGAAAGCGCTCGCGGCGCCTGCTAACGGGACCGTCATGGACAGCGCGGCGAAAATCTTTGCTTATTGCGAACGCGGCTTGGACCCTAGCTTCTGGGCCGAGCCTTTCAATGCCATCACCAATATCGGCTTCATCATCGGCGCCGCTTTCGCCCTGCGCGAGCTGATCGCGCGGCCGAAGACCGAGCCCAAGCTGTTCCGCTATTTCCTGGTGCTGACGGTCTTCGTCATCGGCATTGGCAGCTTCCTCTTCCACACCTATGCGACGCCTTGGGCGTCGGCGGCCGATGTCATTCCGATCGGCATCTTCATGCTCGCCTATCTCGGCTATGCGCTTTATGCCTTCGCCGGCTTGCCGCTGCTGCTGACGCTGCCCGCCATTGCCGGTTTCGCCTGGGTCATCGAGCAGGCGATGCAGGTGCAATGCGACGCGCTCGGCTTTTCGCTGCCGCTGCTGCAGAAGACCAATTGCCTCAATGGCAGCTTCGGCTATCTGCCCGCACTCGCCGCGATGCTGCTGATCGGCGCCTGGCTGACCGTCCGCCGCCATCCGACCGCGCCCTATGTCCTGGGCGCTTCGCTGGTGTTCATGATCTCCGTCACGCTGCGCGCCACCGACCGCATCTGGTGCAACGACATTTCCTTCATGGGCAAGGCCATTGGCACCCACTTCCTTTGGCATATGTGTAACAGCACCGTGCTGTTCCTGCTGGTGCTTGCGGCGGTGCGGCACGGCGCGCATGGGCCCGTGCCGGCCGGGACACGGCAAACGGCCTGAGCTTGGGCCCCGCGCTTCAGGAGTTGAAAGCCGCCGGTCCCTGGCGCATAAATCGCCCGGGGCACGGCACGGCCTGCCCGCTGCGGACATGGCGGAACCGGTAGACGCAACGGACTTAAAATCCGTTTCCCGTAAGGGAGTGAGGGTTCGAGTCCCTCTGTCCGCACCATTTGATTTTTGCTGTTTTTGATGGCCTCTAACATCTTGAACGGTATGGATAAATCGGCGGTTCGAAAGCCCTCTTTCCGGTGATAGGATAAGGGCCGTCCAAATGCCAGCCGGAGCACCATTCGGCGATCAGTGATGCCACCTTTTTCCCATAGTTTCCAAGGGTTTGAGAGAAAATTGAGCGCGGTTCGAAAGGTTTCGTCGAACGGGGCCAGCGGACGCCCGCAGGAACGCACTTTTTCACTCAGCGCGACCTTGCGCCCCTCCAGCTTCACGATCTGGTCTTCGTAGACGGATATCAGCGCCGATTGACAGCAAGTTCATCGCCGAAAGCCTGATCCCCTTGAGCGGCTCGTCGAACAGCCAGTATTTCGAGCTTCGAGCGCGGGAATGGCTGGAGAGCTTGCTCAAATCCCTGATCGAAACGCGCGGGCGCGTCAGTCTTCCGGCGCTCTGGCGGACCATCGGCCTGATCGAGACCAGCCCGCAAGGCTGGGCGGACCGGCTGGAGGCGATGCTCGCCTCGTCATTCGACGGCGTGCGCCGCGCGGGGGCTGAGATGTTGGCCAAGCAGCAGGACAGCCCCAAGGAGTTCGGCGGCATCCTGGGCGAGCTATACGCGCATTTGAGCTTTCTCGACGATCCGGGCTTGCTGGCCTTCCTCGAAGAGGGGGATTTTTCGCTCCAGGCGCTGACCGATGCGGGACGGACTTCAAAAATCTTCCTCAACATCGCGGCGGAATATCTCTCGCTCTGGTCGCCGCTGATCCGGCTCTTCTTCACCGTCTCCATCCTCTATAAGTCCCGCCAGCCGGGAGCCGCGCGGGTGATGCTGCTGGTGGATGAGGCAGGCCAGCTCGGACGCTTCGAAGGGCTGCTCCGCGCCTTCACATACGGGCGCGGGGCTGGGGTGCGCGCTTGGGCAATTTTTCAGGATGCCGGGCAGATCGTGCGCAACTTTGGCGCTCCGGCGCTGCAAGGCTTCATCGGCTCGGCGCAGATGCGCCAATTCTTTGGCGTCCGGGATTACGAGACGGCGCGGCTCGTCTCGCAAATGCTCGGCTCCGAAACGCTTATCTATGATGACAGGCTGCGCCAGGACGAAGCGCGGCGGCACAAGCGTCAGGCCATGCAGCGGCTACTCGCCGGAGACGATCCGTTCTCTGCCGTCTTCGACGCCGCGCATTTTGGCCGCGCCGCCGAGACGCGGGCCAAGCAGGCGCGTTCTCTCCTGACGCCGGATGAAGTCTTGAGTATCCCTGAAGACCGGCAAATCCTCTTCATCTCGGGGAAGAACCTCAAGCCGATCCTCGCAAACAAATACCCGTATTTCACGAGGGCAGAGATGGCCGGGCTCTATCTCCCGAACCCCTATCATCCGCCAGGGGACAAGGTGCTCATCGCCACGCGCTTCGGCTCTAAATGGGCGGACATCATCCGGGAGAAAGCGCCGCTCTCACAGAGCCGATTCCCCCAGCATCAGAGCGGCTTTCGGTCATACGTGAAGGGGTACGCGCTTTAACCCCGCTCCGGAGATCCGCCATGAGCCGCGATGACGATCATTCTTCCAGCAAGCCCAGCCACATTGCCTATTCTGTCCGTGAAGGCAAAGAAGGCAAGAGCTACTTCAACCGCGTCGGCAGTGCGTTCGAACACGGGGACGGCAAGGGATTCAATATCAAGCTCGATGCCATGCCGGTCAACGGTCAGGTGGTGCTGCGCACGCCGCAGGAACGCCTTGAAGAAAAGCGCAAGGGCGAGGATCGCCGGGATCGCCGCGATGACCGCCGCTCTTCGCGGGATCGTGACGAGCGATGACCGGCAGAGAAGCCTTCGGGCGGGCGGCGGTGGATATCGCCACCCGCGCCGAGCTGGACAGCCGCGTCAAGGCCAGGGCGAGGCCCAGAGCCGAGATGCATCTCACCATTGGCGGCGCGGAAGAACGCATCGTTCATTCCCAGCTCAACGCCGCCAATGAAAACCGCATCCGGCATCTGCAAGAGCGGCTGGATGCGCTGCGCTCGGGTTTGAAGGAGACCCAGGCCAAGGCCCGGCTGACGGGGAAGGCGCAGGGTGATTTCGGGAGGTCGCGTGATGGACCGGGATAAGCTCATTGCCCTCCGGGCACATTTAGGGACGGCGCGGACCGTGCCCGCCGCCGCTCCCGCCAAACCTTCCCGCGTGCAGAAGAATTTGAGCATCCCGGCGGCGGATGCCGAGCGCATGAAAGGGCTCGCCGCGCGCGACAATCTCAGCCAGGCCGGGCTGCTGGTGGCGGCGCTGGACGCCTATGAAGCCCTTCACGGCAAGCGCGCGTGATGTGCGATGAGATTCCTCACCAGCCTCCTCGGCATCATCGCCGCCCTCATCATGCTCGGCGTCTCGGCGGCGATGAACTATCTCTTTCTGTCCTCTCTCGGCAAGACGCCGCTCGAAGGCCAGGTGCTAGGCGCGGCATCTGCCGCTGCTGACGGCCTTAAGGCGCTCCTGCCGTTCTTCATCTTCTGGGGCTGGCGCTCCGGGCGCTATGCGGTGGCTGTGCCGGGCTTTGCGGTCTGGCTGTTCTTCTCCGGCTTCTCGCTGCTCTCGGCCATTGGCTTTGCCGCCGACAACCGGGGCGTCTTCAGCCACACCCGCGAAAACGTCAATGCCGCCCACGAGACCGCGCGCGCCGAACTTGGCGCGGCGGAAAACCGAATGCAGGACATCCCGAAGCATCGGCCCGTGGCCGTCGTCACGGAAGATATGGAGCGCCACAAGCAGGACCGGCGCTGGAGCCGGGCGAAAGAGTGTACCGAGGCGACGCTCCCCGAGAGCCGGGAGTATTGCGCGCGCTATTACGAATTGCGCGCCGAGCTTGCCTCCGGCGTCGAAAGCGAGCGGCTTCAGGCAAAGATCGCCGCACTGAAAGAGCAAACCGACCGGCTGAGGATCGAAGGGGCCGGGCAGGATGCCGATCCGCAAGTCTCACTGCTGGCCCGCGTGCTTGGCCATGAGCACAGCCGCGTGCGGCTCGCGCTCATCATCGTCGTGGCGCTGCTGGTGGAAATCGGTTCCTCCCTCGGGCTATTCCTCGCGACCAGCCATAGCGAGCTGTTTGGGAGCAAGACGGAAAAAGCAAACCGTGCGGAGGTGGAGGCCGAGCCTTCGGCCAGCGCACCGGAAAAGCCTCGCGCACAGGCAACGCCTTCAAGGAAGGCCAAGGGCAAGCCGGTCGGTGCGGTCGAGGATTTTTGTCTGGAATGTTTGACCTCCGCGCCGGAGGGGAAACTCACGCTGGCGGAGTTGTTCGCGGCCTATGAAGCGTGGTGCAAGGTAAGGGAAGTCGCGCTGCTGCCCAGAAGTAAATTCGAAAAATCCTTCGAAAAGATCGCCAGACAAATAGGGGTGTCCGGTACGGCAGGGCGATATAGCGGGATTGGCATATCCGCGTAGGTCTGCCATTTCCTTTAATATCTGGTTGCGGTAATCCGCTTGAATGAACGCACTGGAACTTCTCGAAATCGCCGCTTCAGCCATCGAAACATTTGTCGCAAGTGAGCCGGAACTGTTCGCAGTGGATGTGAACGAGCGGAGCCTAAGCGCCCGGCTTGCCCTGCATCTTCAGCACCGCTTTCCGGAATGGCACGTCGATTGTGAATACAATCGCCTCGGCGATGGAATAAAACGCCTGCCTCGGCCTGAAGGGACGAGTACCGATGACCGGCAAGGCCGCACGATTTATCCCGATATCATCGTCCATCGCCGGGGCGAGCGCTCCAACCTCCTCGTTATCGAGGTCAAGAAGCACGACAACGATGATACTGACCGGGACGTTGAAAAGCTGACCGGCCTTACCGAGCCGGGCGGTGAGTACGCCTATCGGCACGGAATCCATCTTATTCTCGATTGCACTCGCGGCATCGTCGGCAACGTCATGGTGTATACTGAAGGCCGAATCGATGAGCCTCTGGCGGTCTGGATGAAACTTCGGCTGTCTGGCCCTGAGGCGCGGGCGATACTGGAGAGGGCGACGGCGGAGTTTCGCCGTAGGACTATCGATAGAGAGGCGTAATGAAGAGCCGAGCATGAGCGAAGACGATCAAGACAAACCGGAAATGCCCAAGGAATTTCCTGGCGGAAAGATGATCCGCGCGGGAATGCAGGTGGCGGGCGGTGCAATCCCGTTCCTGGGAGGGCTGCTCGGGGCTGCGGCTGGCGCGTGGTCAGAACACGAACAGGACAAGGTGAGGAAGGTCTTCGAGCAATGGCTGCAAATGCTCGAAGACGAAATGCGGGAAAAAGCAAGGACCATCGCCGAGATCGCCGCTCGTATCGATCTGGGGGATGAACGCATCCGCGAGCGGATTGAGTCCCCCGAATATCAGGGGCTCATGAAAAAGGCTTTCCGCAATTGGCAAAACATCGATAGCGAGAGCAAGCGCCACAAGGTCCGAAATATCCTTTCGAATGCAGCGGCCACGAACCTCGCGAGCGATGATGTGATCCGGCTCTTTCTCGACTGGATCGACCGATATTCCGATTTCCATTTCGCGGTGATTTCAGAAATTTATAACAACGGCCCGATTGGCCGCGCCGATATCTGGGACAATCTCGGCAAGGAGCCTGTGCGAGAGGATTCAGCCGAAGCGGATTTGTTTAAGCTGCTCGTTGGCGATCTTAGCCTGGGACGGGTGATCCGCCAGAAACGTGATACCGATGGCGCTGGAAATTTCGTGAAGAAACAACGCGCTGGAATAAGCCGCCCGAAGGCGATGGTAAGTCACACGATGAAGTCTGCCTTCGACAACAAGGACCTCTATGTCCTGACGGATCTGGGCACGCAATTCGTGCATTATGCGATGAATGAGTTGGTGCCGCGCGTAAGCTTCAGCGACAAGGCATTCACGTCGGATGCAGCATCTGCGGAAGAGTCTGAATTTCGTCGCGCCGGGTAATAGGCGTCTTATGTGCCAGATCGCCGGAATCCCCGCGCGCTAATCGAACATATGCGGTCGAACGCTCTGGGCGTGGTGGAAAATCTGCTCGATATGGACCACGCTCTCGCGCACGGAATAATAGACCACGTGCGAGCCGTGAGGATATTGGCGAAGGCCGGGCCTGAATTCATCGGCTGAGCGGCCCAGATAGGGGAAGTCGGCCAGAAGCCCGAACATGCGGTGACAGGCTTCATGGTAGGCTTCGGCTTGCGCCGGGCCGTGCTGGTCGTGAGTGTAGATATAGATGTCTTCGAGGGATTGCTCAGCCGCGCGGGAGAGAACGTAGTTAGCCATTCTCTCTCTTAGCGATCTTTGCGAGGGCCGCGTCCTTGATGTCCTGCATGGTGCGGGTGCTGCGCGGGCCATCGGCGGCGCGGTTCAGGGCCGATTTCATGCGCGCAAGCTGCTCGTCGCGCGGCAGGGCCTGCCATGCGCGGATATCCTCGGCGCTTGGCGTCGCCGAGGGCATTACATCGTCAAGAACACGAATCTTGTCCATCTTTGAACTATAGCATAGCCCGGACCTAAAATTCCAGAAAATGGCTGATTTTATCGCTCCGGCTCCCTGTCCTGGCCTCGGCTGGCGGGCTTGGGCTGGCGTCCGGCGCGCAGGACCTGTAGCCGTTCGGCATGGCTTGGCGCACGGGTTTTTGCCTCGGCTTGTGCCGTCTGCGGTGCCTTGGTCGGTGCTGGCGCTGCGGCCTGCCGGAAGCGGGTTTGCAAGGTTGGTGCGGTTTCCTGTTCCATCTGCTTGTAGGTCTGCCGGTCCTGCCGAATATCCCGCATAAGCGCGGCGTGGTGCTCGCGCACGGTTTTGATTTGACGCTGTAACTCCCGGCGTTCCCGCATCTGGGCGAAGATCAGCGCCTCGCGTTGCTGCCGGTCGCGCTGGACGGCGGTATAAGCTTCATGCTCGTTCTGCTCGCGGACGCGGGTATATTCGCCGCTTACCCTTTGCCACAGGCCCTTCATGCCGGATTGCAGGCGGGAGGCCCATTCGCGGGTCTCCGTGTTCCAGCGCTCCTGCTGCTTCTGCTCCAGCATTGCGCGTTCTTCGCGCTGCTGGCGGGCCATCCCTGCGCGGCGCTCTTCCAGCGGCTCCAGATCGCGCCGTTTTTGCTGCTCGGCTTCGGCCCTGTGACGCTGGAAAGTCTGCGCCATTTCGCTGGCGTGCCGCGCCTTGGCTTCCTCGACCTTCGGCAGGTCTTTGGGATCGCCCAGCCTGGCGGTGATCTCCTTCGTCTTCTTGCCGGTATAGCGGGCGACGGAGAGCACCTCGCCGTCATGCGTCACCGCGACATGGCCGCGCCGGTCGCCTTGCGCCAGGATCAGGCCGCGCTGCTCCAACGCCTGCGCGAAGGCGGCGCGTGAATCCGATACCGCCCAGCACTCCTGCATGAGCGTTTTGAGGTCGCGGGCATCCTGGCCCACGCGCTTCGCCTGCTGCCATTCGGCCAGGGAAAAATTACGAGGATCGCGCTCGGAGGAATTCATCAGCCCGCGCGGCATCTGCCAGTCATGTTCCAGATACAGCTCGCGCGACACGTCGCGCAGCTTGAGCTTGAAATGAGAGAGGTTTCGGGCCGTCATAGTCTCGGCGTCGATGCGCGACCAGACGCAGTGCGCGTGCCTGCGGCCTTCTTTCTCGTGGAAGACGACGATGCGCGGCTGTCCGGCAAGGCCGGTCTTTTCCTCGATGCGCTCGATGGCGCTCTCGAAGGTCTCAACTTTGACGTTCTCGGATTCCGGCGGGTTGAGCGAGACAGAAAACAGGAACTGCTTGCAGCGTGTTCCCTTGGCAATCGCCTGGGCTTCCTTGAGGGCTTCCGTCAAATCCTCGGAAACGAAGCCGCGCACCTCATGCAACTCCACATGCTCATTGTCACCCACGCGCAAGAGATGGCGGGCGAGCTGCTTCGGCCCGCCGCGCTGAGAGGCTTTCAGGATCATGGCTTAGCGCTCCTGAATGCCGAGCGCCGTCATGAGCATATGTTTGATGGCGCGGATATCGCGGCAGGCGGCCTGAAGGTCACTCTCGGTTTCAGGGCTGACGGGCAGCGAGCCGGTATTCACCGCCTTGGCCAGTTGATTGAGATTGCTGGCCAGGCGCGAGGCTCCAAGCTGGCTTAGCACATGGGCCAGGGCCTTGTGGTCCTTGACGGGGAATTTGCTCCGGGTTCGGCGTTTGATTGCCGGATTCGCATCGCCTTCGCCGAACAGGCAGGCGCGTATATACGCGCCTAGCGAGGTTCCGGCGGCGCGGCGCTCAAGCTGCTGGCGCTCCTCTGGTGTCAGCCGCAACGAAAACGGCGGCGGTCTTTTGGTGTTGTCGGTATCTTGCATGGTCGTCGTCAAAACAGCCGCGCGCACTGTCTCTCGGCATGAGAGGCAGCTCAAAGCGGCATCGATTGTGGTTGAAAGAAAAGCCGCCTTCGGGGGGAAGGCGGCGCAAAATATGAGGGCTATAGCCGGGGTTCGGAATCGCTCAAAGCGGCGTTCCAGTCGGCCAAAATATCAAAAAGCTGGTTCGAGGTTTCTCCGCGCAGGTGCACCATCGGCCGCGCACAATGTTTTCCAATCGTCCGCATGTGGCGGGTGACGCTGCCTCCGGTCGCGGGCCGGCGCGTTCGACCCTTGCCGCCTGCCGGACGCCATGGCAGAAATCGGCCATGCTCGATCCCTCGCTCGCCGGCCGGCTGACCTTCCGGCACCAGATGCCGTCCCGGCCGCCATTGCCGCCCGGCCGGCACGATCTCGGCCTGTTCGAGACCCGGGACGCCGTCCTGATCGTGCCCGAGGGCATAGACGCGGCGCAGCCGGTGCCGTTGATGGTGCTTTTCCATGGCGGCGGCGGCGGCGCGGAAAAGATCCTGCCGGTGATGCGGGGCCATGCGGAGGCCAACAGGTTCCTGCTGCTGGTGCCGCAATCGCTAATGCCGACCTGGGATATCGTCATCGCCGGCAATGGCCCCGACCGCGAGCGGCTCGACATGGCGCTGGCCGAGGTCGCCTCGCGCTTCACGCTGGATGCGGCGCGCTTTGCCTTCGCCGGCCATTCCGACGGCGGCAGCTATTCGCTCTCCAACGGCCTCTGCAACGGCGACATCGTCACCCATATCCTCGCCTTCTCCGCCGGTTTCATGACCGCGCTGCACCAGGAAGGGGCACCCTATATTTTCATCGCGCATGGTTCGAAGGACGAACAGACGCCGGTCGAGACGGCGGGCAGGGCGCACGCCGCCCGGCTGAAACAGGCCGGCTACGACGTGACCTATATCGAATATGACGGCCCGCATAAGTCGCAGCCGCATATCGTCGAGGTCGCGGTGCGGTATTTTCTGAACTATCCGTTCGCGAAGGGAAAAACCAGCCCCCACCCACCCGCCTGACGGCGGGAGCCCTCTCGCTCAAGGGGAGAGGGCGGACGCGCAAGCGGCCGGGTGAGGGGGCTTTTGCGGCCATAATGCGCAATAACCCCGGCCGCTAAAACCCAAGCAAATGCCCCGCGATCAGCGCGCCGGTGCCGGTGGCGATGCCGAGGCCCATATGGCGGCGGGCGAGGAAATACATCGCGACGCCCAGCGCAAAGGCGCCCAGCCGCACCGGCGTGCTGAGATCGGCGAGGGCGCCGGGCGGAAAGATCACGATGCGGGCGATCAGCCCCGCGACCAGCGCCGTCGACACCGCCTTCACCCAGGCGATCGCCGCGCCGGTCTCGGAGAGGCCGCTCGACAGGAAGACCCCGGCAAAGCGCCAGATGGCCGTCGCCGCGACGCCCGCGATCAGGATGTAGAGCGTCCAGTTCATGGCTGCCCTCCGTCCTTCAGGCCGTAGCGTGCGATCAGGAAGCTCGCCGTGCCGCCGATCAGGCCGGTCAGCACCAGATCGAGCTCGGGCGTCAGGATGTGGAAGACCGGGCCGAGGACGAAGCCGAGAACGATTGGCATGATGGCCGCCGCCGAGCGCGCGCCGCCGAGCATGGCCAGCAGGAAATAGATCGGCGTCATGAACAAAAGCGCGGCGGCGATCACCGGGGGCACCTGCGCGGCGAGGAAGAAGCCGGCGAGGCCGCCCATCGACGAGACGCTGACCAGCAGGCCCGCGATGCCGAGCGCATAGGCGGCGCGCAGATGGCGCGGCACGCCCGGCGCGCGGCGCATGGACTCGACCCACATGGTGATGGCGACGAAATTGGCGACGGCAAATTCCATCCATTTCGGCACCCGCCGGTGGCGCAGCATGGGCAGCAGCGCGACGGTCATCGGCAGCAGCCGCACGCCCGTCGCGGTGACGGCGAGGGTGGCGGTCAGCACCGAGGCGCCGCGCGCGATCTGATCGACCAGCACGACCTGACCGGGCAGGGCGAAGATGAAGACCGACATGAACAGCGTGTCGAGCCAGGAGAGGCCGGTCTCGCGCGACAGCGCGCCGAAGCCGACGAAGGTCAGGGAGAGCACAATGGCGGGGACGAAGGGGGTCTCGCGGGCGCCGCGCCATGCGGCCGTGGCCGGACCGGCTTCGGCCGGCCAGGAGGGATCGGCTGAAAATGTGCCGCTGCCATCCATCGATGCGATCCGTTTGGCGGGGCGTCCCTCGGGACATGCCTGCGCCAATCAAGCTTACGGACTATGGCGGAAAATACCAATGCGCGCATCACGCATGCAATCGGCCCAATTTGCATAGCTTGCAGGCAGTTTGCGCGAATTATGAGCAATCGCGCCCGGCAAACGAAAAAGGGGCGCGGCGAACCGCACCCCTTCGTCAAATTCTCGGGCCCTAAGGCTACGGCGTGAGCGGCACTTTCGGCACCAAGCTCTTGCGGCCGCCGCCATCGCCGCCGGATTGGCCGCCGCCGGGAGGCGACTTCTTCGGCCGCCGGGGAGCGCCGCCGTCGGAGGAGGGCGGCCGCTTGGCGGCTTTCGCCTTGACCTCGGCGGTTTCCTCTTCCGGCTCGTCGATCTCGCCGTCTTCGCCATCCTCGTCGTTCGGGTTCTTCACCTTCTCGCGCGCCTCGACGATCTCGAAGCCGAGCGTCTTCTTGCCGGGCTCCTTCTCCTCGACGGTGACGCGGACGGTGCCGCCGCCTTCCAGCCTGCCGAACAGCAGCTCTTCGGCGAGCGGCTGCTTGATATTGGCCTGGATGACGCGGGCCAGCGGCCTTGCGCCGAACTGCTCGTCATAGCCGTGCTCGATCAGCCATTCGGCCGCTTCCGGGCTTAGCTCGATGGTGACGTTCCGGTCGGCCAGTTGAGCTTCGAGCTGGAACACGAACTTTTCGACCACCTTGCCGATGACGTCGCGCGGCAGGTTCTGGAAGCCGATGACCGCGTCCAGACGGTTGCGGAACTCCGGCGTGAACAGGCGCTGGATGGCATCCTGATCGTCGCCTTCGCGCTTGGTCCGGTTGAAGCCGAAAGCGCTCTTGGCAAGGTCGGAAGCGCCCGCATTGGTCGTCATGATGAGGATGACATTGCGGAAATCCACCTGCTTGCCGTTGTGGTCGGTCAGCTTGCCGTGGTCCATCACCTGCAACAGCACGTTGAACAGATCCGGATGCGCCTTCTCGATTTCGTCGAGCAGCAGCACGCAATGCGGATGCTGGTCGATGCCGTCGGTCAAAAGGCCGCCCTGGTCGAAGCCGACATAGCCGGGAGGCGCACCGATCAGGCGCGACACCGTATGCCGCTCCATGTATTCCGACATGTCGAAGCGCAGGAGCTCGACGCCGAGCAGGTTGGCCAATTGCCGCGCCACTTCGGTCTTGCCGACGCCGGTCGGGCCGGAGAACAGGTAGGAGCCGATCGGCTTTTCCGGTTCGCGCAGGCCCGCACGGGCCAGCTTGATCGCCGAAGACAGCGCCGTGATCGCCTGATCCTGGCCGAACACCACCCGCTTCAGATCGGTTTCCAGATTGCGCAGCAGGTCGCTGTCGCTCTTGGACACCGTTTTCGGAGGAATGCGGGCCATGGTCGCGACCGTGGTCTCGACCTCGCGCAAGCCGATGGTCTTCTTCCGCTTGGAGTTCGGCAGCAGCATCTGCGAGGCGCCGGTCTCGTCGATCACGTCGATCGCCTTGTCCGGGAGCTTGCGGTCATGGATGTACTTCGCCGACAGCTCGACCGCAGCCTTGATCGCCTGCTGGGTGTAGCGGACCTTGTGGAAGTCCTCGAAATAGGGCTTCAAGCCCTTCAGGATTTCCACCGCGTCCAGCACGGTCGGCTCGGCGACGTCGATCTTCTGGAAGCGCCGGACGAGCGCCCGGTCCTTCTCGAAATGCTGGCGATATTCCTTATAGGTGGTCGAGCCGATGCAGCGCAGCGTTCCGGACTGGAGCGCGGGCTTCAACAGGTTCGAGGCATCCATCGCGCCGCCCGAGGTGGCGCCGGCGCCGATCACCGTATGGATTTCGTCGATGAACATGATCGCGCCCGGATAGGCTTCGATCTCGCGCATCACGGCCTTCAGCCGCTCCTCGAAATCGCCGCGATAGCGGGTACCGGCGAGCAATGCGCCCATGTCGAGCTGGAAGATGGTGGCGTTGGCCAGGACTTCGGGCACTTCGCCGCGCACGATCTTGCGGGCGAGGCCTTCCGCGATGGCGGTCTTGCCGACGCCGGGATCGCCGACGAACAGCGGGTTGTTCTTCTGGCGGCGGCAGAGCACCTGGATGGTGCGGTCGATCTCCTTGCCACGGCCGATCAGCGGATCGATCCGCCCGTCGCGCGCCTTGTCGTTGAGATTGACGCAATAGACATCCAGCGCATCCCCGGCGCGCTTCTTTTCTTCACCTGCTTCCACCGTGGCCGCATCCTCATCCACGCCCCTCACCGCGCGCGGCTCAGACATGCCGGGGCGCTTGGCGATGCCATGGGAAATGTAATTGACGGCGTCGAACCGCGTCATCTCCTGCTCCTGCAGGAAATAGGCCGCATGGCTCTCGCGCTCGGCGAAGATCGCCACGAGCACATTGGCTCCGGTGACTTCCTCGCGGCCGGAAGACTGCACATGCACGACGGCACGATGGATCACGCGCTGAAAGCCGGCGGTCGGCTGCGCTTCGGTTTCCTGATCCACCACCAGATTGTCGAGGTCGTTGTCGAGGTAGTCGATGAGTTTGCCGCGCAACAGATCCAGATCGACATTGCAGGCGCGCATCACGGCGGCCGAGTCACGGTCGTCGATCAGCGACAAGAGCAAGTGCTCGAGCGTTGCATATTCGTGAGAGCGCTCATTGGCAAACTCGAGCGCCCGGTGAAGGGACTCTTCAAGACTGGAAGAAAACGAGGGCACGGGCGTCCTATTCCTTCTCCATAGTGCACTGTAACGGATGCTGATGCTGGCGGGAAAAATTCGTCACTTGGGCGACTTTCGTCTCCGCCACCTCATAAGTGTAGACACCACAGATGCCGACACCCCTTTGGTGGACATGCATCATGATGCGGTTCGCCTCCTCATTTTGCTTGTTGAAGAAGCGTTCGAGCACATAGACAACGAAATCCATCGGCGTGTAATCGTCATTGAGCAGCAAAACCTTGTAAAGGCTGGGCTTTTTGGTTTTCGGCTCGGCTTTGGTGACGATGCCGCCACGCAGATCCCCGTCGTCGTTCTGATTGCTCTTCTTCGTCATGAACGCGCGCGACTGAGCCTTGGCCATAGGCCGCGCGCCTTCGCAGCTCCCGCTAATCTCGTCTTTATGCCACATGGATAACATGCAATGATGATGCCAGACCCCAAACGCATTCCGCGATCGCTTCCCTAAGAGTAAGCCTCGCTGCCCCCAGTTTCAATGCACGGGCGGACGGTTGATGACACCCGCAACCATAGCACTCCCAGCGCGGCAGTAAAAAGGCCTTCAAGCAATCTTGACCGCATCATGCATTTTCTGCGAACGCGGCGCGGGCACATTCATAGTAGGACATTTTCGTCAAAAAAAAACTGCGTTCGGCAACCATAAAAACATACAATTCGAATTAAAGTTTATGGGTGCCATTGCCTAGGCTTAAGGCAGCGTGCTGCGTTCTTTTACTGACGCAATTGCCGCAATGAACGGGGTTTGAACGCTCGCCCCCTTCATGCCATGATGCGCGCCCATATCACCAGACGAGTCACCTTTCCCACTGCTTGCGTTAACGCGTTGTCTTGCGGGAAATATGTGAGCGGATGAGAGGCAAAATAAGCTGGCGCCTGTGAATTTCAAGGGACCCCCGGCGAGATCGGACCGGGTCGCTCGTTAAGGGTTTGCTAGGGCTGTGCGCGTAAGGTCGGAAGTCCAGATTGACTTTCCGGGCAAGTTCGAACGAGGGGGCTCATGGGCATCTCGACAGATCAAAGCGGAACGGGCGACAGGACGCACCCCTCCCGCGTCGCCTGGATGGCCAAGTGCGTGGCCGTTGCGGTGATCGCATCCACGCTCGCCGCGTTCCCCGCCGATGCCAAGAAACGGCGCATCGTGCGCAGCAGCTACAACCCGCCGCAATCGGCCATGGTGGTCGACGCCTATTCCGGCAAAATCCTCTATGCCGAGAATGCCGACCAGGAGCGTTTTCCCGCCTCCGTCACCAAGGTGATGACGCTCTATATCGTCTTTGAACAGATCCGCGCCGGCCGCATGTCGCTCGATACCGAGCTGAAAATCAGCGCCGACGCCGCCTCGCGCCCGCCTTCCAATCTCGGCCTCGAGGCCGGCGAGACCATCTCCCTCCACGACGCCATGTATGCGCTGGTGACGAAATCGGCCAATGACGTCGCTGCCGTGATCGCCGAGAACATCGCCGGATCGGAGCCGGCTTTCGCGCGTCTGATGACCCAGAAGGCGGAACAGATCGGCATGACCGACACCGTCTTCCGCAACGCCTCGGGCCTGCCCAATCCGGAGCAGCACACCACCGCGCGCGACCTCATCACCCTGGGCCGCCGCGTGCTGCTGGACTTCCCGCAGGACGCCAAGATCTTCAGCACCCGCGTCTTCCAATATGGCAATGCCAAGTACAAGAACCACAACGGATTGCTGTTCAGCTATCCCGGCACCGAGGGCATGAAGACCGGATTTACGCGCGATTCAGGCTTCAACTTGCTCACCTCCTGCCGCCGCGATGACAAGCATTTGATCGCCGTCGTGCTGGGCGGGCGCTCGAGCGCGCACCGCAATGCCCGGATGCGCACCTTGCTGAACCAGTCCTGGAGCAAGGCCGTCGCCTTCAACGACGTCAAGCAGCGCGGCAAGGACCGGCCGGTCGAAATCAAGGTCGCGGCGGCCGCCACCAATGTCTCTCCGGCCGAGGACGATGACGACGACAACATCATGCCCGAGCGCAACCCGGCCTTTCACGCCAGCGTCTCCGAGCGCACGCTGAGCATCGCCATCGCTGCGGCGCGCGAGGCGGTCGCCAAGCCCGAGCTGGAGGAGCCGTCGCCGCCCACGCAACTGGCGCTCGCCGGCGCCATGGCCGGTCCGACCAACGAGGCGGCCGACGAGGACGCCCAGCCCATCAGCGAGGATGAAGCCGAAGACGAGGGCGACACCAGCGCCGAGGCAACGCCTCCGGTCGTGGCGATCTCGCCCCCGGCTACCGACGACGCCGCCGCCCTCGGGCCGTATCACGTGCAGGTCGGCTCCTATCTCGATCCGGGCGCCGCCAAGGGCCGTCTGGCGGTCGTGGCGGACAAGGCCGGCCGGCTGGTCGGCGGCCACCGCGAGCTGACCGTGTCCGGCGAGGTCAAGGGTAAGGCGTATTACCGCGCCCGCTTCGGCCAGTTCTCCCAGGATGACGCCGCCAAGACCTGCGCCAAGCTGAAGAGTTTGTCCATCGAGTGCCTGGTGGTCAGGGCGGAGTAGGGCGGTCAGCCGCGCCGCTTCGTGCGATCCCATCCGTCGCCCCGGCCATTAGGGCCTACTCGCATTGCCGCTTGCCGAAGGATTCGCCGGTAAGCCATTGGGTCCCGGCTCAGCCTGCGGCTGTCCGGGACGACGGGAGAAGTGGGCGCTTCGGCAAACCTCGGAACGGTGTCAGCCGGAGGGACGCAGCCCCCTCACCCGGCCGCTTCGCGTCCGCCCTCTCCCACGAGGGGTCGAGGGCTGCCGCGCTGGATGGGAGTCACAGATTTGCCGCTGGCTACTTCGCCCTCTCCCCTTGCGGGAGAGGACTCCGGCCGGAGGCCGGTGTGTGAGGGGTAAGCCGCAGGCACAGCCGCCGCCGGCCGATTCTCAAACCGCTACCCGCAGCAGCAAATCTTTTGCCTCGTTGATCTTTGCGGCGAGATAGGTCGTGCCGCCCTGGTCGGGGTGGTATTTCTTCATGAGCGCGCGGTGGGCGTGCTGGATGTCGTCGCGGCTGGCGCCGGGCTGCAGGCCCAGCACGGCATAAGCCTCGTCCACGCTCATCGTGCCCGAACCGGGACCGCCCCGCGACGATTGCTGCTGCCGCTGGCCGCCCTCTTCGCTGCGGCGCTCGATATAGGCGTGCAGCAAGCGCGCCGCCGACTCGTCATTCTGCTCCGCGTCGGCGAGCAGCAGGTCCAGCTCCGCCAATGACAGATCCGACAGGCGCCGGCCTGCGAAAGCGCCCCGGAACACCATGCCTTCCATCCGCCCGCTATCGTGGTCGAGCGTCATTTCCAGCATATCGGTGCGCACCGAGGATTGGCCGCCGCCGCGAGGCGCGCCGCCGAAGCCGCCCGGCCAGGGCAGCGTCTTGCCCAGCAGCGACAGGCCGAACAGCGCCAGGGGCAGCGCGACGAAGAACTCGCCGCGCGCCAGCAGGAACAGAGCCAGCACCATGCAGCCCGCCCCGCCGAGATTGCGCAAGAGCTTGGCCATCCGCTTCGGGTCGGCGCGCGTAAAAGCGCGTCCGAACATCAAGACGACGATCAGCAGCACAAATCCGAGGAGCAGCAATGGCATCGCCTTGGCGCTTAGCGTTTGAGTTGCTCGAGCAGCAACCGGCCCCGCCCGCCGGTCCTGCTGAAATCTTCGAGCGCCTTGCGCCCACCCGCGGCATAGGCGGCGACCGCGCGCAACAACTCGCGCAATTGCTGGGCCGACCCCGCGTCGAACCGGCAATAGGCCCCTTTGGTCAATCTTGCAATCTCCCTGAAGGCGGCCTCGGCCTTGGCATCGTCGCCCTCCTGGAACAGGAAGGCGGGAACGCCGAGAATGCCGAGCTCGCCGGCAAGGGCGGCCAGATGATCGATGTCCTCCTCCATGCAATCGCCAACATAGACCAGCGCGTTGATCTTGCGCTTCTCGGTCTCGCGGCGGGCGTGCAGCAGGACTTTGCGGATCTGCGTGAAGCCGCCAAGGCACCGGATGCCGGTCATCAGCCGCGCCAGCGTTTCCGGCTCGCGCACCCAGGCCGAGACCCGGCATTCGTCATAGGAGCGAAAATAGATGAGCTGCACCTCCAGCCCGCCGATCGCCTTGACCTCCAGGAACATCTCGGCCTGCAGCTTCAGCGCCATGTCCCAGGTCGGCTGGCGGCTCATGGTGGCGTCCATGGCGAAGAGCAGGCGGCCGCGGTCGCCATCGGGCGCCGACGGGGCGACGGCCTTCATCTTCTCGATGAAATCGGCGACATCGCTCCGGCTGGAGCGCTCGGCCGGTACGCCGGTCTCCGAAGCGGGCGCAGGTGTCTTCCTGTCGGCAGCCATGGGTTGGAACTCTCCTCCGCCATTGTAGAGCGCTTACGCATTTAGGCCAAGAAAGCTCGGTCTTGGCCTAGGGTAGGCTTCCGTTTTTCTGTCAAATTGATATGGTCGCGCGGTTCATGGAAGGAAGAGCGCGAGATGGCCGGAAAATTGCCCGTCGTCAGGACCTTGCCGGAGTTGCGGGCGGCGGTTCGGAATTGGCGGGGCAAGGGCAATACCGTCGCTCTGGTGCCGACGATGGGCGCGCTGCATGCCGGTCACATCTCGCTCGTCCACCAGGCGAGGAAACGCGCCAACCGCACCGTTGTTTCGATTTTCGTCAATCCGACCCAGTTCGGCCCGAACGAGGATTTCTCCGCCTATCCCCGCGACGAGCAGGGCGACTGGATGAAACTGGCCGAGGCGAAGGCCGATCTGCTCTATGCGCCGGGCGTCGAGCAGATCTACCCGGACGATTTCTCCACCCGCGTCGAGGTCATCGGCCTGACCTCCGGGCTCGAAGGGGCGAGCCGCCCGCGCCATTTCGCCGGGGTGACGACGGTCGTCGCAAAACTGTTTCTGCAATGCCTGCCCGACATCGCCATTTTCGGCGAGAAGGACTATCAGCAGCTCCTCGTCATCCGCCAGCTCGTGAAGGATCTCGACATGCCGATCGAGGTGCTGTCCGGCACCACGCTGCGCGAGGCGGACGGCCTCGCCATGTCCTCGCGCAACGCCTATCTCGATGGCGCCGCCCGAGCGCTGGCGCCGCGCTTCCATGCCGTGCTCGCCGAAGTCGCCGCCGACCTCTCCGAGGGGCGCCCGGTGCATGAGGCGACCTTCCTCGGCCGCGACTGGCTGGAGGGCGCCGGCTTCAAGGTGGATTATCTGGAAGTGCGCGACGCCGCCAACCTCATGCCGGTCGGCCAGCATGTCACGGTTCCGGCTCGCATTCTGGGGGCGGTCTTTCTCGGCCGGGTCCGGCTGATCGACAATCTGCCGGTCGCGCCCGTCAAAACCCGCTAGCCGCGCCCGCTCGCCATCCACAGCCGGGCTTGAAATTTTCGCAGAAAAGCGAAACGTCATGCTTTGGCCGTGGCAGAATGCGAATCGGAAACGGGGCAAAGCGGGCGCATGACATACCGGGTGGTTTTGGAGCATCGGAGCGGGACGGTCGAGCCGCTGGGGCAGTTCGAGACCCGCAAGGCGGCGTTGATCCGGATCAATCAATACCGGCTGGACGACGAGGGGCACGACGAATATTGGCGCCTCTGGATCGAAGATGACGGCCGGGTGATCTATGAGCATGTGTCGACGAATTATCTCATCGACACGCTGAGCGAGCGGGAGCGCAAAGACGGCCGGGTCCTGATGCCCGGCGGCTGAGGGCGCCCGGCGGCCAATAAGCGTATGTGTAGCGGGGAGTATTTTCGATGATCAACGAGGCGCCGCTGGCGCGGTTCGAGCCGCTGGGCGACAAGCTGCTCAAACCCATCTATGCCGATTATTCCTTCGGCAACATTCCGAACACCATTCATTACCTGCTGACCGGCGAGCGGCTCGGCAATCTGCTGCCGGAGGATTGTTTCGGCGGCTCCTATCCGCGCCCCGAGAAGGTGGTGCTGTTCTTCATCGACGCTTTCGGCTGGCGCTCCTGGCAGGATCACGGCCGGCGCTTCGCGACGACCCGCCGCGTCATGGACGAGGGCGTGCTGACGCCGATCTCGGCGCTGTTCCCCTCGACCACCGCCGCGTCCGTGTCGACCATGAATCTCGGCGTGCTGCCCGCCCAGCACGCGCTCTACGAATGGAATGTCTACATCCCCGCCTTCGGCGAGGTGATCCAGACGCTGCCCTTCAGCCCGCTCGGACAGCTCTCGCGCGAGGTCTGCCTGCAGAAGGGCTACGACCCCGGCGCGATGCTCGCGGTGCGCGAGACGGTGCACGAGCGGCTGGCGGCGCGCGGTGTGCACTCCATCCAGTTCGCCCACCGCAACCACGCCGATTCCAGCTTTAACCGCATGGTCTGCGCCGGGTCCGACGTCGTCCCGCATGTGATGCTGTCCGAGGCGATGGTGCAGCTCAAGGAAGCGCTCGGCGCGGTCAAGGGCAAGGCGTGGTTCAATTTCTACTGGGCCAGCATCGATTCCATCGCCCATCATTACGGGCCGGGCACGTCCTACCACGCCGCCGAGATCGCCGCCTTCTGGTCGGCTTTCGACGCCCTCTTGAGCAAGCTCAACAGCCCGAACACGCTGTACCTGTTCACCGCCGACCACGATCAGGTCTATGCTCGCCGCGATGAGACCGTCTATATCAACGAGCGCTGGCCCGGCCTCGGCGAGAGCCTTGCCATCAGCCCGACCGGCAGCACGATCTACCCGAACGGCTCGCCGCGCGACCTGTTCCTGCATCTGAAGCCGGAGCGGCGCGAGGACGTCTTGTCCCTGCTCAAGGGCGAACTGGCGGGCATCGCGACGGTGATGGCCGTGGACGAGGCGCTGGAGATCGGGCTGTTCGGCCCCGCGCCGGTGGCGGAGGAATTGCGGCGGCGGCTCGGTGATGTGCTGGTGCTGGCGCATGACGGCCATTTCGTCGGCTGGCGCGAGCCGGGGCTGATGGAGAACCGCTTCAACGGCCATCATGGCGGCCTCGCCGCGCGTGAGCTGATCACGGCATTCGGCGCGCTGGACGGCCTCTAGTGCTCCGGCTCGGCGGGCGGGGGTGCAGGGCATGATCGCCCCCATCGCGACGCGGCTCGGGGTCACCCCGGAGACGGCCACGGCCATCGCAGGACTGCTGATTATCGTTCTGCTGCTGCTGGCCGGAGGGCTTCTGACCCGCTACGCCGTCGCGTTGCGCCCCTTCGTCCGGGGCACGCCCTATGCGGCGCTGATGGTTGCGGCCTTCCTCGCCTGGTTCGCCGCCGACATCGCCAAAGCGATAGGCGTTCCGCGCGGCGCGCTGCTGGCGCTGTTCATCGGGCTGCTGGCGACGCGGATCGTCGTCGAACTCGCCTCGCCTGGGAGCCGCCGCGACCGGGTGCGGCGGCCGCCAAATCCGCCGCGCTCGGATTTTGGCGGGTATACGCCCGGCTCCTCCACGCACCGTCATGATCTGGATCATGGCGGCGGCCATGGCGACATCGGCGGCGGCAATGGTGGCGGCGGGGGCGATTAGAGGCGGGCCCGGATCAGACCGGAGCCCGCCGCATCGCCTCTGCTTATCCGAAGGTTAGTATCTGGCGGATCTCCCTGCCTTCGCGGAGGCGGTCGAAGCCTTCGTTGATGTCCTCCAGCCTGATGTGGCGGGTCAGCAGGCGGTCGACCGGGAGCTTGCCGCGCTTGAACAGGCCGATGTAGCGCGGGATGTCGCGGCTGGGGACGGCGCTGCCCATGTAGCTGCCTTTCAGCGTGCGCTCCTCGGCGATCAGGTTGAGGGCGGGGAGACTCAGCAGGGCGTTCGGGTTGGGCAGGCCGGCGGTGATGGTGGTGCCGCCGCGCCGGGTGATGCGGTAGGCGAGGTCGAGGGCGGGGACGGCGCCGGCCATCTCGAAGGCGTAATGCACGCCGCCGCCGGTTGCGTCCTTGATGGCCTGCGCGGCGCCTTCGCCGGCGACGAAGGCGTCGGTCGCGCCGAGGGACGCCGCGAGCGCCAGCTTGTCTTCGGCGAGATCGACGGCGACGATGCGCTCGGCTCCGGCGGCGACGGCGCCGAGGATGGTCGACAGGCCGACGCCGCCGAGGCCGACCACGGCGACCGTGCTGCCCGGCTCGATGCGCGCCGTGTTCACCACCGCGCCGACGCCGGTCAGCACGGCGCAGCCGAACAGGGCGGCGTGGTCGAGCGGCAATTCCGGATCGATCTTCACCAGCGAGCGGCGTGAGCAAGTGGCGTATTCGGCGAAGGCGGCGACGCCGAGCAGATGGTTGAGGTCGTGGCCGTCGCGGCTGAGGCGGCGCTCGCCCGAGAGCAGCGTGCCGGCGCCGCCGGCCGCGGCGGCCGGTTCGCACAGGGCGGGACGTCCGCTGGCGCAGGGCAGGCAATGGCCGCAGCTCGGCACGAAGACGAGGGCGACGTGATCGCCCGGCTTCAGGTCGTGCACATTCGCGCCGACCTCTTCCACGATGCCGGCGGCTTCATGGCCGAGCACCATCGGCACCGGGCGCGGCCGGTTGCCGTCGATGACGGAGAGGTCGGAGTGGCAGAGGCCCGCGGCGGCCATCTTGACCAGCACCTCGCCGGATTTGGGCCCTTGCAATTCGATCTCGCCGATGGTCAGCGGCAAAGACTGCGCATAGGGCGGCTGGCGGCCCATCTCTTCCAGAACAGCGGCGCGGATTTTCATGATTGTCCTCCCTTTTGCCCGCCATTCTAATGCATCATCCGCTTTCACAAAGCGCCCGATGCGGGTGTTTGGCGCGGCGCAGGTTGCTCACGCGGCCTTAGGGGAGGGCAGGGCAGGAAGGCAAACCTCAGAGAACCGCTTCGCCCGCCTCGATGGGAAGGTAGGTCAGCCCGATCAGTGCTGCGTCGTCGCGGGCGATGATGCCGGAATAGACGGTTTCCATGCGCGAGCGCATCGGGCCCTTGTCCTCGAAGGGCGCACGGAAGAGAGCCCCTCCGCCCGCCGCCGCCCAGCCATTGACGACGCTGCCGCAGAGATACACGCCGCCCCAGGCCGCCGAGGCGAGCACCAGGTCGCCCGCGACGCGGCCCAGCAGCGCGGAGAACTGCCGCACAGTCTCGGTCGCGACGGCGTGTTCGGAGGCGCTGGCGAAAATCTTGGCGCCGCTGACGCCGGGCTCGCCGGTGACGCCGGCGCGCGCCGCCAGCCGCCGGTAAAGCGGCTCGACGCCCCGGCCCGACAGCACCTCTTCGACGCAGCCCGCATCCTGAACGAGTTCAAGCTCCAGGGCGGTACAGCCGCCGAGCCGCATATGGCCGGGCTCGCCGGGATTGGTCACCCAGCCGGCCCCGGCCGGGATGACGGTCGCGCCGCCAAAGCCGGTGCCGACATTGACGGCCAGCATGGTCTGGCGCGGCGCGGACTTCCGCTCGGCCTCGCCGATGGGAATGAGTTCGTCGGCTTCCAGATAGGGCAGGGACAAGGCCACCGCCTGCAAATCATTGATCAGCCGCGCCGGCGCGCCCGCCAGCATGGCGGCGATCTCGCCGGCCTCGAGCGACCAGGGCGCGTTGGTGAGCTTGACCTTGTCGCCATCGACAGGCCCGGCAACGCCGACGACCGCGGCCGAACAGCCTTCCGCCCCGCCGGTCTCGTCGAGAAAGGCGGCCAGCGCGTCCGGGAAACTGTCGAAGTCGGTCAACGGATAGCTGCGGCGCTCGCTCAGCGCGTGCTGCGCCCGGCTGCGCGCGAAACGCACATTCGAGCCGCCCACATCCGCAACCAGCCGCCAGGGTCTCATATTACCGGCTCCTGCAATTGCGGCGCGAGGGCCGCGAGGAAGTCTTCCCGCCAATGCGCGGCATCATGCTTGATCACCCGCTCGAGCAAGGCGCGATGACGCGCTCGCCGCTCGTCGAGCGGCATGTTCAGCGCCTGCTCCAGCGCATGGGCGATGTCGTCAAGATCGTAAGGGTTAACGATCAAAGCTTCCACTAGATCCTCAGCCGCGCCGGCAAATCTCGACAGGACAAGCACGCCCGGATCGCTCTCGTCCTGGGCGGCGACATATTCCTTGGCGACGAGGTTCATGCCATCGCGCAGCGGCGTCACCAGACCGACCTCGGAGCCGCGGAACAAGGCGGCGAGCTGGTCGCGCGGCAGGTTCCGGTGGATATACCGGACGGGCGTCCAGTCGAAATCGCCGTATTCGCCATTGATCGAGCCGGAAAGCTGCTCCAGCTCCTGGCGGATGTCGGTATAGGCGGCGACATCCTCGCGGGTCGGCGGGGCGATCTGCATCAAGGTGACGGTCTTCTGCTTGTCGGGATAGAGTTCGAGGAGGCGGCGGAACGCCTTCATGCGCTCCGGCAGGCCCTTGGAATAATCCAGCCGGTCGACGCCGACAATATGTTTGCGCTCCAAATTGCGCCGGTTCAGCCGTTCGATGGCATCGGCCGCGGCGGAGGTATGCGCCATGGCGGCAAAAGCCTCGACATCGATGCCGATCGGGAAGGCGCGGGCGATCACGGTGCGGCCGAAGGCGATGACGCGGCCGTCGCTGAGGATCTTGCCGTCGCTGGTCTCGCTGGCGAAGCGCTGGAAATTGACGACGTCGGAATGGGTCTGGAAGCCGATGACGTCATAAGAGAACAGCGACTTGATCAGCCATTGATGCACCGGCACGGCGAGCAGCACGCCGGGCGGCGGGAAGGGGATGTGCAGGAAGAAGCCGATGCGCTGCTTGGCGCCGCGCGAGCGCAGTTCGGAAGCGAGCGAAATCAGGTGATAGTCATGCACCCAGATGACGTCATCGGGGCGCAGGAGTTCGATCAGCGCGTCCGCGAAACGGGCATTGACGCGGCGATAGCCGTCGAAATAGACGGTCTCGAATTTGACGAGGTCGAGGCGGTAATGGCAGACCGGCCAGAGCACCTGGTTGGCGAAGCCGACATAATATTCCTGATAGTCTTTTTCCGTGAGCGGAACGGTGGCGATGGTCACGGTGCCGGCCTGTTCGATCGAGACCGGGAGCGGCGCGCGGTCGTCGACCACGGCGCCGTCCCAGCCGAACCAGACCCCGCCGGTCTGGCGGAGGGCGTCGCCCAAAGCGACGGCAAGCCCCCCCGATTGGTTCTGCTTCTCAAGATAGGCCACACGGTTCGATACGACCACCAGCCTGCTCATACCACCCCTTCCCAGGGCCGCGACAAACGCATGGCCCCGTTGATGATGCCGACCATCGAATAGGTCTGCGGGAAATTCCCCCAGGCCTCCCCGGTGATCGGGTCTGTGTCCTCGGACATCAGCCCGAGATGATTGCGCGCCGAAAGCAGCGCCTCGAAATTCTCGCGCGCCTGCTCGCGGCGTCCGACGCGGGCGAGCGCATCGACGCGCCAGAAGGCGCAGACATTGAACGCCGTCTTCGGCATGCCGAAATCGTCCGGGGCTTCGTAGCGCATCATATGCGGGCCCCGGCCGAGCACCTTCTCCATCTGGTCGAGCGTCGAGATGAAGCGCGGATTGTGCGGCTCGATGAAGCCGACCTCGCTCATCAGCAGCACGCTGGCGTCCAGATGCTCGCCGCCGAAGCTTTCGACATAGGCCTTGCGCTTCTCCGACCAGGCCCGGTCGAGAATGGTCGCCTTGATGGTATCGGCGCGCTCGCGCCAGAGCACATGGCGGTCGATCAGCCCGAGATGGGCGGCGATCTTCGCCAGCCGGTCGCAGGCTGCCCAGCACATCACGCTGGAGGAGGTATGAATGCGGGCGCGGTGGCGCAGCTCCCACATGCCGGCGTCGGGCTTGTCATGCAGCGCGAAGGACTGTTCGCCGCAAAATTCGAGTTTCTTGAAATCCTCGATGCCGGCAGGAGCGAGCAGCCGCTTGTCGAAAAACGCCTGCGAGGCGCCGAGCACGAGATTGCCGTAAGTGTCGTGCTGGAAATGCTCATAGGCCTGGTTGCCGACGCGAACCGGGCCATAGCCGCGATAGCCGCCGAGCTGGGGAATCGTGCGCTCGATCAGCGCCTGTTCGAGGCCGACGCCATAGACCGGCTGGAGATGGCTGTCGCGGGCATTGGCGACGATGTTCATGATCCAGCGGAAATAATTCTCCATCGTGCGCACGGCGGAGAGGCTGTTCAGCGCGCGCACGACGAACAGGGCATCCCGGATCCAGCAATAACGGTAATCCCAGTTCCGCTCGGTCTCGGCGGCCTCAGGGATGCTGGTGGTCAGAGCCGCCACGATGGCACCGGTCGGTTCGTAATTGCAGAGTTTTAAGGTGATGGCCGCGCGGATGACGGCGTCCTGCCATTCGGACGGCACGGCGAGGCGGTGGACCCACTGCTTCCAATAGAGCTGAGTGCGCTCTTCATAGTTCACCGCTGTCTCGGTCGCACCCTCGGTAAGAGTTTCGTCCGGCCCGAGAATGAGATTGACTGGTTCCGCTAGATTAAATGCGACTTCATCCAATATATAATCAATCGGCGCATCCGTTGTCAGGCGGATGGCAAATCCAGGTCCAACATAGCGGACGTGGTTTGAGCCAAAAGTCACATTCGGGTCTACGTTACCATATTCAAATCTCGGTTTCACCCTGATTCGAACACGCGGCGAGCCGCTGATCGGGGTCAAGCGCCGCACGAGCATTTGCGGACGGAAGGCGCGGTCGCGCCAATGGAAGCGCGGCACGAAATCGGTCACCTGCACCGAACCGCTCTCGCCGTGCAGGATGGTTTTCAGGACGGCGGTGTTGGGGACGTAACTCTGTTCGCTGGAAACGAAATCCTCCAGTTCCACCGAAAAACGGCCGGCATCGGGCGCCTGTTTGGGGCTACCGAGCAGCGAATGGAAGATGGGGTCCTTGTCGAAGCGGGGCAGGCAGCACCAGACGATATTGGCTTTCTTGTCGACCAGCGCGGCGATGCCGCAATTCCCGATAATGCCGAGTTCAAGAGTGCTCACGGGCCGTTCCTATTTTTTCGATGATGGTTTCAAGCCAGGCCAGCAGCGCCTCGCGGCCCTCGACGCGGTAGAGCGCGGAGGTGTCGCCATGGCCGACCTTGATGGAAATGCCGCCGCGTCCATTGACCAGCACAAAACCGTCCTCGTCCGTCAGGTCGTCGCCGACAAAGACCGGTACGCGCCCGCGAAACGGCTCCTCCTGGAGGAAGCTGTCGATCGCCGCGCCCTTGCCGCTGCGATGGCCGACGGCCTCGATGACCATTTTGCCCGGCTTCAGCGTGATGTCGGCACATCCGGCCGCCGCGCTCGCCATCGCCTCGCGGCACACCGCCTCGAGCTCGGGGCGCTGCCGGTAGTGCAACGCCACCGCGCCCTGTTTGAGTTCCAAAAGCAGCCCCTTTTCGCGCTCGACCAGCGGGCGCAGGGCGGCTTCGATGGCGGACAGCGCCGCGCCGTTGAAATCGGGCCGGTGCGTATGGCCGGTGGCGTCGCGCCGGGAGAGGCCGTGCACGCCGGCGACCGGCAGATTGAGCGGGGCGAGGAAGTGATCGACGGAGCCGATGTCCCGCCCGGTGATGATGGCAACGGCGCCATGCATGACGCCGCGCAGCCGCGCCAGCGTCTCCCGCGTCTCCTGCGTCACCTCGACGGCTTCCGGGCGTTCGACGATATCGGCCAGCGTGCCGTCGAAGTCGAAGAAGAAGGCGAGGCGTTCAGGGTCGGACGGATCCGGAAGAGCCATGGGCCAGCTCGCAAATTCGTTGCTTGATATGGACAGAATAGCCTCCGTCGCGAAGATCTCGGGGGGAAAACGAATGTGGCCTATGGTTATGTTAAATCTGGAACGTGCACTCCCGATGGCAATTTCGCCAATAAGGTGTGTTGAGCGGCGATGGATTGTCGCAGGGTCAAATCACGGATCCGGCAAGTTCTATAGCGCCGTTCTTGCGGCTTCAATGTCTTTGCAGCGAATCCAACATGATCCTCTAATAGGGTGAAACCCTTAGCCGGGCCTTGCGATGCCTGTCCGGGGAACGAAATTTTTGACAAGGGGACGCCGATGTCCGGTTTGCCGATTGTTGAGATCGAATATTGCCGGCAATGCCGCTGGCTGCTGCGCGCAGGCTGGACCGCGCAGGAATTGTTGACCACGTTCGAGGACGAGCTTGGCGGCGTGACGCTGATCCCCGGCACCGGCGGTGTGTTCGAGCTGCGGCTCGGCGGCGAGGTGTTCTGGTCGCGCAAGGCCGAAGGGCGGTTTCCGGAGCTGAAGGAGGTCAAGCAGCGTCTGCGCGACCGCATCGCGCCGGAACGGGACCTGGGCCATTCGGATGCGAAGCCCGATCCTCAGCCCTGACGCGCTCTGCGCTTCCATTTCCTATCCTCTGCATTATGATCGCCGGGCTGATCGACGCCTTGGGTCCGGGCTTCAGGTCCCGGCCGGCGCGCACCGCTTTGCGGCGGCGTGTTCCGCACGATCGGCATTCGGGGCTGTAGCTCAGGGGTAGAGCATCTGGACTGCCAGAGGGTCGAGGGTTCGAATCTCTTCAGCTCCACCATGGACTAGCTCAAGGGTAGAGCATCGGATTTAGGTTCCGACGGTTTTGGGTTCAATCCCCAAGTCAATTCGCCTGTAAAGCGAAAGCACATCGAGAGGAAGCCGGCGGCTTCCCCGCCTTGCTAGAGGCTCCGGCCGAAGGTGAGGCAAGCGGCGAGGCGCTCTGCGCCGGGGCGGATACCGCCCGCCGGCAAAGCCTGAGCCCAGGCTCCGGCACGGGGACCTCCTTCGGGAGCGATCCGTGGCCGCAACCTGACGCGGATGGTGGCGCCGGCTCGCTCAAACCCCGGTCCGCGATCTCGTCGTGGGCGGCCGCCGGCATCCTTTGCTTCTCATATCGGAGTTTCCCTCGACGCGGGCATTGCGGCGGCATTGATCATTCGCCTATTAATCTCTGCAGCTTGCACTTCGGGGGAGGGCACGATGACGGTCCAGCGCAATTGGTTCAGCTTTGAGGTCATCCTTAAGGACGATGAGCGCGCCTTTCTCACGCGCGAGGGCCGTTTCGTGAAGCTGGTCGGGCCTGGCAAGTACAGCGCCTTTGATCCGGGCCACGAACTCGCCGCAGAAATCGTCAAGGTCGTGCGCGCCGAAATCCCGGCCGAGCGCGCCTTGATGCTCGCCAAGGCGCATCCGGAATTCGCTGCCGAGCATTTCGAGATCGTGCAGGCCGGACCGACGCAGGTCGCCCTCGTCTCCTTCGATGGCGACCCCAAACATCTGGTGTTGCCCAACACCACCCGCGCCTTCTGGAAGACGCTGACCAAGGTCGAGGTCGAGCGCATCGAGACCGCCGAGGATTTCCGCGTCGCCAGGCAGCATCTGAACAAGGTCGACGCGGCCCGCGCCGGGGTGATCGTGCAGGCGGTGGTCGAGGCGCATGAGGCGGCGCTGCTGATCGTCGATGGCGAGCTGAAGGAACGGCTCGGGCCGGGGCGGCACGCCTTTTGGGCCGTCGGCCGCGCCGTCCGGCTGCCGAAGATCGATCTGCGCCCGCAGCCGCTCGAGGTGACGGCTCAGGAGATTTTGACCAAGGACCGCGTCGCCATCCGCGTCACGCTGACGGCCTTCTACAAGGTGACCGACCCGGTACTGGCCGCGACATCGACCGGCGATCTGGGCAACACGCTCTACCGGCTGGTGCAATTCGCCATCCGCGAGGCGGTCGCGACCCGCACGCTCGATGACATCCTCGCCGCCCGCGATGCGATCGACCGCGAGGTGCGCGAGTTCGTAACCGAACGGGTGCGCGTGCTCGGCGCCGAGGTCGGCGAGATCGGCGTCAAGGATGTGATCTTGCCGGGCGACATCCGCGAGTTGCTGAACAAGGTGGTCGAGGCCGAGCGTGTCGCGAAAGCTAATCTGATCCGCCGCCAGGAGGAGACGGCGGCGACGCGCTCGCTGCTGAACACGGCCAAGCTGATGGAGAACAATCCGCTTCTGCTGCGTCTGAAGGAGCTGGAGGCGCTGGAGAAGCTGGTCGAAAAGGTCGGCCGGATCGATCTGCATACCGGCAATCAGGGCGGCGGCTTCGAAGCGCTGCTCAGCAAGCTCTACACGATCGAGGCAGAGACCCTGCCGCCGAAGGTCAATGGCTGAGATGGCGCGATGACCATCCAGATCGCATTGTTGCGCGCCGTCAATGTCGGGGGGCGGACGAAGCTCCCAATGGCCGACCTTCGAAAGGTCTTCGCCGGCCTCGGCTATGAGGATGCGCGGACGGTGCTGCAAACGGGTAACGTCGTCTTCAGCGCCGCGCATGGCGGGCAGGCGTTGGAGGCCGAACTGGAAAAGGCGGTCGCGGCGGAGCTAGGGCTGAAGACCGACATCCTCCTCCGCAGTGCTGCGGAATGGGATGGGATCGTCGCCGCTAATCCCTTTCCCGACGAAGCCGAGAGCGATCCAAGCCATCTGGTGGTGATGCCGCTCAAGGGGACCGCTCCTAAAAGCGCGGTCGCCGAGTTGAATGCCGCGATCCAGGGGCGCGAAATCGTCAAGGCGGACGGCGCGCAGCTCTACATCACCTATCCGGACGGCATCGGCCGTTCGAAGCTGACCATCGGGCTGATCGAGAAGAAGATCGGATGCCGTGGCACGGGGCGCAACTGGAACACTATACTGAAGATTGCCGAGGCAGCGCGCGCGGCGTCATAGCGGCTCCCGCCCCGGCCGTGATCGCGCGAAACACAGCTTCATCATCTCGCAGCGCCGGACGCCGAAGGCGTGCACGGCGTCGCCCTTGGAGCGGCTGATGAAGCCGCAAATCTCCTCAAGCGCTGCCCTGTCCAGCCAACCCTCGCGGCGGCCGCGGCGGATGGCATAGCAATCGGCCTCGCCTTCGTCATAGCCGACATATTGGTGGCCGCATTCATGCGCATAGGCGTACCGCTTCACCATCGGAGACATGGTGGCGAAGCGGTCCGGGTTGAGCAGCACGAAGCCGAAATAGGCGGCGCCGTAATCGTTGAGCTTGGCGTTGAGCACGGTCGGGAAACGGCCGCAGCGGAAATTGTGGCCGTCATAGGTGAGTTCGCCGGCCGGCACGACCGTCCCCGCGCCCCCGAGATGCTCCAGATATTCGCTGACCGTCGGCGTCGCATAGGCGAATTGCAGCACCCGCGCCAAGCCCGCCGCGCCGGCGAGCAGCAGCACGAAAGCGGCGGCGGCCAGCAAGGCGCGCAAAGCGGTCGGGCGTCCGGGACCTTTCGGCGCGGCCGTCACGGCGTCGCCGCTTCGATGGCGTGCATGTCGTCGTCGGAGAAGCCGAAATGGTGGCCGATCTCGTGGATCAGCACATGGGCGATGACATCGCGCACCGGCTGCCTGTCGGTATGCGCGAAGGCCAGGATCGGGATGCGGTAGAGGAAGATCATGTCGGGCCCGTGCGGCACGTCCCAGGTGGATTTGAAGGGCAGGCCGATGCCGTGATAAAGGCCGAGCAGATTATACTCGTTGCGGATGCGCATCCGGTCGAGCGTATCGCGGTCGGCAAAGTCCCGGATGTGGATGCTGAGATTGCCGACGACGTCGCGGAAGGTCGCCGGCAGGCCGTCCCAGACCTCCTGCGCGGCGATCTGAAATTCCTCCAGCGACCTTGGTTCCTGGGCTGACATGGCGCTCTCGCTCGAGCGCCTTAGACGCGGCGCTCCACCAGTTTCTTCTTGAGCTCGGCGATCGCCTTGCCGGGGTTGAGACCCTTCGGGCAGACCTGAGCGCAATTCAAAATGGTGTGGCAGCGGTAAAGGCGGAAGGGGTCTTCCAGATTGTCGAGCCGTTCGCCGGTTGCCTCGTCGCGGCTGTCGACCACCCAGCGGTCGGCCTGCAGCAGCGCGGCGGGTCCGAGAAAGCGGTCGCTGTTCCACCAATAGGAGGGGCAGCCGGCCGAGCAGCAGGCGCACAGGATGCACTCGTAGTGGCCGTCGAGCTTTTCGCGGTCCTCGCGCGACTGCTTCCATTCCTTCTCCGGCGCCGGGCTTTCGGTCTTCAGCCAGGGCTCGATGGAGCGGTGCTGGGCGTAGAAATTGGTGAGGTCCGGCACAAGGTCCTTCACCACCTGCATATGCGGCAGCGGGTAGATGTTCACCGAACCGCCGATTTCGTCGATGGCCTTGGTGCAGGCGAGCGTGTTGGTGCCGTCGATATTCATGGCACAGGAGCCGCAAATGCCTTCGCGGCAGGAGCGGCGGAAGGCCAGCGTCGGGTCGATCTCGTTCTTGATCTTGATGATGGCGTCGAGAACCATCGGCCCGGTCTCGGCGAGATCGAGGTGATAGCTGTCGATATGCGGGTTCTCGCCGTCATCTGGGTTCCAGCGATAGACGCGGAATTCTTTCCAGCGCCCCTTGCCGCCCTTTTCGGGGGCGTTCCAGCTCTTGCCCTTGCCGATCGTAGAATTTTTGGGAAGTGCGAGTTCTACCATATGCCTGTTCCGTCAGCCGCCCCGTTCAAGTCTGTGCCGCCTCGCCCGACCAGTTCACCCGCAAGGTCGCGAACATGGTCACCGTCAGCATGACGAAGCCGGCGACCGCTCCCGCCAGCATGGCGTAATCCTCAAGGCGCAGAATGAGATATAGCAGCCCGTATAGAATAAGAAAGACGCATAGCATAACCAGACCGCGGATGCTGCTATGCAGCGATTTGCCGACGTAAAGCGACAACATGCCGCCGGTCGCCACGGATGCGATCAGATAGGCGGCGGTGAAGCCGATATGTTCGGCAAAGCTGAGCAGCAGCACGTAGAACAGGATCATTGCCACGCCGACGAAGACATATTGCACCGGATGGACGCGCCGGCCCGAGGTCAGCTCGAGCACCAGCACGGCGAAGAAGGCGACGGCGAGGAACATCAGCCCGTATTTGGCGGCGCGGTTAACGAGGTCGTAATAGTCGACCGGCACGTAGAAATTCACGCCCGAGGCCGCCATCGCGAGGCTGTTATGGATGCCCATGGTGGCATTGGCATCGACGCGCCAGGCTTGCGGCACGCTGCGGGCCAGATGCGGAATGCGCCAGGTCGCGTTGAAGCCGTCATTGCGGATTTCGCGCCTGTCGGGAAGGAAGGCGCCGACGAAGGACGGATGCCGCCAGTCCGAGGCCAGGGTGATGCGGGTCTCCCGCCCGATCGGCGCGATGGTCAGCGAGGAGGAGCCGTTGAAAACCAGCTCTGTCTCGAAGCTGAAGGCGGCGGGCGGCTGATCGACCGAGGCATCGACGGGAAACAGCCTTGCGTTCAGCCCCGGCGTGACGTTGCTCGGCAGGCCGGCGCTCGGCTCGAAGGCGATGCGGCGCGCGCCGTCTAGCGTGATGGCGGCGGCTTCCTTCAGCCCGGACACATCGCTGAGGCCGAGCGACAGGAAGGCGTCGCGCCAGCGCACGGTGGCGGCGTCCGGATCGACGAGGCGGATGTCGGGCGCGGCGAAGCGGCCCGTCAGCTTCACGCGCCCAGAGTAAACCGTCACGTCATAGATCGAGCGGCGGCGCACCTCGGACTTGGCCTCGCCTTCGGCGGCAAAATCATCCGGCAGGAAGACGGCGTAGCGGGTTTCGGTGTCCTCGACGCTCTTGTCGTTGCGCACGCGGGTGATGGTGACGGAATAAGGCACGATCAGCAGAGGGCCGATGATGCGCTGCTCGCCGCCGAACTGGCCCGCGATTTCCAGCGCCACGCCGCGCGAGCGCGCCTCGCGTTCCGAAACCAGCAGCCAGATCAAGGCGAGCGGGATGGTCAGCAAGAGGATGAGGCCGGCGACCAGGAAGAATTTGAAGCCGGGCGAGCGGGTGAAGCGGCTGATGGCATCGGCGAAGGATGTGGCCATGGCGGGTCCGGAGTTGGCGGCGATGGCGGCAGGGTAGGGCTGGCTGGTTGAACGTCACCTGAAATAGCGGCTCGGCACCATGCCGAGTTCGCGGCGGAACATGGCGGTGAAGGCGCTCGGACTGTCATAGCCGAGGTCGAGGGCGACGGCGAGGACGGAGGCGCCCTCGGCAAGCCGTTCCAGCGCGCCGAGCAGCCGCGCCCGGCGCTGCCAGCGGCCGAAGCTGAGGCCGGTTTCGGATTTCAGCAGTCGGTTGAGGCTGCGCCCGCTCAGACCAGCGGCGCGGGCGGCGCTCTCCAGCGGCGCGTCATGGGCGAGGTCGGAGAGCACGGCGGCGCAGGCTTTGCGCGCGCGCTCGTCGGACGGCATCGGCAGGTTGAGGGGCAGGGCAGGGCGCAGCCGGATCTCGCTGAGGATCAGGCGCATGACGAAGCCGTCCGGCCCGTCCCACTCATAATCATTAGGGATTTCCACCGCCCGGATCAGCAATTCGCGCAAGAGCGGGGAGACGGCGACCGCCTCGCAGCGATTGGGAAGCCCGGCGGCGTCGGCCGCGGAGGGCTCGACATAGAGGGTGCGAATGCGCACAGCCCCGGAGGCGCGGAACCAATGATCGACGCCGGGCGGAATCCACAAGGCCCGGCTCGGCGGCACCACCCAGCTTCCCTGGCCGGTGCTGATGGTCATGATGCCGGTGATGGCGAAGAGGAGCTGCGCCCGGCGGTGATAATGCGGCAGCGAATGGTAGCCGTTGGGATAGTCGACCGCCAGGGCAGAGGCCGGCTGGGGCGTGTCCTGGTAATCCGCCGAATTGGTGCTCTTGCGGCGCGGCGCGATGTCCATATCGCAATGATAGCTGTCCTGGCGGCGCGGGCAAGCCATGAGCGCCGTATGTATGATGAATTTACGGGCGCAATCGGCGCCCATTTCAGCAGCGGGACGCGAGAGCATGGACGGTAAGGATTCTTCACGGCTGATCGCCTTTCTCAATTTCGGGCATGGGCTCGATCATTTCGTCATGCTGATCTATCCGGCAGCCGTGCTGGCGCTGTCGGTGTCGCTCAACCGGCCGTTCTCGGAATTGCTGCCCTATTCCATCGGCGGCTTCGTCGCCTTCGGCGTGTTCTCGATGCCGTTCGGCTGGATCGGCAAGCGGGTGAGCGGCCACAAGCTGATTACGCTGTTCTTCATCGGCGTCGGCGCGGGCTGCGTGCTGACGGGCCTCGCGCAAACGCCCTTGCAGATCGGCATCGCGCTGACCGTGGTAGGCGTCTTCGCCGCGATCTACCATCCGATCGGCAATTCCATGCTCTCGACCATCGACGCCGCGCGCCTCGGCCGGATCATGGGCCTGAACGGGCTGTGCGGAAATATGGGCATCGCCTCGGCGGCGCTGCTGACCGGCGTGCTGACCGACCTGATTTCCTGGCGCGCAGCCTTCATCATTCCCGGCCTTGCCGGCATCGCCATGGGCATCGCCTTCTGGGCGCTCGTCCCCGATCCCGGCCCGTTGCGCTCCTCGGCGCGGTCGGGCATGGCGCGGAACGTCACGCGGGCGGAGATGGTGCGCGTCTTCGCCATCATCATGATCTCGACCGCATTCGGCGGCTTCATCTTCAGCGCGACGACGGTCGTCATGCCAAAACTGTTCGAGGAACGGCTTGCCGACCTGACCACCACGGTTTCCGGCATCGGCCTGTTCGTCTTCGTCGTCTATTCCCTCGCCGCCCTGGCGCAGATCCTGATCGGCTCGCTGCTCGACCGCTATTCGCTCGCCCGCATCTTCCTCTGGGTCGGGCTGCTGCAGACGCCGTTCCTCTTGCTGACCGGCCTGATCGGCG
The DNA here is from genome assembly GCF_002198715.1 of Rhodomicrobium sp. R_RK_3. Taxonomy (GTDB): domain Bacteria; phylum Pseudomonadota; class Alphaproteobacteria; order Rhizobiales; family Rhodomicrobiaceae; genus R-RK-3. The sequence continues at coordinate 112,139 of NZ_MWLK01000013.1, read as the reverse complement.
GCATCCCGACTCTTTTGTTCGCGCTGCCGATGATGTTCGTGGTGTTCGGCCTCGTGCCGATCAACGAGGTGATGGTCGCGCGCTACACCGTGCCGGAATTGCGCACCCGCGTCTATTCGGTGCGCTACACGTTCAGCTTCGCCGCCGTCGCGGCGGCCATCCCGGCCGTGTCCTATTTCCACAAGACCTATGCCGGCTTTGCGGAGCTGTTCGTGGTGCTCGCGGTGTTCGCGGTGTTCCTGACGGCCTCGGCGGTCTGGCTCTATCTGGTGGAGCGGCAGCCGGCTGTCCCCTCAGCGCAAGTTGCCTCCGCGTAAAAGGTCCATTGTCCTGACTCTGCGCTGTGTCCTCTGCTAAGATCGCGAACCTTAGCAAGAAGAACAGTTTTAGGGAGCGGAACAATGTCTTATCGCTTTATTGCGAGTGCTCTGGCCGTCAGCTTTGCCTTCACGGCGGCGGCGAATGCCGCCGAGGTCAGGCGCAAGGTCGAAATCCGGGGCGAGAAAGCGGCCGTCTGGGCCAAGATCGGCGGCTGGTGCGCCATCGCCGACTGGCTCCCGCCGATCGCCAAATGCGAGGAGTCGAGCGCGGGCGGCAAGAAGATCCGCACGTTGACCACCAAGGATGGCGGCGTCATCAAGGAGACGCTGATCAAGAGCGAGCCGCTCAGCTACAGCTACACCATCGACGAGAGCCCTCTGCCGGTCGCGAACTACACAGCGACGCTGGCCGTCCTGCCCGACGATGACGACGAGGACGAGGTGAATGTGGTGTGGTCGGCCAAGTTCGACCCGAAGGGCGCGAGCGAGGCCGACGCCAAGAAGGTGATCGAGGGGATTTTCAAGGACGGGCTGGCCGAGATCCGGAAGCAGGCCAAGGCGAAGAAATAGTCGGCTTCCCTTCGCCCGGACTCTCCTCTCGTCGTCCCGGACGCCGCGCAGCGGTGAGCCGGGACCCAATCATCGATCCGCGCGTGCTGCGGCAAAAGGTGAAGCGAGTGGGCCCCGGCTCTGACGGCCGGGGCGACGGATGAGAGGCTTCGAATTGGCGGGGAGGTAAGGTTCGTGGCCCGCCGAGAGGCATTACCCCCTCACCCGGGGCCTCGCGCCGACCTCTCTCCGGGGGAGAGGTGAAGTAGCGCGAGGCGTTCAATCCGGGGCGCAGCGGAACTTCCTCTCCCATTGGGAGAGGGCAAGGGGTGAGGGGGTACAAACCTATCGGCGGACATTGCCCTCTCATCCTCACCGCTACTCCGCGCTCAATACACTCGCGCCTTAGGCTCGATATACTTCACCTCGTTCGTCAGCGTGCGGGTGTGTACCGGCCGGTAGTCCAGGCGCACCTCGCGCGTCTTGTCATTCGCCCAGGACAGCGTGTGCTTCATCCATTCGGCGTCGTTGCGGTTGGGGAAATCCTCGCGGGCGTGGGCGCCGCGGCTCTCTTGCCGGGCGACGGCCCCGGCGACCGTCACCGCAGCCTGCGCAATCAGATTGTCGAACTCCAGCGTCTCGACGAGGTCGGAGTTCCACACCAGCGAGCGGTCGGTGACCTTGATGTCGTCGACGCCGCTCCAGATTTCCTGGATGCGCTCGGCGCCTTCCTCCAGCACTTCGGCCGTGCGGAACACCGCGCAATTGGACTGCATCACCTTCTGCATCTGCAGGCGCAGCGCGGCGGTCGGTGTGCCGCCATCGGCGAAGCGGAAGCGGTCGAGGCGGGCAACGGCGGCATCCCCCGCGCCGGCCGGGAGCGGCGATTGCGTGGTGCCGGTCTCGATGCTCTCGGCGCAGCGCAGGGCGGCGGCGCGTCCGAACACCACGAGGTCGATCAGCGAATTGGAGCCGAGCCGGTTGGCGCCATGCACCGAGGCGCAGGACGCCTCGCCGATCGCCATCAGGCCGGGGACGAGCGCATCCGGGTCGCCGTGCTGCGGCATGACCATTTCGCCGTGATAGTTGGTGGGGATGCCGCCCATGTTGTAATGCACGGTCGGCAGCACCGGGATCGGCTGGCGGCGCAGATCGACGCCGGCGAAAATCTGCGCGCTCTCGGTGATGCCGGGCAGGCGCTCGGCCAGGATTTTCGGGTCGAGATGGTCCAGATGCAGATAGATGTGGTCGCGGTCCGGGCCGACGCCGCGGCCTTCGCGGATTTCGATGGTCATCGAGCGCGAGACGACGTCGCGTGAGGCGAGGTCCTTGGCGTGCGGGGCGTAGCGCTCCATGAAGCGCTCGCCCTCGGAATTGGTGAGGTAGCCGCCTTCGCCGCGCGCGCCCTCGGTGATGAGCACGCCCGCGCCGTAAATGCCGGTCGGGTGGAACTGCACGAACTCCATGTCCTGAAGCGGCAATCCGGCGCGTAGCACCATGGCGTTGCCGTCGCCGGTGCAGGTGTGGGCGGAGGTGCAGGAGAAATAGGTGCGGCCATAACCGCCCGTCGCAAGGATCGTCTTGCGCGCCCGGAAGCGGTGGATGGAGCCGTCCTCGATGCACATGGCGACGACGCCGCGGCAGGCGCCTTCATCGTCCATGATCAGGTCGAGCGCGAAATATTCGATGAAGAACTCGGCTGAATAGCGCAGCGACTGGCCGTAGAGCGTATGCAGCATGGCGTGGCCGGTGCGGTCGGCGGCGGCGCAGGTGCGCTGCGCGGGCGGGCCTTCGCCGAAATCGGTGGTCATGCCGCCGAAGGGGCGCTGGTAGATCTTCCCCTCCTCGGTGCGCGAGAAGGGCATGCCATAATGCTCCAGCTCGTAGACGGCGGCGGGCGCGTTGCGGCAGAGATATTCGATGGCGTCCTGGTCGCCGAGCCAGTCGGAGCCCTTCACCGTGTCGTACATGTGCCAGCGCCAGTCGTCCGGCCCCATATTGCCGAGCGAGGCCGCGATGCCGCCCTGCGCGGCGACCGTATGCGAGCGGGTCGGAAACACCTTAGTGATGCAGGCGGTCTTCAGCCCGGCCTCGGCGCAGCCGAGCGTCGCGCGCAATCCCGCGCCGCCCGCGCCGACCACGACGACGTCGAAAGTGTGATCGATGAAGGGGTAGGCGCGGCCATTGGTCTTCGGGGCGCCGACGCCATTTGCCTTGCCGTTTTCGGCCATCTTCAAGCTCCCAGGCTCAGCTTTATGATCGCTATCACAGAGGTAAGAGCGACCGCCGCCGCAAAAAAGGTGTTCAGGATCAGCAGGATGAATTTCGGTGTGTTCGCATGCACATAGTCCTCGATGATGACCTGCATCCCGAGCCGCATGTGGTAGGCGGAGGAAAAGGCGAACAGGGCGGCGAGCAGGGCGACGACCGGCGAGCGGAAATAGGCGCGCACCACGTCGAGCGGCTCGCCCGCGAGTTGGATCACCGAATAGATGAGGAATGTCACCAGGAAGAGATTGGCGACGGCCGACAGGCGCTGTCCCCAAAAATGTTCCGTGCCGGCCTGGGCCGAGCCGAGGCCCCGCACGCGCTTGAGCGGAGTGCCGTAGCGGTTCATGAGAAGGCTCCCCATTTCGTCAGGCCGATGAACCAGATGATGAGCGTGATGGTCACGGAACCGGCAAGCGTCGCCCAGGACATCAGCCGGATGGTCGGCAGCTCGAAGCCGCGGCCGGTATCCCAGATGAAATGCCGGATGCCGCCGAGCCCGTGATGGATGAGCGACCAGCTATAGAGGAACAAAATGATGAGGCCGATGGGCGAGGCGGTGACGGCGTTGGCCGCCATGAAGCCGTCCGGGCCGCTGGCGGTGGCGGTGAGCCAGGCCGCAAGGAGCAGGGTGCCGAAATAATTCGCCGCGCCGGTGATCCGGTGCAGGATCGACATCATCATATTGATGTAGGGGCGGAAGATCGTGAGATGCGGTGATAAGGGCCGCGCCGGTTGCGCCTCGGCTTTCCCCATGTTTTATCGCTCCTGTGCAATCGTGCCGCCGTTTTACCGCGCCGCAGCAATGGCCGCAACGGGACAATGTCGTGAAATGCCATGCATTCCGGGAGGGGCCGGACCCGCCGGAAGGATGGCTGCCGCGCCGTATGGATCTCAGCAGGCGCTGAGCCAGGCACGTTTAGGGGGGATGGTTAGAATGAACGCTAAACTCTTGCAAAGCCTTATTGGTTTTGCCCTCAGCCTTTCGCTGTTTTGCGCGCCCGCGTCAACAGCCCATGCCGAGATTCTGGACGCCAGCATCGAAAGCGGCGGCCGGGAGCGCACCTTCCGCATCGTGCTGCCCGACGATACGCGCCCGGGCGAGCGCCTGCCGACCGTTGTCGCCCTGCATGGCGGGCTGATGAGCGGCAAATCGATGCGCAAGATCTTCGGCCTGGAGGAGATCGCCGAGCGCGGGCGCTTCGCCGCCGTCTATCCGGACGGCGTGTTCCGCAAATGGAATGACGGCCGCAGCGACAGCGACGGCCCGGACGACGTCCGCTTCATGCGCAATCTCGCCGATTACCTCGTGCGCAAGGGCATCGCCGATCCGCGGCGCCTCTATCTGGTCGGCATCTCCAATGGCGGCATGATGACCTACCGGGTCGCTTGCGAGGCGCCGGGGATCTTTGCCGCCTATTCCGCCGTCATCGCCAATCTGCCGGCGAAGGTGTCGGAGGAATGCAAGGGCGGCGGCGCGCCGTTCCTGGTCATCAATTCGACGAATGACAGCGTCGTGCCGTGGGATGGCGGCGATGTCGGCAATTTCATCAATAAGGGCGAGGTGCTGTCGACGCCGGAGACGGTGGAGTTCTGGCGCCGCCGCAATGCCTGCGCGCGCGAGGCCGAGGTCAAGCCGCTGCCGGACCGCGATGCGCGTGACGGCTCGACGGTGATGGCGACGCAATATGGCGACTGCAAATCGGGTGCGCCGGTGGTGTTGCTGACGGTCGAAGGCGGCGGCCACCTGCCGCCCGGCGCCAAGCTCGGCAACCGGCCGTTCCTGCGCTCGGTGCTGGGGCCGGCTAACCAGGATATTTCAGCAGCGGATGTGAGCTGGAAATTCTTCAAGCGCTTTCCGCTGGAGCGGTGACGTACGTCTTTGGACAATTGAGGGGCCGCTTGCCCGAACTTCATGCCCTGACGCAGGTTTGATTCACCTGTGGTGCGAAACCGGCGGATAATGCCGGCTAGATGCGGAACATGATTTTGAGGGCTCGATCATGCGGACACGACCCAATTCGGGGCGGCGGCGGGGGTTTCTCCTGCTCGCCGCCATTCTCCTTTTGCCAGGCGTCGCGGCGATCGCCGCAACGAAGCACAAGCCGGCGGAGCAGGAGCGCTGGAACACCTACCAGAACGCGCGCTTCGGCTATAGCCTCTACTACCCGACCGCGCTGTTCGAGCCGGGGGAGTTGCCCGCCAATGGCGGCGGCCAGAGTTTTGCGACCCCGGACGGGCGCGCCAAGATCGTCGTCTACGGCACTCTGAATACCGAGAATTTTTCCCCGCGCGAATACCGCAAGATCATCCTCGAAGAGTTCGGTGGCTACGACAAGATGGACTACAGCCCGACCGCGCAAAGCTGGTTCGTGCTGTCGGGCTTTCGCGGCGACAACATCTATTATCAGAAGGTGATGTTCTCCTGCTCGGGCAAGGTCATCAACGTGCTCAGCGTCACCTTCCCGACCTCGGAAAAGCCATTCTATGAAGGGCTGATCGAAACCATCGAGGACAATTTCAAGCCTGGACGCGGCGCGGACACCCCGCCGGGCTGCTGACTTGGCGCCATCGGCGCAAAAATGATGTGCGGGCGAAAAACCTGGGGCGGTTTTCGGTGGCCTTCGGGCGAAATCCGTCCTAGGCATCGGCCATGAAATCAACCCGCCGTGCCAAGCCGTCACCGCCGGATTTTTTGAGCGAGGGCAGAAAAGCCTTTCTCGCCGGACGCCCGCATCTCGCCGCAGAGGCCTTCGCCAAGGCCGTCAAGGCCGAGCCGCGAAATCCGGTGGCGCTGTTCAATCTGGCGAGCGCCAAGGAGCGCATCGGCGATATCGACGAGGCGGCGCAATTGCTGACCCAGGCGCTGCGGCAGCGCCCGGCCTGGTTCGAGCCGGCGCAGCGTCTCGCCATGCTCAATCTGCGCTATGTGCTGCAATCGCCCGGCGCGCTCGATCCGCACGGGATGCTCGCGGCCTTTGCCTTCGACCGGATTGACCGGCAGGCCGTCGCGGCCGCCGCTATCGCGCATCTGCGCGCGGCCTCACCGCTCGGCGAATTCATCGCGCTGGCCGATGCGGGCGGCGCCGAGGATGCGGCGCGCGATCTGATCCTGCGCCGCACCGACAAGATCCTCGCCCATCCGCTGCTGCTTGCCGCGCTCACCAGCGGCGCGAACCGGGATCCAGGGCTCGAGCGCTTGCTGACCGCTTTGCGCCGCGTGCTGCTGCTCGAAGTTCCGGCAGATCGTTTCGAGGACAAGGCGCTGACCGGCTTCGTCCTGGCGCTGATCGGGCAATGTCTCGACAATGAACATGTCTTTGTGGCCGGGGACAATGAGCGCGACGCTCTCGCAGCGCTCGGCATCGATTGGAGCGCCTTGCGCGGCGGCGCCTCCACCGAAGCGCGAAAGCTGCTGCTCGGCCTGCTCTACCGGCCGCGGCACGAGCTGATCGGCGATGCGCTGACCAGCAGCGATTGCCGGTCGCTGCGGCCGCGCGGTCTCGGCGAACTGCTCGCGCGCTACCTTGACGAGGCCGCGCGGCAAACCGAGCTGGCCGAAAGCATCCCGGTGCTCGGCGCCATCGACGATCCGACCTCGCGCAAGGTCGCCCGCCAATATGAGGCGCATCCCTATCCGCGCTGGACCAGCCTGCAAATGCCGGTCGAGGGTAGCGCCCGGAAAATTCTGGCGCTCTACGCGCCGCCGCAAACGCTATCCCGACTCGAGGGCCCATATAAGGTGCTGATCGCGGGCGCGGGGACAGGCAAGCACGCGCTCGGTGTTGCGGTGCGCTATGGGCCGCAGGCCGACGTGCTGGCCGTCGATCTCAGCCGGGCAAGCCTTGCCTATGCCAAGGCGAAGGCCGAAAGCTTCGGCGTCGGCAATATCCGTTTTGCCCAGGCCGATCTGCTTGCCATTCCGCCCGAAGCCGGGCCGTTCGACATTATCGAAGCCGTCGGCGTGCTGCACCATATGGACGAGCCGTTCAAGGGCTGGCAGGCGTTGCTCGGCCTGCTCAAGCCGGGCGGCCTGATGCTGACCGGGCTCTACAGCGCGATCTCCCGCCGTAACATCACCGAGTTGCGCACGGAAGCGGACTATCCCGGCCCCGCCTGCGGCGACGATGCCGCGCGGGCCTATCGCGCCGGACTGATGGATCGCCCCGGCGCGGCGGGCGGGCTGACCGCCTCGCATGATTTCTATACGCTGAGCAATTTCCGCGATCTGGCGCTGCACGAGCATGAGCGCCCGATCTTCCTCTCCGAGATCGAGGCGTTCCTGGACGCCAACGGCCTGATCTTCCGGGGCTTCAACTTGCCGGGGCCGATCATGGCAGCGTTCCATAAGCAGTTCCCGGGCGAAAAGCATCCCGGCTCGCTGGCGGCCTGGGCGGCCTTCGAGGAGCAGCATCCGCGTCTGTTCGATGCCATGTACCAGCTCTGGTGCGAGAAGCGCTGAAGCATAAAAAAGGCGCCGGGAAAGGCGCCTTTTTCAAGCTCATCCAAGAGCGTGGCGGGCTTACGAGCCGCGCAGAACCAGTTCGGACACGGCCAGCGCCGCATTGACGCCGGTGCCGCCGGACACGCTGAGCGGCTGCAGCGAGATGGTTTCGTCCGAGCCGCCGACCAGCAGGTTCGCGCCGGCGCCGACGCCGGCAGAGGCTTCGGCCGAGGCGCCGACATAATTGCCCTCCAGCGCGCCGCGGCGGACGTCCTCGGTCGGAGCGACCACGGCCCAGGTCAGGGTCGCCGGGCCGGTGACGCCGACATCGATGCCGAACTTGTTGATCTCGCCCTCATAGCGCTCTGAGCGGCCACCCGAGCCCTCGAAACGGCAGTTCAGCTCCTTGCTGGAGCCGAAGACGAAGCCCGGGCCGCCCTCGACCTTGCAGGTCAGCACGCCGACGCGCACGCCGTCGCGGCTCGGTTTGGCCATGGACCCCGGCGCGGCGAAAGCCACGAGCGCCAGAGCACTGACAGCAAGCACCGGAAGTTTCAGCTTATTTGACATTGGAATCCCTCCATTGGTGTCAGACAGCATCGGTCACCCCGTCCCCGGCTCAGGGGAGGGAACCGAATTCGCGGAAAATCCTGCGAAAAACGACTAACCAACAGACAATGCTCGATTCAATATGAACCAAACATTGTCTTGGACTGATGTAATCCGCGAGAGCCGCGTCAGTTCCGCTCGGGCGAAACTTCGCCGATGGCGCTCCGCGGGGGCGTGGGGTCGCGCGCGGCCATCGCCACCACGAACAGCACTTGCAGCAATTGGTGGTTGGCAAAGAGCGGGTTCTCGGCGAAGGCGTAGGTGATGACGAACAGGAAGAACAGCAGCGCCCAAAGCGTCGAGATCGATTTCGTGCGCAGGAATTCCATGAACGAGCGGCGGATGCCGACGACCAGTCCCGCCACCAGCAGCAACGGCCCCCAGATGCCGAAGGCGACGGCCACTTCGACGAAATTATTGTGAAAGATCTCCAGATCCTGCTGCATGACATAGCGCAGTAGCAGCATGGTGGACTGCTCGCTCGACCAATAGCCGCGATAGCCGAAGCCGAACCATGGCCGGTCCATGAAGGCCTCCCAGCCGAACAGCCAGAGCACGGTGCGGCCGGTGAGGGTCGCGTCCTTGCCGACGCTGCCGAGCACGGATTCCACCGGATTGAAATCGGTGGTGAGCAGGACGATGGCGAAAGCGGCGGCGGTGATGATGCCCGCGCCGAGGATCGCCAGGGTCAGGTTGGCATTGCTACGGTAGAGCATGGCGAGCGGCACGATGCCGCCGACCACAAGCACCGCGATCAGGAGCGATGAGGCGGAGCCCGACAGCACGATCAGCACACAGGCAGCCAGGAAGGCGCTCGCCGTCAGCATCGGCCGCCAGCCCTGCAGCAACAGGCAAAGGCTGGTGATGAGCTGCAGCAGCATATAGCTGCCCAGCACGTTCTTATGCGTGAACGCACCGCCGCCGGCGAATCCGACAGTCAGGCTCGGCATCACGAACAGCACCAGGAACGAGATCAGTTGCGTTGGCAGCAGGCCGAGAAAAATGATCTGGATCAGCCGCGTGCGCGTGGTCCAGGCGCAAAGCAGGAAGCCCATCAAGATGGTGAACATCAATTGCAGGCCGAAATAGAGGCTCTGCGAGGAGGACAGCGACCAGATCATCGACAGGCAGGCTAGGCCGCCCCAGGCGATCAGGATCCGGTTGTTGCGGGTGATGGCGAGCACCTGCCCAGGCAGCAGCAGCAGCCAGGCCACCACGATGACGTCGGCGATGATCCAGAGAAAGCGCTCATTGGCGAAGAAGCCGGGGAGCAGCGGCCTGAGCCCTGTGCTGGCCCAGAGAATGAAGATGATGCAGGCAAAATCCGTGACCGTCTTGCGCGACAAGACGATGGTCCAGCGCCGGCGGCGCGCTCGCGCGGGGGCGGGCGGCGGCAGGGGCGGGTAGCCGGCCGTGGAGGCGGCATCGCTCATCGGCTGCTGATCTCGCGGTGTGCGGCCAAGGGGAGACAGGATAGATTAATCATGCATGCAGTGTCCGTAAACGGCCTTACCAAATCGCAAACCGGGCCGGGCATGCGTGTTTACTCCCGATCCCTCTCGCCGTTGTTAGCTGTTTTGGCCGGATTTTGCAGCCAAGATGCGAAAATACTGCTATGCGAGGGCGTCTAAATTGCCGGTTGGGTGCTTCGGCAGGCGTAACGACTTACGTGGGAGGTGATGTCGGATGAAGGTTCTTGTCACGGGCCATCTCGGCTATATCGGAACGGTCATGGTGCCTTTCCTTCTGAAGGCCGGCCATGACGTCAGCGGCATCGACAGCGATCTCTATGAACGCTGCACCTATGATGCGGGCGGCAAGATCACCCCGGTGCCGGGCCTGCGCAAGGATATTCGCGATCTGACCCCCGCCGACCTGAAGGGCGTCGAGGCCGTCGTGCATCTCGCCGCGCTCTCCAACGATCCGCTCAGCAATCTCAATCCGGACGTCACCTTCGCCATCAATCATCGCGGCAGCGTGCATCTGGCCAAGGTTGCCAAGGAGGCGGGCGTGTCGCGCTTCGTGATGGCGTCCTCCTGCAGCAATTACGGCCAGGCCGGCGACGACATGATCGACGAGACCGGCGACCTCAATCCGGTCACCGCCTACGGGCAATCGAAAGTCTGGTCGGAGCGGGACATCGCGCCGCTGGCGGATGAGAATTTCGTGCCGGTGTTCCTGCGCCCGGCGACCGCCTACGGCGTCTCGCCCCGGATGCGCTTCGACATCGTCTTGAACAATCTCGTCGCCTGGGCCGTCACCAAGGGGCTGATCTATCTGAAGTCGGACGGCACGCCCTGGCGGCCGATCGTGCATATCGAGGATATTTCCCGCGCCTTCGCCGCCGCCATCGAGGCGCCCGCCGACAAGGTCAGCGGTCAGGCGTTCAATGTCGGCCAGAGCGAGCATAATTACCGCATCCGCGACCTCGCCGAGATCGTCGCCGAAGTGGTGCCGGGCTGCCGGCTCGAATATGCCAGCGACGCCGGGCCCGACAAGCGCTCCTACCGGGTGAGCTTCGACAAGATCGCCGACACGCTCGATTTCAAGCCGCAATGGGACGCGCGGCGCGGGGCCGAGGAGCTTTATGCGGCCTACCGCAGCTCCGGCCTGACGCTGGAGGAATTCGAAGGTCCGCGCTACCAGCGCATCAGCCACATCAGGACGCTGATGGCGGACGGCATCATCGACGCCAATTTGCGCCACCCTGCCGGTCGCGATGAGGTCAAGACGGCGCTTGCAAGCTAGGCGATGGCGGACACCGGTTCACAGGCTGGCATCGGCGGCGAGATCTATGCGCTCGCCGCCGAGCTTTACCCGATCTGCCGCAGCATCACCGGCGACGGCGTGCGCCGGACGCTCGGCATTCTCGGCCGCCATCTCGATCTGACCGTGCATGAAGTGCCTTCCGGCACGCCGGTCTTCGACTGGACCGTGCCGCGCGAATGGAACATCCGTGACGCCTATATCGCCAACGCCGCCGGCGAGCGTGTCGTGGATTTCCGGGCGCATTCATTGCATGTGCTGAATTACAGTGTGCCCGTGCGCCGGACCATGCCGCTCGCCGAGCTGAAGGCGCATATCCATACGCTGCCCGACCAGCCCGAGCTCATTCCCTACCGCACGTCATATTATGCCGAGCGCTGGGGCTTCTGCATGAGTCACAATGCGCTCGCGGCGCTGCCGGACGGGATGTACGAAGCCGTCATCGACGCCGCGCTGACCGATGGCCATCTGAGCTACGGCGAATATCTGCATCGCGGCGAGAGAGAGGACGAATTTTTGCTCTCCGCCCATATCTGCCACCCTTCGCTCGCCAACGATAATTGCTCCGGTCTTGCGCTGCTCGCGTTGCTGGCGAAGCACCTGGCGGGACGCAAGACGCGGCTCAGCTACCGCTTCCTGTTCGCGCCCGGCACCATCGGCGCGATCACCTGGCTCGCCCGCAACGAGGCGCAGGCGCATCGGATCAAGCATGGGCTGACGGTCTCCTGTGTCGGCGATGGCGGCGGGCCGACCTATAAGAAGAGCCGGCGCGGCAATGCGATGATCGACCGCGCGATGAGCCATGTGCTGCGCCACGCCGCGCCCGCGCCTGATATCATCGACTTTTTTCCCTATGGCTATGACGAGCGGCAATATTGCTCGCCCGGCTTCAACCTGCCCGTCGGTATGTTCCAGCGCAGCCAGTTCGGCACCTTCCCCGAGTATCACACCTCCGCCGACAATCTCGATTTCATCCGCCCGGAGCATCTGGCCGCTTCCTTCGCCATGATCACCGCCGCCATCGACATCGTCGAGCATGACGGGCGCTATCTGAACCTGTCGCCGAAATGCGAGCCGCAGCTTGGCCGGCGCGGTCTCTACGGCGCGATCGGCGGCGACAAGGATGCGGCGGCGAAGAACATGGCGATGCTCTGGGTGCTGAACCTGTCCGACGGCGAGCACTCGCTGCTCGACATCGCCGAGAGGGCGGGCCTGCCCTTCGCCGTGGTGCTGGCGACAGCCCGTCTGCTGGAAGAGCACGGCCTGCTGGCGCCGCTGCGCGAAGATCCGCTGGAGCGGCTGGAACTGTGAGGCTTGGGGCGCTTCGCCCTAATCCCGGCTGAGCCCCCGCTCCGCGACCGCCGCAAGATAGTCCTCCCACAGCTTCGCCTGACCCTCACCGACCTCGCGCAGATAGACCCAGGAAAATATTCCGGTGCCATGCCCATCGCTGAAGATGAGGCGCACGGCATAATTGCCGACCGGCTCGATCCGGGCGATCAGCACATCGCGCTTGCCGGGGACGATCTTGCGCTCTTCCGCGCCATGCCCCGTCACTTCGGCGCTCGGGCTGTAGACGCGCAAGAATTCTGCGGGCAAGGCAAATCGCTTGCCGTCTTCGAAGGCGATATGCAGAAGGTCTTTCGCCGGATTGAGACGGATTTCGGTCGGCCAATCCTCACTTATAGGGGTCATCATCGCTTGCCTCTTTGTGCCCTTCAGCACTAATTTAACGGACTGCCGGTAAGTGTTGCGTAACGGGTGAAAGCCCGCTTGTCGACGAGGTCGTTTGATGCCGCCAATCCAGCTTTCCCGAAGCGAACGCGCCTCGCTGGCCAAGATCCTCGAACGCCCGCGCGAGGCCTTCGAAATCCCGGCGGACCATCGGGAAAAGCTGATCAATTACGACCTCGCCCGCCAGATGGCGATGCTGATCTATATCACCCCGCTCGGCCAGGTCGAGCTGTTGCGCCAGCGCTTCCGCGGCATCAAATTGCCGCCCTTGTCGCGCCGCGCCTCTCCGGCCCCCTTGCGCCCCGGCACATCCCTTAACCATATCGAAGGCGGGATTTAACCCGCCTGACATTTGTTTGATCCATATTGCGGAACCCGAAGAAATTCCTGGTGTTGCCTAAGGTGTTGTTGTCGTAGCGGCGGCGCGATCGACGCTTCCGCACGGTTGTAAAGGAGTTTTCCATGAAACCATTGACGGCCTTGGTTGCGGTTGCCTCGCTGACATTGTTTTCCGCCACGACCGTGCTGACGAGCACCGCCGATGCAGGCTGGTGGCGGCGCGATCACGGCAAGGATAATGACGCGCTCTCCCACCGCAAGCCGCAGGTGCGCGGCTTCCTGTTCCGGCCCGGCGGCCACCGCTATGCCTTCGAGAATCAGCCCTTCCTCGACTGGAATGGCCCCTACGGCAACTATCCCAATTTCGACCCGCGCAATTTCAAGGAACGGGTCTTCAGCGATCCGCGTTTCGACACGACCAGCCCGTCGGCCTTTTGATCGTCCTGGTGCGTCGAGATCGGCTTTGACAGCGGTATCCCTTGGCGGCTAATGCAGGACGAGATCTGTATGCCGTCGAGGGGGTTCCTATGAAGTCTATGCTGCGCTGCGCCTTGCTGTTTGGCCTGCTCGCCGTGCCCTCTGCCGCGAGGGCGGAAGACCCCGAAAAGCTGGCATCCGTCGTTCCCGCCGAAATCTCCGAAGTGGTGAGCGGGGGCACCTGGTCGGATAGTGGTGCCTCCGGCGTCTACCGCGCCATCGTCGTGTCGCCGAGCGCCGTCGGCCAGGCCAATGTGCTGGTGCAGATGCTGGCGCTCGACAAGACCGACGTGCCGCCGAAAGTCGTCCGCACGGTCCTCATCAAGGAAGTCGCCGACAAGAAGCTCGCCAATGCTTTTCTCGCCATGGATGCCGAGACCGAAAACGAGATGACGCTGATCATCACCGCCTATGGCGCCGAGAGCGAGCAGGACACCTCGTTGCATGTGAAGTTCGACGCCAAGGGCAAATATGAAATCATGCCTTCGGTCGGCGAAGATGCACCGGCCCCGGCAGAGCCGAAGAAGTGACGAAGCGGCGCCGGCGACGTTAAAGCTGCCATTCTGCAGTTTTGCCACAGGCGGATTGTGGCCCGACCGCCTCGCCGGCGCGTTTAATGCTTGCATATGGCGCGCTGTGGCCTATATCTGCCATTCAAGCAGTGTGCGTTGTCCAAAAACCTCAACGCGGCTTTAATTTCGATCACAATCAGGGTCGGAGTTTGACATTAGAGACGCGCTCTCTAATGTCTCGTCAAGAGCTTGCGGCCCGCGCCTGTTATAAAAGTTCACACTAACCTTGAACAGTTCGACAGCTTCATGGCTGCGAACGAGCGCACATGACATTCACTAATCTCGGTCTCAGTCAAAAAGTTTTGGACGCCACCGTCGCCGCTGGCTTCAACACGCCCACGCCCATCCAGCTTCAGGCCATTCCAGCCGCGAACGAAGGACGGGACATCGTCGGCATAGCGCAGACAGGCACCGGCAAAACGGCGTCCTTCGTGCTGCCCATGCTGACGCGCCTCGAAACCGGCCGCGCCAGGGCACGCATGCCGCGCTCGCTCATTCTGGAGCCGACGCGCGAATTGGCCGCCCAGGTGGCCCAGGCCTTCGAGCAGCTCGGCGTCAACCACAAGCTCAATGTGGCGCTGCTGATCGGCGGCGTCTCCTTCGACGAGCAGAACCGCAAGCTCGATCGCGGCGCCGATGTGCTGATCGCGACGCCGGGGCGGCTGCTCGATCATTTCGGGCGCGGCAGGCTGCTGCTCTCGGCGGTCGAAATCCTGGTCATCGACGAAGGCGACCGGATGCTCGACATGGGGTTCATCCCCGACATCGAAAAGATCTGCTCGACGCTGCCGACCAATCGCCAGACCATGTTCTACTCGGCCACCATGCCGAAAGAAGTTCAAAAGCTCGCCGACAAATTCCTGATCAATCCCAAGCGCATCGAAGTCGGCCAGGTCTCATCCGCCGCCACCACCATCATCCAGCGCTTAAAATTCTCTCCCTCCGACATCAAGGTGAAGCGCGAAGTTCTGCGCGACCTGATCAACGTATCGGGCGTCAAGAACGCGATCATCTTCTGCAACCGCAAGCGCGATGTCGGCATCCTGCTGAAATCGCTCTTGAAGCACGGCTATAATGCCGGTGGGTTGCATGGCGACATGGAGCAGCGCGACCGCACCGCGACGCTCGACGCATTCAGGCGCGGCGACATCGCCTTGCTCGCAGCCAGCGACGTGGCGGCGCGCGGCCTCGACATTCCCGATGTCAGCCACATCTTCAATTTCGACGTGCCGATCACCCCGGAGGATTACGTCCACCGCATCGGCCGCACCGGACGCGCGGGCCGGGAAGGCTACGCCGCGACCCTGGTGACGCCTAGCGATATGGACGCGATCCGGGCGATCGAGAAGCTTTGCCGCGAAAAGATCGAATGGATCGACGGCGAGCCGTCCCCCGAGGCGCTTGAAGAAGCGCGCGGCCTTGGCGGCCGCCGGGGCGGGCGCTCACGGCGCGGCGCATCGAGCGACAAGCCCGAACGGGCAGGCCGCGAACGCAGCGCCTCGCGCGGCTCGGGCCGCGAGCGCAATGGGGCCGCCCCCCGCGCCGAACGGCCGGAGCGCGCCGAGCAGCCGGAACGCGCCGAAGCCGCCCCTCGCGCTGAAAAAGCCGAACGGTCCGAGACGCCGCGCAGCAGTCGCCGCGACCGGGCCGATGCGCCCGCGCGTGGTGAGCGGCGCGAACGCACGCCGCGTGCCGAGCCTCGCGAGCAGCAGGCGGAAGCCGCGCCGCGCAACGAGCCGAGAGCGCCGCGCGAGCATAATGGCCGTGGCCGTGGCAATCATGGCGCGCCGCAGCCGACGCCGAATACTGTCGTCACCTCCACCGACCGCATGGCGCCTCCCCACCGCGAACGCAGCCGCCGCCGCGAAAAGGAAGAGCCCTCCGTCGTCGGCCTCGGCGAGCACGTCCCCGCCTTCCTGATGACCCCGATCCGCCGCACGAAATAAGCGGCGGACGGCGCCCCGCGCCTGCCAGCAGCATCAGTCCCGCAGTGCCGTGATCATCCTATCGGCCCGCTGCGGCTGTTCGCGCGCGAAACGCAACTTGCGGTCTTTGCCGGCACCGTTGCACGGTGGGCCTCCCGCTCCCATCGGCGACCCCTGTAAAACCCGCGCAATCCTAACTCCGTCGCCCCGGCCGTCAGAGCAGGGCCTACGCGCCTATCCGCGTTGCCGCAGTGCTCGCGGATAGGCGAGTGGGTCCCGGTCCGGCCCCACGGCCGCCAGGGACGACGCAAGAAGACCTCCAAGACTGCGGCGTTTCGTTGCGGCGGCTCGGCGCTTGCTCACCAGGGCCGGCACCGCTCCCCCCAACAAGCCAAGCGGCGCCCCATCCGCAGACCCCTGCGCCTCCACGATTCCGGCCTCACGGCGCCGCGCAATCCCTTCATCTCCCGAGATTTGCCGCGGAATTTGCGCAAAACCGGTTCCCTCCCCCTCCGGTCATGCTCTAAGCTTCGGCGATGACTTGCCTGGCCATCCGGCGCCGGGCATCCGGAGAGCCCCATGGAATATGCAGACGCCCTGTCCAATGAGCTGGATCTGTCCAATCTTTGGATGCCGTTCACCGCCAACCGCCAGTTCAAGGCCGATCCGCGCCTGTTCGTCGCCGCCGAGGGCGTCTGGTTCACCAGCGCCGACGGCCGCAAGGTGCTCGACGCCAGCGCCGGGCTCTGGTGCGTCAATGCCGGGCATTGCCGCAAGGAAATCTCCTCCGCCGTCGAGCGCCAGATCCAGACGCTGGATTTCGCGCCGCCCTTCCAGATGGCGCATCCGCTGGCCTTCGAACTGGCGACGCGGGTCGCCGCGCTCGCGCCTGACGGGCTCGACCGGGTGTTCTTCACCAATTCCGGCTCGGAAGCGGTCGATACGGCGCTGAAAATCGCGCTGGCCTATCACAAGGCGCGCGGCGAGGGCGGCCGGGTGCGCTTCATCGGCCGCGAGCGCAGCTATCACGGCGCCGGTTTCGGCGGCATGTCGGTCGGCGGCATCGTCAACAATCGCCGGGCGTTCGGCGCGCATCTGCTCACCGATCATCTGCCGCACACGCACGACCTCGTCCGCAATGCCTTCTCCAAGGGTCAGCCCGAGCACGGCGCCGAATTCGCCGATGCGCTGGAGAACATCATCGCGCTGCATGGCGCCGAGACCATCGCCGGCGTCATCGTCGAGCCGATGGCGGGATCGACCGGCGTGCTGGTGCCGCCGAAAGGCTATCTCGAGCGGCTGCGCGCCATCTGCGACAAGCACGGCCTGCTCTTGATCTTCGACGAGGTCATCACCGGCTTCGGACGGCTCGGCGCGCCTTTCGCCGCGACCAAATTCGGCGTGACGCCCGATCTGATGACCATCGCCAAGGGCCTGACCAATGCCGCCATCCCGATGGGCGGCGTCATCGCCAAGCGCGCCATCCACGACGCGCTGATGCACGGCCCCGAGCACATCATCGAGCTGTTCCACGGCTACACCTATTCCAGTCATCCGGTCGCCTGTGCCGCCGGCCTCGCCGCGCTCGACATCTATGCGCGCGAGGGGCTGTTCGAGCGCGCCGCCGCCATCTCCGGTTTCTGGCAGGAGGCGGTGCATACGCTGCGCGATCTGCCCCATGTCATCGACATCCGCAATATCGGCCTCGTCGCCGGCATCGAACTGGCGCCCCGCCCCGACGCGCCCGGCAAGCGCGGTTACGAGGTGTTCACGGACTGCTTCAAGAGCGGGCTCTATCTGCGCGTCACCGGCGACATCCTTGCCATGTCGCCGCCGCTGATCATCGAGAAGAGCGAGATCGAACTGGCGGTCGGCAAGCTCGGCGAGGCGCTCCGGCGGGCGGCATAGAGCCGATCGTGATCTAAGGCAAAACCGGCGAGGCAAATCGATGCTCAACCAAGGTCGACGCGACCTTTTCCCAGAGATCCGTCCCTACCGGACAGGCGCTCTCGCCGTCTCCGACCTGCACCGCATCTATTTCGAGGAATGCGGCAATCCGGAAGGCAAGCCGGTTGTCATGGTGCATGGCGGGCCGGGCGGCGGCTCGAACCCGACCATGCGCCGCTTCCACGACCCGGCCCGCTACCGCATCATCCTGTTCGACCAGCGCGGCTGCGGCCGCTCGACGCCCTATGCCTCGCTCGAGGATAACACCACCTGGCACCTGATCGCCGACATGGAGGCGCTGCGGGTGCATCTGGGCATCGAGCGCTGGCAGCTTTGCGGCGGCTCCTGGGGCTCGACGCTGGCGCTGGCTTATGCGCAGGCGCATCCCGAGCGTGTCACCGAGCTGATTTTGCGCGGTATTTTCCTGCTGCGCCGGGCGGAGTTGGAATGGTTCTACCAGGAGGGCTGTAGCTGGATCTATCCGGACGCCTTCGAGGATTATCTGCGGCCGATCCCGCCGGAGGAGCGCGGCGACATGATCGCCGCCTATCACCGCCGCCTGATCGGCCCCGATCCGGCCGTCCAGTTGGAAGCCGCCCGCGCCTGGAGCGTCTGGGAGGGCACAACCTTATCGCTGCTGCAGGATCCGGGGCGCGTCAGCCGCTTCAACGAGGACAGCTACGCCTTGGCCTTCGCCCGGATCGAGGCACATTATTTTGTCAATAAGGGCTTCTTCGAGCGCGACGACCAGTTGCTGCGCGATGTTTCAAAAATCCGTCATCTGCCTGGGGTAATCATTCACGGTCGCTATGACGTGGTGACGCCGATGCGCAATGCCTGGGATTTGAAGCAGGCTTGGCCGGAGGCGGATCTGCGCATGGTGCAGATCGCCGGTCACGCCATGACCGAATTCGCCATCGTGCACGAGATCGTCGAGGCCGGCGACCGCTTCGCCTCGATGCAGGGGTAGGCGGCGGACCGGCCCTTAACCGAACAGGGGCCGGAGACCGGATGCATTTGGCGATCTTCGCGATTGCGCTCGCCGCGCTGAGCGCGCTCAACATCCTGCTGGCGCTGACCGCTTTTTCCGACACGATCAAACTCTGGCCCCTCCCGGCGAGAGACGCCTGGCAGGCCTATGTGTTCTGGCCGCTCTTTCGCGGCGGCCTGGGCGCGACGATCCTGTTCGGGATCTTGACCTTCGCCGGCGCGCATGGCCATGGCTGGGAGGCGCTGATCGGGGTGCCGATGGCGCTGGCCGGCTTGGCGCTGACCGTCTACGGCTATTTCGATCTCGGCATCGGCAAGACCTATGGCGGGGATGACGGCTTAGTGACGTCCGGCCTCTACCGCTATAGCCGCAACCCGCAATATGTCAGCTCGATACTGGGCTTTGCGGGCCTCGCCATCGCGGCGGATACGGAGCGGGCCGCGCTGCTCTGCCTGCTCGCGGCCGGCGTTTATGTGCTGCTCCCCTATGCCGAAGAGCCCTGGCTCGCGCGCCTCTACGGCGCCCGCTACGAAGCCTATAAGCGCGCCACGCCGCGCTTTCTCAGCCTGTCGAAACTGTTTGAGAAGCCGGTCGCGGCGGAGCGGTAGCGCTCCCGCTTCGAAATCCCCGCGAAGGCGGGGATCCAGTACGCCGCAGCGCCAGCGGTTGAGCAGAAAGCTAATTTCGAGTTTGTGAATACTGGATCCCCGCCTTCGCGGGGATTTCGCCTGAGAGTGCGGCGCGCGTCTCCGCACCATCCGCCCCCCCACAATGAGAAGCGGCGGTCCCGTTGCCGGAGCCGCCGCTCAAATCCTATTCCTTCCGCTGCCACCAGCCGCGCTTGGGTCCGCGCGGTTTCGGCGGCGGGGGCGGGCCGTCTTCGGCGTCGGCCTGGGCTAGCTCCGGCTCAGCGCCTTGATCAGACGCCAGCCCCTTGCTGCTGCCCTCATCAACGGGTTTCGAATGGTCGATGCCGTTGGGCTTGCCGGCGCCGTTGGCGGCGTAGGCTGGCCGCTGCTCGTCCGCGCCGGGAAACGGTGCGCTAGCAGGTTGAGGCGATGCCTCAGGTGTGCGCTCGGCGGGCTGCTCGGATCGGACCACGATCTGGGTCTGCTCAGGCTCGGGCTGCCAGATATCCTGAACCGGCAGGCGAGGCTGCTCGTCCGCGACCTGATAGGTCTCGGCGAAATCCTCCGATTCGGAGAAACCGGCCAAGGGTGCGTTCAGGTCGTCGCGCACATTCGTCTCGGGCTGATCGCTGCGCAGATTGCGGTGCTGGCGTCCGCCGCGACGGCCACGGCGGCGCGAGCGCCGGCGCTGGCCGCCCTCTTCACCACCGTCCGATCCCGCTTCCCGCCCGGCATCGGCATGGACTTCGCGCGGCGCGTCGCCCCCGACTTCCTCGATGGCGTCGTCGTCGTCATGCGCGTCGGCCGCGTCGTCATCGGCGACATTGCGGGCAAAGCTCTCGCGATTGTCGCCATCTTCGCGGCCACCGCGTCTGCGGCGGCGCTTGCGGCGCGAGCCACGGCGCGCATCCTCTCCGGATTCGGCCTGCTCCGCCTCGAAGGGCTGAATGATGCGGTCGGTCTGGGTGATGGCGGCGCTCGCCGGGCCCGTGACGGCCGCGACGACCGAGACCTTCTCGATGTAGAAATTGGCGCCATGCATCCGGTCACTGGCGGTGACGCTGACAATGACGCCGTGGCGCGCTTCGATGTCGTTCAGATAGCTGCGCTTCTGATTGAGGATGTAGAGGGCGACCTCAGTGGCGCAGACCGCGTTGAGATTGCAGGGAATGTTGGTGCGCAGCCAGTCTTCGAGCCCGCGCAGCACGGAGAGTGCGACGGACTCGGTCGAGCGGACGACGCCGGTGCCCTGGCAATGCTGGCATTGGCTGGTCGAGCCTTCGACCATGCCGGTGCGCAGGCGCTGGCGCGACATTTCCAGAAGGCCGAAATGGCTGATGCGGCCGACCTGGATGCGGGCGCGGTCGTTGCGCAGGCATTCCTTGAGCTTGCGCTCGACGGAGCGGTTGTTGCGCTTCTCCTCCATGTCGATGAAGTCGGCGACGATCAGGCCGGCCAAATCGCGCAGCCGGAGCTGGCGGGCGATTTCCTCGGCCGCTTCCATATTCGTCTTGAGCGCGGTTTCCTCGATCGAGAATTCGCGCGTCGACTTGCCGGAGTTGATGTCGATGGCGACCAGCGCCTCAGTCTGGTTGATGATGATGTAGCCGCCCGACGGCAAGGTCACCTGCGGGCTGAACATGGCGTTGAGCTGCCGCTCGACCTCATAGCGCGCAAAGATCGGCTCGGGGTCCTTATAGGGCTGGACGTTCTTGGCATGGCTAGGCATGAGCATGCGCATGAAGTCCTTGGCGTCGCGATAGGCATCGTCGCCGGCGACCAGCACTTCATCGATCTCGCGATTATAGAGGTCGCGGATGGAGCGCTTGATGAGGTCGCCCTCCTCATAGACGAGGGCCGGCGCGGTCGATTTCAGCGTCAGGTCGCGCACATTCTCCCAAAGCCGGAGAAGATATTCGTAGTCGCGCTTGATCTCGGTCTTGGTGCGCGCGGCGCCCGCCGTGCGGATGATGAGACCCATCCCGTCCGGAACGTCGAGTTCGCCCGCGATTTCGCGCAGGCGCTTGCGGTCGCCGGGGGAGGAGATCTTGCGCGAGATGCCGCCGCCCGAGCCGGTATTCGGCATCAGCACGGTGTAGCGCCCGGCGAGCGACAGGTAGGTGGTGAGAGCCGCGCCCTTGTTGCCGCGCTCTTCCTTCACGACCTGGACGAGAATGATCTGGCCGCGCTTGATGACTTCCTGGATCTTGTAGATGCGGCGGCGGCGGCGGTTGCGCTGGGGCAGTTCCTCGAGCGCGTCCTCGCTGCCGACGGACTCGACATGGTCGAGATCGACGCCCTCTTCGGCACCATTGCCATTGCGGTCGCGGCGTCCGTGACGCTTGGGCTTGAAGGCGGCCGGCGCATCTTCGGCGTCGTCATCCCTGTCGCCGTCGCCATCATCGTCATGATCCGCCGAGATGGTCTCGACATTGGATTCCGGCCAGTTCTGCAGGTCCGGCTGCTCCGAGCGGCTCTCGTCATAGAGGTCACCGGAATATTTCGCGGCCGGAAGCGCGGCTTCGAGCGCGGCCGTCTGCTGGCGCGGATCGGCCTCGTCGTCGCCCAGCCCCTCATCATGGTGATGATGATGGTGGTGGTCGTGATGGCCATCATGGTGATGATGGCCGCCGGCCTCATGCGTCTCCTCGCCCTGCGGCGCCGCGCCCGCTTCATGTTCGTGCGACGCGGAATGGCCCGCGCCATCTTCATAGGCGGCCGAATCGGCGCGTGTGTCGCGTTCCTCTTCGCGCTTCAGCGCCTGCCTTTCGGCCATCGGCAGCTGGTAATAGTCCGGATGGATTTCGTTGAAGGCAAGAAAGCCGTGCCGGTTGCCGCCATAATTGACGAAAGCGGCCTGGAGCGACGGCTCGACGCGCGTGACCTTGGCGAGGTAGATATTGCCGCGCAGCTGTTTGCGCGAGGCGGATTCGAAGTCGAACTCCTCAACCCGATGACCACGCAGCACCACCACCCGGGTTTCCTCCGGATGGGTGGCGTCGATAAGCATTTTGTTTCCCATTTTTTCTTATCTCCCGCGCGTCAGAGCGGCGGAGATCAGCAAGTTCGAAGGCTTGATCTGAGATTCGCATCCGCGTCATGACACGCATTGTTGGCTGACGCTCGGCGGTGCAGCGATCCAGCACGAAGCGATGCGCCAAGCCGCGCCCTGAGGCGAGGCTGGAGCGGCCGCTTGTACCGCGATGTTCGTGCATGGCGCGCATGTCAAAATCCGAGCGCGAGAGTTTCATCTTTATTCCAAAATGTCCGGGCGTCTCTGCGTCCGCGACATCCAAATTCCTAAACGTCGGTGCGCAGATTGAGCCGATTCGAAAGCGACAATCTACGCTGGCGTTCCCGCTGCGCCTCACTAGTCCGCGCTGGGAACGAAAAACCCTAGAAGGGGCCTTGCCGCCTCCCATCCTTGCGGGCGGGCGCGGCTTGCCGGGTGCCAATCTCTCGCTTGCGGGCTTGCCCAAAGGGGCGGTTGTGCAAAAACGAGACATTTGCTGTGGACCATTTGCGAGGATCCGGGCCGGCGCCTGACACAAATGCGGAGCGGGCTTACGCTTCTCGTCGCTGATCCTTGCGAGTCGACACTATTAATCATTGTCGCTACGCTCGGCAAGTGCGACCTGCATTGTCTCCCGTGAGTAGCAGTCAAATCACAACGTTACCTTAATTCTCGGCTTTATCATGCGCCGTGAAACAAGCATAGTGCCGATCGTTCATTGCCGCGACGGACGGGAGAGGGGTATCGAAGGTGACGAAGCATGCTGATACGGCAATGCCGGCAAAGCTTCTAATCATCGCCATCGCCGCTATTTTATTGGCATTCTCGCCCGCGCAGGCCGCCGGTGGCGGATCCTCGGCCGTGGCCAAGGACGCCCGCGTCGGCGGCGACCTGACGCGCACGCGATTTGTCGCCGACCTCTCCGAGACCGTCGATTTCCGCGCCTTCCTGCTCTCCGACCCATATCGGGTCATCGTCGACCTGCCGGAGGTCAAGTTCCTGATGCCGACCGGCATCGGCGCCTCGGGCAAGGGGCTGATCAGCGCGTTCCGCTACGGGCTGTTCGCGCCGGGCAAGTCACGCATTGTCATCGATGTGGTGGAGCCGGTGCTGATCGACAAGGCCTTCGTGCGCGCGGCCGAGAACGGCCAGCCGGCGCGGCTCGTCATCGATCTCGTCCGCACCACGCCCGCCGAATTCGACAAGCAGCGCAAGAGCCAGACCTTGCTGCGCTCGATGTCGCCGGGCGATTTCCAGACCAGCATGGAGGAGCCTTCCGACCCGGCCAAGGAGACGCCGGCTCCCGGCGGCGGCCCGAAAAAGAAGCTCAAGCCGGTGATCGTGCTCGATCCCGGCCATGGCGGCGTCGATCCCGGCGCCATCAGCCCGGGCGGCCAGTATGAGAAGAACGTCGTCTTCGCCTTTTGCAAGGTGCTCAAGGCCAAGCTGGAGGAGACCGGCCAGTACCGGGTGCTGATGACGCGCGAGGAGGATATTTTCGTCCCGCTCGATTTGCGGGTCGATTCGGCACGCAAGGAGCAGGCCGACCTGTTGATTTCCGTCCACGCCGACGCGCTCGACCTGAAACATCCGCTGCTCGGCGGCAAAGTCGCCAAGGATGTGCGCGGCGCCAGCATCTATACGCTGTCCGAGGACGCCTCGGACGACCTGGCCAAGATCATCGCCGCGCGGGAGAATCGCTCCGACGTGCTGGCCGGCGTCGAGCTGCCCGGCGCCACCGACGACGACCTCGCCAGCATCCTCATCGATCTGATGCACCGCGAAACCAAGAACCTGTCCGTCACCTTCGCCAAGCAATTGCTGTCCAGCATCCGGGGCCAGATGGAAATGACCGGGAGTCCCCACCGTTTTGCCAATTTTAAAGTCCTAAAAGCCCAGGACGTGCCCTCGGTGCTGCTGGAGCTTGGGTATTTGAGCAATGTGGATGATGAAAGTGCCTTGACCTCCGACAAGTGGCGGACAAAGGTATCCGACGCGATCGTGGATGCCATCGGCGCCTTTTTCGCCAAACGCATGGTTAGCGTGCCCGGCTAGCGCCCGGCCCGGACATTTCGCCGTCCGTTGATCTTTGACACACAAGCCAGGCTGGAACAGAACCCACTCATGCAGCGACCCGCTCCCATCATGCCGCCGCCCGTGAAGCCCAAGCGTCGGAAGAGCATTATGTTGCGCCTGCTCGGCTTCGCCTTTGCGGCGGGCGGTATCCTGTTCATCGTGGCGGCGGCGGTCGCCTCCTATTTCCTCTGGCAGATTTCGCGCGATCTGCCCGATTACGAAGGGCTGGCCAATTACCAGCCGGGCGTGATGACGCGCGTGCATGCCGGCGACGGCAGCCTGATCGGCGAATTCGCCCGCGAAAAGCGTCTCTACGTGCCGATCGGCTCGATCCCGAAATCGGTGATTAATTCCTTCGTCTCCGCCGAGGACCAGAATTTCTACCAGCATAATGGGCTGGACTTCCAAGGCATCGCCCGCGCCGTGCTGACCAATTTCGCCAAGGCGGCGAAGGGCGGCGGTGCGCGCATGGAAGGCGCCTCGACCATCACCCAGCAGGTCGCCAAGAACTTTTTGCTCACCAATGAGCGCAGCATGATGCGCAAGGTGAAGGAAGCCATCCTGGCGGTGCGCATCGAGCGCGCCTTTCCGAAGGAGAAGATCCTCGAGCTCTATCTGAACGAGATCTATCTCGGCATGGGCTCCTACGGCGTCGCCGCCGCTGCGCTCAACTATTTCGGCAAGGAGCTGAAGGACCTGAATATCGAGGAGGCGGCCTATCTTGGCGCGCTTCCCAAGGCTCCGAACAATTACCACCCCTTCCGCTACGCCGACCGCGCCATCGCGCGCCGCAATTGGGTGATCCAGCGCGTTGCCGATGACGGCCACATCACGCAGGAGCAGGCCAAGCAGGCGCAGGCCGCCCCGTTCAAGATCAGCCCCCGCCCCTTCGGCGCCGCGCAATTCGCCGCCGAATATTTCTCCGAGGAAGTGCGGCGCACGCTGATCGACCTCTACGGCGAAGACAATCTCTATGGCGGCGGCCTCTCGGTGCGCACCACGCTCGATCCCAAGATCCAGCTTCTCGCCCGCAAGGCGCTGCGCGACGGACTTGTCCGCTATGACCGCAAGCAGGGCTATCGCGGCCCGATCAAGAAGATCAGCCCCGCCGGCGATTGGGGACCGGCGCTTGCCGAATTGGATTCGCTGGCCGATCTCGATCCCTGGCGGCTCGGCGTCGTGCTGGAGGCGAGCGCGGACCGCGCCACCGTCGGCGTGCGGCCGGGCAGGACCGCCAACGGCCAGGTCGACAAGAAGCGCGAGACGGTGATCGTGCCGCTGAAGAACGTTTCCTGGGCACGCCCCGCCGAGGGCTCCGCCAAGGGCAAGGTGAAGCTCGGCAAGCGGCCCAAGGCGGTCAGCGACGTGCTTTCGCCGGGCGATGTGATCTATGTCGCTCCCAAGGAGGAAGTCGCCGCCGACGACGATGAAGAGGACAAGGAGGACGCCGGCACCGCCGAGGGCTGGCGTCTCGTGCAGGTCCCCGAGATCGAAGGCTCGATGATCGTCATGGACCCGCATACCGGCCGCGTGCTGGCCGATGTCGGCGGTTTCAGCTATGCCGGCAGCCAGTTCGACCGCGGCATCCAGGCCAAGCGCCAGCCCGGCTCGTCCTTCAAGCCGATC
Source organism: Rhodomicrobium sp. R_RK_3 (assembly GCF_002198715.1). Lineage (GTDB taxonomy): Bacteria > Pseudomonadota > Alphaproteobacteria > Rhizobiales > Rhodomicrobiaceae > R-RK-3. The sequence continues at coordinate 85,854 of NZ_MWLK01000013.1, read as the reverse complement.
GTTTACGCGGCGGCGCTGGACAATGGCTATACGCCGTCGAGCATCGTCGTCGACGGGCCGCTGGCGCTCGAACAGGGGAACGGCCAGGCCACCTGGAAGCCGGAGAATTACGAAAACAAGTTCTACGGCCCCTCGACCCTGCGCCTTGGCCTCGAGAAGTCGCGCAATCTGATGACGGTGCGCCTCGCCCAGGATCTGGGCATGCCGCTGATCGCCGAATATGCGCGCCGCTTCGGCGTTTACGACCAGCTCATGCCCCTCCTTTCCATGGCGCTCGGCGCCGGCGAGACGACGCTCTTGCGACTGGTGACGGGCTACTCGTCCTTCGCCAATGGCGGCAAGCAGGTGCAGGCGACGCTGATCGACCGCATCCAGGACCGCTACGGCAAGACCATCTGGCGGCATGACAATCGCGAATGCCCGGCCTGCAACGCCGAGGATTGGCATGGCCAGGACGAACCGCAACTGGCCGACAGCCGCAAGCAGATCATCGACCCGCACACCGCCTATCAGATGACCTCGCTGATGGAAGGCGTCGTCAAGCGCGGCACCGGCTATAAAGTCTCAAAGGTCGGCAAGCCGCTGGCCGGCAAGACCGGCACCTCCAACGACGAAAAGGACGCCTGGTTCGTCGGCTTCTCGCCCGACCTCGTCGCCGGCGTCTTCGTCGGCTTCGACAATCCCAAGCCGATGGGCAAGGGCGAGACCGGCGGCGGCATCGCCGCTCCGATCTTCCGCGATTTCATGAAATGGGCGCTCGAAGACAAGCCGGCGACGCCGTTCCGCGTGCCGCCCGGCATCAAGCTGGTGCGCATCGATGCCAAGACCGGTATGCGCGCCCAGCCCGGCGCCACCGAACGGACCATCTTGGAAGCCTATAAGCCGAATGAAGAGCCGCTGGACCCGTTCTCCTTCGTCACCTATCCCGGTGCCGATCTGAGCGGGCAGGGCGGCGGCACCGCTCAGCCGGATACCGGCTTCAGTGTCGGCGTTGGCGGGGTCGGCGGCGCGCGTCAGCCCCAGGCCGGCGGTCTCTACTGACGAGCGTATCGACACCTATATAGAGACGGGCGGCTGCCTTTTTCGCCAAAGGCGGCGCCCGCTTTGTTCTTTTCACCGGAGCCATCAACATGCGTGCTGAAACGCAGGCCGTCATCGACCAGATCCGCGAGTCCCTGTCCCTGCTGCGGAGGCATCTTTGACTGGGATAAGGCCAATGCGCGGCTGAAGCAGCTCAACGCTCTCGCCGAAGACCCCGATCTGTGGAACGAGCCGCAAAAAGCCCGCTCGGTCATGCAGGAGCGCCAGCAGCTCGAGGAGTCGATCCGCTCCTATGCCGAGCTGGAAAGCGGCCTCATCGACAATATCGAGCTGATCGGGCTCGGCGAGGAGGAGGGCGACCAGTCCGTCATCGCCGAGGCGGAAGCGGCGCTGCTCGCGCTCTCCCGCGTCGCCCAGAAGCGCGAGGTCGAGGCGCTGCTCTCGGGCGAGGCCGACGGCAATGACGCCTATCTCGAAGTCCATGCCGGCGCCGGCGGCACCGAGAGCCAGGACTGGGCGCAGATGCTCTTGCGCATGTATATGCGCTGGGCCGAGGACCGCCGCTTCAAGTCGGAGCTCTACGAAAGCAGCCCCGGCGAAGAGGCGGGCATCAAATCGGCGACGCTGCTGATCAAGGGACCGAACGCCTATGGCTGGCTGAAGACCGAATCCGGCGTGCATCGGCTGGTGCGCATCTCGCCCTATGATTCGAACGCCCGCCGCCATACCAGCTTCGCTTCGGTCTGGGTCTACCCGTCCATCGACGACACCATCAATATCGAAGTGAACGAGGGCGATTGCCGCATCGACACCTACCGGGCGAGCGGCGCCGGCGGCCAGCACGTCAACACGACGGACAGCGCTGTGCGCATCACCCACATCCCGACCGGCATCGTGGTGCAGTGCCAGAACGAGCGCTCGCAGCATAAGAACAAGGCGTCCGCCTGGGGAATGCTGAAGGCGCGGCTGTACGAGCTTGAGCTGAAGAAGCGCGAGGAAGCCGCGCAGGCGCAAGCCGCCGGCAAGACCGAGATCGGTTGGGGCCATCAGATCCGGTCCTATGTGCTGCAACCCTATCAGCTCGTGAAGGATCTGCGCACCGGGGTGGAGAGCACCAACCCGCCGGCCGTGCTGGATGGCGAGATCGACGCGTTTGTCGAAGCCGCGCTTGCCCAGCGCATCCGTGGCGGCGGCCCGGCGAAGGTCGAGGATTTGGCTTAGCCGGTTGAGTCCTCTCTTCCTTGGCGGATCATCGCAAAACTCGACAATTTGCTCCGTTGCCCCGGCCGTTAGGGCCGGGGGCTACCCGCCTCTCCGCAAGCACGGTGCTGGCTGTTCTGCCGGTGGGGCCCGCTTCGGCCTGACGGCTGCCCGGGACGACGGGGAGAGGCAGGCCGGCGCCCGTGTTATTTCAGCGGCAAGAACAAATCGGCGACCGCCTCATGCGCCGGCACCTCCGGGAAGAAGCTCAGCCGCTGGCAATAGATCGGGAAGTCGCGGGCTTCCTCGCCGCTCGCCGGAAGCCAGTCGCGGTAAAGGTAGAGCGCGGCGGGCTCCAGATTGTGGGTGTTGCCGGTGACGCGCAGTACCGCGCAGCGCCCGCCCGGAATTTCGCCGGCTTTGATCTGCTCGCCATTCGCCTCGATCGATAGGTCGGTCCCCACGCAAAGGTCGACGCTGTAATCGGCAGGCGAGGCCGGACGCCGCTCGGACCGCCAGACATTGAAGGTCGGATGTGTTCTGGGGTGCAGCCCGGCGGCCTTGCGCCACGCGATAAACCGCTGGATGGTCGCGCCGAGCGTGGCGGGATCGCCCCGATGCTCCAGGATCGCCACCGGCATCGTGGGCACATCGCGGATCGTCACGTCATCGGCCGTAAAATTCTTCTGCATGAGCTTGCTCCTCGCATTGTCGAGAGGCCCGAAGGCCGCAAACCACGGCTCCCAGTCGGGAGATTTCCGGAACGAGGACGGCGATTGCCCGAACCGTTGCCGGAAGGCGCGGGCGAAGGCATCCGGCGCATCGTATCCGGCATCCATCGCGATGTCGGTGACGCTTTCCGCATCCCGGTAGGCGAGCCGGAATGAAGCGCGCTTCATGCGGGCAAGCTGGACATAGCGATGCACCGACAGCCCGAAGGTCGCCGTGAACTGCCGGTGGAAATGATATTTCGAATAGGCCGCGATGCTGCTCAGCGCGTCCAGGTCCAGGTCCTCGTCCAGATGCCGGTCGATGTGATCCAGGACCCGCTGCATCCGGGCATGGTGGTTTTGCAGCGCCGCCTTCATTCTTCCGTCCTCCGTGGCCGCGCCAGCTAAGCGCAGGCGGAGCTGGCGCGCTCGACCGATCTTGCGGTTTGTCGCTGGCGGGGGGACGCGCCTTGGCCGCTTCGGGCATGCCTATTTGATGGGCGCCGAAGCGGAAAGTCATATCATGCGGGCAATTGGTCCTGCTTATGGACGGATAACGCCCCAGGCCGCGCCAAAACGTCGCCTGAATTACGCCTTTTTGCTGGGCTGTGCCTCCCTTGCCAACCTGCCTCAAATCTGTCATCTTCCTTAAAGGTAGGTCAGCCTTGCTGTCCTTTAAGGCGCGGGTCACTCGCACGTCTTTCGTTTTCGGATTGGAAATGAGGCGGGCGGGTCTTCTTGCGCGCAAAAGGCAAAAAGATTTAGGCTAATCTGCTCGAGCCGGCGGAAAGCGGTGACGAATACCACTTAGGATAGGCAGACCAATCCGCCCGGCGCCAGTTGCAGGATCGCCCCGCGATGTCTCTTCGCAGGCGACTTGCATGTCGATTGGTCCGGCGATCGTCCGGACTTGAGCGCATCGAGGCCAGTGAAATAGCCATGACGGAACGGATGCATGATCGCGCCGCCCCCTCTGCCGAGCAGCAGGGCGGCGGTGTTTTTCCGCGCGCGGCCGGCCTATATCGGCCCGAATTCGAGCACGATGCCTGCGGCATCGGCATGATCGCCGACATCAAGGGCCGAAAAAGCCACGAGATGATCGAGGACGGGTTGAAAATCCTGCTCAACCTCACCCATCGCGGCGCCGTCGGGGCCGATCCGCTGGCGGGCGACGGCGCAGGCATGCTGGTCCAGATTCCGCATGAATTCTTCGCCGCCGAAGCGGCGCGCCTCGGCTTTGCGCTGCCCGAGCCCGGCCATTACGGCGTCGGCCAGCTCTTCATGCCGCGCGAGGCCGAATGGCGCCTGCGCTGCGAGACCATCATCGAGGAGGCCATCGCCGAGCACGGCCAGGTCCTGCTCGGCTGGCGCGACGTGCCCGTGAACAATAGCGGCCTGCCCCCGATCGTCACCCGATCCGAGCCCGTCATCCGGCAGATCTTCATCGGCCGCGGCGCCGACATCGCCGACGAGGCCGATTTCGAGCGGCGCCTTTACCTCATTCGCAAGGTCACCTCGAACCGCATCATCGGCGAGCGCGACGCTGACAATTCTGGCTATTACCCGGTCTCGCTGTCGGCGCGCACGGTCGTTTATAAGGGCATGTTCCTGGCGTTCCAGCTCGGAGAATACTATCAGGATTTTCACGACCCGCGCTTCAAGTCGGCGCTCGCGCTGGTGCATCAGCGTTTCTCGACCAACACCTTCCCGTCCTGGCGGCTTGCACATCCCTATCGGCTGGTCGCTCACAACGGCGAAATCAACACACTGCGCGGCAACGTCAACTGGATGGCCGCGCGCCAGGCGAGCGTCTCGTCAAAATTTTTCGGCGAGGACATCTCAAAGCTCTGGCCGATCTCCTATGAGGGGCAGTCGGACACGGCTTGCTTCGACAATGCGCTGGAATTCCTGGTGCAGGGCGGCTATTCGCTCGCCCACGCCATGATGATGCTGATCCCGGAAGCCTGGGCCGGCAATCCGCTGATGGACGAAAAGCGCCGCGCCTTCTACGAATATCATGCCGCGCTGATGGAGCCGTGGGACGGCCCCGCCGCCGTCGCCTTCACCGATGGCCGTCAGATCGGCGCGACGCTCGACCGCAACGGCCTGCGCCCCGCCCGCTATTTCGTCACCGACGACGACAAGGTGATCCTCGCCTCCGAAATGGGCGTGCTGCCCTATCCCGAAGAGCGTATCGTGCAGAAATGGCGTTTGCAGCCGGGCAAGATGCTGCTGATCGACCTGGAGAAGGGCCGCATCGTCTCGGATGAGGAGATCAAGTCGGAGCTCGCCAACAGCCATCCGTTCCAGGAATGGCTCGACGCCGGCCAGATCCGCGTCACCGACCTGCCGCCACCGGGACCCGCCGCGCCGAAGTCGAACATCGCGCTGCTCGACCGCCAGCAGGCCTTCGGCTATTCCCAGGAGAGCTGGAAATTCGTCATGCAGCCGATGGTGGAAGGCGGCCAGGAGGCGATCGGCTCGATGGGCACCGACACACCGGTGTCGGCACTGTCGAACAAGCCAAAACTGCTGCACACCTATTTCAAGCAGAACTTCGCCCAGGTGACGAACCCGCCCATCGACCCGATCCGCGAGGAGCTGGTGATGAGTCTGGTCTCCTTCATCGGGCCGCGTCCGAACATCCTGGACCTCGAAGGCACCTCGACGCAGAAGCGGCTCGAAGTGCATCAGCCGATCCTGACCAACGACCAGATCGAGCGGCTGCGCTCGCTGCACGGCTCCTACAACGTGCCGTTCCGCACCATCACGCTGGACATCAGCTACAGCGCGGATCTCGGCGCGTCCGGCATGGAGAAGGCGCTCGACGTGCTCACCGAGCAGGCCGAGCAGGCGGTGCGCGACGGCTACAACATCATCATCGTCTCCGACCGTGCGGTCGGCCCGGCGCGCATTCCGATCCCGTCGCTGCTGGCGACCTCGGCCGTGCATCATCATTTGATCCGTAAGGGCCTGCGCACCTCGGTCGGCCTCGTCGTCGAGACCGGCGAGGCGCATGAGGTGCATCAGTTCTGCACGCTCGCCGGCTATGGCGCGGAGGCGATCAACCCTTATCTGGCCTTCGAGACCATCGAGGCCATGCTGCCCGAGATCGACGAGCCCATCGGCTACGACGAGGCGGTGAAGCGCTACATCAAGGCGACCAGCAAGGGCATTCTCAAGGTGATGTCCAAGATGGGCATCTCGACCTATCAGTCCTATTGCGGCGCGCAGATTTTTGACGCCGTCGGCCTGCGCACGGATTTCGTCGCCAAATATTTCAGCGGCACCCATACCCAGGTGGAAGGCGTCGGGCTGGAAGAGATCGCCCGGGAAGTGGCCGAGCGCCATCGCCAGGCCTTCGGCGACGTGCCGGTGCTCCGCAACGCGCTCGAGGTCGGCGGCGAATATGCCTACCGCATTCGCGGTGAGGCGCATATGTGGCGGCCTGAAACCGTCGCCAGCCTTCAGCACGCCGTGCGCGCCAATGTGCCGGACAAGTTCCGCGAATTCTCCAATGCGGTGAACGACCAGAGCGAGCAGCTGATGACCTTGCGCGGCCTTTTCCGCATCAAGGACGCCGCCGAGCTCGGACGGGCGCCGATCCCGCTCGAGGAGGTCGAGCCGGCGGTCGAGATCGTCAAGCGCTTCTCGACCGGCGCCATGTCCTTCGGCTCGATCAGCCGCGAGGCGCATACGACGCTCGCCATCGCCATGAACCGCATCGGCGGCAAGTCGAACACCGGCGAGGGCGGCGAGGAAGCCGACCGCTACGTGCCGATGGCCAACGGCGACTCCATGCGCTCGGCGATCAAGCAGGTGGCGTCGGGCCGCTTCGGCGTGACGGCGGAATATCTCGCCAATTCCGATGTGATGCAGATCAAGGTGGTGCAGGGCGCAAAGCCCGGCGAGGGCGGCCAGTTGCCCGGCCATAAGGTCGACGCCATCATCGCCAAGGTGCGGCACTCGACGCCGGGCGTCGGCCTGATCTCGCCGCCGCCGCATCACGACATCTATTCCATCGAGGACCTGGCCCAGCTCATCTTCGACCTGAAGAACGTCAATCCGGACGCCGATGTCAGCGTGAAGCTGGGCTCCGAAGTCGGCGTCGGCACGGTCGCGGCGGGCGTCGCCAAGGCGCGCGCGGATCATGTGACCATCGCAGGCTTCGAAGGCGGCACGGGCGCGTCGCCCCTCACCTCGATCAAGCACGCGGGCAGCCCCTGGGAAATCGGCCTCGCCGAGACGCATCAGACCTTGGTGCTGAACGGCCTGCGCGGCCGCATCGCGGTGCAGGTCGATGGCGGCGTGCGCACCGGGCGCGACGTGGTGATCGGGGCGCTGCTCGGGGCCGACGAATTCGGCTTCGCCACCGCGCCGCTGATCGCGGTCGGCTGCATCATGATGCGCAAGTGCCATCTGAACACCTGCCCGGTCGGCGTCGCCACGCAAGATCCGGTGCTGCGCAAGCGTTTCACCGGCAAGCCCGAGCACGTCATCAACTACTTCTTCATGGTGGCGGAGGAGGTGCGCGAATTCATGGCCGCGCTCGGCGTTCGCAAGCTGAGTGAGCTGACCGGCCATTCCGACTGGCTCGACAAGGAGCGCGCGATTGCCCATTACAAGGCCAAGGGCCTCGATTTCGGCAATCTGTTCTTCAAGCCCGACGTCGGCCCGGAGATCGCGACCAGCAACACCGAGCGGCAGAAGCATCCGATCGACACCGTGCTCGACCGCAAGCTGATCGAGCTCGCCAAAACCGCGATCAACGACCGCCAGCCGGTCAAGCTCGACCTGACCATCCGCAATTCGGACCGCACGACGGGCGCGATGCTGTCCGGCTTCGTCGCCAAGAAATACGGCCATGCGGGCCTGCCGGAAGACACCATCTGGATCACCCTGCGCGGCACCGCCGGCCAGAGTTTTGGCGCCTGGCTCGCGCATGGCATCACGCTCGACCTGATCGGCGACGGCAACGACTATGTCGGCAAGGGCCTCTCGGGCGGCCGCATCATCGCGCGACCGCCCAAGGGCAGCCGCATCGTGCCGGAGGACAGCATCATCGTCGGCAATACGGTGCTCTACGGCGCGATCTCGGGCGAATGCTATTTCCGGGGCGTCGCGGGGGAGCGTTTCGCCGTGCGCAATTCGGGCGCCATCGCGGTGGTCGAGGGCACCGGCGATCATGGCTGCGAATATATGACCGGCGGCATCGTCGTGGTGCTCGGCAAGACGGGGCGGAACTTTGCCGCCGGCATGTCGGGCGGCATCGCCTATGTCATGGACGAGGACGGCTCGTTCGAGCAGCGCTGCAACATGTCGATGGTCGACCTTGAGCCGATCCAGGCCGAGGAGGAGCGCATGAGCCGCTTCTCGCACCAGACCGGCGACCTGCAAGGCCACGGCCTCGTCGACGTGCAGCGCGACATGACCCGCTTCGACTCGGTCCGCCTGCGCCAGCTCATCGAGAACCACCGGCATTACACCGGCTCGGAGCGGGCGAGGCTCATTCTCGAGAATTGGGAGGCATGGCTGCCCAAATTCGTGAAGGTGATGCCGGTCGAATACAAGAAGGCGCTCGAAGCCATGAGCCGCGCCCAAGCCGCCGATCAGACCGGCTTCGACGTGCTGGAGATCGGTCTGCGGAATGGGCGGTGAGGTGCGGCGAAAGGTGCGGACGACCGATAGGCATTACCCCCTCACCCGGCGCTCCGCGCCGACCTCTCCCCATGGGAGAGGTTGGACTGCGGTACGCTGAGAGGATGGGTTTCTAAGCTTCTCCCCCAGGGAATCGAACGCCTCTCCCAGTGGGAGAGGGTCGGGGTGAGGGTTACGAACTATCGGTGAGGCAATATCCCTCATCCGCCCCACGGGTCGGTTGAGACGAACGGGCGCAGCGCTAAGCGCCGAAAAAGGGTCGAAGATCGCCGCCCGGCCAACCGGGCAGCGGAGTGAAACGCCAAGTCGAGAGCCGGCGGCCCCGCCGAACGGGCGCCGCTCCTACGGGAAGAAGAAAGACGCGATGGGAAAAATCACTGGCTTTCTGGAGATCGAGCGGCAGGACCGGGCCTATGCGCCGGCCTCCGACCGCGTCCGCCATTTCCGCGAATTCGTGATCCCGCTGGAGGAACGCGATGTCGGCCGGCAGGCGGCGCGCTGCATGGATTGCGGTATCCCCTATTGCCATAATGGCTGCCCGGTCAACAACCAGATCCCGGACTGGAACGACCTCGTCTATCACGGCGACTGGCGCGAGGCGGCGATCAACCTGCATTCGACCAACAATTTCCCCGAATTCACCGGCCGCATCTGCCCCGCCCCGTGCGAGGCCTCCTGCACGCTGAACCTGGACGACGCGCCGGTCACCATCAAGACCATCGAATGCACGATTGTCGACAAGGCCTGGGAAGAGGGCTGGGTCGCCGCCGAACCGGCCGAGACGCAGACCGGCAAGCGCGTCGCCATCATCGGCTCGGGGCCGGCCGGGCTCGCTGCCGCCCAGCAACTGGCGCGCGTCGGCCATGAGGTTCATGTCTTCGAGAAGAATTGCTATCCCGGCGGCCTGCTGCGCTACGGCATCCCCGACTTCAAGATGGAGAAATGGCTGATCGAGCGCCGCGTGCGCCAGATGGAGGCCGAGGGCGTCAGCTTCCATTGCAAGGTCAATGTCGGCGCAGACAAGAAGCTCGCCGAGCTGGAAGCCGAGTTCGACGCCGTATTGCTGGCGGGCGGCGCGGAGAAAGCGCGCGACCTGCCGATCGAGGGGCGCGACCTGCAAGGCATCGAATTCGCGATGGATTTCCTGCCGCAGCAGAATCGCCGCGTTGCCGGCGAGCCGGACGGCAAGTCAGAGCCGATCCTGGCGGCGGGCAAGCATGTCGTCGTCATCGGCGGCGGCGACACCGGCTCGGATTGCATCGGCACCTCGTTCCGGCAGGGCGCGCTGAGCGTCACCCAGCTCGAAATCATGCCGGAGCCGCCGCTGAAGGAGAACAAGCTGCTGACCTGGCCGAACTGGCCGCTGAAGATGCGGACCTCGTCGAGCCAGGCCGAGGGCGCCGAGCGCGCCTTCAGCGTGATGACGGCGAAATTCACCGGCGTGAACGGGCGGGTGCAGAAGCTGCATTGCACGCGGGTGGACGAGAAATTCCAGCACGTTCCCGGCTCGGAATTCGAGCTGAAGGCCGATCTTGTGCTGCTCGCCATGGGCTTCGTCAGCCCGGTGCATGAGGGCATGATCCAGGAGACTGGCCTTGAGCTCGACGGGCGCGGCAACGTCAAGGCCAATGACCGCGAATACCGCACCAGCCGCGAAAAGCTGTTCGCCGCCGGCGACATGCGGCGCGGCCAGTCGCTCGTCGTCTGGGCCATCCGCGAGGGCCGTCAGGCAGCGCATGCCATCGACAAGTTCCTGATGGGCAAGTCGGATCTGCCGCGCTGAGCCTTCGGACACGCCCTACCGGTTTCGTCTGTAACCCGAACCTTGCCGGGCGCTTTGTCTCAGCGCCTGCTTCCGCTTGCAAATGCGGCGCCGAGCCGGGATAGTCGCGCCATTCCGGCCAGAATGGGACAACGGGGAATTCAGCGAATGGCGAGTGCACGCTTGCGGGGGATTTTGCGGGACATCTCGCCGAGGACGCTGGTCCTCAGCGCGGTGCTGGTCATCGGCGGCATCATCGCCGCGGCCGCCGCGCAAAAGGCCGACATTGCGGCTCTGCGCCCGCAGGCCATCACCGTGTCCGCCAAGCCCTTCGACTTCGACCGCGCCAATCCGGAGCAGAAGACTTTCGGCCGGCTCGAATGGCGCGGCGGTCTGATCTTGTCATCGTCGTCGGAGTTTTTCGGCGGCTATTCCGACATCGCGCTGAGCGCCGACGGCGAGAAGCTGCTGATGATCTCCGATGCTGGAAGCTGGCTCTCCGCCACGATCGAGCACAAGGACGGCCGGCTCTCCGGCCTCGGCGACGCGCGCATCGGACCGATCCCGCAGAAGGATGGCCGGCCGCTGCAGCGCACGCGCGACCGCGATTCCGAATCGCTGGTGGCGCTCCGGCCCGGCGGCATCGAGGGACGCTATCTGATCGGCTTCGAGGGCCGCCACCGGATCGAGGAATATGTTTTCGAGAAGGGCGCGATGCGCGGGCCGGTCGGCGGCATCGCGCTGCCGGACCAGCTCAAGCGCATGAGCCGCAATGCCGGGCTCGAAGGCATGACCATGCTGCGCGGCGGCGACCATGCCGGCGCGGTCGTGGCCTTCGCCGAGCGCAAGCTCACCCGCGACGGCGACCATACCGGCGCCATGACGCTGGCGGGCAAATCCAAGCCGCTATTCCTGAAGCGTCATGGCGAGTTCGACGTGGTGTCGCTGGCGGGGCTGAAGGACGGCAGCCTCCTGATACTGGAGCGCAGCTTCATCCGTGCCACGCTGAAGCTCGACACGCGCCTGCGGCTGATCGAGGCCCGCGACATCCGGCCCGGCGCGATGCTCGAGGGCGAGGTGCTGCTGGAGGCCGGCCGCTCCTATATGATCGACAATTTCGAGGGAGTCACGGCGACGGAAGGCGAGAACGGCGAAACGCTCATTACCCTCATCTCCGACGACAATTTCAGCTTCTTTCAGAGCACGCTGCTGGCGCAATTTGCGCTGAAACGGCGTTAGCCTCAGAGCGCCAGGCCAAATTCCTCGTAATCTAGCGGGCCGGCTCCAGCCGCAGCACCCGTCCGTTGCTGGGGTCGTCGGTCACCACGTAAAGATGCCCGTCCGGTCCCGACCGCACGTCGCGGATGCGCTCGCCGAGGTCCGCCAGGAGCTCTTCCTGCTCGACCACCTTGGCGCCCTCCAGCCGGACGCGGCGCAAATGCGTGCCGGCCAGCGCGCCGACGAACAGGTCGCCCCTCCAATTCGGGAATTTGTCGCCGTCATAGAAGGCCATGCCGCTCGGGGCGATGGAGGGCTTCCAATAGACCACCGGCTGCTCCATCCCCGGCATCGCCGTCTTGTCGGAGATCACTGCGCCGCTATAGTCGACGCCATAGGTGATCTTGGGCCAGCCGTAATTGGCCCCGGCCTTCAAAATGTTGACCTCGTCGCCGCCGCGCGGGCCGTGCTCATGCTGCCAGATTTCCGCCGTGCCGGGCCGCAGCGCGATGCCTTGCGAATTGCGGTGGCCATAGGAAAAGATCTCGGGCCGCGCATTGTCCTTGCCGACGAAAGGATTGTCCTTCGGCACCGAGCCGTCATCATTGATGCGGACGACGGCGCCGAGATGGTTGACGACGTTCTGGGCCTCGTCGCGGCGGCTGAAGCGGTCGCCGAGGGTGACGAACAGCGTGCCGTCGGGCGCGAACAGCAGGCGCGAGCCGTAATGATTGCCCCCGCCCGTCTTGGGCTCGGCCTTGAAGATGACGGTTTTGTCTTCGAGCCGGCCGCCATCGAGCCTTGCCCGCGCGACTTCGGTATTGGCGCCGCCCGCGCCCGGTCCGGCATAGCTGAGATAGATCAGATGGTTGCGGTCAAAATCGGGATGCAGGGCCACGTCGAGCAGACCGCCCTGGCCCTGTGCCGCCACTTGCGGCGTTCCGGCGATCGGCTGGCCTTCGAGCTTGCCGGCCCGGATCAGCCGCAGCCGCCCGCCGCGCTCCGTCACCAGCATGTCCCCGCCCGGCAGGAAGGCGAGCGCCCATGGGTTGCTGAGGCCGCCGGCCACCTCGACAAGCCGGAAATTTTCGCCCGCGCTGGATTTCTGCAGCGCTTCGGCCGCGGCCGCCTCGGGCGCCTGCGCCAGGAGCACGGCGGTCGGCGCGGCTTTTATGAATGAGCTAAGCTTTGACCCGTTTTTCTTCGATAAATGTCTCCACTGCCTCAAGGCTTGCCTCACCTTTCCGTGCGACGAAAGTGCAGTCGCGGTTCGAGGACCATGGCTGCTAAATGAGCCGCGAATGATCCACCTAAAATTGTGACTTTGAAACAGGACTTGCAAGTCTGACCGATGCAGCTTGAGCTCTTATCCGCCATCCCCAGCGGCGCAAGACGCGATGTCAGCGTGCTTCTTGTGCATGGCATTTGCCTCGGCGCCTGGGTTTGGCAGGACAATTTCATGCCTTATCTGGCCGAACGCGGCTTTCCGACCTATGCGCTCAGCCTGCGCGGCCATGGCAAGAGCGAGGGAGGCGAGCGCATCCGGCAATGGCGGCTCGGCGATTTCAGCGACGACATCGCCTGGGCGGCGGAGCGGATCGGCGGGCGCGTCGCCATCGTCGCGCATCCGATGGGCGGCGGGGTGGCGCAATATTATCTGCGCCAGGGCCGGCGGGCCGCCGGGCTGGTGCTGATGGCCTCGGTGCCGCCGCACGGGCTGATGCGCGCGTCCTTCTCGATGTATTCGCGCAATCCCTCGTTGTGGGAGGAGCTGCAGAAAACCCGGCACGGCCAGCTCAAGGGCATCGACCTCGGCATCCTCGAGCGCGGGCTGTTGTCGGAGCCGATCGGGTCGGAGGAACGCAAATGGCTGCTGCGCCGGCTGACCGAGCCGGCCATCCAGGCCAGCCTCGAGCTGATGGGCTGGTGCCCGATCGCGCCGCTGCCCTGGATCACGCCGCCGCTGCTGGTGATCGGCGGCGCGCGCGACGACCTCATCCCGCCGACCGACGTGCATCTGACCGGCCTGTATTACGGCGTCCGCCCCGAATTGATCCCCGGCTGCGCCCACGCCATTATGCTGGAGCCGAGCTGGCAGAAGGCGGCGGAGTTGGTAAGCGGGTGGCTCGTCAGGAAGTTCGATAGGGCGAGTTGAGGCGGCGCGGAGGGATTTAACCTGCCGGTGCCCGGCGTTGTTCGGATTGGCCTCAAATCATTGAGCAAGGATGCGCAGGCCGCGACAGTGGTCGAGGCGCTGACGCGGCTTGGCGAGGACATATGCGGGGCGATCATTTCCATCGAACCAAGCCGGACTCGTGTTCGGACCGTCCTCCAAATGGTTGAAGCGGCCGCAAAAGCCTGCCGACCGCAATTACCTGCCTTCTTAGTACAAATCATCCGACCACCTCGCATTACGTCCGTAACGCGGTATGCAGAACCCGCAATCCCGGCGTAATGCAATGCAGTCAAACCTCCTCGCCGGATTCAATGGAGAGGTGCGACATGCACGGGAAGTTGCCTGCGCTGCGGGCGGGTCGGATTCGGGCGCTTCGCGACGGCATCAAGGCGGGCGGCAGCACGGTTTTCGAGCCCGGCGGCGACAGCTATGCCGAGGCCTGCGCGATCTGGAACGGCGCGGTGACGCATGAACCGGCGCTGGTCGTCCCCTGCCGGACGCCCGCCGATGTGCAGAACGCCGTCACCGCCGCCCAGGCGCATGGCATCCCTCTGTCGGCGCGCGGCGGCGGGCATGACTGGGCCGGGCGGGCGCTTCGCGATGGCGGGCTGGTGCTCGACCTCTCGGCCATGCGCGGCGTGAGCGTGGATGCCGCGGCTAGAGTTGCGACCGTTGCGGGCGGGGCGACGGCGCGCGATCTCAGCATGGCGGCGGGCGCGCACGGTCTTGCCGCCGTCACGGGCAATTCCAGCGGCATCGGCATGGCGGGCTATCTGCTGGGCGGCGGCTATGGTGCGCTGACGCCGCGTTTCGGCCTTGCGCTCGACAATCTGCTCGGCGCCGAGATCGTGCTCGCCGACGGCCGGCTGGTGATCGCCGACGCGCTGCAGAACACGGAGCTGTTTTGGGCGCTGCGCGGCGGCGGCGGCAATTTCGGCGTCGTCGTCTCGATGAAGATCCGCCTGCACCCCGTGGCCGAGCTGCTGGCCGGGGTTATCCTGTTCCCATGGAGCCAGGCGCCAAGGGTGCTGCGCGGTTACGCTGAAATCATGGCCCTCGCGCCGGACGAATTCTCGGCCGCCTCGGGCATGATTTCGGCGCCGGACGGCAGCCCGGCTATTTTCATCGCGCCGTGCTGGAGCGGCGAGGCGGGACGCGGCCAGGCCCATATCGAGCGGCTGCAGAAGCTCGGCACTCCGCTGTTCACGCAGATCGGCCCGATGAGCTGCACCGGTTTGATCGGCATGTTCGACGACCAGGTATCGAACGGCCGCCATTACGCGTTGCGGACGCGCTGGCTCGCCGACCTCACGCCCGGCGTCGCTGCCGCCATCGCGGCGGCGGGCGCCGCGCGGACATCGCCTTTCTCGGTGGTGGCGATGCATCATTTCCACGGCGCCGGCACGCGGGTGGCGGCGGATGCGACCGCCTTCGGCCTGCGCCGCCGGCATATCCTCGTTGAGATCGTGGCGGCCTGGGACCGGAGCGCCGGCGATGACGGCAGCCGCCACCGCGAATGGGCGTCGGATTTGTCCGCCGCGCTCGCCCGCTATGCCCTGCCGGGCGGCTACCCTAATTTGCTGACGCCCGAGGATGGCGAGCAGCTTGCGCTGTCCTATGGCGGCAACGCCTCGCGCCTGCGCGCCGTCAAGCGCCGCTACGATCCGGAAAATGTGTTCGCTTCGGCGATCCCGATTCCGGATTGATCCATCGAGTAGACTTGCACAGATTTATATCAAGTATTAGCATTGGATTTACGCGGGTGATTTATCCTGCCCGCTGTCAATGCTCGTCCCATACTTAGAACCAGTCGGTTACTTTAAGGTTGCTGCGCAAGCGGCGTTATTTTTAGCGGTCAGACATTGCGAACGCAGTGCCAGTTGGCTTTTGGCCTCGTCGCATCTTGGCCTTAGAGCGAGGTGTTTTATGCCAGATCCCAAAGGTATCGAGGGCGTTACGCCCAAGCCCGTCGCGCGCGGCGATCTTTCCGGGACCGGCCGCAAGGCCGGGCACACGCTGCAGACCCCCGGATACCAGGCGTCGGTGCCGCCTTCCTCGGAGACCGCCGCGCGTGCCGGAAAACCGGCCGTCAGGCGCCGTCCTGGCCAACCGGCGCGGGGAGAATGAGCCATGCTGACATTCTGCAATTCCTATCCCGTGCGGATCTGGACGGCGTTTTCCTTCTTCAGCCCCGAGGTTTGCGGCGGCGAAGGCGGCGAGTGGCAAAATATCGGCTGGTTTCCGGTCAACCCGGGGGCGTGCTCGCTGGTCTTTGCCAATGATCTCAGCGACGTCAACCGCTTCTGGTACTTCTTTGCCGAAGCCGATGACGGCGCGCGGTGGGAGGGCGAGTTTCCGACATTCGTGCATCCGACCGACGCCTTCAACATCTGCGACGGCATCGGAACCACGGCGCTGCAGCGGGTCGGCTTCCGTGAACTCGATGTCGGCGACAGCGACGGCTGGACGCTGACCTTCACGCCTTGAGCTGGCGCGGGGGCCGGGCGTGACCGGTCCCCGCCTGCATGGACCCTGCTGCCTTCGTGGCCATGCATCGCTTCAAATGTCAGGGCGATGCATCCACTTTTTGTCATTCCCGCGAAGGCGGGAATCCAGCCGCGTCCACGGCGGCTCCTCAAGGATGCTGGATTCCCGCCTTCGCGGGAATGACGACACGACTGACGGGCTGACGGAGTCCGACCTACCGCGCCGCCGTCAGCGCCGGCGTCACATCGACCGCGACGTCGATCTTGTGCTTGCCGCCGCCGAGCAGCACGCCGGTCACGGGGCTCACATCCTGAAAATCCCGGCCATAGGCGATGGTGATGTGCTCGTCGCGCGGGATCAGATTGTTGGTCGGGTCGAAATCCACCCAGCCGATCTGGGGAGCCCAGACCGAGACCCAGGCGTGCGAGGCATCCGCGCCGACCAGCTTCTCCTTGCCGGGCGCCGGATAGGTCAACAGATACCCGCTGACATAGCGCGCCGGCAGCCCGTAGGCGCGCATGGCGCCGATCAGCAGATGGGCAAAATCCTGGCAAACGCCGCGCCGGATGCTGAGCACCTCCTCGATGGTGGTGGCGATGTCGGTGGCGGCGTTGTCATAGGCAAAGCCGGTATAGATGGCATTGGTCAAGTCGCGCGCGCATTCCAAAATCGGGCGGCCGGGCGGGAAGAACGGCTCGGCGAAGGCGATCAGGCGCGGCGTGATCGTGGTGTGATGCGACGGCATCAGATATTGCGCGACCTCGATGTCGTAGCTCTTGCGCGCCGGGGCGAGGCTCGCGGCGACGCGGTCCCAGGGCTCCGACGCTTTCACGTCGATCGGTTTGGGCGCCACGACGTCGACGACGCAGCGCGAATGGATCAGGAGTTCGGTGTGGTTGCTCTCGATGGAGAGCGTCGAGGCCGGGTTGCCGAAATAGTCGGTGAAGTCGCTGCGTGAGGCGGGCACCGGCTCGACCAGCAGCGTGTGCCGGACGACGCGCTGGCGCGGATGCGGGCGCGGGGCGAGGTGGACGAGGTGATGGGCCTGCGCGACAGGAGCCGTGTAGTGGTAGACGGTCTTGTGGCTGACCTCAAAAATCATGGGCGGGGTCCAACACGCGGGTAAATGCGCTTCATTTCATCTTCCGTCAGGTTGAAATAGCGCCGGGTGATGGCTTCGGAGAGTTGCGGCAGATCTGACACGATATGGGTAAACAAGGCCTTAAATTTATCACGCGATTTGTCCGGCCCGGCCTTGGAAAGCTCATGCACGTCGGCGAGGCGGACCCTGGTCAAGAGGTCGAGGATCATCTTGCGCTCTTCGCTCTGCGGGGCGGGCTGCGGTGAGAGCGGCAGGCCGTCGAAATGCTGCGAGATGGCGTGGAGCTGGAACGCGACGCTGCGCGGGTTGGTTTCATCGACCAGCAAAAGATCGAGCACCAGCGGCAGGACCGGCGCGAACAGATAGCGCGAGCGGTACGTCAGGATGCTGTCGGCGACTTCCAGCGCGAAGGTGAGGCCCGCGGCTTCGGCGGCCTCGCCCTCGGCATTGCTGAAGAGCGCCTCCAGCAGCTCCGACAGGTTGATGGCGCGCTCGAGGCGCCGGCCGATCTCCATGAAAGTCCAGCCGTAATTGCGGGTCATGTTCTCGGCCGCCATGCCGTTGAAGGCGGCGAGCGTGGCGATGCCCTGGTCGAGCCCTTCCAGCGCTTCGGAGAGGCTTTCAGGCTCGGCTTCGCCGGACCAGACGGGCGAGGTCTGGAAGGTTTGCAGCGTGCGCCAGAGCTCGACCGAAAGCCGGTCGCGGATGAGGCTGGCGACATTGTGGACGTTGTCGAGGGTGCGCACCAGGCCGTAGCGGCCGCGCCCCGACAGCAGCGAGCGGGCGCGCCGTTCGATGGCGGCGTTCTGCGGCTGCAGCGCGAGCACGCCCTCGTCCTTGGCCAGCGGCACGTCGAGCGCGCGGATGACGACGTCGCGGTGCTGGTAGACGGCAAGGTCCGGGTCGAGGCGGCTGAGCGCGCCGCGCAGGAGGCGCATGATCCAGTCGGCGCGCTCGGCGTAGCGGCCGAGCCAGAACAGATTGTCGGCGATGCGGCTGCGCAGGCCGGTGCCGCCGCGGCTGATTTTCGGCGAGTCGAGGCTCAGCCGCAGCCGGCTGACCTGCTGGGTCACATCGGCGTCCGAGGCGACCCACACGTCGCGCGACCGGCCCTCCGGCTCGTAGAGCGCATAGCCCTGGCGGGTGTCGAGGTCGAGCGCGATGCCGCCGGGCATAACGCGGTATTCGCCGTCAACTTCGGTGGCGTAGAGCCGCATGATGTAGCCCTGCGGCCTCAAACCCTCCGGCGTCCAGGAGGGCAGGGTGGCGAATTCGGATTTTTCCTCGGCGACATAGCAATAGCCGTGAATCTCGATTTCCTGGCGCAGGCGGTCCAGCTCGGCGGCCGACATTTGCGACGGCATCAGCACGGTCTGCGGGCGGCCGGGGCGGCCGGTGCCCTCCTGGACGCGGCGGATGGCGAAATTCTCCAAGCCGGCGAGCACATGCTGGCGCGAGCCCGGATCGCCGAGCCACCAGCGCGTATGATCTGGGATTTCGAGCTCCTCGCCGAGCACGTCCCTGCACAGGGCGGGCAGCAACGGCCCCAGGCCGCGATTTTCGATGACGGCGGTGCCGATGGCGTTGACGGCGAGATCCGGATTGACGCGCAGCGCCTGCACGAAGCCGGCCGGGCCGAGATAGCCGCCCGGATCGAGCTGGAGGGGATCGGACTGCGCGCCGGCGACGCAGCGCATGATGAGGTCGATCGGGCGCAGGCCTTCCAGCGTCTTCATATAAATGCGGTTGCTGACGACGCGCAGGTCGCCGCCCTCGACTAGAAGGAAGCTGAAATAGCGGGCCAGATAAGCGTGGCCGAAATAATCCTCGTGATGCGCGCCGGGCGTCAGGAGGGCGATGGTGGCGTCGTCGCGTCCGGCGCGGGTGAGCAATTCGCCGTGCATGGCGTTGAAATAGGGGGCGAGGCGCAGCGCCCGGCTGTCGCGGAAGAGGTCGCTCGACACATGCGAATGCACGATGCGGTTGGCGAGCGCGAAGCCCGCCCCGGCGACGGTTTCGGCGTGATTGTCGAGGATGCGCCAATTGCCGGCGGCATCGCGGGTGAAGTCGGCGGCGAAGAAATTCAGTCGGCCGCGCCCCTGCGGCGCGCCGCTCATCGGCCTTAGGAATGCCGGATCGCCGAGCGTGAGCTGCGGCGGGATTTGCCCGGTCCGCAGCAGCGTCTGGTCGCCGTAAGTGTCGTTCAGGATGTGCGAATAGAGCCGGGCCCGCTGGATCACCGCCTTCTCCAGATGCCGCCATTCGGCGGGGGAGAGGATGAGCGGGATCAGGTCGATCTTCCAGGGCTCATCGGCGGTGTGGACTTCGGCGAACAGCTCCTGGGCGATGCCGTTTTCGCGCACCAGACGGCGGAGCTTGTCGTAACGGGCGGTCTGTTCGGCGGGATTGAATTCGGCGAAACGCTCGGTGAAGGGCTTCCAATGCGCCCGGACCTTCCCTTGCGGGTCCAGCATCTCATCGAAGCGCGGTCCATCCGCAGCATAATCGGCGAATGGATCCCCGCTTGGCGTGCCGATCCCTTCGATCATGGTCGTCATAGTGTGTGGAGCGCCCTGTTGCTGGTCCGTCTAGCGCTTCTCACGAAGGTATCTGAAAGAAGCGAGGATCAGATACCCCCAGCAAATACATGTGAGAACTGCACGCTAATCTTACGGTAAATTTATCATAGCACCTGGGGCAAGGGGGCGCCAGACGGCTCGCCTTGACCGAGCGGTCAAGGCGCAAACTTGTTGACAATTTGCAACTTTCCTATGTCTAGCGTCCGAATCAGCCGCCGAGGCGCATATCCAGTGTGAATGGGTATTCCGGGTTGATTTTTGCCGGCTCTACCCGCATCGCGCCAGGACTATGGCCGATGGTTTCGAACCGGGTCAGCCGCCGGCTTTCGGCTTCATAGGCATTGATCGGGAATGTGTCGAAGGCGCGTCCGCCGGAGTGCGCTACATGGTAGCGGCAACCCCCGATAGAGCGCCCGGTCCATGTATCGAGCACGTCGAAGGTCAGCGGCGTGTGCGGCGCGATGGTCGGATGCAGGGCGGATGCCGGCTGCCAGGCGCGGAAACGCACGCCCGCGACGAACTCGCCGCGCGTGCCGGTGGAGGTGAGCGGCAGCGTGCGTCCGTTGCAGGTTATCGCATAGCGGTCCTGCACCATCTGCTGGACCTTGACCTGCACGCGCTCCAGCGAGGAGTCCACATAGCGGGCCGTGCCGCCGATCACGCCTTCCTCGCCGAGCACATGCCAGGGCTCGAGCGCCTGCCGCAATTCCAGTTCCAGGCCGCCATGATGGGCCATGCCGTAAAGTGGGAAGCGGAATTCGAAATGCGGCGCGAACCATTCCGCCTCGATCGGGAAGCCGGCCGATTTCACGTCCTCGATGACGCTCAGAAGGTCCTGCCAGATGAAATGCGGCAGCATGAAGCGGTCATGCAGCTCGGTGCCCCAGCGGATCAGCTTGCCCTTATAGGGATGCTCCCAGAAGCGGGCGACGAGGGCGCGCAGCAGCAATTGCTGGGCAAGGCTCATCTGCGCGTGCGGCGGCATCTCGAAGGAGCGGAACTCGACGAGGCCGAGCCGTCCGGTCGGGCCATCGGGCGAATAGAGCTTGTCGATGCAGATCTCGGCGCGGTGGGTGTTGCCGGTGACGTCGACGAGCAGGTTGCGGAACAGCCGGTCGACCAGCCAGGGCGGGATGTGACCCTTGGTCGGGTCGGGCACCTGGGCGAGGGCGATCTCCATCTCGTAGAGGTGCTCGTGGCGCGCCTCGTCGATGCGCGGGGCCTGGCTGGTCGGGCCGATGAAGAGGCCCGAGAACAGGTAGGAGAGCGAGGGGTGATGCTGCCAGAAGGTGATCAGGCTGCCGAGCAGGTCCGGGCGGCGCAGGAAGGGGCTGTCGGCGGGGGTGAGGCCGCCGAGCACGATGTGATTGCCGCCGCCGGTGCCGGAATGGCGCCCGTCGAGCATGAATTTTTCCGTGCCGAGCCGGGTCTTGTGCGCCTCTTCATAGATCGCGGTGGTGATGTCGACGGCCTCGTCCCAGGAGCTGGCGGGCTGGATGTTGACCTCGATCACGCCGGGGTCGGGCGTCACCTTGATGACGTTCAGGCGGCTGTCGAAGGGCGGCGTATAGCCCTCGATATGCACCTTGAGGCCGGTCGCGGCGGCGGTGTCCTCCAGCGCGGCGACGAGGGCGGCGTAGTCCTCGGCATCCTCCAGGGGCGGCATGAACACGGTCAGGTGGCCGTCGCGCGGCTCGACGGTCAGCGCGGTGCGCACGGCGCCGACGACTTCGACCGGCTTGGCGGGCTCCATGATCGGCGCTTCCAGCGTGATGGCGCGGCGGTTCATGAGCAGCACTTGCCGGCGCGGCAGGGGAACCTGCTGCTGGCCGATCGGGTCCGCGGCGACGATATGGGGATAGTTGATCGGCGGAATATAGGGCAGACCGCCGAGCGGCAGGCGGAAGCCGGCGGGCGAATCGCCCGGCAGCAGGAACAGCTTTTCGCGCCGGAAGGCCCAGCGCTCCGTCACCCAGCGGCGGCCGCGCGCCTGAGCCTGCCAGACCTGGATCGGCAGCACGAAGCTGGTCGGCTCCTCGATGCCGCGGTCGAAGACGCGGATCAGGCGGGCGCGCTCGGCGGGGTCTTCGAGCTTGTTGGTCTTGGCTTCGAGATTCATCGGCAGCTTCTGCTCGACCAGCAGGAAATGCGCCGGGTCCTCGAAAGCCGGGATGGCGCTGTCGAGCGGCAGGCCGAGCGACTGCGTCAGCGTCTCGGCAAAACGCTGGGCGTCCTCGATGGTGGCGTTCTGCTCGGTGATCTCGTCGTCGATGAGGGCGGCGTCCTGCCAGAGCGGTTCGCCATCGGCGCGCCAATAGACGGCGAAGGCCCAGCGCGGCAATTGCTCGCCGGGATACCATTTGCCCTGGCCATAGTGCAAAAGCCCGCCCGGCGCGAAGCGATCGCGCAGGCGGCGCACCAGATCCTCGGCATAGCGGCGCTTGGTCGGGCCGACGGCGGCGGTGTTCCATTCGCCGCCATCCATGTCGTCGACGGAGACGAAGGTCGGTTCGCCGCCCATCGACAGGCGCACATCGCCCGCCTTCAGCCGCTCGTCCACCTGATGGCCGACGGTGTTGATCGCCGTCCACTGCGCCTCGCTATAGGGCTTGGTCACGCGCGGCGACTCGGCGATGCGCGTCACCTTCATCTCGAAGCCGAATTCGACCTTGGCCTCGTCATGGCCGCCGGTGATCGGCGCGGCGCTGGTCGGATTGGGCGTCGCCGCGAGCGGGATGTGGCCTTCGCCGGCGAGCAGCCCGGAGGTCGGGTCGAGGCCGACCCAGCCGGCGCCGGGCAAATAGACTTCGGCCCAGGCGTGCAGGTCGGTGAAATCGGAGGTCGGACCGGCCGGGCCTTCGAGCGGCTTCACGTCGGGCAGGAGCTGGATCAGGTAGCCGGAGACGAAGCGGGCGGCGAGGCCGTAATGGCGCAGGATCTGCACCAGCATCCAGCCGCTGTCGCGGCACGATCCGGCGCCGCGCTGCAAGGTCTCGTCCGGCGTCTGCACGCCCGGCTCCATGCGGATCAGATATTTCACGTCCTGCTGCACCTGCCGGTTCAGCTCGATCAGCACGTCGATCGAGGTCGGCGAGGCGGTCTTCAGCCCGGCGAGATAATCCTTGAACAGCGGGCCGGTGGGGATGGGCTCCAGATACGGCCCGAGCTCCTGCTTCAGCACCGGATCATATTTGAACGGCCATTCGCGCGCCGCATCATCGACGAAGAAATCGAACGGGTTGATGACCGCCATGTCGGCGACGAGATCGACCGTCACCGAGAATTCGCGCGTCTTGTTCGGCACGATCAGCCGGGCGAGGTAATTGCCGAAAGGATCCTGCTGCCAGTTGAGGAAATGCTCTTTCGGCGACAGGGTCAGCGAATAGCTCAGGATCGGCGTGCGGCAATGCGGGGCGGGACGCAGGCGGATGATCTGCGGCCCGAGGCCGGTCAGCCGGTCATAATGATATTCGGTCTTATGCGTCAGCGCGACGTGAAGTGTCATGAGCCCCTCTTGGCAAGCCGCCCCGTTTGCCGCCCCTTAGCGATGCCCGAGGCAGAATGCGATGTTTTTCTTCTCGCCTGGCCGAGGCCGCCGCTAGCTTTGCGACTGGATCTGGCCGGACTGGCTGGATTGAGACTGCGCCCCGTTCGAAATGCCCGGCGGCGGCGTCGGTGTCGGCTCGATTTCGGGGCTGGCCGTTTCGTGCAGATGGCCGAAAAACGCCGTGCCGAGTTCGGAGGTCAATTGCATCAGCTCGCTCTGCACCCAGTCGTTGAAACCGTGCAGCCCGTCGAGCAGCCCTTCGTTGCGCACCGCTTTTTGCAGATCGGCCTGGAAACTTTCGACGCGCTCGAAGGCGCGCTGGGCGTTGCGCAGCCGGAACTCGCCGCGCAATTGGCTGACCATGCGCTGGATCTCGCCGGCGCAGAAGGCGATCGAGCGCGGCAAGCGGGTGTCGAAGATCAGGAAGCGGGCGACATCGGCCGGGTCGAGGCCGCGGTGATGGGCGCGGCGGAAGGAGTGATAGGCCGACGCCGAGCGCAGCAATGCATTCCAGAGCGCGACCTGCTGCTCCGGAATGTTGGTGGCAACGCCCACGGCGCGCTGGGCGAACTGCACGTCGAGCAGGCGGGACGTCTGGTCGGCGCGCTCGATGAACAGGCCGAGGCGGAAGAACGGCCAGCTCTCATCGCGGTAGAGCGTGCTCTCGGCGACGCCGATCTCGGCATAGCAGCCGCGCTTGATGGTGTCGCAACTGCGGGAGAGGCGGTTTTCGGAGAAGTCGCCTTCGCCGAGCCCTAAGATGCGATTGTAGAAATCGTTGAGCTGGGTCCACATGTCGGTCGAGATCAGCGGGCGCAGGGCGCGGGCATTTTCGCGCGCCGAGCGGATGCTGGCCTGGATCGAGGACGGATTGTCGAGCTGCGTCACATAATAGGAGATGACGTTCTTGGCGCTCGTTTCGGGGAATTTCTTGGCGAAATTCTCCTGGTCCGAATAGAGCGCGATGATCCAGGCCCAGTTCTGCCCATCGGAGCGGCCGCGCTGAAAGGAGGAATGCGCCTCCAGGATGCGCGCCATGCTCTCGGCCCGCTCGAGATAGCGGGCGAGCCAGAAGGCGCATTCGGCGTGGCGGGAGAGCAGCGTCGTCGTCAACGGCCATTCCCCCTGGCGATGCCGTCGCCCTTCAAGACCCAGGTGTCCTTGGTGCCGCCGCCTTGCGAGGAATTCACCACGATCGAGCCTTTCGGCAGCGCGACGCGCGTCAGCCCGCCCGGCATCACCCAGGTCTCGCGCCCGGTCACGGCGAAGGGCCTGAGGTCCACATGGCGCGGCTCGACCGCGTCGCCGACCAGCGTCGGGCAGACCGAAAGATTGATCATGGGCTGGGCGATGTAATTGCTCGGATCCTTCTTCAGCCGGTCGCGGCACTCGTCGATCTCGGCCTTGGTCGCCTTCGGCCCGACGCAGATACCATAGCCGCCTGATTCGCCAACCGGCTTCACGACGAGCTTGTCGAGATTGTCCAGCGTATAGGCGAGCGCGCGCGGCTCGCGGCAGATATAGGTCTCGACATTGGGCAGGATCGGCTCCTCGTCGAGGTAATAGCGGATGATGCGCGGCACATAGGCGTAGACGGCCTTGTCGTCGGCGATGCCGGTGCCGACCGCATTGGCGAGCGTGACATTGCCCGCGCGCACTGCCCGCATCAGGCCGGGGACGCCGAGCATGCTCTCCTTGTTGAAGCATTCCGGGTCGAGGAAATCGTCGTTCAGGCGCCGGTAGATGACATGCACCGGCGTCGGCCCGGCGACGGTCTTCATGAAGACGCGGTCGTTCTCGACGAAGAGGTCGCGCCCCTCGACCAGCGGCACGCCCATTTCGCGGGCTAGGAAGATGTGCTCGAAATAAGCGGAGTTGAACACGCCCGGCGAGAGCAGCACGATCTGGGCGTCGCTCAGCACGGGCGGGGCGACTTCGCCGAGCTTGTTGGCGAGCTGCAGGCCGTAATCGGAGACCGGCTCGATGGCGAAGCCTTCCATCAGATCGGGGAAGGCGCGCTGGATCAGATGGCGGTTCTCGACGACATAGGAGACGCCGGAGGGCGTGCGGCTGTTGTCCTCGAGCACGAGGAAGCGGCCGTTCTCGTCGCGAATGATGTCGGTGCCGGCGACGTGGATATAGGTGCCGCCCGGCGGATCGTAATCCACCATCTCCTTGCGGAAGTTCACATTGCCGAACACCAGGTCGGTCGGCAGCGTGCCGTCCTTGAAAATGTGGCGGTCGTGATAGGTGTCCCAGATGAACAGGTTCAGCGCCTTGACGCGCTGTTTGATGCCCGCCTCGATCAGCGCCCAGTCCTTGGAGGGGATGACGCGCGGAATGACGTCGAAAGGCAGGATGCGGTCGATCGCATTCCTGTCGCTATAGACGGTGAAGGTGATGCCGAGCATGAACAGCTCCCGCTCGGCGTCCTTGGCCCGCGCGGCCAGGTCCGTCAGCTCCATCTGCTGGAGCCGGTGCCAGAGCTTGGTCAGTTCCTGATTGGGATTGTCGGGGCTACCGAGGAGTTCGCAATATGAGGAGCCTGCGTCGTATTCATCGAGCGTTGCTGCCATACCCGGATTGCGTAACACCGTAACGGTTGCCATTAGGTCTCCCTCGTGAAAAGTCGATCGCGTTCGGCCCTTCCACCCTCGTTGTTTTAGTCTAACCTTTTATGGTTACTAACAGCCTAACATAAGCCTTCACGGCAGCGAAAGGCGAAACCCTGCTCAAAATCTGAGCATTTTTCCTGACGGAATTTTCGGTGCCGCAAGCTCTTATCCGAATAAATCCCCAGTTACCGGTGTTGATCGATTAAGACGACCGTCCGAACGATATCGGTTGACGGCCCAGCCGGTAGAGTTGCGAAGCGCGCCCAAAGTTTGTGCATCTGGCTAGAAATTTGACGTATTCCGACCCAAGCGGTGGAGACCGATTTTGAAGACGCTGACGAGTTCCGGGCTGCCGATTGCCTATGCTGATGAGGGCAAAGGGAAAACGATCATTCTGGCCCATTGTTCCAGCGCGTCGCACCGAATGTGGCAGCGGCTGATCGACCGGCTGAAGGTCGATTTCCGGGTGCTCGCGCCCGATCTCAGCGGCTATGGACAGTCCGCGCTGTGGCCCGCCGACCGGCCGTTCGATCCCGGCGCCGACGCGCAAATCCTCGTCGATCTTGCCGGGATGGCGGAGGGCAGGGTGCATTTTGTCGGCCACTCCTATGGCGGCGCGATGGCGCTGGAGGCGGTGCGCCGGCTCGGCGGCCGGGCCCGCGGCATGACGCTGATCGAGCCGGTCGCTTTCCCGCTGCTGCGCGCGGCCGGCCGGCAGGCCGAATGGACCCGGATCGAAAGGCTGATCGCGTCCGTCAATGGCAAGCTGGCGGCGGGCGATAAAGAGGGCGCGGCCTCGGCCTATATGGGCTTTTGGCTCGGCCGGCTGAACTGGTGGCTGGCGCCGCGCCGGCTGAAGGAGAACATCGTCCAGACCATCGATAAGGTGGGGCTGGAGTTCCAGGCGGCGCGCGATGCGGACATGCCATTGCTCGGCGCGTTCCGGTCGCTCGATGTCCCGGCGCTGCTGATCCAGGGCAGCCGCACCCGCAAGCCGGCGAAGGCGGTCGTGCAGATCCTCGCCGGATGTTTGCCGGATGCCCGCGTCGAGACCATCGCCGGAGCCGGACATATGAGCCCGGTCTCGCATCGGGATTCGGTGTTCACGCTCGTACGCCAGCATATCGAGGAATGCGCGCAGATCCGGTTCGCGGGCGCTGCCAGGCCGAAGGCGGCAACCGATAGCGCCGCGTCAGACCCTGAATGGGAGAGGGGCGCTTGGCGCCGGGCGCGTACCTAGGTTCGTAAAAGCACAGTGTCATTCCCGCGAAAGCGGGAATCCAGTACGCCGCAGCGGTCGGAACTTAGGCAGCGCCTAACGGGAAAGTTTCCCCTTTACCGGATCCCCGCTTTTGCGGGGATGACAAAGAAGAGCGTCGCTAGTCCCGCCCTAGCCCTTCGTCTTCGCCGCGCTCATGCGCACCCACTGGCCATTGATCTCGTCATCGCCGATGACCTTCAGCACCGTGTCCGCGAATTCGCCGGGATCGGCGAGGCCGGAGGTCTCGCGCTCCTTGGCGCCGACGCGCTCGGTCATGTCCTCGGAGCGTTCGGCAAACATGGCGGTGTCGAAGCGGCCCGACATGATGGTGACGACGCGGATGCCTTCATTGACGAGGTCGCGCGCGAGCGGGCGCGTCATTGCGAGCACGCCGCCTTCGGAGGCCGCATAGGCCGCCTGGCCTTCCTGGCCGTCTTCGGCCGCGAGCGAGGCCGAGTTGATGATGATGCCGCGCACGCCGCCATCCAGCGCCGGCAGCGTCATCATCGCGGCGGCGGAGCGCGTCGCCATGTAGAAGGTGCCTGTCAGGTTGACCTGCAGCAGCCGCTCGAAGCTGGGCACGTCATGGGTCAGGATGCGGCCATTGCCCTTGTCGCGCCAGACGGCGGCCTGATCGAGGGCGATGCCGGCGCAATTGACCAGCACGCGCTCCAGCCCGTTCTCCTCGCGGGCGAAGTCGAGGGCGGTGTCGACGGTGATCTCGCTCGAGATTTCCAGATGGCGGTAGATCGCGCCGATGCGCGAGGCGAGCGCCTCACCTTCTTCGCGGTACATGTCCAGTATCGCGACCTTGCAGCCGGCGGCGGCCAGCTTGGTGGCGGCGGCGGCTCCAAGCCCCTTGGCGCCACCGGCGACGATGGCGCTGATATCGTTGCCAAGTCTCATGGTTCAACCCTCAACTACATGCGGCTGGAATGAACGGCACAAAAACGAGGCCGTAGTCAAATGCTTAATGCGATTCCTCGGCGACAAAATGGAAGGCCGTGCCGTAGACGAAGATTTCGCAGGCGCCGTCGGCGATGCGGGGGTGGCTGATGCGCACCGCGAGGCATCCGTCATAGCCCTTATCCTTGGCCTTGGCCTCCAGATCGGCCAGCGCCCGCTGCAGCGTCAGCTCCATCAGCCGCTCATAGCGGCGCATCTTGCCGCCGAAGGTATTGGTGATCATTTCGCGCACATCGCGCAGGATATTGGCGGCGTTCACCGCCGAGACCCACAGCATTTCGCCTTCCCTGACCTTGCGGTCGGAAATCCGGTCGACCGTATAAAGTGCCATGCCCCTATCTCTTGCCTCCGCTATCGGCCGTTCTGACGACGATGGTAGTGGGACGGCCGAAAATCACGCGGCGCAGCACCATCAGGATGAGCAGGGCGAGGAGAAGACCGACGATCAGCCCCGCCCAATAGCGCTCGATGAAAACCCGGTAATTCACCTCGCCCTGGCGCACAAGGCCGAAATCGCCGCCGATATTGGTGAGACTCAGCACGGAATTGTCGCGCAGCAGCATGGTCACGGCGGCGAGCTGGTCGCGGCTGCCGACGATGGCCTCGCGGATGGAGTTCTTGCCGAGCGTGTGCATCAGGCTGGGGTCTTGCGCCACCTCGCGCAGCACGCGGGAGGCGGCGGGCTTCTCGAGACCTTCCTGATAGGCGGCCAGCGCCGCCAGATCGCGCTCGCCGAGCCGGCGGGACAGCTCCTTCAGCGTGGCGGGCGGCAGCGAGAGCAGCGCGTCGCGGGCGGCGCGGTCGAGGCGGGCGATGCGGGTCGCGGCGGCGCGATTGTCGAAATCGAGCAGCGTCGCAAGCTGGGCCGGCGTGATGTCATCCGGCGCGATCAGTTGCGGCAGGCCGTAATCGATGGCCTTGGGGAGGCGCGAGCCGGCCAGTTCCGCCCAGGCCAGTGCCCGGTCGAGCGACTTGGTCTCGATGGCCATGGCGATGCCCTGGTCGTTCAGCTCGGTCATGGCGCGGCTGAGCGAGCCGTCGCGCGTCCGCTGCAAGACGCCCGCCTCGCCGTCCTCGCGAAGCAAATAGGCGACGAGCCGTCCGAGCCGCCCGAGCTGGTCGACGGTCCGGTTTTTCAGGAATTGCGCGAAGTCCGGGTTCTTCTCGGCAAGGCTCAGCAGGACATTGTATTTCTGCTTAAAATCCTGCCAGAAGGCGTAGATGCGCTCGGTCGTCTCCTCGGCGATGACGCCGACCTGCTGAGTGAGATCGGCCTCGATCGAGCGGGTGATCTCCTGCTTGATCAGGTTCTTCGCCTCATCCGACTTCATGCGCTCGGAGATCAGCGGGAAGACGCCTTCGCTTGCCTCGTAAATGTCGCGGGCGATCAAAGCAAGGCCGATCAGGCCGGTGAAGGTGGAGATGATGCGCGAGGCGACAAGCCCCGCAACGCGCCGGCCGATGGTCGCCACCATCTGCGCGATGATGCGGCGGGAGACGATCAGCACGATGCCGGAAATGGTGCCGGTGTTCTGCAGGATGAGATCGCCGGCGTCGATCTTGGCGCCGCCTACCTTGCTGGAGGCGGCATCGATATTCGACTCGGTCTCGCGCGCGAAAACCGTCGCAATCGCGCCGCCGTACCGGCTTTGCAGCGCCGTGCGGACGCAGGAAATCACCGGCCCGGACACCTTGGCCGCCGCCTGCTCGACGCGCGCGCCGAAATCGGCGCCGACGCCCTGGGCGAGATCGGCAAGCGCGCTCTTGAAGCCCTCCGAGCCGTAAGCGCGTTCGGCGACCAGGATGGCGGTGCGCTCGGCGGTCTCGCGGCTGATGGTGGAATAGGCGCGGTCGAGCATGTTGGTGTCGGCGCGCACCACGCGCACGGCCTCGTCGATCTCGACGTCGAGCCTTTCGCTCATCCGCACGTCGCGCCAGTGCTTATCGACGAGGGCGGCGTAATCCACCTGGGCCAGTTCGCCCTTCAGCGCGTCTTCGGTGAGCGCCTTGATCTGCGCCCGCACTTCCGGGTCGCCGAGGTCGCGGCATTGCTCGATGGCGACGCCGGTGCGGGGAGACTCCTGGGCCATCGCCGGCGGCATTTGCGCCAGGAGGAGGGAGAGGATGGTCAGGCTGCTGGCGAAGGAGCGATAGGGGTTGAGCCTTACGGACACGCGCATTTCCTCGCAAAGCAGGGGCCCCGGGCGGCGACCAAGCTGAAACAGTCAGCCGGAAGACTGGTTCCAGCCCCCGGTGTGCCAATATTGCGCGCCCCGTTACAGATTGAAAGTCACACCTGCGAATAGGAGCGCCCATGCGATGAGCGTAATCTCGAAAGGATGGCCCTCGACGACGGGCGTGAGGATCGGAACCTCGACGGCGAAATATTTCGCCAGAATAATGAGAATGACCAAGAGGCTCGATATGGCGAAAATGCCGAAGGAGGGGGTGCTCAGCTTCATGGACGCGTGCCTTTCGTCAGATGCGGTTCCGATTCCTGCCACGCAGCACATCAAATCTGGATGGACCTTAAAGCGGCCTCGTTCATCTCGTTGACCCGGCCCTCCAGCGCCGCGCGGATCGGGGCGAAGGAGCGGCGGTGATGCTGGGTGACGCCGAGCTTGGCGATGGCTTCGGCATGGCCGGGCGTACCGTAGCCCTTATTGGTGTGCCAGCCATATCCGGGAAACTCCCCTGCCAGCCCCGCCATCATCCGGTCGCGCGTGACCTTGGCGATGATCGAGGCGGCGGCGATCGAGGGGCAGAGCCGGTCGCCCTCGATCACGGGCACGGCGCGCTGCGTGAGCTTGGGGCAGCGATTGCCGTCGACCAGCACCACGTCCGGGCCGGCATCGAGCATCGCGACGGCGTCGATCATGGCGCGGAAGGTCGCCTGCAGGATGTTGATGCGGTCGATCTCCTCCACCGAGACGATGCCGACGCCGACCAGGGCCGTCGCGCGGATGGCGTCGTACAGGGCTTCGCGGCGTTCGGCGGTCAGCAGCTTGGAATCGTGGAGGCCCTTGGGCGCCGATTTCGGCTTGGCGAAGATCACCGCCGCCGCGACCACTGGCCCTGCCCACGGTCCGCGCCCGGCTTCGTCGACCCCGGCGACGAGGGTGCAGTCGCGTCCGGCGAGCGTGCGCTCGGTGCGGAAGGTCGGAGCTTTGACGGTTGTGCCGGTCGCGATCATCCGCAGCAGCGTGCACGCCGCGCGCATGATCGCAAGAGGCTTTGTCAGGATTTGAACAGATCTAGCGGCTGATTGCGGTATGCGGCGAGCGGCCTTCGTGCGCGGCACGCCCGGTCCGATCTGCTTGGTGTGCGGCGCGGATTGGCGAGGCGGCCCCTTCGATCCGCGCTTCCGCGCCGAGCGGGTAGGCGAAAAAGTTCTTGAAATGTTCTCTTTCGCGTAGCACATTCCCACCATGCAATCGCCCATCAAACCGTCAGCGCCGCTCGCCCGAGGCAGGGGAGCGAAATCGAACCGGAGCGGCCGCTTCGAGAGCCAGCAGGTGGAAGCGTTCGACGACGGCTGGCAACCGGATGAAGGCATCGGCCAGATCCGGACAACGCTGACGGCGATGAAGTCCCGCACGATCATCGCCA
Source organism: Rhodomicrobium sp. R_RK_3 (assembly GCF_002198715.1). Classification (GTDB taxonomy): domain Bacteria; phylum Pseudomonadota; class Alphaproteobacteria; order Rhizobiales; family Rhodomicrobiaceae; genus R-RK-3. The sequence continues at coordinate 53,923 of NZ_MWLK01000013.1, read as the reverse complement.
GCAACACCAGCCCCGATGTCGGTTTCAACCGGTCGATCAACCCTTACCGCGGGTGCAGCCACGGCTGCATCTATTGTTACGCGCGGCCGGCCCATGCCTATCTCGGCCTGTCGGCGGGCCTGGATTTCGAGACGAAGCTCTTCTACAAGCCCGAAGCCGCCAGCCTCCTGGAGCGGGAGCTTTCGGCGCCCCGCTACAAGCCCGAGGTGATCCATATCGGCGGCGACACCGATCCCTATCAACCGGACGAACGCGAGCTGCGGATTACCCGTGGCATAGTCGAGACGCTCGCCCGGTTCAGCCATCCCTTCTCCATCATCACCAAATCGGGGCTGATCTGCCGGGACATCGATGTCATGGCGCCTCTGGCGGCCAGAAATCGGGTGAGGGCCGCCGTTTCGGTCACGACGCTCGACAGGCGGCTCGCGCGGAGCATGGAGCCTCGGGCCTACACGCCGGAGAAGCGGCTCGATGCGGTGCGCCAGCTTTCCGAGGCCGGCATCCCGACGGTGGTCATGGTCGCGCCGGTCATCCCCGGCCTGAATGACCACGAGATCGAGGCCATCGTCGAAAGGGCCGCCCAAGCGGGGGCCGTGGGTGTCGGCTATGTCGCCCTGCGGCTGCCGCTGGAGCTGAAGGATCTTTTCGAGGAGTGGCTTGAGGCCGATCATCCCGGCCGGGCCAAGCGGGTCATGTCCCTGGTCAGGCAGATGCGGGGCGGCGCCGCCTATCAGAGCCAATGGGGGACGCGTATGCGGGGCGAGGGGCCGGTGGCGGAAGCGATGGCCCAGCGGTTCCGTGTGGCCAGGAAGCGTTTCGGCCTCGACCGCACTTTGCCCCAGCTCAACCTCTCGGAATTCAAGGTGCCGGGCCCCGGCCCAGCGCAATTGCAGCTTTTCTGACCTGGGCGCCACGCCGGACGCCCGTATCCCGCTCCTTAACGGCTCTATTTGGGTGGCCCAACGATCGACTTCGACGAGCCGTCGGCCGAGGCCTTCGCCAGCCCGGCCACCAGAATTTAGCGACGCGAATTCCGATCAGCGGACGCGCACTCCCGTGGGAGAAGGTCCCCTCCCGTCGTCCGGGACGCCCGCAATGGCGAGCCGGGAGCCAATCCCGCATCCGCAAGCGCTGCGGCAAGAGGAGAGGCGAGTTGGCCCCGGCTCTGACGGCCGGGGCGACGGATGATGGGATGTGCCGGAAGCTAAATCGCCCCCGACCCGACCTCACTCAGCCGCGGTCAGCACCGCAACCCGCTTCGCCCGCACGGCGCAGAACTTGAATTCGGGGATTTTCCCGAACGGGTCGAGCGCCGGATTGGTCAGCAGATTGGCGGCCGCCTCCGCGTAGCAGAAGGGCATGAACACCATGTTCTCCGGCACGTCGCGGTCCGATCGCACCTTGATCTCGACGGCGCCGCGCCGCGTCTCCAGGCGCAGGAACTCACCGGGCGCGACATTCATCCGGCGCAGATCCTTGGGCGACAGGAAGGCGACCGCCTCCGGCTCGATCTGGTCGAGCACGTTGGAGCGGCGGGTCATCGAGCCGGTGTGCCAGTGCTCGAGAACGCGGCCGGTCGAGAGCACCATCGGATAGTCGTCATCCGGCAATTCGTCCGGCGGCAGCACATGAGCCGGGACGATCTTGCCGCGGCCGCTCTCGGTCGGGAAGCCGGTGGTGAAGATGATCTCGTTGCCGGGCTTCTGGGGATCATCGACCGGATAGGTGACGGCGCCTTCGCGCTCGAGCCGCTCCCAGGTGATGTTCTTCAGCGACGGCATCACCTGCGTCATTTCGGCGAAGACGTCGGCGGGGCCGCTGTAATTCCAGTCGAGGCCGAGGCGTTTGCCGATCTCCTGGATGATCCACAAGTCCTGGCGGGCATCGCCCGGCGCCTTGATGACCTCGCGCGCGATCTGCACGCGCCGGTCGGTATTGGTGAAGGTGCCGACCTTCTCGGCGAAGGCCGAGGCCGGCAGGATCACGTCGGCATGGAAGGCGGTCTCGGTGACGAACAGGTCCTGCACCACGAGATGGTCGAGCTTGGCCAGCGCCTCGCGGGCATGCTGCACGTCCGGGTCGGACATGGCCGGGTTTTCGCCCTCGATGAACATGCCGGTGATTTCGCCGGCATGCACCGCATCCATGATCTCGACCACCGTCAGGCCGCGATTGGGATCGAGATCGTAATGCCACAGCTTCTCGAATGGCTCGCGCAGGTCGGTGCGCCCGACCGGCTGGTAATCCGGCAGGAACATCGGGATGAGCCCGGCGTCGGAGGCGCCCTGCACATTGTTCTGGCCGCGCAAGGGATGCAGGCCGGTGCCGGGGCGGCCGATCTGGCCGGTAATCAGGGCAAGCGCGATCAGGCAGCGGGCATTGTCGGTGCCGTGCACATGCTGGCTAATGCCCATGCCCCAGAAGATGATCGAGGCCCGCGAGCGCGCATACATCCGCGCCACTTCGCGCAGCGTTTCCGCCGGGATGCCGCAGATCGGCTCCATCGCCTCGGGCGAGAAATCCTTGATCCGCGCCTTCAGGTCCTCATAGCCGTCCGTGTAGCCCGCGATATACTGCTCGTCGGTCAGCCCTTCCGTGATGATGGTGTGGATCATTGCATTCAGCAGGGCGACGTCGCTGCCCGGCTTGAAGGCAAGATGCAGATCGGCGTGGCGCGACAGGCTCTGGCGGCGCGGATCGATGACGATCAGCTTGGCGCCGCGCTTGGCCGCATTCTTGATGAAGGTCGCCGCGACCGGATGGTTGACGGTCGGATTGGCGCCGATGACGATGATGACCTCGGCATCCAGGGCCGCCGAGAACGGCGCCGACACCGCGCCCGAATTCAGCCCCTCCATCAGCGCCGCAACCGACGAAGCATGGCACAGCCGCGTGCAGTGATCGACATTGTTGGAGCCAAAGCCGGTGCGCACCAGTTTCTGGAACAGATAGGCCTCTTCGTTCGAGCCCTTCGCCGAGCCGAAGCCGGCCAGCGCCTTGACACCCTTTTCGTCCCGGATGCGGGCGAGCCCCTTGGCGGCGACATCGAGCGCTTCGTCCCAGCTCGCCTCGCGGAAATGGGTGAACGGGTTGGCCGGATCGACCTGATCGTTGGCGTCCTTCTTGGCATTGGGCAGGCGCACCAGCGGCTTGGTCAGGCGGTGCGGATGGTGGATATAGTCGAAGCCGAAACGGCCCTTGACGCAGAGCCGGTTGTGATTGGCCGGGCCGTCGCGGCCTTCGGCGTAGATGATTTTCTCGTCCTTGACCTGATAGGTGACCTGGCAGCCGACGCCGCAGAACGGGCAGAGCGAATCCACCAGCCGGTCCGCGTAATTGACGCGGGTCTGGTTGGCGTCGAGCAGAGCGGAGGGCATCAGCGCGCCGGTCGGGCAGGCCTGCACGCATTCGCCGCAAGCGACGCAGGTCGACTCGCCCATCGGATCGTCGAAATCGAAGACGATCTTCGAATCGTGATTGCGGTAGGCCATGCCGATGACGTCGTTCACCTGCACCTCGCGGCAGGCGCGCACGCAGAGCCCGCATTGGATGCAGGCATCCAGATTGACGCTCATCGCCGGATGGCTGACATCGCTCTGCCAGCGCTCGGCGGCGGGAAAACGGCTCTGGGTGACGTCGACCTTGTCGGCCCAGTTCCAGAATTTCGAATCCGGATCGTGCGAGGTGGCGCGCTCGGGCTGGTCGGCGACCAGCAGTTCCATCACCATTTTTTGCGCGGCGACGGCGCGGGCGCTGGCCGACTTCACCTTCATGCCGACGGTGGGCGTGCGCTTGCAGGACGGCGCCAGCACGCGCTCGCCCTCGATCTCGACCATGCAGACGCGGCAATTGCCGTCCGGGCGGTAGTCCGGCTGCGGGGAATAGCACAGATGCGGGATCTCGCGGCCCTGCCGCTTGGCGACCTGCCAGATGGTCTCGCCGGCCCGCGCCTCGACCTGTTCGCCGTCGAGCTCGAACTGGATGGCCTTCGGGCCTGATCCCGCTCCGCCGACCGCGCCGACCGGCTGGGTGTGGGCGACATTGACCTTGCCGTCGGGCGCCGACGTTCCGCCGGCCTTGCCCTTCTCGTCATGGCCGTAACCCTGCGGCGTCGGACTGTCATTGCTCATATCGAAACCTCGTCGGCAAACACCGGAACGAACACATGCTGGATGCTCATCATTCGGCAGCGATCTTCGGTGCGAATTCGTCGGGGAAATATTTTATGACTGACGTCAGCGGATTCGAAGCCGCCTGGCCGAGCCCGCAAATCGAGGCATCCCGCATCGCCTGACTCAATTCCTCCAGCAGATCGCGGTTCCACTCGCGCTGTTCCATCAGCAGCGCCGCCTTCTGGGTGCCGACCCGGCAGGGCGTGCATTGACCGCAGCTCTCGTCCTCGAAGAAGCGCATCAGGTTCAGCGCGGCGCCTTTCACATCGTCCTTGTCGGACAGGATGATGACCGCCGCCGAACCGATGAAGCAGCCGTATTTTTCCAGCGTGCCGAAATCGAGCGGAATGTCGTCCATCCTCGCCGGCAGGATGCCGCCCGAGGCGCCCCCCGGCAGATAGGCGTGGAACGTGTGACCGTCCGCCATGCCGCCGCAGAATTCCTCGATCAGCTCGCGCACGGTGATGCCCGCCGGCGCCAGCTTCACGCCCGGATTTTTCACCCGGCCAGAGACCGAATAGCTGCGCAGCCCCTGGCGCTCGTTGCGGCCATGGCTCTTCCACCAGCCGGCGCCGCGCTCGACGATGTCGCGCACCCAGAACAGCGTCTCGACATTGTTGATCAGCGTCGGCAGGCCGAACAGCCCGACCTGGAACGGATAAGGCGGCTTGTGGCGCGGCAGGCCGCGCTTGCCCTCGATGCTTTCCAGCAGCGCCGATTCCTCGCCGCAAATATAGGCGCCCGCGCCGCGCCGCATATGCAGCACTGGGCCGCCGGGCGGCAGCTTGGCGATCTCGCGCTCAAGAATTTCGCGCGAGGCCGGATATTCGTCGCGGATGTAGATGTAGACGTCGTTGGCCTCGACCACATGCGCACCGATCAGCGTGCCTTCGAGAAAGCGGTGCGGATCGGTTTCGAGGAAATGGCGGTCCTTGAAGGTGCCGGGCTCGCCCTCGTCGCCATTGATGGCCATCATGCGCGGGCCGGGTTCGCCGAGCACGGCGCGCCATTTGCGCCCCGTTGGGAAGCCGGCGCCGCCGAGGCCGCGCAGCGAGGCGTCGTCGAGCGATTTCAGCAGCTCTTCCTTGCCGATCTCGCCGGAGCGCAGCCGCGCCAACAGGGCATAGCCGCCTTGGGCGACATAGGCGTCGTAATCGATATAATCGGGCAGATGGGCGTGGGTGTCGCCGTTGCCGATGGCGGTCAGGACGCTGGCGGCGCTGGCATGATCGACGAAATGATGGCCGACTTCGGCGACGGGCGCCGTATCGCAGCGGCCGACGCAAGGCGCGCGCACGACGCGGACGCTAGGCCCGGTCGCGCTGTGCAGCTCCTGCAGCAGCTTTTCCGCGCCGAACATGGCGCAGGTGAGGGAATCGCAGACGCGGATGGTCAGCTCCGGAATGTCCGGCTCGCCTTCCTTGACCACGTCGAAATGGGCGTAAAACGTCGCCGTCTCGAAGACTTCGGCGAAGGCCAGCTTCATCTCGTCGGCGAGGGCGGCGAGGTGAGCGGCGGAGATCTGGCGGTAGGTATCCTGGACCAGATGCAGATGCTCGATCAGCATGTCGCGCCGGCGCGGCCGGTCGCCGAGCAGCAGGCCGATCTCATACGCGGCTTGCGGATCGATCTGACGGCCCTTCGGCGTCGACTTAGCCCGCCGCCGGCCCTGGCCGGGGTGGTCGAACGGTCGAACTTTCTGCACGCTATCTGACATCGAACCACCAAACCCGCCTAATTACTACGCAACCCTAACCCCTGGTATGCCGCATGCCAAGCGGGAAACGTGGTTGAGAAAGACATTGATGCATGGATCGGAACGCGGAAAAACCCTGTGCGAGGGGGCAATGGGGACATCTTAGGCGGATGGCTTTGCGGGCGATCGAAGAAAAAGCCCCATCACCCGGTCGCTTCGCGTCCCTTGAGGAGAGAGGGCAAGTGCGGCGCGAGGGCGACCTCTGCACCTGAAGCCAGCTCAGCGTCGCCCTCTCCCCTGGAGGGAGAGGGCGGGCGCCGTCAGGCGACCGGGTGAGGGGGAGCCGCGAGCTCAATGCCAGCGGCGCCAGCCCGTTTCAGCCCGCTAGGCCGCCGGCATTGGGGAAGAACAATTGCTGCCCCTCGATGCGGTAGCCGCGGATCGCGCCCTGTCCCTCCGGCGAGATGACCCAGTCGATGAAGCTCTGGCCGAGCTCCTTCTTCACGCTCGGATGCTTCTGCGGATTGACCAGCATGACGCCATATTGGTTGAACAGCCGCTTGTCGCCTTCGACCACGATCTCCAGCGCATCCTTATTCTTGAACGCGAGCCAGGTGCCGCGGTCCGCCAGCACATAGGCGCCCATGGCGGCGGCGGTGTTGAGCGCCGCGCCCATGCCCTGGCCGATCTCCCGGTACCAGCCCGGCTTGGCCGCCGCCGGATCGAGCGCGGCGAGCTTCCACAAGGCCAGTTCGGCCGTATGGGTGCCGCTCTTGTCGCCCCGCGAGACGAAGGGCGCCGCCATCTCGCCGATGCGCTTCAGCGCCGCGACCACGTCCGTGCCGCCCTTCACGCCGGCGGGGTCGGTTTTCGGCCCGATCAGCACGAAGTCGTTATACATGACGTCGAACCGCTTCACGCCAAACCCTTCGGCGACGAATTTCTCCTCCTGCGGCTTGGCGTGCACGAACAGCACGTCGGCATCGCCGCGCCGGCCGGTTTCGAGCGCCTGACCGGTGCCTTGCGCGACAACCTTCACATCGATGCCGGTCTTGGCCTTGAACAGCGGCAGGAGATAGCCGAACAGGCCGGAATCCTGGGTCGAGGTGGTCGAGGCGACGACGATGGATTTGTCCTGCGCATGGAGCGGAGCGCCGCCCGCCAGCAAAAACCAGGCGGCGACAAAGGCAATAAGGCGCGACATGGTGTTCCTCCCTTTGGGATCTGCTTTTAGATGACGAGATCGCCGCGCAGGAAGGCCGACCCTTGCGCGCTCGCGGGGGACGCGAAGAATTGCTGTACCGGCGCATGTTCGGCGATGCGGCCGGTGACGAGAAAGACGATGTCGGCGGCGAGCCGGCGCGCCTGACCGAGGTCATGCGTCGAGAACACCACCTTCACGCCCGAAGCGGCGATTTCGGCGATGATGTCCTCGACCGCCTTGGTACCTGATGGGTCGAGGCTGGCGGTCGGCTCGTCGAGGAACAGCACTTCCGGATTGCGCGCGAGCGCGCGGGCGAGCGCCAGCCGCTGCTGCTCGCCGCCGGAGAGCCGCCGGGCGGGACGGCTGGCGCGGGCGCCGAGCCCGACCTGCTCCAGCAAAGCGTTGACGGTCGCCCGATCGGCGCTGCGTTCGGCTGCGCTCAGGGCGAAGGCGACATTGGCCGCCGCCGAGCGGCGCAGCATGGCAGGCTTCTGGAAGACGAAGGCGCGGCGCACGGGCGGTCCACCGCTGCGCCCGCCCCATGTCATGCGGCCGGAGGTGGGCTGGATCAGGCCCATGGCGAGCTTCAGCAGCGTCGTCTTGCCCGAGCCGTTCGGCCCGATCAGCGCGGTCGGCGCGCCCGGCTCCAGCATCAGCGAGATGCGGTCGAGGATCATCACCGGCCCGGCGCTGTAGCTGACGGCTGCGAATGCGATGGGTAGATCGCTCGCTCTGTCGCGCATGACCCTACCCTGCGTAATTTTCGGACCAGCGCCTGACCGTCCAGGCAATCGCGTTTACTGCCATCACCAGCCCGATCAGGATGATCCCGAGGCCGATGGCAAGCGAGAGGTTGCCCTTCGAGGTCTCCAGCGCGATCGAGGTCGTCATGACGCGCGTAAATCCGTCGATATTGCCGCCCACGATCATCACCGCGCCGACTTCGGCCGCCGCCCGGCCAAAACCGGCCAGCATGATGGTGGCCAGCGAAAAGCGCGCATCCCACAACAGCGCGCCGACGCTCGCCAGCGGCCCCAGATTCATGGCGCTCAGCTCGTCGCGATATTCGGTCCACAGATCCTCGATGACCTGCCGGGTCAGCGCGGCGAGGATCGGGGCGATGAGGATGGTCTGGGCGAGGATCATCGCCTGGGGCGTGAACAGGATGCCGAGGGCGCCGAGCGGCCCCGAGCGCGACAGCATCAGGAAGACCAGCAGCCCGACGACGACCGGCGGCAGGCCCATCAGGCCGTTCAGCAGCACGATGACGGCGTCGCGGCCAGGAAACGGCTTTAGCGCCACAAAGGCCCCGAGCGGCAGCGCGACGGCTGCGGCCAACAGGGTCGCTGATAAGCTCACGAGGAGGGAAAGCCGAACGATCGCGAACAGATTGGCGTCGCCAGCAAGAATAAGGTCGAGGGCGCTGCTCCCGTCCATTGCTGTCCATTCTTGGAGTTTCCCCTTGTTATCCGCCGTTCCTTCCGCAAGAGTCAAACTTTAGAAATTGCGCAGCCATGCGCAGGAAAATGCATATGGAATTGCTGACGACCACCGAAGCCGCCGACTATCTGCGGATCAAGGAGCGCAAGCTTTACGAACTGGTCGCGGAGCGGCAGATCCCTTGCACCAAGGTCACCGGCAAATGGGTTTTCCCGCGCGCCGAACTCGACCGCTGGCTGCTCGCCGGCATGGCGCGGCCGCTCGGGTTAACCCCCGCCGATCCGCCGCCCATCATCGGCGGCAGTCACGATCCGCTGCTGCAATGGGCGCTGCTGGAGAGCCGCTGCGAATTGGCGTCGCTCGCGGAGGGGAGCGAGGCCGGCTTCGCCAAGCTGCTGCAGGGAAAAGTCGTCGCAGCCGCCATCCATTTCCATGATGTGGAGGATCCGGACGCGGACGCGAATATCGCCGCCGTGCAGTCCGAGCCGCAGCTTTATGACGCCGTGCTGGTCGGCTTCGCCATTCGCGAGCAAGGGCTGCTTCTCGCCAGCGGCAACCCGCTCGGGATCGTGGACCTGGAGAGCGCGGCAGCTTCCGGCGCGCGGTTTGCCACCCGCCCGGACGGAGCCGGAGCGCAGCAATTGCTGCACGCGCTGCTCAACCGGCAGCGGTTGCAATACGCCAAGCTTACGCGAGCAAGCGGCACCGCGCCGACCGGCGCCGATATTGCCCAGGCCATTCGCGGCGGCCACGCCGATTGCGGCATCGCCACCCGCAGTATCGCGGCGTCGGCGGGGCTCGACTTCCTGTCGCTCGCCCATGAGCGTTTCGACCTGCTGCTGCGCCAGCGCGACTATTTTCGCCCGCCGATGCAGGCGATGCTTGGCCTGCTGGCCGATCCTCGCTTCGCGGCGCGGGCGACGGAACTGGGCGGGCTCGATGTCACCGGCGCCGGACGGATCCGCTGGGCTCCGTGATGGCCGCCGGGGAGGGCAGGGCGCTCAGTGCCGAATGCCGAACTCGGTGTAGGGGATGAAGCTGACGAGATCGCCTTCGGACACTGCGGGGACGTCTTCGGCAATTTCGATCAGGCCGTCGGAGTCGCGCAAGGAGGTAATCAGCCCGGAGCCGTCGCGCTCGAATTTGGTGACCGCGCCGTCGACGAGCCTGCCGCGCCAGAACTCGCGCCGGCCGGTCTTGCGTTTGCCGAGCGAGAAGGCTGCCGGCAGGGACAGGCGCCCGGGCTCGCGCCAAGCGCTGCCGCCGAGCGCGCCGATCAGAGGCTGCGCATAGAGCAGGAAGCAGACGAAGACGGCGACCGGATTGCCGGGCAAGCCGAGAACGACGCAATCGCCGATCTGGCCGAAGGCCATGGGGCGGCCCGGCTTGATGGCGAGCTGCCACATGCGCAGCTTGCCGAGCGCGTCGAGTGTCTTGACGACGTGGTCTTCCTCGCCGCGGCTCGCGCCGCCCGTCGTGATCAGCACGTCGAAGCGGGATGCCGCATCGCGCAATTGCCGCGCCACCGCCTCGGCATTGTCGGGCATGACGCCGAGATCCACGCAATCCGCGCCCGCTAAGCGGGCCAACGTCACTAGCATCGGCGCGTTGGAATCGTAGACCTTGCCGGGCTCGAAAGGGTCGCCGGGGCGGATGACTTCGTCGCCGCTGGAGATGATCGCGACCTTCAACCGGGCGAAACACTCCACCGCGCCAAAGCCGGCAGCCGCGATGGCGGCCACATCTTGCGGACGCAGCCTGTCGCCCGCCGCCAGCAGAGCTTGGCCAGCCATCACATCCTCGCCGGCCAGACGGCGATTGGCGCCTGACTTCATGCCTGGAGGGAGATCCACGAGCCTGTCCGCGCCCGCCTCGGTCAGCGTCACATCCTCCTGCATGATGACGGTGTCCGCGCCCTCCGGCATGGTGGCGCCGGTGAAAATGCGGGCGGCCTCGTGAGGTTTGAGGGCGTCGCGCAGCGCGTGGCCCGCCGCCGCGCGTCCGCCGATCTTGAGCCGCGAGCCGGAAACCGCGTCGTAATCGGCAAAGGCGAAGGCATAGCCGTCCACAGCCGCATTGTTATGCGCGGGGATCGGGCGCGGGGCGATGACGGGGGCCGCAGCGATCCGCCCTGCTGCATCGGCGAGGGCCACCATTTCGGTGCCCACGACAGGCCGCAGGCGCTCCTTCAGGATCGCCAGCGCCTCGGCGTGCAGGAGACGATCCTTGTCATGCAGGAAGCAATCGTCGAGCAGCTTGGCGTTCATGCGTGTCCTTGGCTGGCCGACCGGGTTTGACACCGGGAGGTCCGATGGCGGGCATCATCACAAGAATGCGGGCGTTTCGTCACGGAATGATGCCTGCTGGGTTTATTGAAGCCTATGTGTGACCGGCCCCGGACGGAGTAAAGCCAAGGCGCCTGAGCGCTGCCCGGGCCTCCGCGCTCGCCAGCGCGGCAAGGAAAGCCTGCACGGCCGGGCGGTCCCGGCGGCTGTCGGCCAGGAAGAAATCGTAATGCTCATCCGCGACGGGCAGGAAGCCAAGGCCGTAGAGCCGGGCGACATTCTCGATGGCCATGCCCCAGTCTGCCCGGCCCTGCGCGACCGCCGCCGCGACGGCGTTGTGCGATTTCGGCTGGTTGGCATATCCCGCCGGACGAGCGCCGCCAAGAATGCCGTCGAGCAGAATGCGGGTGCCGGAGCCTGCATTGCGGTTGACGAGGATCGCATCCGCGTTCGCCGCCGCCGAGGCGACGGCATCTTTCGCCGTCAGTCCTTCAAAACGATCGTCGCCCTTGCGGAAGACGATGCCCTGCTGGCGGCGCCAGCCTGGAACCAGCGACATGCCCAGCCCCAGGAAAGGCGCATTATACGTGCCGCTCTTGGCGTCGAGCAGATGCACCGGCGCAAGGTCGCATTCGCCGCGCTTCAGCGCCGCGAGACCGCCCATGCTGCCGATGGCCAGCGTGCGCACCGCGAGCCCTTGCTGGAGAAGCAGGCCCACGACGGCATCCAGGCCGATGTCCTGGCTTCCGGCGAGCACCAGATCGGGCAGGCGCAGATCCTTGGCGATCAACTGGATGTCGTGCTGCGACCCGGCATCGGCGGCATCCGCCAGCGCATCGATGGCGAAGAAGCCGTCGGCGCGCGAAAAGGCGGTCACCGAACCGGATCCGCGGCCGAGCGGGAAGGCCGCGACGCCCGCCTCTCCCTCGCTCAGCGACACCATTACATATTCGGTGCGGCCGAGTTCCGACGGGACGCGAACGGGAAGCGTCGCCCGCAGCAGATCGCCGCCATGCGGCGGCAGGCCGGCCATAGCGCGGATCAGCGGCGCGACGAAACTGTGAAAGGTGAAGATCGCCGAGGTCGGGAAGCCGGGCAGCACGACGACGGGCTTCTCATGGACGACGGCGAGGCAGAGCGGCTTGCCCGGCTTCAGCGCCACGCCGTGAACGATGATGCCGGGCAGTCCCAGCTCCGACAGGATGCGGTAGGAGACGTCGCCCGCGCCCTTCGAGGTGCCGCCGGAGAGCACGACGAGATCGGTCTCGGCGATGGCGCTTTTGACGATGGCGGCGAGCGCTGCCTCATCGTCGCGCACGATGCCGAAGGGGACGGGGACACCGCCATTTTCCTTCACGGCGGCGGCGATGATGGCGTGGTTGGAATCGTAGATGCCGCCATGCGGCAGCGCTTCGCCGGGCGGGACCAGTTCATCGCCCGTCGAGATGATGCCGACGCGCGGGCGCCGGACGACCGGGATATGGGCGAGCCCGCAGGCGGCGATGATGCCGATTTCGCGCGAGGTGAGCTCGACGCCCTGCCACAGCACGGCCTCGCCCCGGCCGACATCGGACCCGGCGAAAGCGATGAAATTGCCGGCCGCGACGGGTCGGCGGATCTCGACATAAGGCCCGCCGGCGTCCTCACCGAAGGCGGTGTGCTCGATCATCACGACGGCATCGGCGCCTCGCGGCACGACGCCGCCGGTCGAGATCACGGTCGCGGTCTTCGCCGCGACAGGCATGGCGGGCGCCGTGCCGCAGGCGAGGACTTCCGGGTTGAGACGGAGGCGGGCTGGCTTGCTCTCGCTCGCGCCGAGCGTGTCGTGGGCGCGCAAGGCAAAGCCGTCGACCGACGAGCGGTCGAACGGCGGCAGGTCGATGGGGGCGAAAAGGTTTTCCGCCAGTATCCGGCCCGAGGCATCGGCCAAAGACACCCGCTCCGGCGGCAAAGCGACGTACGGCACAGCATTGCGAAAGCGCTGCTCCGCCTCGTCCCGCGAGACGACTTCGAGAAATTGTTCCTGCCGCGCCGCGCGGCGGACCTGCTCGAGAACCGGTATGTCGCTCATAGCGCTCTATTTAGTCTCGAAGCTCCGTAATTGCACGGTGTCTCCAGCGGCAATGCCCTCCGAAGACGGCGGCACGACAAACCAGCCGACGGCGCGCGCGATTGCGTCGAAATTCGCACCGGCGAGCGGCACCGGCCGGATCTCGGAACCTGATGCGACGCCGAGGAAAAGCTCGTCGAAGCCGACGGTGGAGGTCACCTTTTCCGTCAGCCGGAACGGAGTCGATGCAGCAAGCGGTTCCGCGCGCGCAGCGGCGGCTAATGGAGGCCCGACCAGCAGCAAGAGCACCGCGATCATCGCATCGATCCGCCCTGGCACCAGGATGACAGGCATCGAGGCCACATGCCCGAAGGCGGCGCTCGAACCCGGATTCAATGCAAGACCGTAAAGTCCGACCGAGCCCGCCTCTGCCAGGGCGGCGACGGCGCAATCATTGCGTCCCTGACCGGTGCCGCCGACCGAAACCACAAGATCGGCATCCGCACGCGCAAAGCACGCGGCGAGCGCTGCCGAGCCAGCGGGCATCACCGCAATATCCGTAAGCTGGGCCCCCGCAGCTTCCAGCCAGAGACCGACCCAGTCTGAATGCGCCGCGAGGGCGGCGTTGGCGATTATCAGCCGCACTTTGGGGGAGCGCACCGGGATCGAGGCGAGGCCGCAGGCCGTCAGAAGTCCGAGATGGCGCGGCGTTAGGCGCGTCCCGGCGGAAAGGATCAACGCTCCCGCCGAAATGTCCTCGCCGGCGGCCCGAACACCGTCGCCATGCGTGGCAGAGGCGGTCGCCTCCGCCACTCCAGGCGCCGCGATGCTGACGGCCTCGGGCGGCAGGACCGCATTGCCGCCCTGCACCGGATCGCCCGCATCCACCCAATCCGGAGGGGGGGTCAGCATGGCCGCGCTATAGGCGCTGGAGCCCTGCACATCCTCGGCCTTCACCAGCCAGCCGTCCGCATGGGCCGTCGGCTGCACCGGCAAAGCCACCGGCGCATGCACGTCGCGGGCGAGGACCGCGCCAAGCGCCTGTATCAGAGGGCGATCGATCGGACCGGCGGGCGGGGTGAGCGCCGCCAAGCGCGAGAGCGCAATGTCCAATGGCGTCAGGCGCAGAATGCGGGGATTGATGGGCGAGGGGTCCACGCGCGGAAGGTGAGGGGTTGGCGGAGGGAGGTCAAGCGGAGTTTGACAATTGCCCGCGAAGGCCGGAGCGCCATGGAGCAGGTTTGGATTGGGGCGTTAGTGAATAAAGGGTTATCTTTTCATGACCGCCGTCCCCGTCAGCTCGGTCGCTCCAACAATCGCCTCGACGCCTGCCGCGCCGCGCGAGCCTTGATTGGCAGCAAGATTCGCTGTGCCTGCCATTCGCATCGCGGCCCGGCGGTGCTTGTGAAACGGTCGGCAGGCGGTTCTTAGCCTTTCCAATCTGTTTATCTTATTCGCGGCCTCGCCGCCGGCCACGGAACTCATCAAGGTCTCCCACATTCCCGTCAACAAGGGCGGCAAGCGTTCGCGCTAGCCGAACCCCTTCATTGCGTTCCGAATTTCATGCCCTTCCCCCGACGGCCGGGGAAGCGGAGGTCTGAAATGCGATATATTTTGCGGGCCGCCCTCGCCATCAGCGCCGTGACCCTCAGTGGTTGCGGCCAGGGCGTGCTGGATCCGAAGGGTCCCGTTGCGGAAGCGCAGCGGCTGATCCTGTTCAACTCGCTCGGCATCATGCTGGCGATCGTCATTCCGACCATCCTCGCCACCTTGGCCGTCGCCTTCTGGTTCCGCGCCTCGAACCGGCGCGCGACCTACATGCCCGATTTCGAATATTCCGGCCGCATCGAGCTGCTGGTCTGGGCCATCCCCGCCATGACGGTGGTACTGGTCGGCGGCGTCGCCTGGGTCGGCGCGCACGATCTCGATCCGCGCAAGCCGCTCGCCTCGGCGGTGAAGCCGGTCAATGTCCAGGTGGTCTCGCTCGACTGGAAATGGCTGTTCATCTATCCGGAGCAAGGCATCGCATCCGTCAACCGGCTGACCATCCCCACCGGCACGCCGATCCGTTTCGATCTGACCTCCTCGGGGGTGATGAACAGCTTCTTCGTGCCGCAGCTCGGCAGCCAGATCTACACCATGGCAGGAATGGCGACACGGCTGCACCTGCAGGCCGACTATCCCGGAACCTATCCCGGGCTTTCGGCCAATTTCAGCGGCGACGGCTTTGCCGATATGGACTTCCCCGCCGAAGCTGTGCCGCCCGAGCAGTTCGAACAATGGGTGAGTGCAACGCGCGGCGCCGGCGGGCCCACGCTCGATGCCGCCGCCTATGCCGATCTGGTCAAGCCGAGCCAGGGCGTCGCCCCCTTCACCTATCCCTCAGTCGCGCCGGGCCTGTTCGACGAGATCGTCAGCGCTGGAACGCCCATGCACGAGGCGTCGCGAGACACCCACCCGGCGACGATGGAGATGGCCAAATGAACCTGCTCGGCAATCTCGGCTGGGACGCCCTCCCCTGGTCTCAGCCCCTCCCCCTGATCAGCGGTATCGCCGTATTTGCCATCGTCATCGCCATCGTGGCGTGGATTTTCGTGAAGGGCCATTTCCCCTATCTCTGGCGCGAGTGGATCACCTCCGTCGACCATAAGCGCATCGGCATCATGTACATCATGCTGGCGCTCATCATGCTGCTGCGCGGCTTCACCGATGCGATCATGATGCGACTGCAGCAAGCCATGGCGGCGGGCGGGGCGCAAGGCTACCTGCCGCCGGATCATTTCAGCCAAATTTTCTCGGCCCACGGCACCATCATGATCTTCTTCATGGCGATGCCGCTGCTGATCGGCCTGATGAATTTCGTGCTGCCGCTGCAATTGGGCATCCGCGACGTCGCCTTCCCCACCCTGAATTCGGTGAGCTTCTGGCTGACCGCCTCGGGCGTCCTGCTGATAAACCTCTCGCTGCTGATCGGCGATTTCTCCAAGGCCGGCTGGGTCGCCTATCCCCCGCTCAGCGAGCTGCAATTCTCGCCCGGGGTCGGCGTCGACTATTATCTGTGGGCGCTGCAAATCTCCGGCGTGGGCACGCTCATGACCGGCATCAATTTCGTCACCACAATCCTAAAGCTCAGGGCGCCCGGCATGGGCTATATGCGCATGCCGGTCTTCTGCTGGACCGCGCTCGCCACCAACCTGCTCATCGTCGCCGCCTTCCCGGTGCTGACCGCGACCTTCGCCATGCTGCTGCTCGACCGCTATCTCGGCTTTCATTTCTTCACGGTCGATGCCGGCGGCAACGCCATGATGTATGTGAACCTGTTCTGGGTCTGGGGCCACCCGGAGGTCTACATTTTGGTGCTGCCCGCCTTCGGGATTTTTTCCGAAGTCATCGCCACCTTCTCCGGCAAGCCGCTCTTCGGCTACCGCTCGATGGTCGCCGCCACCATGGCGATCTGCATTCTCTCCTTCCTGGTCTGGCTGCATCATTTCTTCACCATGGGCGCGAGCGCGAATGTCAACGGCTTCTTCGGTGTCATGACCATGATCATCGCCGTGCCGACCGGCGTGAAGGTGTTCAACTGGCTGTTCACCATGTATGGCGGGCGCGTCCGCTACAATACGCCGATCCTGTGGTCGATCGGCTTCATGATCACCTTCGTCATCGGCGGCATGACCGGCGTGCTGATGGCCGTGCCTCCCGCCGATTTTCAATTACATAACAGCCTGTTCTTGGTCGCCCATTTCCACAATGTCATCATCGGCGGCGTGGTGTTCGGCGCGATGGCGGGCCTCAATTACTGGTTCCCGAAAGCCTTCGGCTTCACGCTGCACGAGGGCTGGGGCCGCGCCTCGTTCTGGTGCTGGCTGATCGGCTTCTATACCGCCTTCATGCCGCTCTACGCGCTCGGCCTGATGGGCATGACCCGGCGCATGCAGCATTATGACGACGTGACCTGGCAGCCCTGGCTCATCGTCGCCGCCCTCGGCGCCTTCATCATCCTGGCAGGCGTCGTCTGCCAGATCATCCAGCTCGTCGTGTCGGTCCGCGCCCGCGAGCAGAACCGCGACCTGACCGGCGATCCCTGGAACGGCCGCACCCTCGAATGGTCGACCGCCTCGCCGCCGCCGCCCTGGAATTTCGCCGTCCTGCCGCAGGTCGAAGACAAGGACGCGTTCTGGGTTTGGAAAGAGCAACAGCGGACGGGCCAGCACGCCCCGGTGGCGCCGCGCGATTACGAGGCGATCGAGATGCCGAAGAACAGTCCGGCCGGCTTCATCATCGCCTTCTTTGCCGTCATGGCCGGCTTCGCGATGATCTGGCACATCTGGTGGATGGCCGGCATCGGCGTGCTCGGCATTTTCGCGACGATGCTCGCCTACGCCTTCCGCCATGAAGAGGAAACCGAGATCCCGGCCGGGGAGCTCGCCCGCTTCGATCGCGAGCACCCGGTCCGGCACGAGAGCGAAGCGGAGGCGGCCGCATGAGCATCGCCGCCGCCGCCGATCATGGCCCTCCTCCGATCCCCGCGAGCGAAGCGGGTCCTGCTCCGAAGCGGATCTATGTCAGCTTCGGCTTCTGGATTTTCCTGCTCAGCGACATCGTAATGTTCTCGGCGTTTTTCGCCGTCTACGCGGTGCTGGTGAATGCGACCGCGGGCGGCCCGAACGGCGCCGAACTGTTCAGCCAGACCAATGTGGCGATCGAGACCGCCTGTCTTCTCGCCTCCAGCTACACCTGCGCATTGATGTCCCTGGCGGTTGCGTCCCGCAACCGCTTGCAAACCTATCTCTGGGCGGCGGTCACATTCGTGCTCGGCGGCGCATTCCTTGCGCTCGAACTGCAAGAATTCTCAAACATGATCGCTGAGGGCGCGACGCCGCAACGCAGCGCCTTTCTGTCCGCCTTCTTCGCCCTTGTCGGCTGCCACGGCCTGCATGTCGCTGCCGGGCTGGTCTGGCTGATCGTGTTGATGGCGCAACTGACGTTCGAAGGCTTCCGCGCCCGGGTGGAGCGCCGCCTGCTCTGCTTTGCGCTGTTCTGGCATGCGCTCGACATCATCTGGGTCGGGCTGTTCACCGTGGTTTACCTGATGGGAGTTCGCCCATGACGACGCCCGAAGATCGCGCCCCCGGCGAGGCGGAGCCATTCAGCGAGACCGGCGAAGGGCATGGAACCGGCGTGCTGGTCTACACGATCGGGCTGGGGGTGGCGGTGCTGCTCACGGCGACATCGTTCTGGGTCGCCAACACGCCGGCGCTTTGGGGGCCGGGCGTCGGCCTTGGGCTTGCCGTCCTGGCCGTCGCCCAGATGGGCGTGCATCTTGTGTTCTTCCTGCACATCACCACCGGGCCCGACAACACCAATAACGTGCTCGCGCTGGCCTTCGGCCTGCTGATCGTTTTCGTGGTCATGTTCGGATCGCTCTGGATCATGAACAATCTAAACGAGAACATGATGCCCTCGCCCGACCTGATGAATTTGCATATGCAGCGCTAGGACGGTTGGCCTTGCTTGGCGCGATGCGGGCGCTTCGGCGCTTCTCCATTGGTGGCCGCGAAGGGTCCCAATGCGCCGAGCGTCCAGCGGAGCAACGCGCGCTCATCTGCCGCTTGTGGAAAAGTTGTGAGCGATTATGATCCCGGTCATGATCTCGGTTGTCATTCCCACCTTGAACGCGGATGCGCATCTGGCGCGCACCCTGACCGCCCTCGTACCGGCGGCCGTTCATGGCATTGTGCGCGACGTCGTCGTCGCGGATGGCGGGTCGACGGATCGCACGCCGAATGTCGCCGAGGCGGCGGGCGCGCGCTTCGTCCTGGCCCAGCGCGGGCGCGGGCAGCAGCTTGCCGCCGGGGCGGGCGCGGCCAAGAGCGACTGGTTGCTGTTCCTCCACGCCGACACGGTGCTGCAGGAGGGCTGGGAAGAAGAAGCGCTGGAGATGATCCGAGGCATCGAGCTGCGCGGGCAGCCGCAAACGGCGGCGGTCTTCCGGTTCGGGCTCGACGATCGCGGCCTATGGGCATCCTATCTGAAGCTGATGGTCGGCCTGCGCTGCCTGGTGTTCCGGATGCCCTATGGCGACCAGGGCCTTCTGATCTCGCGCCGGCTCTATGACGAGGTCGGCGGCTTCAGGCCGATGGCGCTGATGGAGGACGTCGATATGATCGCGCGGCTCGGCCGGGGCCGTCTGCGCTTTCTGCGGGCGATCGCCGTCACCAGCGCCCGCCGCTATCGCGCCGAGGGCTATTTCCGCCGGACCTTGCGCAACCTGACCTGCCTCAGCCTCTATTACATGCGCGTGCCGCCGCACGTCCTCGCCCGGCTCTACGGGTGAACGGCGCGCGTGCCGGGTGTCTCATCATCATGGTGCGGGAGCCGCTGCTGGGGCGCGTGAAGACGCGTCTGGCGGCGGAGATCGGCGCAGCGGCGAGCTTGCGGTTTTATCGCGGGGTGTCGGGGAGTTTGATCCGGCGCCTTGCCTACGACCGGCGGTGGCGGGCGGTCTTGGCGGTGACGCCGGATCGGAAGGCCTGCTCGCGGTTCTGGCCGCGGGGCGTTCGGCGCGTGGCGCAGGGCGGCGGCGATCTCGGCGCGCGTATGGAGCGGCTGCTGCGGGGGCAGGGGCACCGGCCTGTGGTGCTGATCGGCTCGGATATTCCGGAAGTCAGCGCCGCGCATATTGCCGAGGCATTCCGGCTGCTGAAACGCAACGAGGCCGTCTTCGGTCCGGCCGCCGATGGCGGTTTCTGGCTGATCGGGCTAAACCCGTTGCCTCACCTGCCGGGCCTGTTCGACGGCGTGCGCTGGTCTACGCCGCATGCGCTAGGCGATACGCTCAACAATCTGTCGGACCGCAAGGTCGCCTTCGCGGCGGCGCTGACCGATGTCGATGAGATTTCGTCCTATCGCCGTGTCGGCCATCTCGGCGCGCGCTCGACGCTGCCGGCTCAGTCTTCCTCGTAAAACCCTTGCTCCACCAGTGCGGTGAGTGCGTCCAGGGCTTCCTCGGCGTCGGGGCCTTCGGTCTCGATCAGGATGGTCGACCCCGGCCCGGCGGTCAGCATCATCAAGCCCATGATCGAGGCACCGCTGACGCCTTGCCCATCCTTGGTGACGGTGACTTCGGCGTCGTATTTCTCGACGCATTTGACGAAGGCTGCGGAGGCCCGTGCATGCAGGCCTTTTTTATTCACGACCATGACTTCAGCCAGGCACTGATAGACGCCGGAAGCAGACATGTGGGTCATGATTACCCTGTGGGTTGATGGGCGCGCGAATGAGCGCAGGGATTATGCACGAGGCCGCTCCGAAGTAAAAGTCTGTTGAGCGGTTTCCGCTCACAAGGACTTATTCGCGCGGAGGGCGCAAACGAAGTCGAATTGCGACTTATCCTCAGGAAATTCACAGGAACGCAGTCGAACCAACGCCCCGCCTTGCGGCGATAAAGGCGGTCTCGGGGAGACCTTGGCGGTTGAACACGTCAGCCGCATGACAAGTTCGGCCCGCGCCGATCACAATCCGGTGCGCGGGCGGAGCATTGGCTACTAAATCTGCGCCTGACCTGCTCCGCAGCCGTGTCCCTTTCCCATGGGGAGCGGCAGGGCTGCGGCATACGCCTGGAAGGATCGCGGCGGCCTTTGAGGCCGCTTCAAATGCGCCCAGCTAACGGCCGGTCAGGACCTGGCTGGCGACATGGATGTACTTGCGGCCGGCGTCCTGGGCGAGCTTGATCGCCTCCGAGATCGGGCTTTCCTCGCGGACGCGGGCGAGTTTCACCAGCATCGGCAGGTTGATGCCGGCGATCACCTCGACATGCGATTCGTCCATCACGGAGATGGCGAGATTGGAGGGCGTGCCGCCGAACATGTCGGTGAGGAGGACGCAGCCATCGCCGGTGTCGACGCTGCCGATCGCCTTGAGGATGGCGAGCCGCCGCTCCTCCATATTGTCATCGGGCTGAATGCAGATCGTCGCGATCTGCTCCTGCGGTCCAACCACATGCTCAAGCGCCGCGCGGAATTCGCGGGCCAAATTGCCATGTGTGACGATCACCACACCGATCATGCTCGATTCTGCCCCAGCCAGACAGGAAACGGCCCAAGCCATCTCACGCTAGCATGCATTATATAACGGTTTGCCCTCGGCGTCGCCGCCTCTCGCGCCATCCTGGTGAAGAGCGGGCGGATATCAAAGGAATTTGCGCGTTTTCGATGCGATGCAGCAATTTTTTTCAATGAGCGATGCGTTGAAGCGCCAGCCGTAGTTTCAGCGGGGCCGAAGCTTCGAAGGGAGCGAGCGCCAGAACCGGCAGCGCGACGCCGCAGACGGTCTCGGTGGGCAGTTTGGGCGGGGGGAAGCGCGGCACGTCGTCGGGTTCGCTCAGCTCGACGATGAGTTTCAGCTCGGCCTCGCGGCGGTAGGGCAGGGTGACGATGCCGACGCCGCGCACTTCGAGCCGTCCGGCCAGCGCGGGCGGCGGGCTGCCGATCAGCCGGCCGCCACGGGCGGCGACGCTGAGCTGATCGTCGGATACCAGAGCGGCGTCGAGGACCGGGTCCATGCCGAGTACGAAGCGCAGCGCCAGATCGGATTTGCCGCTCCCCGACGGCCCGCGCAGCAAAGCGGCGCTCTCCCCGAGCGCGACGCAGGTGCCGTAAATCAACTGGGCCTGACCGCTCATCCGCTCGCCGGCAGGCGGATGACGAAGCGCGCGCCGAGGATACGGGGCGGCGTATAGGCGCCGGCCTTGGTCCGGATCGGCGGCGCCATGCGGTTCTCCGCCCAGATGCGGCCGCCATGCGCCGTAATGATCTGGCGCGAAATATTCAGGCCGAGGCCGGAATTCTTGCCAAAATCCTCTTGCGACGGGCGATCGGTGTAAAAGCGGTCGAAAATCTTTTCCAGGTTCTCGGCCGGAATGCCGGGGCCGTCATCCTCGACAGCCAGTTCGATCTCGTTCGACTTGCGGACAATGCCGCAGACGATGCGGATCTTGCCCTCCTTCGGCGTGAAGGACATGGCGTTGTCGAGCAGGTTGGCGACCACCTGCTGCAGCCGGCCCTCATGCGCCTGGATAGCGAAGGGGCTCTTCGCCCCCATGGCGATCGGCCGGGCGATTCCCTTGATCTGTACGTCGATGCGCGCGCGGCTGTCGCGGTGAACGTCGTTCAGCGCGCCGCACAGATCGTGTAGCAGCGCGGCGATATTGACCTGCTGGCGGCTTTCGCGCGCCATTTCCGAATCCAGCCGCGAGGCGTCGGAGATATCGGTAATCAGCCGGTCGAGCCGCTGCACGTCATGGCGCATGACCTGGATCAGCCGGTCGCGGTCCTCGTCCTTCCTGACGACGGAGAAGGTGTCGACGGCGCTATGCAGGGAGGTCAGCGGGTTCTTCAGCTCATGGGCGACGTCGGCGGCGAAGCTTTCGATGGCGTCGAGCCGGGCGTAGAGCGTCTTGGTCATGTCGCGCAGCGAGCGCGACAGATGGCCGATCTCATCGCGCCGGTCGGGATAGTCCGGGATCTCGGCGCGGGTCTTGCTATCCCGGCGCACGCTTTCGGCGGCGCTGGCGAGCTGGTGCATGGGCCTTGCAATGGTGCCGGCGAGCACGAAGGAGCCGGCCGTCGTCACGATCAGGATGAACAGCCAGACCCGGACCACAGAGGCGCGCTCATCGGCGAGAATGGCGTCGATATCGCCATCCGCCGTGGTCAGCAGCAATGCGCCGAGCACCTTGCCGCCCTTCTTGATCGGCGCGGCGATGCTGAGGATGGTCTCGCCGAGCTCGTTCTCGCGTACGAGCTGCGTCGAGCTGCCCTGCTGCAGAGCCGCCCTAACTTCCGCGAAGGCCTTGCCGTTCTGGATGCTGATTTCGCCCAGCTTGGGCAGGCTTTCGCCGCGCAGCATCCGCTCGACGCTCAGCCACAGCCGGTAGAGGCTGCTGACTTCCTCGCTGCGCCGGCTCGGGCTCTGGTAGCGGGTGAGCTTGCCGGCCTTGTAGATCTTGTCGCTGTCGACCAGCCAGGTGCCGTCGGCATGGTAGATATAGCCATGCGTCTGGGACGGCACGATCAGGGTCCGCAGCAATTCGGCGGATTTTTCCAGGCTGATCGTATAGGCCGCCTCGACGGGCGGGCCGAAAATGGCGTCGTCGATGCTCTCCGAGACGCGCGGCGTGCCCTCCAGCGTCACGGCGCTGGCGATGATCTCGGCCTCGATCTTCAAGCTGTTGCTGCGCGCGCCGATCAATCGGTCGCGAAAGTCGCTGAGATAGAGCATCCCGCCTAAAAGCACCAGGAGGCTCATGACATTAAGCGCGACGATGCGGCCGGTGATGCTGGTGAAGTGATAGTAGAATCCGACGCGCGACAAGGCGCTCTTCAGCCGCCGCCAACTGAAGCGGCTGAAGCGGGCGGCCGCGCGCCTGGCCAGCGACGGGCCGGCGTCGATGGCGATGTCCGGTGCGTCGAGCGTCATTCCTTAAAGCGGTAGCCCACCCCGTAAAGTGTCTCGATCACGTCGAAATTATTGTCCACCAGCTTGAACTTCTTGCGCAAGCGTTTGATGTGGCTGTCGATGGTGCGGTCGTCGACATAGACCTGATCGTCATAGGCCGCATCCATCAGCGCGTCACGGCTTTTCACCACCCCGGGACGATGGGCGAGCGCCTGCAGGATGAGGAATTCGGTCACCGTCAGCGTCACCTGCTTGTTGTCCCAGATGCAGGTATGGCGCTCGGGATCGAGCTTGAGCTTGCCGCGCTCGATGATTTTTGCCGGATCCTCGACGGCGGCGGAAGCCTCGCGCGGCGAGGAGCGGCGCAGGATCGCCTTCACCCGCTCGACCACGAGGCGCTGCGAGAACGGCTTCCGGATGAAATCATCCGCGCCCATTTTCAGCCCGAAAAGCTCGTCAATCTCGTCCTCTTTCGAGGTCAGGAAGATCACCGGCATTTCGGTGCGCTGGCGCAGGCGCCGGAGCAGTTCCATCCCGTCCATGCGGGGCATCTTGATATCCAATATCGCCAGGTCCGGCGGCTCGGCCGACAGGCCGTCCAGGGCGGAGGCGCCGTCGGTATAGGCCTGGATCTTGTAGCCTTCGGCTTCCAGGACCATTCGGAGGGAGGTGACGATGTTGCGGTCGTCGTCAACAAGTGCGATTGTCGGCATGAATTTCACGGCCTCGGCGACACTATGTCAGCGGTTATGATTCAAGCTTCAGGCTTGCCATGTGGTAAAAAAGTCACGGTCTGCAGAGGAACGCATCGTAGATCACTCTTCCTAAAATGCAATCGGAGAAATGATGTCCTCCCATAGCTCTGCGGAATGGGGCTTAATTTTGGCGTCAGCCCGCGGGTTGATGCGTATGGCTGGCGTTGCTTCCTTGGCAACGCTCGAATGTGGAACCGGCGCTCCTTACGCTTCGCTGATTACCGCCGCCACCGAAACCGATGGCTCGCCCATCATGCTGATCTCCAAACTGGCATGGCATACGCGCAATCTTGAGGCGGATGACCGTGCCTCGATCCTGTTTTCGGCGCAAGCGGGGGGCGACGATCCGCTCAATCTTGGCCGCGTCAGCCTTATGGGTCGTGCCGAAAGGACAAGCGAGCCGCGCGCCCGCGCCAGATTTCTCGCCCGCCATCCGAGCGCGGCGCTTTACGCCGATTTCGCCGATTTCAGCTTTTGGCGGCTGAAGGTCGAACGCGCGCATTATGTCGGCGGCTTCGGCCGCATCACCACCCTCGAGGGGGGCGACGTGCTGCTCGGTCCGGCCGCAGCACGCGCCTGGGACGCGGATGTCGATTCGGCGATCGAGGCGGTCAACTCCGCCCATGCGGAACTCGTCGCGCGCCTGGCTCCGGCAGGCGCATCCGCCCAGCCGCATCCGTGGCGAGTCGCCGCATGCGACCCC
This sequence comes from Rhodomicrobium sp. R_RK_3, assembly GCF_002198715.1. Taxonomy (GTDB): domain Bacteria; phylum Pseudomonadota; class Alphaproteobacteria; order Rhizobiales; family Rhodomicrobiaceae; genus R-RK-3. The sequence goes on along the minus strand of NZ_MWLK01000013.1, from coordinate 29,160 downwards.
GATGGCTGCGAGATCGCCGCCGGCGATTACTCCCACAGGCTGGCGTTTCCGGCGCCGATTTCCGCGCCCGCCGAGCTTTCCGCCGCGCTCTTCGAGCTTTTCCGCCGCGCCGCGTAGGCAGCTTTGCCTAAATTGTATGCAAACAAAAACGGCGCCGATGAAGCCGGTTATTTATAAGCCATTCAGCCGGCTGGACATAATTTCAAGCCGGTGGCAACCTAAACGCGTCTACGCTGATTATCACGCAAAACACGTCTTTGACTCGGTCATCCTCGTCCCATGAAGACCTGGATTATTAGGGAGTAGTCTGTGAACCAAGAGACCAGCGGCAAGTCCTTGCCGGCGTCCGTGAATCTGACCGGCCAGCTGACGGCCAAACGTAAAAACCCATCCACCGCCGAATTGTACGAGCTGGCTGTCCAGCGCGGAGAAGGCGAAGTGGTCTCGACAGGCGCGCTGTCGATGCGGACCGGTGCTCATACGGGCCGCTCCGCCGCAGACAAGTTCATTGTCCGCGACGCGCTGACCGAGGACACCATCTGGTGGGGCAACAACAAGGCGCTTTCGCCCGAACATTTCGACGCGCTGCTGCAGGATTTCCTCGCCCATGCCGGCGGCGTCGAGCTGATTTCCCAGGATCTCTACGCCGGCGCCGACCCGCAATACCGGCTGAACGCCCGCGTCTATACGGAGCTGGCCTGGCACGCGCTGTTCATCCAGCACATGCTGATCGTGCCGCCCGCAGACGAACTGGCGGGCTTTGCGCCGCAATTCACCATCATCAACCTGCCGAGCTTCCGCGCCGATCCGGCACGCCACGGCTGCCGCACCGAGACCGTCATCGCCTGCGACTTCACCCGCAAGCTGGTGCTAATCGGCGGCACGTCCTATGCCGGCGAGACCAAGAAATCGGTGTTCGGCTACCTGAACTACGTGCTGCCCGAGCGCGGCGTGATGCCGATGCACTGCTCGGCGAGCGAGGAGAACGGCGGCGGCAATTCCGCAATCTTCTTCGGCCTGTCGGGCACCGGCAAGACCACGCTCTCGGCCGACCCCGCCCGCACGCTGATCGGCGACGACGAGCATGGCTGGTCGAAGGACGGCATCTATAATTTCGAGGGCGGCTGCTACGCCAAGACCATCAAGCTGTCGAAGGAGCAGGAGCCCGACATCTATGCCGCGACCAATCGCTGGGCAGCGGTGTTGGAAAACGTCGTGCTCGACCCGGCGACGCGCGAGCCGGACTTCAATGACGGCTCGCTGACCGAGAACACCCGCTCGGCCTATCCGCTGAGCTTCGTGCCCAACGCCAGCAAGAGCGGCCGCTCGGACCATCCCAAGAATATCGTCATGCTGACTGCCGACGCGTTCGGTGTGCTGCCGCCCATCGCCAAGCTGACGCCCAGCCAGGCCATGTACCACTTCCTCTCCGGCTATACGGCCAAGGTCGCCGGCACCGAAAAAGGCGTCTCCGGCGTGCAGGCGACCTTCTCGACCTGCTTCGGCGCACCGTTCATGCCGCGCCATCCGAGCGTCTACGGCAAGATGCTGCGCGAGCTGATCGCCGAACACGGCGTCGATTGCTGGCTGGTCAACACCGGCTGGACCGGCGGCAAATATGGGGTCGGCCAGCGCATGCCGCTGAAGTTCACCCGCGCCCTGCTCGATGGCGCGTTGTCCGGCAAGCTGCAGGCGGGCCGCTTCCGCCGCGACCCGATGTTCGGCTTTGACGTGCCGATGGATGTGGAAGGCGTGCCGCCGCATCTGCTCGATCCGCGCCGCACCTGGTCGGACAAGCTGGACTACGACACCCATGCCCGCCAGCTCGTGGCGATGTTTGCGGAGAATTTCCGCCGTTTCGAGGACGATGTCGACGCCGAAGTGCGGGGCGCCGGCCCTGCGATCCAGGTGGCGGCAGAGTAGGCCGGACGAGATATTCGGATTAACCGAAAGCTGGAAATGCGGAGGCGCGCCTCGACAAGGCGCGCCTCTATCTGTTTGCGCGCCCTGAGCTTTCGGCTACAAAGCGGGCAACTGGACATTTCGCTTGGCCGGGCCGAAGCGGGGTGCGCCTCAGCTTTGAGCGGGGAACTGATATATGGGGCATTTGATCGCCCAAATCGATCTTGGGGCGAAACGCGCGCTTGGCTGGCTGGCCTCGCGCCCAGTCCTAGCCGTCGCCTTTCTGATCGGCCTTTGCCTCGCGCTCTACCTGCCCGGCTTCGCCTCGCTCCCCGTCACCGACCGCGACGAGGCACGCTTCGCGCAGGCCACCAAGCAGATGATCGAGACCGGCGACGCCATCGACATCCGTTTTCAGGAAGAGCCGCGCTACAAGAAGCCGATCGGCATCTACTGGCTGCAGGCCGTCAGCGTCAACCTGCTTTCGCCCGATGACCTGACCCAGATCTGGGCCTACCGGGTGCCCTCGCTGATCGGCATCATCGCCGCCGTGCTGCTGAGCTGGTGGGCCGCCCGGCCGATATTCGGGCGAGAAACGGCGCTGCTTGCCGCCATCCTGCTCGCCACCGCCGTGACCATCAGCCTTGAATCCCGCATCGCCAAATCCGATGCGGTGCTGCTGGCCACCATCGTGCTGGCGCAAGGCGCGCTGTTCCGCATCTATCTCCTCCGCCGAAAACGGCAGGATATGGTCGGCATCGCCGCCGCCTTCTGGATCGCGCTCGGCCTCGGCATCCTGGTCAAGGGCCCCGTCGCTCCGGGCGTTGCGCTGTTCACCGCGCTCACACTCGTCATCTTCGACCGCGACCGCTCCTGGCTGAAGAACCTGCACGCCGCCTGGGGCATCCCGGTGATGCTGACCATCACGCTGCCCTGGTTCATCGCCATCGGCGTCAAGTCCGACTGGCAATTCTTCCAGCTCGCATTCGGCGAGGATTTCCTCGGCAAGATTCAGGGCGGCCAGGAAAAGCATTGGGGACCGCCCGGTTTCTATTTCGTCGTGTTCTGGTGGAGCTTTTGGCCGGCGGCCCTGGTCGCCACAGGCGGCGCGGCGCTCTGGCTCTGGCGCAACCGGACCAGCCGGCGCGCCTTGTTCCTGATCGGCTGGACGGTCCCGTTCTGGCTGGTGCTGGAGGCGACCCCGACCAAGCTGCCGCATTACGCCATGGTCTATTTCCCCGCCATCGCCATGGCCGCCGCCTGGGTGCTGCGCGAGGTGACGCTGCGCGGCCAAGTGCCGATGCGCACCTACCGGCAGGGCGCGGCGCTCTGGCTGTTCATCGCCGCGGCGCAATTGGTCTTCCTGGGCGGCCTGTTCGCCTATTTTCGCATCGCGCCCTCGCTCTGGTTGCTGCCTTTGGCGGGGGCCTTCGCTGGGCTGTCATGGCTGACGGCGAAGGCGAGCTGGGGCGGCAAATTCCACGCCGCGATCGCCATGGCGGTGGTGACCGCGGGGCTGCTCTATCTGGCCGCGTTTCGGCTCGTGCTGCCGAGCATTGAGCCGCTTTGGATGAGCCGGCAGGCCGCCGAAATCGTCGCGGCTCTCAAACCTTGCGCGCCCGGCCCCGTCATCCTCACCCGTTACCGCGAGCCGAGCGCCGTCTTCAACCTCGGCACCAAGACGCCGATGATGACGGTGGAGCAAGCCAATGTCGCGCTCAGCCAGGGCAAGGCCGACTTCGCGCTGATCCGCCAGGACGGTCCCGACCGGCTGCCGACCGTTGAGCCGGCCCCGCGCACCATCGCCTGCATCGACGGTTTCAACATCAATGGCGGCGATCCCATGCGCCTGCTGCTGATCACGACGAAGCCGCCGGAAAGTCTCGTCGCGTGCGCGGTGCCCGAGCGGTTTCGGTGCGGGGGATAAGTTGCACGCAAGGCGGGGTGCGCCTATATTAGACTAGTCAGACTAGTTTAAAGGCGCATCCATGAAGAACTGGCCCTTGCAGGACGCCAAGGCGCGCCTGTCGGAACTCATCAAGCAGGCGCAGGCCGACGGACCGCAGGAAATCACCGTTCGCGGCGAACCTGCCGTGATCGTGATGGCGAAGAAGGATTACGACACGCTGGTGCGGCCAAAGCCCGATCTGGTTGCCTTCCTGCGGAACTCGCCGCTGGCGGGCATGCCGCTCGATCTGGAGCGCGACGGCTCGCCCCCGCGCGACGTCGATCTGTGAGCTATCTGCTCGACACCAATGTCGTGTCCGAATTGCTGCGCCCTAAGCCCAACCTCCAGGTGGTCGCCTGGTTCAAGGACAAGCCGAATGAGTCCCTGTATCTCAGCGTGCTCAGCCTCGGCGAGATCCGCAAGGGTGTCGAGCGGCTGCAGGGCGGGGCGCGCAAGGAGCGATTGCGGCTCTGGCTGGAGCAGGAGCTGCCGGCCTGGTTCGGCGACCGGTTCATGCCCGTCGCGCAGGGCGTCGCGGATCGCTGGGGCCGGCTGCTGGCTCAGGCGGAACGCACGCCCGGCGCCATCGATAGCCTGATCGCCGCGACGGCCCTGCATCACGGTCTGCGTCTCGTCACCCGCAACGAGGCGGATTTCCGCTTCGATGGATTGGAGATCGTCAACCCGTGGCGGTCGGCTTAGCGCCGCGGAAGGGGCCGGACCTAATCCCGCAGCAGCTCATTGATCGACGTCTTGGACCTTGTCTGCGCGTCCACGCGCTTTACGATGACCACGCAATAAAGCGATGGCCCCGGCTCGCCATTGCCGTGCGGCAGCGGCTTGCCCGGCAGCGAGCCCGGCACGACGACCGAATAAGGCGGCACCCGGCCTTGCAGGATTTCGCCGGTGGTGCGGTCGACGATCTTGGTCGTCGCGCTGATATAGACCCCCATCGACAACACCGCGCCCTCGCCGATGACCACGCCCTCGACAACTTCGGAGCGCGCGCCGATGAAGCAATTATCCTCGATGATGACCGGCCCGGCCTGCAGCGGCTCCAGCACGCCGCCGATGCCGACGCCGCCGGACAGATGCACGTTCTTGCCGATCTGCGCGCAGGAGCCGACCGCCGCCCAGGTGTCGACCATGGTGCCGCTGCCGACATGGGCGCCCAGATTGACGAAGCTGGGCATCAGAATGACGCCCGGCGCGATATAGGCGGAGCGGCGCACGATGGCGCCCGGCACGGCGCGGAAGGCCGCCTCGCGGAATTCCGCTTCGCCCCAGCCATCGAATTTGGACGGCACCTTGTCCCACCAGCTCGCCCCGCCCGGACCGCCGGCGATCGGCGCCACGTCGTTCAGGCGGAAGGACAACAGCACCGCCTTTTTCAGCCATTCATTGACCACCCAGGCGCCGTCGCGCTTCTCGGCGACGCGGACCTCGCCCTTGTCGAGCAGCGTCAGCGCCTGATCCACGGCGTCGCGCACTTCGCCCTGGGTGGTGAGGCCGATCGTGTCGCGCGCCTCGAATGCGGCCTCAATGACGGCTTGCAGCGGGTGGGTCATGAATTTCGCCTCGGAAACAATGGTTGGCCGGTTTTCTCAGCACTTCGCCTTGTTTGTCAACGCCCGCCGCGAGGGCCAGCGCCGCGCCACTGCCCGCGCTTGCCGATTTTATGAATTCCTTACGCCATGGTCGAGCAGGCAATATCGATTTTATATGGCCGAGGCAGCACCTATTCCGTGCGGGCAACATGCCCGTGTCACGGATTGCATTCATGCGCAAAGATCGTGTTTCGGCCCAGCCTTCGGAAGAAACGCCGCTCTATCTCATCGGCAAGAATGGCTGCGGCAGGTGGGTGGTGCTCGAGGAGAAGGGCCAAAGCGGCGGCATCTTCGTCGAGCGCAGCCAAGCCATCAAATTCGCCATGTATGAAGGCGACCACGGCCCCCGCGCCGTGGTGATGGTCCCCGGCCGTCTCGAACTCGACCTGCACCGCCACCTGAAGCCCGGCAACGGCCATCACTGAGCGGCGCCGGCCGCTCCAGGTTTGCCTTCCCCCGTCACCGCGAGCACCTCTTCCAGAAAGCCCGTCAGATCGCCGGTGATATGGTGGACATGCGGCGGCAGCGTGCGCCACTCGGCGATGCCCTTCTGGGAGGGGTGATCGACATAGGTCGAGCGCACCAGCACGGTCGCCATGCCGAGCGCGTGCGGCGCTTCCAGATTATGCGGGATGTCCTCGAACATCGCCGCCGACGCGCCCGCGACGCCATGCGCCTTCAGGAAGCGGTCATAAGCCGCAGCCGAAGGTTTCGGCACATAATCTCCGGCCACGATGTCGAACAACTCGTCGAAATGCCCGAGGATGCCGAGCTTGCCGGCCACCCGCTCGGCATGGGCGCGCGAGCCGTTGGTGAAGATGAATTTCCGCCCCGGCAGCCGCTCCAGCGCCGCCCCGAGTGCCGGCGCCTCGCAGACCGGCGCCAGATCGATGTCATGCACGAAGTCGAGAAAGCGTTCGGGCGCCAGCTTGTGCTCGTGCATCAGCCCGGCGAGCGTGGTGCCGTAGCGGTAATAGTAATCCTTCTGCACGCGGCGCGCCTCCTCGAAGCTGACGCCGAGGAATTCGGAGATAAACGCTCCCATACGCTGGTCGACCTGGGCGAACAGATTGCACTCGGCCGGGTAGAGCGTGTTGTCGAGGTCGAAAATCCAGGTCTCGACGCGTGCGAAGGGGGCGAGGGAGGCGGGGGCGATGAATTGCATGAGGGGAAAGTAAGCTGCCGGAGCGGATTTGTCACCGTCCGCGCCCTTTTGGCTCCTGACCGGCTGGCGGCTCGCGAAAACTTGCCGGCCGGGTCCGCCCCGGGCTAGGGTGCCCACGGGCAATCGTTGGGGGACGACCGGAATTATGAAATATCGCAGCGATATCGATGGCTTGCGCGCGCTTGCGGTCCTCTCTGTCGTGCTGTTCCACTTCGATTATCTCGACGGCGGATTTGTCGGGGTCGACATTTTTTTCGTAATCTCGGGCTTCCTGATCACCAAGCTGATTCATGATGGCGTCAGCGCGGGCAGCTTCAGCATCGCCGATTTCTACGTCCGCCGCATCCGGCGCATCCTGCCGGCGCTGGTCGCCGTCTATCTCGCGACGCTGGCTTTTGCGCTGTTTTTCACCTTCTCCTTCGAAGCCGGCTACATCGGCAAGACGCTGCTTTCCTCGGTATTTTTCGTCTCCAACATCTTCTTCTATCGCGATACCGGCTATTTCAACGATGGCAGCACGGTCAACCCGCTGCTGCACACCTGGTCGCTCTCGGTCGAGGAGCAGTTCTACATCGTGCTGCCGCTGCTGATGATCGGCCTTGGCCATCTGTCGGCGCGCAAACGGTATCTCGCACTGGGCGGCATTGCGGCGGTGAGTTTCGCCGCGTCCGTATGGATGGTGCAAAAGGATGCCCCGGCGGCCTTTTACCTCATGCAGTACCGGGCCTGGGAATTCCTGTTCGGCTCGCTGATCGCGGTCGGCGCGGTGCCCGCCCTCAAGCGGCAATCGCTGGCGGATGCGGCGGGCCTCGCCGGCCTTGCCCTCGTCATCGGTAGCGTCGCGCTGATGTCGAAATCGGTGCCATTTCCGGGGCTTGGTGCACTCACGCCCGTGCTCGGCGCCGCGCTGATCATCCATTCTGGCGCGGCCGCCGAAACCAGGGCCGCCCGCTTCCTCAGCGCGCCCCCGATGCGCTTCATCGGCCTGATCTCCTATTCGCTCTACCTTTGGCACTATCCCGTCCGCGTCGCCTATATCCACATCTGGGGCAAGCCTGATTTCGCCATCCAATTGGCGCTGATCCTGCTCAGTTTCGCCCTCGCCACGCTTTCCTGGCGCTATATCGAGACGCCCTTCCGCCGAGGCGCGCCCGGCGCATCGCGCTACCCGGTCTTTGCCGCCGCCGCGATTGCGATGGTGGTCGTCGCGGTCGCCGCCGCGCCGCTCGGACCCGCCAACCGGGTCGTGCGCAATGAATCGCCGCAGGTGACAGCTCTCCTGAACCTCATGACCCCGCCGCCTGAAACGGCGCGGGCGGAGACGGCGGCCGTGCCTACTCCGAAATGCATGCTGAGTTCCCAGCGCGACGACTTCTCCGCCTTCGACATTGCCGGCTGCCTCGCGCTCAAGCCGGGGCGGAAAAATGTCCTGGTCGTCGGCGACAGCCATGCCGCACACCTGATGGCTGGTCTGAGGGAGGTCTATCCGGAGGTCAATTTCCTGATGGCGAGCGCCTCGGGCTGCCGCCCGATCCTCGGCGGCGGCGGCAGGGGAAGCTGCCTGGAATTGATGAATTACGTGTTCAACCAGTTTCTCCCCGCCAACCGCCTCGACGCCGTCATCATGGGCAGCCGCTGGCGCGCCCGCAATGTCGATGAAATGAAGCAGACGGCGATGAAACTGCGCGACTTCACCGACCGCGTCATCGTCTTCGGTCCGATCGTGGAATACAGGATGGCATTGCCGCGCGTCCTGGCGCTGACCTTGGGCGACAAAACCGGCAAGGCCATCGCCGGTTACCGCAACCCTGAACAGGAGAAGACCGACCGGGCGTTTGCACAGGCCCTGAAGGGGCTGCCGGTGGAATATGTATCGGTCTACGGCGCCCTCTGCGCGCCGGAATGCACGGTCTGGCTAGGGGACAGGGCGGAGCCGATCCAGTTCGACTATGGCCACCTGACGGCGGCGGGATCCGCGGAACTGGTGCGTCGGATCAAGGGGCAACTGTTCCCGGAAATGGCGGCGGCGGGGGTTCCGAAGGGGTGATGTTCGGGCGCCTACGCAACGCCGTCCGATTATCGCCACCCCTGGTGAGCCACTTAGGCCGATCATTGAAAAGGTGTCGCTAGGCCCCAGACAAAGGGGCCGCTGCCCCTCAATCCCTCTCAATCAGCGTCCCCGCCCCGTGCCTCGTAAACAACTCGATCAGCACCGCATGCGGCACCTTGCCGTTGATAATCACCACGCCCTCGACGCCCGACTCGACCACGTCAATGCACCCTTCGACCTTGGGGATCATGCCCCCCGTAATCGTCCCGTCCGCGATCAGCGCCCTGGCCTCGGTCACCGTCAGCTTCGGGATCAGTTTGCCGGTCTTGTCCAGCACGCCGGCCACGTCCGTCAGCAATAAAAGCCGCTTCACCTTCATCGCGCTCGCTAGGGCGCTTGCAAAAGTGTCCGCGTTGATATTGTAGGTCACGCCATCCCGAGAGGCGCCGATCGGCGCGATAACCGGGATCAGCTCGCCGGCGGCGATGACCTCGACGATGCGCGGGTTCACACTTTCCGGCTCCCCCACGAAGCCCAGGTCGAGCACGCTCTCGATATTGGAATGCGGGTCGCGCACGCGCCGCTCGAGCTTCCTCGCGATCAGCAGATTGGCGTCCTTGCCGGAAATTCCGCAGGCGCGTCCGCCCGCCTTGTTGATCTCGGCGACGATCTGCTTGTTGATCGAGCCGGCCAGAACCATCTCGACCACTTCGACGGTCGCCGCGTCCGTCACCCGCAAGCCGTCGGCGAATTCGCTCTTGATCTGCAGCCGGTCAAGCAGCTTGCCGATCTGCGGGCCGCCGCCGTGCACCACGATCGGGCGCACCCCGGATTGCTCCAAAAGCACGATATCCTTGGCGAAGCAGGTGGCGAGGTCAGCGTCGCCCATGGCGTGGCCGCCATACTTCACCACGATGGTCTGCTGGTCATAGCGCTGCATATAGGGCAGCGCCTCCGACAGAATCACGGCATGGGTTTGCGGGCTCAGCGGCGGGTTGTCGAGATGTGCGGGCGTGTCCATCGATCCTGCTCAAAAAGGGGGCATCGGGACGCATTTATAGCGGCTTCGGGCCGGCGCATAAACGATTTACGCGAACGGGTGTTTGCGGAGGCAATTGTGGCGCTAAAGCGCTTCCGCGAGGCCGAGGATTCAGCTATGTCAACCATGAGGCGTTCACAGTTGCTTAATTCTCCGGAGGGAGGCGTGGCCGAGACATCGGGATTTATGACCGATCTTCCGCAATCGGCCTATTTGTCGCTTTCGATACGGCGTGCGATCTCCGCCGCCCAGCAACGCTCGCACCGCTATGTGACGCTCGAACATCTGCTTTTGGCGCTGCTCGACGATCCCGACGCGCTGGCCTTGTTCGAGGCCATCCGCGCCGACATTCCCGCCATTCGCAGCAACGCCACGGATACGGTCAACCGCAACCTTGCGACGCTCTATACGCCCGGCCAGTTCGATCTGCGCGCCAGCTACAAGGTGGAGCGTGTGCTGCAGACGGCGTCTGACGACGCCAACCGGCTGAATTGCAGCGAGGTGGACGCGGCCTTTGTGCTGTCCGCCCTGTCGCGCGAGAGCGATAATCCGGCTGCGGACATTTTGAAGCGCAACGGCTTCACCTATCCGGCGGCGATGACCTGGCTCTACGGCAATCGCGGCCAATCCTATGGCAGCCGCACCGCTACGGCGAGAGCGCAATCCGTGCCGGCGGCTGATCCATCGCCGCCTCCCGCCCCCGCTCCGCAGCCGGTCCGCAGCGAGCCGCCGCGTGCGCCCGAGCCTGAGCCAGAGCCCGAGCCGGAGGACGAGGAGCCGGACGAGCTGGAGCTCGAAGTCATCGAAGACGAGGCTGAGGAAGAGCCGGCGCCGCCTCCGCCGCCGCCGGTTCCGGTGGCAAAAGTGCCGCGCCCCGGCCAGGGGGCCGGCGCCGCGGCCCGCATCGCGCATTCGGTCGCGCAGCCGGCGGCCCGGGCGGTTGAGAATAAGAGCGACTTCCGCAGGGAGCAGCGCGCCGCGCCCGAAGCGCCGCCTGTCCCGACGCCGCCGCCGAATCCGGCGCCCCATCGCCAGACGGTCAATGGTGCGCGGGAGGCGGCGCCCGCCGCCTCCGCCCCGCGCCCCTCGCCGCAGATGCCATCACAAAACCGGCTCGATGAAATGCGCGTCGGTAGCGCCGGGCGGGCGAAAGTTGCGGCGCCCGCTCCCGCCCCGGCACCTCCTCCGGTGCAGCCCGCGAGCCGCAGCGCCAAGCAGCGGTCCGCGCCCTCGGCCAAGGTCCTCACGCCCGCCTCCGCCGAGCGCCAGAAGGGCAGGAGCCGCCGCGCGCCCCGCCCGCATGAGGCGCTGATCGGACGGCTGATCGAGAATATCCCGCGCCGGATGCGCGCCTTGTCGGCGGAGCGGATCGAAGTGCGCATCTCGCGCGAAGAGACGCAGGCGATGGCGCGCGGGCTCGAAGGCAGCGGCCAGCCGGTGCGGCACGAGATCATGATCACCCAGGCTATGAGCGTGATCCTGCGCGCGCCCGACAGCGGCTTTATGATCGAGCCGCTCAGCCCCGAGACGCAGTGGATCTTCGACCGCCCGGATGGCACCGAAGGCGGCGAGGTTTATGGCCGCTGGCGCTGGTCGGTGACGCCGATGCAGACGGGCCAGCACCGGCTGCAACTCATCGTCGCCGCCCGCAGCATCGACCAGAACGGGCTTGTCGGCGATGTCGCCCTGCCGGATCAGGTGATTACGGTCAGGGTGCGGACGAATTACTGGCGTCTGATCCTGCGCAGCGTGCAATGGCTCGCCGCGATGGCGCTTGGCGGCGTGGTGACGGAATTGGCCATGCTCGGCATGAAGGCGTTTGCGCATTAGTCGGGTGGGCCGGAGCGATCTCCGCTGTCTCCCGGTATCCAGTACTCCGCAGCGGTCGTGCTAAGGGAATGCAAACGGCTAATTTTGCCCTTTACCGGATCCCCGCTTTCGCGGGAATGATAAAAACTGTGGCTACTTATGCATCGTAAGGTCACTCGCGCTCCACGGCGCGGGCGAGGACTTTGCGCATGACGCTCGGCAGGGCCTCGCCGGGGAGAGCCGCCTGTGGATACCAGCGGCAGCCCTCAGGGGCGTCGGGCGTCGCCGGGATCCTGCCGAGATAGACGTCCAGTTTGAGATGGAAATGGGTGAAGGTGTGGCCGACCGGCCCGGTTGCGCGCTGCCATTCGGCTGCCAGCGGGGCGGACGCAAGCGCGGCATCCGGGCCCGGCGGCTCCGCGCGCCATTCCGTCGAGGGCACTTCCAGCATTCCGCCGAGCAGCCCCTTCGGCGCCCGGCGCCGCAAAAGCACCGCGCCATCGCCCCGGATCGCGACGAACGCCGCGCCGAACCTGTTCGGACGCTCCTTCTTTGCGGCCTTGGCGGGGAGGGCCGCCGCGATGCCGCGCGCCCGCGCCGCGCAATGCGCCTCGATCGGGCATAGCAGACATGAGGGCGATCGCGGCGAGCAGATCGTCGCGCCGAGGTCCATCATGGCTTGAGTGAAGTCTCCGGGACGCTCGGCAGGCGTCAGCAGCGCGGCGAGCCGCTTGATCTCCGGCTTCGCCCCGGGCAGCGGCGCCTCTACCGCGAACAGCCGCGCCACCACGCGCTCGACATTGCCGTCGACCGCCGTCGCACGCAGGTCGAAGGCGATTGCCGCGATGGCCGCTCCCGTGTAGGCGCCGATGCCGGGCAGCGCCAGAAGCTGCGCCTCGTCACTCGGAAAACGGCCGCCATGGCGCTCGGCGACGGCTTGCGCGCAGGCGTGCAGATTGCGGGCGCGCGAGTAATAGCCGAGCCCGGCCCAGGCCGCGAGCACGTCGTTGAGATCGGCGGCGGCGAGGTCGGTGACGCGCGGCCAGCGGGCCAGGAATTTCGCGAAATAGGGGATAACGGCCTTCACCGTCGTCTGCTGGAGCATGATCTCCGACAGCCAGACGGCATAAGGATCGGCAGGGATGCCGGGCGGCTGCCGCCAGGGCAGCGCCCGCGCCGATACGTCGTACCAGGCCAGCAAATCGGCCGCGACGCTGCCCGAACCCGTGTCCGACCGTTGCGCCTGCGGCCTTGCCATGTCAGCTAAGCGCCCGCCTTGACCGTTTTCTTCTTCGGCTTCGGCTTGGGCGCGTCGGTATCCAGGCCGAGAATGCGCGCCATCAGCGCCCGCGTCTCGGCGATGCCGTATAGCTCGACGAAGGAGCCGAAGCGCGGTCCCTGCGACTGGCCCAGCAGCACTTCATACAGCCCCTGGAACCATGCGCGCAGCGGCTCGAACTGATGCGCCTTGCCGACCTCATAGACGACATTCTGGATGTCCTCGCCGCTGGACTTCTCCGGCAGCTTGCCGAGCTTTTCGTAGAGCTCGGTGATGGCCGCGCGCTCCTTATCGCTGGCCGTGCGGAACTTCTTCGCCGGCTTCACGAAATCATGGAAATAGGCGATCGCATAACCGACCAGCCGGTCCAGCTCCGGGTGGGTAGCAGGCGAGACGCCCGGCGCATGGCGGCGGATGAAGCCCCACAGCACCGCCTTGTCGCTCGCATTGGAGGCGCTGACCAGATTGAGCAGCAGGTTGAAGCTGACCGGCACGTCTGTCGCCGGCGGCTGGCCGCCATGGATGTGCCAGACCGGATTCATCAGCCGCTGCTCGGTCGCCTCGTCCGGGTAGTTGGCGAGATAGGTGAAATACTCGTCCACCGTCTTCGGGATAACATCGAAATGCAGCCGCTTGGCCGTGCGCGGCTTCTGATACATGAACAGCGACAGGCTTTCCGGCGGCGCATAAGTCAGCCAGTCGTCGATGGTGATGCCGTTGCCCTTCGACTTCGAAATCTTCTCGCCCTTCTCGTCGAGGAACAGCTCGTAATTGAACCCCTCGGGCGGCAGTCCGCCGAGCGCCTTGCAGATCTTTGAAGACAGCGTCACTGAGTCGATCAAATCCTTGCCGGCCATCTCGTAATCGACGCCGAGCGCCACCCAGCGCATCGCCCAGTCCGCCTTCCATTGGCACTTCACCCGCCCGCCCGTGACCGGCGTCTCGACCTTCTCGCCGGTCTCGGGATCGACATAGGTGATGGTGCCGGCCTCGACATCGCGCGCGACCATCGGCACTTGCAGCACTTGGCCAGTGCGCTCGGAGATCGGGAGGAAAGGCGAGTAGGTCTTGCGCCGCTCCTCGCCCAGCGTCGGCAAAATGATGTCCATCACCTTGTCATAGACGGCGAGCATCTTCAGCAGGGTCGCGTCCATCATGCCGGACTTGTAGCACTCGGTCGCCGACAGGAACTCATAGTCGAACCCGAAGGCGTCGAGGAAGCGCATCAGCCGCGCATTGTTGTGGGCGGCAAAGCTTGGATATTCGTTGGTGAACGGGTCGGGGATGCTCGACAGCGGCTTGCCGATCTGGGCGGCCAGCATCTCGCGGTTCGGCACATTGTCCGGCACCTTGCGCAGCGCGTCCATATCGTCGGAGAAGCAGATCAGCCGCGTGCTGGCGCCGGTCAGCGCCTCATAGGCGCGGCGGACCATGCTGGTGCGGGCGACCTCGCCGAAAGTGCCGATATGCGGCAGGCCGGACGGGCCGTAGCCGGTGGAGAAGATCGCCTCGGTGCCGTGGCCGCGTTTCTCGATGCGGGCGACCAGCTTGCGCGCTTCCTCAAACGGCCAGGCCTTCGAGACCCCCGCCGCTGCCGCCAATGCCGTATCGTCGATCGCCATCATCAACTGCCTTGCCAAACATCCATATCGAGGTGGAAAGAAGCCGCGACCGTAGAGCGGGCCGCGCAAAGCGTCAATTCACCAGTTGGTCCACGAAGCCCAACGGCTCATCGAGCTTTGGATATCTTACTCATATGCGCGTAATACCCGCGCTAGCGAACCGTTCCAGAGCATCCGGCGGGGCGGCTTCGCATGAATATAGGGATCGACGCCCCGGCCGGCCAATGGCAACGCTTCGCGTCGCCGGCCGCGGCTCTTCACGCCTTCGTAACCCGAACTCACGCCGGTTGAACAGATCGGTAAAAATCCTTACAAACGCGGGCAGTAGCGGGAGCGTAAGCGGAGGATTTTGGCTTCATGACGTCCAAACCCAGCATCCAGGAAGCCTTGATCTACGCCATGGTGACGATGTCGGCGGTGGACCGCATCATCTCCGACGGCGAGCTGCGAAAAATCGGCAGCATCGTCGCCCAGCTTCCGATTTTCGCCAGTTTCGACGAAAATCAACTGGTGAAAACGGCCGAGAAATGCGGCGACATCCTCAGCGACGAGGATGGGCTGGATGCGATCCTGAAGCTGATCGCGGCGTCACTGCCGAAAAAGCTGCACGAGACCGCCTACGCACTGGCCGTGGAAGTTGCCGCGGTCGACCGCGCCGTCAGCAATGAGGAAATCCGTTTCCTGGAATTGCTGCGCGACAGCCTCGAACTCGACAAGCTCGTCATTGCCGCCATCGAGCGCGGCGCCCGTGCGCGGCATCAAATCGTCTAGGTCAGCCGGGCACAGCGGTCCCATCACCCGGAAATGGCTGCGTCTTCCATGACCCGCGCTGCTTCCAGCCGGTGCGAGAGGAAGAAGCGCAACATCTCGCGCGAGGCGTCGGGACCGGCGCTGTCGGTGTAAGACCCCGTGCTGTCGCCGCCGGACCAGGCGTGGCCGCTATTATGCACCGCCCAATATTCCAGGACGGTCTGGCCGCGCGGATTGATGTAGCGGGTCAGGCTATAGGCGTGGCCGCCCTTGACGCGCCCCTGCTTCTTGGCCTGACGCAGCGCACTGCCGCCATCGGGCAGCACCTGCGCGATGACATGATCGGCGTTGCGCGGATGGACAGTGTCGTCGCGGTCGCCGTGGAAAACGATCGCCGGCACGAAGCGCCGCGCACCGTCCGGCCCGGTGCCGAGCAGAGGCGCTTCGGCGACCGAGGCGTGGCCATTGCGCATCGCCGACAGCGCCGACGGCACGTTGCGGGCCGAGCCGCGCGCGAGGCCAGAATGCACGCCGACAGCGGCGTAGAGATCGGGATAGGTTGCCGCCAGCACCGCCGTCAATGCGCCGCCCGCCGACAGGCCCGCTACATAAACGCGGCTCTGGTCGATGCCATATTGGCGCATGACTTCGCGGGTGATGCCGGCGATGATTGAGGGCTCGCCGCGTCCGCGATGCTGGTGGCGCGGGCTGAACCAGTTCCAGCAGCGCGAGCCGTTGGCGCTTTTCGGCTGGGCCGGATAGGCGACGAAACAGCCAAATTCCTCAGCCAGATAGTTCATCCGCGTGCCGGCGGCGAAATCGTCAGGCCATTGCTTGCAGCCATGCAGCATGACGATCAGCGGCAAAGCCTGGCCGCGATAGGCGCTCGGGATGAACAGCCGGTAATTGCGCATGCCGGCGAAATTGGCGAACACTTCCGTGATGAACCGCCCGCCCTGCGGCGTGACCGGCGCATCGGGCGCGAGCGTGCGCTTTTCGGTGTCGGCGCCCTCCTGAATGGCCCCGTGATGGCGCCCGATCAGTCGGCGCAGGAACGCGCCTGCCCGGCTCAAAGCCTTGGTGCGCTGACGCTGGCGCCCGCTGAGACTGTCCTGGTCTATGGCACTGCCCCGAGGTGCTGAAATTCCCATAAGCCTAAAGCATTTTCATCTGGAGTGATGATCGAAGGAAGCCGGACGATCTTGCGGTCCGGTATAAAGGCCCGGGGCTCTTGGCAAAAACCCACATCTTGTCGCGGGGCGCCTCACGAGCGCACCGGATTTCGTTGCCATATCGCGGCGTTGAGCGCTCCCGCGTAGCTCACCCAAATCAGATAGGGCAGGAACAGCAGCGAGGCGTTCCGATCGACGCGCCAGGCTATGATCGTAAATGTGGCAATGCTGAGCCAGAGCAGAATCAACTCGGCGAGAGCGAGCGCGACCGCCTTGCGCCCGAAGAATATGTAGGACCAGAGCGCATTGAGCAGGAGCTGCGCGCCCCAAAGCGTCAGCAGCAGCTCCCGCTCCGGATGTGGCGTGCGCCAGATCAGCCAGCCGGCTATCGCGATCATGACGTAAAGGACGGTCCAGGCGATCGGGAACAGCCAATTGGGCGGAGTCCAACTCGGTTTGGAGAGGGTGTTGTACCAGGGACGGGCACCCCATTGCCCGCCAAGCGCCGCGGCGGCCGCGACCAGGCCGAGAAATCCGACCAATGCCATCAAATCTTGCGAAAACCAGTCGGGCATCGGGCTTCATCTCCGTTACAGCAACGCATCTGGACTGACCGGGTTCCTCAATAGCGCGCGACTCCTTAGGCCCGGAAGAGATTCCGCACGGTTATTAACCGTTCCGCTGCGGCAGTTGCGGGCCTCACGCATTGCGGGCGTTCTTGCCTTGACTCGGGGAGCTTGGCGGGGCCATTGGCATGACGGACGCGCCTCCCGCGCCGCAGTTTGGGGCCTATCATGGAAAACTATCTGATCGCCGCGTTGCTCGGCGTCATCGAGGGGCTGACGGAATTTCTGCCCGTCTCCTCGACCGGCCATCTGATCCTGTTCGTCGATCTGCTCGGTTTCTCCGCCCCGCCCGGCCACACGTTCGAGGTGATGATCCAGCTTGGCGCGATCCTTGCGCTGATCGTCATCTACTTCCGCAAAATCTTCAGCACCATCATCGGCTTGCCGACCGACCCGGCGGCGCGGCGTTTCGCGCTGCTGATCCTGCTCGGCTTCTTGCCGGCGCTGGTTCTCGGCGCGGCATTCGGCGGCTTCATCAAGCAAGTGCTGTTCTCGCCGACCGTCGTGGCGGCGGCTCTCATCATCGGCGGCATCATCATCATGATCGTCGAGGAAACCCAGAAGCGCGTGCTCTATCGCGATGTCGACAGCATCCCGCTCAGGACCGGTTTCCTGGTCGGCGTGGCGCAGGCGGTGGCGATGATCCCAGGCGTCTCACGCTCGGGCGCGACCATCATCGGCGGCCTGCTGCTCGGCCTCGAACGGCGCACGGCGGCGGAGTTCTCCTTTTTCCTCTCGATCCCGACGATGGGCGCCGCCTTCGCCTATGACGCCTATAAGAACCGCGCGGTGCTCAGCTTCGACGATGCCGGGCTGATCGCCGTCGGCTTTTTCGCGGCGTTCATCGCGGCTCTGCTGGTGGTGAAACCGTTCCTCTCCGTGGTCAGCAAGATCGGCTTTGCGCCCTTTGCCATCTACCGCGTCGCGCTCGGCAGCTTCGTGCTGGTGCTGCTCTATCTGTGAGCCCATCCGGCTACTTGAACTCGTTCTGCACCATGATGAGATAGCACCCCGCGTAAGTATTCTCGTCGGCCAGATATTTGGCGTAGGTCTCCTCGCTGAGCGCCGGCAGGATCGAGCAGCCCTCGCTGCTGAGGAACTTGCCGCAATCGGCTTTGACGGCGCGCGCGGCCGCAGTGCAGGGATTGAGCGTGTGATGCTTGGACGCAAAATAGCTGGATGAGGTTAGGACAATTGCAAACAATATAAGGCCCCAGGGGAAGCCTCCGTCGCTCGGTTTCATTCGGGTACAATCTTTTCAAAAATGAATTGCTTGCGCTTTAGCATGCGGGGCAGGGCGGGCCCCGAAAGTTTCCAATATTATTTTGGGTAGAACTTGCCGTCAAAATGATTTGCTGGTATTCGTTAGACACTAATACGTTCCTGGCACATGGAAAATTGCACTTTTTCCTCAGGAATGTGCTGCGCTGAACAGCGTCACGCGTCGGCAGCTTCGAGCCCGTCGCAGCTTTGCTCAATAACGCACTGGATTTGAACGGGTTTTGAGCGGCCGGATTTGCAGGGCGGGCGCCAGGCTTCCCATAAGGATTGGTCAGAGATGAAAGAGACGTTCAGGCCCGGGCAGACGGCGCCGAAATCCGCCCAGTACGAGATCATCGGCCCGCGCGGCGGGCGGACGGGCGAGGAGCGGACCGTCGTGAAGGGCGAGCCGTTGCCGCCGACGCCGAAGCCGGGGCAGATCTATTCGCCCGTGGATCCGACGCGGAATCGCAGCGGGCGGTAGGCGGCTTCAGGGCCCGTCCATTAAGGCTTTTTTCGACTTCTGCGCGTAGTCTTGCGACCTGCAATCGAAATGATTGCGAGCTTTCGCCCTCTCGCGAAGGGCAGAGCGTTGAGTTTCTCCCCAGTGCTCAAGGTTCGCGCCATGACGGAAACGCTGCCGACCCCAGACACGCTTGAGAAGTTTTCAGCCATTGCTCAGCAATATGGGCCGTTCTTCTTTGCGGTCGTCTTCATTTTCTTTGTTCCGGTCATGGGGCAGCGCTGGTTTCGCAGCTTCCTGGAAAGCAGAACGGCGTCGGGTGAGGAGCGGAATGCTGCCTTGGCCGCCTATACGTTCTACTGGAAAACCGGAACCGTTTCCGGGCTGATCCTGGTCTTCGCGGCGGTCGGCTGGTGGATCCATGTCCAGCGCACCTATTTGAATCGCGCGCAATTGGCGGCGGCGGATAAACGGATCATCTCCGGTTTTATTCTGGGCCTGACCGAGGATTATGAGTTCATCCCAAGTATCGCTGAAAACAAATACAAGATGTATGTCGAGAAAATCGCCCAGAAGGGCAATACGATTTTCCGCTATGTGATTATCTTCGACGACATCCCGGCCGGAAACGAGCTGGTGGACTTCCAATATCTGCCGCCATCGAGCATCGGCGCATCGGATCAGGTCTACGGCGCCAAGACACACCGCCTGTCAATCTGCATCAAGCAGTGCAACGGCGCGCTCGAAATCATCCAGGAGAAAAACCAAAGCCCACGATTCAATAAAAGCTGCGGAGCGCAGACATGAAAAAATCGATTTTTCTGCTTTTACCATTGCTGATCTCGCCGCAGTCCGCGTCGGCGCAAGGATGCAACCCCGGCTGCGAGAATACGCTGAGGGCACGCGGCGCGGCGCCCTGGGTTATACAGGCGCAATGCTGCCCGAACGCCGCCGCCGCCAGCTCAAGTCAGGCAGCGATCGGCAATCAATGCGTCACCCCGAGCGCCGGGCGCTGTCCGCTTTACCAGGGCGGCACCGTCGGGACGGGTTGCTTCTGCCCATCCCAATCGGGGCCCGTCGCCGGGACGATCCAGTGACATTCTGGGATATGCGGGATGTCACCGGGACGTTAAAACTCATTTCATCGTCGGAATCGAGAATTCCGCGCCTTCCTTGACGCCGGAGGGCCAGCGGGCCGTGACCGTTTTCGTCTTCGTATAGAAGCGGAATGCATCGGGGCCGTGCTGGTTGAGATCGCCGAACACCGAGCGCTTCCAGCCGCCGAATGTGTAATAGGCGAGCGGCACCGGGATCGGCACGTTGACGCCGACCATGCCGGTATCGACCTTGCTGGCGAAGTCGCGCGCCGCATCGCCGTCGCGGGTGTAGATGGCGACGCCGTTGCCATATTCATGGGAGGATGGCAGCCGCAGCGCCTCGGCGTAATCCTTGGCGCGGGCGACCGCCAGCACCGGGCCGAAAATCTCCTCCTTGTAGATGCGCATGTCCGGCGTGACGTGGTCGAACAGGCAGCCGCGCATGAAGTAGCCGTTCTCATAGCCCTGCATGGTGAAACCGCGCCCGTCGACGGCGAGGGTCGCGCCCTCCTTCACGCCGAGATCGACATAGTCCTTCACCTTCTGCATATGCGCCTTGGTGACCAGCGGGCCGAAATCGGCGTTCTCGTCGGTATAGGGCCCGATCTTCAGCGCCTCGACGCGCGGGATGAGTTTTGCCATCAGCGCATCCGCCGTCTTGTCGCCGACCGGCACCGCGACCGAGATCGCCATGCAGCGTTCGCCCGCCGAGCCGTAGCCCGCGCCGATCAGCGCGTCGACGGCCTGGTCGAGATCGGCGTCCGGCATGACGATCATGTGGTTCTTGGCGCCGCCGAAACATTGCACCCGCTTGCCGTGCGCCGTGCCGGTGACATAGACGTATTCGGCAATCGGGGTGGAGCCGACGAAGCCCACCGCCTTGATATCGGGGTTGGTGAGGATGGCGTCGACCGACTCCTTGTCGCCATTGACGACATTGAAGACGCCCGCCGGCAGCCCGGCCTCCATCAGCAATTCGGCGATGCGCATCGGCACCGACGGATCGCGCTCGGACGGCTTCAGAATGAAGGCATTGCCGCAGGCCAAAGCCGGGCCGGCCTTCCACAAGGGGATCATGGCCGGGAAGTTGAACGGGGTGATGCCGGCGACGACGCCGAGCGGCTGGCGCATCGAATAGATGTCGATGCCGGGACCGGCGCCTTCGGTAAATTCGCCCTTCAGCAGATGTGGTGCACCGCAGCAAAACTCGACGACCTCGAGCCCGCGCTGGATGTCGCCCATCGAATCCGGGACGGTCTTGCCATGCTCGGAGGACAAAAGCTCGGCCAGCGAGCGCATCTCCTTCTGCGCCAGCTCGAGGAATTTGAACAGCACGCGGGCGCGGCGCTGCGGGTTGAGCGCGGCCCAGCCGACCTGCGCCGCCTTGGCATTTTCCAAAGCCCTGGCCATCTCGGCGGCCGATGCGAGCGCGACCTTGGCCTGCACCTCGCCCGTATGCGGCGCGAATACGTCGCCATAACGCCCGCTTTCGCCCGCGACATGTTTGCCGCCGACGAAATGCCCGATCTCCTTCATGCGCAGCCTCCCGACTGAAAATTGCTTGTTGAGCCAAGGCCAGGCCCGGCCATTCCGACGCCGCCCCCGAGCGCGGCGAAACCGCCAATTCGTCCCTACTCACAACGGATTGGGGTCCGCCGAATTGCTTAACCCTAAGCGCCGGGACGTCCAGCGGAATTGTGCGGCCGGCCTGCTCGCAAAGCAAGTGTGGCGCGCTGTCCGACGCGCAATGCGTGCATGGCTGCCATACCGCAACATCACTAATACCTAAGTGGACCTTCATTTAACCGCCACACTGCGCATATAGTTGTGCAGCGCAGCAATCGGGCGTCCGCCACAGAGGGAAGGGCGCCCGTTCGCTTTGCGAGCAACCAGTTGGAGGTTTGGCGTATGCCTGAAACTCGCATCTGGGGAGAAACGATAAGGAAATTGTGGTTCACGGAAACGGAGAAGTTTCGGGATCACCTGCTGAGACTGGACCGGGAAAGCCGGCGCATGCGGTTCGGGATGCTGGTGGACGACGCCTTCGTCCATAAATATGCCGAGCGCACCGGACAGTTCCAAAGCGTCATCTACGGCTCGTTCGCCGGACGCGAGATGCACGCGGCGGCCGAGTTGCGCATGATCGGCGATAGCTGGCATGGCGATGCGGAGGCCGCCTTTTCGGTCGAGCGCGAGTATCAGGATTCCGGCGTCGGAACCGAGCTGCTCGGCAAGATCATCCTCGCGGCGCGCAATCGCGGCGTCGACAGGCTCTATATGAACTGCCTGTCGGAGAACCGCAAAATGCAGCGCATCGCGAAGAAATACGAGGCCGACCTGTTCTTCGACCACGGTGAAGTGGTTGGGCAGTTGAAGCCGTCGGTGCCGACCCCGCTCTCGCTGTGGAGCGAGGCCCTCGACAACAGCAACGGCTTCGTCATGGCCGTGCTGGATTTCCCGCTGTTGCAGCGGTTCAATTCGGCCGCTTAGGCCGCAGCGAGACGCAACATACTCTGCCGCGCCGCTCAGCAGATCGCGAGCGGCGCGGCCGCGTCTGGGCCGGCATTCGGTCACGAAGCACGATGTTGAATTAGGCTGTGCTCACCCGGCGATAATATTCAGCGATCCGCTGCGCAATGAAGTCCGATTGGCTGATGCCTTCGCACATCCGGGCGACGAGCTCCGGCGTCATATCTTCCTTGGGCGTGAAATACCAACGGTCGACGCACTGGGCCAAATGCGTGCTCTTTTCAATTCTCGCGAGGCGGTAGACGGCAAAACTTTTCTCGCGAACGAAGGCATACTCGCCGGGTTCGAAGACGCACGCATCGTCTAGTGGACGCCGTCTTTCACGCGCGAAATGCTGATGAGAAGATGCTGCCCATCTTGGCAGGCATTGGTCAGCGTGACGAACAAGTGCTTCTTGTTCGGATCTCTCGCGGTGCCGCTGGGAATCAGTAGGGTTTTGCCCCGCCTGGTTCGTAGGGCATGGCTATTCGTCGAAGCTGGTCGCTACCTGCCGCTCCGACAGGATCCGGTCCTCCAGCTCCGCGCTATTGGCCTTGCGCAGAAAGTTGAACACGCGGCTGTAAGGGATCGGCATGCTCGAGCCGTTCGGGTCCTCCCATTCCGGGCAATGGTCGTGCGTATAGTCCCTGATCTCGAACCGCCCCATATGTCCGAACCGATCCCACACCTCTTGGAGCACGCGAAGCTCGGCTTTGCTGAGTTCGTCCAGATCGGCCTCGGTGAGATCGTCCCTCGACGTCGATACGCGATGGCTTTCCCGGTCACGCAGGAATTCGTTCCAGTGCTCGGATTCCATCGCGCCGTTGAGATAGTCGTATGAGATCGAATTGACGGGCCCGTGCTGCATCGACACGAGCTGATCATTGAGGATGGGAACGTCGTACAGCTCCATGAACCGGCGATCCGCCAGATACATCAGCTTGACGAGCTTTAGGACGTAAATCTCGCCGCGCTCCTTCAATGTGAAGAAAGCCGCGACCTGCGCCGCCTTGCGAATATTGAACCATGGTGCCATGACCGTAGCTCACTGTCCTTGTGCTGACGCCATATGCACTGAAATCGTGCTCCGCGCCAAGTGCCGCAAGCGGAGATGTGGGCAAACTGTAGCAAAGCTGCCCACCTGAAAATACCGTTCTTATTTTGTTCGGTCAAGCGTCGCCAAGTGCGCGCTACGCCCCCGCCTTCATCCATCGGTACAGGGCAAACGCCGCAAGCGCGGCGAGGAGCTGTATTCCCGCGATCGTTACGGCATCGTTCAGCCTGATCGCGGTAAAACTGTCCGTCAGCGTGCGGGCCAGGGTCAGCGCGGGATTGGCGAAGCTGGTCGAGGGCGTCGCGAGCGCGGCGGCCAGCAGGCAGAACGCGCCGGTGAGGGGGAGACGATCGGGCGATTGGGCCGAAACCGACAGCAGCGCGAACACGAACAGCGCGGTGCCGAGAAATTCGCCGGCCCAGACGCCTTCGCCGCTTTGAATTTGCGTGGCGACCTGGACCAGGCCGGTATTCGTCACGATATGAGCGATCATGACGCCGAGAAACGCCGCCGCGATCTGAGCCGCCGCGCAGCAAAGCCCCGTCACGAAATCAATTCGTCCCGACAGAATGAACGCAAGCGCCACGCCGGGGTTGAAGTAGCTGACGGCCGCCGGCGCCAGCACGCGGGCGAGCACTGCAAAGGACGCCGCGCCGGTGAGCGCGGTCGCCAGCGAGGCAATGGCGATATTGTCGATGGCGAAGCGCTCGCCGAGGAGGCCGGCGGCGACGATGAGGAAGCTCATCAGTCCGGCGCCGATCGCTTCCGAGGTGACGCTGCGGAACAGCGCGTCCGAAGCTTGAGCCCGCTCCGGCCGTTCGGGCCGCCAGCCGTCGGTGCCGTCAGCCGGCATCGGGCAGCTCGTCCGGCGACTTGGCCTTGATGGCGAGCGCATGCACGCCCGAGGCCAGTTCCTCGGCCAGCACGCTGTTCACCATACGGTGGCGCTCGACCAGCGACCGGCCCGCAAACTGCGCCGAGACGATGGTCACGGTGAAATGCGTCTCGCCGGTCTTTTCGACGCCGCGCATGGCGACGTGATGGGCGTGTTTGTGACTGTCGTTCTCGACCTTGAGGCGTTCCGGCGAAAATGCCTCAGTCAACTTGTCCCTGATCCGCGTTTCGATTTGCATGAGAATTCTCTGAGTTGGCGCAAGGGCTTAAATGGCAGGCTCCATAGAGCCGCAAAGAGCTGCTTACCCTTGTGTCGGCCCGCACGAAGCAGCATACTTGCGCTGTGTCGCATGGCCTCTAAATAGCCCTGCTATGGACCTTTGGATAGACGAAGCATGAAGCTGGACTCCAAATATTTCGATTGTATCCGGGTCAAGCCGGGTGCGGATCGGCTGAGCTCGCAGCAAGTGACCGGCTGCGGCTGGGTCGGCTGCAACAAGCCGGGCACGCACCGGGCGCCGAAGGGCCGCGGGCAGGAGGGGTCCTATCACCTGTTCTGCATCGACCATGTGCGCGACTACAACAAGTCCTATAATTACTTCGCCGGCATGAGCGACGAGGACGTCGCCACCTATCAGAAGGCTTCCATCACCGGCCACCGCCCGACCTGGTCGTCCGGCGTCAATGCCTGGGCGGCGACGGGTTTTAAATCCGCCGCGCAGGGCCATATGGGTGGTTTCAAGCGCGATTTCGGCACGCATGACCCGTTCGGCTTCTTCGAACAGGCCAGGAGCGGCGGCGCGGGGGCGGAAGTCCCGGAGCGCCGTCCGATCCGCAACGCCGAGCGCAAATGCTTTACCGCGCTCGATCTGCCCGAGAGCAGCGCGCCGGAAGAAATCAAGGCGCGCTTCAAGGCCCTGGTGAAACGTCACCATCCCGACAGCAATGGCGGTGACCGCGGCAGCGAGGATCGGTTGCGCGAGATCATCCAGGCCTATAATTATCTCAAGCAGGCTGGGTTTTGCTGACGCGCCGACCCTGGAGACTCCATAAGAATTTGCCCGTCCAGCCTCGGGTGAACGCTCCGCCCGTCAATTCGAGATCAGTCTAGGAAGCCCATATGCCTGCCATCAGTTCAGAGGTGATCGGCCTGCCGGATATGAAAGTGTCGGTGCGCCAGCTTTTCGGCATCGACACCGACTTGGAAGTGCCCGCCTATTCGACGGCCAACGAGCACGTGCCCGAGATCGACAGCGACTATCAGTTCAATCGCGAAACCACCTTGGCCATTCTCGCGGGCTTTGCGCATAACCGGCGCGTGATGATCCAGGGCTATCACGGCACCGGCAAATCCACCCATATCGAGCAAGTCGCCTCGCGCCTGAACTGGCCATGCGTGCGCATCAATCTCGACAGCCACGTCTCGCGCATCGACCTCGTCGGCAAGGACGCCATCGTGCTGCGCGACGGCATGCAGGTGACCGAATTCCGCGAGGGCATCCTGCCCTGGGCGCTGCAATCCAACACCGCGCTCGTTTTCGACGAGTACGATGCCGGCCGCCCGGACGTGATGTTCGTCATTCAGCGCGTGCTGGAAGTCTCCGGCCGGCTGACGCTGCTCGACCAGTCAAAAGTCATCCGCCCGCATCCGGCCTTCCGGCTGTTCGCGACCACCAACACCATCGGTCTCGGCGACACCTCCGGCCTCTATCACGGCACCCAGCAGATCAACCAGGGCCAGATGGACCGCTGGTCGATCGTCGTGACGCTCAACTACCTGCCGCATGACGACGAGGTCGACATCGTCGCCGCCAAGGTCAAGAGCTACAACACCGACGAGGGCCGCAAGACCATCGCCGCCATGGTGCGTCTCGCCGACCTCACCCGCAACGCTTTCATTAACGGCGATCTGTCCACGGTGATGAGCCCGCGAACGGTCATCACCTGGGCGGAAAACGCCAGGATCTTCAGCGATGTCGGATTTGCCTTCCGCCTGAGCTTCCTCAACAAATGCGACGAGCTCGAGCGCGGCCTGGTGGCCGAGTTCTACCAGCGCTGTTTTGGGGAAGAGCTGCCGGATTCGACGGTGAATGTTGCTCTAAGCTGAGCGCGGGTCGCGGGCGATGGTCAAAGTCGGCGATGAGATTGCGAAGCCGTACCGCTTCACCCTCGAAAACATCCGTGAATTCGCCAGGCTGGCGGGCGACGAGAACCCGCTGCATTCCGATCCGGAGTTCGCGGCTGCCTCGCGCTACGGCGGCATCATCGCCAGCGGGCCGCATATGACGGCGGTGCTGATGGGGCTGGTCGCCTCACGCACGACGGGGCTCGGCGACGGGGTGGGACTGGACTTCCACGTCCACTTCAAGAAGGCCATCCCCGCCGGCACCGACACCATCCTGACCTGGAAGGTGCTCGGCATCGAGCCGCATGCCGGGCTGAAGGGCAATCTGGCGACGCTCGAAGGCCGCATCGTCGATGCGGCGGGCAAAGTCTACGTGACCTGCGAAGGGCGCTCCGTGAACTGGCCGGCGCCTTAGGATTGATCGATGGGTTGGAAGCAACGCCTCGACCTCGCCGCAGCCTAGCCCTCTCCCATGGGGAGAGGGTGGCGCGCGTCAGCGTGCCGGGTGAGGGGTTGTAAGCTATCGGTGAGGCACCAACCCCTCACCCCAACCCTCTCCCCAAGGGAGAGGGAGTCCGGCTGTGCTTCGTTCGGGGCCAGCCAAAACCGCCGCCGTCGAGTAGAATGGACTGACCATGCCGACCTCGAACAAACGCAAGAGCGATCCCGGTTTGCCGTTCAAGCAGGCGCTGGCGGCGGCGACGCGCGCGCTCGCCGGCGACGATGAATTGCAGGTCGTCTACTCGGCCGAAACGCCCAGCCTCAAGGGCCATACCGCCACGCTGCCGCAGCCCTCGCGCGCGCCCTCCCGCAAGGAGGTCGCGGTGCTGCGCGGCCATGCCGATTCGCTGGCGCTGACGGTTGCCTGCCATAATCCGGCGCTGCACGCCAAGCTCGCCCCTTCCGCCGGCATGGCGCGCTCGGTGTTCGAAGCGGTCGAGCGGGCGCGGGTCGAGGCGGTCGGGGCGACGCGGATGCGGGGCGTCGCCGCCAATCTGGCCGCCAAGACCGAGGCCAAGTTCGAAGGCCGCGCCGCCATGCCGACCGCGCGCGAGGATGCGCCACTCGACGAATGCCTGGCGCTGATCGTGCGCGAGCGGATGCTGGGCCTCAAGCCGCCCAAGCGCGCGGCGCCCATGGTCGAGGCCTGGCGCCCCTGGATCGATGACCGCGCCAGCGATCTGATCGACAGCCTGTCCGAAAATCTCGACGACCAGGAAGCCTTCGGCCGCCTGCTGCGCGACGTGCTCTCCGCGCTCGAGCTGATCGACGAGCAGGCGCAGGGCAATGAAGACAGCGCCACCGGCGATGAGGACGAGGGCAACCAGCAGGCCGCCGGCGAGTCCGAGCAGAGCGGCCAGGACCAGGAGACCAAGCCCGTCGCCGCCGACGAGGAGACCGATCCCAATTCCCTCGGCTCGGAAGAGGCCGAGCTCACCGAGTCGAGCGACCGCGGCGAGATGGAGGGCGAGGGCCAGGACGAGCAGCGCACGCAAGCGCCGCCGCGCCGCCCCAACCTCTCGGTGCTCGATGACCCGAGCGCCTTCGGCTACGAGGTGTTCACCCGCCAGTTCGACGAGACCGTCGCGGCGGAAAATCTCTGCGACACCGATGAGCTGGAGCGCCTGCGCGGCTTCCTCGACAAGCAGCTCAGCAATCTGCATGTGGCGGTGTCGCGCCTCGCCAACCGCTTGCAGCGGCGTTTGCTCGCCCAGCAGAACCGCGCCTGGGATTTCGACATGGAGGAGGGCATTTTGGACGCCGCCCGCCTGTCGCGCGTCGTCACCGACCCCTATCAGCCGCTCTCCTTCAAGGTCGAGCGCGAGACCACCTTCCGCGACACCGTGGTGACGCTGCTGATCGACAATTCCGGCTCGATGCGCGGCCGCCCGATCATGGTCGCCGCCTCCTGCGCCGACATTCTGGCGCGCACCCTGGAGCGCTGCGGCGTGAAGGTGGAAATCCTCGGCTTCACCACGCGGCAATGGAAGGGCGGCCAGACGCGCGAGAAATGGCTGGCGCAAGGCAAGCCCGCCGCGCCCGGCCGTCTCAACGATCTGCGCCACATCATCTATAAGGCCGCCGACATGCCCTGGCGCCGCGCCCGCCGCAATCTCGGCCTGATGATGCGCGAGGGCCTGCTCAAGGAGAACATCGACGGCGAGGCTTTGGCCTGGGCGCATAACCGCCTGCTCGCCCGGCCGGAACAGCGGCGCATCCTGATGATGATCTCGGACGGCGCGCCGGTCGATGATTCGACGCTCTCGGTGAATTCCGGCTCCTATCTGGAGCGGCATCTGCGCCAGGTCATCCGCGAGATCGAGACGCGCTCCCCTGTCGAGCTGATCGCCATCGGCATCGGCCATGACGTGACGCGCTATTACAGCCGCGCCGTGACGATCACGGACGCCGAGGAACTGGGCGGCGCGATGACGGAGAAGCTGGCGGAGCTGTTCGACGAACACGCCCGCGAAGTGCCGACCGCGCGCTATCGCGGCGGGCGCAAGAAGTTGCACTGAGGGCCTCCCAAACCGCAATACCGAAATCCCCGCGAAGGCGGGGATCCAGTAAAGGGCAACATTTCCGTTCGGCATTGCCCTAAACGCGAATGCTGCGGCGTACTGGATTCCCGCTTTCGCGTGAATGACAAAGCTTGAGGTCTGGCGAGCCGCTTCGATCTAAGCCGACCCGCTCTCATCATGCCGCAGCCAAGCTCCCTCTCCCATGGGAGACCTTTGCAAAACTTCGATTCCTTCGCCCCGGCCGTTAGAGCCGGGGCCCACTCGCCTC
>NZ_MWLK01000012.1 GCF_002198715.1 Rhodomicrobium sp. R_RK_3 | reverse complement strand
AGTTTACGGGAGGGGGATGGGGGCGGGGATAAGTTTTTCAGATCGCCCGCTTTATCTCACACATCTTTGCAAAGAGCGCGAATCAGTTGTTTCCCTCTTGAGCATAGCGGCCTGAAACCACGGTCGTCTAAAAAAATGGGGACGCGATGCTGCAGCAAATCTTGGTGGCTAAAGAGGCGAGTTATTCGGACGCCGGGGCAACACTTCTTAATCTGCGGGCCGTTAATTATGTGTTCGGAACGAACGGTTCCGGGAAGACGACTATATCCCGCGTTATCGCAAATCCTGAGCAATATCCCGCATGTGATTTGAATTGGAAGGACAGCCAAAGGCTCGAGTGCCTCGTGTACAACAGCGACTTTGTTAAGAAAAACTACGCCTTGAAGATGCCTGGGATCTTCACCCTCGGCCAGAATGCGGCTGAAACACTGGTGAAAATTGAAGTCGCTAAAAATAATGTCGACGAACTCAACAAGGACATAGCGCAGCTCGAAAATACCCTCGGACTGCCGGATTGCAGCACCGGAAAACGACACGAGCTTCGCAGCTTACGGGCTCAGTTCGAAGAGAATTGCTGGCGAATCAAGTGCATGCATGACGAGTACTTCCAAGAAGCATTTCTGGGGTTTCGAAATTCGAAATCGCGCTTTTGCGATAAAATTTTGGAGGAATCAAAATGCAACGATGCCCGTTTTGTTGAGCTTGAGGTCTTAAAAGAAAGAGCGTCATCGGTCTTTGCCAAGGGGCTTGAGCGGCATCCACTCGTTGTCGAAGTCGAGATGGAAGTCTTAATTGAGTTAGCAAATCTCCCCATCTTAGCCAAAAAAATAGTCGGCAAAGAGGACGTAGACCTTGCTGAATTAATTCAACGCCTAGGTAATAGCGATTGGGTGAAGCAAGGCATCAGTTACATCGGCCACAAGGGTGATCGTTGCCCGTTCTGCCAGCAATATATATCTGACGATTTGAATTACAAACTAAGTCAATATTTTGATGAGACGTACAATAGAGATATCGCAGCGATAAAAAAAATCAAGGACGACTATGACTTTGTGTCTCGAGGCGTGTTAGAGAAACTGACGGCCATATCTGACCTTGGAAACAGGCATGTGGATGGTGTAAGTCTCCGCGCAAGCATAGAACGGTTTGCCGCGTATATTGGGATGAATAAAGAGAAAATGGGGCGGAAGCTACAAGAACCGAGCCTGCCAATCTCTCTTGAAAGTGTCCGCGAGATCGCCGTGACTATTCGCGGCATTATCGGCGCAGCTAATGCATCGATTTTAAATCACAATAATATGGTGGACAACATCGACGCCGAAAAAGCGACCTTGAAATCTGAAATATGGGGCCATTTGCTCGAAAAAAACCGGGAGCTGCTTACCGAATTCGAAATTTCTAAGGCAGGGCTGGACCGCGCTGCCTCCGCGATCGCAGGGAAGATTAATACCAAACGCGCCGAGCTTTTAGCGGCACGCTCGCATCTTAAGGAGTTAGAAAAGAGCATTACGAGTGCTCAGCCGACGGTAAATGCGATCAACACTATTCTTGCTTCCTTTGGGTTTACGAATTTTAAGCTGGCGACAGCCGGCGAACGTTCAAATCTGTATGAAATTATCCGCGCGGACGGGAGCAATGCTGCCGAGACGCTTAGCGAAGGCGAGAAAAACTTTATCACTTTCTTGTATTTCTATCACTTAATTGAAGGTAGCAATTCTGAGAGCGGCGTGGCTGCGAACCGAACGGTTGTTTTTGATGACCCGATATCCAGTTTAGACAGTGATATTCTGTTCATCGTTAGTGCGCTTATTCGCCGGATCAGGGAGGAAGTTATTGCGGGCCGAGGGAACGTTAAGCAGATTTTCATTCTTACACATAACGTATATTTCCATAAGGAGGTCTCGTACGATCGGAAGCGCAAAGGCAGCAAGTGCCTAAGCCACGAGACATTTTGGATTGTCCGAAAAGTATCAGATGTATCCACGTTGATCGCTTATGAGCACAATCCGATTAAAACAGCATACGAGTTGCTGTGGGCGGAAGTGAGGAACCAAAATGGCGTTAGTCCAACAATTCAGAACACGCTTCGGCGCATAATAGAAAATTACTTTAAGATCCTTGGCAATATTGACAAGGATGATATTATTTCTAAATTTGATGGCGCTGATCAGCAGATCTGTGCGTCTCTTTTTTCCTGGGTAAATGACGGATCGCACGCGGTTTATGACGATATTTATGTCTCTTGCAACGAGCAGGTCGTAGCGAGCTATCTAAGTGTCTTCCGCCAAATTTTTCTGAAAACGAATCATGCTGGTCATTACGATATGATGATGGGGCTCGACGGAGTTACAACACCTCCTGCCGGGCCGGGGATGGGCCCAGACGCCATTGCGTCCGTCGCAGCATAATCGCAACCTGCCCCCACATTGACTCCCCACCCCCTCCAATGCCAAACCCCTCCTACCGCACTCATCATCACCGGAGGCAGCATTGGGGCGTTTGCAGGATAGGGTCGCGCTGATCACCGGCGCGGGCGGCGGGCTGGGGATGGCGATGGCGAAACTCTTCGCCGCCGAGGGCGCGGATGTCGTGCTCTCCGATCTGAACGGGGAGGCCATCGAGGCCGGGGCCGCCGAGATCGCCGCTGCCGGCGGGCGCGCCTCCTTCGTGACCGGCGACGTCACCAAGGAAGACGACGTCCGGGCGATGATCGCCGCCGCCGCCCGCGTCTCGCCGAAACTGCATGTGCTGGTCAACAATGCCGGCAACCTGCTGCGCTCCGACTTCCGCCATATGGACGACGCCACCTGGGAGAGCGTGCTCAACCCGCATCTGTGGGGCACCATCCGCATGACCCGCGCGGCGCTGCCGCTGCTGACGGCGGCCAAGGGCGCGGCGGTCGTCAACCTGTCCTCGATCATGGCGACGCAGCATCTGCGCCAGCTCTCGGCCTATTCGACCGCCAAGGCCGCCATCGCCGGCCTGTCGCGGAGTCTGGCGGTGGAACTCGCCCCCTACGGCATCCGCGTCAACTATATGTGCCCCGGCTTCATCCCGACCGCCATGACCGGCCGCTATACCGACCACCCGCAAGTCTCCAAGGGGCTGCTGGCGCAAATGCCGATGCGCCGCTTCGGCACGCCGGAGGAGGTCGCCAAGGTCGCGCTGTTCCTGGCCAGCGACGACAGCGCCTACACGACCGGCGAGGGCATCATGGTCGATGGCGGCATGAGCTTGAATTTGGTTTGATCCGGCTGGCGTCTCTCAGCCTCCGAACCGCCGCAGCCCAGCCCTCTCCCAGGGGGAGAGGGCGGCACGCGAAGCGTGCCGGGTGAGGGGGTAATGCCTCTCGGTAGGACGGACGTCGCCTCACGGATAGGCATTACCCCCTCACCCCGGCCCTCTCCCCATGGGAGAGGGAGTCCGGCTGCGGATTGGTTCGGGCGCGCGTCGTTTTCGTCGCAACCGATCCCGCTTTAGGCCCGAGGCCGCCTCTGTTGCTGCTGGCGGGCGGCGGCGCGGACCTGGCCGATCACCTCGTCGGCGGCCTGCCAGATTTTCTGGTCGTCGTCGGCCTGCAGGTAGTCGAGCACCACCTTGGCGATGACCAGGCCGACCACGAACAGCAGCCCCATCGCGACCGCCGCGCCGAGCACCACCATCCTGGTGTCGACGCCGTCGAGGCTGCCCGGTATCAGCACCCAGGTCAGCAGGGCGAAGGCGGCGGGCAGCGTCGCGAACAGGCCGAACCGGGCCGTCTTCAGCAGGCTGACTTTTGGCCTGATATGCCGAATATTATGCGGCAGCTTGGCCTCGGCGCCGGTCGTGTGATTGTCGAGCCGCACCGGAAAGCCGTGTACCGCGCCCTTGCGCGCGGCCCAGACCACGGTCACCGCATGGCCGTTGCGCAGCGCCACGCCGCTATTGATCAGCACCACCTCGACCTGGGCGCCGTCGCGCTGGCGCAGCATGAAGCGCTGGCGCTCGACCATGCGCGAGGCGATGCGCACATTGCCCGCTCCCTCGCCCCTCGGCACGGCGCTGCCGCCGAAATCCGGCTCGGATGAAGACTCCAGCCCCGCCACGAGGCCGGACGCCGCCCACGCGTAATAGTCGCCCATCGCTGCCCTGCTTGTGTCCGTGTCGGCGGGTCCGCACGCTCCCCTAGACCAGCCAAAGCCTCCCCATGAAACCACGCCGGCTCGTAGGCGCGCTGCGCAGATGTACACTGCCGCAAAATCATCCAAACGTCCCGCCGGGGGACCGCTTTCCTAGCACGTCCGCGCCGCCAATGCATCTGATCTTACCATTAGTGCGAGGGCTGAGCGACGCTGTGCGCTTTGTTTGAGCGATTTTATTGCGCGCGCCCGGCAATCCCGGCCCCTACGCATTCTTACGAGGGTGATTTGCCGTGAAAAACGCCTGATTCGGCCGCTAGGCGGATGCACGCATGACCCATCGCGCATTTCCATAATCCAAAAAATGCGTTATTCGATTAGGTGGGACAGGAGCATCCGCGCATCTCGCGCTGCTGAGGGCTGCCAGCCATGTTGAGTGTCGACGCGTGCGCCGAAGGGCGCAGCCATTGCATGTTGCGCGCGGTGCGGCCATGAACGACAGGCCGGCCAATGGAGAGCAGCTTTTCGTCGCCGCCGTCGAGGCGATCTATCACGCCGCCACGGCCCCGGACGCCTGGCCGCGCGCCCTCGAGGCGATCGCCGAGGTGTTCGGCGATATCGGCGCCAACCTGATCTATCTGCGCGATGGCGGAGCGGCGGGGACGGTGGTCTCGCCCAGCCTGATCGCCGGCGCCGCCGAATATCAGGAGCTGTGGTGGCAGCACGACATCCGCACCCAGCGCGCCAGCGAGCGCGGCTACTGGCTGTCCGAGGGCATCATCACCGACGCCCATCTGGTGAGCGAAGCGGAGATGAACAGCCATCCCTTCTATACGGAATTCCTGGCCAAATACGGGCTGCGCTGGTCGGCGAGCGCGGCGATCTCGCCGGAGCCGCGCGTGCATGTCGGGCTGACGGTGCAGCGCTCGGCGGCCAAATCCGCCTTCACCGACGAGGAATGCGCAAAGCTCGCCCGCCTCAGCCATCATGCCGAGCGCTCGCTGCGGCTCAGCCTGCAATTGATGAATGCCGATGTCGCCAATGTCGGCCTGCGCAATGCGCTGGACGGGGTCGGCCTCGCGGTGTTCCTGCTGGACGGGCTGCGGCGCGTCGTCTTCAGCAACACGGCGGCAAACCGGCTGATCGGGCGCGGGCTGGAGCTGTTCGAGGAGCGGCTGACGGCCTCGATGCCCTCCGAGCGCGACGCGCTGGAGGCCGCCCTCTCGGCCAGCGCCGGCGACAGCCCGCAGCGCTTCCTGCAGCCGCCCCGCCCGGTCCTGCTGAAGCGGCCGCATTCGCAATATCAGCTCATGCTCTACCCGATCCCGCTGCACCCTGCCGAGCGGGCGGGCGCGACCGATTTCCTGGTGCGCGCCCGCGCCATCGTCATCGCCATCGAGCTGCGCCCGAACGAGCCGGCCGAGCCGGCGCTGGTGCGCGACCTGCTCGGCCTGACGCTCGGCGAGGCGCGGGTGGCGGCGCTGATCGGCTCGGGCGTCTCGCCGAAGGCGGCGGCCGAGCGGCTCCGCATCGCCGAAGGCACGGTGCGCACGGTGCTGAAGCGGGTGTTCCTGAAAGCGGGCGTCTCGCGCCAGAGCGAGCTGGCCGTGCTGCTCACCAACATGTCGCGGATACAGGGGCGCTGAGGCGGGTGCCGCGTGGAGGGGCGGTGACATTTTCGCCGCAGCCGATTAAGCTTCCGCCACAATCCCATACGCATCGCAAAAGCGGCCGCAACAGCCGCGGAGGAACCACCATGGACGCAGACGCCCTGAAATCCCTGCAGGCCCCGATCAAGGAGCGCTATCGCGAGACGCCGGAGGCGGCGGTCATCACGCTGAAGGCGGAGGGGCATGTCGGCGAGGGCGTGACCTGCTCGGTGCAGACCTCCAAGGCGCTGATCGAGGCGGGCCTGCATCCGGCGACCGGCGGCACCGGCTTCCATGCCTGCTCGGGCGACATGCTGCTTGAAGCGCTGGTCGCCTGCGCCGGCGTCACGCTGAATGCCGTCGCCACCGCGCTCGGCATGGAGATCGGGCGGTCGAAGGTGCGCGCCGAGGGCGATCTGGATTTTCGCGGCACGCTGGGCGTCGCCAAGGACGCGCCGGTCGGCTTCCGCGACATCCGCCTCGCCTTCGACATCGACGGCGACCTGACCCAGGAGCAGCGCGACACGCTGCTCAAGCTCACCGAGCGCTATTGCGTCGTCTACCAGACGCTGCGCAACGCCCCGGCCATCGCCGTCAGCATGGCCCGCGCGGGCTAGGGTGGGATCATTCTAGCCGGAAACGCCGGGCGCAAACGCCCCCCTTTTGTCATTCCCGCGAAGGCGGGAATCCAGCCGCGTCACCGCAGGCTCCTCAAGGATGCTGGATTCCCGCCTTCGCGGGAATGACAAGACAAGGGGAGGGTCGGCAACAAACGCGTGCCGGTGAGTGACCGCGCCAGCAGCGCCGCCTAGCGCCGTGGGCGCGGGGCCAGGCTGCTTGTTGGTGGCGCGTCGGGGCCGACCGCGCCGGCGTTCGCTCAGGTTGCGATGCTCGCCAGGCGGTGCTCGCGGACGAATTCGTGGCGGTCGAGCTCTTCGTCGACGACCTTGGTGGCCAGCTCCTTCAACTCGTCATTGCCGTCGAGCGAGGGCAGCACATCGTCCCGCAGATATTCCAGGAGCAGGATCATGTTGCTCTCGTAGAAGATCGAGGGGTTCGAAATCAGCGGCATGATGAAGTCGATCAGCGAAGCCTCCACCGAGGTCATCGGCAGGCGGTCGAAGACGCCCTCCCGGCCGAATTCCTCGGTGGACTCGATGTCGAGAACGGCGCTCGGCGCTTCGCGCTCGCGGATCCGCTGCAGCACGATGTCGAGGCGCTGGCCTTCGATTCTTGTCGTCTTCAAGCTCATGCACTGGCCCGCTTAGCGAAACACGCCCGACCGGAGGTCACCGGTAGGTCAGCGTCAAATTCTCTTCGCCCTTTTTCAACATCACCCGATCCTCGCCGATCTCCTGCAGGATCCAGCCATTGTCGAGGATCGCTCCTTGATAATAGCGGGAGCCGTTTTCGGCAATGATATAGGGACGCTCGCCGAACCAGATCGCCTGCAGGCGCACGGCCGGCTTGGCCGAGGCCGGATCGCTCGCGACATTCGCCGACAGATTCATGCGCGGCGAATAGGTCTTGTCGAACCAGCGCTGGATCGTCGTCCAGTCGGTCGCCCGGTTCTCCGGCAGCCGGCCGGTGGCGGTCAGATGCGGCCCGTCGGTCGCGATGCTGATGGTCTCGATGCCGGCAATGCGCAGCTTGTCCTGCAAGGCCCGGGCTGCGTCGTCGGCGCTGACTTCCAGGCCGCCGCCGCCCGCGGGAAGGCTCGCCGAGGCGGCGTCGGACCGGCTCGCCGCCATCGCCAGTTCGGCCTGGCCGTCCCCGTCCGCCGGTGTCGCCTGCAACCCGTGCCAGGCGATGGTGGTGGCCAGGGCAACGCCCAGCACGCCGGCCGTGATGGCGGGCCGGTCGGCAAGTTTCGACAGGATCGGGAAACCGCCGGCAAGGCCGCTGGTTTTGCGATCGCTGGTCAGTTGGATGGACGCGGATCCGATCGTGAGCACAGTCGGCAGGCGCAGACGGCAGCCATGCCCAAATTCGATCTCCTCATCGCCGACGCGCAGGGTCCCGCCGATGGCTTCGGCGCGAATGTCATTGCCGTCGATGCAGATGATCACATGCTGGGAGGCGACGCCGTCGTCACGGAGAACGATGTCGGCTCCGGCCTTGGACCCGATGGAATAGTCACCATCGGCCAGTGAAAGCCGGACACCCGAATGGAGCCCCCCGACAACCTCAAGCTGTAGCTCAGGCGATGCGGTGCGCGACAGAGACTTCGTTTCGCTCATGCGCCGCAACTTTTCTCGGTTGATACACCGTGGGTGGGGCCGGCGAACCGGCACCACCGCATGCTCGAAACCTTAGCGGACAGCCGCACCGTCGACGATTTTTCTCGCGGTGTTCTTGTCAGCCTGAATCTCAGACGACTTCGTGCTCGCGACGAGCGCTTGCGTCAGGATGCGTTCCAGGTCGTCTAGTGCCGCCTGCTGACCGGCGGAAACGCCGCCTGCTGGATCTGCCATAGTACACTCTCCTCGAAGACTTAAGAGATGTATGCCCGCCTGCTGCCTGATCATGCGGATGCATGAGCCCACAACAATACACCGGAAGAGTAGCAACCGTGCCAGAACGTGTCAATCAACAATAGCCGACGTTTCGACGGCGTTTTGCCAACCAGTCACGCATATTTTTCATAAACCCGGAAATTATGGAAATTCAAGCGCCTCAGCGGGCTGCTCTTTATTTGCGCAGGGGAATGTCACTATTTTGACATCTTGCAACAGGCGAGTAAGCGCTGTTGCCTCGCAGTGCATTGCACGTTATACAAGAAGCGGGTGCTTGTATTTACGAGCTTTAGGTGTAGTTCGATGTATGGGGATGCGTCGTAATGACGAAGGCTGCGGGGTCATTCGGTATAATCGGCAGCGTTCTGCTCCTCGGCGCCTCTTTCCTGCCATCCCCCGCCTCCGCCGCCGACGCCAAATGGGGCGCGGCTTCCTATAAATATCTCATTGTCGATCAGGATATTCGCGATGTCCTGGTCGAATTCGGCCGCAACGCCAATGTGCCGACGCAGATCGCGCCGACGGTCGGCGCGCGCCGCATTCGCGGCCCGCTCGCCTCGACCAAAGGCGGAACCGCGCAGGACTTCCTGCAGCGCTTCTGCGACAGCTACGGCCTCGTCTGGTATTTCGACGGCACCGTGCTGCACATCGCGGCGCTCGAGGACATCCAGACCGAAGTCATCACGCTCGACAAGGCCAAGACCGGTGACATTCTGCGCCGGCTGGGCGAGCTCGGCATGACGGATGCCCGTTTTGCACTCCGCGCTGCCGATAATGGAGGCATGTTGTGGGTCTCCGGCCCCCCGGCCTATCGCTCGCAAATTCGCAAAACAGTTTCAATCATCGAGGCATCGGGAAAGCAGCGGACGGCCCGCGAGGTCGATTTGAAGGACGCCGTCGAGGTCCGGGTTTTCCGGGGCGGATGGTAGGCAGATATCGTTCGCACGATTGCACGTCGAAAATGTTTTATTGGCAATTTATCGATAGATCGGCAGTTGACTGAGATAGTCCGTGATGCAAACATGGCTTCATGGACGTGATCTGGGAGAGGTGCGGAATGGACCCTATTGACCCGAATGCGACGCCCGCGGCAGCGGCGGACCAGTCGTTCGACGCGCAGTTCGACGAGGCTTTGACGAATGCGATCGTGACGGCGGGCATCATGGTCGGCTCGAACATCATGAGCCAGACGCTCACCCAATTCGCCGAAGCCAATGCCGAGCTGGAATCCTAGAGCTTAACGTCTCGCTTCAGGGGGTGAAACCGGATGCAACCTTCTCTGCCCGTCTCGGTCCAGCCGGCGCTGAACGTGCCGACCCGCGACATCGAAATGCCGACGCAGAATATCTCCGTCGCGATGGAGCACAAGCTCGTCGAATATATTTCGCGACTGCAGATCCAAGGCTCCTATGGGCATGAGATCGCCAATCCGGCGGCCCTCGGCAGCGAAGTGCTGTCGGTTCTCAAGAATTATCTGGATCGTGCGAGCAGACTTCAAAATCTCACGGGCGGAAAGGTGCCTACGATGAGTGAAAGCTCCGGCCTGTCGCTCTCGGACAACCAGGGCGGCCTGCAGCATGCGGTGTTCAACCCGGGTCCGGCCGAACATTATTTCGAGCCCGCCGCTCCGGTGCGCGAGCATGCCGCCAAGGTGACGCCCGCCGTCTCCGGCGCCGAGCTCGACCGGGCCATCCAATTGCTATCCGAGCTGTTGAGCTTCGGCTTCGAGACCAGCTTCATCGGCACGGCGACCGCCAATGTGAGCAAGTCGACCACGACCTTGCTGCACGGCCAGTAGGCCGCCCGGCCGCGGCGCCTCCAAGCCGGGGGCGCCACATCAAGACGAGACTATGCATGGGAGGGCTTTCCTGCCGCGGCTCGGCGTGGAAGCCCTCTTCTAGTGACTATGGGGAGAGTGATCGCGGGACGCCTCGCGGGCGCCGCGTTCTGTTGGGGGACAGTGCGTTTTGCAAGTACAGGACGGTGATCTTGCATCGATCAAGGTTCGCGTCGTTTTTCAGGCCGGACAGATCGAGATGAAGGCGGGCGAGGTGCAGGACCTCGCGCCGGGCGTCCTGCTGCCGATCGAGCGCAGCGCGGGCGAGGTGATCGACATCGTGGCCAACGGCCGGCGCATCGGCGTTGGCGAGCTGGTGAAGATCGGAGACAAGCTGGCCGTGCGGGTGACCAGGCTCAGCACCGATGGCTGACAATCCCTTCAATCTTCTGCCGATCCTCGTCACGCTCATCGCGTTCGGCCTGATCCCGCTCTTCGTCGTGACGATGACGGCCTTCCTGAAGATCTCGGTCGTGATGTTCCTGGTGCGCAACGCGCTCGGCATCCAGCAGACGCCGCCGAACCTCGTGCTCTACGCCATCGCGCTGGTGCTGACGCTCTATGTCAGCTCGCCGGTGCTGGGCGACATTTACGGCCGGCTGACGGCGGTGCCGGTCGACACCAAGACGGTCGAGGGCATCCAGGAAGCCGCCTCCCGCGTGCGCCAGCCGGTGAAGGACTATCTGGTCCGCTTCTCGCATCCCAATGAGCGCCAGTTCTTCCTGGCCGCCACCGAGCGCATCTGGGGTCAGAATTCCAGGGCCGAAGTCCGCGACGACGATATCCTGATCCTGCTGCCCTCTTTCGTCAGTTCGGAGCTGACCCGGGCCTTCGAGATCGGCTTCCTGATCTATCTGCCGTTCCTCGTCATCGACCTGATCGTCTCCAACATCCTGATGGCGATGGGCATGATCATGGTGTCGCCGACGCTGATCTCGATCCCGCTCAAGCTGTTCCTGTTCGTCTCGGTGGACGGCTGGTCACGGCTGCTGCATGGGCTTATCCTGAGCTACGCCAATTAACGGCGAGGAGCCGCGAAATGTTCGAGAACGCATTGCTGGGACAGGTCAATAATGCGTTGATGATCGTGCTGTGGACGTCGGCGCCGGTGCTGCTCGCCGCCGTCGTCATCGGCGTGCTGGTCGGGCTGTTGCAGGCGCTGACGCAGATCCACGACCAGACCTTGCCGCAGGCGGTGAAGCTGATCGCCACCTTGATCATCATCATGCTGCTGGGGCCGTTCTTCGCCCAGAACATCGCCGACCAGACCTCCACCGTGCTCAACGAATTCGCGGTGATGACGCGGTGATCGGGCCGAGTGCCGCGCCATGAACACCGAGCTGGCGCTGACCGACGTCCATAAGGTCGAGATCTATCTGATCGCCTCGGGCATGGCGCTGTCGCGCATGATCGGCATGGTGTCGGTGATGCCGGCCTTCACCCGCATCGGCCTCACCGGCATCTTGCGCACCGGCGTCGCGCTGGTGCTCTCGCTGCCGATGATCCCGTTATTCGTCGACCTGATGCTGGCGCAGAACATGCCTTTCGGCCAGGTCGCCGCCATCCTGTTCAAGGAGGTGATGGTCGGCATTCTGATCGGCATCGTGCTCGGCATTCCGATCTGGGCGGCCGAGGCGGCGGGCGAAATCCTCGATTTGCAGCGCGGCGCCACCTTCGCCGAAATCGTCGACCCGCTGTCGACC
Source organism: Rhodomicrobium sp. R_RK_3 (assembly GCF_002198715.1). Taxonomy (GTDB): domain Bacteria; phylum Pseudomonadota; class Alphaproteobacteria; order Rhizobiales; family Rhodomicrobiaceae; genus R-RK-3. The sequence continues at coordinate 45,560 of NZ_MWLK01000012.1, read as the reverse complement.
ACCACCAACAACATCACCGGCACCTTCTTCGCCATCGTCATCGTCGCGATCTATTTCGCCAGCGGCGGCCTCGGCCTGACGCTGCGCACCGTCTATGAGAGCTATGCGGTCTGGCCGCTCCTGGAGTTCATGCCGATCTTCAGCGCGCAGGCGAGCGAGCTGCTCCTGCAATTGCTGGATCAGATTTTCGGCATGGGGCTGCTGCTGGTGTCGCCGATGGTGATCGCCTTCCTCCTGGCCGACATCTCGCTGGCTCTCGTCGCCCGCGCCGCGCCGCAGCTCAACATCTTCATCCTGTCGCTGACGGTGAAGAACCTGACTTTCGTCATCCTGCTGGTCCTGTACGGCTCGTTCCTGCTGACCTATATGCGCAACGACCTCGGCTGGATCATCAACGCCGGCCAGCGCCTGGAGCAATTCGCACCGAAGCGGGATTGAGGCGTCGGGAAGCGCCTTTTCCTCGGCGCGAAATGCTGCTTGCAATCCATCAAATGCAAAAAATGCCGCGTGGCCGCGCCTTCGATTGCGGCGCGATTGTGTCGCGGGCTCCTGAGTAGGCATTATCGCGGGGCTTTCTGCCGGGGCGGGCCGGTACAATTTTTAACGTTTATGGAATCGGCGAAATCACGGTGCTGGCTCAATTGCGCCACAGAGTGGCGCGCAACAATGGCAGTCCGATGATTCGCCGCAGGTTCCGGCTGCGGAAATATCGCAATGAGCGCGGCCGCCGGGAAACCACCGTCCAGCCCGCTTGTTAAGGTGGATGGCCGGCTTTGCGATCTGCGGCCAACCATTCGTCTCATTGTTTTCGCACGATTTTCGGGAACGGCGTCACGGTGCCATCGGTCTTGAGCTCGTGAATTTATAAGGCGCTTTTTATGCAGCGATTCGATTCTGACGGCGTCACCCTGTCCTTCCTCGACGAAGGCGCGGGCGACCCGATCCTCCTCATCCACGGCTTTGCCTCGAACAGTACCGTCAATTGGCGGAACACGAATTGGGTCAAAACGCTGATCGGCGCCGGTTTCCGCGTGATCGCCTTCGACAATCGCGGCCACGGCCAGAGCGAGAAGCTGTACGATCCCGCACAGTACGGCGCGCCGACCATGGCGGAAGATGCGCTCCGCCTGCTCGACCATCTCGGCATCGAGCGCGCCGATGTCATGGGCTTCTCGATGGGCGCCCGCATCGCCGCCTTCCTGACGCTGGCCCATCCGGAGCGCGTGCGCAGCGCGATCTTTGCCGGGCTCGGCATCAACATGGTGCGTGGCGTCGGCGCGCCGGAGCCGATCGCCGCCGCGCTGGAGGCGCCGAATGCCGAGGACGTCAAGAACGACGCCGCCCGCTCCTTCCGGGTTTTTGCCGAACAGACCCGCAGCGACCGCCGGGCGCTGGCGGCCTGCATCCGCTCCTCGCGCGACAAGATCGCGGCGGAGGAGCTGGCCAAGATCAGCCGCCCCATCCTGATCGCCGTCGGCACCGACGACGTGATCGCCGGCTCAGGGCCGGAACTGGCGGCGATCATCCCCGGCGCGGAGTTTTTGGAGATCGTCGGCCGCGACCACATGAAGAGCGTCGGCGACCTCAGCTACAAGAAGGGCGTGCTGGATTTTCTCTCGCGCCGGCACTGAGCCTAGGGCGGAACGCAAGCAGCCGGCCCCGTGCCCCCGCAACGCCGGGCGCACGCGGCCCTTGCGCTTGTGCGGACTCTCCGCCCGAGCCACAGCCAGACTCCCTCTCCCAGGGAGATCTTTGCAAAACGCCGCCATTGTTTTCGTCGCCCCGGCCGTTAGAGCCGGGGCCCACTCGCTTCTCCGCTTGCCGCAGCAATAGCGGAAATATGATTGGGTTCCGGCTCGGCCTGACGGCCGTCCGGGACGACGGGGAGAGGACCTTCGATACGCAAAGGTCTCCCATGGGAGAGGGCTAGGCCGGGCGGCTTGGGAGGCTGAGACACACGGCGCAGGGCGCTTCCGGAACCGGCTAATAATCCACCCGCACCAGATACAGTCCGCTGCTCGGCGCCATCGGGCCGCAGCGGGTGCGGTCGCGCGCTTCGAGCGCCGCGCGCATTTCGCCGGGCGGCCACTTGCCTTCGCCGACCAGCTTCAGACTCCCGACCATCGAGCGGACCTGATGGTGCAGGAACGACCGGGCCGAAGCGCGGATAGCGATCTCTTCGCCGGAGCGCTCGACGCTCAGCACATCCAGCGTCTTGACGGGCGATTTCGCCTGGCATTCGGAAGCGCGGAAGGTGGTGAAATCGTGCCGGCCGACGAGATGGCGCGCGGCTTCGGCCATGGCGTCCGCGTCGAGGCCGGGCCAGACCCGCCAGGCGTGGTCGCGGTCGATGGCGAGCGGGGCGCGGCGGTTGACGATGCGGTAGAGATAATGCCGCGCCCTGGCCGAGAAGCGGGCGTCGAATTCCGCATCCGCCAGTTCGCAGGACAGGATCGCGACCGGCGCCGGCTTCAGGTGAAAATTCACCGCCTTCATCACTGTGTCGGCGGGCCAGTCCTTGGCCAGATCGATATGGGCGACCTGCCCGAGCGCATGCACGCCCGAATCCGTCCGCCCGGCGCCGCGCGGGATGAAACTTTCGCCGCAAAAGGCCTCGATGGCGTCGCGCATCCGCTCCTGCACGGAGGGCGCGTTCGCCTGCATCTGCCAGCCGGCGAAGGGCGTGCCGTCATATTCGATGGTGAGCTTGTAGCGCGGCATGGCGGATGCCCGGCTCTCTTTCCTCGTAATCCCCGCGAAGGCGGGGACCCAGTACTCCGCAGCATGTTGAGGTTGGGCAGAGCCCGCCTGCTGACTCCGGTATTACTGGGTTCCCGCTTGCGCGGGGATTACGCCTGAGCGAAATCAAGCGTCAGTCAGACCGGCTTGATCAGCACATGCCGCTTCTTGCCGAGCGACAGTTTGATGACCCCGTCCGCATTGACCTGCGCCGCCGTCAGCGTGGCGCGCTCGTCGGCGACGGCTGCGTCATTGATGCGCGCGCCGCCACCCTGGATCGCCCGCCGCGCCTCGCCGTTCGAGGTCGCCAGCCCCGCCTTGACCAGCGCCGTCAGCACGCCGAGCCCGGCTTCGAGCTCCGCCATCGGCAACTCCACCGTCGGCAGCCCCTCGGCCGCCGCGCCCTCGGAGAAGGTCCGCCGCGCCGTCTCGGCCGCGGCCTCGGCCGCCTCGCGGCCATGCGCCAGGGCGGTCGCCTCGGTCGCCAGCACGATCTTGGCGTCGTTGATCTCGGCGCCTTGCAGCGCCTCCAGCCGGCCGATCTCGGCGAGCGGCAAATCCGTAAACAGTTTTAAAAACCGCCCGACATCGGCGTCCTCGGCATTGCGCCAGAACTGCCAGTAATCGTAAGGGCTCAGCATCTCGGCGTTGAGCCACACCGCCCCTTGCGCCGTCTTGCCCATCTTGGCGCCCGACGCCGTCGTCAGCAGCGGCGTGGTCAGGCCGAACAGCTCGGCATTCTCCGTCCGCCGCCCCAGTTCGACGCCGTTGATGATGTTGCCCCACTGGTCGGAGCCGCCCATCTGCAACTTGCAGCCGTGCCGGCGGAACAGCTCGACATAATCATAGGCCTGCAAGATCATGTAGTTGAATTCGAGGAAGGTCAGCGGCTGCTCGCGCTCGAGCCGCAGCTTGACGCTGTCGAAGGTCAGCATCCGGTTGATGGTGAAATGCGGGCCGTATTCGCGCAAGAAATCGATATAGCGCAGCGCGCTCAGCCAATCGTCATTGTCGACCATCAGCGCGTCTTTCGGCCCGTCGCCGAAGCTCAGGAACTTGCCGAAGACTTTGCGGATGCCGGCCTTGTTCTCGTCGATCTGGGCCTGGGTCAGCATCTTGCGGCCCTCGTCCTTGCCGGACGGGTCGCCCACCTTGGTGGTGCCGCCGCCGATCAGCGCGATCGGCCGGTGGCCGGTCTGCTGCAGGCGGCGCAGCATCATGATGCCGATCAGGTTGCCGATATGCAGGCTCGGCGCGGTGCAGTCGAAACCGATATAGGCGGTGACGATTTGGCTGGCGGCAAGCGCATCCAATGCGGCAAGGTCGGTCGACTGGTGGATATAGCCGCGTTCCTGCAGCGTATTGATGAAATCTGATTTCAAACTCGTCATAGTATCGGCCTTCGGCTGCTCTAAGTCCTTGCGGTCGGCAAGTGAATGTCGTGACTAACGCCGGCTCGGGGAGCGAGGCAAGGCCGATGACGCCTCACCGCATCTCCCGCGCATGGCCGAACAAAGGGTGCCTCGTGATTGCCTCGTTCTATATCAGCTCCCTGTCTGAGTTGCACGGTTTGTAGCGAGCGGCGATGAAAGCGATCGGAATGATGAGCGGCACCTCGATGGACGGGGTGGACGTGGCGTTGATCGAAACCGACGGCGAGACCATCATCGCCTTCGGGCCGACCGGCGGCCGCGATTTTTCCGAGGACGAGCGCACCGTGCTGCGCGAGGCCGTCGCCCAGGCCGAGCGGCTGACGGACCGGGAGGCGCGGCCGGGCATCCTGGCGCGGGCGGAGCAACTGGTGACCGAGATTCACGCCGACGCGGTCGAGGCGCTGCTCGCCGACCATGGCATTGCCCGCGAGAGCATCGATGTGGTGGGGTTTCACGGCCAGACCGTGCTGCACCGTCCCGAGACCGGCCTCACGGTCCAGCTCGGCGATGGCCAGATGCTGGCGGATTTCATCGGTCTGCCGGTGGTCTATGATTTCCGAGCCAGCGACATGGCGGCGGGCGGCGAGGGCGCGCCTTTCGTGCCGGTCTATCACCGCGCGCTGGCCGAGGCCGCCGACCTGCCGCGCCCGGCGGTGATCGTCAATATCGGCGGCGTGGCGAACGTCACCTTCATCGGCGAGGACAATGCCCTGCTGGCCTTCGACACCGGGCCCGGCAACGCGCTGATCGACGATTGGATGCTGCGCGAGATGGGCGAGCCGCGCGACGAGAACGGCCAGCTCGCCGCCATGGGGCTGACCGACGGGCGGCGGCTCGAGGCCATGCTCGCCGACCCGTTCTTCCTGCGCAAGCCGCCGAAATCGCTCGACCGCAATGAATTCTCGCTGAGCGTCGTCGATGGGCTGTCGCCGGCGGATGGCGCGGCGACGCTGACGGCCTTCACCGCCGCCTCGCTGATCTGCGGCATCGCGCATTTCCCGGCCGCGCCGAAGATCTTCGTGCTGAGCGGCGGCGGCACGCGCAATGCGACGCTGGTCGGCGCGCTGCGCAAGCTGCTGCCGGGCCGGATCGCGCTGGCGGGCGATTTCGGCTGGGACGCGGGGGCGCTGGAGGCGCAGGCCTTTGCCTTCATGGCCGTCCGCTCGCAGCTCGGCCTGCCGATCTCCTTCCCCGGCACGACGGGCGTTGCGCAGCCGATGACCGGCGGCGTCTTCGCCGAGCCGAGCGAGCCGTGGCCGGGGGAGAGCGAGAGCGGTTTCGGCTAAACCGGAACGCAGACCGGCGGCCCCGCGTTCTCCTGGCCAACCAGGAGGCAGCGCCATGAGTTCAAAATCACCCGGAAAGAGCACGGACGGGCCGGAGGAATTGCCGGCCCGCGAGAACAGCCCCTATGCCGGCGAGCGCAGCAAGGCCAAGCCCCAGCCCCGCGAACGCGGCGATTACGACGATCCGGTGAAGCGCCAGACCGGGCGCGGCAACGCCAGCAAAGGCCCTTGGGAGGACCAGGGCGGCGCCGGGCATGGCGAGAATTACGGCGCGCGCAAGAGCGACCCGTCCGGCCAGGATGGTCCGGACGGGGGCAAGGTTTGACCTTTCATCGGCCCGCCGCTTCGATGGCGGCGGCGAGCTCGGCATAGTCGTAGCCGCCGTCATGACGGAAGCCGTTGATGAAGAAACTCGGCGTGCCGTTGACGCCGCTGCGGATGCCGCTGCGGAAATCCTCGCGCACGCGCAGCGCATGCACGCCCTCGGCCAGCTCCCGCGTGAAGCGCGGCAGGTCGAGATCGATGGTGGCGGCGTATTCGGTCAGGCTGTCCGGGTCGAGCGCGTCCTGGTGGGTGTAGAGGATGTTGTGCATCTCCCAGAATTTGCCCTGCGCGCCGGCGGCTTCCGCGGCCTCGGCGGCCTTCTCGGCATAGGGATGCGCCGTGGCCAGCGGGAAATGCCGGAAGGCATAGCGCATCCTGTTTCCATAGCGCTGGATCAGCTCGGCGACGATCGGGTAGGCCTGCCCGCAGAACGGGCATTCGAAATCGCCATATTCGACCATGCTGACCGGCGCATTATCGGGACCGAGGACGTGATCGCGGGGCCCGATGGGCACCGTCAGACTGGCGGTCCGTCTCATCATGCGGCTCCTTGTCGAGGCAGGCTTTCCAGCGCCGTCAATATGCCGTCGGCGCCGGGATTGACGCCGACTGGGGAGACATAGCTCCAATGCACGCGGCCATCGGCGTCGAGCACGAACAGCGCGCGCTCCGTGGTGCCGTCGCCCTTGCGGTAGACGCCATAGGTCTTGGCGATCTGGCCCTTGGGCTCGAAATCGGACAGCAGCGGGAATTGCAGCTTGCGCTCGTGGGCGAAGGCGAGGTGGCACCAGGCGCCGTCGACCGAAATCCCGAGCAGCTCGGCATTGTGGGCGCGGAATTCGGGCAGGATCTCGTTGTAGAGCACCATCTGGTCGCCGCAGACGGGGCTCCAATCGGCGGGATAGAAGGCCAGAATGACGGGCTGGCCCTTGAAATCATGCAGGGAGACCGTCTGGTCCGGCGTGGAATGCAAGGTGAAATCCGGGGCTTGAGCGCCGGGCGGCAGCGGACCGGCGGGGGCCGCCATTGCTTCGGGGGCAGATGTCATCGCGGCAAATCCTCTTCATGGGAGGAGCGAACCGCCAGGCGGCGCCGAGAGGAGGGGCCGCGCGCGGTCAGGCTCAGGCTCTGACCAGAATATGGTTCGCGCCGGCGGCGATGCCAGGGGCAGGGGCATAAGGGCGGTTCCGATGCCGCCGAAGCCGGAGCCGCCGTTCACACTTTGGAAATAGGTTCGGGGAACGGCCGCGGCGTCAGGCGCGCTCTACCAGGCGCATTCGCCGTGGCTCCAGACGGTCGAGCACAAGGCCAGCGTTTGCAGCAATTGCGCGGTCGGGATGCCGGAGAGGTAGAGCGCGCCCCAGATGCCGACAAACACCCCGATGGAGATCAGCAGAGCCGGCGCATACCACAGCCGCGAAAGGTAGACGGCGTTCGAGATCTCGCGGATTTCATCGACGCTCGGCCGCACTTCGGGATGGTCCGAGATCGCCTCCACGGCGCGCTCGGCGCCGGGCGTCAGGGGCGCGGCGAGCGAGACGAGGCCCATGGTCAGCATGGCGATGGTCGGCACCAAGGGCGTCAGCAGCATGCCGGTCACGAACAGCCCTTCGTTCCACGGCGATTTCACCGCCTGCGCCGCGACCGGGCGCCAGTCAAAACTGTCGCGGCCGAAGACCGACAGGAACACATCCGCCAGCTCCAGCCCGATCGGCAGCAATATGGCGAGCGATGCCACCAGCAGGATCGAGGCGGTGACATCGGCGATCAGCACGCCCGCGACGATGGCGGCGCCGGTCGCCCCCGGATAGGCGCGCGCCATGATCGAGAGGTGAAAGCGCGTCACCGCCCAGGACACCCAGTCCATCATGGCGTTCATCACCGGCAGGATGACGAAGAACAGGAGGAGGAAGAAGGCGAATTGCTTGGCCATGGTCAGTGCGATCACCGTCACCAGCACCAGCGCGATCAGGAAGGCCCAGATGCCGGCAAAGGCGAAGGCGATGGCGAAGGCGAGCGCGAAGGCGAAGCCGCCGAGAATGGCGAAGGCGACCGTGCCGACATCGGAGAGGTTGCCGGCAAGGCTCGAGGCGACCGCGAAGGCGATGGCGAAGGCGAAGACCACGGCGAAGGCGCCGAGCAGGATGCGGGCGATCAGCTCGGCCAGCTCGCTGTCGCCGCCGATCGAGCGCCACATCCGGCGGGCGAACCAATAGACCAGCCGGAACAGCCAGCGCACCGCCATCGACACCATCACCACGCCGAACAGGAAGAGCAGCAGCGCGCCGAAGCTGATCTGGCCGTGCTTATAGCCGTAAAGCACTGTCGCCAGCAGGAACAGGGCGACGGGAAAGACGAAGGCGATGGCGACGCAGCGCTCAAAGGATTGCCCGCTCCAGCGCGGCCCGAACCAGGTGCCGAGCCATTCGGCGAAGCGCTGGTTGGCGTCGAGAAAGCGCACGAACGGGCCTTCCGCGCCGAGCCGGGCGCGCAGGTCGAGACGATCGGTAGAATTGTCCAATTGCTCGGCGACGCTGCTCGGAGGGAAGGGCAGCAGCCACAGCAGAATCGTCGTCAGCAGGATGAGCAGCGCGGCGATCGACCCCGTCACGCCCCAACCCTGCCACGAGATCAACTCGAGACCAGACCCCGCCGGACCCATTTTAACGCTACCCCCCACCCGTAACTCGGAGCGCATCCTGCAAAAGACGGACCGAAGTTGCAAGCTCGGTCTTGCCCTCCGGGCGAATTGGCGCGGCGGCGCCGGGATGCGGTTGCGGGCCGGCCGGGGCGGGGCGGATTTCCCCGGAGGAGCAAGGCGTTAGCGGATGGCGCGTCCGATCCGGGTTGCGCGCCGGATTGGCTGCCGAAGGGCCGCGATGGCAGGCATGGCGGCGCCGATTTCGGCGGCGATGGGGGCAGGGGGCAACACATTTTCGCCATGCGTAAGGCAGCCCGCGAACGCGCCCTTCCGGCGGCTCGGCTCCGCACCGCGCTGTTGCCTGAGCGGCGGCATGGATTAGACTGGCGGCGCATTCGAAGCAAGGAGACGCCATGACCGTTCGAGAGCCGAGCCATGCCAAGGCGGGCGCGATGACATTGCGGGTCGAGCCACGCAGCGGCGAGGCATTGCGCGCCGTGCTGCCGCAACTGGCGCAGCTTCGCATCGAGGTGTTCCGCGACTGGCCCTATCTCTATGAGGGCACGCTGGACTACGAGGCGCGCTATCTCGGCAAGTTCCTGGAGGCGCCGGACCATGTCGCCATCTGCGCGTTCGACGGCGACGCGCTGGTCGGAGCCTCGACCGCCGCGCCGATGAAGCACCAGCATGAGGAGTTCACCGAGCCCTTCCGGCGCATCGGAGCCGATATCGCCGACATCGTCTATTTCGGCGAGTCGATATTGCTGCGCGACTATCGCGGGCGCGGTCTCGGGCACGCCTTCTTCGACGGGCGTGAAGCCCATGCCGCCGCCCTCGGTTACGGCAAAACGGCTTTTTGCGGCGTCATGCGCCCGGCGGACCACGCGCTGCGCCCGGCCGACTATCGCCCGCTCGACGAATTCTGGACGAAGCGCGGTTACCGTCCGCTGGACGGCGTCATCGCGCATTTTGCGTGGCAGGACGTCGATCAGCCGGCCGAGACGGAAAAGCCGATGCAGTTCTGGGGGCGCGGCTTTTTATAGGTCGCCGTTACGGGTCCGCCCCGGCCGTCGGAGCCGGGGCCGGCTGGCCTCACCTCTTGCCGCAGCGCCAGGGATTTACAGCGACGCCGATTCGCGAATTAGCCTGGACCGTCATGGGCACCGGGGCCGGCCTTGCCGTCGATCTCCTTGCGGTCATGCGCCTGCGAGCGGACCTCGATATATTGCAGCAGGTCGGTGACGTCGTCCGGCGTCAGGCTGAGATTGGGCATCTTGATGTTGTTGTACTGCGCCAGCAGCTCCATCGTGATCGGGTCCTTCTGCTCGCGCATCTCGACCGGGTGCAGCAGGAAGCGCGACAGCCAGGCCCGCTCGCGGCGCTTGGTGAGGTCTTTCAGATCGGGGCCGATGGCGTTGCCGTCGCCGATCGAATGGCAGATGGCGCAGCCTCGCATGTAGAGCGCCTCGCCGGCCTGGCGGTCGAGGCGCAAGCCTTTGTCGGTCGGCGCCTGATTGGCCGGCAGGGCGGTGCGCTTGGTCTGGAAATAGACCGGATCGAGCTGGCGGATTTCCTCGACGGCGACGTCATATTCCTCGAATACCGAGGAGCGCGACCACTCGCCGGTCTCGTCATTGCCGAGCACCAGGTCGTTGCGGTGCTCGAACAGTTCGCGGCTGCGCTCGCCGAGGCGCCAGCGGATCTTTTCGATATCGCCCGGATTGCCGGTGATGAACAGCCAGCCGCCGCCCGCGCCGAACGCATCGGCATAGGCGTTCAGCACTTCGGGCGTGTCGTGCTCCGGGTCCATGGTGATGGAATAGATGAAGAAATCGCGCCCGACGAGGTCGCCGAGGCGCTGGCGGAGCTGCGCCATGCGCGCGGTCTGCAGCGGGCAGATGTCGTTGCAATTGGTGTAGATGAAGTTGATGACGACCTTCTTGCCCTTGAGCAGGCCCTCGTAGAAGGGAACGGTCTTGCCCTCATGGGTGGTGACCATGACGTCGGTAAAATATTTCGGCGAGAAGCGCGAGTTCTGCGGCGCGGCGGCGGCGGTCTGGGAGGCTGCCATCAGCGCGAGGATGGCGAGGATCGGCAATGCGCGGCCGAGACGATGGACGAGGCCGCGCCAACGCAATTTGGCGTGACTTAACGTGGCGCGTTTCCGGCTGGTCACTCGTCGCTGTCCGAACATATGCATCCCCTTGATCTTCGAAATCCCCGCGCAGGCGGGGATCCAGTACGCCGCAGCATAAGCGGTTGAGCAGAAAGCCAATTTCGAGTTTGTGAATACTGGATCCCCGCCTGCGCGGAGATCTCGTCTGGTGTGTCTAGGGCAAGGATCCTCCTCGCCCCAGACGCTTCTCAGTCGGGAAGCGCCGGCTCAGCCTTTGCCTTTGCCACCGCCGCCACCGCTATTGTCGGTGACCTTCTGGAAGGTGGCGCTGCGCGGATCGCCTTCCGGCAGGATTTCCGGCGTCAGGAACGTCACCCCATCGGGCGTCGGGTTCGGCGTCAGGCTGACGCCGACGAACGGGTCGCCGCTGCCATTGTCCGCCTTCAGCACCTGGTAGCGCATGAGCAGAGCGAAATCCTCATGCACGGTGTTGTGGCAGTGGGTGACATAGGCGCCGCCGAACTCGCTGAAGCGGGTCTGGAAGGTCACCGAACCGGCGGCGCCGAGACGCCAGACGTCCTTGCGCGCCAGTTTCTCGAGCGGCCCGAGCGTGAGCGGCCCCGTCCGGGCGAAGGTGACGCTCTCCTCGAAATGCAGATGGATCGGGTGATCCCAGCCGCCGCCGCCGTTCTTCAAGGTGATGTGCTCGACATCGCCCGGCTTCGGGAACAGCAGCGAAACGCGGTTGGCGTTCATGTAATGCGCCGTCTGGCCCTCGACCTTGATCGTCCAGGGCATGCTTTCATTGCCGCCGCAATCGGGCGTGCAGCCGTCGAAGGGAGCGCCGGAGCGCCCGAACTCCAAGAGGCGCGTGCGGGTCGGCTCGACGAGCGGGATCTGCTCGGTGAGCGTCAGCGGCACTTGGCTGCGGTCGTTCATGTTCTGCGTCGTCCAGATGAAGCCGGGCTGATCGACGCTCTCGACGGATTGCGAAACGAGGAACTGCATCACCGGGCCGACCGCCGGGTCGTTCGACTTGCCGGCCAGCGCGTCCTTGAGGCTGATCGGGCCTTTCGGTCCGCGCCCGTCCTGATGCTCTTCCAGATTGACCAGATGCAGCTTGTCGCCGATCCGGAATTTCGAGAAGTCGACGATGATGTCGAACCGCTCGGCGGTGCCCTGCTCGATGAGCTGGGAGACCGTCACCGGATGCACCAGCAAATTGCCGTCATTGGCGATCACCTGGATCGGCACCGCCGAGCCGGTCGGGCCGGACAGCGCCAGGCAGATGAAGCGCGACATGCCTGCCGACAAGAGGCGGAAGCGGTATTTGCGCGGCAAGACCTTCATCACCGGCGCATAGGTGGAGTTCACCAGGATGCGGTCGCCGAGGAAGCCGTCCGTGTCGAAGATGTCGAAGAAAAGCTGGCCCTGCTGGTCGAGCGCGAAGTCGGAGATGATCAGGTTGACGTCGAAATCGACATTGCCCCAGGGCAGCAGCGAGCCGCTCGGAAGCCGCAGGTTAAGGCCGTCATTCTTCAGCTCATGGCCGCGGTCGCGCGCACCGTAATAGTTCAGCATGCCGAGATGGCCCTTATAGACGTTCTCGGCCGTGAAGAAGAAACGGTGATCGTGGTGCCACAAAGTGTGCTGCGATTCCCGGTAATCGCCGGCGACGGGGACGGTGGCCTCGCCATACTCATCGATACCCCAGGAGCGGCGGTCGGCCGCGTCGGTGTTGATGGTGTCGTGGCGGGCGAGGCAGGTGCCCCAGTGATAGTCGTAGAATTGGCCGGGGAAGAAATGCGCGTTCTGGGCGCCGTCGCTGCCGGAGCCATTATGCGCATTGTGGTTGTGCGACGCGAATTCGTTGCGGCCAAAACCGTAATTCTCCGCCCGGTCGACCGGCACGCTGTTGTAGATGCGGGTCAAGACCGGCGAGCCGTAGCGGACCTTGGTCAGGGGCGGCGGCAGCGAGCCCTTCGTGCCAAGGCCGCCGAAGCCGAACGACCAGATGGCGTTGGGTTCCGCATAGGGGAACTTGTCGTGGAAGCTGAGGCCCGGCCCGACCTGGCCGATCGAGAGCACATGGCCGTCCACCGGCAAAAACTCGTCCCAGCGCTGATGCGCGAAATAGGGCCCCGGCGGGCGTCCCTCGACCGGACCGCGCTTGGTGAGCGGATTGACGAAGGGATTGGTGAAGCCGAGATTCTGCGCCGCCGTGAATTCCTCGTGCCAAGAATTCTGCTTGCCGTTGAGGAACTGGTTCGCGGCGGTCGGCCAGACCACCTCGGTCTTGCCGTTCACATTGATCGAGGTAAGCGGATAGGTCGGCGTGACCGGCAGCCGGCGAAATTCCTGGGTGAAGCGCTGGGCGCCGAAAAGCGGGCTCGGCGGCGTGCCGACCGGGATGGCGCCATAGGCGCTGCGGGCGAACGGGCTGAGCCCGTTTTTCAGCGCCAGCGTTCCGGCGACGGTGAAGATGCCCATTTTCAGCAGATCGCGCTTGGTCACCTCGCCAAGGCTGAGCGCGCGAACGATCTCCGCTCTGTTATCGCGGGATTTCTGCGCCTCCCTCAATCGGTTTTTGGGAGCAGATCGTTTTAGATACATCGTGATCTCCGTCAGGAGGTTGCGCTGACCGTTGAGACTGATGATGGCGAGTGCGCCTTTCGCCGCCATGCGGGTGCAACCCGCGAGCGCACGCCGAGCCGGAGGTCTGGTGACGGCTCGGCATGCGCTGGGTTGAGGCCGGGCGGCGCCGCCAAGTCCGAACGCCGCCCTGACCTGTTCTCAAATCGCTCTCAGCCGGCCCGGAAAATGCCGGGCGTCCCCGCGGCTCGCGGCGGCTGGAATTCTGCTGTTGCCTATTGATTCCGAATGATTTTGCCCAAAGCCAATGCCCCCCACCTTCCAACTGCCCCTCAGTATTCGGCCAAGAACTGACAAAGTCCTGACACATTCGGGAGGGCCCGGAGGCCGGTTTTGCGCCTCGGGAAGCCTAAGGTCGCAGCAGTCTCGAAATGCCTGCGAGGCGTTGGGCGGGGGGAATTCGCCAAGTGCGATAATGCCGGAGGCGGCCGCGCGGAAGCCGTCCGGCGGTCGTCGAGCGGTTACCGCGCGGCGGGGGCACAGACCATCGGCTGCGAGGTATGAGACCTCAGTCGGATGCGCGGACCGGGTATCAGACAGTCGGCCGCCAGCCATGAGACCTCTGTCGGGTGGCCGAATGGGACGTTTCTACGTTTTTCAATTGAGGCAAGTGAAGCACCAATTGAGTGTGGTTCCGCCCGGGCTGACACCGATCCCCGCGAAGGCCACAGGCTTCAATTCTCGTGAGTAGACATGCTGGGTTCACGCGCATTGCTTGTCGAAGATCACGCGCGGATGGCTCGCCTTTTGGCGGACTATCTGGGCGATGCCGGATTTTGCGTGACGGCCACGCGCAGCGCCGAGGAGTTCGGGCAGTTCGCCTCGGTCGGCAGTTTCGATTTCTACATCATCGATCTCGGCCTGCCGGACGGCGACGGCATCGATCTGGTCCGCAACCGCCGCGCCGCCAGCGATGCGACGCCCATCCTCATCATCACCGCCCGCGTCTCGCTCGACGACCGCATCCGGGCCTTCGACGTCGGCGCGGACGATTGCCTCGTCAAACCCTTCCATGCCAGCGAGCTGATCGCGCGGGCCCGCGCCATCCTGCGCCGGCCGCGCGCGCTGGAGCATGCAGAGATTTCCGCCGGCGCCCTCGCCATCGATTGCTCGACCGGGGATGTGCGCGCCCACGGCGTGCAACTGAAGCTGCGCCGCGTCGAGCAGCGCCTGCTCTCGGTGCTGGCGCGCAAGCTCGGCAATGTGGTGTCGAAGGAGACGCTGGAATCCGCCCTCTATGATTTCAGCAAGGAGGTGACGCCGAACGCCATCGAGCAGGGCATTTCGCGGCTGCGCTCGGAATTGCGCCGCGCCGACACCGGCATGACGATCCGGACGGTGTGGGGCGCCGGCTACGCGTTGGAGGAAGCGGGCTGAATGTTGCCGGCGCGCGCGGCCAGTGTCCGGAGAAGTCTGGCGGCGGCCATCGGCCTGCGGTTGGCGGCGGTGTTCGGGCTCATCATCGCCGTGCAGGTCGGCGCCTGCCTCTACGAAAATCTCGGCGACCATGCGTTTTTCGCGCGCAACTATGTCGATATCGAAGTGCGCACGGTCGGCGCCCTGCTGCATCGGGGACCGGGCGGCGCCCTGGTGCTGGATGAAGCCCGCATCCCGGCCTATTACGCCGAGAGCGCCGCGCCCCGCTACGCGTTCCGCATCATCGACCCGTTCGGGCGGCGGATCGGCGAGCGCAACGGGCAGATCCTGTCCAACCTCATGCCGCCGCCGGCGCGGATTTCGGCGGCGCCCTTCAACTGGTTCCGCATCGCCGAAGGCGGCGAGGAATTCCACATCGCCGGCGGCGCGCCCTGGCCGTCGGGCGGTCAGGTGGTCTGGGTGGAGGTCGCGACCCTCGGCGACCCGGAATGGCGCCGGCTCTGGGTGCTGCTCGTGGAACTCGCCAAGGATGTCTGGATCCCGATCCTGCCCATCGTCCTCGTCGCCTTCCCGGTCGCCATCCTGACGGTGCGCCAGTCGCTGAAGCCCTTGCAGGTGGCGGCGGATCAGGCCCAGGCGATCGATGCGAGGGCCGGCAGCTTCCAGATCGACGACCGCAACGTGCCCTATGAAACCGCCTGTTTCGTCGCCGCCATCAACCGGCTGCTCGGCACCTATCAGGACCTGCTGGTGACCCAGCAGCGGCTGATCCTGCACGCCTCGCACGAGCTGCGCACGCCATTGGCGCTGATGCTGCTCGAGCTCGGCCGCATGCCCGGCGAGGGCGCGCGGCGGCTCGAGCGCGACGTCGCCGGCATGGCCGATCTGGTCAACCGCACCTTGCAGCTCGGCCGCATCGAGGCCATGCGCACCCCCTGCCGCGAGGAGGTCGATCTGGTCCAGGCCGCCGACGACGCGGTCCACAGCCTCAGGCCGCTGATCGGCCAGCGCGGCTGCGAAGTCGAGATCGCGGTCAGGGGCGAGGAGCGCTTCATGGGCGACCTGACCTCGATCCGCGAGGCGACCCGCAATCTCATCGAAAACGCCATCAAGCACACGCCGGCCGGCACGCGCATCCTGATCACCTGCGGCCCCGGCTTCCTGCTCAGAGTGGAGGATAGCGGCGGCGGCGTGCCGCTCTCGCCGCCCGATGCATTGTTCGAGCCGTTCCGCAAAGGCTCCGCGTCCGGCGACGGCGTCGGGCTAGGGCTCGCGATCGTGAAGAAGACGGTCGAGCTGCATAAGGGTCGCATCAACGCCGGCAGGTCCACGCTCGGCGGGGCGTGTTTCGAAATCGAGTTTCCTTGCGCGGCGAAGGCCGGGGCTTAGGCGGGAAGAGGCAAAGTGGGCCCGGTTGGTCGGTCGCTTTTCGAAATCCCCGCGAAGGCGGGGATCCAGTAATCAAAAACTCGAGAATCGCATTCCGCTCAACCACGCTGCGGCGTACTGGCCCCGCCTTCGTGGGATTTCGTTTAGGAGTGCCGGCTGCGGCCCGCGCGGTCGCTCAATCCAGAAAGCTGAGCTGCCGTCCCTCGGTCTTTGCGCGGCCCAGCTCGACGCGGCGATAAAAGCAGGACTTCCGGCCCGTATGGCAGGCGGCGCCGCCGCCGGTGAGTTCGACGCGCAGCAGCAGGCAATCCTGGTCGCAATCGGTGCGCATCTCGACGACGCGCAGCACGTTGCCGCTGCTTTCGCCCTTGCGCCAGAGCGCGCCGCGCGACCGGCTCCAGAAATGCGCCTCGCCGGTCTCCAGCGTGCGGGCCAGCGCGTCGGCGTTCATATAGGCGAACATCAGCACATCGCCGCTCGACGCCTCGGCGACGATGGCCGCGAGCAGCCCGTTGCCGTCGAAGCGGGGGGTGAAATCGGTGCCGCTTTCCAGCGCCAGCTTGGATGGCGCGTCGGTCGGGGCGCTCATGGCGTGCCTGCCTTCTTCTCTATATCTTGGGAGCGGGCCGCCGCCTCAGCCGGCTTGGATGCGCGGGCCCTGGATCATCATCATGAAACGGTCGCGGTAATCGGCATTCTCGGCGAACACGCCGGTGAAGCGCGTGGTGATGGTCGAGGCGTTGGATTTATGCACACCGCGCGTGGTCATGCATTGATGCAGCGCATCGATCAGGATGGCGACGCCGCGCGGCTTGAGCGCATTCTCGATGGCCTCGGCGATCTGCGCCGTCATGGTCTCCTGCGTCTGCAGCCGCTTGGCGAAAATATCGATGACGCGGGCAAGCTTCGAAATGCCGACCACGCGCTTCTGCGGCAGATAGGCGACATGGGCAACGCCGAGAATGGGCAGCATATGGTGCTCGCAATGCGATTCCAGCCGGATGTCGCGCACCATGACCAGATCGTCATAGCCATGCACCTCCTCGAAAGTGCGGGAGAGCACCTCGATCGGGTCCTGCGCATAGCCGGAGAAGAATTCGGCATAGGAGTCGACGACGCGGCGCGGCGTGTCGCGCAGACCCTCGCGGTCGGGATGGTCGCCGGAATAGCGGATGAGAGTGCGCACGGCCGCCTCGGCTTCGGCACGCGTCGGCGGCGCGTCCTGGTCCTCAGGCCGTTTGGCGGCGGTTTTGACGACGCGGCCGTTCCCTGCCTGGACCTCATTGGAGACTGCACTCATGAGATTGCCCTTATCATTATCGTTCGCGCGGCGATGCCTGCGCCCTGAGAGATTCTGAGAGACGTCTCCTCCGGATGCCCGACTGCCTGTCCGATCAAATTCGCGGCATCCGGTCGCCGGTCCTATTTACCGCGCCCTGTCAGCCGCTTACATGCCCAGATACGTCTTTTCGCCCCGCTGCGGTTGCATGCAGCGCCCCATGATATAATCTTACCTCAATGCTGCTTCAAGCAAACGCTGGACCCTTGGTTTCACGCATGGTCAATCTTGACGATCTTTATAACGGACGCATTCTCGAACTCGCAGCGAACATTCCGCGCACGCAGCGCCTTGCCGCACCCGGCGCCACCGCCCGCGCGCATTCGAAACTGTGCGGGTCGCGGATTACCGTCGATCTTAGCATGGATGGCGAGGTGGTGACGGATTATGGCCAGGACGTCAAAGCCTGCCTGCTCGGCCAGAGCTCGGCTTCGGTGATGGGGTCGCATATTATCGGCGCGACGGCGTCCGAGCTGCGCGAAATCGGGGCGCAGATGCGGCGGATGCTGAAAGAGGGCGGCGAGCCGCCATCGGGCAAATGGGCGGATCTGGCCATGCTCGAGCCGGTGAAGGATTATAAGGCGCGGCACGCCTCCACACTGCTGGTCTTCGACGCCGTCGAAGACGCGATCGCCCAGATCGAAGCCTCGCGCGCACCCGTCCGCCAGCCGGCGGAATAGGCGTCAACGCCGATCATTGGCGAGGCCCTATGAGCTCTATGCCGTCGCCCCGGCGGTCAGGAGCCGGGGCCTGCTCGCCTCTCCACTTGCCGCAGTGTTTGCTGATCCGGGATTGGGTCCCGGCTCACCGCTTCGCGGTGTCCGGGACGACGATCGGTGGCAGGCTCACCTGCGCTCGGCCAGACTGCGCTCGGCGAGGACGCCGAACAGCAGGCCCAGCGTCGACCAGAGCAGGAACTGGATGCCGAGCACGGCCACCCGGAACTGCCACAGCACATCGGCGGAGAAATTTTCCGGCACTTCGTTGATCGGCGGCAGCGCGAAATGGGCGACGCCGACAATGGCGAGGAACAGCCCTCCCGCCAGCATGGAGGCGTTCCAGCCGCCCCATTGCGACCAGTATCGCCGCGCCGTCAGCACCGCCAGCACCAGCGCCAGCAGAGAAATGATCAGCATCACCATGAACAGCTCCGTCCGCGCGCCGATGGTCTCGGGGTCGCCGACGGCGGGCGGATTGGCCGGGTATTTCATCAGCGGCACGAGCGCGATCGCGATGAAGGCGCCGAGCGCGAGCAGGGCAGCGGTCGAGCGCGCCCTAAGCGGCCCCAGGCGGCCGTAGACGAAGGCGAAAACCAGCGAGAACAGCCCGCCGACCGACGCGCAGAACACCACCAGCGCGGTGGCAAGGCCGATGCCGGCCTGTGTGGTGCGGCTGACCAGCTCCTCCCCGGGCGCTTCGCCCTTGGCCTGGCTCGTCTGCTCCTCGAAGGCGATGGCGCGGTCGACGGCCGGCTCGCCGTAAAGGCGCGCGAAACCGAAGGCGATGAGACCGGCGACGACGCCGGCGATCATGCCGCGCAGCAGAAGCTTTCCGACCATGGGCGCGGCTCCTTAATGGCAGGGGAAGCCGAGCAGATGACGCCCGTCATGCACGAATTCATGCACATAGCCGCCTGACACGATCGAGGTCGCGCCCTCCTCGGCGCCGACGAAATAGATCGCCAGCATCAGCAGCAGGCCGCCGAAAATCGCCCATGGCAAGATTTCCCCGACCGAAATCGGCCGGAGGTCGTCCGTAAATGTAATGTCAGACATCGATAAAGGCCTCCAGGGATAGCGCGTCCCAACGACGAAATGGGCGACGGGGTCAGGTCTGGCTTACGGAGAGCGAAAAAGCTCACCGGTTACAGTGGCGCGACCGCTCCGGATTTGCACCGGCTTCCAAACCCGTCATTAACCAATACTATCCGGGCGAGTGGCATTAAAGTCAACGAGATCGCACCGCGCTTGCGGTGGTTCCCTATCCGCCGGGAGAGCATGCCATGCCGACGCGCCTCACCCTGATCTGCCACGGCGCCACCGCCGCCACGCGCGACGCCCGCTTTCCGCGCGACGAGCCGCTGGAGCCGAAGGAGGCGGCGCGCGCCGCCGCGCTGGCCGGAGGGTTGCGCCGCGCCGATCTGGTGCTGACCGGCCCGGCGCAGGCCGCGCGCCAGACGGCGGCGGAATTCGCGCCCGAGGCGGTCGTCGAAGCTGCGCTGCGGGATTGCGATTACGGCGACTGGTCGGGACGCAGCATCGCCGAAATCCACGCCGAGGACCCGGACGGCCTTGCCGCCTGGCTGACCGAGCCGGACGCCGCCCCGCATGGCGGCGAGTCGATCGAGGCGCTCTGCGCCCGTATATCCGTATGGCTGGACGCCTGCCGGGCGCGCGGCGGCCACATCGTCGCCATCACCCACAACACCGTCATCCGCGCCGCCCTGCTTGCCGTGCTGGACGCCCCGCTCGCCTCCTTCTGGCGCATCGACATCGAGCCGCTCGGCCTGCTCGACCTGCGCAGCGACGGCACGCGCTGGAGTTTGCGCGCCTCCGCCGCCGCTGCCCGTAACCCCTAAGCAACAACCCTGATTTTCCTTTTGGCTTTCGCGAAGCGGCGCACCATGTTATGCAGTGCACGCGTCCCCATCCGGGGACAAACCGGTGCTACAGCCGCGTGAAGGACTTTGGACGGCGTTTGGTGACTTAAGTCTCGCCCCATCGTTCCCCTGTTGAGCCCTATAGAGATTTCCACGGACACCCAGGCCACGCGGGGCGTCTTCGAAACGTTCCGCCCCAAGCTGCGCCCGACGGCATTGCTGCTGTCTGGCTGCGCGCGCGGCCATGATTTGAAAGAACCTGACATTGACAGACTTTAATACGCTCGGCCTCAATCCGTCCCTTCTGAAAGCGCTCGCCGACGAAGGCTATACGGTGCCGACCCCGATCCAGACCCAGGCGATCCCGCATGTGCTCGCGGGCCGCGACCTCTTGGGCATCGCCCAGACCGGCACCGGCAAGACGGCGGCCTTCGCGCTGCCGATCCTGCACCGGCTCGCCGCCAACAAACGCCCGGCGCTGCGCCAGGGCGCGCGCGTGCTCATCCTCGCGCCGACCCGGGAACTCGCCAACCAGATCGCCGCCAGCTTCCGCACCTATGGCCGGCATATGGGCCTGACCGTCGCCACCATGTTCGGCGGCGTCTCGCACCGGCCGCAGATCGCGGCGACCCGCAACGGCGTCGACGTGCTCGTCGCCACGCCCGGCCGCCTCATCGACCACATGGACGAGCGCAATATCACGCTCTCCGGCACCGAGATTCTGGTGCTTGACGAAGCGGATCAGATGCTCGACATGGGCTTCATCCGCCCGATCAAGCAGATCATCCGCACCATTCCCGCCAAGCGCCAGAACCTGTTCTTCTCCGCCACGATGACGAACGACACCAGCAAGCTGGCGGCCGAAATCCTGCGCGATCCGGTCGAGGTTTCGGTGACGCCGCGCTCCAAGACGGCCGACCGCGTCGCCCAGCGCGTCATCCATATCGAGGCGCCGAAAAAGCGCGCTCTGCTGGTCGAGCTGTTCTCCGACCCGGCTCTCAGCCGTACGCTGGTCTTCACCCGCACCAAGCGCGGGGCGGACAAGGTCGCCCGGCATCTGGAGAGCTTCGGCGTCGCCGTCTCGGCGATCCACGGCAATAAGAGCCAGGGCCAGCGCGAAGCCGCGCTCGCCGCGTTCAAGACCGGCCGCATCCGCGCGCTGGTCGCCACCGACGTCGCCGCGCGTGGCATCGACATCGACGAAGTGACGCATGTGGTCAATTACGAGCTGCCGAACCTGCCGGAAAGCTATGTCCACCGCATCGGCCGCACGGCGCGCGCGGGCGCCGAAGGCATCGCCATTTCGCTCTGCGACGCCGAGGAACGCGCCTATCTGCGCGACATCGAAAAGCTGATCCGGCAATCCATCCCCAGCACCAACCGCTGCGGCGACACGTCTCTGGTCGCGGAGGAAAAGGGGGCTTCGTCAGCCGCCGATCAGCGCGGCCGCAATGGCGGCGGACGTTCGGGCGGCGGTCGCTCGGAGCGCTCCGGCGGCGGCTATCGCTCGGAACGCAATGGCGAGGCGCGGCGCTCGGATGGCGCAGGTCGTGGCCGTGGCGCGCCGCAGGCTGCCAAGGCGCGTGTGGAAGGCGCAGGCGGCGGCGCCGCGCGCGATGCGCGTCCCGCTTCGACGGATGCTCGGCCCGGCGCTCAGCGCCGCCCGGAACAGCCCTCGCGCGGGCGCTCGGCCGGCCGCAACGCCCCCGCGCTCAGCAGCGGCTCCTGGCGCCCGACCAGCGGCGGCAAGAAAAGCGGCGGCGGCCAGCGCTCGCAGCCATCCCGGTAATAACGCGCCGGCGATCAGCCGATGCCAGTGATGATCGAGCGGACGGGTTGCCTGAGGGCACCACGTCCGCTTTTTCGTTCGCTCGCACGCTTTGTCGGCCTGGCAGCGGCGCGGACCCGGCGCGGATGCGCCGCTGCGGAGCGGCATGAGATCAGGCCGACCCCTTCTCGAACTATCCGCGAAGGCGCCTCGGCGCGCAGCAGGCGGATGCTCAGACGAATATCGTTACGAGCTTGGCAAGCACTTCGTCCATGACCTCCTCGGGCACGCTTTCCAGCCTGCGGGCCTTGCGCGCGGCAAGGTCCAGGACGCGGGGCTGATCGCAGCGGACGACGCCGGTGGTCTTGGTTCCCGCGCCCGTCAGCATGACGGCGAAGCCGGCGGTGCGGGCGAAATCGCCCCGGGAGGTCACCGGAAGCACGACGGGAAGCTTGGTCATGCGGTTGAAAGCGGCCGGGGAGACGACGAGGACCGGTCTGCGCCCTCTCTGCTCGCGGCCTTCGGTGGGATCGAGCGAGACCATGTAGATGTCGCCGCGCTCCATCAGATCAGCTCACCGCCCTTTGGCCGATCATTGGCCCAGGCGCGGTCGTCTTCGCTGGCGGGCGCATTCGGATCGCATTGGGACAGCAGTTCATCGAGCGTGTAATGCGGGCGCGGCCGGGCTTCGATGATCAGCCGGTTGCCCTCGACGCTCAAGCCGACCGGAGCCCCGGCGGACAGGTGAAGCATGTCCAGGATCGCGGGCGGAACCGCGAGCATGACGGAGCCGCCGACCTTGCGCAAATTGGTGCTGTGCATGTGAGCCTCCAGCCGAGTTATACTTTTATATAACTTCAGCCCGGCGCCATTTCAAGCACGGCCGGACCCTGCGCGCGAAGCGACGCGGCGCGTCTCGGAAGCAAGGATTTATCTGAACGCTGAGGAGGTTTGGTGGAGCCAGGCGGGATCGAACCGCCGACCTCTTGAATGCCATTCAAGCGCTCTCCCAACTGAGCTATGGCCCCTCGCGGAGATGATGTCTTATGCGTTTCCTGGCCCCGGATCAAGGGAAACGTGCGCGATTTCTGTCATTGTTTGACGCTGCGGATAATCGGCCGCGGCGGAGGGCGGCGCGGGGCCGCCGACCGTCTCCGCGACCTAGCCGAGCGCCGCCCGAGCGGCCGCGACGATGGCCTCTGTGGTGATGCCGAAATGGCGATAGAGCGCTTCCGCGGGGGCGGAGGCGCCGAAGCCGGTCATGCCGATGAAAGCGCCGTCCGGGCCGATCCATTCGTCCCAGCCGAAGCGGACGCCCGCCTCGACCGCCACGCGCGGCGCATTGCCCAGCACCTCCCGGCGGTATTCTTGCGGCTGCTTGCGGAACAGCTCCCAGCTCGGCATCGAGACGACGGCGGCGGCGATGCCGTCCGCCTCCAGCGCCTTTGCGGCAGCGAGGGCAAGCTGCACCTCGGACCCGGTCGACAGGATCGTGACCTGACGCGCGGACCCCGGCTCATGCACCACGTAAGCGCCCTTCGCCGTCAGATTGGCCGCCTGTTCGGCGCGGGCGGGAAGCGCGGGGAGCCCCTGCCGCGACAGGCACATGACCGACGGCATGTGCTCGGCCTCGAGCGCCGCCGCCCAGGCTTCCGCCGTCTCCATGGCATCGGCGGGGCGGAACACCAAGAGGTTCGGGATCGCCCGGAGCGCCGCGAAATGCTCGACCGGCTGATGCGTCGGGCCGTCTTCGCCAAGGCCGATGGAATCATGCGTCATGATGTGGATGACGCGGATGCTCATCAGCGCGCCGAGCCGGATCGCGGGCCGCGAATAGTCGGAGAAGGTGAGGAAGGTGCCGCCGAAGGGGATGAAGCCGCCATGCAGCGCAATGCCGTTCATCGCCGCCGCCATGCCGAATTCGCGCACGCCGTAATGGATGTAGCTGCCGGAGAAATCGCCCGGCTTGACCGGCTTGGCCGCCTTGGTCTTGGTGCCGTTCGAAGGGGTGAGGTCGGCCGAGCCGCCGATCAGCGCCGGCAGCGCGGCGGTCAGTGCCTCCAGCACCGCCTGCGAGGATTGCCGCGTCGCCAGCTTGGGCATGTCCTTGGCGAATTGCTCCTTAACGCGCGCGACCGCGCCATGCATCGCCTCGCCGATCTCGCCGGACAGCGCGACAGCCAGATCCTGGCCGCGCGGATCCTCCTGGATGCGCTGAAGCCAGGCCTGCCGCTCCGAGCGCCCGTAAGCCGGCGCGCCGCGCCACGCCTCCAGAATATTGCCCGGCACTTCGAAGGCCGGATAAGGCCAGCCGAGCGCTTCGCGCGCCTTGCCGATTTCCTCCGCGCCGAGCGGGGAGCCATGCGTCGCCGACGTCCCCTGCTTGTTCGGCGCGCCCTTGCCAATGATGGTCTTGCAGGCGATCAGGCTCGGCTTGCCGCTGCGGCGGGCGGCTTCGATGGCGGAGAAGATCTGCTCCTCGTCATGCCCGTCGATCCGGTGCACGTCCCAGCCGGCGGCGGCGAAGCGCGCGGCCTGATCCGTCGAGGTCGAAAGCGAGGTCGCGCCGTCGATGGAGATCGAATTGTCGTCCCAGAACACGATCAGCTTGGACAGC
This sequence comes from Rhodomicrobium sp. R_RK_3, assembly GCF_002198715.1. Lineage (GTDB taxonomy): Bacteria > Pseudomonadota > Alphaproteobacteria > Rhizobiales > Rhodomicrobiaceae > R-RK-3. Next base: position 21,280 of record NZ_MWLK01000012.1, on the reverse strand, counting down.
TTGAGATGTCCGGCGAGATCGATCGCCTCATGGCTGACGCCTTCCATCAGGCAGCCATCGCCGGAGATCACATAGGTGAAATGGTCGACCAGCTTGTCGCCGAAGCGGGCGTTTTGCAGCCGCTCCGCGATCGCCATGCCGACCGCCGTGGCGAGGCCCTGGCCGAGCGGCCCGGTGGTGGTCTCGATGCCCGGCGCGTGACCGTATTCCGGATGGCCGGCGGTGATCGAGCCGAGCTGGCGGAAATGCTTGATCTGCTCGATGGTCATCTCCGGATAGCCGGTGAGATAGAGCAGCGAATAGAGCAGCATCGAGCCGTGGCCGGCCGAGAGCACGAAGCGGTCACGATCCGGCCAGTCGGGCGCGGCCGGGTCATATTTCAGGAAGCGGGTGAACAGCACGGTCGCCACGTCGGCCATGCCCATCGGCATGCCGGGATGGCCGGAATTGGCCGCCTCGACGGCGTCCATGGACAGCGCCCGGATGGCGTTGGCAAGGTCACGCAGCGGCACGGCGCCGCCCGGGTTTTGGGGGGTCTGCTGAACGGTCACGGCTCTCTCCGGCTCCCTGTCCGCGCCGCTTTTTGCGGCGGCGGACCAAAATCTGCCCAGTAAATGGACCGATCGGGCGCGAGAATCCAGCATGATTGCAGGGATTTGCGAAATCATGCCGGAAACCGGCGTTCGGGAGCCGTGCTAGAGCTTGAAGGGAACCACCTTCTGCCGCTGCTCGCCGAGCCCTGCGATACCGAGCCGCATCTCGTCGCCCGCCTTGAGGTAGAGCGGCGGCTTCATGCCGAGGCCGACGCCGGGCGGTGTGCCCGTCGCGATCAGGTCGCCGGGCATCAGCGTCATGAAGCGGCTGATATAGCTGACCAGGAACGGCACATGGAAGATCATCGTCGCCGTCGAGCCGGTCTGGCGGCGCTCGCCATTGACGTCGCAGAACATGGCCAGTTCCGAGACATTCGGGATCTCGTCCTTGGTCACCAGCCAGGGCCCGATGGGGCCGAAGGTGTCGCAGCCCTTGCCCTTGGTCCACTGGCCGCTGCGCTCGAGCTGGTATTCGCGCTCGGAGACGTCATTGATGACGCAGTAGCCGGCGACATAGTCGAGCGCCTTGGCTTCCTCGACATAGCGCGCCTTGGTGCCGATGACGATGCCGAGTTCGACCTCCCAGTCGAGCTTGACCGAATCCATCGGCAGCATGACGTCGTCATTGGGGCCGACGATGCAGGATGTGGCCTTGCCGAACAGGATCGGCTCGGCCGGGATCGGCATGTTGCTTTCGGCGGCGTGGTCGGAATAGTTGAGGCCGACGGCGACGAATTTCGGCGAATTGGCGACGCAGGCGCCGAGGCGCGGTTCGCCGTGGATGACCGGCAGAGTCGCCGGGTCGAGGGCGGCGAGCTTGGCGAGGCTGTCCGGGCCGATGGTCGCGCCGGTGATGTCGGGGATGACGCTGGAGAGATCGCGGACGCGGCCTTCCGCATCCAGCATTCCCGGCCGCTCGCTGCCGGCCGGTCCAAAGCGCAGTAATTTCATCCCAAGCGTCCTTTCCCCGATGCGTCGCGCCGGTTGCCTGCGGCGCGTATGGCCCATGGCGGGCGTTGCGCCATTAAGCGGTGCGCGGCCGGGGCTGTCAATCGGCGGAGACGCCGCTTACAGTGCCACTTTGTCGTAGCGAGACGAGACGCCGCGCTTCAAACCGCGCTAACCCGCCAGCGCCCGCATCGCCGCCTCGTGCAGGGAGGGATCGCCGACCGCCAGGATCTGGCCGCCTTGCGCCGGATCGCCGCCGTCCCAGGTGGTGACCTTGCCGCCGGCGGCATGGATGATCGGGATCAGCGGGGCGATGTCGAACGGTTTCAGGCTCGCCTCGGCGACGATGTCGACAAAACCCATGGCGAGCATGCAATAGGCATAGCAGTCGCTGCCGAAGCGGGTCATGCGGCACGATCTCGACAGGCTGCCGAAACGCCCGGGCTCATCGCCTTTGAACATGTCGGGGGTCGTGGCGGCCAGAACGGCGCCGGACAAGGACGCGCAAGGCCGCGTCTCGATGAGCTGCTCGCCGGCGCTGCCGCGAAAATGCGCGCCGCTCAGCGAGTTCCAGAAGCGCTCGCCGGTATAGGGCTGGTCCATCATGCCGAGCAGCGGCACGCCCTCATGCGTCAGGCCGATCAGCGTGCCCCAGGTCGGCAGGCCGAGGATGAAGGCCTTGGTGCCGTCGATCGGGTCGAGCACCCAGCGATAGGGACCGGCGGCGGGCTTGTCGTCGAATTCCTCGCCGAGAATGCCGTGGCTGGGGAATGTCTGCTCGATCTGCCGGCGCATGACCTGCTCCGCGCCGCGATCCGCCTCGGTCACAGGGTCGAAGCCGACATCCAGCTTGTTGTCGATGGCGCCGCGGGCGCGAAAATGCGGACGAATGACGTCGCCCGCTAAGTCCGCGAGCTTATGCGCGAAGCTCACGAAATCGTCGGTGACAGTGACGCCGGTCATCTCTATGGGTTTTGACACAATTTTCCGCCGATTATTTTTGATGACAAACTATGCATAATGCCGCTATTTGTTGCACTTATCTCAGGCCTAAGCGTCAACGCTAAGGCAACGCGTTGCTTTTTTGCAACAAAATGGGCGTTTTGTCGCTCCCCCTCCGGAAGTTATTGATTTTTGTGCGCTGCAATGTCATCTTTTGCAGTGCGGGATGGGTCGTGAGAACGATCTAGACCGCAGCCCTCCTTGGGCGTTTCCTCCCTAGACTTGGGCCGTTCGAAAGCCTCGAACGGCCCTTTTTTCTTGTCCGCAGCGTCGATTATTGTCCGCGTTTGGGCCTCGCCTTATTCGGCGGCAGCCCGCCTGGGTGCCAGGCAATCCGGCAGCGACTGGACGATGTTGCCTGCCAGGTTGGTCAGGTTCGCGCGCAGATTCCGGAAATCCCGTCTCAGCGCGAGCGTCTCCTCGTCCATGTACAGCGCCCGGTTGACCTCGATCTGCAGCGTATGCAGCCCCTCGTTGGGGACGCCGTAGCGCTCGGTGATGTAGCCGCCCGCATAGGGCTTGTTCAGCGCCACCTTATAGCCGAGCCCGACCAGCAGCCGCTCGATCATCCGCACCATGTCGCGCGCGCAAGACGTGCCGAAGCGGTCCCCGAGCACGAAGTCGACCTTCTGCAGATTGGTGCGGTCGCCCTGATAGGATGGCATGGAGTGAAAATCGATCAATACGGCATAACCGAATCGCTGACGTGCATCGTTCAAGAGGCTGGATAGCGCCGTGTGATAGGGCTTATAGAGCCGGTTGATGCGCTCGAGCGCCGCGCTGACGGCGAGCGGCCCGCGATAGATCTCTTCCTGCTCGTTGACGATGCGCGCGATGGTGCCCAGGCCCCCGACGACCCGCAGCGAATGGGTGTTGGCGTAATCCGGCAGCGTCTCGGCGAAGAGAGCCGGGTCGAGCTCATAGGGCTCGCGGTTGACGTCGAGATAGGCGCGCGGGAAATGCGCGTGCATCAAGGTCGCGCCGATATTGACCACGCCCGCCAGGAGCAGATCGACATAGGCGTCCTCGGATTTCCGCAAGGCCGGCGCGGTCAGCCGCGAGGCGTTGAGGAACGCCGTCGGGTAGGTGCGCCCGCTATGGGGGGAGTTGAAGATGAAGGGGGTCGCCGCGTGCTCCGGCTTCAGAATCGTGAAGGGAGGATTAAGCTCGGTTTCGATCGACTGAGCTTCAATATCTTGCATCTTGCGAAAATACCTGACGAACTTCGCCAGCATGGGTCACGCCAATTTCGCGAGACGAATGTCTGGCCTGGGGGATGAGTGGGTCGAAGGCTGCATATGAGTTCCGCGCCGATCATTTGAATTGTCGTTCGACCCCCATGGGGCCGAACCGTTTCCCTCCGAATTGCGACATCCGCGTTCGGGCATGTGAGCCGAATTCCTCTGCCGGGGCAAGTACGCAGTAGGCTTTAACTGGGACTGCCTTGGGGCGATGTGAAGAGATGCAAAGACCATACTCTACCTGAATTCCGCAGCATGACGGCAGAAAAATTACACTCTGATGGATAAGTGTTGAGGGATGGCCCCAAGACCGATTCTTTTGTGGTTCCGCCGCGATCTACGGCTCAGCGATAACGCCGCGCTGGAGGCCGCCGCCGCGAGCGGCGCGCCGGTCATTCCGGTCTATGTGCTGGACGATGAAAGCGCCGGGGACTGGGCGATCGGCGGGGCGGGCCGCTGGTGGCTGGCCGGGAGCTTGCGGGCGCTCGGCGCCGATTTGCAGGCGCGGGGATCGCGGCTGATCCTGATGCGAGGAGAGACCCTCAAGGTGCTCAGCGCGCTGGCGAAAGCGACCTCCGCCGAGGCCGTCTATTTCACCCGTGGCTATGAGCCTTGGGCAAGGCGGCTGGAGACCGCGCTTCACGCAAGGTTGAAAGCGGAACAGGTGGCCTGCCGCCGGTTCGGCGGTCATCTGCTGCTGGAGCCTGAGGCGGTGGCGAACAAGGCGGGCGAGCCGTTCAAGGTGTTCACGCCGTTCCACCGGGCCTGCGCCGCGATGGAGCCGCCGCCCGCCCCCTTGTCCGCGCCGAAGATGCTCGCTGCGCCGGCGCGGTGGCCCATGAGCGACACGCTCGAGGATTGGGCGCTTGAACCCCGACGGCCCGATTGGGCGGGCGGGATGCGCGCCTTCTGGACGCCGGGCGAAGCAGGCGCGCGGCGGCGGCTGGACGAATTCATCGAAAATGCCCTCGCGGATTATGCCGAGGCCCGCAACCGCCCGGATATCGACGGCAGCTCGCGCCTGTCGCCGCATCTGTCCTTCGGCGAGATCAACCCCCGCCAGGTTTGGCATGCGGTCGAGCACGCCGCCGCGATGACCCCCGCGCGCCAGCGTGGCGCCGCCGCCTATACCCGCGAGCTCTATTGGCGCGAATTCTCCTATCATTTGCTGTTCCATTATCCGGACCTGCCCGAAAAACCCTTCCGGCCCGAATTCGCCGCCCTTCCCTGGAAGCCTGACGCCGCGTCGCTCGCGGCGTGGCAGCGCGGCCGGACCGGCTATCCTTTCGTCGATGCCGGGCTGCGCCAGCTCTGGTCGATCGGCTGGATGCACAACCGCGTCCGCATGGCCGTCGCCTCGCTGCTGACCAAGCACCTGCTCATTCCCTGGCGCGAGGGTGAGGCGTGGTTCTGGGACACGCTGGTCGATGCCGATCTCGCCAACAACGCCATGAACTGGCAATGGGTTGCCGGGTCCGGCGCCGATGCCGCGCCCTATTTCCGCATCTTCAATCCGATGCTGCAGGGCCGGAAATTCGATCCCGATGGCGACTATGTCCGGCGCTGGGTGCCCGAGCTTGCGGCGATGCCGGCCGAGCTTATTCATGCGCCGTGGGAGGCGTCCAACGCCGTGCTGAAGGCCGCCGGCGTCACGCTCGGGTCGACCTACCCGCTGCCGATCGTCACCCACGAGGCGGGGCGGCGTCAGGCGCTGGAGGCTTACGAAACGATCAAGGCGGGCCGCTGACGGTCAGGCTTCGACGCCGGCGAAGGTGATCTCGACCGTCGTCCCCTTGCCGCGCACGCTCTCGATGGCGAGTTCGCCCCCCGCCGCTTCGACCAGCTTGCGCACCAGCGGCAGGCCGAGGCCGGAGCGGCCCGGCGCCGGCTGGGCCTTCTTCCGGCCCGAGCCGAGCACCGACCGGATCTCCTTCTTGGTCATGCCGCGCCCGTCATCGGCGACGCTGAGGCGGACCATGCCGTCCTTTCTCAACCGCGCCTTGACCTTGATCCGGCCGCCCGTCTTCTGATGGCGCACGGCATTCATCAGCACGTTCAGCAGGATCTGCTTCACCACGCGCTCGCCCGCGGCGAGCAGCGGCAGCCGTCCGCCGGTATTGCGCGACACTTTGATGCCCGCGCTCTTGGCCAAAGGCGCGATCAGCCGCAGGCAGCTCTCGACCATCGCGCTGATCGCGACCGGTTCCGGCTTGGGGAAAATATCGCCCGGGCGGAGGATGCGGTCCGAGAAATCGCCGAGGATGGCCAGCGCCAGATGCGCGCTCTCCATGATGTCGGCCGCGTAGCCGCGCAACCGGTCCTGGGCGCGGCCGGGCGGGGCACTGTCGCGGATGCGCTCGGCAAAGCCGAGGATGACGGCGAGCGGATTGCGCAGCTCGTGGCTGAGTTCGCGCACGCCGAGTTCGAGCGCTTCACGGTCGAGGCCAGGAGCGGCGCTGGGGCGAGGAGGCGGGACCCCTCCGCCGCGTCCTTCGCGCTTCGAGAGCCGGGCGGCGATCGAGTCGAGCGCGGCGCGGTCGGACTTGCTGCCGCGCGCCTCCGGCTCTCCGCCGGCATTCGCCTCTCGTGCGGGCATTGCGGCCGCCGGACTGGGCGCGCCGCGCGCCTTCTCCTCGCCGAGCGCCTTGACGATCAGGCCCGGATGCCCCCCGGCGACTTCCAGCGTCTGCAGATGGCAGCGCACGGCCCTGCGACCAGACGCCGCAGGCAGCGTCACGACCTCCACCCACTCGCGCCGCTCCGTCTCCCGCGCGAGCGCATTCATGCGGTCGGCGGTTTTGCTGCGCGGCGAAAAATGTCGGGCTCTCAAGGAGTCGTTGGAGGCCTCGCCCCAGAAATCGCGGCCCGCCTGATTGGCCCACAGTATGCGGCGGCTGCCTGCGTCCCAAACCCAGACAGGTTCTTCCGCGGTCAGAAAATCGCCGAGGGAAAGGTGCGATCCTGTGCCGCTGTCGCTATTCATAACGCTTAAATCTACTTTTTAACCAACGGTTAGCCAAGTTTATTGCCGCACCCCATCAACACCGGTATCGGCAAAAATTACAAGCGCGTGCGCGACACGGCTGAGGCTTTTCCCTGCGACATGCTTAACGCGGATTTCTGTTAGCGGTGCGATTCATCACTGTACTGACTAGACGAAAGTATGAGAATCATCCATTCCTAGGCCCAGTTGCAATTATTGCACTGCAAAAACATATTGCATTGCACAACGTTTTTGGTTAAATCTTCAGCGTTGCATAGCAATTGGGCAATGCTCCCCGGGGCAAGCCGCTGGCGTACGTCACCCCCACTAGTTAAGAGGCGAAATTCATGCAATACACTCCTGAATTCGAGATCCCGTCTTCGGTCCGCGACATTGCCGGCAAGTCTGTCGAACAGGCCAAGGACGCATACGGCAAGTTTGTCGATGCCGCACGTCAGGCGCAAGACATGGTCGCCAAGTCGACGGAAGTGCTGGCGGTCGGCGCCAAGGAAATGAACGAAAAAGTCTTCAGCTTTGCCGAAGCCAATACCAAGGCGGGCTTCGAAGTCTGCACGCGTCTTGCTCAGGCCCGCGACGTCAAGGAAGCTCTCGAGATTCAGACGCAGTTCGCGCGCAGCCAGATGGAAGCCTACGCGCAGCAGGCTCAGGAACTCTCCCGCATTTTGGCGGCTTCCGCTCAGAAGGCGCAGCCGATCAACTAAAGCGTTCCTTGCCGTCCGGCAGGCCTCGCAGGATTGAGCCAGATCGGCGGTTGCTGATCTGGCGCGACGGCCAAGGCGAACGCACAGACAAAGGAGGATCGTGATATGTCCGACGACACGGATTCCACTCACCGGACCCCTCTCTCGTCCAGTTCCTCCACCCCGTCCGGCACGAGCGCGCTGAGCGTGACCATCGAGGCCGCGCCCGGTGAGGCCGCCGCCCCTGCCGAAACGGAAATCGCTACCGCCCCCGCCGACGCGTCGCCTGCCCCCATCGAGGACGTCGCGCCGCTCGCGGGCGAGCCCGCCGAGCCGGTTGTCGCCGGCGCCGCCGAAACCGCCGACCCGACGCCGCCGACTGTCGATGCTGAGGCGCCGCTCGAGGGTGAGCCGTCCGATCCGGTCGTCGCCACCGGGGCCGAATCCGAAGCGCGGGCCTCCTATGAGCGTCTTTCCGAATATGTCGAGGCCGCCGCGTCCGAGCCGGTTGCGGAGTTCGTCGCCGAGACAATCGTCGAGCCTGCCGAAGAAGTTCATGCCGAGCCGGTCGCCGAACAGCTTGCGGAAAGCCACGAGTGGGCTGAGGACATCGCTCCGGAAGGCACCGGCGCAGCGCCCGCCGAAATCGCTGCTGCTCCCGAGCCGGAGCCCGAGCCCGAAGTCACCCGGCTGGTGGCGGTGCCGAACGAGCCCGATCCCGCATTGACCGAGAGATTGCGCGCCGCCGTCCGCGAGACCATCGCCCAGAATGAGGCCAAGCAGGACCGCGCCTATCAGGTCTTCGGCCAGGCCTCGGCGCATCTGAAGGTCGCGCTGGACGAAGCCGGCCACGACGCCGCGAGGATCACCTTCAAGCTGATGGAGTTCGCGCAAGCCAATGTCCGCAGCAATCTCGAATTCGCCCGCGAATATGCCGCCGTGCGCAGCGTCCCCGATATTTTCGACCTGCAGGCGGCCTATTTCAAACGGCAGATGGCGCTGATGAATGCGCAGGCCGAGGAGTTCCGCAAGCTGACGGCGGAAATCACCTCCAAGTCCGCCGCGCCGTTCAAGAGCGAAATCAAAGTCCTGACCGGCCGCTGATCGCCCATTCAGGGCGTTCCCGCGACACCCGTGCCGCCCCGGCCGAGCCATGGCTTGCTCCCGGGCGGCACATCTCTATATTGGCGCGGAAGAGAAGCGGCGGCGCGTCCGCCGTCAGCCCGCGAAAAGACCCATGAACCACACGCCACGCGCCACCGATTTCGCACCCGCCGCCCGCGGCCAGACCGGCCACGGACTGAACAGCCTCGGCTTGCCGCGCGCGCCCGGCGCAACGCGCGTCGTGGTCGCCATGTCGGGCGGGGTGGACAGCTCCGTGGTCGCCGCGCTGCTGAAGCGCGAGAGCTATGATGTCGTCGGCATCACGCTGCAGCTCTACGATCATGGCGCGGCCACGGCCCGGAAGGGCGCCTGCTGCGCCGGCCAGGACATTCACGACGCCCGCCGCGTGGCGGCGGCGCTCGGCATTCCGCATTACGTGCTGAATTACGAGGAGCGCTTCCGCAAGAGCGTCATCCAGCCCTTCGCCGACAGCTATATCGCCGGGCAGACGCCGGTGCCCTGCATCGCCTGCAACCAGTCGGTCAAGTTTAAGGACCTGCTCGAGACCGCCCGCGACCTGTCCGCCGACGCCATGGCGACCGGCCATTACGTCGCCAGCCGCCCCGGCACGTCCGGCTGGGAAATGCTGCGCGCCGCCGACGCCGAGCGCGACCAGAGCTATTTCCTGTTCGGCACCACGCGCGAGCAGCTCGATTTCCTGCGCTTCCCGCTCGGCGATCTGCGCAAGGACGAGACGCGCCGCCTCGCCGCCGAACTCGGCGTGCCCGTGGCGCAGAAGCCCGACAGCCAGGACATTTGCTTCGTCCCCTCGGGCCGCTACACCCGCATCGTCGAGAAGCTGCATCCCGGCGCCGCCGAGCCCGGCGAGATCGTCCATGTCGACGGCCGCGTGCTGGGCCGCCATGAGGGCATCATCCATTACACCGTCGGCCAGCGGCGCGGCATCGGCATCGCGGGCCCCGAGCCGCTCTTCGTCATCAGCCTGGACGCCGGTGCCCGCAAAGTCGTCGTCGGCCCACGCGAGGCGCTGAAGGCGCATGTCATTACCCTGCGCGACGTGAACTGGCTGGGCGACGGCATGCTCACCGATCTGCCCGCCGATGGCCTCGCCGTCTGGGCCCGCATCCGCTCCTCGCAGCCGCCTCAGGCCGCCACACTTTTCGCGCAAGGTCGGCGCATTAGCGTGCGGCTGCATGAGGGCGAGGACGGCATTTCGCCTGGCCAGGCCTGCGTCCTCTATGATAGCGATGCGCCACGCGCCCGCGTTCTCGGTGGCGGCTTCATCGAAGCGGCGGCCCGCGAATAGCAGCCTGGCGGCAGCCCAGGGGGGATTTAATGCCTGATCAGCCGCTCGAACGCATCGCGCGCTGGACGCCGCTCTTCATCCTGACCTATTTCACGGCGCAATTCCTCATCCGCGTCACCCTGTCCGGCAATCTCGAAATCGACGAAGCGCAATTCGTCGGCGAGACCTATCTCGCCCTTGGCTACGGCAATTCGCATCCGCCGCTCTATAATTGGCTGGTCGCGGGCTGCGTCTGGCTGATGGGCGGCTATTGGCCGGCGGGCGTCGCGCTGCTGAAGAACCTCCTGCTCGCCGGCACCTATCTGCTCGGCTTCGACATCGCGCGCCGCGTCACCGGGCGCGCGCTGACCGGGCTCATCCTCGTCGCCTCCTTCCTGCTGCTGCCGCAGGTCGTCTGGAAATCGCAGATTACGCTCGCCCATACGACGCTGGTGATGTTCGCCGTCGTCGCCGTGCTGCACGCGGTCGTCTGCATCGCCGAGCGGCCGGATGCGCGCAACTATCTCTGGCTCGGTCTCGCGGCCGCCATCGGCGGACTGGCGAAGTACAATTTCTTCCTGATGCTGGTCGCCATCCTGATCGCCGCCGCCAGCATCCCCTATCTCCGCGCCCGGCTGTTTACCCGCAAGCTGGCCTATTCCATCGCGCTTTTCGCGGTGCTGTTCGCGCCGCATCTGATCTGGGCGGCGCAGAATATCGCTCAATCCACCCAGCGCATGGCCAAGCTCGAGCGCAGCAACGATTTGTTCGGCGGTATCGACATCCCCTGGCTCGGCCTCGACGGCTTCCTGGCCTCGCTGGTCGCCCTGGCAGCCTGGACCGGGCCGCTGTTGCTCGCCTGGTTCGCGATCCGGCATTTCAGCACCGCCAAGCCGGAGGAGCCAAGCCCGCCCTCCAGCGAGCGCACGCAAGCCTTCATGCAGCTTTTCGGCCGCTCGGCCGCCATCGGCCTCGGGACGTTCCTCGCCATCGTGCTGTTCGGCGACCTTCACACCGTGTTCGAGCGCTATTTCACGCCGATCCTGATTACGGTCCCGCTCTGGCTGGTGCTGGCATGGCCGATGGAAGGGCATGGGCGCGCGCCGCTGCATTTCCTGCGCCTCGGCGCGTTGGTCGCGCTGCTGATGGTCACCGCCTGGCCCGCCTGGATCGGCTTCGGCCGCGAGCAACTGGCCTATCCCTATGAATCCTTCGCCGCCACCATCGGCGAGCGGGCGAGCGGTCCCTTCGCGATCCTGGCGCAGCAACGCCGCGCCGCCGCCAATCTGGCCATCCGGCTCGACCGCGCCAGCGTCTGGGAGGAGGGATCGCGTCCGGATCAGGTGGTGCTGCTCTGGGATGGCCGCCAGGACGCGCCGCCGAAAGATCTGATCGAACAGCTCGGCACCGGCTTCGAGCCGCGCGGCGCACCGCTGAAGATGAGTTACCCTTACGACAATTTCTCCGGCCACCGCGCCGGCCTCAACGCCTGGGTCTATGCGCGCAAGCCGTAGCTTCGCGCCGGGCCGGCGGTCTCGCGGCTGCTGCCGCGGGCCTCTTCGGCCACCACGCCGCGATCGCTATAGCGCCGGATCAGCCAATAGACGCCGATCAGGTCCAGCACAGAGACGATGGCGCGGTCGAACAGCCCGTATTTCGACTGCCCATGCACCCGCGCCCGGTCGTTGACCGGGATCTCGCGCACCGCATAGCCGTGCCGCCGGGCGAGCGCGGGCAGGAAGCGGTGCATGTTGTCGAAATAGGGCAGCTCCCTGGCGAGCGCCGCCGGAAGCACCTTGAAGCCGCAGCCGGCATCCCGCGCCGTATCCTTCAGCGCCCAGCGCCGGATCAGATTGGCGGAGCGCGAGGTGAGCTTTTTAACCAGCCCGTCATTGCGGCGTCTGCGCACACCCGCATAGATCGCTTGATCCGGGCCGGCGGCGATTTCGCTCCAAAGCGCGGCCAGATCGGCGGGATCGTTCTGCCCGTCGCCGTCGAGCGTTGCGATCCATTTGCCCTCAGCCGCCTCGAATCCGGTCTTGAGAGCGGCTGATTTCCCCGCCCGCCGCCCGTGAACGATAATGCGCAGCCCTGCGTTATTTTGCATCAGCGGCAGGATTTCCGCCCGCGTCCCGTCCGTGCTGCCATCGTCCACGACGACGATTTCATAGGCAAGGCTCGGAGCGCGCTGACCCACGACCATCACAATTTCATTGATTAATTGCGCCAAATTGCTTTCTTCGTTATGCGCAGGGATCAATATGGTTAGGTCGGGCATTGGTGGCTTGCTCGCTGGGGCTCAATCCGCTCAAGGGCCGCTTATACGCGCCTGAATGCGAAGATTAAAGCCTGATCGCGCCGGATGGCGCGGCTTGCGCACTGGTTGAAGAGTCACGCGGCGGAGCGGTATGCTTGGGCTTCCGTCACCTGCGAACTGGAGTTCGACATCGACATGGCGGCACAGCAGAAAGTCCTCAACACCACGACCGTGCGCGAAGCCTACAGGCGATGGGCGCCGGTCTACGACACCACCTTCGGCACGATCGCTGCCGCCGCCCGCCGCAAGGCCGTGGAGCACATCAACCAGCGGCGCGGCACCGTGCTGGAAGTCGGCGTCGGCACCGGCCTCTCCCTGCCCAATTATGCCCCCTATCTGAAGATCAGCGGCATCGACCTGTCGCCGGAAATGCTCGAAAAGGCCCGCGAGCGCGTCGCCAAGGAAGGCCTGCGCAACATCGAGGGTCTGCGCGAGATGGACGCCGCCCATCTCGATTTCGCCGACGATTATTTCAACACCGTCGTCGCCATGTATGTGATGACCGTCGTGCCCGATCCGGACAGGGTGATGGCCGAGCTGGAGCGCGTCTGCGCGCCGGGCGGCGAGGTGATGATCCTCAACCATTTCAGCCAGGATCACGGCGCCCGCGGCTGGGTCGAGCGCAAGATGGCCCCCTTCGCCGACAAGCTCGGCTGGCACCCGATCTTCCCGCTCGAGCGCGTCATGGTGCGCCCGCGCCTGTCGCTGATCGAATGCGTCCCGCTCTGGCCGATGGGCCTGTTCACTCTGGTCCGCTTCCGCAAGCTGAAGGCTTCGGCGTAAGGCGCCGGCGGGTTCAAATCGGCCGCGCCCCGCTCTTGACGCTGACGGCGGCGCTGCCTATACCTTTACCCGATGGCGGGGTAGCTCAGTTGGTTAGAGCGGCGGAATCATAATCCGTAGGTCCCCGGTTCAAGTCCGGGCCTCGCTACCAAAGATTTCAATGCGTTAAATCGCCGGCCGACATTTCGGCACCGACCGGGCCGAGGTGATGCGCGAGGCCCCGTTTTCAGTCGTCGCCTCGTCGACGTCGTGTCCCAGAGCGGGCGTCGACCTGAACGTGGAAAGCCGCCGGTCCGCGAAAACCTCAATACATCCAAGCTTTGCACTTCTTAATTCGTGCTTCGGTGGCCGCCAAGCATGGCTTTGATCGTCGCGAGCGCATCGCACCGCCCCGGCGCCGACCGTGGTGCGTATCATCTTTCCGGCCGAGGCGCCGCGCTATCTCGGCTCGATGCATTTACCGTCAGCGGGGTGGCCGGCGCGCACCGCCTGGAATGAATAATGCTCCTGCGCCAGGTTGCGTTACAGTAACAACGGGGACCGTTACGATCCCCCTACGAGCGTAACACTTGAGATCTTGCGAATAGAGCGCAGGCATCGCAACGCTGCCGCAGTATTCGAAGCGCGGCATTGGGAGTGCGATGTGCGTTTGGCTCGATCCCTCAATAATTCGGGCACGGCTTCGTGTCGCGCAGCGGGAGGGACGGCGGCGGCCGTACAGGCGACAGCCCGTCATCGCGTCGATTCCATCGACCTCCTCAGGGGGGCGGTGATGATTTTGATGACCCTCGACCACGCACGCGACTTTTTCAGCGCCGGGGATTCGCATAATTACGCCGAACCACAGCTCTTCCTCGTTCGCTGGCTCGCCCACGTTTGCCCGACGGTCTTTATTTTCCTTGCCGGGACATCAGCCTATCTTTATGTGCGCCGCCGGACGCTCGGCGAGGCCAGCCGCTTCCTGCTGACCCGCGGGCTGTGGCTGGTGCTGGCCATCCAATTGCTGGTGATGACGCTCCCTTGGGCCATCAGCCCCGTCCATAAGCTGCCGGTCGGCAATGTCATCTGGGCAATTGGCGGTTCGATGATTGCGATGGCGGCGCTCGTCTGGCTGCCGCGCTGGGCGCTGATCGTCTTCGGCGTGTCGCTGATTGCCGGACATAATCTCTTCGATGCCGTCTCCCCGGTCGATTTCGGTGCCCTCGGGTGGCTCTGGGTGCTCCTGCATGAGGGCGGCGGCATCGCGGTCGGCCACGGTAAGACGATTTACGTGCTTTACCCCCTGGTGCCTTGGATCGCGGTCATGGCGATGGGCTATGCGCTGGGGCCGGTCTTCCAGTGGGAGGCCCCGCAGAGACGGTTTCTGCTGGCCGGCCTCGGCTTGCTGCTGATTCTTGGCCTCATCGTGCTGCGTGCCGGCAATGTCTATGGCGACCCTAACCCCTGGCAGACCCAGCAGACCGTGCTCGCGACGGTGCTGTCCTTCATCGACTTCCAGAAATACCCGCCTTCATTGCTTTACCTGATGATGACATTGGCGGCGGCATTTTTGGCTCTGGCCGCCATCGAGCGGTACCCGGGTCCGGCAGCGCGGATCATCACCGTCTACGGCCGGGTTCCGCTGATCTATTATATCGCCCATATCTATCTGCTGCATGCTCTCGCGCTCAGCTACGTCCTGATCACCTTTCCCGGCCTCTCCTGGATCGCCAGGCAGCCGACGGATAGGCCCGCCGGTTACGGATTGGGGCTGCCTATGATCCTGCTCATTTGGGTCGCCGTGGCGCTGGTTCTCTACCCGCTCGTACATTGGTTCGCGGCGGTGAAACAGCGCCGCCGCGACTGGTGGCTAAGCTATCTCTAGGCTATAAGGCAGCGCATCGGTGCGTCCTCCGCATGAGCCGCGCAACGAAACGTTAATCTTCTTAACCGGCAATTTGCCGGCATTTGAGCCACCGCTCCTCGCGGTCGCGCGTAATCTACGCGCCCGAGATTGCGCGCGATCAGGCCGTGCCGATCGGTATTTCGACGAGATTGGGAAGACCCGAAGCGATCCCAGCCGCAACCGCGTCGCCGATATCGCCCGCGCTCTCCACGCGCCTCGCCGCCACGCCGAGTGATCGCGCCAGGCCAACGAAGTCGATGGCAGGATCGGCCAGCTCCATTCCGACAAATCGGCTTTGCCATGCATTTGCGCTCATCGTCCGCCGGCGCATCGCAACTTTCAGAATGTTGTATTCGCGGTTGTTCATGACCACGAAGGTGACGGGCAGCTTTTCGTGCGCGGCCGTCCACAGGGCCTGCGGCGAGTACATCGCGGCGCCGTCACCGAGAACGGCGACGACCGGCTGCCGGTCGAGCCCAAGAGACGTGCCGATCGCCGCCGGCATGGCCCACCCGAGGATGGCGCTGCGGGTGAACAGATATTGGCGGCACGACCATGAGCGCAGGAAGGCTCGGAGATCGCCCATGGTGGCAGGCGCCTCGTCGACGATCGCGACATCGGGGCCGATGGCGCGGGCAACCTCTCCGGCGGCCACATAAGGCGAAATCGGCAGGCTGCCGCCTTCGCGCTCCAGCCTCAGCGCTTGCGCGTCGTGGGCCGCGTCGCGGTCCTTTGCGGCCTTGTCCAATAATGCGGAGACGGCGCGGCGGTGCGGGGTGACCTTGTCGGTCAACAGGGGCAGGAGAGCCCGCAGCGACATTTCGATGTCACCGACGCAGGCAAGGGTCACGGGATAGGTGCGCCCGAGTTCCCCCGGATCGGCGGAGAGCTGATAGACGTTGCAATGCGAGGGAACCGGCGAGCCCTCCGAATAGACGTAGGTGATCAGGGACTGTCCGCCGAGCAGGAAAAGCCCGTCATAGGCCGCCAGCCGGTCACGGATGGCGGATGCCTGGGGCGGCAAGGGTCCGCGCCAGAGCGGATGGGCGGTCGGGAACGGAATATGCCCCGGCCAGGACGACCCGAAGACCGGGGCGGCCAGGGTCTCGGCGAGCCTTACCACTGACTCGCCCGCGCCTGAGGTGAAGACCTCCTCGCCGGCCACCAGGGCCATCTTGCCAGGCAGGAAGCCTGCTAGCGCCTCGCTCATGGCGTCGAGGGAACCGGCAAGCGCACGGGCGTCGACACGCGTCGATGGCGTTCCGGCGCTCGCGGCCGTTATTCCTTCCATCACGTCCAACGGCAGCGACAGAAAGACCGGCCCGGACGGCGCGGCCCGGCTGTCGTTGAACGCCCGGCGGACCAGGACCGGAATCTGGTCGGGATGAGTGACTTCCCGCGCCCATTTGACCACCGGGCTGGCGATGCCGGCCAGATTGCCGGACAGGAGCGGATCCAGGGCGAGGTGACGCAAATCCTGCTGACCCGCCGTCACCACCAACGGCGTATTGGAGACCTGAGCGTTGATGATCGCTCCCATGGCGTGACCGAGCCCGCCGGCGGAGTGGAGGTTGACGAAGCCGACCCGCCCCGACGCTTGCGCATAGCCGTCGGCCATGGCCACGACCGAGGCCTCCTGAAGGCCGAGCACATAGGAAAAATCCCATTGTCCCAGCGCTTCGATGACCGGAAGCTCCGTCGTGCCGGGATTGCCGAACACATAGCGGACGCCCTCGCTATGCAGGATGTCGGCCAGGAGCTCCGCACCCCGGCGCAGCGTTGCCGGCGTGACGCGATCGAATGCCTGGCTTGTCATCGAAACTGGCCTCGCCTCTTGGTCCGCGCTATGTCTGTTCGAGGCAAGGCTAGCCAATCCCACGCGCAATTGGCCGCCTTTCACGGCGCTTGCTCGCCATATCGCGCTATCCAATTGCGCGCAAACCGGCAAAGACGGGATCGCATGCCCCCACGGATTGACGAAACGGATTTGAGTATTCTGCGTGCGTTGCAGCGGGATGGACGGCTGCAGAATCTCGAACTCGCGCGCATGGTCGGCCTGTCGCAGTCGCCTTGCCTGCGCCGGGTGCGGCGCCTGGAACAGGAGGGCGTCATTCAGCGCTATGTGGCATTGGTCGATGCCCCGAAAGTCGGCATCAGCCTGACCGTTTTCGCACGCGTCTCCTTGATCGCGCAGGATGCGGAAACCGTCGAAGGTTTCGCCGCTGCCATGCGACGCCTCACCCAGGTTGTCGAATGTCACATCATGGCGGGCGAGTGCGACGCGCTCTTGCGGGTGGTCGCGGCCGATCTCGACGGTTATCGCGCCTTCCAGGCCGCGCATCTGACGCGGGCGAATGGGGTTCAGAACGTCAAGACCGACATCCCCATGCAGACGGTGAAGCTGTCGACGGAGCTGCCCCTTTGACGCTCGGGAGCGTTCCGTGGATCAGCATGCGAGCCGCTCGATTTGCGCGACCAGGGCGGCGCGCCGCCTGTCCTCGGCAAAGCCGAGGAGCAGCGCACAGGTGCCGGTGCTGAACGCGTTGCCGAGGTCCTCGTTCGGAAGCTCTCCCGCGATCCAGAACGAAACGCAGCCGCGGAAGGTGAAGGCGAGCTGTTCCGCGAGCGTCGTTTGCGCGACCGCCTTCATGCGAGCGTCGATGCCGGCGAAATCGCCGAGCGCCAGCGACCACAAGGCGCTCGAGTTCTGCCTGACAAACCCCGGTGTCGGACTGACCACCCCGAGCGAACCCACCACTGCCTTGTGGACATCGGGCTTTTCCAGCAGGAGAGCGACGCTGATGCGCCCCATGGCGAGCACGCGGTCGATGGCATCGCCATCGGGCGCCTCCTCGCGGAAACGCGCCGCCATCCGCTCGATCAGGCGGGATGACAGCGCCTGCATGATCGCGTTCTTGCTGCCGAAATGATTGAACGGCGTCGCAAAGCCGACGCCGGCTTCCGCCGCCAGCGCCCGCATCGAGAAATCCGCCATGGCGCTCTTCTGGAGCAAACGCTCGGCGGCATCGAGCACGATGTCGCGGGTGAGCTGCCGGCTGCGTTCCCGCAGGGGTTGTTGAGCCTTGCCGGCCATGAACCTTCTATCCTCTGCCGCCTGCCTCTTGCAATCTGTATCATGATATCAATATGGAGTCACGATATAGGATGGCGGGTTCCCTGCCGAACGCTGGAGAAGCAGAATGAACAGCAAAACCTTTCTTATTACGGGCGTCAGCTCGGGTCTGGGCAAAGCCTTTGCCGAAGGCGCCCTGAATGCCGGGCACCGCGTCGTCGGCACGCTGCGCAACGAAGACGCGGCGAAGGCGTTCACGGCCCTCGCGCCGGATCGCGCGCACGCCATCCTCCTCGACGTGACGAATTTCGACGCCATTCTTGGAGCTGTTTCGCAGGCGGAGCGCGCGGCCGGTCCGATCGACGTCCTCGTCAACAATGCCGGCTACGGCCATGAGGGCATCTTGGAAGAATCCTCGCTGGAGGAGCTGCGCCATCAGTTCGATGCCAATGTGTTCGGGGCGGTCGCGATGATCCAGGCGGTGCTGCCGGGCATGCGAGCGCGGCGCTCCGGCCGCATCGTCAACGTCACCTCCATGGGAGGTTTCATCACCCTGCCCGGCATTACCTATTACTGCGGCAGCAAATTCGCCTTGGAGGGCATTTCCGAAGCCTTGGGCAAGGAGGTGAAGTCCTTCGGCATCCATGTGACGGCTTTGGCACCGGGCCAATTCCGCACCGACTGGGCCGGGCGCTCGATGATCCGCGCCGAGCGCAGCATTGCCGATTACGACAATGTCATGAACCCGATCCGCGCCGCGCGGCGGGCCAAGAGCGGCAATCAGCCCGGCGATCCCGCAAGGGCCGCGCAGGCGCTGCTCACGCTGGTGGCGGCCGAGACGCCGCCGGTGCGGCTCACTCTCGGGGCGGACGCGCTCAAGCTGGTCGAGGACAAGCTCGAGGCCATGAAGACCGAAATGGCCGCCTGGGAGGAGGTTTCCCGCTCCACCGATTTCGCGTCGTGAGGCGGGAAGCGCGTGCCCCCGCCGATTCATCATGGCGCCCTTACGCGGGTGTTGAAGGCACCCGGCGTATGGCCGAAACGGGCCAGGAAGTTGCGCGCGAAATGCGCGTAGTCGCGATAGCCGCAGGCGCGGGCGACCTCGACGAGGGGCGGCTTGCTCTTCATCTCGGCGCGCCCGTCCAGCAGGCTCGCGGCGTAGTCCAGGCGGCATGATCTCAGGTGGTTGCCAAAGGTCGTGCCGCGCATCGCAAAGAGTTTTTGCAGATAGCGGACCGATATGCCGGCTTCGGCGGCGATATCGGCCGGTCCGAAACCGGGATCGGCGAACTCCCGCTTGATGATGCGGCAGATGCGAAGGAACAATTTGTCGCCCTGCGAGAAATGCTGCGGCAGATCGCCGGCCCCGAACAGCGCGCCGACCAGATTATAGATTGCCCGCTCCATGAAGGTCTGCGCGTCGCCGGATGCCGCATCGGGGTCCTCGATCGCGCCCTCGACAAGGCTCTTCAGCAAGCGCGCCGGCAAAGCGTCATCGCTTTTCCATCTGAGGCCGCCCTGCGGCTCGAAACCGAGATGGGCGGTCAGAGGCCGGCGAGGCAAATGCAGCCCGATCACCCGCCCGGGACCTTCGGCGGGAACAGCCAGTATCGGCCGCGTGGCATCGACCAGGCCGAGGTCTCCGGCAGCCAGCACCGAGGTGCGCTCATCCTGAATGAGAGTGCAGCGTCCGGACAACTGGAACAGCAGCTTGAAATCGGTCATGCCATCGCGTACCGCATCGGAGCGCGTGCGCTTGGCGGATGAAACCGAGGGGGTCGCGAGATCGACAGCAGGCAACCCATATAGATTCAGATATCGCATGGACGCTTTGATGTCGTCATATTCGGCGTATTGGCTTCTTGCGCCGTTCGCCGGACGTGCCTCGACGCGCCACGTTTCGAAATCGGGCGTGGACGCAAGGCAAAATTCGTTGCTCGTCCGCATGAACTCATCCTGTCGCGGAAATTTGGCCAAACCCGTGCCGCTGAACCGCCCATACCTTGATCACCCGTCCCCGATCTCGCCATGATGGATCGACCGGAAAATTTGACCATTCATCCAGAAGCCGGCGTCGACGGTTCGGCCTCCGGCGATCTGCTGTCCCATGCGCTGGCGCATATCCGCCTCAGGGGAGACCATGTCCGGGCCCGCGCCCTCGCGGCCGGCGAGCAATTGGAGCGGACGATCGGGGCAGGCCATGTTTGCGTCGTGACCGAGGGCACGGCGCATGTCGAGGGCGACGCCCACGCCAGGATCGCCGTCGAAACCGGCGACATGGTGATGCTGACAGCCGCCGCGGGCGGTTTGCGCGTGGTCGCGTCGGGCGCGCCCGCGAGCATCACCGTCTTCCGCTTCTGGCTGGAGCCCGACAGCCTCAATGGCATGATCTTCGCGCTGCCCCAATGCATCCACATCAGGCGGGCGGAAAATGCCGAATGGCTCAATGGCCTCGTCCACTATACGCTTCTCGAAGCCGAGACCATGCGGCCGGGCTCCGCCTTGATGATCTCGCGCATCATCGATCTGATGGTCATCCGCACACTGCGCTGGTGGGTTCACCAGGGGCAGACCTCGGGGTGGCTCGGCGGCCTGTCGGACATGCGCATCGCCCGCGCATTGAAGGCCATTCACGAGCAGCCGATGCAGCCATGGAGCATCGAGGCGCTCGCCGGCATTTGCGGCATGTCCCGTTCGAGCTTTTGCGAGCGGTTCGCGGCGCTGGTCGGCCACGCGCCGCTGCGCTACCAGAATGAGCTTCGCCTGACGCTGGCGCGCGAAATGCTGGCCAAGCCGAATGCGCGCGTGGGAGAGATCGGCCTCAGCGTCGGTTACAAGTCGGAGGCCGCGTTCAGCCGCGCCTACAAGGCGCTGTTCGGCCATCCGCCGCGTCAGGCTCAGACGCCCTGACCGCCCGCTCGCTTCGAGGCTCCTGCTGACATGGTACGGGCGCTGAGGCCGAGCGATTCCAGCGCGAGCGGCGCCTGCGCCCCGACCGAGGCGGCGAAATTATAGAGGCCGCGTCCAGGCAGGCCGCCGAACTGCACCGAGAGCGGCTGCAGCAGCTCCGGCACGGCGGCATTGAAGGCGACCGTATGCGGCAGCAGGATAGTATAGCTGAAGGGTTCGATCACCGAACGGTCCTTTCCTGCGACGGCTCCGGGCCATTTGGTACGAGACGGCCAGGCGATCGCCTTGCCGTCTGAAGCGCATTAGGGTGAGGTCGTGTTGTTGGAATCAGAGTCCGGCAGCCGTTTAAGATCCGCAGCCAAGCTCCCTCTCCCATGGGAGACCTTTGCGTATCGAAGGTCCTCTCCCCGTCGTCCCGGACGGCCGTCAGGCCG
>NZ_MWLK01000011.1 GCF_002198715.1 Rhodomicrobium sp. R_RK_3 | reverse complement strand
CTCTACGCCCATCCCCCCGCAACCGGCAGCACCTGCCCCGTAACGAACCCGCAGCGGCCGCTGGCGAACAGCGCCACCAGTTCCGCGACCTCCTCCGGCTCGCCGAGGCGGCCGAGCGGGATGTGCTTCAGCATCTTGCCCATCGCGCCCGCGTCGGCGAGCAAATCCGGCGGGAAATATTCGGGGTTCTTGATGTAATTCGGCGCGATCGCGTTGACCGGGATATTCCAGCGCGCCAGTTCCCGCGACAGGCTCGGCACCAGCGCATTGGCCGCGCCGCGCGCCGCCGCATAGATCGAATAATTCGCGATCCCCGTCAGCGGCGCCGCCGAAGTGATGAGCAGGATGCGCCCGCGCCCCTGCCGCTTCATGATCGCGGCGGCCTTGCCGATCAGCGTGTAAGGCCACAGCGTCAGCGCCTCCAGCGCCCGCCGGAATTCGTCCGGGTCCGCCTCGTCCACCGGCGCCCGCACCGCCGGATAGGGATCGTTCGATACCAGCGCGTCCAGCCGTCCGAACCGCGCGGCGGCCTCGCCGCAAATCGCCTCCGGAGTCGCTGCGGCGAGCGCCACAGCGCCGGGCCACTCCGCCTCGAACGCCGCGCGCGCCCCCGCGTCGGCGAAACTGGCGTCATGGCAGGCGATTGTCATGTCCTCGCGCAGCAGGCGCGCGACCGCCGCCGGTCCGATGAAGCGCCTCACATGGGTGATCAGCAGAAGCTCTTTGCCATCCATCGCCGGTGCTCCGTCCCGGGGTTTCGCACACGATGGAGCATAGTTCAAACGGGACGTCGCGCCGCTGGTTTCTTTCCGGCTGCCGTCCCTGCCTGGGGAACTATCCGCGGCCCCCGCGTTTATTTGCCGGAAATGCGCTAGGATCGTCCATTGGGGTGGACGGCCGATCAGCGAAGGGGGGCGGACATGGTTTTTCCGATTGGCGACGACAACAGCACGCGGCAGAGCATCCCGATCGTCACCTATGCGCTGATCCTGGCGAACGTGGCCGTCTTCCTGCTCGAGCTCAATCGCGGCGACGCGTTCATCCGCACCTGGGCCTTCATCCCGCGCGAATTCGGCAACAATCCCGCCGCCGAGATCCAGACCGTGTTCAGCGCCATGTTCATGCATGGCGGCTGGCTGCACCTTGCCGGCAACATGCTCTATCTCTGGATCTTCGGCGACAATGTCGAAGACAATTTCGGCTCCTTCCGCTTCCTGCTGTTCTACCTGGCCTGCGGCATCGCCGCGACCTTCGCGCAGATGGCGGCCATGCCGAACTCGAACGTGCCCAATCTCGGCGCCTCGGGCGCCATTGCCGGCGTGCTCGCGGCCTATCTGGTTTTGTTCCCGCAAGGCCGCGTCACCGTCATCATCGGGCGGCAACTGACCGAAGTTCCCGCCCTCCTGGTGATCGGCCTGTGGATCGCGCTGCAATTGTTCAGCAGCATCGGCTCGATCGCCAACTCCGCCCAGACCGGCAACACCGGCGGCGTCGCCTATATGGCCCATGTCGGCGGCTTCGTCGCCGGGCTGGTGCTGGTGTTCCTCTTCCGCCAGCGCCGCTATTGAGGCGGCCTATTCGGACGCGGCGCCCTCGGCCCGCAGGCCGGCGAGGTCGAGCCGGAGATTGCCCATGTGGAGCGTGCCGTCGGCGTCGCGGGGCCATTCGGATTCCGGCCGGTCCCAATAGAGCTCGACACCGTTCTGGTCCGGATCGCGGAGATAGAGCGCTTCGCTGACCCCGTGGTCGGCGGCGCCGTCGAGCCGGATGCCGGCCGCGTCGAGCCGGCGCAGCGCGTCACCCAGTTCCGCCCGCGTCGGGTAGAGGACGGCCAGATGATAGAGCCCGGTGGTGCCGGGCGGCGGCGGCGGCGCGCCGAGGCTTTCCCAGGTGTTCAGCGCGATGTGATGGTGGTACCCGCCCGCCGCGAGGAACGCCGCGCGATCGCCGAAGGTCTGCGTAAGCGTGAAGCCGAGAACGCCGACATAGAAGCCCAGCGCCCGCTCGATATCGGCGACCTTCAGATGCACATGGCCGATGCGGGCGCCGGCCGAAATCGGGCGCTCGGGCTCCGTCGTCGAGAATTTGGTTTGCAGCGCCATGGTTGGTCCTCCTCGGTCTGGCACCCCCGCATTTGGGTGCGCCGCCGCCGCCAGAAAAGGTGCGCAATCATCGCTTTGCGCCGGCGCAATGCCCGCGCCATTTCGCCGCTAAGGGAAGCCCCGCATATGGCCGGCAATCCCGGAGAAAAAGCCTAAGGGCGAATGCATAGATTGAGTAACACGCAGGGCGATGATTTGAACTTTGCCGCACCCGGCGCGTTAGGGCTGCACACCGAACGTCAAGATAGCCCGGGTCCCGGCGCATCCTTGCTTATTCTCGACCGGCACCTGTGGAAATCCAAGGCATTTCAGCGCGCTAATGGCGGATAGGGTGGGATTCGAACCCACGAGACGGTCGCCCGTCTGCCGGTTTTCAAGACCGGTGCCTTCAACCGCTCGGCCACCCATCCAAATGCGATTCGCCAAGCTTATAGCATCCGGCGCGCGCAGTAGTTGCCTTATTTTGACCCTTTTTTCCAGAATATCAGAAGGCGCCGCAGGGCCGAGGCGCTGCAATTCACCGGGAGAAACTCCCCGCTCCAGCGGCTTAAGAAATCTTCAATAAGCAGCGCCTGATTTCAGCCCCGTTTGCCCCGCATCTTTGCTGCGGCGCAACATTTGCTCTACAAAAGGGTCCAATGCGAAAGAGTATGTTGGTAGCAACCATGGCGTTGCTAAGTGGTTCCGCTGTTGCCTCGGAGAACGCGGTTCTCCTCACGGGCAAATCCCTGCATGACGCCGTGAGCGGCAAGACCATCTATATCCAGACCCCGATCGCCGAAATCCCGATCCGCTACCGGCCCGACGGCACCATGGTCGGCGTCAGCAGCGCCCAGCTCGCCGCGCTGGCGGGCGAAGCCGTTAAGACGGATACCGGCCGCTGGTGGGTGCGCCGCGCCGAACTGTGCCAGCAATGGAGCAAATGGTCGAACGGCCGCGCCTATTGCTACAAGCTGCGCGTGACCGGCAAACATGTCGCCTGGAGCCGCAATGACGGCGACACCGGCACGGCGCGCCTCGGCAATTAACTCCCCCGGTTCGCCTCGCTCGACGCGGCGACGGGAGCGCCCCGGTAGACATCGAACAGATGTTCCAGATGGTTCTGCAGCAGCTCGGCGAGGCGCTTGCCTTGCCGGGCTTCGAGCACCGAGATGATCTCCTCATGATCCGCCACCGCCTCGTCCAGCCGCTCGCTCGAATAATGCGGGTGGACGCGGGTGCGGCCGATGCGGAAGAACAGCGTGTCGTAGATGCCCGCCAGCAGCGGGTTGCGCGCCGCCGCGACGATGCTCTCGTGGATCTCCCGGTTCGCGGCCAGGAAGCCTTCCAGATTGCCGGCCCGGTAATGCGCGATCATGGTGTCGTGCAGCCCCTTGATCGCCTCGATCTCGTCGTCGGTGATGTTGGCGCAGGCCAGTTCCGCCGACAGGGCTTCGATGGCGGATGAAATCGTCAGGCATTCGTCCATTTCGTCG
The DNA here is from genome assembly GCF_002198715.1 of Rhodomicrobium sp. R_RK_3. GTDB lineage: Bacteria > Pseudomonadota > Alphaproteobacteria > Rhizobiales > Rhodomicrobiaceae > R-RK-3. The sequence continues at coordinate 13,700 of NZ_MWLK01000011.1, read as the reverse complement.
GCGCTGAGCGTCGCGATCATGGCGCCCCGGTTGGGCGCGAGCTGCACCAGCCCTTCTGCGGCGAGCACCTTGAGCGCCTCGCGCAGCGGCGTGCGCGACACGCCGAACTGATCGCAAAGCTGGCGCTCGGGGATCTTGTCGCCGGGCAAGAAGGCTCCCGAGATGATCATCTTCCGCAAGCGGCCGAGAAGTTCATCGTGGAGGGATTGCTGCGTAATCGACTGCATGAAACTGCTGACCTTTATCTGAAATAGGACCTGCGCAAGCGGCTGACGCGCTTGGCAAGCTTGGCGCCCTGTTGATGACCGGCCTCTTCGAGGGAGCCGAATTTTTCCTTCGCCGCGAGCGCCAGCTTTAAGAGCACGGCGGTGTGGCGCGCGGTGCGCCCGGTGCCGTCCATGATCTGGCGCCGGCAGGCGAATCCGTCCGCGATGAGCAGCGTGTCCGGTCCGGTTCTGCGGATTTGCGGGAACAGAGACAATTCTCCCATGCGAAGCGAGGCCGCGACCGTTTCCGGCCGGTAGCCAAACGACGTGCCCATCCCGCAACAGGCTTTCTCTGCCTCTATCACAGTCATGCCCGGGACCAATGCGGCAACTTTTCGCGCCTGCGCCGCCGTGCCGAAGGCGGTCTGGTGACAATGGGCCGAAATCACGGCTTCGGCTTCGATCTTGAGCAGTTGCGGCTTGAGGGCCTTGGCTGCCGCTGGCTGAATCATGACCTCCTCGAATAGAAAACTATTGGCGGCCAGATCGTCCGCCCCCGTCTCGCCCAGCGTATTCAGGAACTCGTCGCGAATAGTCAGGATACAGGCTGGTTCCAGCCCGACAAGTGGGATGCCGCGCGCGATGAAGGGAGCCGCCGCGTCGATCAGCCGCCGGGCCTCGGCGCGCGCCTCGTCGATCAGCCCGGCTTCGAGGAAAGTCCGGCCGCAGCAATAGGGCCGCTCGCCCGCCGGCGGGGCGAGGAAGCGCAGGCGGTAGCCGCTGGCGGTCAGCACATCGGCGGCGGCGCGCAGCGTATCGGCGTCGAAATAATTGTTGAAAGTGTCGGCGAAGAGCAGGATTTCGGGGCCGCTCCCCTCCGCGGGCGGCACGGACGAGGCGAAGGGCGCGGCGGTCCAGCGCGGCCAGGGGCGGTCGGCGCTGAGGCCGGTGAAGCGCTCCGAGAGCCGCGCCGTCCAGGGCAGCAGGTCGCGCAGATTGAGGCCGTGCCGCCAGGGGCGCAGGCGCGGGGCGTAATGCGGCAGATAGGCGAGCGACCGCGCCGAGCGCGACAGGCCGGTGCGCGAAAGCTGCGCGCTCTGCACGGCGATGCGGGCCTGGGCGATATCCACCGAGCGCGGACATTCGGCCCGGCACGCCTTGCAGGAGACGCAAAGCGACATCGTCTCCGCCATGCCCTCGGAGGCGAGCGCGCCAGGGCCGAGATCGCCCGAGAGGGCCAGCCGCAGCGTGTTGGCCCGGCCGCGCGGGCTGTCGCGCTCGTCGCGGGTCATGCGGAAGGACGGGCACATCACGCCGCTATCCAGCTTCCGGCACAGCGCCGTGCCGTCGCAGGCGAGCGCGGACGCAAGCGCCGGCGGCGGCGCCGTCTCGGCGGGCGGGGCGCTGCGCCAGAAGATGGCATCGGGGCCGGGCGGCGGCGCGACGATCTTGCCGGGATTGAGCCGCCCGCGCGGATCGAAGCGCGTCTTGATCGCCTCGAACAGGCTGGTCAGGCGGGGATCGCGGACCCCCTCGCGCAGGAAGGAGCGGGCGATGCCGTGCCCCTCGGCGACGGCAAGCTGACCGGCGAAATCGGCATAGACCGCCGTGACCTCCGCCGCCATGGCGCCGGCATCGATCTGGCCGAGGCCGCCCGCCCGCAGCCACGGCCGCACCTGCAGCGCGCCCGCCCCGGCATAGCCGTGCCACATCATGTCGAAGCCGTGCCGCAGCATGATCTCGGCGAGGCCCTCGGCCGCGCCGGGAAGCTGCGGCACCGGCAGCGCGAATTCCTGGATCGGGGCAAGCTGCATCGGCAGCGCGCTGCGCCCGTAGAGCCGGGCGAGCCCCTGGCCGCGCGCCCGCTGCGTCGCCTCCTGCACCGCCGCGCCGATCATTTCATTGACCGCCCGCGCATGGCCGAGCTTGTGCATCAGCTCGGCCAGATCCTTCAACTTGCGCGCATTGGCGATGCGGTTTGCTTCCATGAATTCGACGAAGAGCAGGATCTCCGCGTCCTTGCGCAGCACGCGCTTGGCCGATTCCGCGCCCTCCTGCGCCGCGAGGCCGAGTTCGAGGATGCGCCGGTCGATCAGCTCGATGCCGACCGGATCGAGGCCGGAAATCGCCGGCAGCGCGCGCAAGGCCTGGACGAGGCCGGGAAAGCCGCAAATGCCGAGCACGCGGGCGCGGGGCCAGCGCGCCAGCTTCAGCTCGATGCGGCGGGCGATGGCCAGCGTGCCTTCCGAGCCGGTCAGGAAGGCGGCGAGGTTTTGCGGCGCCTCGCCCGGCAGCAGCGCCTGCACATTATAGCCCTGCATGGCGCCGAGCGTCGAAGGCAGCGCGCGGATCGCCGCCTCGCTGCTTTCGGCTGCCTCGAGCAGGTCGAGGATCAGCGCCTCGGACTCGCCGCCCGACCCCTCATGGCCGAAATTTTCCGGGATTTCGCCGAAGCTGATCTCGCTGCCATCGGCGAGCACGGCGTCCAGGGCGGCGACATTGTTGCGCATCCGGCCATAGCGCAAGGCGCGCGCGCCGATGGCGTCGGTCGCCGCCATGCCGCCGAGCGTCGCCTGCGCCGCCGAGGCGATTTCCACAGGAAACCAGACGCGCTCCGGCTTCAGCGCATCGTTCAGCGCGGCCGGCGTCATGCCCGGCTCGACGATGCAGGTCTGGGCGTTGGCGTCGTAGTAGAGCAGCCGCGTCAAATATTTGGAGAAATCGATGACCAGCCCTTCGCCGACCGCCTGCCCGGCGCGCCCGGTGCCACCGCCGCGCGCGACGACGGGCACGCCGGCCTCCCAGGCCAGCGACATCGCCGCGACCACGTCGGCCTGGCTTTTCGGCACCACGATGCCAGCGGGAAAACTTTGATAGGGCGAGGCGTCCGTCGCGTAGCGTGCCCGGCTGTAGCTGTCGAAAAGCAGGTCGCCTTCGACGTCCCGGGCGAGACGGCCGGCGAGAGCGGAGCGGGCCTTGGCGGAAAGTGTCATTCCACCTGTCTTATGCCGCTCAATTCCGTCCAGGCAACAGATATCCGGAGGGCCTTGCCAAAGTTCTGTTCACGCCCGCCGCGGCGCAATAATTTCGTAATTCACAATGTTAGTCTTGCAAATCGTTGCTGAGCCGTTCCCGGACGAAAAAGCCCGTGCGAAAGTACACATTTGACGTGTCGCGCCGAGATAGGTGCAATCCCTATGTATCCGTATTTTATGCGTTTGTTGCTTTTCTGGGGCTTGAACTGTGTCGTGTAAATAATCTATAGAGACATATACCCTTTCGAGAATTGATAGTTTCCACCCTTAAAATTTTCAGAATTTTAAGTCACCAGACGGTTAAAAGTGAAAACAAATTCGATGTCGTTTAAAGTTAACATCGATATTTTTCAGCAAAATAATGCAGAAGTTCTGCATATCGATTATGCTGACTTTTTCCAGAGTTCCGGCAGGAAAACTGTGAGAGACCATACGACAAATTCGAACCTGCAGACGGCACGTCCTCACGGCGAGTCCGTATTGCGCTCATTTGTGCACACCGCGCCGGAGGCCGTCGTCATCACCAGCCCGCACGGAACCGTCAAGTCCTTGAACGCGCGCGCCGAAGCACTCTACGGCTACAGTCAGTCCGAGATTGTTGGTGAAAGCGCGGCATTGCTGTTCGAGGCGGGCGTTCAACTGCCGGGAACTTTCGCCCGGCGATTCGCGGCCGAGCAATCATGCTGGCGATCGCTGTCCGAGAACGACACCGTTCGGGGCCGCAAGAAGAACGGCGAGCTGTTTCACGTCGAGGTGATGCTTGGCGATTGCGTGCTCGATGGCGCGCCCGTCACCATCTTTTACATCCGCGATGCTTCGGCGCGCGTGCTGCAGGACCAGCGCCTCGCCGAGTTGGAGCGCGAAATCGCCCATCTCGCCCGCCACAGCGTGCTCGGCGAATTGGCGACCACCATTACCCATGAACTGAGCCAGCCGCTGACCGCCATCATCAACTACACCGTCGCCGCCAGCCGCAGCGCTGCCGCCGAGCCGACGCCGGAGACGCTGGAGAACAATCTGGCGCTGATCGCCAAGGCCGGCGAGCAGGCCAAGCGCGCCTGGCTGATCCTGCACCGCATGCGGCAATTGCTGCAGCACCGGGGCGCCGAGCGCGTGCGGGACGATCTCCGTCTCGCCATCGACGACGCCGTCCAGCTTGCCACCATAGGCGCCGCCGAGCGCGGCATCGCGGTCAGCATCGACCTCCCGCCGGTGCCGGTGATGGTGCTGATCGACCGCGTCCAGGTCCAGGTGCTGGTGACGAATTTCATCCGCAACGCCATCGACGAACTGACCGGCATCGAGGGCGAGAAGGCGATCTGGGTGCGGCTGGCCGTCGGCGCCGACGGCTTTGCGGAAATCTCCGTCGAGGATACCGGCCATGGCATCTCCCCCGAAGTCTTCGAGACGCTGTTCGACCCCTTCCACACCACCAAGGCCGAGGGGCTCGGCGTTGGCCTTTCCTTGTCCCGGCGTATTGCGCAGGCGCATGGCGGGCGGCTCGCCGCCCGGAATCGGACGCCGAACGGCGCCATCTTCAGTTTCAAGATCCCCGTAGTTTGAGTCAGCAGGTGTAAAATGAACAAGCCATTGCTCGTGCAGGTATTGGATGACGATGACGCCGTCCGAGATTCCTTATTGACCCTTTTGCGCAGCGCCGGCTTCGCCGTCCGCACCCACGCTTGCGCCCGCAGCTTTTTCGACGATTACCATCCGGACGAGACCGGCTGCCTTCTGATCGACATGCGGATGCCCGACGCCACCGGCGCCGAAGTGCAGGAGCGCATCTCCCGCATGGGCGACAAGGTTCCGATCATCTTCATCACCGGTCACGCCAATATCCGCATGGCGGTGACGGCGATGAAGCGCGGTGCCGTCGATTTCCTGGAAAAGCCGATCGACCCGCAAATTTTGCTCGACCATGTCGACAAGGCGGTGAAGCGGCGCGAATACGAACTGCGCGAGCAGGAGAAATCCGACGACGCGCAAGCCAAGCTCGGCGTGCTGACGCCGCGCGAGAAGGACGTGCTGAAACATCTGATCGCCGGGCGCCCGAATAAGATTATCGCCCGCGAACTCGGCCTCAGCCCGCGCACCGTCGAGATCCACCGCGCCCGCGTCATGGAAAAGACCGGCGCCGGCAGCCTGCCGCGTCTGGTGCGCATGGCGCTTGCCGCCGGGCTCGATCCGGAATCCGCACTGACCGCGTGAGCGGTGCCGGCGCGGCGGCCGGCATTCGATCACCCTGATTTGCGACTTGCGGCGGATGGCCACCCGCCTGCGCGCCGGACTTGCCGGCCGGTTACCGACATCCTGCACGCGGCGCTGTCCCGGGACAGGTCAGGCGAAACCGCTCATTAACCCATTTCATCCTAAGGTTGCGCATTCGCGGGCAGCATCCCTGCCGCGAAGTCGATCTTGCCGCGCCAGCGATGGCGGGTGTTTTGGATGGGTTGCGTCTCGTGTCCTCGTACCAGTCGCTCATGCTTGGGTCTGTCCGCGTCCGCCGCTTGCGGCTGGCGGGACGGCTCGCTCTGCTGAGCGCGGCGGTGATGCTGGTCGCGGGCTGCGAAGGCGGCGGCGCGAAGCTGGGACCGCGCATCGTCGAACTCGGCCAGCCGGTGCCCAAGGGCGGCGGCGTCTATAAGGTCGGCGCGCCCTACCGGCAGAATGGCCGCCTCTACACGCCGTCCGAAGTTCGCCGCTATGACGAGACCGGTGTCGCCTCGTGGTATGGCGAGCTGTTCCACGGCCGCCGCACCGCCAATGGCGAAATCTACGACATGGAGGCGCTGAGCGCCGCGCATCCGACGCTGCCGCTGCCCTCCTATGTCCGGGTCACCAATCTGCGCAATGGCCGCTCGATGGTGGTGCGCGTCAATGACCGGGGCCCCTATGTCGGCGGCCGCGTCATCGACCTGTCCTGGGCGGTCGCCTCGCTCCTGGAGATGAAAGGATCGGGCACCGCGCCGGTGCGGGTGCAATATCTCGGCCCCGCCCCGCTGAATGGCGGCGAGCGCTATGAGCGCGAAGTTTTGGCCGCCCAGCGCTGGGCCGGACCGCATGTCGCCTTCGCCGCGTCGCCCGCCAAGGCCTTCCGGCAGGCCGCCTCGTTAGGCGCCGCGCGCAATACCGCAGCCTTGCCAGCGAGCTTCGTCACCGCGGCCGCCGAGCCGCGCATGGATGTCGTGATTCCGGCGAGGGACCGAGGCGCGATCCGCCCGGACACCATTCCCGCCAGCTTCATCGTGGCGCAGACCACGCCGAAATACGCGCCCGCGCCGTCCGGCCCGCCGCCTTCCAGGCCGCTGCCGCGTGAAGTTGCAAAGCCGGCTGCCGCCTTACGTGGCGCGCCCGCCGCTCCGAGCCTGCCCTTGGCCCGATCGCAGCCTCAACAGGCCGCGCAACCGGACATCGCCATCCGTCCCGCCGCTGCCCCGGCTTCTCCAGGCCGCACCCCGGCGCTTTCGAGCAGCGCGCCGAGAACCGCTCCGCCCGCGCCGCGCGCCGCGATGCCGAGCGCTCCGAAAAAACCCGCCGCAGCCGCGCCGATCTATGTCGAGGCCGGCCTCTTCTCCCGCAAGGACACGGCGGACCAGCTTGCCTCAATCTTGGGCGAAATCGCGCCCGCCACCGTCGAGCCGCTGATCATCGGCCAGCGCTCTGTGCACCGTCTCCGCGTCGGCCCGTTCCCGCATGACGAAGCCGCGCGCGCCGCCATCGCCCGCATGCGCGACGCCGGCCTGACCGACGCCCGCATCGAAAAACCGCAAGGATGACGCAATGCCGCCTCGCCCGACCGATATGGAAGCGACCCTGTGGCACTGGTCAGTGGCATTGATTTTTGCCATAGACCGGCTGATAGTGCCGAGCGTTGATTCGCCCGTTAATTTGATGCTTGTTGACCGTCCATGATACCAGCGCGCCTTTCCCCAAGCTTGTGGCTGCTCGTTTTATTCGCAGCCATACTGCCGTCGTCGCTGGCCCTCGCCCAGATCGAGACCGAGGCGGACTATGCCATCGTGCTGGATGTCGAGACGCAGACGGTGCTGTTCGAGAAGCAGGCCGACGTGCTGATGCAGCCGGCCAGCATGAGCAAGCTGATGACGCTCGCCGTCGTCTTCGAAGCGCTGGACCAGGGCAAGATCACGCTGCAGACCGAATTCCCGGTCAGCGAAAATGCCTGGCGCACGGGCGGCGCGCCCTCCGGCACCTCGGCGATGTTCGCGCCGCTGAACACCAATGTCACCGTCGAGGACCTGCTGCAGGGCGTGGTCGTGCAGTCTGGCAATGATAGCTGCATCATCCTGGCCGAGGGCCTTGCGGGGTCTGAAGAAGCCTTCGCGCAGAGCATGAACGACTATGCGCACCGCATCGGCATGACCAAATCGACCTTTGCCAATTCGACGGGACTGCCCAATCCCAAGCAATTGATGACGGCGCGCGAGCTTGCGCTGCTGGCGCTGCATCTCATCGAGAAATACCCCAAATATTACCCCTATTTCCTGCAAAAGGAATTCCGCTACCGCAAGCATGTCTTCTACAACCGCAATCCGCTGATCTATGCCAATGTCGGCGCGGATGGCCTGAAGACCGGGTTTACGGCGGAATCCGGCTATGGCGTGGTCGGCTCGGCGGTGCAGGATGGGCGGCGGCTGATCATCGTGCAGAACGGCGTGAAGTCGCAGAGCGCCCGCAAGGAAGACGCCGCGCGGATGCTGAATTGGGGTTTCCGCAGCTTCGAGAAGTTCAAGGTGTTCGGCGCCGACGAGACCGTCGGCGAGGCGCTGGTCTGGGGCGGCGAGCAGCGTTATGTCAAATTGCGCGGCGAAGGCGACGTGCGCATCCTGCTGCCGAAGAATATGAAGCAGCGCAAGCTGCGGGGCAGCATCGTCTATAAGGGGCCGGTGATCGCGCCGGTCCACGAGGGCGACAGGATCGGCGAATTGCGCGTCACGGCCGAGAACGGCGTCACGACCTCGGCGCCGCTGTTCGCGGCGGAGTCGATCCAGCGCGCCGGGCTGATCCGCCAGGGCTTCGATTCGGCGCTCAGCCTGGCCTTCGGCTGGCTGATCCACAGGCATCATCACGAGGACGAGTGATCGCTTGATGCGCGGCCAGCGCAGGTCTATGTCCTAGGCTTGGCCGGTCGATCGGGCCTGGATAGGAGAGGCCCGGTGGCGGCTGGCAAATTCATCACATTCGAAGGCGGCGAAGGCGCCGGCAAGAGCACCCAGGCCGCGCTGCTGCGCGACGAACTGGCCGCATCGGGGATCAAGGCCATCCTGACGCGCGAGCCGGGCGGATCACCGCGCGCCGAGGCCATCCGCTCGGTGCTGCTCTCCGGCAAGGCCAAGGATTTCGGCCCGATGGGCGAGACGCTGCTGTTCTACGTCGCCCGGGATTCGCATCTGGAACTGACCATCCGCCCGGCGCTGGCACGCGGCGAATGGGTGATCTGCGACCGCTTCCACGATTCGACGCGCGCCTATCAGGGTGCGGCGGGCGGCGTCTCGATGGCGGCGATCAACGCGCTGGAGCGCATCGTCGTCGGCCCGACCATGCCCGATCTGACCCTCATCCTCGACCTGCCGCCGGAAGAGGGGCTGAAACGCGCCGCCGCCCGCGCCAAGGGGGAAGGGCAGGGTGCCGACCGCTTCGAGGCGATGTCCCTGATCTTCCACCAGAATCTGCGCCAGGAATTCCTGGAGATCGCTGAGGCCGAGCCGGCGCGCTGCGAGGTGATCGACGCCGCCCGCACCGTGCAGCAGGTCGCCGACGACATCTGGTCGGCCGTCAGCCAGCGCCTCGATTTGTGACCGGCCATGGCGCGCGCGCGGACCATCGACGCCGAAACCGAAGCCCCGCCCGAGGCCGACCGGCTGGGCGAGTGGCCGCATCCGCGCAACACCCGACACGTGCTCGGCCATGACGCCGCCGAGCATATCATCGCCGATGCCATCGCCTCGCGCCGCCTGCACCACGCCTGGCTGCTGACCGGCGAGCAGGGCATCGGCAAGGCCAGTTTCGCCTATCGCGTCGCCCGCTACCTGCTGGCGCATGAGGGCGAATTGCCGGCCTCCGTGCCATCGCTTGACGTTCCCGAGGACAGCCGCGCCTGGCGTCAGGTCGCCAACCTCTCCCATCCCGGCCTGCTGCCCATCCGCCGCGCCTGGGACTCGGCGGGCAAGAAATTCCGCCAGAGCATCGCCATCGACGACATCCGCGCGCTCCGGCATTTCCTGCAGCGCACGGCGGTGACGCCCTGGCGCGTCGTCATCGTCGACGCCGCCGACGACCTCAACCCCAATTCGGCCAATGCGCTTTTGAAATCGCTGGAGGAGCCGCCGCCGCGCGCCGTCTTCCTGCTCATCTCCTCCTCGCCCGGCCGCCTCTTGCCGACCATCCGCTCGCGCTGCCGCACCATCCGCTTCGAACCGCTCGGCCCCGATCCGCTGCGCCGGGCCGTGCTCGCCGCCAGCGAGGCGGCCGAGCATGATCCGCCCGCGGACGCGCAGCTCGCCACGTTGCTGACGCTCGGCAAGGGCAGTCCCCGCCGCGTGCTGCAATTGCTCGACGGCGGCGGCCTCGCCTTGTTCGAGGCCATCATCGCCATCCTCGACAGCGTGCCGCGCCTCGACCGGCCGGCGGTGCACAAGCTGATCGGCCTCACCGCCGCCCGCGACGGCAATGCCTATGCCATGGCCTTCGACCTGATCGAGGAAATCCTCGCCTCTTCCATGCGCGCCCGCGCCATCGGGGAAAGCCATGATCCGCAATTTCCCCAACTGCGCCGCTTCCCGGCCCAGATCGCGCCCGACAGCCTTGCGGAATGGGCCGAGCTGTGGGAAACCATTCGCGAAGCACGCAGCGAAGCCGAGCGGCTCAATCTCGACAAGGCAGCGCTGACCCTGACGGTGTTCGAGCAGATCCAACACCTCGCCCGAAAAGCGGCCAGGGGCTGATTTCAAGCCAGTCGCGCGCCAAAACAGCGAGGTCCCAAGGCCATGACCGAGAAACCGTCCTTCTATATCACCACGGCCATTTCCTACCCGAATGGCGTGCCCCATATCGGCCACGCCTATGAGGCCATCGCGACCGACGCGATCGCGCGCTTCAAGCGGCTGGACGGTTTTGACGTGTTTTTCCTGACCGGCGTCGACGAACACGGGCTGAAGATGAAGCAGACCGCCGTCAAGGCCGGCATCACCCCCGCCGAGCTCGGCGAGCGCAACACGCCGCGCTTTGAGGCCATGGTCAAGGCGCTGAACATCTCCAATGACGATTTCATCCGCACCACGGAGAAGCGCCATTACGCCGCCGTCGAGGCGATCTGGCGCCGCATGGAGGAAGCCGGCGACATCTATCTCGACCGCTATGCCGGCTGGTATTCCGTGCGCGACGAAGCCTTCTACGGTGAAGACGAGACCGCCGTCGGCGAGGACGGCGTGCGCGTCGGACCGCAGGGGACGCCCGTCGAATGGACCGAGGAGGAGACCTATTTCTTCCGCCTCTCGGCTTACGAGGACCGGCTGCTGGAATTCTACGAGGACAATCCCGATTTCATCCTGCCGCCGGAGCGCCGCAACGAGGTCGTCAGCTTCGTCAAGGGCGGGCTGAAGGACCTCTCGATCTCGCGCACCACGCTCGACTGGGGCATTCCGGTGCCGGACGCGCCCGGCCACATCATCTATGTCTGGGTCGATGCGCTGACCAATTACATCACCGCCACCGGCTATCCGGACGAGGACGCGCCCCGCTACAAGCGCTATTGGCCCGCCGATGTGCATGTGATCGGCAAGGACATCACCCGCTTCCACGCCGTCTACTGGCCCGCCTTCCTGATGTCGGCGGAATTGCCGCTGCCGAAACGCGTGTTCTCGCACGGCTTCCTCACCAATCGCGGTGAGAAAATGTCGAAATCGGTCGGCAATGTCGTCGATCCCTTCGAGATGGCCGAGCGCTACGGCGTCGATGCCATGCGCTATTTCTTCCTGCGCGAGGTCGCTTTCGGCCAGGACGGCAGCTACGGCCATGAGGCGATCGTCAACCGCACCAACGCCGATCTGGCCAACGACCTCGGCAATCTGGCGCAGCGCTCGCTGTCGATGATCGCCAAGAATTGCGACGGCAAGATCCCGCAGCCGGGCGAATTCTCCGAGGCCGACAAGGTGCTGCTGGCCGCCGCCGACGGCATGATCGGGCTCGCGCGCGAAGCGATGGAGCGGCAGGCGATCCACCGCGCGCTGGAAGCCATCTGGTCCGTCGTCGGCGACGCCAACCGCTATTTCGCCAATGAAGCGCCCTGGGCGCTGCGCAAGACCGACCCGGCCCGCATGGCGACCGTGCTCTATGTCACGGCCGAAGTGCTGCGCCAGCTCGGCATCCTGGTGCAGCCCTTCATCCCGGCCTCGGCGGAAAAGCTGCTCGACCAGCTCGGCATCGGCCCCGATCGCGAGTTCAGCCGGCTCGGCGCGGCGGCCCGCCTGACGCCCGGCGCCAGCCTGGGCATTTTGCAACCGGTGTTCCCGCGCTATATAGAGCCGGAGGCCGCCGCCGCCGAATGATGTGAGTGCCAAAATGCTTGTCGACAGCCATTGCCATCTCGATTTCCCCGACTTCGCCAGCGAACTCGACGCCATTGTCGCGCGCGCCGAAGCAGCGGGCATCGGCGCCATGCTGACGATCTCGACGCGGGTGCGCCAGTTCGAGCGAATCCGCGCCGTCGCCGAGCGGTTCCCGAACGTCGCCTGCTCGGTCGGCACCCATCCGCATTACGCCGAAGAGGAGCGGGACGTGGCGCTGGACGAGATCCTGAAGCTCGCCGGGGAGCGCAAGGTCGTCGCCATCGGCGAGGCGGGGCTGGATTATCATTACGAGAAAAGCCCGATCCCCGACCAGGAGCACGGCTTCCGCATGCATATCGCCGCCGCGCGCGAGACCGGGCTGCCGCTGGTCATCCACAGCCGCGAGGCCGACGCGCACACGACCCGCATCCTCGAAGAAGAGATGGCCAAGGGCAAGTTCGGCGCCGTGCTGCATTGCTTTACCGGCGGCCGTCGGCTGGCCATGCGCGGCGTCGAGATGGGGCTTTACGTCTCCTTCTCGGGCGTGCTGACCTTCAACAAATCCGAGGAATTGCGCGAAATCGCCGCTGACATCCCGCTCGACCGCCTGCTGGTCGAGACCGACGCACCCTATCTCGCTCCGACGCCGCATCGCGGCAAGCGCAACGAGCCGTCCTTCGTCCGCCATACCGCCGCCGTGCTGGCCAAGGCCAAGGGCGTCAGCGAGGCCGAGATCGCGCGGGCGACGACCGAGAATTTCTTCCGCCTGTTCGCCAAGGCCGACGGCCTCGTCGCGGTGGAAGCGCGCTCGGCGGCATGAGCCTCCATTTCACAATTTTGGGCTGCGGCTCGTCGCCGGGCGTGCCGCGCATCGACGGCCATTGGGGCGTTTGCGACCCCGCCAACGCGAAGAACCGCCGCCGCCGCTGCGCCATGCTGGTCGAGCGCTTCGCCGATGACAAGCGCACCGCGGTGCTGATCGACACCGGCCCCGATCTGCGCGAGCAGATCCTAACAGCCGGCCTCGAATGGCTCGACGGCGTGCTCTACACCCACGACCACGCCGACCACACCCACGGCATCGACGACCTGCGCATCCTCTCCTATCGCGGCAAGCGCCGCATCGACGTCTATTTCGACCCGCTGACCGGCGCCATCCTGCAGCGGCGTTTCGACTATTGCTTCTCGACGCCGCAGGGCAGCGCCTATCCGCCCATCGTAAAGGCGCACACCATCCACGCCGGCGAGCCGATGAGCGTCACCGGCCCTGGCGGCGAGATCGCGGCCTTGCCCTTCCGCCAGCATCACGGCGAGATCGATTCGCTCGGCTTCCGCTTCGGCAATCTGGCCTATTCGAGCGACGTGCACGATCTGCCGGAGGAGACGCTGCCTCTGCTGGAGGGCCTCGACGTCTGGATCATCGACGCGCTGCGCTATACGCGGCATCCGAGCCATTTCTCGGTGGAAGAGGCGCTGGAGTGGATCGCCCGCGTCCGCCCGAAGCGCGCCATCCTCACCCACATGCATATCGACCTGGACTACGACACCCTGCGCAAGGAACTGCCCGAAGGCGTCGAGCCCGCCTATGACGGCATGCGTATCGAGCTGGCGGAGTAGGCGCGCCTGCGCCGCCACCGCGACCTCCTGGGCAATCCCGAGACCTCTCATCCGCCGCCCCGGCCGTCAGAGTCGGGGCCTATCGGCCTCTCGCGATCGGCTAACGGGATCGCCGCAGATAGAATCTGCCCCACCAGCCCCGCGAAAGACTTCAGCGCCGGAAGCGACCGCGACCTTCCCCTCTCCCCTGGGAGACCTTTGCGTAAGTCGATTTTGGTTGAGTGATGGCTTGCGAGGCTCTGATTCGGAGGCGGGTGATGCACAAGCAGGTTGGA
>NZ_MWLK01000010.1 GCF_002198715.1 Rhodomicrobium sp. R_RK_3 | reverse complement strand
TGCGGCAAGTGGAGAGGCGAGTGGGCCCCGGCTCTAACGGCCGGGGCGAAGGAATCGAAGTTTTGCAAAGGTCTTCAGTGGGAGAGGGTGGCACGCGCCAGCGTGCTCACCCCAGCCCTCTCCCCATGGGAGAGGGAGTCGTGCTGCGGATCTTGAAAGGCTGTGTTCTATCTGCTTAGAGCGAAAATGATCCCGTAGAACGGGATGGGGGTAAGATGCGTAACGAACGCCCGCCCGTCATCTCGCTCTGAACGTGAGAACGAGATCGCCAGGACGCAGACGCTTGCCCGCGCCTTCGGTTCGGAGCGCGAATCGCCTCCGTCTAACCCCGGATCCGGCGCTAGAGCCCCGCCAGCAGGGAGACGGCGCTGCTGATATCGGCCTTGCCGGGTCCGTCCTCGATATTCAGAATCTTGACCACGCCATCTTCGACCAGCATGGCGTAGCGCTTGGAGCGGATGCCCATATTGTTCGGCGTGCCGTCATTGTCGAGGCCGATTGCCTTGGCGAAATCGCCATTGCCGTCGGAGATGAAGACGATCTTGTCGGCGGCGCCGCTGGCGGCGGCCCAGGCGGTCAGCACGAAAATGTCGTTGGTCGACGTGCAGACGATCTGGTCGATGCCCTTGGCCTTCAGCGCGTCGGCATTCTCCAGGAAGCCGGGCAGATGGTTGCGGTGGCAGGTCGGCGTGAAGGCGCCGGGCACCGCGAACAGCGCCGAAAGCTTGCCGCCGAAAATCTCGTCGGTCGACTTCGGCGCGGGGCCGGACGCCGTCATGATCGTGAATCTGGCTTTCGGGAGCCGATCTCCAACCGCGATAACCATGGTAACCCCTTCTTGATCGATTAGGCCAGCGTTCGTCCCGCGCGCATCATTTCACGCGCCAAGTGGTTTCGCAACTGCCCAGGTCCGAGGCCAGCGTCAGCCGCAAGAGCTGCCCCCGCAAGGCCATCGCCTGCTTTTCGTCGGGAAATGTCAGGATAAAATGCGACCGGCCGCGCGCATTATGCGGCTGCTCGATGGCGGGTGGGACGATATGCCCATCGGGCGCTTCGGCGAAAAGCTCCAATTTGGTCGCCCGCTCGTCGAAGGCGGTCTTGATCACCAGGGCGGGCCTGCCGTCGACCGTCCGCCGCGCGCCGGCGATGAAGCTGTGCGGGCAATAGACGCCCTGGGCCTGGACGCGCGGCACCAGTTCGAGCGCCGCCCGGACCGCCTCGCTTTGGCCGCCCTCCTCGGCCGCGCCGATCTCCAGTTCGAGCCGCGCCGTCACCGGCTTGCAGCTTTCGCTGCAGACGCTGTAGGTGATGCCGAGCGCCAGCTTCACCGGCAGGTCCTCCCGCTCCGGCGCAATCAGCACCGGGAACACCACGCGCTGCGCATAGCCCGCGACCGCCGCCCCCTCGGCAAGGCTGAGGCGCGACGGCGCCGGCCACAGCACTTCGGCCAGCCTCAAATTGGCCGAATTGCCCCAGTCGAAGGTGGGCGGCTCGCCGCCTTCGGGGCTGCGCCAGGCCGTGCGCCAGCCGGGCTCCAGCGCAATCTCGATCCCCGCCGCCGCCACCTGGCGCTCCTGAAAGCTGATCCGCCCGGCCCAGATCAGCCGTGCCCGCGACGGCCCGCTTTCGGCCCAGGCGGAGGCGTCCTCGCGAGCCCGCGCCGGCCCGGCAAAGGCGATGAAATGCAGGATCGTGCCGGCCAACAGCCCCCAAACCGCCGCGCGCGCGGCTGCGCCAACACGATTTGCGATCACGGTTTACTTGGCCTTTGCATGGGGCTGACTAAGTGAAAACGGCGTCTGTATCGCACATTCTGGCATATTCCCTGCACATATTTATCGAGACGAGCCGCAGGAACCCCCTTCACAGACATGGCAGGATACCGCTATCCTAAACTCTATGCCAAGGACGACGCGAAATCCCAAGGCGACGGGGGGCGAAGGCTATCTGGACGGCCATCTGCTGCTCGCCATGCCTTCGATGACCGACCCGCGCTTCAACAGGGCTGTCATCTACATGTGCGCTCATTCGTCCGACGGGGCGATGGGCATCGTGGTGAACCAGCGCGCCTCGCATATCACCTTTCCCAAATTGCTGGAACAGCTCGATATCGTCCCCGGCCCGCGCAATGAGAGCATCCGCGTGCCGATCGAAAAGATGGCCGTGCATACGGGCGGCCCGGTCGAGACGGGGCGCGGCTTCGTGCTGCACACCACCGATTATTTCGCCGCCGACAGCACCCTGCCGATCGACGACAGCGTTTCGCTGACCGCCACCATCGACATATTGCGTGCCATCGCCGCCGGCTCCGGGCCGACCCGGGCGCTGCTGGCGCTCGGCTATGCCGGCTGGGCTCCGGGGCAATTGGAGAACGAAATCCACGCCAATGGCTGGCTCACCTGCCCCGCCGATGCCGAACTGATCTTCGGCGGCGAGGTCGAGACCAAATATGACCGCGCCATGGCCAAGCTGGGTGTCCACCCGTCCTTCCTGGTCGCCGAGGCCGGGCACGCTTGAACCGGGCGACTGAGGCGGCCCCTCAAACGGCAATGGTCGTTGGCGGAAGCGCGCGTTGGCGGCGGATGGCCGCCACGGGACGGTTCCAAGTTCGCGGCGTCCGGATGGCGGGCCGTGCCTCACCGATAGTTTGTAACCCCTCACCCCAGCCCTCTCCCACTGGAGACCTTTGCAAAACTTCGAATCCTTCGCCCCGGCCGTGAGAGCCTACTCGCCTCTCCACTTGCCGCAGCAATAGCGGAAATATGATTGGGTCCCGGCTCGGCCTGACGGCCGTCCGGGACGACGGGGAGAGGACCTTCGAT
>NZ_MWLK01000001.1 GCF_002198715.1 Rhodomicrobium sp. R_RK_3 | reverse complement strand
GCCGGCCCCTCCCGCGCCGCCGCCCGCCGAACTCTGGCCGATCATGGTGCCGCTGGGGATTTTCTTCCTGTTCTTCGCCTTTCTCTGGATCTGAGTGAGGGCCCGGTTCCGTCCCTCTCCCAAGCTATGCAAATCCGGTAGGGCTGGGTGCGCCGCGATATGGGTTGTTCGCAAGTGCGAAAGAGACCAGTTTTGGGGGTCAGGAAACACCAGGGCAGTCCTTCCTGATTTCGAGATAGGAGAGCCACATGGCCAAAGAGATTACCTATGCGGCCGGCGGTCATTTTTACGCTGCCCCGCGTGGCGCCAGCAAGCCGACGCTGCTTCAGCGCGGCATCGATTGGCTTGCATCGCGCCGCGTCGCGCGCAATGACCTCGCCATCGAGCGCTATATTCACGAGCATGGCGGCGTCTTGACCGACAGCGTCGAGCGCGAGATCGCCAAGCGCTTCATCGAGACCCAGCCCGGCCGGTTCTAAGCCTTAGCAGCTTCGGCTGTTGACCCATGCCCGGAGGCGGATCGGCCCCTGAAGCCGGACCGCGCCGGGCATTTGCATGTCCGCGCCATGCTTATCCACACGCGCTATGCGCGTAGCGGGCCTCACCCGCATCATCCCCTATCCGCCCCAGCCCGCGCCGTGCTACCTCTCATGCAATCCGAAACGGCCGGGAGCATCCGATTGAGCCTGTGGGTCGTCATCGCCGCCGCGATCGCGCTGATCGCAGCCACCCTCGCCGCCGCGTTCGCCTTTTTGGGGCCTGAGCGCATCTGGTCGCTTTATGGCCCTGCCGACCTCGGCCCCGTGAGCTTCGAAACTTTGCAGCGGCGCAAGAAGCCGAATGACGCGCTTGCTGCCCCCGCCGATCTGACCCGCGCCAGGATCGACGTCTACCCGCCGGTCTTTGCCGTCGACGCCGCAGCCTTGCGCCGAGCGCTCGGCCGGGCGATCGCCTCGGAGCGAAGGCTGACGCTGGTGGCGATCGACGATGCCGTTCCGGCCGAGCGCTACGTCCAGCGCAGCGAGCGCATGCGCTTTCCCGACACCATCATCGTGCGCTTTCTGGATCGCCCGGGCGGCCGCTCGACGCTCGCCATCTATTCCCGCTCGCAGCTCGGCGGCAACGATCTCGGCGTCAATCTCGCCCGCATCAATCGCTGGCTGGACAAGCTCGCCAAGGAAGTGCCGCCGGTCGCCGAATAGCGGAGCACGCCCGTCAGTCGATCAAGATCTGATCGACCTGGCTCGGGTAGAACGCCACCTTGCCCTTCAGCTCGGCGACCTCGTCATAGGGCTCGTTATAGGCCCAGACGGCGTTCTCCGCCCGCTTGCCGCCGACATCCAGCGACCAATAGTTGGCCCGTCCCTTGAACGGGCAATAGCTGGTGTGGTCGCTCGCG
This sequence comes from Rhodomicrobium sp. R_RK_3, assembly GCF_002198715.1. GTDB lineage: Bacteria > Pseudomonadota > Alphaproteobacteria > Rhizobiales > Rhodomicrobiaceae > R-RK-3. The sequence continues at coordinate 231,511 of NZ_MWLK01000001.1, read as the reverse complement.
CGCAGCACATCCTGGCGCACATCGGCCAGGGGCACATAATGCACCGGCGGGTAGGTCGACTCGTTCACCGTGACGGCGGCCATGCTGTCGGCGATGACCTCGCCGTTGAAGATCACCTGCACATGGTGCGGGCCGGGCTCCAGATCGACGCGGTGGTCGGGCCGCTTCGCGTAGCCGGGGCCGGAATTGGGCATCGTTTGCGCCATACCGTTTTCCTCATGCTCGATAGAACAAGCATGTCAGATAGGTGCGGCGCAGCGCTTGCCAAGCCCTATTCGAACGCGAGCGCGGCGGCCGGATAGGTGCTGCTGCCCCACCGCGGCGGCACCGCGGCGGCCTGACCCTTCGGGCTGTCGGGGAAATATTCCGGCGGCAAACGTGTGATCAGCGAGGTGATATGCGAGCCCTGCACGGTGATATGCTCCCGCATCAGCCGGTCGGCCTCCTCGGCATGGCCGCCCTTGATGGCGTCCAGCACCGCCTGGTGCTCGCGGAACGAATCGCGAAGCCGGTTGTTGCGCCTGAGCTGGAACCGGCGATAGGCGCCGAGCCGGTTGCGAATCGAGACCGTCTGCTTGATGAGAAAGCTGTTGTGGCTGGCGCGGTAGACCGATTCATGGAAACGCGCATTGGCGAGGCAGTAGCCATCGAAATCATCGGCCTCGCAAAAGGCGCGGCAGGCATCGTGCCCGGCCTCGATCTGGATCATCTCGTCGGGCGTCGCGTGACGGGCGGCAAGCCGGGCGCAGACACCTTCGTAGATCGCCATCATCTCGAACATCTCGACCAGTTCGGCCATGCTGAGGCCCGAGACCACGGCGCCGCGATGCGGGCGGATGCGCACGAAACCTTCCGCCGCGAGCTGGCGCAAAGCTTCGCGCACGGGTGTTCGCGAGGAGCCGTAGCGCTCGGCCAGCCGGGATTCGTCCAGCCGCTCGCCGGGCTTGAAGTTGAACATCAAGATTTCATCTTCGATCTTGAGCTTGAGACTCTCAGCGATGGACAAGGCCATTGAGGAACCCGTGTGGCTGCGGCTGCGCTTAGACTAAAGTTTTAGGAGCGATGCTCCCCGTCTCTTCGATAGAGGGCGAAACGCCATTCGGCAACGCCTAATCTTGTATACGGAATAGTTGCATTTGTATAAAATGCCGAATTCACGAAGGGTTATATAGGCAAAGCCCCCATTCAGGCAGAATAGAAGGCCGAAGCCTTTCCGTTTGATGATTTAACGCGAAGCTGAGCTTGGCTGGGGCAGAGAGCGGGATTTCGAGATGAACGTTTCTTTCTTTGGGGAATTGCTGACGGCGATTTCGGACCGGGGGCGGCAGCTTCTGGACTTGTCCGGGATCGTGTCGAGCCATGGCGAGACCATCGAGAGCTTGTCGTCGGCGCTGCTTTCGGGGCGGGGCGAGGCGTCCGGCGTGGCGCTCGCCCGGCAGATCCTGGCGCGCTACGAAGCCCTCGACGATGACGGCCGCCGGCAATATTTCCGCTTCCTCGCCGAAAGCTTCACCCCCGATGCCGAGCGTGTCGCGAGCGCCGCGCGGGCCTATGTGCAGTCGCCCGGCCCCGACGCACTGCGCCGGCTGACCCAGGTGGTCGAGCCGCCGCGGCTGGAATTCCTGCGCCGCCTGAACCTTGCCCCCGGCGCCACTTCGTCCATCGTCAATATGCGCACCGACCTCTTGCGCTTCATCAAGGGCGACGACGCGCTTGCCGCCGTCGACCGCGATTTCGTGCATCTGCTGGTTTCCTGGTTCAATCGCGGCTTCCTGGTCTTGCAGCGCATCGACTGGTCGACCCCGGCCAACATCCTCGAGAAGATCATCCGCTACGAGGCCGTGCACGAGATCAAGGGCTGGGACGATCTGCGCCGCCGGCTGGACCCAGCCGACCGCCGCTGCTTTGCCTTCTTCCATCCGTCACTGGTCGATGAACCGCTGATCTTCGTCCAGGTGGCGCTCACCCGCGACGTGCCCGGTTCGATCCAGCAGGTCTTGGAGGAGGAGAAGCACGACGCCGCCCAGATCCGCGAGCCGAACACGGCGGTGTTCTATTCGATCTCGAACTGCCAGGACGGCCTGCGCGGCATCTCCTTCGGCAATTTCCTCATCAAGCAGGTGGTCGAGGACCTGACGCGCGCCATTCCGAGCCTGAAGACCTTCGTGACGCTGTCGCCGGTGCCGGGGTTCAGCGACTGGCTAGAGCGCGCCAAGGCCAGTCAGATCCTCACCTATCTCGATGCCACGGAACTGGCCATCCTCGACAATCTCGGCGATCCGGCCTGGACCGAGGATGAGGAACTCGTCGCCGCCATGGAGCCGGTGCTGATGGCGAGCGCCGCGCATTATTTCCTGGCGGCCAAAAATATCCACGGCCGGCCGGTCGATCCGGTTGCGCGCTTCCATCTCGGGAACGGAGCGCGGCTCGAGCGCATTAACTGGCTGGGCAATATTTCGCCGAAAGGCATGCGCGAGGCGCATGGGTTAATGGTGAACTATCGCTATGATCTGCGCGATATCGAGCGCAATCATGAGATGTACGCCCATGCCGGGACCGTGGCGGCGTCGAAGCCGGTGCGGTCCTATCTGAGGCTGCCGGAGAAATCGCAGGCGCTGGTGCCGGTCGGGGAATAGCCGCCGGAGGGCGAGCGGCTTGCTAAGACGATTTGGGAGAATGGCATGCGCTGGCGCGATCGGCAGGGAAGCGACAATGTCGAGGATCGGCGGGACGAACAGGGCGGCGGCGATGGCTTTCCGTTCCGTTTCCCGCGTGGCGGCGGCTTTCCCGGCGGCGGCGGCGGTGGCGACGGTCCGGTGGGCGGTCGTGGCGGCCTCGGCATCGTCGGCGTTCTCGTCATTCTGGGCCTTGCCTATTTCCTCGGCATCGATCCGCGCGTGATCCTCGACCAGACCGGCGGTGGCGGCGGCGGCATCCAACTGCCGATGCGCGAGGGCCCGCGCGAGGCGAACCGTCCGCTCAGCCCGGAGGAGCAGGAGCTGACGCAGTTCACCTCCGTCGTGCTGAAGACCACCGAGGACATCTGGGGCGAGCGCTTCAAGGCCAGCGGCCAGACCTATACGCCGCCGAAGCTGGTGCTGTTTCGCGGCGATGTCGACTCGCAATGCGGCATGGGCGTCTCGCAGATGGGCCCGTTCTACTGCCCCAATGACGGCAAGGTCTATGTCGACCTCTCCTTCTACGACGATCTGAAAAACCGCTTCGGCGCGAGCGGCGATTTCGCCCAAGCCTATGTCATCGCGCATGAGGTCGGCCATCACGTGCAGACCCTGCTCGGCATTTCCGCCAAGGTCGAGCGCGCGCGCTCGCGGGCCAGCGAGCGCGAGAGCAACGCGCTGCAGGTGCGGATGGAATTGCAGGCCGATTGCCTCGCCGGCATCTGGGCGCATGACGCGCAGAGCCGCCTGCAGATCGTCGAGCCCGGCGACATCGACGAGGCGCTGAACGCGGCGGCCGCCATCGGCGACGACCGCATCCAGCGCAAGACGCAAGGCCGCGTCACCCCCGACAGCTTCACCCACGGCACGTCGGCGGACCGCGTCGGCTGGTTCCGCAAGGGATTTCAGAGCGGCCAGTTCTCAGCCTGCGATACGTTCGCGCCCGGTGCGATTTAATGTCCAGGGAGAGCCGGTCGGGGTAGACTAGTAGATCGCCAACGGGAAATAGCGCAGCAGCAATTCTTCCATCCGGCCCGAGGCGCGGACGCGGGCGAGTGCGTAATTCAGCACTTCCTTCAGCCGGATATTGCCCTTGGTGACGGCGATGCCGACGCCCTCGCCGAAATATTTCGCCTCCATGAAGCCACGGCCGCGAAACTGGCAGCAATTCTCCGAATCCTGGCCGTTGATCCAGAACATCAGGCTGATGGCGTCGCCGAACAGCAGATCGATCTTCTCCTGCTTCAGCGCCTGACGCAGTTCGTCGTCACTGGCGAAAGTGACGATTTCCGAGCCGGGAAAGAAGCTGCGCAGATAGACTTCATGCGCGGTGTCCTTGACGACGCCGATCTTGAGGTCCTCCAAGTCGTCGGGCAGCACGCTTTCGATCTTGCTCGCATTGCGAACGACGAACTTTGCTGGCGTCGCGTAATAACTGTCGGTGAAGTCCACCTGCTCGATGGTCCCCGGCGTGATCGCCAGCGAGGCGATGACGGCGTCCGCCTCATCGTCTTTCAGGGCGGGGATCAGGCGCGCCCAATCCACCGAATTGACCTCGCAATTCACTTCCAGCTCGCGGCAGATGGCGCGCGCGAGATCGACATTGAAGCCGGTCAGCGTGCCGTCCTCGTCGCGGTAGTTGAAGGGCGGATAGTCGGTTTCGGTGACGAAGCGCAGCGCCAGCAGCCAGGACCAGTCCGGGCGCGGCCCGATGCTCTCCTCGCGCCATTGCGACGGTGCGGGGGCGGTTTCCTGCGCGGTGCCGGCGCCGGATGCCAGCAGCAGGGTGCCCAAAACCAAAGCGGCGAGGCGCCGCGACAATCTCCGCAAGTTCAGTCTCCGTATCATCCGAATCGCCGTGAGTGCCATGCCTGATAGGCATTTTGCGGTATTTTGGCGAGTGCCCGCGCTCAATACAATCAAAACAGCACCATTTGTCCCTGCGTTTAAACAGCCCCACGCATGATCAGTCCAGTTCCGAGTTTACCGCCCGAGCGCGGCAACGCCTGGCGCATCGGTCCGCGCGGCCTGCCCATTCTCCCCGTGCTGCTGCCGCCCCGCGCCGCGCCGCGCGCCCCGCCATTGCCGGCGCCGGTCAGCGAGGATGCCATTCTCGCCCATGCCGGGGTGCCGCCGCCCATGCTGGCAAGACTGCGGGCGCTGGCGCTGCGCTGGGGCGTGCCCTTGCGCGAGGCGGCGCTGTCGACAGGCGCGGTGCAGTCGGCTGCCTATTTGCGCGCGCTCGCCATCGTCTGCGGCATCCGCCCGCGCCGGACGGATGATGAATTAAGGCTGCGCCGCATCCACCCCGCGCCCGAACCTTACCGGCAGATCGTAAGCCGCCAGCCCGTGCCGCTGGAAGCCCCGATGGCGGCTGCGGCGTTGAACGGCGAGAGTTTCACCCCCGCATCCATCGCCGAGCTTGCGCGCGAGCTCGGCCCCGCCAAGGACCGGCTGTGCCTCGTCGGCCAACGCGATCTCGCCGCCGCCATCGCCAGGAGCTATGGACCGGAGCTGGCGCTCGCGGCGTCCGCCGGGCTCGGCGCGCGGCACCCGCGTTTCAGCGCGGCGATCGGGCTGAACGGCTGGCAGACGACCTCGCTCTCGGTCGCCGCCGGCCTGTTTCTCGGCGCGGCCATCTTCGCCACCCGCGAGACGCTGGTGGTCTATAGCGCCGCCCTGTCGCTGATGTTCATGCTGACCATTTGCCTGCGCTGCGCGGCGGCCGGTCATGCTTGCTATCGCCGCGTGCTCGGGCCGGGCAAGCCGCTGCGCCGGATGCGCTGCTCCGAGCTGCCGCGCTACACGGTGCTGGTCGCCATGTACCGGGAGGCGCGCGTCCTGCCGCAGCTCGTCGCCGCGCTCGAAGCGCTCGACTACCCGGCGGCCAAGCTCGACGTGAAGCTGGTGCTTGAGGCGGACGACGCCGAGACCATCGCGGCGGCGCAGGCTCTCAGGCTGGCGCCTTATTTCGAGATCGTCATCGTCCCGCCCGGCACGCCCCGCACCAAGCCGCGCGCGCTGAATTACGCGCTGCAATTCGCAACCGGCGAATATCTGGTGATCTACGACGCCGAAGACCGGCCCGACGCCGCGCAATTGCTGAAGGCGGCCTCGCATTTTCACAGCGCGTCGTCGCAGGTGGTCTGCCTGCAGGCCAAGCTGATTTTCGACAATGCCTCGGAAAACTGGCTCGCCAAGCAGTTCACCATCGAATACGCCTCGCTGTTCGGCGGCATCCTGCCGATGCTGGACAAGGCGCGCCTGCCGATGCCGCTCGGCGGCACCTCCAATCATTTCCGCACCGAGATCTTGCGCAAGCTTGGCGGCTGGGACGCCCACAATGTCACCGAGGACGCCGATCTCGGCATGCGGCTTTATCGCTGCGGGCTGAGGGCCGAGGTTCTGGAATCGACGACATTCGAGGAGGCCGCCTGCCAGCCCGGCAATTGGATCCGGCAGCGCACGCGCTGGCTGAAGGGCTGGATGCAGACTTATGGCGTGCATATGCGCCAGCCCGCGCGGCTCTACCGGGAGCTCGGGCCGGCGGGGTTTTTGGCTTTCCAGGGCCATTTCGCCGGCATCATCATCGCGGCGCTGGTCTATCCCTTATCCTTCGTGCTGATCGTCCATGACGCCGCGGCCGGCATGATCTTTGCCCCGGCGGAGACCGCTTTCGGCCATCAGCTCTGGATGATCGCGGTCTTCAATCTGGTCGCGGGCTATGCGGCGTCGCTGGCGCTGGGGCTGTTCGTGCTGAAGGGCAGGTCGGTGCGCCGGCTGGCGCCGCAGCTCGTGTTCATCCCGGTCTACTGGCTGTTCATCTCCGCCGCCGCCTACCGCGCCGTTTACCAGCTCATCACCGCACCCCATTATTGGGAGAAGACGGAGCACGGGGTGACGAGGGTCAGTCGAGTCAAGAATAACCGGTAACTTGCAGCGCGCAATAGCGATTCGGAGCTAAAATTTCCTAATCTGTCGGCGGGTCTATTGCGCAAATATTTGATAATGTTCCAATATTGTGTCCCGCATGTGGGACAAATCCGGCTTGGCCGCAATCTCTTGAATGTCGTCATAGGTTAGGAGACTGCAGCGTTCCGACAGCGGGCCGGTCTCGAGCAGACTAAATACGGGTCGTTTTATCTGGTCTAAGACTGCCGATTGACGTTCCTCCGGCGCTACAATGTGTAAGGGGATATTTATGTCCGGCTGGAGCGCAACGAGGTCAGCCATGCGCAATAACCCAGAGTAGATGGCCGTGGTGTGCTCGATTTCAAATGCTCGCGCGAAGATCGCCCTCGCAACCACAAAACATCGATCTGCTCAATAGTGCGGATGGTTGCATCGTTATAGTTCATTGGCAGCATATCGGCAATAATGTTGGATAAATCATATGCAGAAGCGGATTTTACTCGCTCACGGTCCGCCCTGGGCAACCAAATCCTGAAGCCCATCTTGTTTCCAATCTCGGCGATTAGACCTTGGACAACGTGCGATTGGCGGGCTTCAGGCTCTTTCACTGCTTCCGACTCAACCGCCCCGATGTCATCGTCCTCGCCGGGGATCTCGACCGGCAACTCCCCTGAAACAGTGCGAACAGTTGCCCGATTCAAAGCTCGACGATCTTTTGAGGTCAGATCGTAGCGCTGCGGCTGATGAGACTGCGCGATGAGACGCTTGAGCAAATACGCTCCATCCTCCTCTGGCAATCGTCTGAGTGAACGTTGAAAATTCGCTCCCCACCCGACGGAGCCAGGCACGATAGCTTTAGTCCAGGCCAGCGTCCTCCATATGTCAAGTTCGCGTATGGGTAAGGCATGTTCCGGATCGAGAACTACTAGAGGAGATACGCGGAAGCGGATAATGAACGGGTCAGTCTCTTGTTTAAACAATGGCGTTTCGTCAATATAGGCTTCTGACTCGATCTTTAGAGCGCCGCACCACCGTCCTAAACCGACCAGATAACACAGGAATACACTGTCTAGCGCTAGCGAACGCTGCGCTTGTGTCTTTTGATGCCGAGAAAATCCGGTAACGGTACATCCAGCCTCGCGGAATGCTGTCCACGTCTCAGGTGAGAATAGATTTAGAAAATAGGGCATGAGAACTCTCCTATCGTAAAATAGTAAATGGCCTTATCGCGTGTTTGTTCTCAGCGAAATTGACGGATTGATGCGCGCGGTCCTGCACAGCACCCAAGCTTCCCGCAGAGCCCCGACGGGTGTAACTTGTCGGAACCAGTCATTGAATCACCTAGGTGCTGGATGTGGCAAGGAGTGGAGATGTCTTGCAACGATCGTGACACGTTCAGCATTCTATTCACCTCAGAGCGAGCCATATTTTCTGCTCTCCTGGCAGTTGGAGAAGACTGAGCATGGGGTGACGAAGGTCAGTCGCCGGCGTTGAGGAGCGAAAACGATGAGCGGCGGCGAGGCGGTGACGCCGGGGGACGTGGTGGGGTTCTGGTTCTCCGAGGCGGTAAAGGCGAAATGGTTCGACGCGGACGCCGATTTCGATGCGGGCTTGCGGATGAGGTTCGAGGCGGCGCTCGGCAAGGCGAAGCGCGGCGAGCTTGCGGCGTGGGAGGCGAGCGCGGAGGGGATGCTGGCGCTGGTCGTCCTGCTCGACCAGATCCCGCGCAACATCTATCGCGCAACCCCGGAAGCGTTCGCGACGGACGGGCAGGCGCTTTCGCTTGCCGAACGGGCGATTGCCGCGGGTCTCGATGCGAAATTGACGCCGGAGCAGCGGATTTTCCTCTATCTGCCGTTCATGCATTCAGAGCGGCTGGCAGTCCAGGAGCGGGGCATCGCGCTATATGACGAGCTCGGCATCGCGGAACAGATCGACTACATGCGGCGCCACCGTGACGTCATCGCGCGGTTCGGACGCTTCCCGCATCGCAATGCCATCCTCGGCCGTGTCTCGACCGAAGCGGAGCTGGCGTTTCTGACCGAGCCGGGATCGCGGTTTTAGGGTGGAGGCGGGCCGGGGCCATCGCCTCAAAGATTGCGCTCCTTCGCCCCGCCGACGCTCTCCTCGCATTCGACCGTGCCGCCGGACCACGTCACCTGCAGCTTGGCCGAGTAGGCCGCGTCATCGCCGCCGAGCGTCACCATGCCGACCTTGGCGGGCGCATCCGGCGCGGCGCTGAAATTTCCGCCCTGATTGACATTGGAGCTGCCGCCGCCACTGGTCTTGCGCACCTGCAGCCGGTAGCTGCCCGCCACCTTGTCGCTGGCGAACACCATGCCTTCCAGTTGCACGCCGCCGCCGTCCCTCAAAACCTTGATCTCGCAGCGGATCGGACCGGATTCCGCGCTCGCCGCCGCGCCATGCTCGCTTGCCACGACCATCACTCCCAATCCGAGGGCCAGCGGGATGAACCGTTGCCCAGCCATTGCATTGCCTGCCGCCATTTGGTCTCCCTGCCGCCGGTATCCCTGCGCGGCCGAAATCGCTCCGTTGAACATGACGGCGATGCTATCGCGCGAGGCTTGCGTCGCGGTTGCCGATATTAGCGCCGGGGCGGCCGCGCGCCATCCGCGTAGTGCCACGTAGCCGTCAGCGGTAAAGCCGGGCGAGCCGCGCCATGGCTTTTGCCGCCTCGGCTTCGCCCCAGGCCGCAAAACCCATCAGCATGCCGCGATGAACGGCCGCCTTGGGCACCATGTGGAAATCGCCGAGCGGCTGTCCCTGCATATCGGCCTTGGCCAGATGCGCGGCGAGCGCCGCATCCGCCATGCCGTCGCGGCTGGTGACGACCGTCTGCAAGCCGCCATCGGGCATGGCCGCCGCCAGCGCCCCGCCGGAGTGCCGGGCGATGCCTTCGCAGAAGGCCGACAGGCGGTCGGAATAGATCGATTTCATCCGGCGGACATGGGCGGCGTAATGGCCGCGTTCGAGGAAATCGGCGAGAGCAAGCTGGATCACCGGCGGCACGAATTGCGCGGTGTGCCGGTGCACCTTCCGGAAGCCGTCCGCCAGCCCGGCCGGCACCACCACGAAGCCGACGCGGATCGCCGGCAGAAGGCTCTTCGAAAATGTGCCGAGATAGAGCACGCAGCCGCTGCGGTCGAGGCCCTGCAGCGCGGCGATCGGGCGGCCGCGATATTGGAACTCGCTGTCATAATCGTCCTCGACGATATAGGCGCCGGCGCGGCTCGCCGCATCGAGCAGTTCCAGACGCCGCGCCAGGGTCATCACCGCGCCCGTCGGATATTGATGGGAGGGCGTGGTGTAGATCAGCCGCGGTTTGCCCGAGGCGGGCGCACGCGATGGATCGATGCCTTGCGCGTCGACAGGCACGGGGACCAGCCGGCCGCCATGCGCGGAGAAGATCGCCTTGGCGCTGCGGAAGCCGGGCTCCTCGACCCAGCACTCCTCGCCGGGGGAGAGCAGGGCGCTGGTCAGCAGGCTGAGGCCGCCGCGCGCCGAGGAGGTGACGATAATCTGCTCAGCTTCCGCCACGACGCCGCGCGCCTCGGCCAGATGTTTGCACAGCGCCTGCCGGAAGCGCGGATGGCCGGACATGTGGTCGTAGCCCGCGCTCGGCGTGTCCGCGAGACGCGCGGCGCGGCGCAGGGCGGTGCTCCATTGCTCATGCGGGAAGGCGTTGAGATCGGGGATGCCGGGCGCGAAGGGTTGGGGATGGGCGAGCGCGGAGGGCTGAAACTCGGCGAGCGGCAGACGCCAATGCGGCGCGAGGCGGTGTTGGCGCGCTGCCGCTTTCGCCGGCTTGGCGCGCAGGAGGTCCGGTTCCGGCAGCGGCGCGACGCGCATGCCCGAGCCGGGCAGGCTCTCCAGAAAGCCCTCGGCCTTGAGCTGATCGAGCGCCGCCATCACCGTGTTGCGGCTGACCGCGAGACCCGCCGCCATCGCCCGGCTCGACGGCAGGCGCAGCTTGGCCGGGAGCTTTCCGGCCAGCACCGCGCGCTTGATCTGGTCGATGATCTGCACATGCAGCGGCACGGGGGTGGCCCGGGAGAGGTCGAGAATTCCGGACAGGAGATCGGCCAACTGGTCCTCTCAAAAATCGGGAACTGGCACTTTTCACTGGGGCCAGATTACCGCAGATTGAACGCCATAAGCCAGACTTTCGAGAGGCCGCCATGTCCGAGACCGCCATCCCCCGTTACAGCAAGGTGCGCCGCGCCGATCGCGGCAGCTACGACCACGCCGCAATCCACGCCGTGCTCGACGAAGGGCTGGTCGCCCATGTCGGCTTTGTGGCCGATGACCGCCCGATGGTCATCCCGATGATTTACGGACGCGTCGGCGAGAATTTCTACCTGCACGGCGCCAAGGCGGCGCGCTTCGCCAAGACCATGGGTCCGGGCGTGCCGGTCTGCATCACGCTGACTTTGCCCGACGCCATCGTCGTTGGCCGCTCGGCCTTCCATTGCTCGATGAACTACCGCGCGGTGATGATCCATGGCAATGCGCGGCTCGTCACCGACCTGGAGGAAGCGGAAGCTGCGCTCGCCGCCGTCACCGATCATCTGCTGCCCGGCCGCTGGGCGGAGTCGCGCCCGATGACGGAGAAGGAGCTCCGCTCGACCGCCGTTTTGCGGGTCGAGGTCGAAGCGGCCTCGCTGAAGGCGCGCTCCGGCCCGCCCATCGACGAGGAGGAGGATTACGAGCTGCCGATCTGGGCCGGGCTGATCCCGCTGCGCGTCGCGGCGGGCGCGCCGGTCGGGGACAGCCGCCTGCGTGAGGGCGTCGCGATCCCGGCCTCGGTCAAGGCACGCCTCTGACCGGCTCGCGGCCAAGGGCCACGGCCCTTGGCCGACTCCGGCTTCCGGGCTATCGAATCCCTTGTGTATAGGGAGACCGCCATGGGATTCGACTTCACCTTCGCCGGTAAGACCGCCATCGTCACCGGCGCCAGCCGGGGCATCGGCCGGGCCATCGCGCTGGAATTTGCCCGGCTCGGCGCCACTGTCGCGGCGGTCGCGCGCACGCAGGCGGATCTCGACAGCCTCGCCGCCGAGATTGCGCAAGGCGGGCAGGGCAGGGCGCTTTTATGCGCGGTCGATCTGCGCGGGCCCAGCGTTCCGGCCGAAGTGGTTGAGCGCGTCGTGGCGACATTCGGCAGTGTTGATATGCTGGTCAACTGCGCCGGCACCACCAAGCGCGGCGGCTTCCTCGCCCTCACCGACGAGGACATGCTCGACGGCTTCCTGGTGAAATTTCATGCCGCGGTCAGGCTGTGCAAAGCGGCGTGGCCGCATCTGAAGGCCAGTCAGGGCGCCATCGTCAACATCGCGGGCGTCGGAGGCAATACGCCGGCGGCCGAGTTCACCATCGGCGGTCCGGTCAATTCGGCGCTGATCAACTTCACCAAGGCGATCGCGGATCAGGCGCTCACCGACGGTATCCGCGTCAATCTGGTGAACCCGGGCCATATCGCCACCGACCGGCTCGCCGGCCGCATCCGCACCTATGCGGCGCAAAAGGGCGTCAGCTATGACGAGGCCTATGCCGACACGCTGAAGAGCATGAGCCTCACCCGCTACGGCGAGCCTGTGGACATCGCGCGGGCGGTGGCGTTCCTGTGCTCCCCTTTCGCCGCCTATGTCCACGGCGTCAGCCTCGACGTCGATGGCGGCGCGACGAAGGGGATTTAGCTCCTTCTTTTGTCACGATCCGCAGCCGAACCCCCTCTCCCTTGGGAGAGGGCGGGGGTGAGGGGTTCGTGAGCGAGCCGAGACTCCGCAACCCCTCACCCGGCACGCTTCGCGCGCCACCCTCTTCCCTCGGAGAGGGTTCGGCTGCGGCGAGGAGCAGGGCAACTGCTTCCAACCAAAATGATCCCGCACTAACCCAAAGCCTGCGCCAGATCGGCCTGCAAATCGGCAACGTCTTCGATGCCGACGGAGAGGCGGATCAGGCTGTCGGTGATGCCGCTCTTGGCGCGCATTTCGGCGGGGATCGAGGCGTGCGTCATCACGGCGGGATATTCGATCAGGCTCTCGACGCCGCCCAGACTCTCGGCGAGCGTGAACAGATGCGTGCGCGACAAGGCGGCATCGACGGCGGGCCGTCCGCCCTTCAGGAAGGCCGTCACCATACCGCCGCCCTTGCCGCCCATCTGGCTTTGCGCCAGGGCATATTGCGGGTGGCTCTCCAGCCCCGGATAGATCACGCGCTCGACCTTGGGATGCGCCTCCAGCCAAGCCGCCAGATGCAGGGCGTTCGAGGAATGCCGCTCCATGCGCAGGCCGAGCGTCTTGACGCCGCGATGCATCAGGAAACTGTCGAACGGGCCGGAGATCGCGCCCGCCGCGTTTTGCAGGAAGCGGAGCTTGTCGACCAGATCGGGCCGGCTCGCCACCGCGACGCCGCCGATGACGTCGGAATGGCCGCTGATATATTTGGTCGCCGAATGCAGCGTGATGTCGGCGCCGAGTTCGAGCGGGCGCTGGATAAAGGGCGAGGCAAAGGTGTTGTCGACGACGACAATCAGGTCGTGCCTGTGCGCCTCCTCGGCGATGGCGGCGATGTCGGCCAGCTTCAGCAGCGGGTTGGTCGGGGTTTCCAGCCAGACCATGCGCGTGGTCGGGCGGATCGCCTCTTTCAGCCTCGATGCATCGGTGAGATCGACATAGCTTACCTCGAGCCCCGCCGAACGCCGCCGCACCCGCTCCAGCAGGCGGTAGGTGCCGCCATAGAGATCGTCGATGGCGATGACATGCGCGCCCGCGTCGAGCAGCTCCAGCACCGTCGCCGAGGCGGCGAGCCCCGAGGAAAACGCAAAGCCGGCCTGGCCGCCCTCGAGCGCCGCGACCGCCCGCTCGAAGGCGAAGCGCGTCGGGTTCTGGCTGCGGCCATATTCGAAGCCGGTGTGCACCCCCGGCGATTCCTGGGCATAGGTGGCGTTGGCGTAGATCGGCGTAATCAGCGCGTGCGTGGCCGGGTCGACATGCTGGCCGCCATGGATGGCGCGCGTGTCGAAACCCTTGATGAGATTGTCTTTTTCGGAAGCTGTGCTCATGGTTGTCCGGTTCTCTTGCGCAGGAAATTGAGAAAATCGATGGGCGTGATCAGCCCGAGGAACTGCCCGTCATCGACAACGCAGGCGGCCCGACATCGCTCGAAAATCGGGATCAGCTCGGCGACCGGGCTCTTTACATCGATGGTCTCGACCTCATGGCGCATCAAGCTGCCGACCGCCGCGTTGAAGGCGGCGGGGTTGCTGGTGACGGTGGTCAGAATATCGGCTTCGTCCATCAGACCGACAAGGCGGCCCCCGTCCATCACCGGAACTTGCGAAATCTCGTAAAGCCGCATCTTGGCGTAGACCTGCTGCAGCGTCTCCTGCGGCGCGGACCAGACCACGTCGCCGCGCAAAAATGGCCGGGCGATCAGGTCGCGCAGGTCATGCGTCAGCGGCCGGTTGGTCATGCCGTGATCGTCGAGCCAATAGGGATTGTAGATCTTCGACAGATATTTGTTGCCGCTGTCGCAGGCGAAGGTGAGCACGCGCTTCGGCTCCGTCTGCTCGCGGCAATATTTCAGCGTGGCGGCCAGCAGCGTGCCGGATGAGGAGCCGCAGAGCACGCCTTCCAGTTTGAGCAGATCGCCCGCCGCGGCGATGCTTTCGGCATCGGTGATGGTATAGGCGCGGCGGACGAGGCTGAGGTCGCAATTGTCGGGGACGAAATCCTCGCCGATCCCCTCGACCAGCCAGCTTCCCGGCTTGATCCGCACGCCCTCATTGACGAGCGGGGCAAGGATCGAGCCTTCGGGATCGGCCAGCACCATTTCGACATGCGGCGCGACGCGGGCCATGTAATGGCCGATGCCCGACAGCGTGCCGCCGCTGCCGACGCCGCAGACGATGGCGTCGAGCCGGTGGTCCATCTGCCGCCAGATTTCCGGCCCGGTGCCGGTCTCGTGCGCGGCGGGGTTGGCGGGGTTCTCGAACTGGTTGACGTAGAACGCGCCGGGCGTCGCCTCGGCGATGGCGCGGGCCTTGTCCTGGTAATAGTCGGGATGGCCTTTCTCGACATCGGAGCGCGTCATCACGACTTCCGCGCCGAGCGCCTTCAGGTGAAAGATCTTCTCCTGGCTCATCTTGTCGGGAATGACCAGTTTGAGCCGGTAGCCCTTCTGCACCGCGACCAGCGCCAAAGCGAGCCCGGTATTTCCGGCGGTCGCCTCGACCAGCGTGCCGCCGGGCGGCAGCCGGCCATCGCGCTCGGCCGCCTCGACCATGGCGAGCGCGATGCGGTCCTTGATCGAGCCGCCCGGATTCTGGCTCTCCAGCTTCAGGAACAGCTCGCAGGGCCCGGTGTCGAACTTGGTCAGCCGGATGATGGGCGTGTTGCCGATCAGGCCGAGTACGGTCGAGGGGGAAGCGTCCGAAGGAGATGAATCCATCTCTGTCTCCTAACAGGTTTCCGCGCCGGTCGTCGCAGCGGAATAGTCGTCAAACCAGGATACGCCTTCTCCCGTTCCGGAACCGGATCGGCGCAATCTGCCGGGTCAACAACAAAGAGACATGTATGCGATTCTCTCAAAAGCGACGTATCGGAGGGTATTGGAGGAAGCGGAGCGCGTCAACCGCGATGCGGGGATGATGGTATTCATGCGCATGTCTCAGGCCGCGCTCGCATTCTTGCTCTTGGCCAGGATCCCCTTGCGGAGCCGGTCGACGACGTCCTGCGCGCTGGCGGCGTCGAGGCCCATCTGGCGCAGCGTGTAATCGGACATCGAAAGCGCGATCTCGCGTTCGCCCATGATGACGAGGCCGACCCGCAGCTCGGTCAGATATTGGTAATCCTCATCGGAATGGGCGCGGGCGACGATGCCGATCTGCGGATTGGCCTGGCGGGCGAGCTCGATGACGCGGCGGGTGCGGAAGGCGTCGGGCAGGGCGACGACGATTAACCTAGCATGGCGGGGGCGGGCGACCTTGAACACCTCCTCGCGCGTTGCGTCGCCGAAGATCACCGTGGTGCCGGCGGTGCGGGCGAATTCGGAGACCCGCCATTGGCCGTCGATGACGACGAACGTCTGGCCGGCGGTTTTCAGCGCCCGGGCGATGACGCTGCCGACCCGGCCATGGCCGACGATGATGACATGGTCGCGCAGGACGGCGAGCGCGCGGGCGTTGGAATGCGGGTTGCGCAGGCGCATCGGGCCGAGCGGTAGGTCGAAGCGGCCGTCGAGTTTTGCCGCGAGGCTGCCATAGGCCCGGATGGTCAGCGAATGCAGCAGGATCGAGGACAAGGCGGCGGCGAGGACGAGGCCCTGCTGGGTGCCGGTCATCAGGCCGAGACCGGCGGCGAGCGTCGTCAGGATGAAGGAGAATTCGCCGACCTGGGCGAGCGTCCCGGCGACGAGCCCCGCGACGCTGCCGCGCACACCGAGCAGGATCAGCAGGAAAAAGAAGATGATGCCGCAGCCGGCGAGGATGGCGATCACCAGCGAGATGATCTGGAGCGGCGCGGTGATGAACAGCATCGGGTTGAACAGGGTGCCGACCGAGACGAAGAACAGCACGGTGAAGATGCTCTGGATCGGCAGGGATTCGGCGGCGGCCTGGTAGCTCAAGTCGGATTCGCCGAGCACCATGCCGGCGAAGAAGGCGCCGAGCGCGACGGAGAGGCCGAGCAGCGAGGCCGAGCCATAGGCGATGCCGAGCGCGATGACGATGACGCCGAGGGTGAACAGCTCCTGCGAGCCGAAGCGCGCGGTCCAGCCGAGGATGGCCGGCAGCAGCCAGCGGCCGACGCCGAGCAGCAGGCTGAGGAAGAGGGCGATCATCAGCATGGTCTCGCCGGTCAGCAGCGCGAGGGTTCGCAGGTCCGGCGCCTCGCGGGCGACCAGCGGCAGCAGGACCAGCGCCACGATGACGACGACGTCCTGCACGACGAGCCAGCCAAGCGTGATGCGTCCGGCCTCGGTCGCGAGCTGGCGGCGCTCCTCCAGCGCCTTGGTGGCGACGGCGGTCGAGGAAATGGCGATGGCGAGGCCGAGGATGAGCGCCGCGCCGGGCGGCCAGCCGAGCAGCAGCCCGATGCCGTAGCCGAGGGCGGTACAGCCCGCGATCTGCACCAGCGCGCCCGGCACGGCGATATGCCAGACGACGGTAAGGTCGCGCAGCGAGAAATGCAGGCCGATGGTGAACATCAGGAGCGCGACGCCGATTTCGGCGAGTTCGGTTGTCAGTTTCGGGTCGGCGATGAAGCCGGGCGTGTAGGGGCCGACGATGATGCCGGCGACGAGATAGCCGACGATGTTGGGCAGGCCGATCAATCGCGCCGCCAGCCCGCCCGCATAGGCGAACACCAGCGAGATGACGATCGTGGCGATGACGGGCGAGGCGTGCTCCATGATCCTGCCATCTTAGACGCAGGATGTGCCGCCGGCACCATGCCTTTCCCGCGCCGCAGCCTTGCGGCGGGCGAAAAGACGCTCGCCCACTCGTCGCCCCGGCCGAAGAGCCGGGGCCTACTCGCATCTCCTCTTGCCGCAGCGCTCGCGGATCGGCCGTTGGGTCCCGGCTCACCGCTGCGCGGTGTCCGGGACGACGAGAGGAAGCCTAATCCTCATCCGCCTTGAAGCGGCTGAGCTTGCCCGATACGAACGGTGCCACCAGCGCGATCAAGGCGATGGTCAGCAGGATCGCGGCGGTGGGGCTTTCGACCAGCGCCAGCGGATCGCCGAGACTGATGGAGAGGGCGCGGCGGAGTTGCTGCTCCGCGAGCGGCCCCAATATCAGCCCGATGATGACGGGCGCCACCGGGTAGTCGTAGCGGCGCATCAGGAAGCCCATGACGCCGAAAATCGCCAGCATCGACAGCTCGACCACCGAGGGTTTTGCCGCGATCGTCCCCATCGAGGCGAACAAGAGGATGCCCGCATAGAGCCAGGGCTGCGGGATGGCGAGCAGCCTCACCCACAGGCCGACCAGCGGCAGGTTGAGCACCAGCAGCATGAAATTGGCGATCAGCAGGCTGGCGACGAGGCCCCAGACCAGATCCGGGCGCTCGGCGAACAGCAGCGGTCCGGGATTGAGGCCGTATTGCTGGAAGCCGGCCAGCATCATCGCCGCCGTCGCCGAGGTCGGCAGGCCGAGCGTCAGCAGCGGCACCAGCGTGCCCGCCGCCGAGGCGTTGTTGGCCGCCTCCGGCCCCGCGACGCCTTCGATGGCGCCATGGCCGAATTCCTCCGGATGCTTGGCCAGCCGTTTTTCCAGCGAATAGGAGAGGAAGGTCGGGATTTCCGCGCCGCCGGCCGGCAAGGCGCCGATCGGGAAGCCGAGCATGGTGCCGCGCAGCCAAGGCTTCCAGGAGCGCAGCCAATCGCCCCGCGTCATCCAAAGCGAGCCGCGCACCGGCTCGATGGTCTCCGGCGCGTGACGCCAGCGCGAGGCCACATACATCGCCTCGCCGACGGCGAACAGGCCGACCGCCAGCGTCGTCACCTCGATGCCGTCGAGGAGATCCGGCACGCCGAAGGCCAGACGCGCCTGGCCGGACAGCTCGTCGATGCCGATCAGGCCGAGGGCGAGGCCGACGAACAGGCTGGTCAGGCCGCGCAAGGGGGAGGCGCCGAAGGTCGCGGAAATGGTGACGAAGGCGAGCACCATCAGCGCGAAATAATCGGCGGGGCCGAAGTTGATGGCGACCTCCACCAGCCAGGGCGCCAGGAAGACGATGCCGATGGTGGCGATGGTGCCGGCGACGAAGGAGCCGATGGCCGAGGTCGCCAGCGCCGGGCCGCCCCGGCCGGCCTTCGCCATCTTGTTGCCCTCGATGGTGGTGGCGAGCGAGGCGCTTTCGCCGGGCGTGTTGAGCAGGATCGCCGTGGTAGAGCCGCCATACATGCCGCCATAATAGATGCCGGCGAACATGATCAGCGAGCCGGCCGGGTCGAGCTTGTAGGTGACCGGCAGGAGCAGCGCCACGGTGAGGGCGGGGCCGATGCCCGGCAGCACGCCGACGGCGGTGCCGAGAAAGACGCCGATGAGCGCGAAGACCAGGTTCATCGGCTGGGTTGCGACGGTGAGGCCTTGCAGCAGGGCTGAGAACGTATCCACGGCGGACCCCTTAGAAAAGCCGCTCGAAGGGCCCTTGCGGCAGGCTGAGCGAAAGCAGTTTGGTGAACATCAGATAGACCAGGAAAGACAGCGTGAAGCCGATGGCGGCGTCGGCGATCAGCGCCTTGCGGCCGAAGGCGCGCGCCGTCGCGGCGAACAGCACGGTGGCGCCGAGGATGAAGCCGCCGCCGAAGGCGATGGCCGCGATCTGGCCGGCAAGACCGACGAGGATGAGGATGACCGGCAGCAGGTCGAAGGTCTCGCGCTCCGGCGCCTCGCCGCGCCATGCGGCGAGCAGGCTGGCGGCGCCGATGACGGCGAGGCCGGCGGCGACGGCATAGGCCGCCGCTGCCGGGCCGATGCGCGAATAGGCAGGCCCCGCGCCGTGATTGGAGGCATCCCAGGAGATCAGCACGGCGAAGGCGAGCAGCCCGGCCGCAATGAAGAATCCGGCCGCGTCGCGGCGGCCGGAGGGCTTCGGATCGCCGCTCATCGGAGCGACTACTTGCCGAGGCCGATGGAGGCGAGAACGCTCGACACGCGCTCCTGCTCCACCTTCAGGAAGGCCGCGAAAGCATCGCCGGAGAGATAGACATTGTCCCAGCCCTTGGCCTTCAGGATCTCGGCCCAGGCCGGCGAGGCGTTCATCTTGTCGACGGCATCGATCAGGGCCTTGCGCTGCTCGGGCGTGATGCCGGGCGCGGCGAAGACCGAGCGCCAGTTGACGACGTCGAGGTCGATGCCCTGTTCCTTCAGCGTCGGGCCGTTGACATTGGGCAGGCGCTCGGCCGAGGTGATGGCGATCAGGCGCAGCTTGCCGGATTTGATCTGGCCCTCGAACTCGCCATAGCCGGAGACGCCCGCCGTCACCTTGCCGCCGAGCACGGCCGCCAGCGCTTCGCCGCCGCCGGAGAAGGGGATGTAGTTGATCTTGGTCGGATCGGCGCCGACCGTCTTGGCGAACAGGCCGACGAGAATGTGGTCGACGCCGCCCGCCGAGCCGCCCGCCCAGGTGACTTTCGCCGGGTCGGCCTTGACGGCGGCGGCGAGGTCCTTGGCGTCCTTGATCGGCGAATTGGCCGGGACGACGATGGCTTCATATTCGCCGGTAAGTCGGGCGATCGGCGTCACCTGGTCGAGGCTGACGGGCGCCTTGTTGGTGATGATGGCGCCGACCATGACGAGGCCGTTGACCATGAGCTGGTTGCCGTCGCCCTTGGCGCTGTTGATGAACTGGGCAAGGCCGACCGTACCGCCCGCGCCGGGGATGTTGATGACCTGGGCGCTCTTGGCCGCGCCACTGGCGACCAGCGCATTCTGCATGGCGCGCGCGGTCTGGTCCCAGCCGCCGCCGGGCGCTGCGGGCGCGACGATCTTCAATTCGGCCTGCGCCAGCGCGCGGGCGGCAAATCCGGCGCCTGCGAGCGCGGCGAGGGCGCAAGCGGCAACGATCCGTTTCAGAGACGACATTCAATAACCTCCCAATTTGCCGCGACGCTCCCCTTGGGACGGCGATCGGCGGCCGCTGTGCTCGCAGCGCGCGTTCTTGTCCGCCCGTTGCCGGCGCGGATCGGCATCACCCTAGTCCCAAATTCGCGAAAAGACGAGTGGGTCCGGCAGGTTGTGCGGGACCGGACGGCGAAGCGAGAGGCGGCTGGAAACGCCGCCGGAACCGACGTTTTCCGCGCCCGCGCGCCGCCCGCGAAACTGGGGGAGATCGCACAATTTGCATTCATCCGAAGACGTTGCATCCCGGTAACAGTCAAAGGACAAAGCGGTTGTCCCCAGTTTACGCAAGGGGGCAAAAGAGATATGCACAACCACAGATTGAATCAGAATCGATTGGGAGAGCGCTCGTGGAACCGATTTTCAGCCCCGGACCGGGTCAAAAATCTCATTGCCGGCCCGCGAGCCGCAAGCGGTCGCGCCGCGTGGCCGGCGCGGGACGGCGCAGTCCGCTGGCGATGGCTGTCGTGGCAGCCGCGCTTGGTGTTGGCGGCGTGGTATTCTCCAGCGAGGCGGAAGCGCAAAATCTTGGCACCGCCGAGTTTTTCGGCGTGCTCGGCTCCAGCACGGTCACCAATACCGGCCCGAGCGTGATCCGGGGCAATGTCGGCACTTCGCCGGGAACCGCCATCGTCGGGTTTCCGCCCGGCATCGTCGTCGCGCCGGCGTCGATCCATGCCGCCGATGCCCTCGCCGCGCAGGCCCGCGTTGATACGATCACCGCTTACAATGCCCTGCAGGCCCTGCCCTCCCAGGTCAATCTGACCGGCCAGAATCTGGGCAATCTCGTGCTCTCCCCGGCGGTCTACAGCTTCGCCACCTCGGCGCAGCTCACGGGTCTGCTGACCCTCAACGGGCAAGGCAATTCCGCGGCGCGATTTGTCTTCCAGATCGGCTCCACGCTGACCACGGCCAGCAATTCGGCGGTCCTGCTGATCAATGGCGCGAATGGCGACAATGTCTTCTGGGCGGTCGGCAGTTCGGCGACGCTCGGCACCAACACGCGCTTCGCCGGCAACATCCTCGCCCTGACCAGCATCACGCTCAATACGGGCGCCTCGATCACCTGCGGCCGGGCTCTTGCCCAGAACGGCGCGGTGACGCTCGACAACAATGCCATCACCCTCTGCATCAACGGCGTCGTTCCTCCGGATATTCCCGGCGGCACTGGCAACGATATTCCGACCGGCACCCTGTTCGGCTCGGGCGTCACCGGATTCCAGAATGCCAGCTTCGGCGCGCTCGGATTGTTCGGCCTGTCGATGATGAGGCAGGGCATGTTCTGGCGCGACGGCGGGCCTGAGGACTATACCGGCATCACGCCGCAATCCTTCAAGGATATGCCGGGCGGATCGCTGAAAGACGCCGCCCCGGCAGGCTGGGACGGCATCATGCCGCAACTCGATCCGCGCCGGACCTGGCGGCTGTGGACGACCGGCTATGGCGGTACGGGACATTTCGACGGCGATCGCAATGAGGGTAGCAACGATCTCGACACCGAGACGCTCGGCTTCTCGGTCGGTCTCGATTATCAATTCGACCCGACCACCCTCGTCGGCATCGCGGCCGGCTACAGCAATGCGCGCTTTTCCGTCGATGACGTGACGACGCATGGCCAGGGCGAGGGCGGCCATGTCGGCGTTTATGGCGTGAAGACCTATGGCCGGGCCTATGTGGCCGGCGCCGCCGACTATGCTCATTTCCACAATGACACCGACCGTTTCATCGACTGGCTGGTGAATGAGCGCGCCAACTCCTCCTTCGACAGCGACGGCTTTGCCGCCCGCTTCGAAGCCGGCTGGAAACAGCCTGTCAACCGCTTCTACGTGACGCCCTTCGTCGGCGCCGGCGTCGCCTATCTGAACAGCGAGGATTTCACCGAGGACAGCCGGGCCATTGGCGGCGGACCCGGCATTCTCGGGCTGAGCTTCGACGGCGATTCAACCACGTCGGTGACGAGTTCGGTCGGCGTGCAGCTCGATACGCGCATCCTGATGGATGAGGGGCGCATTCTCACCCCCTTCGCCCGGGTCGCCTGGGTGCATGAATTCGAGCCCGACCGCGACCTCGACGGCTTCCTGACGCAATCGCCGGCGGTGTCCTTCACGGCCTTCGGCGCACCGGCGGCGGAGGACGCGGCCAAGGTCGACGCCGGTTTCCGCCTCGATCTGACCGACCGTATCGCCGTCTTCGCCTATTTCGACGGCGAGTTCTCTGACGACACCCAGATCTATTCCGGCAATGGTGGCGTCCGCATCGCGTGGTAACCCAGTCGTCGTCCCGGACGCCGCGAAGTGGTGAGCCGGGACGCAATGGCCGATCCGCGACCGCTGCGGCAAAGGGAGATGCGAGTGGGCCCCGGCTCTTACGGCCGGGGCGACGGGAGATGGAATTGCGAGCGGCGTCCGCGCCTCAAATCCGCGCCACATCCGCCAGCAGGCGGATGAAAGCCTCGCAGGATTCAACCGCCGCCGTTTCCTGCATGGTGTGATAGCCCGTCGTCGGGATTTGCAGCGTGGTGCCATCCACCAGCCCGTTCGAGGCCGCGATGATGCGGCCCATCTCGGTGCTGCCGAGCGAGCGCGGCTTCATCCCAGCCGCGGCCAGCCGCTCATTGTCCGCCGCGATATAATGGTCCTTGTAGCTGAAGGCGATATGCCGTTCGCGGCAGAGCGCTTCCAATTGCTTGGTCAGCTCGATGTTGAAGCCGGCATTGGCGTCGCGCGAGCGCAGGACGACATGCTGGCGGTCGGCTTCGTCGCGGTTCGGATAGGCGCTGGTGTCGAGCACCACGAGCTGGTTGGTCGAGCCGCCGAAGCGCCGGAACCATTCCAGCAGATAGCGCCAGCTCCGTCCGGCCTCCTCCTGCGCCGTGAAGAAGGCGGTGCCGCGAAAGCCGATCTCGAACAGATAGACGAGGATCGCGGCGGTCAGCACATTGTCGAGCTGGCCGACGAAATGCTCGTCATCGATCCGCAGGCTGTCGCGCAAGGCAACGGGCGTCCCGGCGACCAGATGCTCGAGCCCGCTCACCTCGAAAATCAGATTGTGCCGGTGCTCGCAGATCGAGGCGAGGCTGATCGCCCCCGCGCCGCGATAGGCGCCCGACCACGGCTCATAGGCATAGACCGGCACGCCCTCGAAGCGGTCGGCGATGGTCAGCATCAGCTCTTCGGAGACGGAATTGCCGAGCAGGTCGGAGCGGCTGCCGGCGACGAAGGCGGCATATTGGAACTCGTTCGGCCCGGTGCAGATCAGGCCGTGGCGGTCGATATGGGCGGAGAACATCATGCTGTCCGGCCGGTCGCCGCGCGCCACCAGCACGCCCTCGTACCAGGTGACGTCCGCGCCGCGTTCCTCGAGCTCGCGCTGCAAGACGCGAAAGAAGGAGTGTTCCGCGCCGACGACGCTCGGACTGCGCATCAGCAGTTTCAGGAGGTCGATGAGTGGCGCGTGGCTCGACAAGGTCGGGGCTGTCCGGAGGTGTGGCGGTCGGTCGAGGCAAATTCTGCCCGCCTTGCGCGCCAGCCGCAACCACCGATTGACGCTCACGGAGCGGCATAAGGACGGCGACTCCAGAATTTGCTGTGCGAACCGCGCCAAGCGGCTTGCGCCCTCCCGCAAATCCCAGAACTATACGTAGATTCCCGTACGGATTCTCCCAAGTGATGCGTATCCGCGCGGCCGCCAACGGCCCTGCCATGGAGACGCTGACCGATGAAACACGCCCTGCGTTTCGCCTTCTACGCGCTCGCCGCCTATATCGTCGTCGACGGCGACACCATCAAGGCGCCCTATGGCGTCACCTATCGCCTGCTCGGCTTCGACACGCCGGAAACCCATTTCGCCAAATGCGACGCCGAGCGCGAATTGGGCCTCGCCGCCAAGCAGCGGCTGGAAGAGCTGCTCGCCACCAGCGAAGTGAAGGTTTTGGAAAGCGGCAAGCGCGACCGCTACGGGCGCACCCTCGCCACCGTCACGGCGAACGGCAAGGATGTCGGCGAGATCCTGATCGGCGAGGGCTTAGCCCGGCCCTATCACGGCAAGAAGCGCGATGGCTGGTGCGGGACGTGAGGCGGGAAAAAAGACGACGGCCAAACCGGCCGCCGAACATTGATCCGATCGCCCACTGAGGCGTTTACGCCAGGCGCAGCGCCTTGGCCGCCTCGATCAGAAGGCTTTTGGGAATGACCACGGCGATCTCGCCTTCGCCGGTATGCTTCTGCACCGCCGCGCTGTTCAGCACGATGGCGTCGAGCTTGCCGACGATGACCACGTCTTCCGGCGAGCCGCCTTCCATCACGGTGGGGCAGCCGCAGCCGCAATCCCCGCAATCCTTGGCGATGACCTTAAATTCTTGTGAGTTCCCGTCCCCAGGCATGAATCGTCTCCCTACGCATTCACGTCAGGCACAATTCTAACACAATTCGGCGAGGCGTGTAGCGTTTTGGGCCTGACGATTCGGGCAAGGTCAGCCTGGGGCGAGGTTTGATCTGAGCGGGCCGGCGGAAGATGCCGCCGGATCAGGGCTTCTGGATCCAGCGGATCAGCAGCGCGCAAGGGATGAACCAGATCACCACGGTCAGGAAATAGAACAGGATGTGCCAGGGCGTGGCGAGGCCGGGCAGGCGCGCGATCGCCACCGAAATCGCGAAAGTGTAGAACACCAGCGAGAAGACGATCAGGCCGAGCGCGCCGATGAATTTTCTGAGACGGACATTCATGGCCTTAGCTCTAATGCATGATCCGGCAAAGCGCGAAGCGGCGATTTGGCCTGTCGAGGCGTCATTCACCCTATTGTGGCGCGGCGGCATCGGCGCTAGCTGTAGTTCATGAGCATCGCCGACCGCCACGCCCCCGCGACCGCCGCTCTCCGCTCCGATCCGGGCGAGGCGAGCCAAGCCGCGCTGCGGATCTGGCTCTTTGCCGTGGCGGGGCTGATCTTTGCCATGGTGATCGTCGGCGGGGCGACGCGGCTGACCGATTCCGGCCTCTCGATCACCGAATGGAAGCCGCTGCTCGGCGCCATCCCGCCGCTGACATCCGCCGACTGGCAGGACGCATTCCAGAAATACCAGCAGATTCCCGAATATCAGCTCATCAACAAGGGCATGAGCCTCGCCGAATTTAAGGCGATCTATTGGTGGGAATGGTCGCATCGCTTCCTCGGCCGCTTCATCGGCATCGCCTTCCTGTTGCCGTTCCTGGTGTTTTGGGCGCGCGGCATGATCCCCCGCCGCCTGCTGCCGAAGATGATCGGCCTGTTCGTGCTCGGCGGCGCGCAAGGCGCGCTCGGCTGGTACATGGTCAAGAGCGGCCTCGCCGAGCGCACCGATGTCAGCCAATACCGGCTCGCCGCGCATCTCGGGCTCGCCGTGCTGATTTTCGGCGCAATGCTCTGGGTGGCGTTCGGTCTGCGCGCGGGGCGCCGCGAGGAAAAGGCGGGATTGCCGGTGTTCGCCGCGGCCCTGTTCGCCGGGCTGGTGTTTCTGCAGATCATCCTCGGCGGCTTCGTCGCGGGGACAGATGCCGGGCTGTCGCATAATACCTGGCCTCTGATGGACGGCGCGCTGATCCCGAGCGGACTTGGCGCCATGGAGCCGTGGTACCTGAACGCGTTCGAGAATGTGCTGACGGTGCAGTTCAATCACCGAATGGTCGCCTATCTCACCGCGCTGGCTGGGGTGGTGAATCTGGTTCTGGCGTGGCGCGGAACCGATGCGGGCGCACGGGCCCTGACGCTGACGGTGTTCGCGGTTATCCTCTGCCAGATCGCGCTCGGCGTCTTCGCCCTGCTCAGCCAATTGCAGATCGGCCTCGCGCTGGCGCATCAGGCCGGGGCGCTGGTGCTGTTCGGCCTCGCGCTTTATCAACTCCATCGACGCCTGCACGCGGCTTAGATTTCCCGGCACGGCAATACTTGCGCGAATTATGAGCGGCGATCTGTGATCGGAACGCATCAGTTGCGGATATAACAAGTCTCGCTTTGAATTCACTCGGCTTTTTGCGGGCGAAAGCATTTGCGCCGCCGCCTCCTTCTTCACTAGCCTAAGAATTGGGCATGAAAGCCGGGAAACAATACCCGGCCGGGGGAGGGAACATCTTGAAACACGCAATTTCTTGCGTCGCCTTGTGCATGGCGCTGATCGGACCGGCGCAAGCAGGTCCGGACGATTACGACCGGGTGATCAGCTTCGGCGACAGCCTTTCGGATAATGGCAATCTCAAAGCGGCGATCGGTCTGCCCGACTATATAGGCGGCCGTTTTTCCAACGGGCCGACCTTTGCTGAGATTTTGGCCGGCACCGCCAATTTCGGTGCCGGAGAGAGTTCGCAGGCGCGATTCTGGGGGCCAGGCTTTTCGGTCAACCTCGGGGCCGTGACGGGCGATGTCAATCTGGCGGTCGGCGGCGCGCGCACCGTGGACGGCGACCTGCCCTCCGAGCGCCTCCAGATCGGAGCCTTTCTGCTCGCCGGCGGCCGGTTCGGCGAGAACGACCTCGTGACCATGCTGGCCGGAGCCAACGATCTTTTCGACCTCGGCTTCGTCCCCTCGGTCGCGCTGAGTGCCGCGGTTACGCAGACGCAAAATGTGGGTGCCGTGATCGGCGCGGGGGGGCGGACGATCCTTGTCGGCAATCTGCCGGATCTCGGCGCGACCCCGGCCCATAGCGGCGACCCGGCGGCGACGGCGGCGACCAATGCATTCAATCAGCAGCTCGACCAAGGGCTCCGTCAGCTCGCGGCGGCCTTTCCGCAGGCGAACATCATCCAGATGGACCTGCATGCCACGCTTGCAGTTGCGCTCGCCAATCCGGCGGCGTTCGGCTTTACCAATGTCGACAGCCCGTGCTTCATCAGCGCGGCCAACCAATGTTCGAACCCGGACCAATTTCAATTCTGGGACGGCGTGCACCCGACCGCCGCCGGTCATCGTTTCCTCGCCCAATACGCCGCCGCGCTGCTCTCCACCGACGAGCACGGCAAGGATGTGGCGGCGCTCGGCGATGTGGCGGTGTCCACACGGCTCGAGGCGTCCGACATTCTGTTCCGGCGCGGCGTGTCGATGCTCGACGATCACACCTCCGGCGGTCTCTATGCCGAAATCATCGGGACCGGCGCCAACGACTATCAGCTAGCCGGAATTCGCGCCGGTTTCGATACGAAGCAGTACGGATTGACCTTCGGTGGTGCTCTGGCGCATTTACGCGGTCAGGTTGACGCCGCAAGACTGAACTCGGATGCCACCACCACGCAGGCGGATATTTACGCGCTCTATTCGATGGCACCGTTCTTCGTCGGCGTCGAGGGCGGCGTGTCGTTCACCGATTACGACGACATCCGCCGTGACACGACCTTTCCGACGGTGTTCGGCAAGGCCGACGACACGGACAGCACCGCCTATAGCCTTGCGGCAACGCTCGGCACGCAGCTCAAGACGGGCGGCATCACGCTGACGCCGGCGCTGCGCGTCGGCTATCTGTCGGCCGATGTCGGCGCGTTCTCCGAGAGCGCACCGCTGCTGGCATTGGGATATTCGGAGCGCGAGATCGACGCCGGCTTCTGGACGGCGCGGCTTCGGGCCTCGTCGCAGGTCTTCCATGATCTGCGCTCGGTCGCCTATGTCGAAGCGGGTTACGAGGATCTGTTTTCGGTCGAGGACGGCTACAGCGCGAAGCTGGTGAATAATACCGCGCATGCGGTCGACATCGACACGGACCCGTCCGCGCGCGGCTTCTTTCTGAAGGCGGGCCTGAGCGCGTATGTGACCGAGACCGCAACGCTTGGCGCGGAGTACGGCGTCTCCTTCCAGGACGGCGACGACGAAGTGCATTCTGGACGGCTCACGCTGAGGATTCCGCTCGGCGGGCCGGAGGAAGGACTCGGCGGCGGGAAGGATTGAGTGCCGTCGTTGAGGTATGCAGAGGCGCGGGGGGCATCGCGGCACCGAGGCCGTGGCTCGAG
This sequence comes from Rhodomicrobium sp. R_RK_3, assembly GCF_002198715.1. Taxonomy (GTDB): domain Bacteria; phylum Pseudomonadota; class Alphaproteobacteria; order Rhizobiales; family Rhodomicrobiaceae; genus R-RK-3. The sequence continues at coordinate 203,311 of NZ_MWLK01000001.1, read as the reverse complement.
GCGGCGGCTGCGGCGTACTGGGTCCCCGCTCCGTGGATGACGAACAAGCGAATGCTCGTTCCCGCCCTAGGAGGCTCCGCGCGTAGATCACGACGATGTTCGTCGCGTCTCGGTGCGAAGGCGCGGGGTCCGAGACCGGCTCACGCAGGCAAGGGCTACAGCCAGCGTTTGCGGCGCTTGAAACTCTTCAAATTCTTGAAGCTGCGCCGCTCGCCGCCTGAGCCGCCGAGGTAGAACTCCTTCACGTCCTCATTCGCGGCAAGGTCGGCGGCGGTGCCATCGAGGACGACCTTGCCTTGCTCCATCACATAGCCATAGCTGGCGACCTGGAGCGCGGCGCGGGCGTTCTGCTCGACCAGCAGGATGGTGACGCCGAGCTCGCGGTTGATGCGGGCGATGATGCCGAACACCTCCTTCACCAGGAGAGGCGACAGGCCCATCGAAGGCTCGTCCATCAGGATCAGTTTCGGGCGCGCCATCAGCGCACGGCCGATGGCCAGCATCTGCTGTTCGCCGCCGGAGAGATAGCCCGCGAGCCCGGTGCGCTCGCGCAACCGTGGAAAATAGTCGAGCACCATCTCCATGTCGCGGCCGATCTCGCGGTCGCGGCGCGTGAAGGCGCCGAGCTTGAGGTTTTCGATAGCGGTCATGTCGGCGATGATGCGGCGGCCTTCCATGACCTGGAAAATGCCGCGCCGGACGATCTTGTCCGGATCGACGCCGTCGATGCGCTGGCCGTCAAAAAGGATTTCGCCGCGCGTGACCTTGCCGTTTTCGGTTTTCAGCAGGCCGGAGATGGCTTTCAGCGTCGTGGATTTGCCCGCTCCGTTGGCGCCCAGCAGCGCGACGATGGCGCCTTTCGGCACGGCAAGGCTGAGGCCGCGCAAGACGAGGATGACCTCGTCATAGACGACCTCGATATTGCGCAGGTCGAGGAGCGCGGGGGCGGCGTCTACAGGCGAGGCGGTTTCGGCTGCGAGGTGAGGCGACATGGTTTTAGTCTCTCGAACAAGGCACAGCGTGGACGCTCGCCGCAGCGGACCCTCTCCCAGTGGGAGAGGGTGGCGCGCTGAAAGCGTGCCGGGTGAGGGGTTACAAACGATCGGGCAAGCACGATGGCTCCTCCGGCATTCAGAATTCCGAAGCTCCTCCTCCGTCGCCCCGGCCGTCAGGGCCGGGGTCTCCGCAGCAATAGCGGAAATATGATTGGGTCCCGGCTCGGCCTGACGGCCGTCCGGGACGACGGGGAGAGGACCTTCGATGCGCGAAGGTCTCCGATGGGAGAGGGGGCGATCCGTTGCGTCGTTAGCGCAGCTTCTCGGGCGGCCACCAAGCGGCCCGTCACCCTCACCAGCCCAGCCGGTCGGCCTTGCGCTCCAGTTCGACTGTCTTCACCTTCTCCAGCTTGATGGTGCCGTTCTTGACCAGATCGGCCACCGGCGCTTCCGTCGCGCCGCCGACATTCATGCGGTAGATGTTCACGCTCATCAGGCCGCGATGGTCTTCGGCGCTCCAGCTCGAGGGCAGGCAGACGCCTTCCATGCCGGCGGGCACCCAGTCCTTCTTCTGATACATGCCCTGCTGCACATTCGGCCCGGTGACGCCGCCATTCTTGGCCGCCCAGTCCATCGCCTCGGCCATATAATAGGCCGAGCAGACGCCGGTGAGATAATGCACCGGACGGTAGACATCGGCGCCGCCCGAGGAGAGTTTCGAAATCGCCGCCAGCGTCGCCTTGCCGGGCGCCTCGCCGTTCCAGGCGATGCCGGTGCGCATGGGGAAGACGACGCCGTTGGCCGCATCGCCGGCCGCCTTGGCGGCGTTCTCGTCCATGCCCCAGACATTGCCCATGAACTGTACATTGACGCCCGCCGTCTTGCACGCCTTCAGCACGGAGATGTTGGAGCCGGCGGTGTTGGCGAGATAGGCGTAGTTGGCGCCGGCGTCCTTGATGGTCAGGCATTGCGAGGTGTAGTCGCCCGGCGTCATGGCGAATTGCACCGGCGGGATGATGTCGAAGCCGAGCTCCTTGGCCATGGCCTCGCCGGCTTCCTTGGGCGAGTTCGGATAGGGATGGTTGGCGCCCATATGCACGAATTTCGGCTTGCCGGTACCGCCCTTGGCCTTCCAGTCCTCGGCGGCCCAGATCAGCAACGCGCGCACGGCGTCTGAATAGCTGGGGCCGTAGAAGAAATTATAGGGCGCGGCCTTGGTCCTGCCGCTCTTGCCCCCCGGATCGGTCAGCGCGGCGGAGTAGGAGGCGGAGAGATAGGGGATTTGGTCCTTGGTGACGAAGCCGATCATGGCCTCGGTGTCGGCGGTGCCCCAGCCCTGGATGGCGGCGACCTTGGTGCCCTCCGACCACTTCTTGTACTGCGCCACGGCGCGCGGCACCTGATAACCGTAATCGACGGTCTCGACCGCCAGCTTCTTGCCGGCGATGCCGCCCTTGCTGTTGATATAGGCCAGCGCATCGGCCACGCCCTGGCCGTAGGGCACGCCGACATCGGAGGTCGGGCCGCTCTGGTCGGCGAGATGGCCGACGGCGATATCCTGCGCCAGCGCCGCGCCGCCGGCGAGCGCCCCCGCCAGCGCCAAGGCGGCCGTCATACCGGTAATCCGCAAACGTGTCATGGAGCCTCCCATTCATTTTCTTATGAGAGTCCACTTAAGCAAAATGTCGCAGTTTGCTCAACGCGGATGAGGGATGCTCCGGCCGCCGGGTTCTTCCTATCAGTTCGCGGCGAAGAGCTGGGGCAGCACCTTCACTAGGCTCGGCTCCAGCAGTTCGGTGATGATCTTGCGCGTGCGCGGATCGGCGACGGCGGCCTTGGGATCGGGCGGCAGCCGGTTGCCTGCCTTCATCTCGACATTGGGCCCGCGCAGGAGATCGGGCTCGAAAGGATTGAAGGTGATGTTCAGATTGTGCTCGCCCCGCACCGGCTGGAATTTGCTGTCATAGACCTGCAAGGAGACATAGGCGTGGACAAATTCGAGGTCCTCCGAGAGCATTTCCCTGCGCAGGACGCCGAGACCGGACACGGACTGGTTGGTGCCGCCGACACGGTCGCCGGCCGGCCCGACCACGAGGTAATAGTCGCATGGCTGAGATCCCGCATGACCGGCGATGAATTTGCCGAGTTCGTCGGTGCGGCTGGTGAAAATGAAGCTGCCCGACTCGAATTTCTCGTAAGCGCCGTCCGGGAGGCGGATGGGCTTGACCTTGAAGGTCTTTTTCAGCGTCTTGGTGACGAGCGCGGCAACCTGATCGTTGATCTTCCAGGCGCCGATCGGGATTTTGTGCTCTTCATTGCCGAAGACCATGATGCCGACACGCTTGACCGTAAAAGTATCGCCGAGAACGGAAATCAGGCCGATGGTCTTGACGGACGCAGGTGCTGCCGCGGGCGGGGTAGCGGGCTTGGCCGCACCGGGTTTGACGGCCGCGACAGGCTTTTGCCCGGCGGCCGGCTCCTTGGCGATGAAGCGCGCGGGCGGCTTGTAGCCGTCGTCATTGCTGGATGATTGGGCCGGTTCTTGCTGCGCGGCCGCGGGATAGACGGCGGCCACCGATAGCAGCACGGCGAACGCCGCCGCGCGAAACGCAGTTAACATGATCCCCTCCAACATGTCCCCAACCACGATCGATGCCACGAGGCGAACGCCGCCGCAAGCGTCGGCGCTCGAAACATGGGGAAAGTGCCCGGCCTCAGTGAGCGAAGGGATACAGCTTCCAGTATGCCTTGATCTGCTTCCAGCGGTGGGCGAGGCCGTCGGGCTCGAACATCAGGAACAGCACGATCACCGCGCCGATGGCCATCTCGCGCAGGTAAGAGATGTTGTTCTTCAGGCTGAGCGCACGGTCGATGGCGCCGCCGGCGAGGCTGGAGGTCAGCCACTCCATAGCCTCGGGCAGCAGCACCATGAAGATGGTGCCGAGGATGGTGCCCATGATCGAGCCGAGCCCCCCGATGATGATCATGCCGAGGAACTGGATCGAGAACAGGATGGTGAAGCCTTCGACCGAGACGAATTGCAGGTAGTGCGCGTAGAGCGCGCCGCCGATGCCGGCGAAGAAGGCGGAGATGCCGAAGGAGAGCGTGCGGTATTTGGTGAGGTTGATGCCCATCATCTCGGCGGAGAGGTAATGGTCGCGCACGGCGACCAGGGCGCGCCCGTCGCGCGAGCGCATCAGGTTTGTCGCCAGCACGAAGCAGAGGACCATGTAGGAGAGCACGACGTAAAAATAGCGCGCGTCGGTGTCGAAGGCGTAGCCGAAGATGGAGAATGGGTAGGCGACGGTGCCCGCGACGCCGCCGGAGAACCATGAGGCGCGGGCGAAGAAGTCCTGCAGGATGTATTGCGCGGCGAGTGTGGCGATGGCGAGGTATAGGCCCTTCAGCCGGGCGGCGGGCAGGCCGAAGATGAGGCCGGCGGCGGTCGTCATGAGCCCGGCGAGCGGGATCGCGAAGAAGACCGGGATGCCGTGGACGTTGTTCAGCCAGGCCGAGGAGAAGGCGCCAAAGCCGAAAAAGGCGGCGTGGCCGATGGAGATCTGGCCGGTGAAACCGACCAGGATGTTGAGGCCGAGCGCGGCGATCGAGAGATAGCCGATCTGGATCATCAGGCTGAGGATGTAGCGGTCGAACACCAGCGGCGCGCAGGCAACGAGGATGAGCGCCAGGATGGCGGCGTTGCGGCTGGTGACGGTCGGGAAGATCGTCGTGTCGGCCGCGTAGCTGGTTTTGTACTCGCCGGCGGGGATCAGGCTGTGCGTTGCCATGACGGCCTCCGGGATAAAGGAAGAAAAAGCCCCCTCACCCACCCGCCTGCGGCGGGAGCCCTCTCCCTCGAGGGGAGAGGGCAAGGAAGGGGCGTCTTGTTTTTAGCCCTCTCCCCTTGAGGGAGAGGGCGGGCGCCGTAGGCGACCGGGTGAGGGGGCTTTGGCACGGACTTGATCATACCCGCTCGATGTCTTTGGTGCCGAACAGGCCATATGGGCGGATCATCAGGATGATGATGAGCACGTAAAAGGGCGCGATCTCGTAGAGATTGCCCCAATGCAGATATTGCCCGTCCACATATTGCGCGAGGTTCTCCAGCAGCCCCACGATCAGACCGCCGATCACCGCGCCCGCGATGCTGTCGAGGCCGCCCAGGATCACCGCCGGGAACACCTTGATGCCGTAGAAGGACAGCGCCGACGAGACGCCGTTGACGATGCCGACCGTCACGCCCGCAACGGACGAGACCACTGCCGAAATCGCCCAGGCCATCGCAAACACGTTCTTCACCGAAATCCCGAGCGACTGCGCAACCTGCTGGTCGAAGGCGGTCGCGCGCATGGCGAGGCCGTATTTGGAGTATTTGAAGAACACCGCAAAACCCGCCATCAGGAATAGCGAGATGCCGAGACTCATCAGGTAGACGGTCTGGATCTGCACGCCGCCAATATTGATCTGCTGCGTCTCGAACACCGGCGGGAAGGGCTGGGCGAAGACGCCGAACATCCATTTCATCAGCGCCTGGAAGACGATGGACAGGCCGATCGTCACCATGATGACGGAGATGATCGGCTCGCCGATCAGCGGGCGCAGCACCACCACCTGGATGGCGACGCCGAGCACCAGCATGAAGGCGAAGGTCAGCAGCATCGCCCAGACGAACGGCACTTGGTGCGCGGTCATGATCCACCAGCAGGCCCACGCGCCGATCAGCAGGAATTCGCCTTGCGCGAAGTTCACCACCTGGCTCGCCTTGTAGATCAGCACGAAGGACATGGCGACGACGCCGTACAGAGCGCCGACGATCAGGCCGTTGATGATGAGCTGGATGAGGAGCGGGTCGACCATGGCTCAGGCGGCTTTCGCTGGCGTGGAGGGCGGGGCGGTGGCGGTCAGGTCCGCGACGGGGAGCGTCGTTTGGATGCGCTGGGTGGTGCCGTCCTGGAAGTGGATGACGGTGTCGATGTCGATGGCCGGGCGGCCGGCATAGATGGCGTCGATGATGGTGCCGTATTTTTCCGCGACGACGCCGCGCCGCACTTTCCGGGTGCGCGTCAGCTCGCCGTCGTCGGCGTCCAGCTCCTTGTAGAGCAGGATGAATTTCGCGATCCGCTGCGCCGCCGGCAGCGAGGCGTTCACCGTCTCGACTTCCTTGCGCAGGAGTTCGTAGACCTCGGGGCGGCTGGCGAGGTCGCTGTAGGTTGTAAAGGCGATGCGCTTCTTCTCCGCCCATTTGGAGACGATCGAAAAGCGGATGCAGATCATCGCGGCGAGATAGTCGCGCCCCGCCCCGGTAATGACCGCCTCGGCGATGAAGGGCGAGAACTTCAGCTTGTTCTCGATATATTGCGGGGAATAGCGGTCGCCGCGCGCGGTGACGGCGAGATCCTTGATGCGGTCGATGACGATCAGGTGGCCGTTCTTGTCGAAATAGCCGGCGTCGCCCGTATACATCCAGCCGCCGCGCAGATCCGCCTCCGTCGCCTCAGGCGCTTTGTAATAGCCCGAGAACATGTTCGGGTGCCGCGCCACCACTTCGCCGACGCCGTTCGGGTCGGGCTTGTCGATGCGGATATCGACGCCGGTGAAGCCGACGCCGACCGTGTCGAAATCGACCTCGCCCGCCTTGTGGATGGTGTAGGCGCCGAGCAGTTCGGTCTGGCCGTAGAGCTGGCGCAGCGGCACGCCGATGGCCTGGAAGAAGCGGAAGGTGTCGGGGCCGAGCGCCGCGCCGCCCGTCGCCGCCGAGCGTAGCCGGGTGAAGCCGAGACGGTCGCGCAAGGGACGGAACACCAGCAGCTCCGCGAGGCGCGAGCGGCGGCCTTCCGCTTGCGCCTTCAGCCCGCGCGCCAGACCGAAATTGTAGAGGCCGCGCTTCAGCGCCGAGGCGTCCATGATGCGCGAGCGCACGTCGGCGGCGATGCCCTCCCACAGGCGCGGGGCGAACAGCACGAAGCTCGGCGCGATCTCGCGGAAATCGTGCATCATCGTGTCCGCTTCCTCGACGAAGTTGACCTTCATCCGGCTGATCAGCGCTTTGCCGAGCGCATAGATCTGCTCCATGATCCAGGGCAGCGGCAGCACGGAGACATATTCGTCGTCGGGGCCTTTCGGGTCGCGCTCGAGATAGGCGGCGCAGTGGAAGAGCACCGCGCCGGCGCTCAGCATGGCGAGTTTTGGATTGGCGGTCGTGCCCGATGTGGTGCACAGGATCGCGACATCGCCCCCGCGGGTCGCATCGACGAGCCGGTCGTAGAGGCCGGGATCGGCGGCGGCCAGCTCGCGGCCCTTGGCGGCGAGCGCTTCGGCTGAGATCAGCCGCGGATCGTCATATTTGCGCATGCCGCGCGGGTCGCAATAGACAATGTGCGCGAGGCTCGGGATGCTCCCGGCGAGATTGAGCAGCTTGTCCGCCTGCTCCTCGTCCTCGGCGATGACGAGTTTGGCCTCGCCATCGTTGATGAGATAGGCGGCCTCTTCTTCCAGCGCGTCGCGGTAGATGCCGAGCGTCATCGCTTTCACCGCATGCGCGGCGATTTCGCCTGCCACCCAGTCCGGCCGGTTGTCGCCCATCAGCGCCACCACATCGCCCTCGCCGATGCCGAGCGCCTTCAGGCCGAGCGCGAAATCGCGGACGCGCTCGTGATAGCGCTGCCAGCTCCAGGCGTGCCAGATGCCAAAGTCCTTCTCGCGCAGGGCGATGTCGGCGGGGTGCTCGCGGGCGTTCAGGCGCAGCAGCTTGGGAAACGTATCCGCCTCGGCGAGCCGCGCCGCGATCCCGGCCGTCATGCGCCGGCCTCCGCCAGCGGCACGTCGTCAGGATCGGCGAGCACCGGGTCCACCTCGCCGAGATAGGCGGCCCGCACATGCGCATTGGCCATCACCTCGCCCGGCACCCCCTCGGCGATCTTCTTCCCGAAATCCAGCACGGCGACGCGCGAGGAAATGTCCATGACCACGCCCATATCGTGCTCGATCATGATCACGGTCATGCCGAACTCCTCGTTCAAGTCGACGATGTAGCGGGCCATGTCCTCCTTTTCCTCGAGGTTCATGCCGGCCATCGGCTCGTCGAGCAGGATCAGTTCCGGCTCGATGGCCATGGCGCGCGCCAGTTCCACCCGCTTGCGCAGGCCGTAGGAGAGCGTCCCGGCCTGCGCCTTGCGGACGGGCTGCAAATCGAGGAAGTCAATGATCTCTTCGACGCGGCGGCGGTGGGTGAGTTCCTCCGCGCGCGCGCCGGTCAGCCAGTAGAGCGAGCCGGTGATAAAATTGTTGGCCAGCAGGTGATGGCGGCCGACCATGATGTTGTCGAGCACGCTCATATGCTGGAACAGCGCCAGGTTCTGGAAGGTGCGGCCGATGCCGATCCTGGCGCGGTCGGCGGGCGGGCGGCGGGTGATGTCCTGGCCTTTATAGACGACGTGGCCCTCGGTCGGACGGTAGCGGCCGGAAATGCAGTTGACCAGCGAGGTCTTGCCCGCGCCGTTCGGGCCGATGACGGAAAACAGCTCGCCCTTGCCCACGGCAAGGCTGACATTGGACAGCGCGCGCACGCCGCCGAAGCGCAACGAGACGTTGCGTATTTCCAGTAGCCCCGCCATCGGGAGGCGCCTTTGTTGCGTTTCCTCTGCGTGCAGTGAACCGCTAAGACGCTGGCGGATCAAGCCCGCTGTCGTCCGAATGGCCGTAAAAGCGCTGCAAAAACCTTCAACGGTTGGCGCGGGGGCGCATCGGAGCTATGGTGCCGGTCATTCTTAATTTCGGGTGAGGGCAGGGCATGGCGGCGGCGATTTCGGCGTTTTTGCGCGGTGCGGGCACCGGACTTGCCCTGCTGTTGGGTTTTGCGGGCGCGGCCATGGCCCAGACCGGCGCGGACAGTCTGAGCCGCGCCGACGACGTCGTGACCCAGGCCGACATGGTGGACTTCGCCTCCGGTCTCGTCGGCAAGCCGGTCGCCGTGGCGCGCAGCCTGCCGACGCCGGAGGAGCTGGACCAGAAGGCCAAGCGCATCGCCGCGCTCGGCAGCGGCGCCGACCGGAGCGAGGTCAAGCTGGGCGATATCCGGCTGACGCTGGAGCCGCCCGGCGGCCATTGCTTCCTCGACGCCTCCCAGCCGAGCGACGCCCGGCTCGAAAGCCTGCTCCATTCGATCTTCCGCGGCGAGCTGCGCATGCTCGGCGCCTTCGCCGATTGCGCGCAGCTCAAGAGCTGGCGCACCGGCCAGCGCAAGACCTTGAGCGATTACGGCCAGTTCCTGGTGCCGCTCGATTTCCTCGACAAGAAGCTGGAGGGCGCGGCAAAGCCCTATATCGAGACCATGTGCAAGACGTTGCGCGACAATGGCGGCGAGCTGATAGCGAAAAGCGAAGGCGATGTCCGCCAGCGCTTCGAGCAGGTGCTGGCCGGCGCGAAAATGAACGAGGTGCGCTTTCTCGGCGTGGTTGGCCAGGACGACAATGCCTGCTATTTCGGGCTGATCCAGAATATCATCACCGAGCACGGCGACCCCAAGACGCAGGTCGATGTTTCGGCGATCTCGTTCATCTCGGGCAAGATGGTCTATATCAATCTCTACGCCGTGCATCAGGGCGACGAGACGCTGACCGAGCTGTTCGAGCGGCAGAAATCCAATGTCGAGCGCAATATCCGCGTCAATGGCGGCTGAGCGCCAAGGGAGTGCTATATGGCGAATTCCGCTGATCGGGGTGTTGCGCCCAACAAAACGGTGCGGATCGGCAGCGTGACGCTGGCCAATGACGCGCCGCTCGCCGTCTTCGCCGGCCCCTGCCAGATGGAGAGCCGCGACCACGCCCTGGAAATGGCCGCGGCGCTCAAGGAGATCTGCGCCCGGCTTGGCCTCGGCCTCGTGTTCAAGACTTCGTTCGACAAGGCTAACCGCACCAGCGTTTCCGGCGCGCGCGGCATCGGCCTCGACCGGGCGCTCGGCGTTTTCGCCGAGATCCGCGAGAGCCTTGGCCTGCCCGTCGTCACCGACGTCCACACCGAGGAGCAATGCGCCATCGTCGGCGAAGTCGTCGACGTGCTGCAGATCCCGGCATTCCTGTGCCGCCAGACCGACCTGCTCATCGCGGCGGCGAAGACCGGCCGGGTGGTGAAGATCAAGAAGGGCCAGTTCCTGGCGCCCTGGGACATGAAGAATGTGCTGGCCAAGGTGCTGGCCGTCGGCAATCCCAACGTGCTGCTGACTGAGCGCGGCGCGAGCTTCGGCTACAACACGCTGGTGTCCGACATGCGCGCGCTGCCGATCATGGCCGAGACGGGCTGTCCGGTGGTGTTCGACGCGACGCATTCCGTGCAGCAGCCGGGCGGCCAGGGCACCTCGAGCGGCGGCGACCGGCGCTTCGTGCCGGTGCTGGCAAGGGCGGCGGTGGCGGTCGGCGTGGCGGGCCTGTTCATCGAGACGCATGAAGATCCCGACCGCGCCCCCTCGGACGGCCCCAACATGGTCCCGCTGCGGGAATTCGAGGCGCTGATGCGGGGGCTGATGGCTGTTGACGCCGTGGTCAAGCCGCGCCAACAATCATAAAAAATGCAAAATTAATTCTTCTAACTTCGAGCCATCATCATTTCAGCTTTGGCGCGGTGAAATCTCCCGCGATCCGGGGCGCTATCGTTCGGGTGCACCAAATGTTGCGCAACACACTTTCCCGTCGCGATTTGCTTCAGGGTTTCTCCGCCATATCCGTGCTGGGTTTCGGTACGCGGGCCGCGCTGGCGGCCCCCACGCCGTCGCATCCCCGCGCCGAGCTGTTCCAGAGCGGCGATTTCCTCTGGCCCGCCAAGCCCGGCGCCTTCATTCCGAAATTCGCCCTGCGCAGCATCCAGCCGAGCGCCGAGGCCGTCGCCTGGGAGGAGGAGAAGCGGGCGTTCATCGAGAGAGCGCGCACATCCGGCACAGCGGACGACAAGGCCGCCGCCGACCAGATGGAGCAGCTCACCTTCCAGGATTTCCAGCGCCAATATTTCGAAGCCGACCGCAGCCCCGAGCCCGGCTCGGAGGGGTTGCGCACGCGCGGCATCTCGCCGATGCCGGCAGCGCTCCCGGAAGTTGGCCACGTTGCCCTGATCGAGGTCGACGGCAGCGGCAAACCCTGGGTGATCGAGGCCATGCCGCGCGCCAAATACCGCTATGCATCGCTCTACAGCCGCTTCCCCGACGGCGTCATCCGCACGACCTACGCCGACTGGATCGCCCAGCACAAGGATTACAATGTCTGGCACGGCCGGCTGAAGGAGATCGAAGCCGCCAAGCGCCGCCGCATCGTCACGGAAGCCAGCCGCTTCCTCGGCAAGGATTACTGGTTCTGGAGCTTCAACCTCAGCGATGAGAGCGCGTTTTACTGCTCGAAGCTGGTCTGGGTCAGCGTCTGGAAGGCGGCTGAGCTGGCGCTTGACGGAGACAAGAGCTTTGGGCGGAAGTTCTGGGTGACGCCGAAGGCGCTGGTCTATGCGCAAGGCATGGAGCTGCTGCACAATCCGGGGGTTTATGGGCGGGAGTGAGACCTCCGGGACCTGCGTTAGCCTGGGCAGCGAACCATTAGCGCGTTCAGCGCCATCCGGTAGCGAAACGAGGTTTTCGGCGATCGCTTGGGATGCAGCTGCCACGGCAACAGAGTCCACAAGCGATGCGCCGAGACAATCGGCCGGGTGTGTGAGCTCAATGTTCAATCTACAATGCGTATCTGAATACGGGAGCCATTCGGCAAGTCCTTGGTCTGCACATGGATCGAGGCCGTAAAGCTGATCCACTCACTCCACGAGCACATCCAGATGTTGTCGGTTTGGTACTTTCCACCGAACAGGGGGAGTGTTGTGAAGGCGTAGCATTGACAGGTGGTCGGATTCATTCCTGCCGACCGGCACCGATCCACCAGCGGACGCAATAACCAACCGTCTTCATCATCAAAGCAGCGCTGAAAAAACTCCTCCTTAGAACGAGCGATCTTTGTGATCGAAGCAGCAGATACTTGCAGCATGTGGATCGCGCCGGTGGCATCAGCCAAAAATATATCGGCAAATAGGTTGGCTCCCAAGACACGGCATTGCGCAGGCAAAATGTCCGCCCACCCGCTCAAATCTACGGCGGTCACTTCATCAGGAAGGAAATCCGAGCGGGCATGGTTCATCGCGCACCCATGAGCGGTAAGCCGGCCGACGACAAGCTACGACGCCTCAGTTAGCGTCTTTTATGAGTTTTCGATTACAGCGTTCTTCAGCGAAGTGGGATACCGGTTTGCATCGTGTTAGTTCGATCTGACTCCAGGGCCTAGATCAAGAGGCCCGTTTCGATTCGATTGTAGGTTTAGTGAGCTCTAGGGTCGTCAAATTCTCGGCGCCACCAGGCTCCGGCTGCCCGCATCCCAGCGCCAGCAGCCCTTATTCGTCAGATGCACGCCGCCCATCCAGCGGTCGAGGCGGCGGAAATCGATGGCGTCCTTGCGGCCTGTCAGGGTGGTCATGCCGAGGCCGGTCAGCTTCAGCTCGCTGCCGAGATAAGTGGTGCGCTGCTCTTCGGAAAAGGCCGGCGAGAAATGCGCGATCCGCATCCCCGTCACGAAGGGCGCCGCGCCCGACGAAAGTGAGTCCAGGATGCGCCAAAAGCTCCAGTCGCCCATGAACGGGGCTTCCTCGTTCTCCTCGAAGAAATGGAACAGCGCGACCGGCGTCGCGTGGCCGGTATAGATCATGTCGAGGATGAAGGTTTCCGTGCGCGTCAGGCCGGTGCCGGGCGCGGGATATTCGTCGAGATGGCGCAGGATGGCCGAGCGCAGGAAGGGGAGGGCGGAGGTGTCGTAGCGCAGCAGCGCGACCCAGCTTTCCGGCGTCGGGCTGCGGAACGCGGCCCAGGCGGCTTGCGCGAGGCCGAATTGCAGCTCGCTGACTGGGCGGCGCAGTTTTAGATGCATCCGCAGGCGCGACGGCGTCTCACGGCCGATGAATGTGCCCGCCTGGATCAGCGACAGGCGCGGATGCACCGACGGTTCGCGGCTGAGGAAGTCGAGGATCTGCAAAAGCTGGAGCTGGTCGTAGAGGTCGTGCTCGAACCAGAGGGTGATGTCGGAATAGTCGGCGAGGCTGCGCATGATGGCGTCGCGCTCGGCGAAGGCGGTGTAGATTTCCTGCGGCTCGCCCCAGCCGCCGCCAGCGAGGTAATCGACGCGGATCGCCGACAGCTCCTCGAAACTGTCGGTCAGCGGTACCGGGCCCTCATGCAGAATGTCGCGCCAGCACAGAATGTCGCCGTTGATGCGGGCTTCCCGCATCTTGTCGGCCGCTGTGTCGCCATTGGTGATGATGAGGCTCTTCGTCTGCGGCACAGCTAGCCCCGCCCGCGATAGGGGGCGACGCCCTGGTCCGGCAGCCACAGCCCTTCCGGCGGCGCGCCGGTCTGCCAGAAAATGTCGATCGGGATGCCGCCGCGCGGATACCAATAGCCGCCGATGCGCAGCCATTTGGGCGCGAGGAACGCCACCAGCCGCTTGCCGATATCGAGCGTGCAGCCCTCGTGGAAGGCGCCGTGATTGCGGAACGCGCCGAGATAGAGTTTCAGCGATTTCGACTCGACGATGTAGTCGCCGGGCACGTAGTCGATGACGATATGGGCGAAATCAGGCTGGCAGGTGATCGGGCAGAGCGAGGTGAATTCGGGCGCGGTGAAGCGGATCAGATAGGCATCGCCCGGATGCGGATTGGCGACGCGTTCGAGTTGGGCTTCGTCCGGCGAGGAGGGCAGGGGCACGGTGTGCCCGAGCTGCCGCAGATCGATCTCGTCGCTTCCCTCAGCCATCACACCTTACGCCCCCGGTAGATGCATCCTTCATGACATGAGGGGCGCGAAATGTGAACCTCCCAAAGGCCGGGAATCCGGGGCTCCAGACGGTTCCAGAGAAAGACTGTGATATTTTCCAGCGTCGGCGCGCCGATGCCTTCGACCTCGTTCAAAAACTGGTGGTCGAGCTCGAGGCGCACGTCCTCGATGGAGGCGGCGAAATCGTCGAAATGCACGACGAGGCCGGTCTCGGGATCCGGCTCGCCATCGACGGTGACGCGCACATGGAAGGAGTGGCCGTGGATGCGCGAATTCGGATGCCCCGGCGCGGCGGACGGCAGGAAATGCGCGGCTTCGAATGTGAATTCTTTATAGATCTGCATGGAGCATCTCGGCTGTGGCGCGGCGCGTGGCCGTCATGAGCCGTCAATGTGGTAGCTTGTTCAGGGAATGCCAGCAAGCTTATGCGTCTGCAAAGATAAACGCCAACGCGGATGGGCGAGGCAATAGGCCACGGTCTCGGCCAGATTGGCGGCAAGGCGCGGGCCGTCCATCGGCTGCAGGAAGAAATGGGTGAAGTCGAGCGCTTCGAGGGAGGCCGGATCGGCGTCGGTCTGCGGGTAGACGAATTTAAGCTCGTCGCCCGAGCGCTGCGCCAGCGGCGCGCGGCCCTTCGGGCTGACGCAGATCCAGTCGATGCCGGGCGGCGCGGCCAGCGTGCCGTTGGTCTCGATGGCGATCTCGAAGCCGCGCGCATGGAGGGCGTCGATCAGCGGCGCGTCGAGTTGCAGCAGCGGCTCGCCGCCGGTGCAGACGACGTATGGTCTTCCCCGTATGGCGTCGGCCGGCCAGAGGCCGGCAACCGCTTCGGCCAGCGCCTCCGGGCCGGCGAACTTGCCGCCGCCGGTGCCGTCCGTGCCGACGAAATCGGTGTCGCAGAAGCGGCAGACGGCATTCTCGCGGTCCTGCTCGCGTCCGGTCCACAGATTGCAGCCGGCAAAGCGCAGGAACACCGCCGCGCGGCCCGACTGCGCGCCTTCGCCCTGCAGCGTGTAGAAGATTTCCTTGACGGCGTAGACCATGGACGCAACCTGCCGCTCAACCGGTGCCAGCTCCGGCGGCGTGCTTTGCCCTTTACCACCTCGCGGGGGCGGTGAACAGGATTTCGCGGGGAGGCGAGGCTTGCGCGGACTTCCTAGGAGACCGTCCGGGGCACCCGGAGCCGGCTCGGTGTGAGGCCATAGGCGGCCTTGAAGGCACGGCAAAAGCTGGAACTGTCCGAAAAGCCGCTATTGCAGGCGATGGCGCTAAGGCTCAGCCCGGACGCCTGCTCGCTCAGGATTTGTTGCCTGGCATATTCCAGCCGCTCGCGCCGGATGAAGTCTGCCGGAGTCACGCCCATTGCCGCGAAATGGTTGTAAAGCGATCGCCGCGACAGGCCGAGATCGCGCGCGAGCTGATCCGGGCCATAGGTTTCGTCGGCGATATTGTGCTCGATGAGCAGGCGCGCGCGGCGAAGCCGGGATTGCCTATGCTCGGCGGGGCGCGCTTCGCCGGCGATCTCGTCCGCCGCGGTGAGCACGAGATCGATCAGCGCGTGCACCGCCAGATCGTCGGCCCGGCCGCCATCGGCGTGGCGCAGCAGCGCGGAAGCCCCAGCCGCGGAGGCCGCGATCGCGCCATTGCCCGCGATGACTTGGCAGATCGCTCTCCCGGCTGCCTTACCCCAGGACGGCACAGTTTCCGGATCGAAGGTCAGCACCATGCTTTCGTGTTGGTCCCGCAATTCCAGATGATGCGAGTGAACCATCGGCAAGATCACCAATTCGCCCGCTTTTACGATGAACGAGCGGTTATAATCTTCGTAATAGGTCTCTCCGGCGATTTGCCAGACGATTTTCATGATATTTGTCAGATCCTTGCCGACCGCGCGCCGGCCGCAGGATTCTGCGTTGATCTTCGACGCGTTCACCTGGGCGAGGGTATGCCCGCCTATGATCCGTGTGGTGAGGCTTTGGGCGGCCCCTTCGTCCAGCAGCGCGACGGCTGCCAGGCCGGGAAACACGCGTAACGTATGGGCGACCAACGCCGGCCCGGAGGATACGTCAAGCGAACGGTTACTCGGGCGCATTTCGTAGGAGGCTTTCATTCGTCACCTGGAGTCGAACATATTGCATTATAATGAGCGGCCGGCGCGGGTCGATGCCTGCCGTTACAACTGAAACGCGATTGCGGGCGGAGGCATAGCGTTCCGCGGCTTTTTCCGGCCGGATCTGCCAAATGGCCCACCGATCCGCCCGGCGGCGTGTCCGCCTAACGGCGATAAGCCCGGTTCAGACGGCTCTCGAGCCCGGACTGAACGTAAGACAGCGCCTCGACAATCACCCAATAGATGCAGGCCACCAGGATGAAGGCCTCGAAATAGAGAAAGCTGCCGGCGGCCTCCTTCTGCGCCGATCCCATCAGTTCGGTGACGCCGAGGGTGAAGGCCAGCGAGGTGCTTTTGATGATGTCGATAAAATAATTAACCAGCGTCGGCGCGGCGACGCGGGCGGCCTGCGGCAGGATGATCCGCCGCAGCATGAGCCCCGTGCCCATGCCGAATGCCTGGGCCGCCTCCCACTGTCCCTCATCGACGCCGATGATCGCGGCGCGGATGCTTTCGGCCATGTAGGCGGCGAAATGCAAGGTCAGGCCGGCGATGGCGGCGGTAATGCCGTCGATAGCGGTCAGCGAGGGAAAGAGCTGCGGCAGGCCGTAATAGAACAGGAAAAGCTGGACCAGAAGCGGCGTGCCGCGGAAGAAACTGATGAATACCCGCGTAAGCGGATCCGCAACGGGCAGGTTCAACACCCGAATCACGGCGAGCACCGAGCCGAGCGACAGGGCAAGCGCCATCGCCAATGACGCCATGCCCAAGGTCAGCGGTACATAGCCGAGCAGCACGGGCACCAGCCCGGCCATATATTCAAGGTTGAGCAACCGCCCGCCGCCTTATTTCTGGGTGACGTCGTCGCCCAGCCATTTCTTGGAAATCTCGGTGAGCGTGCCGTTTGCCCGCAATTTGGTGATGGCGGCGTCGAAACGGTCGCGCAGGGCGCGGCCCTTGTCGTCATTGCGGAAGGGCAGGGCGTTCTGAATCTCGGAGAACGGCTTGCCGGCGAGCGCCAGCGGCAGGTTCTTCTCCTTGATGACCTGCGTCGCGCTCACCCGGTCCATGACGAAAGCATCGACCCGGCCGAGCGCGGTGTCCTGCTCGATATTCTTGTCATAGGTGCGGATGGTGATGTCCTTGGCATAGGGAAGCTCGCGCAGAAGCTGCTCGAAATTGGAGCCGAGATTGACCGCCACCGTCTTGCCCTTCAGCGCCTCGACGCCGGTGATGGTGCCCTCATTGCCCTTCTTCACCACGACCTGGGCTCCGTCATAGACATAGGGCTGGCTGAAGGCGAATTTGGCCGAGCGCTCCGGCGTGATGGTGATCTGGTTGGAGATGGTGTCGATCCGGTTCGCCTCCAGCGCGCCGACGAGGCCGGAAAAGCTCATGGTCACGAATTCGACGGTGTCGCCCGTCTCCTTGGCGACGGCGGTGGCGAAGTCGACCTCGAAACCTTTCAGTTTGTCCTGCTCGACGAACGTGAAGGGATAATAGCTGCCGGACATGCCAACGCGAATGGTTTCGGCCGATGCCGGCCCGGCAAGGACCAGCATGGCGAGAACGAGAAATCTTTTCAAAGGAGCCCCCAAGGCGGATTCGCGCGACAGCCGGCAAGCGGCGCCCACACGTTTTACGTCGATAGTGCAGCGTAATCCATCACGACCGGCGGGCCAACGAAGGAATAATGCAGAACTTATTCAGTTCGGCGGGTTGCAACGCCGGACCTTACACGCTTCGCGACAGGTGGTCCGTTTCACCGGATGCCCTCTTCGGCCACCGTCTCCCCCGCCACTTTGGCGACCTGCCTGTCCTCCTCGGTCAGCCGCGTCCGCTTCCAGCCGCCTTGCGCGAACCATAGCGCCGCGACCAGTGCGACGGCGATGTTGGCGATGGGAAAGGACCACCACACACCCGCCGCCTCGAGCGACGTATGCTTGGCGAGGATGTAGGCGAGCGGAAACTGGACCATGAATTGCGACACGAGCGCGATCACCATGGCGATCAGCATGTTGCCGGAGGCGCGGAAGGCGGCGACCATGCAGAGCTGTACGCCCATCGCGCCCCAGGCAAGGCTCATGATGCGGATGAAGCGCGCGCCCTCCGCGATGACCTCGGCATCATCCGGTACGAAGAACGCCACGATGCCGGGCGCCAGCATATAGGCTGCAATACCCGTCAGCGTCAGAACGCCGAAGCTCGTCAGGCCGCCGAGCGTCGTCACCTGCGCGGCGCGCTCGCTATTGCCGGCGCCGATATTCTGGCTGACCAGCGTCGCAACGGCCATGGAGATGCCCATCGCCGGGATGGTGATAAAGATCAGGATGTTCGAGCCGACGCCATAGGCCGCGAGAGAGACGGTTCCGAAGCCCGCCACCAGGAACGACAGCAGCAACGGGCCGAGGCCGCGCGTCGCCAGCTCGATCGAGCCGGGGAAGCCGAGGAAGAAGGCCCGCTTGATATAGGCCGGATCGGGCTTGAAGCCGGACCAGGAGAGCTGAATGCCGTGGCGGCCGCGCAGGAAGATGGTGATGCCGACCGCCGCCGCCAGCGCCTGTGTCGCCAGCGTAGCGAGCGCGGCGCCCATCACGCCCTGTCCGGGCAGCGGCCCCCAGCCGAAGATGAAGAGCGGATCGAGAATGAAATTAAGGAGCACCGTGCCGAGCACGATCAGCAGCGGGATCCGGGTTTCGCCGACGCCGCGCATCAGCGCCTGGAACATGGCGTAGAGGAAGACGAAGATGATGCCGATGAAAGACACGCGCATGAAGCCGAGCGCGCCGTCATAAACATCGGGCGCGACCGCCAGCAGGCCGAGCAGATAGGGCGCGAGCACGAAGCCCGCCGTGCCGAGCACCGCCGAGGTGACGGCGACCATCAGCATCGTCTGCGCCGCGACGTGATTGACCATGTCCTGGCGGCCGGCGCCCATATATTGGGCGGACAAGGTTGCCCCGGCGATGGCGAGTCCCGCCCCCAGCGCGATGACCAGGAACGATACCGGGAAGCTGATCGAAACCGCCGCCACCGCCGCCGCCCCCAGCCGTCCGACCCAGAAGGCGTCGGTGAGCTGATAGCCGGTCTGCAGCAGGTTGCCGAGCATGATCGGAACGGCGAGACGGATCAGCGCGGCGCCGATCGGACCTTCGAGGAAAAGCTGCTGGCGATCCTGTGTGATGGTGCTCATGACCCGACCTTTCCACGCGCGCCGCTCGCCGGTTTACGTTCCGCCTTGAGGCGATTTGGCAAGCGGCCGCCTATAAAAATAGAGCGAGCGTTCTATCTATAAGAGGATTGGCCCCATCGTCAATCGTTGATAGAGTGATCGATCTATTTTTAGGGCGATGCCGCGATGCGCAAGCTGGACCCGGTCAAGCATGAGGAGAAACGGCGGCTCATTCTCGAAGCCGCGGGGCGGTGCTTTGCGCGCAGTGGCTTTCGCGGGGCGAGCATTTCCGACATTTGCGCCGAGGCCGGCATCAGCCCCGGCCACCTCTATCATTATTTTGCCAGCAAGGAGGCGATCGTCGGCGCCATGGCCGAGGCCCGACTTGAGGGGGCGGCGGCACGCTTTGCGGAGATGATCGCGCAGCCTAGCGCGGTCGCCGCGCTCATCGCCGAAATCGACGTGACGACGGCCCGCCATGGGCGCGTCGGACAATTGCTCGTCCTCGATATGCTGGCGGAGGCGGGGCGTAACCCGGCGATGGCCAGCATCCTGGAGGAGCACAGCCGGGGGGTACGGAGGCTGCTGGCGGATTTTCTCAGCCAGTGTCAGGCGCGCGGCGAGATCGACCCGGAGCTCGACCCGGAGCTGGCGGCGGGCGTTCTCCTGAGCGTCATCGACGGCTCCAAGACGCTGACGCTGCGAGACCCCGGCGTGGACATCCAAAAGAGCCTCGACTTGCTCAAGACCCTGATAACGCGGTTCCTGATGCCGCCTGGCTAACGCGCTCAGATCTCCCGGTCGTTGCGGACGAGCTTGGGCAGCAGCTTGTCGAGCGTGATCGGATAGTCGCGCACGCGGATGCCGGTCGCGTTATAGACCGCGTTCGCCACCGCCGCGCCCGCGCCGCAAATGCCCAACTCGCCGATACCCTTGATGCCGAGCGGGTTGCCCTTGTCGTCCTGCTCCTCTAGGAAGACCGCCTCCACGTCAGGAATGTCGGCATGGACCGGCACGTGATATTCGGCGAGGTCGTGATTGACGAACTGGCCGTAGCGGGGATCGACGACATTCTCCTCCATCAGCGCCGCGCCGACGCCCCAGATCATGCCGCCGAGCAATTGCGAGCGCGCGATCTTGGGATTGAGAATATGGCCGGCCGCGAACACGCCGAGCATCCGCCGCAGCCGGATTTCGCCGCTGTCCATGTCGACCGCGACCTCGGCAAATTGCGCGCCATAGGCATATTGCGAGAATGCCTTGTAGCTCGCGCCCGGCTCGGCGGCGCCTTGGGCCGTGAGACCGTCCGGCGCGATCAGAGGCATCAGATCGGCCAGCGTTTCATGCTTGTTGCCGGCCTGGATCTCGCCATTGGCAAGGTTCGCCTCGGTCAGCTCGGCGCCTTCGAAGGGCGAGCCTACGGTTCTCCGCGCGGCCTCGACGATCTTTGCCCGGAGTGCCCGGCAGGCGTAGTGCAGCGCCGTGCCGGAACTCGCGGCGCCGAACGAGCCGCCGGAGCCCGCCGTCTGCGGATAGCGCGAATCGGCCAGCAGCACGGTCACCGCGTCCATCGGCACGCCGAGCGTGTCGGCGGCGATCTGGGTCAGCACCGTGTAGCTGCCGGTGCCGATATCGGTCATGTCGAGCCGGGCGGTGACGCGGCCGTCGGCGCTGATGCTGGCCTCGGCCTTGGCGGGCCGCATCGCATTCGGCCGGATCGTCGCCGACATGCCGATGCCGATCAGATGGCGTCCGTCGCGCACGGAAGCGGGGCGCGGATTGCGCTGGTCCCAGCCGAAGCTTGCCGCGCCTTCCCTCATGCAGGGGACGAGCGCGCGGCTCGAAAACGGCACCTTGCGTTCCGGGTCTTGCGCCGGCTCATTGCGCATGCGCAGCTCGATTGGGTCGAGGCCGAGCTTTTCGGCGAGTTCGTCCATCGCAACTTCGACCGCCATCAATCCGGGCGCTTCGCCGGGCGCGCGCATCCACTCGCCGCGATGCAGGTCGAGCGCGACCAGCCGGTGCCGGGTCAGCCGGTTTGGCGCGGCGTAGAGCGAGCGGCTGAACACGGCGGTCTGTTCGGCGGATTCCTCGTAGCGCGCCGTATGCGACCACACCTCGTGGCCGATCGCGGTCAGCCGGCCCTGGCGATCCGCACCCAGCCGAAGTTTCTGAATGCTCATCGGCCGGAAGCCGGTATTGGCAAACATCTGCTGGCGGGTCAGCGCAACCTTGACAGGCCGCTTCAGCTCGCGCGCGGCGAGCGCGGCAAAGACCGGCTCGGCATGAAGCAGCAGCTTGCTGCCGAAGCCGCCGCCGGTGAACGGGCTGACCACACGCACCTTTTCGACGGGTATCTTCAGCGTGGCGGCGAGCGCTCCCCGCGCATTCGCGATCACCTGCGTCGACATGTAGACGGTCAGCTCGTCGCCCGACCAGAGGGCGAGCGCCGCATGCGGCTCCATCGCCGCGTGGCACTCGTAAGGCGTCGAATAAGTCTGCTCGATCTGCACCGGAGCGGCGGCGAAGGCGCCCTCGAAATCGCCGAGCGTGCTATCGGTCTCATAGCCGGCATTGAGCTTTTCAGGCTTATAGGCCTTGCTGAGATCGGCCGTAAGGTCGAAGGCGCCGGGCTGGCGGTCATAATGCACGCTGATCAGGCCGGCGGCGAAACGCGCCGCCTCAAAACTCTCGGCGACGACGAAGGCGACCGGCTCGTCGTAATATTGCACCGCGCTGCCGGTCAGAACCGGGCGCGGGCGGGCATAGCCGTTGGGGACGACGGGCGGGCCGAACGCGCCCTGCTCGGGCACGTTCTCATGCGTCATGACGTGGACGACGCCCGGCGCCCTGGCGGCGTCGGAGACATCGATGGCGGTGATGCGTCCCTTGCCGATCGCCGCGCCGAGCAGGAAGCCATAGAGCGGCTTGCCGCCCTGGCGCTGCTCATAGGCGTAGGTCGCCTTGCCGGTGACTTTCAACTGCCCGTCGACGCGGTCGAGCGGCTCGCCGATGGGGCCATTGCCGAGCGGCCATTGCGCAAAGCCGGTTGCGGTTTCCTCTGTCATGCGGCCTCCGTCAGAACGCTTTGCACCATGCGCATCGCCAATTCGATCTTGAACTCATTATGGCCGTAGCCGCGCGCGCCCTGCATCGAGGCATCGGCAGCGGCCCGCATCCTTGCTTCCGACGAGCCGCTGCCGCCGAGCGCACGCTCCGCCGCTGTGGCGCGCCAGGGCATCGGGGCGACGCCGCCGAGCGCGATCTGCGCCCCGCCGATGCGCCCGCGCTCCGCGTCGACGATGGCGGCGACCGACACCAATGCGAAGGCGTAGGAGGCCCGGTCGCGGACCTTGCGGTAGATCTGCCGGCCGGGCGGAGGGGGCGGCAAAGTCACTGCGGCGACCATCTCGCCGGGCTGCAGGCTGGTTTCGATATGTGGCGTCGCCTCGGGCAGGCGGTAGAATTCGTCCATCGCGAGATTGCGGCTGCCGCCATCGGGGAGGATGGTTTCGATCCGGGCGTCGAGCGCCGACATGGCGACGGCCATGTCCGAGGGGTGGGTGGCGATGCAGGCGTCGCTGGCGCCGAGCACGGCGTGCCCCCGGTTGAAGCCTTGCATGGCGGAACAGCCGGAGCCGGGTTCGCGCTTGTTGCAGGGCATGTTGCGGTCATAGAAATAGGCGCAGCGCGTCCGTTGCAGCAGATTGCCGCCGGTCGAGGCCTTGTTGCGGATCTGGCCCGACGCTCCGGCCAGCAGCGCCATGGCGAGCACCGGATAGCGGGCGCGCACGCGCGGTTCGGCGGCGAGGTCGCTGTTGCGGACCTGCGCGCCGATGCGCAGTCCGCCATCGATCGTGTCCTCGATCGTCGCGGGCAAACGGCTGATGTCGACCAGATGGGCCGGGTGCTCGATGCCGAGCTTCATCAGGTCGAGCAGGTTGGTGCCGCCGCTGATGAATTTCGCCTCGGGCCTCGCCGCGACGGCGGCCGCGGCCTCGGCCGGATTGCCGGCGCGTTCATAGGTGAAGGGACGCATGGCTCAAGCTCCCCTCGCCACGTCGCCGATGGCGGCGACGATGTTCGGATAGGCGCCGCAGCGGCAGATATTGCCGCTCATGCGCTCGCGGATCTCGGGGCCGGTCAGGGCGATGTCGGTCGCGGCGATATCGGCGCTGACATGGCTCGGCCAGCCGGCCTTGGCCTCCTCCATCATGCCCGCCGCCGAGCAGATCTGCCCGGGGGTGCAATAGCCGCATTGAAAGCCGTCATGTGCGATGAAGGCCGCTTGCAGCGGATGCAGATTGTCGCCCGCCGCCAGCCCCTCGATGGTGGTGATCTCGTCGCCCGGATGCATGATGGCGAGCGTCAGGCAGCTATTGATCCGGCGTCCGTTGACCAGCACCGTGCAGGCGCCGCATTGCCCATGGTCGCAGCCCTTCTTGGATCCGGTGAGGCCGATCTCGTTGCGCAGCGCATCGAGTAGCGTGGTGCGGGCGTCGAGGTCCAGCGGATGGTCGAGGCCGTTGATGTTGAGGGTGAAGGCCGTGGTCGGCAGCGGCGCGGGCGCCGCTGTTTGCGCTGCGGCTCTGGCGGGCGACAGCCCGTCGCTCGCCATCATCAGCGCGGACGCGCCTCCGCTAAATTCCAACATTTGGCGGCGTGTCAGGCCATATTCGCCTGTGTCTTCCATCATCGGCCAACCTCATCTTCGCGAACGGGGGGTTTGGGTCGCCCACTCGATTTGTGCAACGCACAAGGTTCGCAGAGGGTTCAGGTCCGCGCTATTCACGGAAGTGAACATGCCCGTGATTGCAGGGGGTTAGACCGGCGCGCGCCGCAGCGCGTCCTGCCAGGCGCGTGCATATTCGGCCCAGAACGGGCCGGGAGAGTCTACCGCCGCATCCTCGGCAGGGCGGGGCATTCCGATGCGCGGCGGCAGCAAGGCGGCGCCCGCGCAAGGCCCGATACAGGCGGTTTCCGCGATCACCGGGCGGCCGGTCGCGGCGGCGAGCATTTGGGTGAACAAAGCATTGCCGGCAAGCGGGCCGTCGGTGATGGTCGGGCCGTCGGCGCCGATCAATTGCAGGCAGCTTGCCGTCATCATGGCGAGGTAGAAGGAAGCGGCGGCCCGGCGCTCGCCCGGAGGGAGCGCGCCGTCACAGACCCATTCGGCCTTGCGGCGCGGGAATGGGCCGCAGCCGGTCTGCACGGAGGGCAACAGGAATGTCCGCTTGCCGAGCACGGCGGCGACATCCTCGTCGGTGCAGCCCGCGTCGAGCGCGTCGGTCAGGATGGCGAATTCGCGGCCGCCCATGAAGCGCGCGGAGGGAACCGGCTCGCCGAGCGCATTGACGTTGATGAGCGTGTCGCGCTCCGGATCGAGCCTAGCACCCGTGCCGCCGACCGTCATCGCGACCACCCATGTCCCCGTGGAGACCACGGAGAAAGGTGGCCGCCGCGAAAGCAGATGGGGCAGCAGCGAGGCGTTCGAATCGTGGATGCCACAATAGACGGGCGTGTCCGCGCGGAGCCCCGTCGCGGCCGCGATGTCGGGCCGGATGGTGCCGAGGCGATCGTTTGCGGCGCGCAGTGGTGCGAACAGGCGCCGCCAGCCGAGGCGGTCGACGAGCGAGGCATAATCGCGCCTCGCCGGGCACCAGAGATCGGTGTGGGAGCCGAGCGAGGTGACTTCACCCGCAGCGGTCCCGGTCAGCCGAAAGCCCCAATATTGCGGGTACATGACGATGGCCGACACGTTGCGGAAGGCATCGGGGAAGCGTCGTTCCTGCCAAAAGATCTGCGCCGCAAGATTGAGGCCGAGCGGCAGACGCGGCGATCCGGTCTCGGCGAACAGCGAGCGCAGCGCGCCATATTCGGCGGCGAAATCCTCCGGGCCGTCATGCTCATAATCGAGCACCGGCAGCGCCAGTCCGCCCTCGCTGTCGAGCAGCGCGCAGGTCGCGCCATGCGCCGTGACGGTGATGGCGTCGATGCCGCCTTCGCGGTTCAGCCCGGCGAGCGCGTCGAGGATGAAGGCCCACAAGCCGTCAATGTCGTAATGCGGGTACGGACCGTCGCGCCGCACAATGTTCGGCTTGGTGCGCAGCGAGATCTCGGTGAGCCGCGCCGGATCGATCACCGCCACCTTGGCGTTGGTCTTGCCGATGTCGATCACCGCGATCCGGGGCGCGCCGTGTGTCATGGCATGTGGAAGACGGTTTCGAGCGGGATCACGACCGGCTCGTTATCGGGCTTGGTCTCCATGATGTCCGCCATGCGCCGCCACCAGCGCCGCATGAGCTGGTGTTCGGGCAGCATCGCCATCTTGTGGCCGTCACGCCGCCACAGCACGCCGAACAGCACATTGGTCTCGGCGTCGAAATGGATCGAATAATCCGAAATGCCGGCATCGCGCAGCAGCGTCAGCAATTCCGGCCAGATCTCGTCATGCCGCCGCTGATACTCGGCTTTCATGCCCGGCTTGAGCCGCATCTTGAAGGCGTATTTTTCCGGCATCAGGCAAAGCCCTCCCCACGCAGACGGCGCCACAGGATGGGCGCGGCGATCACCGCGATCAGCAACAGGCCAATGAAGATCGACATGACGATGCCCGGCACGTTCACGAGGCCGAATCCGAAGGTCACCATGCCCATGATGAAGGCGGCGATGACGACGCCCAGGATGCTGCCGGAGCCGCCCAGAATGCTGACGCCGCCGAGCACGACCATCGTCACCACCTCCAGCTCCCAGCCGAGCGCGATGGACGGACGCGTCGAGCCGAGGCGCGAGGTGAGGCAGATGGCGGCGATGCCGGACATCAGGCCGGTCAACAGGAACAGGATGAATTTGACGCGCGCGACGCGGATGCCGGAGAACAGCGCGCCGGTCGGGTTGTTGCCGATGGCGTAGACGAGGCGGCCGAAGCTGGTCGCGTGCAGCAGGATGCCGAAGGCGAGCGCGATGGCGGCGAACAGCGCCAGCTCGAAGGAGAACACCCACCAGGCATAGCCCTGGCCGAAATAGGCGAATTCGGAGGGGTAGCCGGTAAAAGCCTGGTCGCCGAGGATGATGTAGGCGATGCCGCGGAAGAGGCTCATCGTGCCGATGGTGACGACGATCGAGGGCAGGGCGAAGCCGGAGACGAGCAGCCCGTTGAAGGCACCGCAGAGGAGGCCGGTGGCAAGGCCGGTGAGCACGAGCACCGGCGTGTCCGCGCCGAATTGCAGTGCGAGGCCCATCGCCGTCGAGGCGAGCGCGATGATGGCGGCGACGGAGAGGTCGATTTCCCCGGCGATGATGAGCAGCGCCATGGCCATGGCGATCATGGCCTTTTCCGTGAAGTTGAAGGTCGCGTCCGACAGGTTCCACGGATTGAGGAAATGAGGCGAGGCCAGAGCATTGACCGCGAAGACGGCGAGCGCCACGGCGATCAGCAGCATCTCCCAGCTTTTCAGCCCGGCGGCAAAGCGGCTCTCCAGCCGGTCCGGAATCACCATCGGGGTGCGTTTGGCGCTGCTCATGCCAAAACCTCCGCCTTGCGCAGAATGATGCGGCGCGCCCGGCCTTCGGCGCGCGCATTGGCGACGACGGCGATGATGATGGCGGTACCGGAAATGGCGAGCTGCCAGAAGGGCGAGACGTTGACCACCGGCAGCGCGTTCTTGATGAGGCCGAGGAACAGCGCGCCGAGCACCGCCCCGCCGACCGAGCCGATGCCGCCCGCGATGGAAATGCCGCCGATGACGCAGGCGGCGATGATGTCGAGTTCGAAGCCGGCGGCGATGTCGACATAGGCCACCGCATAGCGCGAGACCCAGAGATAGCCCGATAGGCCCGCGATGGCGCCCGCCAGGGTGAAGGCGGCAAAGCGCGTGCGGCCGACGTCGATGCCGGCATAGATGGCGGCCGTGGGGTTGCCGCCCACGGCGTAGAAGGCGCGGCCGAGCGGCGCGCGCGTCATCAGCACCGCCATGGCGGCGACGACCAGGAAGGCGATCCAGGACAGCACGGGCAGGCCGAGCAATTCGGCGCGGGCAAAGTCCTTGAAGGGCTCGCTCATCTGGTGGGCGTTGACCCATTCGCCGCCGGAGAGCACGAAGATCAGGCCGCGATAGATGGTCAGGGTGCCGAGCGTCACCACGATGGGCGGAATGCCGAGCTGCCAGACCAGCGCGCCGTTGATGGCCCCAAGCGCCGCGCCAGTCAGGATGGCGAGCGCCAGCAGCGCGCCGACGGGAATGCCGGGCGCGGCGGCGTTCAGCATCGCCGCGACCATGCCGCACAGCGCCAGATTGGCCGCCATAGACAGGTCGATGCAGCGGGTGAGGATAACGGCGGTCTGGCCCAGCGCCAGGATAATGAGGATGGCGGTGTCGTTGAAGATGCGGGCGAGATTTTCCGGGGCCACGAAGCCGGGAAAGCGCCAGGACACCAGCGCCAGCAGCAAGGCGATCGCCCCAGCCAGCAGCGCCTCGCGGGATTTCAGCAGCCGCGCCATCATGCGGCCTCCCGGATGCCGGCGGCGGCGCGCACCAGCATCTCCGCGCCGAGACCTTCGCGCGGCAGGCTCGCCACGATGCGCCCCTCGCGCATGACGATCACCCGGTCCGACATGCCGAGGATTTCAGGAATCTCCGACGACACCATGATGATGCTGAGGCCGCGTGCGGCCAGTTCGCTCATGAAGGCGTGGATGGCGGCCTTCGAGCCGATATCGACGCCCTTGGTCGGCTCGTCGAGGATGATGATCTTCGGCCTTGTCGCCAGCCATTTGGCGATGACGACCTTTTGCTGATTGCCGCCCGACAGCGTGCCGACATCGCGGTCGAGCGCGGCGGCGCGCAGGTTCAGCCGCGCGGTGTATTCGCGGGCCAGCGCAAATTCTTCGGCGAGGCGGATGAAGCCGGCGCGCGAGGTTTTCGCCAGCGACGGCAGCGTGATGTTCTGGAAGATCGGCAGTCCGGCGATGGTGCCCTGCTGGCCGCGCTCCTCGGGGACGTAGACGATGCCCTGGGCGATGGCCTCGGCGGGGGTGCGGATGCGCGCCGCCTTGCCGTCGATGCGCAGCGTGCCGCTAGAGGCCCGCGTGATGCCGAACAGCGCCTGCATGATCTCGCTGCGGCCCGCGCCGATCAGGCCGTAAAAGCCGAGGATTTCGCCGCGCCGCAATTCGAAGCCGATATCCTCGAATTCGGTCGGGTGGCTGTAACCGGAGACGCTGAGCACCGGCGCGCCGATCTCGGCCGCCGTCTTGGGGAAAATCTGATCGACCGAGCGGCCGACCATCAGCCGCACCAGCTCATTGTGATCGGTCTCGGCGGTCATCCCCCCGCCGACGCATTCGCCGTCGCGGAAGACGCAATAGCGGTCGGAGATGCGGAAGATTTCCTCGAATTTGTGCGAGATGAAGAGGATCGCCTTGCCCTCGGCCTTCAGCCGCTCGATCAGCTCGTAAAGCTCGGCGATCTCCTTGTGGGAGAGCGAGGCGGTCGGCTCGTCCATGATGACGATGCGCGCCTCGACCGACAGCGCGCGGGCGATGGCGACCAGATGGCGGCTGGCGAGGCCGAGATCGCGCAGCCGAGTCTCGGGCGCGATGCGGGCGCCGATGCGGTCGAGCAGGGCGGCGGCGTTGCGGCGCATGGCGGGCCAGTCGATCAGGCCGAAGCGGCTGCGCGGGGCGTGGCCGAGGAAGATGTTCTCCGCGACGCTGAGTTCGTCGAACAGCACGGTCTCCTGATGGATCGCCGTGATGCCCGCCGCCGCCGCGTCATGCGCCGCGCGGAAGCTCACCTCCGCGCCGCCGAGGCGGATCGTCCCGGCGTCGGGCTGGTAGATGCCGGTCAGGATCTTGACCAGCGTCGACTTGCCGGCGCCGTTCTCGCCGATCAGGGCGGTGACTTCGCCGGGAAAAATCTCGAGCGCCACGCCGGCGAGCGCGCGCACGCCGGGAAAGCCTTTCGAGATGCCAGAAAGCGTCAACAGGGGCGTCTTCGCCCGGATGGACGTAGAAGGCGCATGAAGCATGGCGCGTGCCGATGGCTCGTGATGGTGGTCAGCTCAGCCGGACGCGGCCCGGCAGCGACGCCGGGCCGGCCACAATCGCCTTAAAAAATCTTGGCGAATTGCTCGACATTGCTGGCGTCGTAGACGAACGGGTCGGCCATCGCGCCTTCATTGTTCTCGTCAAGCTTGACCTTGCCCATGCGGCCTATCGGGATTTCCGCGCCGGGCTTCGCCTCCGCCTTCTTGGCCGCCAGATTGTAGGCGATCATGGTGGCGGAGTAGCCGAGGTCGATCGGGTTCCAGATGGCAAAACTCTTCGAGGCGCCCGACTTCACATGCGCCGCCATCTCGGACGGCAGGCCGAGGCCGGTGACGTTGATCGTCCCGATCTTGCCCGCATCCTTCACCGCCTGCGCGGCCGCGACGATGCCCACCGAGGTCGGCGCGATGATTGCCTTCAGGCCGGGCTGCGACTGGATCAGCCCTTGCGTTTCGCGGTAGGACTTGTCGGCGAGGTCGTCGCCATAGACGGTCGCCACGATCTTGATGCCGGGATAGTTCGGCAAGACCTTCTTCATCTCCGCGATCCAGGTGTTCTGGTTGGTCGCGGTGGCGCTCGCCGAGAGGATGGCGACGTCGCCGCCACCCGGCAAATTGTCCGCCGCCATCTTCACGCACATATTGCCGATCAGCGCGTTGGACGAGGGGTTGAGATGCGCCTGCCGCCCGGCCGGAGCAACGCCGGAATCCCATGAGATCACCGTGATGCCCCGGCTCATCGCCTTCTTCAGCGCCGGGACGAGCGCGTCCTTGTCATTGGCCGAGACGGCGATGGCGTTGACGTTCTGCGCGATCAGCGCGTTGATGGTCTCGATCTGGGCTTCGGCGGTGGTGGCGGTCGGGCCGGTATAGATCACCTCGACATTGCCGAGCTCCTTGGCGGCCTCCTGCGCCCCCTTGTTGGCGGCCTCGAAGAAGCCGATGCCGAGCGCTTTGACGACCAGCGCGATCTTGACGGTTTCCGCGTGAGCGGAATTGACGGAAAGTGCGGACGACAGGGCCGCCGCGACCATGATCTTTTTGATCAGGCTCATTATATTTTTCCTCCCTAGTTTCTTTTTATATGCACGGCGAACGGCGGCTCAGGCGAGCCGCGACGCATCCTCCTCTTTCACCGCCGACGGGGTGGCGACGATCAGTCCGACGCCGGCCGAGGCCAGCATCTTGGCGTCGCGGTCCTCGATGGCGTCATCGGTGATCACGGTCGAGATCCGCGACAGCGGACACAGGATCAGGCTCGACCGCTGGCGGAATTTCGATGAGTCGACCAGTACCACCAGCTCCTCGGCCTGGTCGATCAGCTTCTGTTCGGCCTGGATCAGCATGGCGTCACTCTCCATCAAGCCGAGCGAGGCGAGACCTTGCGCCCCCATGAACATCCTCCGCGCGTAGAAATTACGCGTTACGTCATTGTCGAAGGGCGACAAGATGATGTTTTGCTCGCGATAGATGGTGCCGCCGGGCAACAGTACGGTATTCTTCGAATGGCGCAGCAAATGCTCCGCGATGACGAAGCTATTGGTCAGAATCGGCATCCGGTGGCTGGCCAGGAACTGCACCATCTGGAAGGTGGTCGTGCCGCCATTGATGATGATCGGCTCGCAGCCGGTGCACAGCGCGACCGCCTCCCGGGCAATGGCGCGCTTCCTGGAGGTGTGCAGCGTCTCATTCACGCTGTAGGGCCGCCCGGCCAAGCCGATAAATTGAGGCGGTGAAAGGGCTTCGGCGCCGCCGCGCACACGGCGCAGCTTGTTCTGCATGTGGAGCGCCGCGATGTCACGCCGGATGGTTGCCTCGGATGATCCCGTCAGTTCGACCAGTTCCGGCACCGTCGCGACCGGCTTATCCTGGATCGCCGAAAGGATGATCCGATGCCGTTCTTTTTCGTGCATGAGGCCTCCTGTTTGGCTCTTCATTTAGCGCATTGGTGGAGCTTAGCGTCAATCAATCTCAGTCAAAATTTTCCCGATTATGGATCGGTCGTGGTTGAATTTGATCGTTTCTGATTGACTCCAATATATCCCTGCGACACATTCACCCTTGGGGACTAAGCTCTCGCATTGGGCGCTGAGGGGAGAATATTAATGTCAATAACGTGCAACGGCACGCATCCCGTCATTGTATGGGGTGAAGCTGTCGTCGACTTGAACAGCAAGCTTAACCGCTTGGCTGTCTCCCCCTCATCTCGCCTGACGCCGAGTAGCGCGTCGCCGAGGTGTTTGGAGGGAGAAAACCATGACACAAGCAAGCAAGCTCCTAATAACGGGGGCTGCAGTGGCGCTGATGTGCGGCGCTGCATCTACGACTACGCGAGCGGCGGATCTCGGCAAGGGAGGCGCCAACGACCTTGAGGACCGGGTTGCGGAACTCGAGGCAACGGCCGCCCGCAAGGGCAACCGCGCAGTAACGCTGCAGGTTTCGGGCCAAGTCAATCGCGCTTTGCTGATCTGGGACGACGGCACGGATTCCGACGCTTATGTGGTCGACCCGGATTCGGACGGATCGCGCTTCCGCTTCACCGGCGAAGCCAAGATCAAGCCGGGCTGGAGCGCCGGCTACATCATGGAAATGAATGTTGTCGACTCGGCGTCCAACCGGGTTTCGCAGCTCGATGATGAGGGCCTGAACGAAAGCAACGGCTTCAGCATCCGTCAGAACGCCTTTTATATTGAGAGCGAGCAGCTCGGCCGCGTGACCTTGGGTCAGGCGTCGCAGCCGACCGACGGCATCAACGAAATCGATATCGTCGCGACCTACGCCACGGTTTCGAAGACGCATTATGCCGGCAATTTTCTCGTTCGGACGCATGATGGCGACCTGACCGCGGGCGACGCAAATGGCGTTCGCTGGCAGGACGTCCTCGGCGCGATCGGCGGCACCCAGGAAGACATCATCCGCTATGACAGCCCGTCCATCTACGGGTTCATCGTGTCGGCGAGCTGGGGCGACAACGACATTTGGGACGCATCTTTGCGTTTCGCCAAGGAATGGAACTCGATCAAGCTCGCCGCCGGCATCGGCTATCTCAAGGATAACCGCGACGAGGCTGGCTTCAATATCGACAGCCAATTGTCGGGATCGGCGTCGGCCATCCACGTGCCGAGCGGCCTGTTTGCGACGGTCGCGGCAGGACGGCGGACCTTCGATGACGACAGCCCCGACGCGACCAACTGGTACGTCAAGGGCGGTATCTCGAAGAACTGGACCGGCTACGGCGCCACCACGCTCTTCGCCGATTACGCCCATTTCAATGACTTCGGCGTCGGCGCCCGGCGCGATATAGACGGTTCCGGCATTGGCTCGCTTGATACGATCACCGGCTCCGAATCGAACGTCTTCGGCTTCGGCATCGTGCAAGGCTTCGACTCGGCGGCGCTGAACATCTATGCCGTCGCGCAATTCTACGACACTGACATCGAAGCCAATATCGGCGATGTCAATTCCGACGATCACTTCGCGCTCATTCTGGGCTCGCACATAAAGTTCTAACCGCAAGCAGAAAGAGGCGGGCTCGCTTCTCCCCCGTGGCGATCCCGTCCTCTTAAGTCCTTTACTTGCTGATCCGCCGCGCTGCACTGAGCCGGATGCGGCGCTCGTGCCACAGGCCTTTGGCAGATCGCAATCTTGCCATGATTTGGCCTCGCTTGTCTTAGCAAGATGTTTCCGTAAGCTTTAAATCCTGCCAGGCCGCTGGACTATCGCCAGGGCGTGAGTAGCCGCGTGCGGCTCATTGTCAAACGATCAAAAACGATCACATTCGATCAAATCTACGCAATCTTCCCGTAAGTACCGCCATTTCTGATGGTTTCTGATTGACCGTCTCTGGGCCATTTGAGAGCTTCGTCACAGCATCCCCGCTTTCGCCTTGCCCTCAGGAGGTCCTTCAATGCTCGAGACGCGCATCGGCGCGCGCCTGACCAACCTCTGGAATGACGCCGCCGTCATGCAGATGAGTGAGCCCGAACAGCTCCTCTACCGGTCCAATCTCCTCGGTTCCGACAAACGCATCACCAATTATGGCGGCGGCAACACCTCCGCCAAGCTGCTTGAAACCGACCCGCTCACCGGCGCGCCGGTCGAAGTGCTCTGGGTCAAGGGCTCCGGCGGCGATGTCGGCAGCATGGCCCTCGACGGGTTCGCCACCCTCTACATGGACAAGCTGCGCGGGCTGAAGGCGCTTTATCGCGGCCCCGCGCATGAAGACGCGATGGTCGGCTATCTCCCGCATTGCACCTTCAACCTCAATGCGCGCGCCGCCTCGATCGACACGCCGCTGCATGCCTTCGTGCCGGCCCGCCATGTCGACCACATGCATCCCGACGCCGTCATCGCCATCGCCGCCTCGAAGGACAGCCGCGCCCTGACGCGGGTGATCTACGGCGATGAGATCGGCTGGCTGCCCTGGCGGCGGCCCGGCTACGAGCTGGGGATATGGCTCGGCGATTTCTGCCGCGACAATCCGCAGGCGAAGGGTGTCGTGCTGGAGAGCCACGGGCTTTTCACCTGGGGCGACAGCGCCAAGGATTGCTATGAGACGACGATTCGCATCATCAACCGCGCTATCGAGTGGTTCGAGCAGGAGCGCAAGGGCAAGCCGGCCTTCGGCGGCGAGGCGCGCCGACCGCTGCCCACGCCTGAGCGGCGCGCCATCGCCGCGCGGCTAATGCCGGCGATTCGCGGCCTGATTTCCGGCTCGGAGCGCAAGACCGGCCATTTCGACGACCAACCCGGCGTGCTGGAATTCGTCGCCTCGGCGCAGATGGAGCGGCTGGCGGCCCTCGGCACGAGCTGCCCGGATCATTTCCTGCGCACCAAGATCAGGCCGCTGCTGGTGGATTTCGACCCGGCCGCGCCCGACCTCGACCGCACCATAGCCGGTCTGTCCCCGGCCATCGCGGCGTACCGCGAGGACTACGCCGCCTATTACGAGCGCTGCAAGCACCCCGATTCGCCCCCCATGCGTGACCCCAATGCGGTGATCTATCTCGTCCCCGGCGTCGGCATGATTAGCTTCGCCAAGGACAAGGCGACAGCGCGCATCGCCGCGGAATTCTACGGCAATGCGATCAACGTCATGCGCGGGGCGTCCGCCGTGTCGGACTATGTCGGCCTGCCCGAGCAGGAAGCCTTCGACATCGAATATTGGCTGCTGGAGGAGGCCAAGCTCCAGCGGATGCCGAAGCCCCGGCCGCTCGCCGGAAAAGTGGCGCTGGTGACCGGCGGGGCCGGTGGCATCGGCAAGGCGACCGCCGAGCGGCTGCTGGCGGCCGGCGCCTGCGTCGTGCTCGCCGACATCGACGAGCGCGCGTTGGAAGAGGCCGACGCCGAGCTGGCCGCGCGCCATTCGCCGGACGCGGTGCGCAACATCCGGCTCGACGTGACGCAGGAAGCGCAGGTCGCGCAAGGCTTCGCCTTCGCCGCCGAGCAGTTCGGCGGCCTCGACATCTTGATCTCGAATGCGGGCATTTCCTCCTCGGCGCCCATCGAGGACACCGACCTCGCCGAGTGGCGCCGCAATTCCGAAATCCTGGCGACCGGCTATTTCTTGGCCGCGCGCGAAGCCTTCCGGCTTATGAAGCGGCAGCGGACGGGCGGCGCGATCGTCTTCATCGCGTCGAAGAACGGCCTCGCCGCCTCGCCCAATGCCGCCGCCTATTGCACGGCAAAGGCTGCGGAAATCCATCTCGCGCGCTGCCTCGCCTTGGAGGGGGCCGAGTTCGGCATCCGGGTGAACACGGTCAATCCGGACGCGGTGCTGCGCGGCTCGAAAATCTGGTCGGGCGAATGGCGCGAGCAGCGTGCGGCCGCCTATAACATGCCGCCGGACGGGCTTGAGGAGCATTACCGCAAGCGCTCGCTGCTGAAGCTCAGCGTCTATCCCGAGGACGTGGCGGAGGCCGTCTATTTCCTGGTCTCCGACATGTCGGCGAAATCGACGGGAAATATCCTCAATGTCGATGCCGGAAACGCACAGGCATTCACGCGGTAGGGTGGGTATTATACGAGCCCTTTTCTTGTCATTTCCGCGCCGGCGGGAGTCCAGTACTCCGCAGCGGCCTGGGTGATTAATGGATCCCCGCCTTCGCGGGGATGACAAAGGAAGAATACTGACTGTCTTGCGGATGGGAGCACGCCATGGACCAGATGATCGATCATGGGCTTGTCGAGGCGCAGAACGCCGCGCTGGCGCCAGCGCTCGAGCGCGATTACGGCGATCTCGGCGAGCGGCTGGACCGGCGCGACATCGCCATCGAGGAGGTTTACCGCAAGGTGGCGGCGTTCGGCGTCGCCATCCCGTCCTGGGGCGTTGGCACCGGCGGCACGCGGTTCGCGCGGTTCCCCGGGGAGGGGGAGCCGCGCGATATTTTCGACAAGCTCGAGGACTGCGCCGTCATCCAGCAATTGACGCGGGCGACGCCCAGCGTGTCGCTGCATATCCCCTGGGACAAGGCCGAGCCGGGCCGGCTGAAGGCGGCGGCGGAGCGTTTCGGCCTCGGCTTCGACGCGATGAACTCCAACAGCTTTCAGGACCAGCCGGGCCAGGAGCTGTCCTACAAATTCGGCTCGCTCAGCCACACCGACCCGGCGACGCGCCAGCAGGCCATTGCGCATAATCTGGAATGCATCGAGATCGGCGAGGCCATCGGCTCGAAGGCGCTGACGGTCTGGATCGGCGACGGCTCGAACTTTCCGGGTCAGGCGCATTTCGCGAGGAGCTTTGAGCGCTATCTGGCCTCGATGCGGGAGATTTACGCCGCGCTCCCCGGCGACTGGCGGCTGTTCTCCGAGCACAAGATGTACGAGCCGGCGTTTTACTCGACGGTCGTGCAGGATTGGGGAACGAACTACATCATCGCGCGCGAGCTCGGCCCGCAGGCCTTCTGCCTCGTCGACCTCGGCCATCACGCGCAGGGCGTCAATATCGAGATGATCGTCTCGCGGCTGATCCAGTTCGGCAAGCTCGGCGGCTTCCATTTCAACGATTCAAAATATGGCGACGACGATCTCGATACGGGGTCGATCGATCCGTACCGGCTGTTCCTGGTGTTCAACGAACTGGTGGATGCCGAGCTTGCCGGCGCGAAAGATTTTGCCCCCGCGCATATGCTGGACCAGAGCCACAACGTCACCGACCCGATCGAGAGCCTGATGATCTCGGCGACCGAGGTGCAGGCAGCTTACGCGCGGGCGCTGCTGGTGGATCGCGCGGCGCTTGCCGGCTATCAGAATGCGAACGACGCGTTGATGGCGAGCCAGACGCTGAAGGCGGCGTTCCGCACCGATGTCGAGCCCATCCTGGCCATGGCGCGGCTGCGGCGGGGCGGCGCGATCGATCCGGTCGCGGCCTATCGGGCAAGCGGCTATCGCGCAAGGGTCGCGGCGGCCCGCCCGGCCGTGCGGGCAGGGGGCGGCGGGATCGTCTGACGCCCGGCTTGCTGCCGCCGTACCCGGTAATCAGGTCGCGCTTTTCGCTCCGGCTTCAGGCCAGGTGGAAAGCGCCTGCTCGGCGACGGCCTCCAACTTTTCGCGGCTGAAGCCGGCCTTGGCCTGCACCGCCATGCCGTGCGTGATCGCCAGCACGAATGCCGCGAGCGTATCGGGATTGGCCGTTTCCGGCAGGTCGCCCTCGGCCTTCGCCCGTTCGAAGCGGTCACGAAGCAGCGCCTGACCTGCGGCGCGGAAATCGATCAGGGCTTGCCGCACCGGCTCCGCGTCATCCGATACCGCCAGCGCCCCGTTGATGCCGAGGCACCCTTTATGATCGGGGTAGCGCGTATTGAGGTCGGCCGCGTTGTACAGGATGTGCGCGACGACCTGGCGCGATGTCGGCAGCCGGAGCGCCTCCGGGATGTAACCCAAATAGCGCTCGTCATAGCGAGCGAGGGCCCGGCGGAACAGCGCCTCCTTGTTGCCGAAGGCGGAATAGAGGGCGGGGCGCTCGACGCCGGTCGCCTCGGTCAGGTCGGCGTAGGACGCACCTTCGAAGCCCTTGCGCCAGAACACGCACATTGCGGCGTCGAGCGCTCTCTCCACGTCGAATTCCCGATGGCGGCCCATCAGCTTTGTCCGCTCATTTCCATAACGATCGTTATTAAACCACTTGACAGCCTCTGTCCAGATTTCATATCAACTGTTACGGTAATGACCGTTACGAAATTGTCGCGCCGGCCAGACCGGCAGCGCGCAGGCTGGATAGGAGATTTCTTGTGTCGAATAGCTTGAGGGGCAAGGTGGCCCTCGTGACCGGAGGCTCGCGCGGGCTTGGCGCCGCGATCGCCGAGGCGCTCGCCGAGCATGGGGCGGATGTGGCGATCAGCTACGTCGCGTCGGCCGGTAAAGCGGAAGCTGTGGTCGAAAGGCTGATCGCGAAGGGCGTCCGCGCCCTGGCGATCCGGAGCGACCAGGGCGACATGGCGGCGGCCAAGCCGCTGGTCGGCGAGGTGCTGGCGCATTTCGGCAAGCTTGACATCATCGTCAACAACGCGGCGGTCGTCGCGAAGGGCCAGACCATCGACGATCCCGCGCTCGACACCGCCGCGCTCGACCGGCAATGGCAGGTCAACGTCATGGGCCCGGTGGCGGTCACCCGTGCGGCCGCGCCGGTGCTCTCCGACGGCGGTCGGATCATCTTCATCGGGTCGCTGAACGGCACCCACGCCTTGGTCTCCGGAGCCGCGGACTATGCCGGGACCAAGGCCGCCCTGATCGGCTATGTCAAGGGCGCCGCCCGCGATCTGGGGCCGCGCAACATCACCGTCAATGTGGTCCAGCCCGGCGCCATGCCGACCGACATGATGGTGTCGGTCCTAGGTGAAACCGTCCCCGAAAGCTTCCTCGACCAGCATCCCATCCGCCGCATCGCGACGCTGGAGGAAGTGTCTGCCCTCGTCTGTTTCCTGGCCGGCCCGAACGGGGGCTACATGACCGGCGGCGTGATCGACATCGCCGGCGGGCTGAGCATTTGAGTTCAGCGGCGCGGCGCCCGCGCTGATCCGAAAGTGGCTCCCGGACGGCTTGATGGCCGTCCGGGACGAGGCGGCTTCCTAAATCTGCAGCCCCGCAGACGCCAGGGCGGCGTGCTGTAGCGCCGCCTGGACCGCAATCCGCGCAGATAATGCGGAGCTTTGACTCGGCTTTCGAGTTAAAATATTAAGAAAATTCCTGCGATAGTCGGTTAGTTTCAGCAAAAGTAAGAAATTCTTATAGATATGCAAATTTAATTAAAGTTTAAAATCTGCGCGGTTGCGTGTATGCGAAAGTGCTCTGTTGACAAGATACTTAATAAAATTGGCGATATTTGCTCCTATTGCCGCGCTTGCGGCGATCCACCCGGCATCCGCTGAGACGCTGAGGATAGGAGGCACCGGATCTGCGACCGAAATGCTCCGGCAGATCGGCCCCGCATTCGAAGCGGCCACCGGCGTCGCTTTGCACGTTGTTCCCAGTCTGGGCACCAGCGGCGGCAACGCCGCCGTCGCCGACGGCGTGCTGGACGCCTCGGTGGCCGGCCGCGATCTGAAGCCGGAGGAAGTGGCAAGGGGCCTGGTGGTTGCCGCGACGCTGCGAACGCCCTTCGGCTTCGTCACGTCCCGGCAGGCGGCCGAAAATCTCGCCAGTGGCGAGATCGCAGGACTTTACCGGTCAGCCAGGCCCTTGTGGCCGGACGGCACCCCAATCCGCCTCATCCTCCGACCCACGGAGGAGAGCGACAATGCCGTGCTTGGCGCGCTGTTTCCGGGGATGAGCGCAGCGCTTAAGCAGGCCCGGACGCGCGGGGACCTTTCTCTCGCGGCCACCGATCAGGACAATGCGGAAATGGCTGAGCGCATCGCGGGTTCGC
Source organism: Rhodomicrobium sp. R_RK_3 (assembly GCF_002198715.1). Lineage (GTDB taxonomy): Bacteria > Pseudomonadota > Alphaproteobacteria > Rhizobiales > Rhodomicrobiaceae > R-RK-3. Next base: position 164,284 of record NZ_MWLK01000001.1, on the reverse strand, counting down.
TGGTGGGCGCGTCCTTTACGCAAATGACGACGGAAAAGCGCAAATTGCGGTTCGTGTCGATCGACGGCGTTCTCCCCAGCCTGACAAGCTACGAGAACGGTTCCTATCCCTACGGCAAGTCTCTGTATATCGTCGTGCCCGCCAAGATCGGCGCCGAGGCCGCCGCTTTCGTCTCATTCATCGCGACGCCGGAGGGCAAAGGCCTGCTGCGGCAAGCAGGAATTGTCGCGGGCACGCAATGATCAAGTCGCGCAGGACGCTGAGGAGCCTCGTGACGACCCTTGGTCTCTTTGTTGCGCTTTCCACCGCGATACTCGTGCCGCTCGGATACCTTGCCGTCGTATATGCTCAATCCAACCAGGAGCTCTTGCTTACGGCCCAGATCAAGGCCTCCCGTCTGGCGAGGTACATCTATACCCATGAAGAGCTCTGGCAATACCAGCGCGTGCGCCTTGCGGAGCTCATCGACCTTCCCGAAGCCAAAGACGCCGATCATCGCCAGCGCATCTTCGACTCCGCGGGCAAGCTGGTGCTGGAAACAGGCTCGGAGCCCGATTTCCCCGTCACGACGCGGCGGGCTCCAATCGTAGTCTCGGGTATCGAGGTCGGATCCGTCGAAAATGCGCATAGCTTTCGCCCCGAACTGATCCGCACCGGCTTGGTAGCTCTGTTCAGCGCAATGCTCGGCTTCGGCATGTTCTATGCGCTGCGCGTCTTGCCGCTGCGGGTGATCGACGGGACGCTCAGCGCGCTCAAGCACCAGACCGTCATCTTCGAGACCTCCCTCGACAACATGTCCCAGGGCCTCTGCATGTTCGACGCGGACCAGAAGCTCGTCATTGCCAATACGCGCTTTTTCGAGCTCTTCGGCATCCCGCTCGAAGCGGTCGCGCAGGACATGTCCAAGGCCGATCTCATGCGCCTGACCGAGGCGCTGAGCGTCAGGTCCGGGGTGGAACTCAACGAACCCGGTTGCGATGACGGCGTCCTGTTCCGCCCCAACGGCACCGCGATCGCAATGCTGCGCCGGCCCATGGCCAATGGCGGCGAAGTCATCACCTATGAAGACATAACCGAACGCCGCAAGATCGAGGATGAAAACCGGCTGATGCTCGCCCGCCTGCGCGTCACCCAGGATGAATTGCGCCGGGCGGCCGTCGAGGCCGAAGCCTCCAACGAGGCGAAATCGGCGTTTCTGGCCAATATGAGCCACGAGATCCGCACTCCGCTCAACGGCATTCTGGGCATGGCGCAGGTGCTGGATTCCGGTGAGCTCAGCCCCGCGCAGGCCGAGGGCGTCCAAGCGATCCTGGAGTCGGGCAAAACGCTGATGACCTTGCTCAACGACGTGCTGGATCTCTCGAAGATCGAAGCCGGGATGCTGGAGATCCAGCCCACGGACGGCAATCTTGCGGATGATTTCCTCTATGTGCAGAAGCTGTTCCTCGGCCGCGCCCGGGAGAAATCGATTGCGCTCTCCGTGCAGATCGACCCGTCGGTGCCGAAGACCGTCAGCTGCGACCACATCCGCGTCCGCCAATGCCTCTCGAACCTGGTTTCCAATGGGATCAAGTTCACCAAGTCCGGCAGCGTCACCATTGCCGTCGGCTGGGAGGCGGCCGGGGACGAACATCTGGTCCGCGTGGAGGTGAGGGACACGGGCATCGGCATCGGCCAGGAAGAAGCCCGGCGGCTGTTTTCGGAATTCTCCCAGGCCGACGCCTCGACGATGCGCCAATATGGCGGCACCGGACTGGGTCTTGTCATTACCCGGACGCTCGCCCGGATGATGGGCGGGGACGCAACTGTCGCAAGCACGCCCGGCACGGGCAGCATTTTCAGCTTCAGCTACAGGGCAACCGCCACCCCGTCCGCCCGCGTGGCGGCTCCCGACCGGGATGCTGGCTTGGGCGGTTCCGCCGCCTTGCAGGGTCTCAGGGCGCTGCTGGTGGACGATAATGCCATCAACAGGAGCGTCGTCCGGCTGTTTCTGACACCGTGTGGCATCCTCGTCACCGACGCGGTCAACGGCAAGGAGGCGCTGGGTTTGCTCGCCCAGCAGCCCTTCGACCTCGTCCTTCTCGACGTTCACATGCCCATCATGGACGGCATCGCGGCGATCCGTCATATCCGAGCGGCCGAAGCGGCGTGGCGCGACATCCCCGTCATCGCCACGACCGCGGACGCCATGAGCGGCGACCGCGAGCGTCTCATCGCGATCGGCATGAGCGGCTATGTCTCCAAGCCGATCGAGAGAGCCGCGTTGCTGCGCGAAATTCTCCGCGTTGTCGGCGCGCGCGACGAACAGGGGCTGCGGATTTCGGCTTAGGACGCCGACACCGCCGAAGCGCTCTCGGGTCCTCTCCGCCCTAACTCTGCAACGCGGCAGGCGCGGGGGCGGCGCGCGGGGCGCCGCCGCGCTGGCGGTAGGCGACGAGCTGCTGGTCGGCCAGCACGCCGATCAGGATGACGCCGCCCATCACGGCGAAATTCAGCGAACTCGGAATGCCCAGCAAATTCACCAGGTTCTGCAGCACCTGCAACAGGATCGTGCCGAGCACCACGCCCAGGATCGAGCCCTCGCCGCCGCGCAGCGAGCAGCCGCCGAGCACCGCTGCCGCGATCGCATAAAGCTCGTAGAAATTGCCGTGCGAGGCCGGCGAGATCGAGCGGGTGTACATGGCGATGAAGATCGAGGCGAAGGCGGTCAGGCCGCAGCAGATGACATAGGCGGCGATGGTGATGCGGTCGGTGCGGATGCCGGAATAGCGGGCGGCCTCCTCGTTCTTGCCGACCGCGAACAGGTAGCGGCCATAGACAGAGCGGTGCAGTACGACCGCGAGGATCAGGGCCACGATGGCGAAGGCGATGGTGCTGTGCGGCACGCCGAAGCTGCGGCCCGCCGTGAGCCATTCCAGCGTCGGAAAACTCTGGCCGAAGGCAAAGCCGGCGGTGGCGTCCTGAGTGTAGAAGCGGGCGATGCCGCGATAGATCAGGAGGCCGCACAGCGTCACCACGAAGGGCTGCATTCCGAGCTTGGTGACGAGCAGGCCATGCACCATGCCCATGAGGATGCCGATGGCGATCACCACGATAACGGCGACGCCCCAATGCAGGCCGACATTGGCGATCAGGTCGATGAAGACGACGCCGAGCAGGGCGATGATCGACCCGACCGACAATTCGATGCCGCCGGAGATGATGACGAAAGCCTGCGCCAGCGAGAACAGGCCGAACAGGCCGATCAGATTGGCGGTGTTGGACAGGTTGATCGGCGACAGGAAGCGCGGATTGATGGTCGCCACGATGGTGCCGACGATCAGGATCAGGAGCAAAAGGCCCAGGTCTTTCTTCAGCATCAGGCGGCGCTCCCGGCGGCGGCGCGCTCGGCCGCGATGGTTTTCCCGACCGCCAGCAGCAACACGTTCTGCTCGCTGAAATCCGCCCGCGCCAGATGGCCGCTGACGGCGCCTTCATGCATGACCACGATGCGGTCGCTCACGCCGATCACCTCTTCCATGTCGCTCGAAATCATGATGATGGCGACGCCGCCATCGGCAAGCTGGCGCATCAGCGCGTAGATCTCGCCCTTGGCGCCGACATCGATGCCGCGCGTCGGCTCGTCGAAGATCAGCGCGCGCGGGCGCATCGCCAGCCATTTGGCCAGCACCACCTTTTGCTGATTGCCGCCGGACAGCGATTTGACCGGCGTCGCCACGCCGGGCGCGCGGATGCCGAGCGAGCGCTTCTGGCTCTCGGCGCGGTCGGCCTCGGCGGCGGTGTCGATGAGGAAGGCGCGCGCATCGGCGGCCAGATCGGGCAGGCTGATATTCGACGCGATCGACATGTCGATAAGCACGCCCGAGCGCTTGCGATCCTCCGGCACGAGATAGAGGCCCTGGTCGATGGCGTCGCGGGCCGAGTTGATCGCCACGTCGCCGCCATCCAGCCGCAGCTTGCCCGCCAGCATCTTGTCGATGCCGAAGACGGCGCGCGCCAGTTCCGTGCGCCCCGCGCCGACCAGCCCGGCAAGGCCGACGATCTCGCCGCGCCGCACCGTCAGGCTGACGCTGCGCTCGGGGAAAGCGGCGGTGCGCACGCCGTCGATCTCCAGCATGACGCTGCCGGGCGGCGACTGCGGCGGGATGTAGAGCGAGCGCAGATCGCGCCCGATCATCAGCCGGATCATTTCCTCATGCTGGATGCGCGCGCCGACCAGCGTGCCGACGACGCGCCCGTCGCGCAGCACCACCACCCGGTCGCAGCAGCGCTCGACCTCATGAAGCCGGTGCGAAATGAAGACGATGCCGACGCCGCCGGCCTTCAGTTCAGCGATGACGCGCAGCAGCCGCTCGGTCTCGGACAGCGTCAGGCTGGAGGTCGGCTCGTCGAGGATCACCAGCCGCGCGTCGAGCGCCAGCGCCTTGGCGATCTCGACCAACTGCATCTGCGCCAGCGAGAGCTCGGCGAGCGGCGCATCGGGGGCGAAATCGGCGCCGAGGCGGGCAAGGATCGGCTGCACCTGGGCGATCATCGCCGCCCGGTCCATCAGCCGCAGCGGACCGCCCCAGAGCGGCTCGCGACCGATCAGCACATTGCCGGCGACGTCGAGATTTTCGAACAGGTTTAGCTCCTGATGCACGAAGGCGATGCCGCCCGCGATCGCATCGCCGACGGTCAGCGCCTGATAGCCGCGCCCGTCGAGTTGAATCGCGCCCGAGGTCGGCGCGACGACGCCGCCGAGGATTTTCATCAAGGTGGATTTGCCCGCACCGTTCTCGCCGATCAGCCCGACCACCTCGCCGGGCGCAACGGAGAAATCGACGCGGTCGAGTGCGACCACCCCAGGATAGGTCTTGGAGATGCCAACGAGATCGAGCAAGGCGTGTGTGACCTGCGATTGCCGAAGCATGACGGAACGCAGGCCGGCGCGGATTGGGGCCGCGCCGGCCTGGACGGGCAGGCTTATTTGCCTGCGATCCGCGACTTCAGCTCGGACTCGAACTTGTCGACATTCGACTTCTCGATCACCTGGCCCGGCACGATGATGAGGCCGTTGGCGGGAATGCCCGATTTGTCGCCCTCGAGATAAGCGGCCATCAGCTTCATGCCCTTGTAGCCCCATTCATAGGGGTTCTGCACGACGGTGCCGGAAATGGTGCCTTCCTTGACGCCGCCCAGCGTGATCGGGTCTTCGTCGAAGCCGATGATCTTGATCTTGCCGAGCTGGCCGGCTTCCTTCAGCACCTCGTAGATGCGCGGCGTGTTGTAGGAATAGATGCCGACCATGCAGTCGATGTTGGGGCTCTTTGCCAGCGTGTCCTCGACATTGCGCTTGGCGCGGGTCTGGTCGATGTCGTCGCCGCGCACGTCGACCAGTTCGACCTTCGAACCGGCCAGCGCCGCTTTGATGCCCTCGATGCGCTCGCGGGCATTGTCGGCGCCGGGCAAACCGACGAAGCCGACACATTTGCCGCCATTGGGCAGCGCCTTCTTGATCAGGCCGCCCGCATCCTTGCCGAGCTCGACATTGGACGAGCCGATATAGGCGAGGCGCTTGGAATTGGGGGCGTCGCTGTCTGTCGTGAACAGCGGCACCTGTTTAGCGATGCGGTCAAGGGCTTCGGTCGAGGTCTTCGGATCGACGGCGCTGACCATGATGGCATCGGTTCCCGCCGCCACCAGATCGTCCATCAGCCGCTGCTGGATGGCGGCGGCGGACTGCTCGGGATATTTCAGCGAAAGCTCGTATTTCGGCAATTCGCTCTGGGCCTTCTTCACACCGGCTTCGGCGATCTTCCAAAAATCCGAGGCGCCGTTGACGACGAAGGCGAGGCTTTTCTTCTCCTGGGCATTGGCGGCGCCGACACTCAATGCGGCGGCGACGGCCAAGCTGCTGATCAATAGGCGTTTCATGCGTCCTCCCATATTTTTAAAGGCTGTTTTGGCGTTGTTGCCGGCGAACCGGTCTAGTCTCAGGTCCAGCCGCCATCGACCGTCAGCACCGTGGCCGAGATCATCTTGCTGTCATCGGATGCCAGGAACAGGCAGGCGCGGGCGAGATCGTCGGGCTGGACGCGCCCGCTCAGGGCTTGCCCCGCTTCGATCTCCGCTTCTGCCTGCGGCGTGACCCAAAGCTTGAGCTGGCGCTCCGTCATCACCCAGCCGGGCTCCAACGTGTTGACGCGGATGCCGTGCTTGCCGAGATCGGTTGCAAAGCCCCGGGTCAGGCCGTAGATGGCGGCCTTGGAGGCGGTATAGCCGGGCATGCCGCCCTGCTTCAGCCGCCAGGACACCGAGCCGAAATTGACGATTGAGCCTTGCTTGGCCGCGATCATGCCCGGCGCGACGGCCTGAATGGCGAAGAAATGCGGCCGCAAATTAACCGCGACGCGCTGGTCCCAATAGTCGGGCGTGACGTCTTCCCATTTGTGCCTGGTGTCGTTGGCGACATTGTTGGCGAGCACCAAAGTGGGGCCGTTCCTCGCCTCCAGATCGGCGATGGCCTTGCGCAGGGCAGGGATGTCGGTGACGTCGCAGCGCTCGAACAGCACCCGCTGGCCTTGCGCCGTCAGCTCTTCGGCGAGCGCCTGTCCGGCCTCGGCTTCAAGATCCAGGAAGCCGACCTTGGCGCCCTGGTCGGCAAAGGCCCGGACCAGCGACGCGCCGATGCCGGTCGCTCCGCCGGTAATGAGTACGGGGCGGTGTTGCAGACTTGGGTAACGGGCGTATCGATCTCTTGGCATTTGTCGTTCTGCTCCATGTCATTGCGTGTCCACCGCCGGCAGGCTGGATAGGGCTGCAACCGGCCGGCGATGTCTGGAAGCGGCCCCCTGGGGCGGCCGCTCCCTAGCATGGCAATCGCCCGGCTATTTGGCCAGACAGGTCGCCACGTTTTCGGCCGTGCACTCGTCGAGGCCGGTATAGACCGGGTCTTCGACCGGCTTCTTTTCCAAGAGCTGAATCATCACGGTCGGGGCCTTGTAGCCCATCTCGAACGGGCGCTGGCCGATCTGGGCATGGCTGCGCCCGGCCTTCAGCGCTTCGATCTGCGGCGGCAATGTGTCACCGGCGACGATGATGAGATCCTTGCTTTTCAGCTTCGGCATGACCTGATCAGTGACCTGGGCATAGGCTTGCGGGGCGAACTGCGCCCAGCCGCCGAGCAGGATGAAGGCGCCGAGATTGGGATTGGCCGTGAAGGTGTCGGCCATCTGCTGGTTGGCAAGGTCGGGCTGGTCGTTGGTGTAGACCGGGCAGCCGGAGACTTCCGTCCAGCCGCCCTGGCCGGTCAGGCGATCGGTGCCCTTCTTGCCGGCGATGGTGTCGCGATAGCCTGCGGCGCGCTGGTTGATGTTGTCGGCCGCCGTATTGCCCATCTGCAGGCAGACGGTGCCGCCGGCGGGCTTCAGCTTCTTGGTGTGCTCGGCCATCTTGACGCCCATCAGATAATTGTCGGTGCCGAGATAGGTCTGGCGGAGCTTGGCGTCTTCCTTCAGCAAATCCGCGTCGATGGTCATCACCGGGATGGTCGGCGCGCGCTTCTTGAGGATGTTGCCCATTGCGGGCGCATTGGACGGCGAGATGGCGATGGCGGAGACGCCCTTGGTCAGGAGGTCATCGACGATCTGGACCTCGCCGGCTTCGTCGGTCGTCGACGCCGGTCCGGTATAAAGGCAGGTATAGGGCGAGGCGGCGTTCTCCTTTTTCCATTTCTGGCAGCCCTGATTGATCTGCTCGAAAAACGGATTGTCGAGGCCTTTCACCACGATGGCCAGGGTCTTTTTGTCCTGCGCGCCGGCGGCCGCCGCCGACAAGGCGAGGCATGTTGCGGCGACCATGATTGCTGTCGTTGTGTTTTTCATTAGGCTTCCTCCCACTCTTATTGCTGGATGCGTGCTACTCCACCCTTCATGACCTCCCGATTCAGCCCGGATACCAGACCTTGCGCCGGTCCTGAGACGAGCGCTCGAAGCTCCAGGCCGCTTCGATGAGATTTTCCATGTCATAGGCCGGCTCCCAGTCGAGCAGGAACCGGGCCTTGCTGTTGTCGAGCCAGTTGCTGTGCAGCGCGCTATGGATCGGCACGGATTTCAGCCCGCGCGTCGCTGCCAGATAATCGGCGACCTCGCCGTAATCGATGGGGCGGGTCATGGCGATGTTGAAAAGCTGCTGGCGCGCGCGAGGGTGATCGACCGCCGCGATGATCGCGTCGACGAGATCGTCGACATGCACGAAATTGCGCTTCAGCGGGCGCCCGTCCGCATCATGCAGGCATGGCACGGTGCCGTCCTCGCGGTAGCGCGCGGCGTCATTGGCGGGCACCAGATCCTTCCAGACCGGCGCGCCGAAAACATCCTCGCCGAAGGACAGCGTGTAGCGGAAATCGTCCTTCTCCATGATCCAGGGCGCCCGCAGGCAGCAGCCGTTCAGATCATATTGCAGGTAATATTGGGCGAGCATCGCCTCTTCGAGCACCTTCGAGAGCGCGTAGCAGCCGGGATAGGCGTGGTGCGGCGTGGCCTCCGTCACCGGCGCGGCATGGGCGACGTGGAAATGGCCGACCGCCGCATCGCCGCCGACCAGGATGAACTGGCGCGCCGCGCGGCTCTCGCGCATCTCCTCGAGCAGCCAGAACAGACCCTTAACCGTGACGTCCATGATGTCGTCCGGCGTTTCCTTGCACGTGGCGAGATGGACGACATGGGTGACGCCGCGCATCGCCTCGCGCACCACCTCCCGCGAGGCGATCGAGCCGCGCACGGTCGAAACGCGGTCGGACGAGACGGCAATCGGACGGTTATGGCAGAGGGCGCGGATCTGCAGGCCGGGCAAGCGCGGGTCGGCGAGCGCTTTCGCGATGAGGGTTTGCCCCACCTTGCCCGTCGGTCCCGTGATCAGCATGAGCATGGGCGCCCTCCCTGCTGGATATTAAGCACTAATATCTGTAAAGTTCCATTAGTTATTTCGGAGGGGTGGTATCGGCGGAATTATTGGGCTTCCGCGACAGCTTTGCTGAAAACGGGTAGAACAACGGGTATGCTGTATACAACAAAATGGGTTGCATAAGCTTGTCACGTTCACAACCTTAGGCTGTGTCTGCTAATGTGTGATTGACCGCCGGGCATGCTCGACTAATAATTATTAGAAAAATTAATGTCGGCAACGGCATCCGGGAGGAAGGGAAAATGCTCTATGACGGTTCTGGAATTGCAAGGAGTTTCCAAGAGTTTCGGCGCCATTCAGGCGCTGTCGGACGTGTCGCTGAAGATCGAGCCGGGTGAGGTCGTCGGGCTGATGGGGGACAATGGCGCGGGCAAATCCACCCTCGTCAAAATCGTCGCCGGGAATTTCCCGCCCACCAAGGGCACGCTCAGCATCGCCGACCGGCAGGTGTCGTTCCACCGCCCGTCCGATGCGCGGGCCGCGGGGATCGAGATCGTCTACCAGGAGCTCGCCTTGTGCGACAACCTCACCGCCGCCGCCAATGTCTTTCTCGGCCGCGAGCTGATGCGCAGCTTCGGCCCGATCCGCATCCTCGACTACAAGACCATGTATGAGCGCGCCGGAAAGCTCTTCGCCGAGCTGAAATCGGAGACCCGCCCGCGCGATCTGGTGCGGCGCATGTCCGGCGGCCAGCGGCAGGCGGTCGCCATCGCCCGCACGCGCCTGTCGGACGCGCGCATCGTGCTGATGGACGAGCCGACCGCCGCCATCTCCATCCGGCAGGTCGAGGAGGTGCTGAGTTTGATCCGGCGGCTGCGCGATCACGGCATCGCGGTGGCTCTCGTCAGCCACCGCATGCCTGACGTCTTCGCGGTCGCCGACCGTGTCGTCGTGCTCCGGCGCGGGGAGAAGGTGGCGGACAAGCCGACCGCCAAAAGCTCGCCCGAAGAGATCACCGGTCTCATCACCGGCGCCATCACCACCGCATGACCCAGCCCGCACAGCGATAAAGGCAAGCCGAATGGCCATCACTCTCGAGGAAACGATCTCCAGGCAGGTCCACGCCACGCCGCTGAGCTGGATCTTGAGCCGTCACACATTCTGGGTCTTCATGGCGGCGGTGGCCGCCTGCATCGCGCTGACGCTCGCCACCGACACTTTTGCCACCGAGCGCAACATCTTCAACGTGACGCGGAATTTTGCCTTCGTCGGCATCATCGCGCTCGGCATGACCGCCGTCATCATCACCGGCGGCATCGACCTGTCGGTCGGCTCCGTCGTGGTGCTGTCGGCGATGATCACCGGCATGACCATGGCGGGCGGCGGCTCGATCTGGCTGGCGATCCCCTTGGCGCTTGCCGGGTCGCTGGCGGTCGGCCTCTTCAACGGGCTGATGATCGCCTATATCGGCGTGCCACCCTTCGTGGTGACGCTCGGCACGCTGTCCGTGGCGCGCAGCCTGGCGATGGTGTTGTCGGACAATAAGATGGTCTACCAGTTCGGCCCCGACCATGAGCTGCTGCTGGCGCTCGGCGGCGGCTCGACTTTCGGCATTCCGCATCCGGTCTTTGCGCTCGCCATTCTCGGTATCCTGACCGGCCTTGCCTTCCGCTGGACGCGGCTCGGCCGCCATATCTTCGCCGTCGGCGGCAATGAGCACGCTGCGACACTGACGGGCATTCCGGTCAAGCGCGTGAAAATCTTAGTCTATATGTTCGCGGCGCTGACGGCGGGAATCACCGGCATTCTGGAGGTCGGCTGGCTGGGCGGGGTGACGACCAATCTGGGGCAGGGCATGGAGCTGAACGTCATCGCGGCGGCGGTGATCGGCGGGGCCAATCTGGCCGGCGGCGTCGGTACGGCCTTCGGCGCGATCGTCGGCGCGGCGCTGATCGAAGTCATCCGCAACAGCCTGATTCTGCTCGGCATAAGTACATTTTGGCAGGGGACTTTCGTTGGCAGCTTCATCATAATCGCCGTGCTGTTCGACCGCCTGCGCGCCAGCCGGACCAACGAGTAAGCGGGGCCGCTGCAAGCCTCGCTTGGAAGATGAGACATCTCGCATGGACGACGCCGATATTGCCTGGAACGACGCAGACGGCCCTTCGCAGGAGATCGGCGGCGGCGAGATCGCCGGCGAGCGCCAGCACGGCCGCCGCGTCACGATGACGGATGTGGCGCGGGCGGCCGGCTGCTCGCAATCGACGGTCTCGGTCGTGCTCAACAACACGCCGAGCATCAAGATCTCGACGGAGACGCGCAGCCGCGTGCTGTCGGCGATCGAGGAGCTCGGCTACCGGCCACAGAAGAGCCGCACCGCGCCCGTCGCCCGCAGCGCGCAGATCGCCATCATCTTCGACCGCATCGCAACGAGCCCCGAAGCGGTCGTCGCCATCGACGGCGCGCGCGAGGCGGCCTGGGAGTCAGGCCATATCGTCTGCGCCTTCCAGACCTTCAACGACGCCGAGATGGAGCCGCTGACCATCCAGGCCGCGCTTGGCAACGGCGTCGACGCCATCATCTACGCCACCATCATGACCCGGCAGGTCGTCATCCCCGACCTCCTGCACGAGGCCGAGATCCCGGTCGTGCTGCTCAATTGCTATGCGGACGGGCACGCCTTCCCGGTGATCCTTCCCGGCGAAGTCGCGGGCGGCCACCGGGCGACCAACCTGCTGATCGCCTCCGGCCATCGCCGCATCGCTCATATCACCGGCGAGATGTGGATGGATGCCGGCAAGGAGCGGCTGAAAGGCTACCGGCACGCGCTGGCGACGGCCGACATTCCCTTCGATCCCGATCTCGTCCGGGTCGGCAATTGGCAGACCAGCGCGGGCTATGAGCAGACCAATGTGCTGATGGACCTGCCGCATCCGCCGACCGCGATCTTCTGCGCCAATGACCGCATGGCGGTGGGCTGCTACGAGGCGCTGAAGGAGCGCGGCCTCGCCATTCCCGGCGATGTCTCCGTCATCGGCTATGACGACGAGGAGATCGCGCGGCACCTGACGCCGCCGCTGACGACGCTGGTGCTGCCGCATCGGGAGATGGGGCGCTGGGCGGTCGAGACGGCGCTGTCGCTGGCGCGCAGCCGGGCAGGGCGGTTCCGGCCGACCAAGCTGGAATGCCCGCTGATCGAGCGGGCCTCGATCGCTCCGCCGAAGCGGGCGGAACCGGCGCTCAAATCCGTGTCCCGCCGCCGCTCGGCCTCACGCGATCGAGCTTGATTTGGACCAGAGGTCGATGCCGCTATCGGTGGCGTAGCGGTCGATTTCGGCCAGCTCCTCCGGCGTGAAGGCGAGATTGTTCAGCGCCGCGACGCTGTTCTCGATCTGCGCCGGGCTGCTGGAGCCGATCAGGGCGCTCGTCACGCGCGGATCGCGCAGCACCCAGGCGAGCGCCATCTGCGCCAGACTCTGGCCGCGCTTCTGCGCGATGGCATTCAGGCCGCGCACCTTTTCGAGCGTTTCCTCGGTAAGGAAATTCCGGTTGAAGGCGCTGGTCTCGTCCGAGGCCCGCGATCCGCTCGGCACGCCGCCGAGATATTTGTCGGTGAGCAGCCCTTGCGCGAGCGGCGAGAAGGCAATGCAGCCGATGCCTTCCTGGCCCAGCACATCCGTGAGCCCCGTCTCGATCCAGCGATTGAACATGGAATAGGACGGCTGGTGAATCAGGCAGGGCGTGCCGAGGCCGCGCAGCATTTCGGCCGCTTCGGCGGTCTTGCGCGCCGAGTAGGAGGAGATGCCGACATAGAGCGCCTTGCCTTGCCGCACCGCGCTGTCGAGCGCGCCCATGGTTTCCTCGAGCGGCGTCTCGGGGTCCAGCCGGTGCGAATAAAAGATGTCGACATAGTCGAGCTGCATCCGCTTCAGGCTCTGGTCGAGGCTCGCCAGCAGCGATTTGCGCGAGCCGTAGGTGCCGTAGGGTCCGGGCCACATCAGATAGCCCGCCTTGGTGGAAACGATCAGCTCGTCGCGGTGGCCGGCGAGATCGGTCTTCAGGATGCGGCCGAAATTCTCCTCGGCGGAGCCGGGCGGCGGGCCGTAATTGTTGGCGAGATCGAAATGGGTGATGCCGAGGTCGAAGGCGCGCCGGATCATGGCGCGGGCGTTCTCATGGGTCGAGATGCCGCCGAAATTATGCCACAGGCCGAGCGAGATCGCCGGGAGCTGCAGGCCGCTTCGCCCGCAGCGCCGGTAGGGCATGTTCTCATACCGGTCCGCCTTCGCCACCCAATCCGCTGCCACCATCGCCTATTCTCCCCAGTAAATGCTTTGCGATTTCGTAGCCTGATTGATGCGGTCCCGCAACCGCGTGCCGTTCGCGGAGAAGAAACAACGCGCTAGCGGCTCGCAGTAAAATTCTGGCCGGCGTCGGAAATCGCGAGCATCGCCGAGCGATGTTCCCGCCAAGCGCGAAATGCTACTTAATCGGGCAAAGACAAAAATGGTTAATTTCCGGTCAGAACGGCTAGAGCTGCCATAATCACAAGCAATACAACCGCCTTGGATTGACTATCATAAGCAATCGACATACTAATATTTTAGGTGAGCCCGACGTTAAGATCGGGCGGTGCCTGGGAAGAAGCACGATGGGAGGTTCCTCATGTTGCGCCGGAAGCATCTCGCTGCCGCAATGGCGGCTGTCTTTTTGTCCACTACCGCCGCCTATGCCGGTCCCGAGACCGTGAAAGGCCCCGGCGCCTCGCCGGAATGCTTCAAGCCCTGGGACGCCAAGACCAGCTACTTCAAATGGCCGGCCAAGAAGGGCCCCTATAAGATCGCCCTCGCCAACGGCTTCGTCGGCAACACCTGGCGCATCCAGATGATCAAGACCGCCAAGGCCTTCGCCGAGCAGAAGGGCATCAAGGAAGACATCGCCGAGTTCAAGGTGGTCTCGACCGGCACCGACGTCGCCGCCCAGATCGCCGCCATCGATAATTTCATAAACCAGGGCTATGACGCCATCGTCACCATCGCGGTGAACCCGAAGGCCTTCACCCCGGTCATCAAGCGCGCCAACAAGGCGGGCGTCGTGATCGTGCCGTTCGACAACGTCGTGGATTCGGAAGAAGTGCTGATGGTCAATGAGGACCAGCACGAAATGGGCCGGCTGATGGGCGACTGGCTGGTCAAGAACATCCCGTCCAAGACCGGCAAGCTGCTCGAAGTGCGCGGCCTGCCCGGCAATTCCGTCGACCGCGACCGGCATGAAGGTTTCCGCAAGGTGCTGGCCGAGGGCGGCAAGTTCGAGGTCGTCGAGGTGGTCGGCAATTGGGACGACGGCACCGCGCAGAAGGTCGTCGCCGACGCCATCGCCGTGCATAAGAAGTTCGACGGCATGTATGTGCAGGGTGGCACCACCGGCGCGGTGCGCGCCTTCATCGACGCCAAACACCCCTTCATCCCGGTCTCGGGCGAGGGCGAGAACGGCTTCCGCAAGCTCTGCGCCCAGCACGCCAAGGACGGGCTGCTCTGCTCCTCCGCGACGCAATCCCCGGCGCTGGTCTCGATCGCCATCAAGACCGCCATCTCCGCGCTGAAGGGCGAGACGCTGCCGCAGATGATTTCCGTGCCGATCCCCTATGTCGATGCCGCCGGCCTGAAGGAGAACGTCAATTACTACCCGGCGCTCGGCGATAATTTCTTCGTCGGCAACTCCTACCCGGCCTGCGGCGTGAATCTGACCGACGTCGAGATCATGTCGAAGAACGAAGCCAACAATTAATGATGCGGGCGGGCGCTCTGGCGCCCGTCTCCTTCGGCTCTTGCTCAGCCATTTTGGGGGCGCGCTTCATGCAGGCGGTCAGCGGGCCGGTCCTTGAGACGATCGGCGTGTCAAAGCGGTTCGGCGGTGTCCAGGCGCTCTCCAATGTGGATTTCGCCTGCCGGAGCGGACGCATCCACGCGCTGCTCGGCGAGAACGGCGCGGGCAAGTCGACCCTCATCAAGATCATCGCCGGCGTCGTCCAGCGCGATGCCGGGCGGATGCTGCTCGGCGGCGAGGAGGTCGTCTTCGCCACCCCGCGCGAGGCGAGCGCCGCCGGCATCGGCTGCATCTTCCAGGAATTGTCGCTGATGCCGCATCTGAGCGTTGCCGACAATATCTGCATCACCGATCCGCCGCGCCGCTGGGGTTTTATCGACGGGCGTGCGCAAAGGCACATCGCGGCGGACGCTTTGGCACGGGCAGGCGCGGAGGACATCAACCCGTCCGCGCCGGTCTCCAGCCTGCCGCTGTCGCGCCGCCAGATGGTGGAGATCGCCAAATCGCTGGCGCGCGACCCGAAACTGCTGATCCTCGACGAAGCGACCTCGGCGCTCACCGCCGCCGATGTGACCCGCGTCTTCAAGGTTTTGAAGCGGCTGCGCGAGGAAGGGCTCGCCATCATCTACATCTCGCACCGCATGAGCGAGATCGCCGAACTCGCCGATGACTGCTCGGTGTTCCGCAACGGCCAGCATGTCGCGACCTTCCCCGCCGGCACGAAGAGCAATACCGAGGTCGTCGAGATGATGATCGGGCGGGAATACAGCCATGCCTTTCCGCCAAAGCCCAAGCGCGATCTGCGCGGCGTCCAGCCGGCACTGGAGACGCGCGGCCTGTCCTGGGAGAGCGCGCTGCGCGATGTTTCGATCGCGGTGCGGCCGGGCGAGATCCTGGGCCTCGGCGGGCTGGACGGGCAGGGCCAGATGGAGATGCTGCTGGCGCTGTTCGGCGCGCTGAGCGGCGTCGGCGGCGAAACGCTGGTCGAGGGCCGCCCCGTGACGCTGGCGAGCCCGCAGTCCGCAAAGGCCTGTGGCATCGGCATCGCGCTCATCCCCGAAGACCGCAAGACCGACGGGCTGATGTTGCCGATGTCGGTGCGCGACAACCTCACCTTCGCCGCGCTGGATTCGATCTCGACTGCAGGCATCGTTTCGTCACGCGCGGAAAACGCCGCCGTCGCCGACATGGTCAAGCTGCTGGGCATCCGCATGGGCGCGGCGGACGACGCGGTCGGCACGCTGTCGGGCGGCAACCAGCAGAAGGTCGTCATCGCCAAATGGCTGCTCAACAAGCCCGGCATCATTCTGCTCAACGATCCGACGCGCGGCATCGACGTGGCCACCAAGCAGGAACTGTATCAGCTTCTTCGGCGGCTTGCGGATGAGGGCGCGGCGATCATCCTCTACTCTACGGATTATTACGAGCTGATCGGCTGCTGCGACCGCGTCGCCGTCTTCTATGACGGGCAGATCGTGCGGCTGCTCGAAGGCGACCAGATCACCGAGCGCGCGCTGATCGCCAGCGCGCTGAACATCTCCACCGCCGACCAGGGCGACGTTCTGCTAGGCGAGGCTTCGCTATGAGCCGTTTGCGCTACCAGCTTCTCGAACATCGCGGCACGCTGCTCGCGGCGGCGGTCTTTGCGGCGCTGTTCCTCGTCTACATCTCCAACTACGCGACCGGGCTGAATGCGGCGGTCGCGACCACCGTCGCCAATAAAGGCGTGCTGCTGGCGATCGTCGCCATGGCGCAGACGCTGCCGATCCTGACCGCCGGTCTCGATCTCTCCGTCGGCATGGTGTTCGTGCTGGCCAATTGCCTCGCCTCCGAGCTGGTCGTCGGCGGGCCGCTGCAAACCGCCTTCGGCATCGTCGTGGTGCTCGGCGCGGGCCTCGCCTGCGGCCTGCTGAACGGCCTCATCATCGTCTATGGCCGGCTGCAGCCGATCATCACTACCCTGGCGACCGGCGCCATCTATTACGGCCTCGCGCTCTGGCTGCGGCCCGTCCCCGGCGGCGACATCAATTCCGACCTCGCCGACGCCGTCACCGGCCAATTGCCCGGAGGCATCCCGGCCATGCTCGCCGTGTTGATGGCCGTCGTGCTGCTGGTTTGGGTGCCCTTCCGCAATTCGGTGACGGGACGCGCCGCGCTCGCCATCGGCTCGTCGGAGACGGCGGCCTACATGTCCGGCATCCCGATCGCCCGGGTGAAGATCGTCACCTATGCGCTTTCCGGCCTGCTCGCCGCCATCGCCGGGCTGCTGCTAACCTTCGTCACCTATTCCGGCGAGGCGTCCTCCTCCATCGGCGGCACCTATACGCTGAACTCCATCGCGGCGGTGGTCATCGGCGGCACCTCGCTGATGGGCGGCTATGGCAGCGCCATCGGCTCGATTTTCGGCGCCTTCGCGCTGCGCACCATCGGCGACCTCCTGTTCGTGCTCGATCTCGACCCGCTCTGGCAGCCGCTGTTCCAGGGCATGATCCTGCTCGTCGCCGTCAGCCTCAGCGCGCTGCGGCTGCTCAAGATCCGCAACCGCCTCGACCTCTTCAGCTAACGGAGCGCGCCGACCGATGTCCGAACTCGTCATGCAGCTTCGCCGGCACACCAATCCGGCCGTCCTGACGGCGAGCGGCTGCATCGTCGCGCTGCTGATCGCGGGCAGCTTCTATTCGGCCAATTTCCTGTCGCCGAACTATCTGTTGCAGCAATTGCAGGTCGCCTCCTTCCTCGGCATCATCGCCACCGGCGCCATGATCGTCATCCTGCTCGGCCATATCGATCTGTCGGTGCCGTGGGTGGTGACGCTCGGCGGCATGATGGCGACGGCGGCGGCCGGCTGGTGGGGCGATCTCGGGGCGGCGCTCGCCATCCCGTTCGGCGTCGCCTGCGGGGCGCTGGTCGGCCTCATCAACGGCATCGGCACCGCCTATCTGCGGGTGCCGTCGATGATCTTCACGCTCGGCATGAATGCGGTGGTGCAGGGTCTCGTCGTCGTCCACACCGGGGGCTTTGCGCCGCAGGACCGCGCCACCGAGGCCATGCACGATCTGGCGACGGAGCGGACGTTTTTCGGGCTGCCCAATGCGCTGCTGCTCTGGGCGGTGCTCTCCGCCGCGATGATCTTCCTGCTGACCCGGACGACGCTCGGCCGGAAGATCTACGCCATCGGCAACCGCGAAAAGGCGGCCTATCTCTCCGGCATCAATACCCGCGCCGTGACGCTGATCTGCTTCGTCATCTCCGGCGCGATGTCCGCGCTTGCGGGCGTGCTGCTTGCCGGTTATGCCACAAAGGCCTATCAGGCGATGGGCGACGCCTATTTGCTGCCCGCCATCGCGGCGGTCGTGCTCGGCGGGACAAATATTCTTGGCGGCAAAGGCACATATGCTGGCACCATCGTCGGCACCATCCTGATTACGCTGCTGTCCTCGATCCTGTCGGTGATGCAGATTGAGGAGATGGGGCGGCAAATCATCTATGGTGCCGTAATCATCGTGATGCTGCTGACCTATGGGCGTGGCGCCAAGACGCAAGGGTAGACGGAGGGACTTAATTTGCTGACACAGGCCTTTGAAGTGCTGGACGAGCGGTTTACCAAGCTCGCCATGGGCAATGTCCATCTGGAAAAGCTCGGGACCGGCTGCCGCTGGGCGGAAGGCCCCGCCTATTTCCCGGCCGGGCGCTATCTGGTCTGGTCCGACATCCCCAATGACCGCATCCTGCGCTGGGACGAGACCGACGGCTTCGTCTCGGTCTTCCGCCAGCCCTGCAACAACACCAACGGCCACACGGTCGACCTCGAAGGCCGGCTGGTTTCCGCCGAGCATCGCGGCCGCTGCATCTCGCGCACCGAGCATGATGGCAGCCGCAAGGTGCTTGTCGACCGTATCGACGGCAAGCGCTTCAACTCGCCGAACGACGTCGTGGTGAAATCCGACGGCACGGTCTGGTTCACCGACCCGAGCTACGGCATCGATTCCGACTATGAAGGTGACGCCGCTCCCTCCGAGATCGGCGCCAGCCATGTCTACCGGTTCGATCCGGCAACGGGCGCGGTGACGGCGGTCGCCACCGATTTCGTCAAGCCGAACGGCCTTGCCTTCAATGTCGACGAAAGCGAACTCTATATCTGCGATACCGGCGCGACCCATGTCAAAGACGGGCCCCGCCATATCCGCCGTTTCAACGTCGGCGCCGGCGGCGCTTTGTCGGGCGGAGAGGTCTTCGCGACCTGCACCGCCGGGCTGTTCGACGGCTTCCGCTTCGACGTCAAGGGCAATCTCTGGACCAGCGCCGGCGACGGCGTGCATTGCTACGCCCCGGACGGCACGCTGATCGGCAAGGTGCGGGTTCCGGAGGTTGTCGCCAATGTCTGTTTCGGCGGCATCAAGCGCAATCGCCTGTTCATCTGCGGCACCACCTCGCTCTATGCGGTCTACCTGAATACGGCGGGCGCGCTGCGGCCGGTTGCGGCGGGCTGAGGGCCGTTTCAATTGACAGATCGCCCGCATCCGTTAACCTTGGGGGCATCGACTGAATAAGAAGCGCGGCAGTCTCAATCTGTTGCCATAATAATGAATTCGGAGGAATCGCCCGCGCCGCAGCAACCATGCTGACCGGCAAAGATCATCCTTGGATTTCATCTCGCGTGCAACCGTCGGGGACACATGCCGTCCCCGCAGTGATCTGGAACTTGCTTTGCTGCAGGCCGACCAAATTTCGAAATCCTTCGGCCCGGTCAAGGTGCTGGATGGCATCTCGATCGCACTGGAGCCGGGCCGCGTTCATGCCGTGATCGGCGAGAACGGCGCCGGCAAATCGACATTGATGCGCATCCTTTCCGGCTATCTGGAGCCGAGCGGCGGCGGGCTGCTCTGGGAGGGTGCGCCGATCCGCTTCGCCAGCGCCTTCGAGGCCGAGCGGCATGGCGTCGTGCTGATCCATCAGGAAATTCTGCTCGCCGACGACCTGAGCGTGGCGCAGAACCTTTTTCTCGGCCGCGAAATCCGGCGCGGGCTGATGGTCGACGACGCGGCGATGGACCGGCGCACGCGCGACGTCTTGGCCGAACTCGGCACGGCGATCCCTGCCGATTCGGAAGTCCGTCGTCTGTCCCTCGCCGACCGCCAATTCGTGCAAATCGCGCGGGCGCTGCTCGTGCCGAACAAGGTCGTCATCTTCGACGAGCCGACGGCCGTGCTGACGCCCGTTGAGACCGAAAAGCTCTTCGTCGTCATCCGCCGGCTGCGCGAGGTGGGCGTCGCGGTGCTGTACGTTTCGCATCGCCTGCCCGAAGTGAAGGCGATCTCCGACACCGTCACCGTCCTGCGCGACGGCCGCCATGTCACGACAGCGCCGACCTCCGATCTCGACCCCATCGACATGGCGCGGCTGATGGTCGGTCGCGACATGGCAAAGCTCTATCCGGCGCGGAGCGCGGGCGGCGGCGCAGTCGTGCTAGCGGCCGAAGGCATCAGCGTGCCCGGCTATGTCGAGGACGCCAGCTTTAAGCTCCGGCGCGGCGAAATCCTGGGCTTCGGCGGCCTCGTCGGCGCGGGCCGCACGGAGCTGTTCGAGGGCATCGTCGGCTTGCGTCCTTCGCGCGGCGGCCTCGAACTGCACGGCAAGCCGGTGCATTTCACCGATGTCCGCGCCTCGATGAAGGCGGGAATCACCTATCTCAGCGAAGACCGCAAGGGCAAGGGGCTCCTGCTCGACGAGGAGCTGCGGGAAAATCTCACCCTCGCCGCGCTCGACCGCTTTGCGCGTGGCGGCGTCATGGACGTGCCGGCAGAAGAGGAGGCGCTCGACGGCGCCATCAGCCGCTTCGATATCCGCGTCGGACGCCGCAATCTGCTCGCTCGCCAGCTCTCCGGCGGCAATCAGCAAAAGCTGTTCCTGGCCAAGATGATGCTGCTCGAGCCGCGCATCGTCATCATCGACGAGCCCACGCGCGGCGTCGATATCGGCACCAAGCAGCAGATCTACAGTTTTCTCGCCAACCTCGCCGCGCAGGGCGTCGCCGTCGTGGTGATCTCCTCGGAGATGCAGGAGCTGATCGGGCTTTGCCACCGTATCCTGGTGATGCGCGGCGGGCGGATCGCGGGGGAGGTGAGCGGAGACGAGATGACGGAGGATGAGATCGTGTTTCTGGCGACCGGCGTGCATGAAATAGGCGTTGAGACAGCGGTGGAAGCCGCGCGCCCGGCATGAGCCAGGCCGTTTCCCCGACCCCGGCCCGGAGGCTCGGCTGGCGCTTCGACATGCGGGCGCTGTCGCCGTTCCTGGCGCTGGCGGCGCTGCTGGTTCTCGGCACGGTGCTGAACCCGGATTTTATGAGCGTTTCGAACCTCACCAATGTCGTCACGCGCTCGGCCTTCATCGCCATCATCGCCGTCGGCACCACCTTCGTGATCGCCAGCGGCGGGCTCGACCTGTCAGTCGGCTCGATGTCGGCCTTCGTCGCCGGCATGATGATCCTGTTCCTGAACGCCATGGGCGGTGCGGAATGGACGACGCTCGCCATGGCCATGGGCGTCGCCCTCGTATTGGGCGCGGCCTGCGGTCTCGCCAATGGCCTGATGGTGACGGTCGGGCGGATCGAACCCTTCATCGTCACGCTCGGCACAATGGGCATTTTCCGCGCGCTGATCATGTATCTGGCGGCGGGCGGCACCATCACCATGGCCAGCTACGAGATGCGCGATCTCTACCGTCCTTTCTATTTTGGTGACGTGCTCGGCATTCCGGTGCCGGTGATCGCCTTCCTGGCGGTCGCCTCGGTCGCCTCGCTCATCCTCTACAAGACGCCGTTCGGGCGGCATGTCGTGGCGGTCGGCTCGAACCAGGATGTCGCGCGCTATTCCGGCGTCCCGATAGCGCGCGTCATTACGCTGACCTATGTCATCCAGGGCCTCTGCGTCGGCCTTGCGGTGCTCGCCTATGTGCCGCGCCTCGGCTCGGCGACGCCGACGACCGGGCTGCTGTGGGAGCTGCAGGCCATCGCCGCCGTGGTCATCGGCGGCACGGCGCTGCGCGGCGGACGCGGCCGGATCTGGGGCACCATCGCGGGCGCGATCATCCTGGAAGTGGTCGGCAACATCATGGTGCTGTCGAACCTCGTCTCCGAATATCTCATCGGCGCGGTGCAGGGGGCGATCATCATTATCGCCATGCTGGTGCAGCGCAGCTTGCAGCAACGGTCGCAATAGGCCGGACTTTACGAAAACTGGGAGGAAGTAATGAAACGTACAATGATTGGATCTCTTGCCGCGGCGTCATTGGCGCTCGGCCTGGCCACGGGCGCCATGGCGCAGCAGAAGAACATCACCATCGGCGTCTCGATCCCCGCGGCGACGCATGGCTGGACGGCGGGCGTGATCTATCACGCCGAGCGCACCAAGGCGCTGCTGGAGAAGGCCTATCCGGGCCTGAAGGTGCTGGTGAAGACCTCGCCGACCGGCGCGGCGCAGGCCAATGCGCTCGAGGATTTGACGCAGCAGAAGATCGACGCTCTCGTCGTGCTGCCGTTCAATTCGGACGAGCTGACAGGGCCCGTCGCGCAGGTGAAGAAGCAGGGCACCTTCGTCACCGTCGTCGATCGCGGGCTGAAGGATCCGGCCATCCAGGACGTCTATGTCGCGGGCAACAACCCTGAATTCGGCCGCGTCTCCGGCCAGTATTTCAAGGACACGCTGAAGACCGGCGATGTCGTCGTGCTGCGCGGCATTCCGACCGTGATCGACAGCGAGCGCGTCGATAATTTCGAAGCTGCGATCAAGGGCTCAGGCATCAACGTCATCGACAAGCAGTTCGCCAATTGGAGCCGCGACGACGCCTTCAAGGTCATGCAGGATTTTCTCGCCAAGCATAAGAAGATCGAC
Source organism: Rhodomicrobium sp. R_RK_3 (assembly GCF_002198715.1). Classification (GTDB taxonomy): domain Bacteria; phylum Pseudomonadota; class Alphaproteobacteria; order Rhizobiales; family Rhodomicrobiaceae; genus R-RK-3. The sequence goes on along the minus strand of NZ_MWLK01000001.1, from coordinate 141,680 downwards.
GCCGTCTGGGCCTCGGACGACGACATGGCGATCGGTGTGCTGGAAGCCATCAAGCAGGCCAAGCGCGACGACATCAAGCTGGTCGTCGGCGGCGCCGGCATGAAGGACATGGTCAAGCGCGTCATCGACGGCGACAAGATGGTGCCGGTCAACGTGCTCTATCCGCCGGCAATGATCGCCACCGCCATCCAGGTGACGGTTGCACATTTCTACGGCGGCGCGCCGGTGCGCGGCACGTATTTGATCTCGTCGCCGCTGATCACCCAGGCGAATGCGAAGGAATATTACTATCCGGACTCGCCGTTTTGAGAAGGCCCCCTCACCCGGTCGCTGACGCGCCCGCCCCCTCCCGCCAGGGGAGAGGGCGTGCCGAGCAAGGTGAGGGGCACGGTATTGCGGCTCGCGCCGCTGCCCTCTCCCCTTTGTGGGAGAGGGCTCCCGCCCAATGCGGGTGGGTGAGGGGTGGCTAACTCAGCGCCGGCTCGGCACCGCCAATTTTCTCCATTTCCGAAGGACCGCACCGATGAAAACCATGAAAGGCCCGGGCATATTCCTTGCCCAGTTCGCGGGCGACGCGGCCCCGTTCAATTCGCTCGACGCGATCTGCGCCTGGGCGGCCGGGCTCGGCTATAAGGGCGTGCAGATACCGACCTGGGACGCCCGGCTGTTCGATCTCGCCAAGGCCGCCTCGTCCGACGCCTATTGCGAAGAGGTGAAAGGCACCGCCGCCCGCCACGGCCTCGCCATCACCGAGCTTTCGACGCATCTGCAAGGCCAGTTGGTCGCCGTCCATCCTGCCTATGACGACGCCTTCGACGGCTTCGCGCCGGCCGCCGTGCATGGCAATCCGGCCGCCCGCACCGAATGGGCCGTCGAGCAGATGCGTTTTGGAGCGCAGGCCTCGCGCCGCCTCGGGCTGAACGCGCATGTGACCTTCCCCGGCGCGCTGGCATGGCCCTTCATGTATCCCTGGCCCCAGCGGCCCGCGGGGCTCGTCGAGACCGCCTTCACCGAACTCGGCCGGCGCTGGCGTCCGATCCTCGACGCCTTCGACGAAGCCGGCGTCGATGTCTGCTACGAAATCCACCCCGGCGAGGACATCCACGACGGCCTCAGCTTCGAGCGCTTCGTCGACGCGGTCGGCGGCCATAAGCGCGCCTGCATCAATTACGATCCGAGCCACTTCCTGTTGCAGCAGCTCGATTACCTCGCCTTCATCGACCTCTATCACGAGCGCATCAAGGCCTTCCACGCCAAGGATGCCGAGTTCAATCCGACCGGCCGCTCCGGCGTCTATGGCGGCTATGCGAACTGGGTCGACCGGGCCGGCCGCTTCCGCTCGCTCGGCGACGGCCAGATCGATTTCGGCGCGATCTTCTCAAAGCTGGCGCAGTACGACTACGACGGCTGGGCCGTGCTGGAATGGGAGTGCTGCCTGAAGCATCCCGAGGACGGCGCGCGCGAAGGGGCGGAATTCATCGCGGCCAACATCATCCGCGTCACCGAGAAGGCGTTCGACGATTTCGCCTCGAGCGGCACGGACGAAGCCATGAACCGCAAAATGCTGGGGTTGTCATGATTGAAGGCTCGAAGGAAGGCAAATTGAACCGCCGCCTGCGGCTCGGCATGGTCGGCGGCGGGCGCGGGGCGTTCATCGGCGCGGTCCACCGCATGGCGGCGCGGCTCGACGACCGCTGGGATTTCGTCGCCGGGGCGCTGTCCTCGGACGCCGAGCGGGCGCGGCTGTCGGGCGAGGACCTGCGGCTGGCGCCGGACCGCGTCTATCCCGATTTCGCCGCCATGGCGGAGGCGGAAAGCAAGCGTCCCGATCCGATCGACGCCGTCGCCATCGTCACGCCGAACCACATGCACGCCGCGCCCGCCAAGGCGTTCCTCAATGCCGGCATCCACGTCATCTGCGACAAGCCGCTGACCACGACGCGCCAGGACGCCGACGAGCTGCAGCAACTCGCCGCCGACCGCAATCTGATCTTTGCCGTCACCCACAACTACACCGGCCATCCGCTGGTCAGGCAGGCGCGGGCGATGGTCGCGGGCGGCGAGATCGGCAGGCTTCGCGTCGTGCAGGTCGAATATGCGCAGGATTGGCTGACCACGGCGCTCGAAAACTCCGAGCATAAGCAGGCGCGCTGGCGCACCGATCCAGCGATCTCCGGCCCGGTCGGCGCGGTCGGCGATATCGGCACCCATGCGTTCAACCTCGCCGAGTTCATCGCCGGGGCTGAGGTCGCCAGCCTCGCGGCGGACCTGAACGTCTTCGTCGAGGGCCGCCGCCTCGACGACAATGCCGGCATGATGCTGCGCTTCGGCAATGGCGCGCGCGGGATGCTCTGGTGCAGCCAGGTGGCGGTGGGCAATGAGAACGGCCTTTCCATCCGCCTCTATGGGGACAAGGGCGGCCTGGAATGGCACCAGGAAAACCCGAACGTGCTGACCTTCTCGCCGCTCGGCGAGCCGCCGCGCCTCATCCGCCGCAACGGCGCCGGTTCCGCGCCGGTGGCGCAGGCTGCCTCACGCATTCCGGCGGGGCATCCCGAGGGCTATCTGGAAGCCTTCGCCCAGCTCTATGCCGACATCGCCGAGCTGATCGCCGCGCGGCTGGAGAACCGCGAGCCCGATCCGCTCGCAAGGCAGGTGCCGATGGCCGCCGATGGCATCAGGGGCGTCCGCTTCATCGAGGCGGCGGTGAAATCATCAGCGGCCAACGGCGCCTGGACGGAACTTTAGGTGCTCCCGTCGTCCCGGACGCCGCAAAGCGGCGAGCCGGGACCCAATGGCCGATCCGCGAGCACTTCGTTAGAGGAGAGGCGAGTGGGCCCCGGCTCTGACGGCCGGGGCGACGGAGGATTTACGGGTTGGTGGAGTGTCAATGGCTCGTTACGCCGCGCTGACCTGGTTCTTCGCCAGCGCGGCATCGACGGTCGCCACGGTCTCGTCGATGGCGGCGTGCTCCATGCCTAGGGAACGGCCGATCAATTGCACCAGCCTGTCCACGCGCTCGATGAAGGGCTGCCCCGCCATCACCGCCCGCGCGACAGAGGACGGCCGCAGCAAGCTCTCGGCGGCCTGGGCATATTTCTCGAACTCGACCTGATCTGAGGAATCGGCGCCGAGCCGTTGGATGATGGCATCGACATGGGCATAGATGGCCCGCGACTTGTCGATGTCGCCATGCACCGCATCGCGGATCGGCACCGCGTCGCCGCGCGTGATGCAGCGATAATTGCCGGTCAGCAGCATGCTCCATTTGGCGAGCGGCACGAATAGCGAGTCATGCACCCGCAGCTTCACCGGCACGTCCTTGCCGTCGAGCAGCACTGCCGCGATGTCGGCTTCGAGCGCCGCCAGCATAGCGTTGTGCTCAGGCTTGCCGAAGGGGGCCGCCTTAAAATTGGTCGGCAGGCCGACATGCAGCACATTGGCTTCCTCCTCAGGCGGGCGGAAGGCTTGCGGGTCGGGCGAGCAGAGCGAGACCAGCTCCGGGTCGAAACGCTCCCAGACGCGGGGATTGGCGAAGGCCGGCTCGAGCTTCGAGGTGTCGAGCCCTGGGATGCGCTTCAGATAGGGCAGGGGCGGCATGTTCATGATCGAGAGGCAGGGCAGCCGTTCCTCGGCGATGCGGATGAGCAGAGTGCGGATTGCGTGGACGCTATATTGCGGCTCCTGCATGGCGAGCAGCACGAGGTCGTAGGCGGCGGGGTCGGCGCGCTCGGGCGTCACGGCGTTCAGATGCCCCGGCAGGTCCGTGGAGTAGATCGAGCGGTGCCCGGCCTCGCCCTTCAGCTTGAGGCGGATTTCGGTGCCGCGTTCATTGATGAGCTGCGCGGTGGCGGAGCGGCAGACCAAAGTTACGTCATGGTCGGCCATCAGGAGCTTGGTGCCGAAAAGCGATCCATAGGAGGCGCCAAGGATGAGCACTTTATATCGCATGTCCTAACTCCAGTTTTCTGACAGCGCAAAACCGCCGTTCAACGCGCAACCGACAGACACCGGCCGCCCTGCGGCAGACGGCATGAAGTGAAACCAATAAAGTCAGAGCGTGGCTGCGCCTATCCACTGGCGCAGCATTCAATCGTAGACGGCAAGCCTAGCGCGGCTGCCGCGCGCCTTAAACGTCAAAATTCGATATTGATTGCGACATTCTTGGCGATGGCCAGATCGACGACAGCGGATGCTACGGCCAGATCTTGCAGCCCGACGCCGGTGCCGTCGAACAAAGTGATTTCGCTCTCCGTCGACCGGCCGGGATGCTCGCTATTGATGACGTCGCCGATCGGCGTGACGGATTTCTGATTGATGAGGCCCTGGCTCATGGCGTGCTGGCATTCGCCGATGGTGATCGATTGCGCCACCTCGTCGGCGAACAGGGTCGCCGCCGCGACCAGCTCGGATTCAACCTCCTGCTTGCCCTTGGTGTCGGTGCCCATGCAGGCCAGATGCGTGCCCGGCTTCACCTGGGCGCGCGTCAGGATGGGGGCGAAGCTGGAGGTGATGGTGATAATGACATCCGCCTCAGCGCCGATGCGGTCGAGATCGACGGCCTCGAAGGGCACGCCCGCCTCGTGCGCGGTTTGTTCGAGGCGGGGCAGCATCTCCGGATGCAAATTCCAGCCGATGATCTTTTCGAAATTGCGCTGCTCCAGCGCCGCGCGGACCTGGAAGGCCGACTGGAACCCGGCCCCGATCATGCCGAGCACCTTGGCGTCCTTGCGGGCGAGATATTTGATCGAGATGGCGGAGGCCGCCGCCGTCCGGATCGCCGTCAGATAGTTGCCTCCGACCATCGCCTTCACCTTGCCGGTGTCGGCGTCGAAGAGGAACACCGTCGACTGATGGTTGGTCAGACCCTTTTTCTCATTGCCCGGCCAGTAGCCGCCGGCCTTGAGCCCGAGGACGAGACCGGCGCGGTCGAAACCCGACTTGAAGCCGTAAAGCGCGTCCGCATGGCCGATGGCCTCGCGGATGACCGGGAAATTATATGCCTTCCCGCTCGCCATGGCGGCAAAGACGGCTTCAACCGCCTTAAACGCTTCCGGTCTGCCGATGATCTGACGGCAGGTCTCCTCCCCGACAACGATCATGGGTACCCCTCAATAGGCTTTGCCGCGGGCGGAAACCGGCCAGACCGTTTCGACCTTGCCGCCGCGGATGCCGACATACCAGTCATGCACGTTGCAGGTCGGGTCGCAGTGCCCGGGCACCAGCTTCAGCTTTTCGTTGATCTTCAGCGCGCCGTTCGGATCGGAGATGACGCCGTGCTCGTCGGAGCATTTGATGTATTCGACGTCGCTGCGCCCGAAGACGTAGGGCAGGCCGCTGTCGACCGATTGCGCCTTGAGGCCCGCGTCGCAGATGGCCTTGTCGGGTTTGGCGTGGCTCATCACCGATGTCAGGATGAACAGCGCATTCTTGAACTCGGAAATGCGCTCGCCCTTGGCGTCGTGGATGCGGCCGTAATCGGCATCCATGAAGGCGTAGGAGCCGCATTGCAGCTCGTTATAGACCTGCGAGTTGCCCTCGAAATAATAGGAGCCGGTGCCGCCGCCGCCGACGATGTCGCATTCGAGGCCCGCCTCGCGCAGCATATCGACGGAGCGCTTCACCATCTCTACGGCGATGTCGATCTTGGCCTTGCGGTCCTCGTAATTCTGCATGTGCTGCATGGCGCCCTGATAGGCCTGGAGGCCGGAGAATTTCAGCCCCGGCGCCGCGTCGATGGCCTTGGCAAGGTCGACGACCGGCTGGCCGGCCTGCACGCCGCAGCGCCCCGCCCCGCAGTCGATTTCGACGAGGCATTCGATGGTGGTGCCGTGCCTCTGGGCGGCGGCGGAGAGATCGGCGACATTGGCGATGTCGTCGACGCAGCAGATGGTGCGCGCGCCGAGCTTGGGCAGCCGGGCGAGGCGGTCGATCTTGGCGGGGTCGCGCACCTGGTTGGAGACCAGCACGTCCTTGATGCCGCCGCGCGCGAAGACTTCAGCCTCGCTGACCTTCTGGCAGCAGACGCCCACGGCGTCGCCCAGGCTGTGCTGAAGTTTCGCGATGTCGACGGATTTGTGCATCTTGCCGTGGACGCGGTGGCGCACGCCCATCTGCGCGCAGAAATCGCGCATCGCCTTGATGTTGTATTCCAGCGCGTCGAGATCGACGACCAGGCAGGGCGTCTGGATGTCGGCCTCGTTCATGCCGACGGCGGCGGGCACGTCATAGCCAACTTCGAGATCGGCCAGTTTTGTGAACACATTCATGGTCTCGTCTCCAAGGTCAGTGCTTGAGCCAGGGCAGTTTGCCCAGATCGACATTGCCGCCGGTGATGACGACGCCGACGCGCTTGCCGGCGAAACGGTCGCGGTTCTTCAGGATGGTGGCGAGCGGCACCGCCGAGGACGGCTCCATCACGATCTTCATGCGCTCCCAGATCAGGCGCATGGCGCTGACGATCTCCTCCTCCGACGCGGTGAGGATGTCCGTCACCTTGCCGGAGACGAAATGCCAGGTGAGGTCCTTCAGCGGCACTTTCAGCCCGTCGGCGACGGTGTTGGGGGCGTCGTCGGCGATGATGTGGCCGGCCTTGAAGCTCCGATAGGCGTCGTCGGCCTGTTCGGGCTCGGCGGCGTAGATCTCGACCGAGGGAGCGATCGACGACAGGGTCAGGCAGGTGCCCGACACCATGCCGCCGCCGCCGATCGGCGCGATGACGGCGTCGAGCACCCCCAGCTCCTCGACCATCTCCCGGGCGCAGGTGCCCTGGCCGGCGATGACGCGCGGATCATTATAGGGGTGCACGAAATCGGCGCCGGTCTTGGCGACCACCTCGGCGAATACGGCCTCGCGGGAGGAAGTGCTCGGCTCGCATTCGACGATGGTGCCGCCATAGCCGCGCACGGCGGCCTTCTTGGCCTCAGGCGCCGTGCGGGGCATGACGACGGTGACGGGAATGCCCCGGCGTCCCCCCGCATAGGCGAGGGAGAGGCCGTGATTGCCCGACGAATGGGTGGCGACGCCGCGCTTTGCCTTCTCCTCGCTCAGTCCGAAGACCGCGTTAGAGGCGCCGCGCGCCTTGAAGGCTCCGGCCTTCTGGAAATTCTCGCATTTGAAGAACAGCTCGGCGCCGGTCAGCGCGTTCATGAAGGCGCTGGTCAGTACCGGCGTGCGGTGGATATACGGCTTGATCCGTTCATGGGCGACGACGACGTCGTCATAAGTCGGGATGGTCAAGCCGTCGGGTGTGGTGTGGATGTTCATGGCTTACGCCGCCTTCATCTGTACGTTCCCGGTGCTGGTGCGGTAATGCTCCTGCGCCGCCGCGACGCCCGAGCCGAGGCGGACCGGGAGGCCGAGATCCACCATCACCATTTCGGCCGTCGCGATGCCGGCCAGCGCCATCACATCGGTCAATGAGCCGAGATGGCCGATGCGGAACACCTTGCCGGCGACGTCGCCGAGCCCGACGCCGAAAGCGACGCCATATTTGGTCGCGGCATGGGTGACGATCCTGGTCGCATCGAAACCGGCGGGCGTCGCAACCGCGCTGACGGTATCGGAATAGAGCCGGGGCTCCTTCGCGCAGAGCGAAAGCCCCCAGGCGGCCACGGCCTCGCGAATGCCCTCGGCGATGCGGAAGTGCCGCGCGAAGACATTGTCGAGACCTTCCGCTTCCAGCAAGCGGATCGACAGGTCGAGACCTCGGATCAGGTTCACCGGCGGCGTGTACGGGAAGCCGCCATTCTCATTCGCCCTCAGCATATCGCGAAAATCGAAGAAACAGCGAGAGCATTTTGCGGCGGTCATCGCCTGTTTCGCCTTCGGGCTGATGCCGAGGATGGCGAGGCCGGCCGGCAGCATGAAGCCTTTCTGCGAGCCGGTGATGGCGATGTCGACGCCCCATTCGTCCATGCGGAAATCCATCGAGGCGATCGAGCTGACCCCGTCGACGAAGAGCATGGCCGGGTGATTGGCAGCATCGATTGCGCGGCGGACGGCGGCGACATCGCTGCGCACGCCCGTCGCAGTCTCATTATGCGTGACGAGTACGGCGCGGATCTGGTGCGACCTGTCCGCCTTCAGCGCCTTCTCGAACTGGTCGGCCGGCGCGCCGCGCCCCCATTCCTCCTCGATCATCTGCACTTCGAGGCCGTGCCGGTTGCACATGTCGATCCAGCGATGCGAGAACATGCCATGACGTGCCGCAAGTACCACGTCTCCCGGTGACAGCGTGTTGTTGATCGCCGCTTCCCATGCGCCCGTCCCAGTGGAGGGGAAGATCAGCGCGTCGCCGTGCTGCGTCTTCAGAATGCGTTTGACGCCATCGAGTGCGGGCCTCAGCATTTCGACAAAGACGGGCGAGCGATGATCGATCGTCGGAAAGTCGATTGCCCGGCGCAGCTCTTCGGGAATGTTGGTGGGGCCCGGAATGAAGATCGGGTTCTGCGTGGACATTTCGTACCTCCCATCTTCTCCTCACGAATGTCGAGGAGCTTTTTAAAAGACTACCCTGCGTGGACTGCGCTCACAATTTTTTTGAAATGATTTTTCAGAATCTGATATAGTCTCTTACAGCAATGTTATCAAACGGGATTTTATTTTTTCGGTCAATGAAATGATATTTCAAATTGCTCAATAGGAGTTGGCTATGGCCGCAGTGACCGCACGCAACCGAGGCCGCCCGAAAGCCTTTCACGACAAATCGCATGACGTGCTGATCCAGTCGCTCGACCGGGCCATGGAGGTGCTGAAGACAGTCGCCTCCGGCAATGGCATGACCCTGACCATGATCGCCGAGACCGGCGGTCAGTCCGCGCCGACCTGCTACCGCATCCTGACGACGCTGAAAAAACACCGGATCGTCGAATTCGATGAGGTCGGGCAGCTTTGGCATGTCGGGCTGGAGGGCTTTCGCATCGGCATGAACTTCATCGGGCGCACCCGCATCGCCGAGCAGAGCCGCCCCGTCATGCAGCGCATCATGACGGAGACGGGCGAGACCGCCAACCTCGCTATTCTGGATCGCGGCGAAGTGACCTTCATCAGTCAGGTCGAAACGCATGAACCGATCCGGGCGTTCTTCCGGCCCGGCACGCGGGGCCCCGGACATGCCTCAGGCATCGGCAAGGCGATCATGGCCTTCCTGCCCGAAGAGCAGGCGCGCGCCTCGCTGCCCGAGGACCTGCCGCGCTATACCGCCAACACCATCACCACGCGCGATGCCTTCATGGCTGAACTCGCCGAGATTCGCGCGCGAGGCTTTGCCATCGACAATGAGGAGCGGACCGAGGGCATGCGCTGCATCGCGGCGCCCGTCTTCAACGCCTATAACGAGGTCGTGGCGGGGGTGTCGCTGTCCGGGCCGTCGGTACGGGTGAAGCTGGAGCGCGACGAGGAATTCGGCACGTTGATTCGGTCGGCGGCGGACGAGATTACGCGGGCAACCGGGGGAATCGTTAAAGGCATTTCGGATTGATGATTGCAAGCTACGCGCGATTGGGGGCCGCGCCACCAACCTATCGGTGCTGGTTTCCCGCCGGTTAAGGCCGAACTGTGACCTCGAATCCGCCCGCCGTTACATAATCTGGGCCTGACTAATTTGTGATGCTGGTAAAGACAGCCTCGCCCTGCAGAATTACGCTTCCAAAAGCATTTTTGCCTAAACTCCGGGCGTGCCCCCCTTGAAGCGCCAGTTCCCACCATTCAAGAGGCGGGGAGTTTTGCGTACCGGACGGGAGTGTAATCGTGAGTAATGTTGATAATGGCGCCTCCCGGCGCCTTTCGTGCCTGCGCGGCCTGTCGGCAATCTTCACCCTCAGCCTTCTGACTTGCCTGACGTTCGGCCCCGCGCAACCTGCATTTGCCCAAAATGACGACACGGCTGACGCGCCAGAGACCACGGCCGCCATGCCAAAGAAGGAGACCAAGCCCGACGGTTTCGGGCCCGGTCCGTATTTTGCCGTGGTTTCCATCGCCGATCAGCGCATTTCCGTCTATGGCAGCACCGGGCTGGTCGCCCGCTCAACCGTCTCGACGGGCATGCGCGGCTACGGCACGCCGACCGGCGTTTTCTCCATCGTGCAGAAGAAGCGCTATCACGAATCCAACATCTATAGCGGCGCGCCGATGCCGTTCATGCAGCGTATCACCTGGTCGGGCATTGCGCTGCACGCGGGCGTCGTGCCGGGCTATCCGGCCTCGCATGGCTGCATTCGCTTGCCGGGTGGCTTTGCTCCGCGCCTGTTCAGCGCCACCGAGGTCGGCCAGCGGGTGATCGTTGCGCCGCATGACATTACGCCTTTCGAGCTGCGTCACCCGACGCTCCCGGCGCCGAAAATGCAGCCGGCTCCGAAGGTTGCGATGCGGACCGGCCCGGATTCCATCTTCACGGTCAACAGCGCCCGCCAGAATGGTGGAGCGATCCTGGAGCCGACCGGCTTTCGCGAAGGCCCCGTCGAGCCGCAACAGCTCAACCCGCTCGAATTTGCGCGGATGATGAAAGACGAGGCGACCGCCAAGGCCAAGGTTGCGGCTCAGGACACCCGGGCTGCCGTGCTGCTGTTGGCGACCAAGACCACCGAGCAGCGCGTGTCAGGCAGGAAGCTTGCTATCGCCGAAGATGTGGCGAGGGAGGCGGCGCGCGATCTCGCGGCTGCCATCCGAAAGCTGGAGAAGACGGACGGCAAGCAGGCCATTGCCGATGCCATCGAGGGCGTCGGCGAGGCTTCGGCGGCCATCACCGAGGCGGAGAAGAGCAGGGACGCCCGCATCGCCGCCGCGACCGAGGCGCAGAAACAGGCCGAGGCAGCCATGTCCGAAGCGCAAGGCGCTGCCGACGATGCCCGCATCGCCCAGGCGAACGAGAATAAGACCGAGGCCGACGCCGCGCTGGCCGCGACGTTGAAGGTCAAGGAAGCGCGGCTTGCCAAGGCGATGGTTGCGAAAGGCAAGGCCGATGCCGCTCTCGCCGAGGCACAGAAGGTCGGCGAACTCCGCGTTGCGAAGGCCATCGCCGCCAAGGCCGATGCCGAGGCGCATGTCGTCGAGACGCAGAAGGATGAGGAGCAGCGCATCGTCGCGGCAACCGAGGCCAAGGCGGAGGCGGAACGGGCCCTTGCCGAAGCGCAGAAGCTGGCCGCCGAGGCCCGTGCCATCAACGAGGCCAAGCTGCAGGAACTGACGGCCGCGCGCAATGCGACGCTCGAGGCCAAGGCGACGAGCAAGGCAGCGGCGGATTCGCTGACCGAGGCGACGCGCCGGATGAAGCCGCTTTCGGTGTTCATCAGCCGCAAGACCGGACGGCTCTATGTCCGTCAGGCGTTCCTGCAATTGTTCGACGTCCCGGTCGCGATCCGCGATCCCGAGCGGGAGATCGGCACGCATGTCTATGTGAGCACCCGCGCCTCCGATGACGGCTCGCAGCTTTCCTGGCAAGTCGTGTCGATGCCGGCCCAGCCCGAAACCCGGCCGGTTGCCCGCGAAGGCAAGCGAAACAAGAACGAGGCGTCCATTGCGGCGGCCATGGTGCCTCTCGTGACGCCTGAGACGGCGAAAGGCGCCCTCGACCGCATCACGGTGTCCGACGATGTGGCACAGCGCCTCGCCGAGCTGACCTGGGTCGGCGCAACGGTGATCGTCTCCGACAATGCCATGAGCGGCGAAACCGGCAGCCCGCAAAGCGCAACGACGGATTTCGTGATCCTGACCCGGCGCGCCAGCGGCCGGTAATTCGCGAACGGTACCCGAACCCCATTCCGAAACAGTCGGAAGGGGTTCGCGGTGTCCTGGCTCGACAGCCTTCGGCGTGCGGGATCGGGTGGGTCGGAGCGGCTCGACAAAAGCCACCTCTGCGTCAGGCGGCCGCGGAAAGCGCTTCCTTGCGCATCTGGCGGCCGAGTTCGCCCAGCCGCTTGACCGACGCAGTCACATGCGCCACGTCGAACGGCTTGGCGATAAACTCGTTTACGCCCATCGCCTTATACGCCTTCTCGGTGCCGCGCATGGTGTTCGCGGTCAAGGCGATGATCGGAATATGGCCCTTCCAGTCAGTCCGCGCGCGGATCAATTCGATGGCGTCGATCCCCGACATGACCGGCATCTGATTGTCCATGATGATGAGATCGAAATCGGCCGCGGCCAGCCGGTCGAGCGCCTGTTTGCCGTTCTCCGTCATCGTTACCTGGCAGCCCATGCCTTCCAGCACTTCGGCGATGAGCATCTGGTTGAAAAGATGATCTTCGGCGACCAGCACGTCGAAGCTTGGGCCGGCTTGAGTCTGCGCCCCGGCCGATGCTGCTGCGCGGCAGGCCTGTTCGTCGGGCGTGGCCCGGCGCGGCAGGGGCAGCCAGACTGAAAACACCGAGCCGCTGCCGACTTCGCTGGCGACGCTGATGCGCCCCTTCATCATTTCGACGAGGCGCTTGGTGATGGTGAGGCCAAGGCCGGTGCCTTGGGAGCGATCCTCATTCGAACCGAGCTGAGCGAAACGGTCGAAGATCAGCGCGCGCTTGTTCTCCGGGATGCCCTCGCCGCTGTCGCCGACTTCGAACAGGAAGCCGTCATCCTTTTCCGAGAGCGACACCGTCACCGAACCCTGCGCGGTGAATTTGATGGCGTTGCCGATCAGGTTAATCAGGATTTGCCGGACGGCGCCGCTATCGCAGATCAGCGCGATGTCCGGCGGTAGGTCCGATCGGCTCGAAAGATGCAGCTTCTTGGCGTGGGCCAGCGGCTCCATGGAAAGCACGGTGGCGGAGACCAGCTCGGGAAGATTGCAGGGCCCGATTGCCAGCTCGACGTTGTCGCTGCTTATTTTCGAGAGGTCGAGCAGATTGTTCGCCAGATGCAGCAGATGGTCTGCGGACGTCTGGATGATCTCGGCGCGCTCGCGCTGCCGTGCCGAGAGTTCGTCTCCGAGCATGATCTGCATGAAGCCGATGATGCCGCCGATCGGGGTGCGGATTTCATGGCTGATCATGGCGACGAAATCGCTCTTGGCGCGGTCGGCGGCTTCGGCTTTTTCCCGGGCTTCGCTGAGCTCCTGCTCATGCCGCTTGAAGCTGGTGATGTCGGAGCGGATGCCGACCATCTCGCCTTCGGGCGTGCGCCGTTCGCGCCGGAGCATCCAGCGTCCATCGGAGAAATGGACGAAAGTGTCGGCGCCGTCGCCTTTCGCGCGCGCCCGGAGCTGGTCGGCGATCCAGGCCTCGGGATCTGCGCCATCCAGATCGACGCTTCCGCGCCCGACAAGCGCGCGTAAGACGTCCTCGAAGCGCGTACCGGGAACGATAACGTCGGCGGCGTCCCCGTGCAGGTCGCGTTGCGCCTGGTTGGCCACCACCAGCCGGTCGTCCTGGTCGTAAATGGCAAAGCCTTCCGACATGGCCTCGATCGCGGTGGCGAGACGCTGCTCGGCGGTTTTGGCGCTCCGCCGCGTCAATTCCAATTCGCGCTCGCGGACGAGCGTTTCGGCAGCCTCGCGCTCGGTCTGGCGCGCAAGCTCGGCGTTTGCCGCCGCGATCAGGCGCTGACGTGCATCGCCCGCCAGCGCCGCCACGAGACTGATGCCGAGCACCGCGACCGCCGCGCTGGCGATGGTCATGGACAGCGCATTCGGCGACAGCGACAGGGGAGCGATGGCGACCTCCGGGTCCGGGATGATCTCGAGAGCAGCCATGCCGGTGAAGTGAAGGCTGAGCACGGAAAGCGTGAGCAGGAGGGCGGATACGAGTGTCGCCCGAACGCCGCCGCCGCCGCGGGTGGCGGCCAGCATCGCCGCGATGCCGAGCAGCACGCCCATTGCAAGCGAGGCCGCCACAAGGCTGTCCGACCAGGTTACATGCCCCGGCACTTCCATCGCCGACATGCCCATGTAATGCATCACGCCGACGGCCAGACCGAAGATGATCCCGCCGAGGATCGCGGCCCAGACGCCGCGGCTCTCCGTGGCGACGGCGAAGGCCACCCCGGTCAGCACGATCGCGGCGAGCAGCGAAACCAGGGTCAGAGTGAGGTCGTAGCCTACAGGCGTTCCGGCGCTGTAGGCGAGCATGGCGATGAAATGCGTGGCCCAGACGCCATAGCCGGCTGCGGCGCCGATGGTGATGAGCCAGAGCGCCCGGATTGCTTGTCTCGTTGCGCTGGCGCGTTGAAACAGGTGGAGCGCGGCGCAGCTCGTGAAGAAACAGATCGCGACCGCCAGGATGATGAGGCGCCAATCGTGTTGCGTCGCAAAACAGGAGTAGACCCGAAGCATTTGCGGTAACTTTCCCTGAGACGCGAACAATAGGCGCTCGGCATTAATCGGGCGTTAATGGTTGCCGGCTGCCAGAATGCCGTCTTCAGGTTGTGGCGTACGCATCAAGCGCTTTCGCAATGCCGGGCTATTGGGCATGCGTCCGCCGCCTCCCGCGAACGGGAGAGTGCTGGCGGCATATGGCGCCGATGACTAGATCTGCATTGGAATTGTGCCCATCAGGGGCAAAGGGGCCGCCGGCGCTGCGTTTTCGGCCATACGAGGCTGCGCGAGTTTGGGCGCGTCGGCAAAGTCGAGTTCGAAGATGCCGGAAACCATGACGACGGAGTGGCGCTGCTGTCCGTTTTCGGCAAGCGCGTAGCGAAGCGCTGCGGATTGCGCGAAGAACAGACCGCCGCGTTGGCGCTCTTCGTCCTGGACAACCCACACCCCGCGGCTGTTGCGGCCGACGAACAAGGTCGGTCGCTGCGAGGGAGGTTCTGCTTGAACCATGGCACATCCTTTCGATGTGAATTCAGGCGGCGCGGACGCAAAGATGTCCACGGCGCGATCATCGCGGGGATTAGGTCGAGGGTTGGGCCGGGGTTGAATTACGCCTGCGACAAATGCGCGTGGCCCGCCCGGCGCGGCTGCGGATGCCCAATAGGTGCAGGCGACGCCATACTGCATCCCGGCAACCGCCGTTACTCATCATTTATGCGGGAGGGTTTGCCTCTTCTCGATTTCCTACGCGGCAGGCAGGAATTATGCGCACGGGAGCGGTCGCCGCAGGGCTCGCCTTGCGGTGCCCCGCGCCCGAGAAACGCATCAGAGGTTGTTGCAATGCCTAGTTTGAACCATCCCCCGTCAGAGCATAGCCGGCGGCGATTGCGATCCGGGTCGATTCCGTCGCAGCGCCGTCGCCATTGCCTACGACTATGTCGGCGGCGACTACGGACGCTATGCGGACGGGGAGGGGACGGACCCGCTCGCCGATCACGCCAGCCGTTTCGCGCATGCCGATGCCATCGTTTGGGATGCGATCCGTAGCGCCGTCGAGGAGCTTTGCCGTGTCTCGAATCAACGAACCGCGGCAACCGGCTAAGCTGCGGCTTCAGGCAGGCAAAATCCGCGGTCGCGAAGGGGCTGTGCGCATCATGACAGCGCACAGCCTGGCATAAGGGAACATGACTATCGCCCAGATGTCGCACCGATCCGATCCCGGGTCCAAGCCATCGAGGTCACGGCGATGACGCTTAACCGGAAGCCCTTACGCCTGCTGATCCCGGCGCTGGCCATCGCTTTCGTCGGATCGGCGGCCACGGCCGACGCCGACGGCACCGAGCCGGCAATTCAGGCGCAGCAAATCGAGCGCCTGCCGCCGCCACCGCCGAGCCCGTGGGAGATCACCTTCACCACCTACAGCTGGTTTTCGGCCATTTCGGGCGATGCCATCGTCAAGGGGCGCAAGCTGGACGTCGAGGCCAGTATCAGCGAGATCCTCGACCATCTCGATTTCGATGGCATCCCGGCCTGGATGAGTTACGCGGAGATGCGGCGCGGCCCGGTCAGCCTCTTCAACGATATCGTTTACGCCAAGCTCACCGACAGCAAGGATTTCGCGCGCGCGGTCAATGGACGGGTGGCCGGACGGCTCGGCGCCGATATCAGCGTCGATTTCGAGCAGGCGACCGTCGAGGTCGGCGGCGCCTATGAGGTGGGCGCGTGGTATTCGGGGGTCAATTCCGGCAGGAACAGCTCGCTGGCGCTAGACGTGCTCGGCGGCGCTCGCTATTGGCGCCAGGAACTCGACGTTTCCGCCGATCTGTCCTCGACGTTCGACCGCGACGGCCTGCGCATTACCCGCAATCGCGCCATCGCCAGGTCCGGCACTGTCGAATGGGCCGACCCGTTCATCGGCGCCCGGCTGCGCTATGAGCGTGCGCTCGGCCAGGAACTGGTCCTGCGCGGCGATGTCGGCGGCTTCGGCGCCGGCAGCGATTTCTCCTGGCAGGTCATCGGCGCCTATAATTTCCAGGCCTGCACTCTGTTCGGGATGCCGATGGAGGGCTATGTCGGCTACCGGGCGCTCGCGGTCGACTTCTCGGAGGGCTCGGGCCGGTTCGAATATAAGATCGACGACGTGGAATATGGCCCGGTGGTCGGCTTAACCAGCCGCTTCTGACGCGGGTGCCGGTATTGGATAAAGGCAACTAAAGAAAACCGATTAACTCGCAGGTCGCGCATTGACACTGTATTCGTCTTGAGGGGATTTCCGTCTCGTAACGCGATAAATTTTGGCGCTACCCTCCCGCTTGTAGACGCATGAGATTGTCATTTCCGCGCCGGCGGATATGGCCAGTTGAACAAGTTCCTACAGGTGGGAGTACTGGAATGCAAATCATCGGAAAATCTGCGCTGACCGCCGCTCTGATTGCGTCGTCTCTCGGTGCGGCGAGCCTGACGGCCTTCGCCAAGACCAATTACGACACGGTCACGGTCACCGGCGACTTTAAGGACCAGCGCATTACCGCGCCTGTCCGCATTCGGGAAAATGGCGCCCGGCATGTCCGCATTCCCGGCGGTGGCTGGGTCGATTGCGCTTCGGATTGCAAGCAGACGCTGCGGGATGCGACCGTCGACTTCTGGGGCGCGCAGGACGAAGAGATCGGCGGCGGCGGCGGTGGCGATGGTGGCGGCGGCGGCCGCTAGGCCATCGGCTTTAGGCTTTGAGATACAAGGGGTGGCACCGGGGTCCGGCGCCGCCCTCATTTTTCCCCTGCATCATTCGCCGACCGGACGTCCTTCTGTTTCGGGCGCGAAAATCACCTTCCAGTCGGTCTTCATATCCACGACCGTCCATTGGTTGATGGCCGCGGCATCAAGCGCCTTGTCGAGCCGTCCGAAAGTCGTGTCGCGATCATAGGCGTATTCGCGCTCGGCATCGGTGTGATGCACGATCAGGCCGAAGCGTCCGCCACCCGCCAAGGTGGTCCATTGCAGCATTTCCAGATCGCCGTCGGAATTGCCGAAAGCCGCGACCGGGCGGCGGCCAATGGCCTCCCAGATGCCGACCGGCTTGCCTGCCTTATCGTCGATGAAATTGACCTCGCCGATACGGTAAAGCTGCGGCCTGCCGTTGCGCATTTCGAAGCGGGTCTTGACCGACGTGCCGATCACCTGCTCCGGCGGCACGCCATAGACGCGCCCGGTCCATGGCCGCATGAACTCGACGCCGCCGCCAGAGGCGATGTAAGTCTTGAAACCATTGGCGCGCAAATAGCTGAGCAGTTCGAGCATCGGCTGATAGGCGAGATCGGTGTAGAGGCGGTTGAAGTGCGGGTGCCGCGCCGATGCCAGCCAATCGGTGACGATCTGCTCGAAGGCATCGGTGGTCATGCCGCTATGAGTGGCGACCATCAGTTGCACTAGGTCGCGTTCGCCGGACGCCGCCAGCGTCTTCATATCGCCGTCAAGCGCGGCCCTGAACGGCTGCTGCTTGCGCCACTCCGGATGCTTGGGCGCGAGCGTTTTTACACGGTCGAGCGCGAAAGCAAGCTGAGCGTACATCGGGTGCTCCGGCCAAAGCGTCCCGTCATTGTCGAAGACGGCGATGCGCTCGATTTCCGGCAGGTAGGCCGGCGAGTCCGGCGCGGTGACGCGGCCGACGAAGCTGAGGATCGATGCCTTGGCCGGTCCCTCGTTCCAAGATGGCAGCGGATCGGCCGATTGCGCCAAGACGGCAGCCGGCGACCAGCACGAGACCAGGGCGGCCATGAGGGCCGCCAGGACGGAGCGACGTGTGAGCGATCGATATGCTTGCATCCACTTCCTCCCAGCAATCACGGGCAATCCAGCCCTATGACAGGCAAGATCGGAAGGGGCGGCAAGTCCGCTTTCAACGTTTTTACAGTTGGATTAAGGGTCCGATAACGGTCGGACCGAAATAGGATGCTAGGCGCACGCATGAGAATGGGCCCGGGGATTTCCCCCCGAGCCCATTTGACCGTCGCTAAATCGTATTAGCCGGCCTTATTGATGGCGGCATCGAAATCGGAGATTGCGGGCGAGCCGGGAAAGACGCCCAAATTGCGGTCAGCGTTGTAGCGCGGAGCAGCGGAGGCGGCGGAAACGGCGCCGAAAAAGGCGAGAGCGACGAGTGCGGAACGAACGAACGTGGTCATGATCTTCTCCAGTTTTTTAGGTGGCTGAGCTTCTGCTCGACCGTAGCCTTGAGATGGGTCGTGACGCCGGTCAGAAAAGACGCCTCCCGGACGCGTGATCAGAGTTGCGCTCAGCGTGAAATTGCTTGAGTTTCAATTGATTAAAAAGAAGAGCTGTTCGCAGGATCATGGCCGCCGTGAAAATAGCCAGCTTCAACGTCAACAATGTCAATCGCCGGCTCCCGAGCTTGCTCGGCTGGCTCGAAAGCACCAGTCCGGACGTGGCCTGCCTGCAGGAACTCAAGGCCGCGCAGGAGAATTTTCCGGAAGCCGCGCTAGCCGAAGCCGGATACTCCGCCGTCTGGCACGGCCAGAAGACTTGGAACGGAGTCGCAATCCTTGCCAAGGGCACCACGCCCATTCTGACCCGGATCGGTCTGCCGGGCGATATTTCCGATGCGCAGAGCCGCTATATCGAGGCTGCTGTCGCCGGAGTGCTGATCGGCTGCCTCTATCTGCCGAACGGCAATCCACAACCGGGACCAAAATTCGACTACAAGCTCGCATGGTTCGAGCGCCTCATCACCCATGCCGCGACGCTGAAGGCAGCCGGCATTCCAGCCGTACTCGCCGGTGACTACAATGTTGTGCCTACCGATATCGACATCTATCCGACCAAATCCTGGGATGACGACGCGCTGCTGCAGCCCGAAAGCCGGGCCGCTTTCGCAAAGCTGCTCGCGCAGGGCTGGACGGACGCTATCCGCAGGCTCCACCCCGAAAAGCGCATCTACACATTCTGGGATTACAAACGCCATCGCTGGGAGCGCAATGCCGGGCTCCGGCTCGATCATTTTCTGCTGACCCCTGACCTTGCCCGGCGGCTGACGGGCGCGGGCGTCGACATGGCCGTGCGCGGCGAGCAGGGCGCCAGCGATCATGCGCCCGCCTGGATCGCCTTGCGCTGATCACGGCTAAACGGGCGGTCCGTGCGCCTGGATGGCGCCAAAGCGTGGTTTTCGGTTGCTGCCAACGCCTTTGCGCCGCGCTACTATCGCGTGCATGGCGCCCGCGCAAACTTTGACCATCCCGATCGAAGCCGGCGGAACTGTCTCCGGCCTGTGGCTCAAGCCGGACGGGGCGCGCGCCTGCCTCGTCCTAGCGCACGGCGCCGGCGCGGGCATGGCACATCGTTCCATGCAGGCCGTCGCGGATGGCCTCGCCGAACGCGGTATCGCGACGTTGCGTTTTCAATTTCCGTATATGGAGCGCGGTTCCGGCCGTCCCGACGCGCCCGTCATCGCGCATGGGGCCGTGCGCGCTGCTGTTGCGGAGGCGGCGCGGCTGGCAGGGGACCTGCCGCTATTTGCCGGCGGCAAGTCGTTCGGAGGGCGCATGACCTCGCAGGCGCAGGCGATCGCGGCGCTCCCCGGTGTGCGCGGGCTGGTGTTCTTGGCCTTTCCGCTTCATCCCGCGGGTAAGCCTTCGGCTATCCGTGCCGACCACCTCCTTGAAACCGACATCCCCCTGCTGTTCCTGCAAGGCACGCGTGACGCGCTGGCGCTGCTCGACCTGCTGCGCCCCGTCATCGCGGCGCTGGGCCCGCGCGCGACATTGGCGCTCGCTCAAGAAGCCGACCACGCCTTTCACGTTCCGGCCAAGTCCGGGCGCAAGGACGCGGAAGTCCTTGGCGAACTCCTCGATACTGCCGCCGCCTGGATGCTCCAGAGGGTGAGCGGCGGACCCACATAGTTGGGAACGGATTTACCGATCGAGTGTTCGCCCCAGAGCCAATGGAGGCTCCGCATGGCGCCGCGCACATTCTGGAAGGGCTATCTCAAACTCTCGCTCGTCACCTGCGCGGTGGCGATGACGCCGGCGACGACCTCACGCGAGAAAGTACGCTTCCATACCGTGAACAGCGCGACCGGCAACCGGCTGCGCACACGCTATGTGGATGAGGAAACCGGCAAGCCTGTCGAGGGAGGCGACGAAGCCAAGGGCTACGAGACCGACGCCGGTCATTACATCACTTTGGAGGACGACGAGATCGAGGCAATCGGGCTGGAAAGCACGCGCACGATCAACATCGACACCTTCGTGCCCGCCAATTCCATCGATTGGATCTGGTACGACACCCCGCATTATCTGCTCCCCGACGACGACGTCGCTCAGGAGGCGTTCTCCGTGATCCGCGACGCCATGGCGGCGACAGACACTGTCGGCATTTCGCGGCTGGTGCTCTACCGGCGGGAGCGGGCGGTGATGCTGGAGCCGCGCGGCAAAGGCATCGTGCTTTGGACGCTACGCTACGGCGACGAGGTGCGCGATCCCAAGGATTATATCGGCGATGCCGAGATCGAAAAGCCCGATCCCAAGAGCGTCGCGCTGGTCGAGCGTTTGATCGAGGATCTGTCGCAGCCCTGGGACCGCTCGATGGTGGACGATCCCGTCCAGAAACGCCTGAAGGACATCATCGAAGGCCGACGCAAGAAGAAGGGCAAGAAGCCTGCCGCGAAGGCGCAGAAAGACGAAGCCGAGGCGAGCACCAACGTCATCAGCATCATGGATGCGCTGAAAAAATCGCTGGAGACGGAAAAGAAGGGGAAGCGGTAGCCAGCTCTCACCCGAGTACAGCCCGGCAACCCGGTCGAGCCTTCAGAATCCACCGCCGGTACGGAAATCCGGACCGGAATCATTGCGGCCCGAAGACCCGCCGCCGCTGCTGCCGCCGCCGAACCAGTCACTGCCGCGACTGCTCGGAAAATCCGACCGCCGATAACCGTCGCCGGGGCGATTGCGCCAGCGCTGGCTGTTTTGGGTGCGAATCCAGTAATCGGCCGCCGTGATCGCGCCCTGCAAGAGCAGTTGCAGCCATTGCTGCGTGTTGCTCCCCGAGGGCGCATCGAACACCGAGCCCGGCTGGTCGTAGCGCGCGCGCCGGAATTCAGAGGCGATGCGGAGCAATTCCTGTTTGCGGGCGAAAGCGGCGTCCAGCGCCGCGCGCTTGCTCTGAGCGTCTTGCTCGACGGCATTGACCCCGTCCGCCAGCCGGCCGATCAGCGCCACGATCTCGTCGTCCTGCACATCGGGCGTTCGCCGCGCATCGCGCAGCAACGACCCCAGATTGACGCCTTCCAGAAATTTCGTCGTCCCATCGATCGCCGCACGGAAGGACTGGTCCTGGCCTTCCGCGTAGATTTTGAGCTGAGCGCCGGTCTCCTGCAACTCGGCGTTCAACGCCTGCATATCGGCGGTCTGCTTTTCGCGGCTGGCATGGGCGGCACGAAGCTTTTGCGGGAGGTCGTCGTCGGCGAGTTCGCGGATTTTTGCGCCTTCGATGGCGTCGAGCGCGTCCTTCTCCGCCTTCATGATCTGCGCCATGCGCGCGGCGTGTTCGGCAAGGCGCTGCGGAATCGCGGTCAGCATGTTGAAATTGAGCCGCGCCTCCTGATAGCCGATCAGCCGCGCGACCCAGCCATCGAGCCAGCGCACGAGACCCCTGTGCGGATAGTCCGAGGTGGCGAATTTGCGCTCCCACAAATAGAGGAACAACGGATCATTTCGATAAGGCGCGCCTTTCTCCGCTTCTTCGGCGCGGGATTTGGCCGCTTTCTCATTCGCCTTCTCCACTACGCCGCGCGAGTCCGCATAGAGCTTGGCATGGGAATTATAGGCCGGATCGGCGGCCAGCGCCTTGCGGGCGGCTTCGCCGAGCGCGTCGAGCTTCTTCTCCAGTTGCTCGACATCCTTATCGAGGAGCTTCTGCTCGGCGAGGATGCGCTCGCGCGTGCTATTGGCGTCCGCTTCGCGCTTTTGCAGCGCGTTCAGCGTTTTCTGCCGCGCCTGCAGGATCGTCGTGACCTGAGCGGACAACTGGTCGGCCTCGTCGATGACGCCGTCGACCGTGGCGAGCTTGGCGCGGAATTTCGCCAGTTCCTGGAAAGCGGTCAGGCGCTCGGCGATCAGCCGCGCCTTCTCCTGGGTCGCGCTATCCAGCTCGGCGCTCAACCGGTTGGACTCGGCGCTGACCTGTTGCAGGGCCTCCTCGATCGAGGCCAGCGTCTGCCGCCCCGTAATCATTCCCATCACCATTGAGTGAGCGCCCCCCCAAGGGTTTCGATGCGCCATTCCGGATCGAGTTCGCCGCGCCGCTTCACGCCGATCACCGCGCGCTGGATGATGCCATCGTCGCGCTTATCAGCCTGGATCGCGCTGAACGTCGATTCAGGCACCCGCACCGCCCATTTCTTCACTTTTTCCGCGCGGCCCGTCTCCTCGTTGACGACGGGGCGCTCGAGCACGCGGCCATTCGCATCGACCGCCTCGACCACGAGATAATAATTTTTGCCCTGCGGATTGACCTTCGGCACGCGCCAGATTCCGCTCATTTCGCCGGGGCGCGAGACGATCTTGATGTTGTAGGCGAGGCGCAATTCGTCGAGCAGCGCAGCGAGATCGGCGGACGCGGCGCGCGCCGGCTCAGCCTGTCCGGCGGCGGCGGCGGCGAGGCCGGAATCGTGCAACTGCTTGGCCTTGGCCTCGACCGCGGGATTGCTGGTTTCCGCATCGACGGTGGCAAGGAGCGTGTTGAGCCGGCTCGGCAGGGTGGTGCTGAGTTCGGTGCGGGCGGCAGCTTCCCGCTGCGCCTGCGGCCAGACATGAAACGCCTGCCAACCCAGCGAGATGCCCCCAAGCACCAGTGCGACCACCCCGGCCGATTTCGCCCAGCGCCAGCGGCTGACATAGAGCCGGGCGAGCGCCACCGAGAAGCTGGAGCGCGGCGGCTCATAGACGAAGCGCCGTTCATCCAGCGCCCTGACGCCCTCTTCGAGAATATGGTCGGGCACCTCGATGCCCTGACCATGATAAATCTCACGCAGCCGGGCGATCAGGCCTTTGCGCCGCGTGTCCTCGTCCATCTCCTGCTCGGCGACGCGCTGGTCCTGGCGGATGGTGTCCACGACATCCATCGACAGCATCACCTCGTCGAGCGGGGGCTTTGCCCCTTCGGCGGCCGCGTTCATCGGGGGGAACTAGACTTGCGTCTGCGACGGCAGCGCCTTGGCCGCGGCCGACGGCGGCAGCGAGCGGGCACCGTCGGCAGGCGGCAGATCCTTGATGTCGGAGGCAAGCCGGGCCATGCGGCGCTTGCCGCTTTCGACCGCATCGCGGATTTCCTCCGAATTGCGCGTCGCCAAGACCCGCATCTCGTCGATGATCTCGCGCGAGCGCTCCTGAAAATTGGTGACGCTGTCGACGAGCTTCTTCACCGCATCGGCGCGCACCGTCGGGCCGTAGCCGGCCTTGATCGCCTCCTCGGTGACGACGTCACCGACTTCGGAGAGGGTTTCGAGGCTGTCGGACACGCCCTTCTTCATCGCCTCGAGCGTCTTGGTCGATTCGTGCAGGCCGAACATGCCGGTGAAGGACGCCTTCAGCGCCGTCAGCACCGCCTCGTTGGTGGAGAAGAAGCTGACCGCCTGCGCATAGACCCGCTCCTTGGCGCTGGTCGTCTGCATCAGCCGGGACATGATGACTTCGGACGTGTTGTAGCCTATGGTCAGGTTGTCGGCGAGGTCCTTGGCGATCTGGTAGCGTTTGTCCTCGTTCATCATCAGGCGCAATTGCTCGTCGCGCTGCATTTCCAGTTCGGCGCGCTCGGCGGGCGAATTGCCGGCATATGAGCCGACCTTATCGGAGGCCTCCTTGAGGACTGTGCGGGATTCGTCGAGCTTGGCCTTGGCCTTTTCGTAGACCTCCAGTGCCAGCACCTGCGATTGCTTATAGGCGCCGCGATAATCGCGATAGGCGTCGAGGATCTTATGCTCGCGGGTGATCTGGTTCTTGGTCTCCTTGGCGACGGCGATGTAGCTGGCGCGGATTTCGTCGAAACGGTCGGCAACGTCGCCGCGCGCGACCTTCATCCAGATGTTGGTGACCCGCTCATAGGTGCTAATCTTGCCGTCGGCGAGCTGGTCGACGAGTGATTTGCTGTCGTCGCGAATCGAATTGAAGGCGGCGACGATGTCGTTATAGCGCTCACCGATCTGCATCCCGGCGACTTCATTGCGCACGATTTCATTGAAGGTTGACGCCTCGGCCAGGGTGCGGCCGATCACGGTAACTTTGTCCTGGTCGAGATCGACGATCTGATCGAGCAGGCCGGTAATAGGTTCGTCGTCGGTGCGTTTGGTGGGGATGCCGAGATCCGTAACGGTCTTCAGTGCCCGGTCGAGATAGCCGAGGGGAGTCAGTCTTGCCATGATTTTTCCGCCCTTATCGACGCGTTTCCTTGCCGCTGATGTATAGATAGAGCGCAGAGAAATAGAAACAACGTAGAAAGATTATTGCGATAATTGGCGGCAATCCACACCGGTTTGTTGGGCGCGGTTCAGAATCAGGCTCCTGGGCAGGATAAACGGGCGGGCGCCGCATCGCCGCCCACCCGTTTCTTGTTAATTCTTGGGCCGGAGGGCCTCCAGCGCGCCGTCGCGGCAAGCGACCGTGCGCTCCTCGGCGGAAATGCGCCCATCACCATTGGTGTCGACATTGGTCGCGATGCGGCCATAGCTCTCATATTCCTGGGCGTCGATATAGGTGTCGCGATTGACGTCGAGCGCCGTGGCTCGCGACACGCAAAGCCTGGGGTCCTCGGTCAAAGTGTTCGACGATTGCGCCTGGGCCACACCATAGGAAGCAGCCGACAAGGCTGCGGCAAGTGCGAAGCTGGAAAACTTCATCAGTTTTCTCCTGTTGTGCTTTAACTTGGTTCCATTGCGGCCCCGCTGAGAGCCACTGGCAGGAGAACTGACAATTCGCAGAGACGGTTCCAAAATTTCACCGCACGCACCCAACTGGACTTGCCACATCTTCGCCATGATTGGCGCCGTCGGCGGAACAATCTAAGGCATCCCGTAACGCGCATTGAGATCCTTGGCGGAGCTTCCTAAGTTCGAGCAAGGGCATGGTGATAGGATTCGCTCAGCGCGTTTTCTGCATCGGCAAACTCGTCACCTCCTACGCGCGAAACGCTGCTGATGTCTTCGGCGCGTTAGCGCGTCTCGGCGTGCGCATCGAGATCTTTGGTGCGGGCCTTGGTCAGCTCGGTCATGCAGGCGAGCACGGCGGATGTCGTGCCGGTGCCGCCGGACCACTCCATCGGCACGAGCCCGTTGCACTCGGCTTCCCGGAAGGCGACCCAAGCCCGCTGCGACTGGCGCAGGGCGGTTTCCCAGCTTTTTGCGTCGTAAGGCGGGGCGGCATCGCTCTTGGAAACCATAGCAATAACCCGCTGATAGGCCTCATTGAGCGCCTTGTCGGCCGTATCGAAATCCTTCTCGCCGCAATAATTCATCTCGACGGTCGACATCGCCTTACTGCAATCGATGTCTTTGGCCGACTGCGCATGGGCTGTGGGCGGGATCAGCAAGGCGAGTATGGCCAGGACGAATCGGGTCATGTTTTGGATCTCTTGGCTCGGCTCTAAAGGTTTCGTCAAAGCATCCGGCGCGACCAAGCGCCGCCACGAACGGGCGTTGCCTCTGGCTAATACGCCCGAAGTGCCTAAATTAAGGTTGCGGCGCCCCGATCGCGATTTGCCATTCCGGCGCGCGTAAGGATGCGGCAATCGCCGCGCTGGCCGAGTATTTCGAAAAAGATGTTTCCTCTTCGCGACTCAATACCGAGTGTGGCAACCCCCGTCGTCGTCTACGGTCTGATCGTGGCGAACGCGCTGGTATTTTTCTATCAGCAAAGCCTGGGGCCGATCGAAGACGTCGAATTCACCTATATGTTCGGGCTGGTGCCCTACATGTATTTCGATCCCGACTCCCATCTGCGGGCCGGGGTGACGGCGCTGGACCTCTTCCCTTTCCTCACCGCGACTTTCATGCATGGCGGCTGGCTTCACATCATCTTTAACATGTGGACGCTCTACATTTTCGGTTCGACCCTGGAAGGCCGGATGGGCTCGATGCAGTTCCTGATATTCTATCTCTGCTGCGCCGTGCTCTCGACCTACGCCCATGGCTATTTCAACCCGACTTCCGAAGTGCCGGTGATCGGCGCATCGGGTGCGATCGCCGGGGTGATTGGGGCCTATGCGGCGCGGTTCCCCAAGGCAAGGATCACGCTGCTGGTGCCGGTCGTCATCATTCCACTGATCTTCACCATTCCGGCGCTGTTCTATGCCGGCATATGGTTCGGGATACAATTGCTGCAGGGCGCCTGGGAGGCTATGCAGCCGAGCACGGGCGGCGGCATCGCCTGGTGGGCGCATATTGGCGGCTTCCTCGCGGGACTGGCGCTGGTGCCGCTGTTCCTGCTATTCGCACCCACGCAGCGCCCGGCGCGGAGCTGGCAGCCGGGACCCTGGGACTATCCGGACTGAGCATGAACACTGACGATGTCGATCATGATGGCGAGGGGCTGGCGGCGGCCAAAGAGGTCGGCCCGCGGGTCATCGCGCGCTATCTGAAGCATTTGCCGTCGACGCCCGGCGTCTACCGAATGCTCGATCTGCGCGGCGATGTGATCTATGTCGGCAAGGCGCGCAGCCTGAAGGCGCGCGTGAGCAATTACACAAGGCTCGGCGGGCATACCAACCGCATCGCCCGTATGATCGCCTCGACCGCGTCGATGGAGTTCGTCACCACGGCGACGGAATCCGAGGCGCTGCTGCTCGAAGCCAATCTGATCAAGCGCTTCCGGCCCTATTTCAACGTCTTGATGCGGGACGACAAATCGTTTCCCTATATCCTGATCTCGCGCGAGCACCGCGCGCCGCAGATCATGAAGCATCGTGGCGCGCGTAATCTGAAGGGGGAATATTTTGGCCCCTTCGCATCGGCGGGCGCGGTCAACCGCACGCTGAATATGCTGCAGCGCGCCTTCCTGCTGCGAAGCTGCTCCGACGCCATGTATGAGAGCCGCACCCGCCCATGCCTGCTCTATCAGATCAAGCGTTGCTCGGGGCCTTGTACCGGCGAGATCGAACTGGACGCCTACGGCAAGCTGGTCGACGAGGCTGAGCGCTTCCTCGCCGGCAAGACGGACGCCGTGCAGAGGAAGCTCAACACGCTGATGGAAGAGGCCAGCGCCGAGCTGGAATTCGAGCGCGCCGCCCGTTACCGTGACCGGCTCTGGGCACTCGCCCATGTGCAGGCGACGCAGGGCATCAATCCGCGCGGCGTCGAGGAGGCGGATGTCTTCGCCGCCTATCAGGAGGGCGGGCAGACCTGCATCCAGGTGTTCTTCTTCCGCGCCGGCCAGAACTGGGGCAACCGCGCCTATTTCCCCCGCGCCGACCGTTCGCTCGGCGTCGAGGAGGTGCTGGAGGCGTTCATCGCGCAGTTCTACGACGATAAGCCGGTGCCGCGCTGCGTCTTCGTCTCGCATGAGTTTCCCGAACGCGCATTGCTCGCCGAGGCGCTGACCATCAAGGCTGAACGCAAGGTTGAGATCGCCATTCCGCAGCGCGGCGAAAAGGCCGGACTGGTGGCGCATGCGCTCACCAATGCCCGCGAGGCGCTGGGTCGGAAGCTGGCCGATGCGTCGAGCCAGGGCAAATTGCTGGATGGCGTGGCGAAGACGTTCGGTCTGCCGCGCCGCCCAGCCCGCATCGAGGTCTACGATAACAGCCACATCCAGGGCACGAACGCCGTCGGCGCGATGATCGTCGCTGGGCCGGAAGGCTTCGTGAAGAATCAGTACCGCAAGTTCAACATCAAATCCGACACGCTCACCCCCGGCGACGATTACGCCATGATGAAGGAGGTGCTGCGGCGGCGCTTCTCGCGGCTAGCGAAGGAGCGGGCGAAGGCGGCCGGGGACGTGGAGACGCCCGCCGAGGAAGCGCTCGACGCAGCGACCGCTGCGCTTGTGTATGAGGATGCGCCGCAAGCCCCCTCACCCGGTCGCCTGACGGGGCTAGAAGAGGCGAATGATCCACGCTATCTGACATCGGAACGGGGCATAGAGCCAGCCACAGCCTCGGCTCAGCCCTCTCCCCTCGAGGGGGAGGGTGACGCGCCGGCGCCGGGTGAGGGGGCGCCACAAGCCTGGGCCGACATGGAAGGCACCGGACTCGACACCACCTCCGACCCCGAGGACGACCCCGCATTGACCGAATGGGCCGAGCTCGAAGCCGACGCCGCCGAGACGCGCGACGATCCAGACGTCAAAAAATCCGACTGGGGCACGCCCGACCTCGTGCTGATCGACGGTGGCGCGGGCCAACTGGCCGCCGCGCAAGAGGTTTTGGCCGAACTCGGCATTAGCGGTCTTGCCCTCGCCGGCATCGCCAAAGGCCCCGACCGCAATGCCGGCCGCGAGCATTTTTTCATGCGCGGCCGCCCGTCCTTCATGCTGGAGCCGCGTGACCCCGTGCTCTATTTCGTGCAGCGCCTGCGCGACGAGGCGCACCGCTTCGCCATCGGCACGCACCGGGCAAAACGCTCGAAGGCGATCGCGGCGAACCCGCTGGACGAGATCGCCGGCGTCGGGGCGAAGCGGCGGCGTGCGCTGCTCAAGCATTTCGGCTCGGCCAAGGCGATCAGCCGGGCGGGCTTGGCGGATTTGCAGGCGGTGGAAGGCATTAGCGCGGCGATGGCGCAGACGATTTACGATTTCTTCCGGGGTGACAAGACTTAGGCGGGGAGGCCGATATGCGGGACCAGATCACGGCGCGCTGGACGGATTGGCAGGGGCGAGGGCTCGAGCATCTCGTCCTTCGACCCGCTGGCGAGGCGATCGTCGCCTATAGCGCCCTGATCCCGGCCGACGCGCCGCTGGCCGCGGGCGGCTACCGCATGGTCTGCGACGCCGCCTGGCGCGTCCGCCGCGTGGAGGTCGCCCTTTTGGGCGCGGATGCGGCGCTCGCCTTCTCGGCCGACGGCGCGGGCAATTGGACCGGCGACGACGGCCGGCCGCTGCCCCATCTGAGCGGCGCCATCGACGTCGACATCACCGCCACGCCGTTCACTAACACTTTGCCGATCCGGCGCTGCGGCTTGGATGTCGGGCAGTCGGTGGAAATCGCCGTGGCCTATGTCAGTTTCCCCGAGCTGCGCCTCACCGCCGACCCGCAGCGCTATACGCGGCTCGATGACCGCCGGTACCGCTTCGAAGCATTGGCGAGCGGGTTCGCGGCGGAGATCGAGGTGGATGCGGACGGGTTGGTCACGGATTATCCGGGGCTGTTCCGCCGGGTGGCTTAGACGGCATTCGAAGCGCCGCCGCTCAAGGCCACTTCACCACCGGCGGCATCGAGCTCAAAATGCTGGCGACATTGCCGCCGGTCTTCAGCCCGAAAATCGTGCCCCGGTCGTAGAGCAAATTGTATTCCACATAGCGGCCGCGCCGGATGAGCTGCTCCTCGCGCTGCGCCTCGGTCCAGGCCGTCGCCATGTTCCGCCGCACGATCTCCGGATAGATCCCCAGAAACGCCCGGCCGACATCCTGCGTGAACGCGAATTCCGCCGGCCAGTCGCCCGTATTCAGGTAGTCGTAAAAAATCCCGCCGATGCCGCGCGGCTCCTTGCGGTGCGGCAAGTAAAAGTAATCGTCGCACCATTTCTTGTACTTCGCGTAGTCCGCCACCGGATGTTTCTCGCAGGCGGCCTGCATCGCCGCGTGGAAGGCGACCGTGTCGGCATCCTCTTGCGTCCGCCGCGCATTCAGCACCGGGGTCAAATCCGCGCCGCCGCCGAACCAGCTTTTCGTCGTAATTACGAAGCGCGTGTTCATGTGAACGGTCGGCACATGCGGGTTGCGCGGATGCACGATCAGCGAAATGCCCGAGGCCCAGAAGCGGGGGTCGGCATCCGCGCCGGGGATCTGACCGCGGAACTCCTTGGAGAATTCACCGTATACGGTCGAAACATGCACGCCGGCCTTCTCGAACAGCCGGCCGTGCAGCATCGACATCACGCCGCCGCCGCCGTCACTGCCGTCCTCGCCGGTGCGCGCCCAGTCCTTGCGCTCGAAGCGCCCGGCCGGCATCTCCGCCATCTGGCCGGCGCCTGCCTCGTCCTCGAGCCGCTCCAGCGCGGCGCAGATGTCGTCGCGCAGCGCCGAGAACCAGACTTTTGCCTTCGCCTTCTCCTGCTCCAGTCCGCTCGCATGGATGTTCAAGTCGGCTGCATCGTTCATCGTCATGGCTCACCTGTTTGACCGCCCGCCGCAAGAGGCGCGAATCCGCCTGTCTGCCGCAGTGCCTCACCCAATACCATCGCCGCCGCGACGGCGACATTGAGCGAGCGCAAACCGGGCTTTATTGGGATGGCGACGCGCGCATCGGCACTCTCATGCACCGATTGCGGCACCCCGGCGCTCTCCCGCCCCGCCAAAAGCACGTCGCCCGTGCGAAACGCGAACTCCGTATACGGCACCGCGCTTGCCGTCGTCATCAGCACCAGCCGCGCACCCCGCGCGCGCCGCTCGCGCTCGAAATCGGCGAAGGCGGCATGGCGGATGATACGCACCGCGTCCAGATAGTCCAGGCCCGCCCGGCGGAGGCTCCGATCGGACATGTCGAAACCGGCCGGGCCGATGACCTCGACCGCGACATCAAGGCATGCCGCCATCCGCAGAATCGTACCCATATTCTGGGGGATGTCGGGCTGGTAGAGCGCAAGTTGCATCAGCGAAATCCTCACCTTCAGGATGCGGCGTATTTGTCACGGCGTTGCGCCGATTTGTCCGGCTCCGCCAACTGGACATCTAGAGGTGGACAATGCCATAAGCGGGTTTTAGATACCGGCTCGCAGAAGAATAAAGCTGAACGACGCAAAACCCGGCGCCAGGGACCATAAAACCCGGCCCGGCTGGGGTGCGTTCGGCAGAGGAAAGGGAACATCATTCATGGCCACGACGCTGGATGAACCTGTAACCAGGCGCGACTTCATTCACATCGCAGCCACGGCCTTCGTCGGGGTCGGTGCCGCCGCCGCGCTCTGGCCTTTGATCGATCAGATGAACCCGGACCAGTCCGCGCTGTCGCTCGCCAGTGTCGAGATCGATCTCGCCCCGGTTCAGACGGGTCAGGCGATCACCGTGATGTGGCGCGGCAAGCCCATTTTCGTGCGCAACCGCACCCCCGAGGAGATCAAGGCGGCGCGGGACGTGCCGCTGGATCAGCTCAAGGACCCGGTCGCGCGCATCATGGGCGTCAACGTCGAGGCACCGGCGACCGACGAGAACATCACCAAGAACGGACATGAGAACTGGCTGATCGCCATCGGCATCTGCACCCATCTCGGCTGCATTCCGAAGGGGCAGAAGACGGGTGACGATCGCGGCGAATTCGGCGGCTGGTTCTGCCCGTGCCACGGCTCGGTCTACGATACGGCCGCCCGTATCCGCAAGGGACCGGCTCCGCGCAATCTGGAAATCCCGCCTTATACATTCACGTCCGACACCAAAATCAAGATCGGCTAAGCCCGCGGGGGCCTTCAATCATGGCACATCAATCGACTTACGAGCCGACGAACGGTTTTACGCGCTGGATGGACAGCCGGCTGCCGGTCATCCGCTTCGCCTATGACACCATTCTGGATTTCCCGACGCCGCGCAATCTGAACTACATGTGGACTTTTGGCGGCATTCTCGCCTTCTGTCTCGGTGTGCAGATCGTCACCGGCATCGTCCTGGCGATGCACTACGCCGCCAACACCGCCGTCGCGTTCGATTCGATCGAGCATCTGATGCGCGACGTGAACTATGGCTGGCTGATGCGCTACACCCATGCGGTCGGCGCCTCGATGTTCTTCCTCGCCGTCTATCTGCACATCTTCCGCGGCCTCTATTACGGCTCCTACAAGGCGCCGCGCGAGGTCTTGTGGATCATCGGCGTGCTGATCTTCCTCGCCATGATGGCGACGGCTTTCATGGGCTACTCGCTGGTCTGGGGCCAGATGAGCTTCTGGGCGGTGACGGTGATCACCAACCTGTTCTCCTCGCTCGACACGGTCATCCCTGGCCTTGGCACGATGCTGGTAGAATGGATTTGGGGCGGCTTCTCGGTGAACAACGCCACGCTCAACCGCCTGTTCAGCCTGCATTACCTGCTGCCCTTCGTGATTGCCGGCCTCGTCGGCCTGCATATCTGGGCGCTGCACGTGCCGGGCAACAATAATCCGACAGGCGTCGACCTGCGTGATCCCGCCAAGGAGACGGTGCCGTTCCACCCTTATTACACGACGAAGGACCTCTTCGCCGTGACGGTATTCGGCGTGCTGTTCGCCTATTTCGTCTTCTACCTGCCGAACTATCTCGGCCACCCGGACAATTACGTCGAAGCCAACCCGTTGCAGACGCCGCCGCATATCGTGCCGGAATGGTATTTGCTGCCCTTCTACGCCATCCTGCGCTCGATCCCGTCGAAGCTCGGCGGCGTGATTGCGATGTTCGGCGCCATTGCCGTGCTGTTCTTCATCCCCTGGCTCGACACCTCGCGCGTCCGCTCGACCCGCTACCGGCCCATCTATAAGTGGTTCTTCTGGCTGCTGGTCATCACCTGTCTTGGCCTCGGCTTCATCGGCGCCAAGCCTCCGGAAGGCGGCTATGTGATCATGGGGCAGATCTTCACCGCCTATTACTTCCTGCACTTCCTGGTTGTCATGCCCGTCGTCGGCATCATTGAGACGCCGAAGGCCCGGCCCCGCAGTGTCGCGGATTCGATCTTCGGTGAGGGCGGCGGCGGGCATACCGGAGCAGGCCGTGTGAACCAGCCCGCGGCGGCAGCCGCTGAAAAGCGCTAGTGAGAGGATAGGATGATGACGCTCTTTTCACAGCGCGGCTGGCGCAAATCCCTGACCCTGTTGGTCGCGGCATCGGCCATCGCCTATGCCGGCCCGAGCCGGGCCGCCGAGGGTGAAGGCAGCCACGGCGCCGAAGCCTCGCGACAGGATTGGACCTTTGGCGGGCTGACCGGCCACTTCGACCGTGCCCAGCTCCGGCGCGGCTATACAGTCTACAAGAATGTCTGCGCGGCCTGCCACGGCATGCGGCTGATGTATTTCCGCAATCTGTCGCAGCCGGGCGGTCCGGAATTCGCCACCGGCAATGTCGAGCAATTCGCCTCCGAAGCCCAGGTTCAAGACGGTCCCGACGACAACGGCGATATGTTCACCCGGCCGGGCAAGCCCTCCGACCGCTTCCCCTCGCCCTACGCGAATGCCAAAGCGGCGGCCGCCGCTCAGAACGGCGCGGTGCCGCCGGATCTGTCGGTGATGGCGAAGGCGCGGGCCGTCGAAAGCTCGGGCGCCTGGTACATGTCGCCCTTCCACTGGATCCGCGACATCGTCACCAATTATCAGGAGGGCGGTCCGGACTATATCTACGCCCTGCTGACCGGCTATGCCGAGCCGCCCGCCGGTTTCAACCTGACGGCGGGGATGAACTACAACAAGGCGTTTCCGGGCCACCAGATCGCCATGCCCCAGCCTTTGACCGACGGTTCGGTGGAATACACCGATGGTACCCCCGGCACGGTCGACAATTATGCGCGGGACGTCACGGCCTTCCTGATGTGGTCGGCCGAGCCCAAGCTGGAAGAGCGCAAGCGCATGGGCCTCAAGGTGCTAATCTATCTGGTGATCCTGGCTGGATTGCTCTATCTTTCGAAGCGCGCTTTGTGGCGGAACGTCAAGCATTAGCGGAGCGTTTCCACGCGGGGACGCGGCGGCGAAAACGGCGTTTTCGTGTCGGCCGCGACCGGAAAATGCCGCAAGCGGCATACAAGTTACGCCAACCGGAAAAGCCCTGTCACGCAGGGCTTTTTTATTGCGTCACCGGCTAAGTTTTGCAACATCGCCTGGGTTTGGGGGAGACAAGGTATGATCAAGTTTTCGTTTCGCGTCACGGCGCTCGGGGGAGCGCTTGCGGCACTCATGCTGATGGCCGGCGCAGGCGTCGCCGAAGAGAAACCCGCAACCAAGGGCAATGTCATCGTGACGCTCGCGGGTAAGATCGCCCATTGGAATCGCGGTTCGGCCAGCACCGAAACCGATCCCGCCTTTAAGGAGCAGAAGATCAGCTTCGAAAAGGCAATGGCGTTTGACGGCGAGACCTTCTCGGGCCTGCCGGTGCATGAGCTCCGCGTGTCGACACCAGGCGGCGACAGCACCTTTGCCGGTCCGCTGCTCGCCGATGTTCTTCGCGCAGCGGGCGCGGATGTCGGCGCGATCAAGCTGACCGCAAGGGACGGCTCGACCGTCGATCTCACTGCCGAAGAAGTGAAGACGAAAGAATGGATTCTGGCGCATCTTGTCGATGGCAAGCCAGTCACAGGCGGCGATTTCGGACCGCTCTGGCTTCTCCACAAGCCGGGCGCGGGCGAGACGCCGTCCAAAGAGGAAATGCAAAGCTGGGTTTCGTCGGTATTCTATATCGAGGTTCTCTAAACCTCGCGGGAGGCGTTTCTCGGCGCTTGTCCCGCGAGCCAACCCTTGCGGGAATTTGCGCATGACGAAAGCGGTTCTTGGCATTATCGGCGGTTCGGGCCTTTACGAGCTGCCGGGGCTTGAGAAGAAGCGGCAGGCGCCGATGGCAACGCCCTGGGGCGAGCCATCGGGCGATCTGTCCTACGGCGAAATCGGCGGTCTGCCGGTGGTTTTCCTGGCCCGTCACGGCCAGGGCCACCGGCTGCCGCCTTCCGCCATCAACTACCGCGCCAATATCGACGCACTGAAGCGCGCCGGCGTCACCGATCTCGTCTCGGTCTCGGCCTGCGGCTCGTTCCGCGAAGAGCTGCCCCCGGGGAGCTTCGTCTTCGTCGACCAGTTCATCGACCGCACCTTTGCCCGTGAGAAGAGCTTCTTCGGGGCGGGCTGCGTTGCCCATGTCGCCATGGCCGACCCGATCAGCCCCGGCCTCGCCGACAAGCTGGAAGCGGCCGCCAAAGCCGAGCGCATACCCTATCAGCGCGGCGGCACCTATCTGGTCATGGAAGGCCCGCAATTTTCGACGCGCGCCGAATCCTTCCTCTACCGGAGCTGGGGCTGCGACGTCATCGGCATGACCAACATGCCCGAGGCCAAGCTCGCCCGCGAGGCCGAGATCTGCTACGCCACCGTCGCCATGGTCACCGATTTCGACTGCTGGCACGACGATCACCGCGATGTCGACATCACCGACATCCTGCGCGTCATGGGCGGCAATTCGGAGAAGGCCGGGCGGCTGATCGCGCATCTGGCGCGTGAGTTTCCGCGTGAGCACGAGCCCTGCCCGATCGGTTCGGACAAGGCGCTGGAATTCGCCATCATCACCGCGCCCGACAAGCGCGACCCAGCGCTTCTCGCCAAGCTCGACGCCGTCGCCGGGCGGGTTCTGAACAAGGCCGGCTGACGCTGGCGATGTACGATACGCGCATAGCTTAAGGTCATGCGCGTACCGACTTCCTGGCGTTGTGGCGCCGCGGGATGACATAGCAGTCTCCGCCGAATTCGATCCCGCTCCAGGCGCAGCACCCGCGCGCTTACGGAAAATCCGGCCTGCGGCCACCCGTATTCTTGCTCTCAACCCGGACAAAGGCTAAGCACGAAGACGACGAGCGATTCAGTTGCGCTCGAGGAGGCGGCTGCTTTGGGGGAATTCCATGAGCCAACGGGTTGAACTCGATCTGAAGGCGCTCGTGCGCTCCATTCCTGACTATCCCAAGCCCGGCATCATGTTCCGCGATGTGACGACGCTGCTGAAACACGCGGCGGGCTTCAACGCCTGCATCGAACGCCTTGCCGAGCCCTATCGCACCGCCGGCATCGAGGCCGTCGCGGGCATCGAGGCGCGCGGCTTCATCCTGGCCGGCGCCGTCGCGGACCGCCTGGGCACGGGCTTCGTTCCGCTGCGCAAGAAGGGCAAGCTGCCTTCCCGCACCATCGGCCAGGAATATCAGCTCGAATACGGGACCGACGTGCTCGAAGTGCATGACGACGCGATCTCGGCTGGAGAGCGCGTGCTCATCGTCGACGACCTGATCGCGACCGGCGGCACGGCCGAGGCCGCGCACAAGCTGGTGACG
Organism: Rhodomicrobium sp. R_RK_3; assembly: GCF_002198715.1. GTDB lineage: Bacteria > Pseudomonadota > Alphaproteobacteria > Rhizobiales > Rhodomicrobiaceae > R-RK-3. The sequence continues at coordinate 105,256 of NZ_MWLK01000001.1, read as the reverse complement.
CGCGTCGGCGGCATCAGCGTGGGCGCCGCCTTCATCATCGACCTTCCCGAACTCGGCGGCATTGCCCGGCTTGAATCGCTCGGCGTCCCCTGCCATGCACTGATCGCCTTCGAGGGCCATTGACTCCCAGCCGGGCTTCGCGGCAGCCGGGAAAACGCGGAGTGGCGGCAGTCCTCGGCGGCCGCCGCCTTTTCGGTCCCCGCCCGAACTCCCTTAAGCCTGTCTCCCGACCCGCCGGAACCATTACCTGCCGGCGATTGTTGCCGGGGCAGATTAAACCTCGCAGCGGGGTGTCTTGACGAATATGTCCCGAGATCATTCACCGGCGCGGACGGTCTTGACCGGCAGGGCTGGCCTCGCCATCTGTTGCCCATCGGTCGCGAGCGAATAAATCGACCGGAGCGGGCCTCCACGCAGCAAACGTGATTGTTAAAGCATCGCCGAACGGTATAGAAGTCCGGCGGTTCGCGAGCGATCGGGCGTTGTGATGTGGCTCGGTTTGCTTGGGAGAGCGCGCCCATTTTTAAGCGGCCTGCCGAACGCTACGGCACCGTCGCACGGCTTCATGTCACGATGATAACACCCATTGCCGCGACGGCGGAAACGCCCGCCAACAGCAAACCCGGCGTCATACCGGTGCCTGTGCCAGCTTCGATGGCGGCGCTGGTCGTCGGCAGCATCGGCGTCGTCTATGGCGATATCGGCACGAGCCCGCTTTACGCCTTCCGTGAGGCCGTGACCGCCGCGCAGCACAGCGGCCTGCATGGGCGCGAAGCCGTACTTGGCGTCCTATCGCTCATCCTGTGGGCGCTGCTGTTGGTCGTCACCGGCAAATATGTTCTGCTGCTGCTGCGGGCCGACAACAAGGGCGAAGGCGGCACCTTCGCGCTGATGGCGCTCGTCCAGTCCAGCGCCGGGCGATATTCCCCGCTGATCCTCGTTCTCGGCCTCGTGGGCGCCTCATTCTTCTATGGCGACTCGGTCATAACGCCCGCAATATCGGTGCTGTCGGCGGTGGAAGGGCTGAAACTGCTGCAGCCCAGCCTTGAGGTGGCGGTGCTGCCGATCTCCATCATCATCCTGATCGGCCTGTTCGCGGTGCAGCCCTACGGCACGGCCAAGGTCGCGGCGCTGTTCGGCCCGATCATGCTGTGCTGGTTCGCCATGCTTGCGATAGGCGGCCTGATCCACATCGCCGACAATTTCGACGTCTTCAACGCCATCAACCCGCTTTACGGCATCCGCTTTCTGGCGACCAACGGGCTGAACGGCATCTGGGTGCTCGGCTTCGTCTTCCTTGCGGTCACCGGCGCCGAGGCGCTTTACGCCGACCTTGGCCATTTCGGCCGCAAGCCGATCCAGACGGCATGGCTCAGCCTGGTGCTGCCGGCGCTCGCCCTTAACTATTTTGGCCAGGGCGCCCTGGTGCTCTCCGACCCGGCGGCGGTCAAGGATAGCTTCTACCACCTGTATCCGAGCTGGGCGCTGTTCCCGGTGCTGCTGCTGGCCACCATGGCGACGGTCATCGCCAGCCAGGCGGTCATCACCGGCACTTTCTCGTTGACCCGGCAGGCGATCCAACTCGGCCTGCTGCCGCGCGTCAACATCCTGCACACTTCGGCGACGATGGCGGGCCAGATCTACATCCCCCGCGTCAACATAATGCTGATGGTCGCCGTCATCCTCGTCACTCTGATGTTCCGCACCTCCAGCAACCTCGCCGCCGCCTACGGCGTGGCGGTGACGGCGGACATGATCATTTCCTCCGTGCTGGCCTTCTTCCTGCTCTGGCGGGTGTGGAAATGGACGCTCTGGCGGGCGGCGATGCTGATGGTGCCGATCGTCATCATGGAGCAGGTGTTCTTCGCCGCCAACGCCGTCAAGCTGTTCGAAGGCGCCTGGCTGCCGCTCGTCATGGCGACCGCCATCGCAACGGTGATGGCGGTCTGGATCCGCGGTTCGCGGGCGCTGACCAAGGCGACGCAGCGCAGTGAGATCGATCTCTGCTGGCTGGTGCGCAAGCTGGAGGCGAGCCCGCCGCACCGCGTCCCCGGCACGGCGATTTTCCTGACCTCGACGGCCAATCTGGCGCCGACCTCGCTCATGCATAACCTGAAGCACAATCGCGTCCTGCATGAGCGCAACGTCATCCTGACCATCGTGACGAAAGACGTGCCGCGTGTGCCCCGCAAGGAGCGCGTCGAGGTCTCCAAGATCGACGACACCTTCACCCGCGTGACGGCGTCCTACGGCTTCATGGAGACGCCGAACGTCCCGAAGATCCTGATGCATTGCAAGCAGCGCGGGCTCGGCATCGAGGCGAACGAGGCCTCCTTCTTCCTGTCCCGCCGCTCCTTGCGCCTCGGCAAGAACGGCCTGCCGCGCTGGCAGAAGCGCCTGTTCATCTGGCTCGCCTCCTCCGCCGAGGATGCCACCTCCTATTTCCAGATCCCCCGCGACCGGGTCATCGAGATCGGCACGCAGGTGGCGATTTAGGCGCGTTATCGGGCAAAACCGCCGTCAGCCATTGCCTCGCGCGGCATCATCCGCTAAGAGCCGGGGATCAGTCCATCCGCCGTGAAGCCCGGGAGCGCCTTCCATGCGCATGAGCCGCTATTTTCTGCCGATCCTGCGCGACGATCCCAAGGAAGCCGAGATCGTTTCGCACCGGCTGATGCTGCGCGCCGGCATGATCCGGCAATCGAGCGCAGGCATCTATTCCTGGCTGCCGCTGGGCCTGCGCGTCCTGAAGAAGATCGAGCAGATCGTGCGCGAGGAACAGGACCGCACCGGCGCCATCGAAGTGCTCATGCCGACCATCCAGTCCGCCGATCTGTGGCGCGAAAGCGGCCGCTACGACGATTACGGCGCCGAGATGCTGCGCATCAAGGACAGGCACGAGCGCGATATGCTGTTCGGCCCGACCAACGAGGAGCAGATCACCCAGATCTTCCGCGACAGCGTCAAGACCTATCGCGACCTGCCGCGCAACCTCTACCACATCCAGTGGAAATTCCGCGACGAGATCCGCCCGCGCTTCGGCGTCATGCGTGGCCGCGAATTCCTGATGAAGGACGCCTATTCCTTCGATTTGACACCCGAGGCGGCGCGGCACTCCTATAACAAAATGTTCGTCGCCTATCTCAGGACCTTCGCCAGGCTCGGACTGAAGGCGATCCCGATGAAAGCCGATACCGGCCCGATCGGCGGCGATCTCAGCCACGAGTTTATCATCCTCGCCGAGACCGGGGAGAGCCAAGTTTATTGCCACCGTGACCTGATCGAAATGGCCGTTCCGGGCGAGGAGACCGATTACGATCAGGATCTCTCCCCGATCATCGCGCAATGGACCAGCCTTTACGCCGCGACCGACGAGATGCACGACGCGGCGCGCTTCGACAAGGAGGTGCCCGAAGCGGCGCGCATGGACGCGCGCGGCATCGAGGTCGGGCACATCTTCTTCTTCGGCAGCAAATATTCGAAGCCGATGAAGGCGCAGGTGCAGGGTCCGGACGGCCAGTGGACGCTGGTCGAGAGCGGCTCCTACGGCATCGGCGTGTCGCGGCTTGCGGGCGCCATCATCGAGGCGAGCCATGACGAGGCGGGCATTATCTGGCCGGCGTCGGTCGCGCCATTCACCATCGGTCTGCTCAATCTGAAGGCGGGCGATGCCGCCACGGACGCGGCTTGCGAGACGCTCTATCGGGGGCTGACCGCCGCCGGCATCGAGGTGCTCTATGACGACACCGACGAGCGCGCGGGCGGCAAGTTCAAGACCATGGACTTGATCGGCCTGCCGTGGCAGGTGGTGGTGGGGCCGAAAGGGCTCGAAAAGGGCGAAATCGAACTGAAGAACCGGGCGACCGGCGAGCGCGAGACGCTGAAGCTCGACACCGCCTTAAAAACGCTTCAAAAGAAGACCTCATTACCGCCGATCACGGCAAGGAAAGCTTAAAAAGTGGCTGAAGTCGCCGAAACGAGGCCGTTCGCGCCTTTCGAATGGATGCTTGCATCGCGCTATCTGCGCGCGCGCCGCAAGGAAGGCTTCATCTCGGTCATCGCCGGCTTCTCTTTCATCGGCATCATGCTGGGGGTCGCGACCCTCATCATCGTGATGTCGGTGATGAACGGCTTCCGCAAGGAGCTGTTCGACAAGATCCTCGGGCTGAACGGCCATGTCCTCGTCCGCCCGCTGGCACGCGACTTCACCGACTATGCCGACATCGCCGAGCGGCTGAAGCGGACGCAAGGCGTGACGCAGGCTTTTCCGATCGTCGAGGGCCAGGCGCTGATGAGCAGCAACCTCGCCTCGAACGGCGTCTTCGTGCGCGGCGTGCGCGAAGAGGATCTGAAGAGCCTCGAGGGCATCGCCTCCAAGGTCATGTACGGCTCGCTCGACGGCTTCGACCTCAGCGGCGGCATCGCCATCGGCACGCGGCTCGCCAATACGCTGAACGTGCGCCTCGGCGACGAGATCACCGTGGTCGCCCCGCGCGGCGCCTCCACCCCCTTCGGCACCACGCCGCGCATAAAACGCTATCCGGTCACGGCGATCTTCGAGATCGGCATGTCGGAATATGACGCGACCATCGCCTTCCTGCCGCTCGATGAGGCGCAGAAATTCTTCAACCTGCCGGGCGCCGCCCATGTCATCGAGGTGCTGGTCGAAAATCCCGACCGCATCGACCAGATGCGGCCGCTGCTCTCGGCCGCGGCCGGCGGCGACATGCTGCTGACCGACTGGAAACAGCGCAACGCCACCTTCTACAACACGTTGCAGGTCGAGCGGAATGTGATGTTCATCATATTGACGCTGATCGTGCTGGTCGCCGCGCTGAACATCGTTTCCGGCATGATCATGCTGGTGAAAGACAAGGGCCGCGACATCGGCATCCTGCGCACCATGGGCGCGAGCCAGGGCGCGGTGATGCGGGTGTTCTTCATCACCGGCGCCAGCATCGGCGTCGTCGGCACGCTGGCGGGCCTTCTGCTCGGGGTGCTGGTCTGCGCCAATATCGAGGAAATCCGTCAGTTCATCTCCTGGCTGACCAATACCAGGATTTTTCCTGGCGAGATCTATTTCCTTTCGCGCATGCCGGCCGAGATCGATACCGGCGAGGTCACCTCGGTGGTTGTGATGGCGCTGTCGCTGTCGATTCTCGCCACGCTTTATCCGTCCTGGCGCGCCGCGCGCCTCGATCCCGTCGAAGCTTTACGATACGAGTAGTGCCGTGGACAAGCGCGTGCGAACCCCTATTCTGCAGCTCATCAATCTCAAGCGCTCCTTCAAGCAGGGCGACCGCGAGATCCATGTGCTCGACGGCGCCTCGGCCGAGCTTTACGAGGGCGAGACCGTCGCGCTGGTGGCCCCGTCCGGCGCGGGCAAGTCGACGCTGCTGCAGGTCGCGGGGCTGCTCGACAAGCCCGACGAAGGCTCGATCATGCTGGGCGGGCGCGACTGCGCCTCGCTGGGCGATGCCGAGCGCACCCGCATCCGGCGCACCGATATCGGTTTCGTCTACCAGTTCCACCACCTGCTGCCCGAATTCACCGCGCTGGAAAACGTCGCCATCCCGCAGATGATCGCCGGTCTGAAGCGCGGCGAGGCGGTGAAGCGGGCGACCGACCTGCTCAGCATTTTCGGCCTGAAGGAGCGGCTGACGCATCGCCCCTCCGAGCTGTCCGGCGGCGAGCAGCAGCGCGTGGCGATCTCGCGCGCGGTGGCCAACGCCCCGCTTGTCCTGCTGGCCGACGAGCCGACCGGCAATCTCGACCCCGAGACCGCCGAGCGGGTGTTCCAGCAATTGCTGCAATTCGTGCGCAAGGCCGGGCTCGCGGCGCTGATCGCCACGCATAATCACGAGCTGGCGCAGCGCATGGACCGCGTGCTGCGGCTCGACGGCGGCAAGCTGATCGAGGAAAAGGCGTTCACGCCGGCGGTCGTGGCGCGGGAAGCGTCGTAGCCGGGCAGAGCCGGGCACCGCATATCGTTTCATCGCACCTCCGGGCAGCACCGAACGGCTCGCCGGGTTTTGCCCGCGAGGCTTTGCTTCACTTCGTTTTCCGCCCCCTTGAGGGACGGCGCGGGCCGCCGTGAGGCTGGTCCTTATATTTTAGTGGCAACCTCCCGGCTGCCCGCGCGCGGCGATATTTTGGCCCATGTCCGCTCTCTTCTCGAAACTGGCCATGCACGCCCGGCTCTTTCTGCACGCGGCGCATCACATGGGGTGTAAGCCCCATGTCACATGACCTATGTCCCGCGCATTCCAGCCAACGGGAGGGTCAGCTCCAGGACCCCTGAGTGCGGGTTCGTTACACCCACCGTGAGGCCGGCCTGCGTTCGCCACCCGGCCAGATCCCTCGCGGATTCCTCAGGCACCGCATTCCTGCCCCAACGTAGGCGAGCCGGTCTCGAGCCCCGCGTCCCTCTGGGGAAGGAACGGGGTGAGTTTACGGGAGGTGGGGAGGGCGGGGATAAGTTTGGCGGGGCCCTAGCAGCATTGCGTATTTTGCCGGGGCAGGGCGCGGCGCAGATTGCGCGGCTGAGTGCCAGGGCGCCCGCAATGCACTTCGTCTATGTCCTCACCAACCGCAAGCACGGCACGCTCTACATCGGCGTGACCAATGATCTGCCCGCGCGGATTGCATCGCACCGTGCAGGATCGGGTTCCGAATTCGTCCGGAAGCACGCTTTGTCTCGGCTCGTCTGCGTCCAGCCCTTCAGCACCGCGGCCGAGGCTATCGCCCAGGAAAAGCGTCTGAAGAAGTGGCATCGGAGTTGGAAAATCCACCTGATCGAGGCCGACAATCCCGAGTGGCGCGACCTCTACGAGACGCTGATGTGTTGAGCCTTCAAGCTTTATTCCGTCGCCCCGGCCGTAAGAGCCGGGGCCCACTCGCATATCCTCTTGCCGCAGCGATCGCGGATCAGCCATTGGGTCCCGGCTCACCGCTTCGCGGCGTCCGGGACGACGGGAGGGGGTAGCCCGTCTCATGAAAACGCTGAGATGTGAACAATGTGAATCCCCTTACTCCGTTGCCTCGGCCGAGAGAGCCGGGGCCCACTCGCCTAACGGCTGGCGAAGCGGCAGCGGAGACGGGATTGGGTCCCGGCTCACGCTTCGCGGCGTCCGGGACGACGGGTTGGCAGATGGGCCGATCACAATGAGGCGCTACGAGGTGGAGTACAGGTGTGTCCTACTCCCCGTCGCCCCGGCCGTCAGAGTTGGGGCCTACTCGCATCTCCGCTTGCCGCAGTGCTCGCGGATCGATGATTGGGTCCCGGCTCGCCGCTTCGCGGCGTCCGGGACGACGAGATGATGACAAGGTTTATCCGCCGCGCCACCCCCGTCACACTCCCCATTGAATAACCCGCACATCCCCCTTTAATATCCGGCCCTGGGCCTTCAAGCTTGCACCTCACGATTCGATGAGGGCGAAACGGCAATGGCGGCAACACCCGGCTTCATACATTTGCGCCTCCACTCGGCCTATTCGCTGCTGGAGGGGGCGCTGCCCGTCAAGGCGCTGGCCAAGCTCGCCGCCAAGGACGCCCAGCCCGCGCTCGCCGTCACCGACCGCAACAATTTGTTCGGCGCGCTCGAGATCGCCGAAACCCTCGTCGGCGCGGGCATCCAGCCGATCACCGGCTGCACCCTCTCGATCGCCGCCGCCGATCCCGAGCCCGACGCCGCGCGCAAGAACGGGCAGGCCCCCGGCATCCAGCTCGCCGGCTCCATCGCCCTGCTGGTCAAGGACCAGGAGGGCTACAAAAACCTGCTCAGCCTCACCAGCGCCGCCTTCATCGACCATCCGGACGACACCCAGATCCACGTCACCTGGGACGAGATCGCCCGCCATAACCAGGGCCTGATCGCCCTGACCGGCGGCCCGGACGGCCCCATCGACAGCCTCCTGCGCGAGGACAACCACGCCGCCGCCCGCACCCAGCTCGAGGCGATGCACGCGCTCTTCGGCAACCGCCTCTACATCGAGATCCAGCGCCACGGCACGGCCGAGGAAAAGCGCGTCGAGGCCGAGCTGCTGAAGCTCGCCTACGCCCTCAACATCCCGCTCGCGGCAACCAATCAGTGCTACTTCCCCGCCCGCGAGGATTTTGAGGCGCACGAGGCCCTGATCTGCATCGCGGAGGGCCGCTACATCTCCGAGGACGAGCGGCGCAAGCTGACGCCGGAGCATTATTTCAAGTCGCGCGCGGAAATGATGGCGCTGTTCGCCGACCTGCCGGAGGCGCTGGACAACACCATCGAGATCGCCCGCCGCTGCGCCTTCCGGCCAAAAATGCGCAGCCCGATCCTGCCGCAATTCACCGCGACCGACGGCGACAAGGATGACGCCAACGCCGCCGAGACCGCCGAGCTGTGCCGGCAGGCGCGCGAGGGCCTCGCCGAGCGGCTGCGCGTCGTGGGCCTCGCCGAGGGCGCGAGCGAGGAGGACTACCGGACCCGGCTCGAATTCGAGCTGAACGTCATCGCCACGATGAAATTCTCCGGCTACTTCCTCATCGTCTCGGACTTCATCAAATGGGCCAAGGCGCACGGCATTCCGGTCGGGCCGGGGCGCGGCTCGGGCGCGGGTTCCGTCGCGGCATGGTCGCTCTCGATCACCGATCTCGACCCCTTGCGCTTCGGCCTGCTGTTCGAGCGCTTCCTCAATCCCGAGCGCGTCTCGATGCCGGATTTCGACATCGACTTCTGCCAGGACCGGCGCGACGAAGTCATCCGCTATGTGCAGGAGAAATACGGCCAGCGCCGCGTCGCCCAGATCATCACCTTCGGCAAGCTGCAGGCCCGCGCCGTGCTGCGCGACGTCGGCCGCGTGCTGCAAATGCCCTACGGCCAGGTCGACCGGCTCTGCAAGCTGGTGCCGAACAATCCCGCCAATCCGGTGACGCTCGCCGAGGCCATCGAGGGCGAGCCGCAGCTCCAGGACCAGCGCGACAGCGATCCGGTGGTCAAGCGCCTCTTGGAGATCGCGCAGAAGCTGGAAGGCCTCTACCGGCACGCCTCGACCCACGCGGCGGGCGTCGTCATCGGCGACCGGCCGCTGATCGAACTCGTCCCGCTCTACCGCGACCCGCGCTCGACGCTCCCCGTCACCCAGTTCAACATGAAATGGGTGGAGCCGGCCGGCCTCGTCAAATTCGACTTCCTGGGCCTCAAGACGCTGACCGTCATCCAGAAGGCGCTGGCGCTGATCAAACAGCGCGGCATCGAGCTGGATCTGGCGACGCTCGGCCTCGACGATACCAAAACCTACGAACTTCTGGCCAAGGGCGACACGGTCGGCGTGTTCCAGCTGGAATCGACGGGCATGCGCGAAAGCCTGCGCAAGCTAAAGCCCGACCGTTTCGGCGACATCATCGCCATGGTCTCGCTCTACCGCCCCGGCCCAATGGACAACATCCCGACCTATATCAACCGCAAATACGGGCTCGAAAAGGTCGATTACATGCACCCGCTGATCCAGCCGGTGCTGGAGGAGACCTACGGCGTCATCATCTACCAGGAGCAGGTGATGCAGATCGCGCAGCGGCTGTCGAGCTACTCGCTCGGCGAAGCCGACCTGCTGCGCCGCGCCATGGGCAAGAAGATCAAGGCGGAGATGGACAAGCAGAAGGCGCGCTTCATGGAGGGCGCCATCAAGAACGGCGTCGACAAGGGCCGCGCCGACTACATCTTCGAAATGGTGGCCAAATTCGCCGGCTACGGCTTCAACAAGTCCCACGCCGCCGCCTATGCGCTGCTCGCCTATCACACCGCCTTCCTGAAGGCCAATTACCCCGTCGAGTTCCTGGCCGCCACCATGACCTACGACATGGGCAATACCGACAAGCTGTATTTGTTCGCCCAGGAGGCGCGGCGCAACAAGATCAAGGTGCTGCCGCCTTCGGTGAATTCATCCGGCGGCGAATTCCTGCCCGAGGACGGCGCCATCCGCTATTCGCTGGCGGCCTTGAAGAATATCGGGCGCGGCGCGGTCGAGCAGATCGCCGCCGAGCGGGCAGGGCAGGGCGGCTACCGGACGCTCGCCGACTTCGCCGAGCGGCTGAACCCGAAAGTGCTGAACAAGCGCGCGCTGGAAACGCTGGCGGCGGCCGGCGTCTTCGACGCGCTGGAGCCCAACCGCGCCCGCGTCTACGCCAATATCGAGCAGATCCTCTCCTTCTCCGGCCGCCTGGCCACCGATCGCGCCTCGGGCCAGTCCAGCCTGTTCGGCGGCGGCGGCCTGGAGCTGGCGACGGCGTCCAGCCTGCAACTGCGCGAGGTGCCGCGCTGGGACCTGATGGAAACGCTCAGCCACGAGCTGGACGCCATCGGCTTTTACCTGTCCGGCCACCCGCTCGACGACTATTCCGACGCGCTGACCCGCCTCAACATCATGCGCTGGTCCGAGCTGGAGGCGAAATTGCAAGGGCAGCCCCGCGCCGAGGCCCGCATCGCCGCGACCGTCACCTATAAGCAGGAGCGCCGCTCCAAATCCGGCAACCGCTTTGCCTTCGGCGGCTTCTCCGACCCGACCGGCCAGTTCGAGGCCGTCATCTTCTCCGACACGCTGGCGCTCGCCGGCGAGGCGCTGGAGCCCGGCAAGGCCGTGCTGCTCACCGTCGAGGCAGAGCTCGACGGCGAGAACGTCAAGACGCGCGTGAAGACCGTGCAGGATCTGGACGCGGCGCTGGGACGGTCGCGGTCGGGGCTGTGCATCGTCGCGGATGGGCGGCTGTCGGTCGAGCAGATGGTGAAGACGGTCGGCGACGGCGGCGCGACGGTGCTGAAGCTGCGCCTGCGGCTGGGCGATCCGGCGCGCGAGGTGGAGCTGAACCTGGGCGGGAATTTTGACGTGACGCCCCGGCAGGCCGGTGCGCTGAAGGCGCTGCCGGGGGTGATTGAGGTGGTGGCTTTTTGAGAGGAATTTCCTAAGGCATCCACTTCCGGGGAGCGTCAGATCTGAGCGCTGAATTCCCTCGGATAGCCCTTACGTAGCCGTTCGGAGTCTTGCCCGTCTATGATGCATATCCAGACGGGTTTGCCCGTACTTAACGACTTCGCGACAGCGAGCACACGCATTAACTCAATAACGCTCGGATCGATCTCCCGCCAATGTTGAGCTACAAATACCTCCGCAGGAAGAGTAAAGAGGCGTTGTGCCTGATCGCCGTTCTTTCCCATCCGGCCCGGGACTAAGCGCCCACTTTGCCCAGGCCCCTTGAAGGCAAAGGCTGCGTTCCGCCTTTGGCCATCCACCCTAAGGCGAGATGAAAACAAATCGCAATTCTCTCCACCCCAATCTTTAAATTGCCCGGCGTCACCTAATATATTTTGAATTCCGCGCTTGAAATGTTCTTCGCTGATCTCTTTTGACAAAGAATCTCCGACCGGAATAGACTTAATCCGATCAAAATTGGGGATTTCGTCAATCGTTAAATTCCTAACATCTGCACCTAGTGTCGGTAACCGCACCGTTAGAGGAAGGGGTGCTGCGATCAAATTCTTCCGTTTGGTCGGCCAAGCGTTAAGAGCTTTGGGGTCCCGGGCTAGCCTTAAGATTTTTGCCTTATTCACTTGGAAGAAGGTGATCATTTCATAAGCGGTCTCGCCTCCCTTTTTTGTCTGAGTCACGATAGTCCGCTTGGCAAGATCACTTCCGCATTGCAGGACCCGCGTCCTAGGCAAGCCGGTGACGGCAACAATGTCCGAGACAGTCTTGATTGGACTTTTGTGATGGTAAATTGCTCTGAACACGGCTTGCCGATGGCCTTTACCGATCGCCTTTGCAGCTTCCTCAATGTGTTCCGGCGTATTTGAAAGGTGATCGCGAACCGCAATTGCCATGACTACTGCCTGGGCTCCACTGTTCCCTTCGATGTTTTTGGAAACATTTTACTAATCTGGCTTTGAGAAGTGCCGAGGGCACCAGCAACCTGTGATTGGGTCGCGCCGGATCGCAACAGCGAAAAAATGAGAAGGCGCCTAATGTTGGTCAACTCTTCAAGTAAAGCTTCTTCGATTTTCGTGCCCATTAGGCTGCGTCCTCAATGTCCAAGGCCTTAACCCTACCGGTATTTTTCTTAGCCTTGTATAGTGCCACGCTTACTGCGTTCGGAGTAGAATCGCACAACATTGCGATCTCTTTAATCTGCAGACCCGCCTTGCTGAGTAAGATTGCTTTATCCTTGATCGAGCTAATATCTAAAGTAATGTTTAGCGCAATCAACCGGATCAAGGTATCTAGCTTGCCTTCGAGGCGACTGGAATCCTCATTGTCTAGCTTCATTTCGAACGCTCTTTCGGCATGACATCAGGTGGCAATGGATAGAGGTGCAGCAATTTAGCGTCACGTGCATCGCCAATTCGGAACAACGCGCCCGCATCGATCCATCGTGCAACTGTGCGGCTGAAGTTTCCTGGATCAATATTACTGGCTTTTGCTATGTCACCTTGACTCCGAGTACCATCACACATGTTGTACGCTAGCAGTTGCGCATGTTGACTGGTGCTGGGAGCGACTATTTTCGCGAGTTGGTCGGGTGGAAGTGCCTGACGGGCGACCATACTCAATATGGCGCGCAGATATGTTTCAGAACTCATGGCGATCGCTTGTGGCCGTTAAAAATAAGACATATTTAATCATAAACTGATTCGACGCCCAATATGTGCCCCATATGCAACACTTACGTACATTGTAATATGTATCGTCCGGATTTCCGCTGCCACGTGTTGCCCCTGAATCGGTTGCACGCCCCGCAACGCACACACGCGCAGTTTTCCCATGAGGGCCTCGGGAGAGGCCCCATTCATTCGCTCCGGCGGCCGGCTTCAAACTTGCCCGGCCCCACCGCCCTTAGCGCCGCCAAATCATACCCATCCCTCACCGACCGCTCCCCCGCGCCCGTCACCAGCTCAATATGCTCCCGCAGCACCCGCCGCTGCTCCTCGTCCCGTGCCTGCTCCAGCAGCGGCGTCAGCGTGCTCACCAGCCGGATCAGGATCGCCGGCTCCCCTTCGCCGGCCTGACGGATCTGGTTGAAGGCGACGTCCGCCAGGCCGCGAAAGGTCGTCGTCTCAGTCAGCAGCCGGGGTCGGCCCTCCTCGTCGCGCCAGACCCCGGTTTCCATGTCGCGCCGCATGATCGAGGCGACCGAAACGCCGAGCCGGTCGATGACGGCGATGGCGGTGAACGGGTCGTTGACGCCCGGCGACAGCGCCCGCAGCGCGATCTCCACCAACTGGCGGATCAGAAATTCCAGATCGCCGTTGCCGGTGCGCTCGCCAGCCAGCACCACATGGTTCGAGACGGCGCGCAGCAGCGTGTCGGTCAGCGCGGCGGCGGGATGGATTCGCCCATGCGCCCCGTGCGGCAGGATGTGCTGCCCCGGCCGCAGGTCGAGGTCGATCACCGCCCCGGCCTCCCTGGCGCATTCGACCAGGGCGCCGTGGTCGATGCCCTCGATATAGCCGCCGCGCTTGAATCGCAGGATGGCGCCGCCGTCGCCGAGGGCGGGCCGCTCGCCCGCCGCCGGTGCCGCTCCGGCGTCCGGCAGCATCTCCGCCGCGGCGGCGTCGAGGTCGGTGCCGATGCGGTTGATGATGGTGTCGGCGACGATCGAGCGGGCGAGGTGGTTGATGAAAAACAACAGCAGGAAGACGCAGGCCAGCACCATCGCCGTGCCGACCGACACGGCCAGGTTGGGCACCTTGCCGGCGCTGAGTTCACTGTTGATGCTGCGCAGCACGAGCACGACGTAGACGATGGTGGCGAGAAAGAAGCCCAGCATGGTCTGCGTGCGCCGGTCGGCCATGAAGATGCGGATCAGGCGCGGGCCGAGCTGGTTCGCGGCCAGCGTCAGCACCACCATGGTGATGGAGATGGCGAGCGTCGCCATGGTGATCATCGAGGCGAGCAGGCTCGACAGCAGCGAGGCGGCGTCGGAGGCGCTGCCGCTATGCAGCCACCACACCGTGGACTGCCCCAGATTGAGCCGGGTCCCCAGCGTCAGCCAGGCGAGCGCCACCGCGGCGAGGGTCATCAGCAGGGGAAGGAACCAGAGACCGGTACGCACCTGTTCCCAAAGCGAATTCAGGCGGACGAGCATGGCGGCCTCCCGGCTCTGCGCGGCATGGCGCTGACCGGGTAACGGCCCGGGGCGCGCAAGGTTCGGGGACGGGGCGGGCGCCCGCGCGTGCCGCCGACTCAACCTGTCCTGGCGGAGCCATGAAATCTTGCACCAGATCTTGCTATTTGCCCCGGCGCACCCTATAAGCAGCTCCATCACACACGCGGAATTTTCGCATGAAGGGCCTCGGGAGAGGCCCCATTCATTCGCTCCGGTGGCTGGCGTCGAACCCGGCCGCATGTTCCGCGGAGGATTTAACCGGAAAAGAAGGAGGGCGAGCCCATGGCTTTGCCACAGTTTACGATGCGTCAGCTCCTGGAAGCGGGCGTCCATTTCGGCCATCAGACCCATCGCTGGAACCCCAAAATGGAGCGTTACCTCTTTGGGGACCGCAACAAGATCCACATCATCGACCTCGCCCAGACCGTGCCGCTGCTGCATCAGGCGCTGGTCGCGGTGAGCGATATCGTGGCGCGCGGCGGCCGTGTGCTGTTCGTCGCGACCAAGCGCGCGGCGTCGGACGTCATCGCTGATGCGGCAAAGCGCTCGGCCCAGTATTACGTCAATCACCGCTGGCTCGGCGGCATGCTGACCAATTGGAAGACCATCACCAATTCGATCAAGCGCCTGCGCCAGCTCGACGAAATGCTCTCCAGCGGCACGGCGCACGGTTTCACCAAGAAGGAGCTGCTGCAGCTCACCCGCGAGCGCGACAAGCTCGAACAGGCCCTCGGCGGCATCCGCGACATGGGCGGCCTGCCCGACATGATGTTCATCATCGACACCAACAAGGAGTCGATCGCCGTCGCCGAAGCCAAGAAGCTCGGCATCCCGGTGATCGCGGTGGTCGACAGCAATTCCAACCCCGACGGCATCGACTTTTTGGTGCCGGGCAATGACGACGCCGGCCGCGCCATCACGCTCTATTGCGACCTGATCGCCCGCGCCGCCATCGACGGCATCGAACGCGGCGCATCGCGCGGCGGCGCTGACCTCGGCGCTTCGGCCGAGCCGCTCTCGGAAGACCTGTCCGGCGAGCCGCGCAAGGGCCGCCGGGCTCCGCGCGAGGTGGTCGAGACCGAACCGGCCCAGCTCTCCGGCTTCACGCCGCTGGCGGCAGCCGAGGGCGAGGCGGACGATCTCACCAAGCTGGCGGGCGTCGGCAAGGGCTGGGCGCGCAAGCTGAACGAGCACGGCATCTACCATTTCTGGCAGATCGCCGAGTTCACGCCGGACAATCTGGAAGAGCTGGACGAGTCCTTCAACGCCAAGGGCAAGATCAGCAAGAGCGGCTGGATCGAACAGGCCAAGACGCTCAAGGCGGAAGCCGCAGCACCGGCCGAGGCGACGGCTTAACCAGCCGCGCCTCAGGCGAGAGCTTGAATGTGCAAAACGCCCGTCCCCCCAAGCGGGGGGCGCGGCGTTATTGCAATATTCAGGTTCAGACACAAAGTAACAGCCCCGTTCCCTGACGTCGGAACGGATAACGCTCGAAAAGAGCAAAGCCCGAAATCTTAGGTTCAATGAGGCGGACATGGCAATAACGGCACAGATGGTCAAGGATCTGCGCGAGAAGACCGGCGCGGGCATGATGGACTGCAAGGCAGCCCTCACCGAGACGGGCGGCGACATGGAAGCCGGCATCGACTGGCTGCGCGCCAAGGGCCTGTCCAAGGCGGCCAAGAAAGCCGACCGCGTTGCGGCCGAAGGCCTGATCGGCGTCGCCGTCGAGCCCAAGGCCGGCACGGTGGTCGAGGTGAATTCGGAGACTGATTTCGTCGCCCGCAACGAGCTGTTCCAGTCGATGGTCAAGGAGATCGCGACGCTGGCTCTGAAGGCGAAGGGCGACACCGCCAAGCTCGCGGCCTCGCCCATGCCGGGCGGCAAGGCGGTGACGGACCACATCCAGGAGATGGTCGGCAAGATCGGCGAGAACATGAGTCTGCGCCGCACGGCCTATCTGACGGTCGGCGACGGCGTCGTGGCGAGCTATGTGCATAATTCGGTGGCGCCGGATCTGGGCAAGATGGGCGTGCTGGTCGCGGTCGAATCGACCGGTGACAAGGGCAAGCTGATGGAGCTCGGCCGCCAGATCGCCATGCATGTCGCGGCGACCAACCCGCTCGCTTTGACCGCCGAGGACATCGACCCGGTCGTGGTCGAACGCGAGCGCGCCGTACTCACCGAGCAGGCCCGTGAGCAGGGCAAGGGCAAGCCCGACGCGGTCATCGAGAAGATGGTGCAGGGCCGGCTCGACAAGTTCTTCAAGGAGTCGGTGCTGCTGAAGCAGATCTTCGTCATCGACGGCGAGAACACCGTCGAGCAGGCGATCGCGCTGGCCGAGAAGAAGATCGGCGCGCCTGTCAAGGTGACCGGCTTCGTGCGCTACGCGCTCGGCGAAGGCATCGAGAAGGCCGAGAGCGATTTCGCCGCTGAAGTCGCGGCGGCGGCGGCAGGTTAAGGGCTGAACAAGCAGCCCCCTCACCCGGTCGCCTCCGGCGCCCGCCCTCTCCCTCAAGGGGAGAGGGCAAAAAAAACGAGAGGCGCCCCGCTTGCCCTCTCCCCTCGAGGGAGAGGGCTCCGGCCGAAGGCCGGTGGGTGAGGGGGCCTTTTTTCCAGCAGCGGAAACCAATTGGGTCTTGCAATGGCGGACAGTCTGAGGAGCCCCAAACATGGCCGCTGAATCGCCTCGCGCGCCGCTTTACCGGCGGGCCCTGCTAAAACTCTCCGGCGAGGCTTTACTCGGCGATGCCGCCTATGGCGTCGATCCCGCGACCGCGCTGCGCTTTGCCCGCGAGATTAAGGCCGCCTCGCTCGGCGGCACGCAGATCTGTGTGGTGATCGGCGGCGGCAATATCTTTCGCGGCATGGCGGGCGCCGCCTCCGGCATGGACCGGGTCAAGGCCGATTATATCGGCATGCTGGCGACGGTGATGAACGCCGTTGCGCTCGGCAATGCACTGGAGCGGGCAGGGGCAGCGGTTGCCATCCACTCGGCGATTCCCGTCGAGCAGGTCGGCGCCGAGCTGTTCCAGCGCGACCGCGCGCTGCGGGATCTCGCCGCAGGCAAGATCGTGATTTTCGCCGGCGGCACCGGCAACCCGTTCTTCACGACGGACACCACCGCCGCCTTGCGCGCCGCCGAAATGGGCTGCGACGTCATCCTCAAGGCCACCCAGGTCGACGGCGTCTATTCCGCCGATCCCAAGCGCGACCCGAATGCGGTGCGCTACGAAAGGCTGACCTATGACGAGGCGCTCGCCCGCAATCTGAAGATCATGGACGGCGCGGCCTTTGCGCTCGCGCGCGATGCGGCGATCCCGATCCTGGTCTTCTGCGTCGAAGGCGAGGGCAGCATCGAGCAGGTGCTCTATGGCGAGCTGGCCTCGACCCTGGTGACGGCGGGCTGAGCCGCGCCGCGCCCGGCGACGGCCCCCGGGGCCTTGCGCGGAACACCTAAACCGGCGGGGATGATATTGCGCTCCGCCCCGCAAGGCATTACCACAGAATCGATTTACGGCGTCAAAACCGCGAAGCAAGGATCAAGACCATGGCGGACGGCAATTTCGACCTCAAGGATATCGAGAAGCGGATGCGCGGCGCGCTCCAAATTCTCAAACAGGAATTCGGCGGTCTGCGCACCGGCCGGGCCAGCGCCAGCCTGCTCGATCCGATCATGGTCAGCGCCTATGGCTCGAAGATGCCGATCAACCAGGTGGCGACGGTCTCGGTGCCCGAGCCGCGCATGATCTCGGTCTCGGTCTGGGACAAGAGCATGGTCAACGCCGTCGACAAGGCCATTCGCGAGAGCGATCTCGGCCTCAACCCGGTCATGGACGGCACCACGCTGCGCCTGCCCATCCCGGAGCTGAACCAGGAGCGGCGCACCGAGCTCTCCAAGATCGCCGCCAAATATGCCGAGCAGGCGCGGATTTCGGTCCGCAATGTCCGCCGCGACGGCATGGACCTGCTGAAGCGCCTCGAAAAGGATCATTCCATCGGCGAGGACGATCATCATTCGCTGTCGGCCAAGGTGCAGGAGCTGACAGACAAGATTATTAAGGAAATCGACGGCACGCTTTCGACCAAGGAAGCCGAAATCATGCAGGTCTAGGCCCGCGGCCGGTTTCTTTCGTGTTCTAGGTTCATAGTGGACGGGTTGGCACTTGCGATGACGCCACCAGAAAATGCGGTTTCGATGGATGCGGCGGGGCCCGTCCCCGCTCATATTGCGATCATCATGGACGGCAATGGCCGCTGGGCCAAGCAGCGCGGCCTGCCGCGCGCCGAGGGCCACCGGCGGGGCGTCGAGTCGGTGCGCGCCTGCGTCCGGGCGGCCATCGAGCTCGGCATCGGCCATCTGACGCTCTACACCTTCTCGTCCGAGAACTGGCGCCGCCCGCAGGACGAGATCACCGACCTGATGGGGCTTTTGAAGCTGTTCATCCGGCGGGACCTTGCCGATCTGCACGAGCAGAATGTCCGCATCCGCGTCATCGGCACCGAGGAAAAGGTCGAGCCTGAGGTGGTGAAGCTGATCCGCGACGCGGTCGAGATCACCAGGAACAACACCGGCCTCGGCCTCACCACGGCTTTCAATTACGGCTCACGCGACGAGATCGCGCGGGCGGCGCGGGCGCTCGCGCTGAAGGCGGCGCGCGGCGAGATCGACCCCGCCGACATCAGCGCCGAGATGTTCGACGCCCAGCTCGACACGCACGGCCTGCCGGAGCCCGACCTGATGATCCGCACCGGCGGCGACAAGCGCATCAGCAACTTCCTGCTCTGGCAATGCGCCTATACCGAATTCGTCTTCTTCGATGCCTATTGGCCGGATTTCTCCAAGGAGATGCTGGTCAAGGCCGTCTCCGACTTTCAGAGCCGGGAGCGCCGCTTCGGAGGATTGAGCGCAAGATGCAGCGCGTGACGGGTGAACCGATTTCATCCGAAAACGGGCAGGGCACGGCACATCAGGGCAAGACACGGGAATTATCGGTCCGGATCTATTCGGCGCTGATCCTCGTCGCCGTCGCGCTCTTCCTCACCCTCACCAGCCTCGAAAGCTTCGCCGTGCTGATCACCCTGTTCATCGCCGCCATGGCGTGGGAATGGGGCCGGCTGGTGCGCAATTCCGGCTTCGACGCCGCCTTCTTCGTCCAGCTTGCCGCGACCGCCATCGCCTCCTGGGCGACGGTGCGCGGCTGCCTGAGCTGCGCCCTTTTCGCCGTCATCCTTGGCACCATCGGCGTCTTCGCCGTGCGCGCCTTCAAGGACGAGCGCCCGCAAGCCTGGTGGTCGGCGGCGGGGGTCTATTACGCGGGGCTGCCCGCCATCGCCCTGATCTGGCTGCGGAGCGACGCCGCCTATGGCTGGCAGGCGATCCTCTACATCTTCGCCATCGTCTGGACCACCGACAGCGCCGCCTATGTGTTCGGCCGCTGGCTCGGCGGCCCGAAGCTTGCGCCGCGCATCTCACCCAAGAAGACATGGTCCGGCCTGATCGGGGGCGCGCTGGCGGCCGGGCTCGCCGGCCTCATCTTCGGCATCCTGATCGGCGAGAGCAATGGGCGGCTGGCGCTGCTCGCCATCGGGCTCGCGGCCGTCGCCCAGCTCGGCGATCTCGGCGAATCGGCGCTGAAGCGCGTCTTCGGCATGAAGGATTCCAGCGGCCTCATTCCCGGTCATGGCGGCGTGCTCGACCGCATTGACGGCCTCGTCGTCGTCGCGGTGGCGGCGGGCATCATCGCCTGGAGCCTCGACCCCGCCAATCCCGGCCGCGCATTATTGCTCTGGCCATGAAACAGTTTAAAGGCAATGATCCGTCGGCAAGCGGAGGGCTGATTCTCAATGAACCCGCGTAAAGTCACCGTCCTGGGCGCAACAGGCTCGGTCGGGCAAAGCACGCTCGACCTGATCGGCCGGACGCCTGAGCAATTCGAAATCGTGGCGCTGACGGCGGGCACGAACGCCGAAAGCCTCGCCGAGCTGGCGATCAAACACCGCGCCAAGCATGCGGCGCTTGCCGACCCCAGCCAGTTCGGCAAGCTGAAGAAACTGCTGGCCGGCACCGGCATCGAGGCCTCCGCCGGCGAGGACGCCGTCTGTGACGCGGCCCGCATTCCCGCCGACTGGATCATGGCGGCCATCGTCGGCGCCGCAGGGCTCAGGCCGACATTTGCCGCCGCCACGCAAGGCACCTGCGTCGCGCTGGCGAACAAGGAATGCCTGGTCTCGGCCGGCGAAGTCTTCCTCTCGGCGATCAAGGCGGCCGGCACCCGGCTCCTGCCCGTCGACAGCGAGCATTCCGCCGCCTTTCAGGCCATCGACGGCTCGCCCTCGCGCTGCATCGAGTTCATCACCCTGACGGCCTCCGGCGGCCCGTTCCGCGACTGGAGCGCGGCGCAGCTCAAGGCGGCCAAGCCCGAACAGGCGCTGAAACACCCCAACTGGTCGATGGGCCGCAAGATCACCATCGACAGTGCCACGCTGATGAACAAGGGCCTTGAAATCATTGAGGCCTATCACCTTTTTCCGGTCGAGGTGGACCAGCTCCGCGTGCTGGTGCATCCGCAGTCGATCATCCATTGCCTCGTGCAATATTGCGACGGCTCGGTCATCGCGCAGATGAGCGCGCCCGACATGCGCACGCCGATTGCCTACAGCCTGTCCTGGCCCGAACGCATGGCGGCGCCGACCGAGCGGCTGGATCTGGTCAAGCTCGCGCAATTGACCTTCGAGGCGGCCGACGAGACGCGCTTTCCCGCGCTGCGCATCGCCCGCGAGGCGCTGCAGGCGGGCGGCATCGCGCCGACGGTGCTCAATGCCGCTAACGAAATCGCAGTAGAAAGCTTTCTTGCCGGACAAATCGGCTTTATGACTATACCGACAGTCGTGGAAGCCGCGCTCGAGGCATCGCTTGCTGAATACGGGACATTCGTCGCCAAGACGCTGGACGATGTTCTCGAAGCCGACCGTGCGGCCCGGGCGCTCGCCACG
This sequence comes from Rhodomicrobium sp. R_RK_3, assembly GCF_002198715.1. Taxonomy (GTDB): domain Bacteria; phylum Pseudomonadota; class Alphaproteobacteria; order Rhizobiales; family Rhodomicrobiaceae; genus R-RK-3. The sequence goes on along the minus strand of NZ_MWLK01000001.1, from coordinate 84,126 downwards.
CGGCTCTGCGCCGCCTGATGCACGAGCCGCTTGCCGGGACGTGATCCCGCCGGGCGCGCGGCGCCCGTTAACCGGAGTTGCATTCGCATGACCAATCTAGCCGATACGGCGATGTGGACGGGCGCCTGGTACTACCTCTCATGGGTTGTACCGTTCCTGTTCGTTCTGGGCGTTGTGGTTTTCGTCCATGAGATGGGGCATTTCCTCGTCGCGCGATTTTTCGGCGTCAGCGTGGAGGCGTTCTCCATCGGCTTCGGCCCCGAAATCGGCGGCTTCTACGACCGCTACGGCACGCGGTGGCGCCTCGCCTGGGTGCCGCTCGGCGGCTATGTGAAATTCAAGGGCGACGAGAATGCCGCGAGCGTTCCCAGCCAAGGCGATCTGGCGGCGCTCTCGCCCGAGGAGCGGGCGGGGAATTTCCACGCCAAGCCGGTCTACCAGCGCGCCGCCGTCGTCGCCGCCGGGCCTTTGGCCAATTTCCTGCTCGCCATCGTCATCCTGACGGCCTGGTTCATCTTCATGGGCAAGCCGATCCTGGAGCCGCGCGTCGCGACGGTCGAGCCGGACAGCGCCGCTGCCGAGGCCGGTTTCCAGCCCGGCGACGTCATCCGCGGCATTGACGGCACCAATATCCAGAGCTTCGACGACATCCAGCGCATCGTCATGCTGAATGCCGAAACCCCGCTCCACGTCACGGTCGACCGCAATGGCCAGCCGCTGACCCTCGTGGCGACGCCGAAGCTGAAGGAAACCAAGGACCGATTCGGCAATCTGGTTCAGATCGGCCTGCTCGGCATCGGCCGCAAGAACGAGGACGTTACCTACAAGCAATTCGGCCCCGTCGAGGCGTTTTCGCAGAGCCTTTCCGAAACGTATTTCTGGATGAAGCAACCTCTGGTTTTCATTCAGAAACTCGCGGTCGGACAGGCTTCCGGCGATCAGGTTCGCGGCGTGGTCGGTATTGCACAACTTTCGCGCGAGGTCGCCTCGATCGGCTTCGTGGAGTTGTTCCGCTGGATTGCGATCATCTCGATCAATATCGGCCTTCTGAACCTGTTTCCTATCCCGATGCTCGATGGCGGCCACCTGCTGTTCTATGGCATAGAAGCCATACGCGGCCGGCCATTGAGTGAAAGGGTCATGGAAATCGGTTTTAGAATTGGCTTCGCATTGGTGATCATGTTAATGCTTTTTGCGACACGGAACGATGTGATTCATCTGATCCGTCAAATGGGATAAAGGATGAAGGTTCAAGGCTTTATTGGTGACAAGCCGGAATCGTTCATCGGTGGTGAGAAACGGGAAGGCGGTCGTGGCCGGGGGGCCACATCCGCGGAGGATCTTGAGACGTCGCGGCCTGGGCCAAATTGCAGACACAAACCGGTGGCTGATAATTGGGTGAGCTGACGTCTTGGGGGACCGGCGTAACGGGGGCAAAGAATTACCAATGCTGCGCATGGCAATGATCAGACTGAAACTTCTGGCAAGTCTGCTGGCAGCCGCGTGCGTTTGGTCCGGGGGGATCCAGACGGTCGTGGGCAGCGAAGCATATGCTCAGTCCGGGCCTGTGATCCGTGAGATCAGGGTCGTCGGGTCGAAGCGCATCGCGCCGGAGACGATCAAGAGCTATCTGACCTTCAATCAAGGCGATCGCTACGATCCGTACCAGGCCAATGAAAGCATCCGGGCGCTCGTCGCCACGGGGCTGTTCGAGAATGTCAACATTCAGCAGAATAACGGCGTCGTCACCGTTACGGTGCTGAACGAAAACCCGATCATCAACCAGGTCGTGTTCGAGGGTAACAAGGACATCAAGGACGAGACCCTCGCTCCTGAAGTCCAGTTGAAGCCCCGCTCGGTCTTCACCCGCGCCAAGGTGCAATCGGACGTCCAGCGCATTCTGGACGTGTACCGCCGCTCCGGCTATTACGCGGTGCAGGTCGACGCGCAGGTGATCCAGCTCGACAATGAGCGCGTGAACCTCGCCTTCGTCATTCAGGAAGGTCCTGAGACCAAGGTTCTGAACATCACCTTCATCGGCAATCGCGCCTTTTCGGACTCTCAGCTCCGCAGCGTGATCACCACGACCGAATCGAATTTCCTCAGCTTCCTGAAGTCGACCGACGTCTACGATCCGGACCGGCTCAATCTCGACCGCGAATTGCTGCGCCGCTATTATCTCAAGAGTGGCTATGCCGATGCGCGCGTCGTCTCCGCCGTCGCCGATCTGGACCGGGAAGGCAAGGGCTTCTTCATCACCTTCACGGTGGAAGAGGGCGAGCTCTACAATTTCGGCAAGGTCGATATCGAATCGACGCTGCCCTCGATCGATCCGGCCAGCCTGAGGGGCGAAGTTCTCACCCATCAGGGCGCGACCTACAATGCCGAATATGTCGACAACACCACGGAAAAGCTGACCATCGCCGTCGCCGAGCAGGGCTATGCCTTCGGGCAGATCCGGCCGCGCGTCGAGCGTGACCCGATCAGCCGCACCATCGGCATCGTCTATGTCGTCGAGCAGGGCCCGCGGGTCTATATCGAGCGCATCAACATCGTCGGCAACGCCCGCACTCGGGATTACGTGATCCGCCGCGAGCTGCGTCTGGCTGAAGGTGACGCTTACAACCGGCTGCTGGTCGACCAGGCCCGCGTCCGTCTGCAGAAGCTGGCCTTCTTCAAGAGCGTGAAGGTGAACCGCGAACCCGGTTCCGCGCCTGACCGCGTCGTGCTGAACTTCGTCGTCGAAGAGCAGGCAACGGGTGAACTCTCGCTGGCCGGTGGTTACTCCTCCAGCGTGGGCGCCATCGCCGAAGTTGCCTATACGGAGCGCAACCTGCTCGGTAAGGGCCAGTTCCTGCGGGTGAAACTGTCGGGCAGCCTGGAAAGCGGCCAGATCGACCTCAGCTTCACCGAGCCGCGCTTCCTCGACCAGAACATCTCGGCCGGCTTCGACGCCTTCCACAAGGAAAACGACTTCAGCGACGAGTCGGGCTACGAGCAGCGCAAGACGGGCGGTTCGGTCCGCGTCGGCTTCGCCCTGACCGACAATGTCTGGCTGCAGCCGAGCTACAGCCTGGTGCAGGACGAAGTGTTCAACGTCGACGACGACGCTTCGGAAGCCATCAAGCAGGTCGAAGGCGAACGCTTGATCTCGTCGGTCGGCTACTCCTTGACCTGGGACTCGCGCAACAACCGCCTCAACCCGTCCAAGGGCGCCTATTTTGCCCTTACCCAGGAACTGGCGGGTGTCGGCGGCGACGTGAACTACATCCAGACCGTGGCTGAAGCGCGTGGCTACTATCCGATCTATGAGGGCATCACCCTGGTCGGCCGGTTGATCGGCGGTCACATTGCCGGCTTCGGCGGGCAGGACGTGGTCGCGGTCGACGCCTTCTTTAAGGGCGGTGAGACGATCCGCGGCTTCGACACCTCCGGTATCGGCCCGCGCGCTCAGCGGACGGACGGCAGCGGCGATTTCGACGCCATCGGTGGTAATATCTTCTACGCCGGTACGCTGGAAGTGCGCTTCCCGATCCCGTTCCTGCCGGAAGAGCTTGGCTTCAGCGGTGCCGTCTTTGCCGACGCCGGCTCCTTGTTCGACAGCGACTTCTCGGGTGCGGTCAACAATGACGACGTGCTTCGGTCTTCGGTCGGTGCAAGCTTGCTCTGGAACTCGCCGGTCGGCCCGCTCCGCGCAGACTTTGCCTATGTCATCAACAAGGCAGATCTCGACGAAGAGGAATTCTTCCGCTTCGGCGCGACGACCAAGTTCTAGGAGCGCTTGACGAGCAAATTTGCGAAGGCCCCGATCGGCGGGGCCTTCGGCATTTCAGAAGCAAGAAAAACCAATGGAACATCCAGGCTTCTACCACCGCGCCGGCCCCTTTCCCCTGGCCCGCATCGCCGAAATCGGCGGCGCCGTTCTTGCCGACGAGGCGCTCGCCGCCCGCGAGATTTCCGACATCCGTCCGCTCGACGCGGCGGGCCCGTCCGACGTCGCCTTCCTCGACAATCCGAAATATCTGCCTCAGCTCGCCGGCACGAAGGCGGCGGCCTGCTTCATCCAGGCCAAATTCGCCGAGCGCGTCCCGCCCCGCACCGCCGTGCTGGTCTCGCCCGAGCCCTACCGCGCCTATGCCAAGGCGCTCGGCCTGTTCTATCCCGAGGCGGCCCAGCCCAAGGCGGCCGCCCCGACGGCCCCCGGCGGCGCCCATATCGACCCAAGCGCCGTGCTGGAAGCCGGCGTCATCGTCGAGCCCGGCGCCATCATCGGCCCGGAAGCCCAGATCGGCGCGGGCACCCGCATCGCGGCCGGCGCGGTCATCGGCTATCGCTGCGCCATCGGGCGCAATTGCTTCATCGGCCCGCGCGCCGTCATCACCCATGCGCTGATCGGCAACAACGTCATCATCCATTCCGGCGCGGCCATCGGCCAGGACGGATTTGGCTTCGCCATGGGCCGCGATTTGCACTACAAAGTGCACCAGATCGGCCGCGTCATCATCCAGGACTGGGTCGAGATCGGCGCCAACAGCGCCGTCGACCGGGGCGCCTTGCGCGATACCATCATCGGCGAGGGAACGAAGATTGATAATCTCGTTCAGATTGGCCATAACGTCATCATCGGCAGGCATTGCGTGCTGGTGGCGCAGGTCGGGATTTCGGGCTCCTCGGTTCTGGAAGATTTCGCCGTGATGGGCGGCCAGAGCGGCACGGTGGGACATATCACCATCGGCGCCGGGGCGCAGGTCGCGGGCAATAGCGGCGTCGCCGAGAGCGTGCCGCGCGGCGAACGCTGGGGCGGCACGCCGGCCAAGCCGCTGCGGGCCTGGGCGCGCGAAATCGCCCTGATGAAGCGCTTGACCGACAAGCTGAGCGGCAAGCATCTGAAAGACTTGACGAAACTTGGTGAGTGAGATGACGGCAGGACAATTGCAGCAGATCGGCGGGGAGTGCGCGGCATGACCGAGGAAAATTCGGCGGCCCCGGCGACGAAGACGCTCGGCACGGCGGACATCGCCCGCGTGATGAGGCTGCTGCCGCATCGCTATCCCTTTCTGATGATCGACCGCATCATCGACATCGACGGCGACCGCTCCGCCACCGGCATCAAGAACGTCACCATCAACGAGCCCTGCTTCCAGGGCCATTTCCCCGGCTTTCCGGTGATGCCGGGCGTGCTGCTGATCGAGGGCATGGCCCAGACGGCGGGCGCCATCTGCGTCGCCGAGCTCGGCGAGACCTACGAGCCGCGCGTCGTCTATTTCATGTCGATCGACCGGGCCAAATTCCGCCGCCCGGTGCTGCCCGGCGACTGCCTCCACTATCACGTCAAGAAGATCCGCAATCGCGGGCCCGTATGGCGGTTCCAATGCGAGGCCAAGGTCGAGGGCGCGCTGGTCGCCGAGGCCGAAATCAGCGCCATGATCATCGATCCCAACAAAGCACGAGAGGCAGCCGCTGGCTGATATGCACATTCCGAGTTCCCAAGCGTCCGTGCATGCCGGCGACGGCACCCTTATCCACCCCGCCGCCATCGTCGAGGCCGGCGCCCGGGTCGGAGCGAATGTGGAAATCGGCCCGTTCTCGGTGATCGGTCCCGAAGTCGTGCTGGCCGACAATGTGCGGATCCATTCGCACGTCGTCATCGCCGGCAAGACCGAGATCGGCGAGGGGACGCAGATCTTCCCCTTCGCCTCGATCGGCCAGTCGCCGCAGGACCGCAAATTCCGCGGTGAGGACAGCCGGCTGATCGTCGGTTCGAACAATGTCATCCGCGAATATGTGACGATGAACCCCGGCACCGAGCAGGGCGGCCTCATCACCCGCGTCGGCAATAACGGCCTGTTCCTGACCGGCGCCCATATCGCGCATGACTGCCACATCGGCAACAATGTGCTCCTGGTCAATAACGCGACGCTCGGCGGCCATTGCGTCGTCGGCGATTTCGCCAGCGTCGGCGGGCTGTCCGCCGTGCACCAGCATGTGCGCATCGGCGCCCACGCCTTCATCGGCGGCATGTCGGGCGTCGAGAACGACGTCATCCCCTTCGGCATGGCGCTCGGCAACCGCGCGCATCTGGCCGGCTTGAACATCGTCGGCATGAAGCGGCATAATTTCGACCGCGAAAAGATCCACAGCCTGCGCAAGGCCTACCGCATGCTGTTCGCCACCGAAGGCACGATCAGCGAAAGGCTGGACGACGTTGAGAAGATGTTCAGCGAGGACGCCCATGTCCAGCGCATCGTGCAGTTCATCAAGGCCGAGTCGAGCCGTTCGCTCTGCGTGCCGCGCAACGGCGGCTGAGCCGGAGATGCTGGGGCGGGGCAGCGGCATGAGGTGCGCATATGCCGGCTAGGCCGCTTCCGACGCGCCTCGGCATCGTCGCCGCCGCCGGCTCGATCCCGGTCGCGGTCTGCGAGGCGGCGCTCGCCAAGGGCATCGAGGTGCAGGTGGTGGCGCTGAAGGGCCAGGCCAGCGCCGATATCGCGCGCTTCCCCCATCGCTGGGTGCGGCTCGGCGAGCTCGGCGGACTGCTCGGCGCGCTGCGCGAGGCCCGTTGCGCCGAACTCGTCATCGTCGGCAGCCTGCGCCGGCCCGATCTGCGCAAGGTCGGCGTCGATTTCGGCCTGATCCGGCACCTGCCCACCATCCTCACCCTGACGCGCGGCGGCGACGACACCGTTCTGAAGCGCGTCGTCCGCTTCTTCGAGGCCCAGGGCTTTACCGTGCGCGGCGCGCATGAGATCGCCCCCGCGCTGCTGGCGCCCAAGGGCCCCTGCGGCGGGCTCGCGCCGGGCGACGAGGATGAGCGCGACATCGCGCATGGCTTTGCCCTGCTGGCAGCCCTCGGGCCGTTCGATGTCGGTCAGGCCGCCGTCATCGCGCGCGGCCATGTGCTGGCGGTCGAGGCGGCCGAGGGCACCGACGAAATGCTGAAACGCTGCGCCGGGTTGAAGCAGTGGGGCGGCCATAAGCGCGCCGGCGTGCTGGTCAAGGCGCCCAAGCAGGGGCAGGAACTCCGCATCGACATGCCCGTTGTCGGACCACGCACCGTCGAATTAGCCGCGGCTGCCGGCCTCGCGGGGATTGCGGTTATGAGCGGACAAGTTATGATCGCGGATCAGGCGGAGATGGTCAACTTGGCCGACCGCCACAAGCTTTTCGTGACCGGCGCCGACATGACGGTCTGATTCCCGGCCACCCGGATCACGATCGGGGGAAGGCGCGTTCGGCTTTTCCCCAAAAATCTTGCGCAATCATTATCGGCCATTTTCGATCCTCCCCGGCCGCAAGGAGACGGTTTTGAAACCCAGAGCGCGCCGCATCTTCATCGTCGCGGGCGAGCATTCCGGCGACCTGCTCGGCGGCAAGCTGATGGCGGCCATGAAGGCCAAGTCCGACACGCCGATCCTGTTCTCCGGCGTCGGCGGCGAGGCCATGGAAGCCGAAGGGCTGCGCTCGATCTTCCCGCTCGCCGACATCGCCGTGATGGGGCCGCTCGCCATCCTCGCCCGGCTGCCCAAGCTGGTGCGCCGGGTCTATCAGGCGGTCTCGGCCGGGCTGCTCGCCGATCCCGACGGCGTCATCATCATCGACAGTCCCGAATTCACCCATCCGGTCGCCAAGCGCATCCGCAAGCGCCTGCCGATGATCCCGATCATCGACTATGTCTCGCCGAGCGTCTGGGCCTGGCGTCCGGGCCGCGCCAGGAAGATGCGCCCCTATGTGGACCATCTGATGGCGATCCTGCCCTTCGAGCCGGAAGCTCATCGCCAGCTCGGCGGGCCGCCTTGCTCCTATGTCGGCCATCCGATGATCGAAAAGGTCGATTGGATCAACAGTCTGGATGCGGCGGAACTTGCCGTCCGGCTGGGGCTCGATCCGGCCAAGCCGGTGCTCTTGGTGCTGCCCGGCAGCCGGCCGACCGAAGTCAAGCGCCTGATGCAGCCCTTCGGCGAGGCCGTGCGGCTGCTCCTGGAGCGCAACGGGCCGATGGAGGTGATTATCCCGGCGGTCGCCTCGGTGCGCGGTCTGATCGAGGCCGGGCTCGCCGATTGGCCGGTTCGGCCGCATCTGGTGATGGGCGAGAGCGACAAGTTCAAATCCTTCCGGCTGGCCAAGGCGGCGCTCGCCGCTTCGGGCACGGTGACATTGGAGCTCGGGCTGTCCGGCGTGCCGATGGTGGTCGCCTACCGGGTCGACGGGCTGGCGGTGCATTTGCGGCGCTTCATCAAGGTGCCCTCGATCGTGCTGGCCAATCTGGTGATCGGCGAGAACATCTTCCCGGAATATATCCAGGAGGATTGCACCGGCGAGAAGCTGACCGAAGCGCTGCTGCCCCTCCTCTCCGACACCGCCGAGCGCCAGCGCCAGGAAAGCGGCATCAACCGCATAGCAGGCAAGATGCTGCTCGACGGCACCACGCCGAGCGAGCGCGCCGCCGAGACGGCGATCGCCGTGATCGAGCAGGGGATCAAGAAGCGGCTGTCGGTGCCGCGTTAGACTGAGCCAATCAGCGCGAAATCCCCGCGCAGGCGGGGATCCAGTATTCAATTCGAAATTGGCATGATGCCCGACCGCTGGCGCTGAGGGGTACCGGATCCCCGCCTGCGCGGGGATTTCGAAGACTATGGATATCGGGAATTGCCCCGGCCTCAGCCCCATGATTGTCATACCCGTGAAGCGGGAATCCAGTACGCCGCAGCGTGTGTAATTACGGCTGTGCTGAACGGCTAAGTTTGCCCTTTACTGGATCCCCGCCTTCGCGGGCATGCAAGGAAGAGGCATGACGGCGTCAGCATTCGGGCGCGGCGCCCGCAACGGGGTCTCTTCACTCTCTGACACAACTTCTCCGCCGCCCCGGCCGTAGAGCCGGGGCCCACTCGCCCCTCCGCGAGCACGGTGCCAACTGTTCCGCCAATGGGTTCCGGCTCACCGCTGCGCGGCGTCCGGGACGACGGAAGAGGCGCAAAGGTCTCGGCAAACCAAACTCATTTGGGCTGCCCCTGCACCTCATTGCGTTTGGGGTCGGCTTTGCCTTCGTCGTCGGTTTTCCAGTTGCCGCCCCAGCCGGTTTCGTTGCCCTGCTTGTCCGAAGGGGTGGGCTTGGCGTCGGGATTGGCGGGCGCGGGCTTTTCCTCCGGCGCTGGCGTCGCGGTCTTGTCCGCGGGAGGCGGCAGCGTCACCGAGGGCTGGGTCTGAGCGAAGGCGGGAGCCGCGATCAGCGTGCAGGCAAGGGCGAGACAGGTGATCTTCAAATGCATATCCTCCGGTCAGTGGGTCAGAAATGCGTGGCCGGATGGGTTGGTTCCCGCTCAAGCAAAAAGGACGGCGGAGACTTGCCCCGCCGTCCTCTATAATTCTTAGCAATAATCAGCGCTTGGTGATCGGCACATATTCGCGCAAGCCCGGGCCCGTATAGAGCTGGCGCGGGCGGCCGATGCGCTGATCCGGATCCTCGATCATCTCTTTCCATTGCGCGATCCAGCCGACCGTGCGCGCGATGGCGAACAAAACCGTGAACATCGAGGTCGGGAAGCCGAGCGCCTTCAGCGTGATGCCGGAATAGAAGTCGATGTTTGGATAGAGCTTCTTCTCGATGAAATAATCATCCTCGAGCGCGATGCGCTCCAACTCCATCGCCACCTGCAGCAAGGGATCGTTCTTGATGCCGACGATGTCGAGCACTTCGCGGCAGGTCTGCTGCATGACGCGGGCGCGCGGGTCGTAATTCTTGTAGACGCGGTGGCCAAAGCCCATCAGGCGGAACGGGTCGTTCTTGTCCTTGGCCTTCTTCACATATTCCGGGATGCGGTCGGGGGTGCCGATCTCCATCAGCATCTTCAGCGCCGCCTCGTTCGCGCCGCCATGCGCCGGCCCCCACAGGCAGGCGATGCCGGCGGCGATACAGGCGAAGGGATTGGCGCCCGAGGACGAGGCCAGCCGCACCGTCGAGGTGGAGGCGTTCTGCTCATGATCGGCGTGCAGGAGGAAGATGCGGTCCATGGCGCGCGACAGCACCGGGTTGACCCGGTATTCGTCGCAAGGCACCGCGAAGCTCATATAGAGGAAGTTCGACGCGTAATCGAGGTCGTTACGCGGATAGATAAAGGGCTGGCCGATGGAATATTTATAGGCCATCGCCGCGATGGTCGGCATCTTGGCGATCATGCGGATGGCCGCGATGTCGCGCTGCACGGGATCGGTGATGTCGGTGGAGTCGTGATAGAAGGCCGACAGCGCGCCGACGACCCCGACCATCACCGCCATCGGATGCGCGTCCCGGCGGAAGCCCGTATAGAACCGGTTCATCTGCTCGTGCAGCATGGTGTGATAGGTCACACGGTTCTTGAAGTCGGCATATTGCTCCTCGTTCGGCAGGTCGCCGTAGAGCAGCAGGTGACAGGTTTCCAGGAAATTCCCCTGTTCCGCGAGCTGCTCGATCGGATAGCCACGATGCAGGAGAATGCCCTTGTCGCCGTCGATGAAGGTGATGTCGGAGCGGCAGGCGCCGGTCGAGGTGTAGCCCGGATCGTAGGTAAACGCCCCCGTCTCGGCGTAAAACTTTGAAATGTCGACCACATCCGGGCCGAGCGTGCCGGAATAGACCGGAAAGCTGTGTTGCTGTCCCTTGATTGCAAAGCTGGCTTGGCCGGTCGGCTCAAGCTTATCCTTATCCTGCGTTGGAACCGCCCCCGGAAGGGTCATCGTTCGTCTCCTCACTCATTTGAGATCGTTCGCTTGTGGCGAGTGTGCCAGGACATTGCTGCAGCGCATATCGGCCTGTTTTTGCAACGCAATATAAAATGGTCCGTTTTCGTGCCGCGCGCAAGGGGGAGCTGAAGCTCACATGAACGAGACCTCCGTCCCCGCGAATTTTCTCGGAAAATCGTGCAAAAACAAGGCCGCTATTCGGCGGTCTTGACAGGCGCGGCCTGGTCCTCGATGCGGCCCAGCGCTTCCTCGCGGCCGAGAACGAACAGCACGTCGAAGATTCCGGGCGAAACCGTGCGGCCGGTGAGTGCAGCGCGCAATGGCTGGGCGAGGTCGCCGAGCTTGATGCCGAGGGCCTCAGCCTGGGCGCGGGCGGCGGCTTCGATGCCGGCCGCCGACCAGTCGTTGAGCCCGAGCAGCGAATCATGGAAGGCGGCTAGCCGGGCGCGGGCCTCCGGATTGAGCAGCTTGGCGGCTTTTTCCTCGATCTTGAGCGGCCGTTTGGCGAACAGGAAGCGCGCGCCGTCGATCAGCTCGACCAGCGTCTTGGCCCGCTCCTTCAGCCCCGGCATGGCCAGCTCGAGCCTGCGCCAGTCCTCATCGCTGAGGTTTGCGGGCAGGGACTTGTCCGCCGGCAGATGCGGCAGCAGATCGCGCAGGGCGGCGATCAGCTCGGCGTCGCTCGCCGCGCGGATATAATGGCCGTTGAGGTTTTCCAGCTTGGCGAAATCGAAGCGCGAGGGGGATTTGCCGAGCGCGTCAGTGCCGAACCATTCGATCATCTGGGCGGTCGAAAAGATCTCGTCATCGCCGTGGCTCCAGCCGAGCCGGGCCAGATAATTGCGCATCGCGGCTGGCAGATAGCCCATTTCGCGATAGGCGCCGACGCCGAGCGCGCCGTGGCGCTTCGACATTTTTGCCCCGTCCGGCCCATGGATCAGCGGAATATGGCCGAAAACCGGGATGTCCCAGCCGAGCGCGGCATAGATCTGCGACTGGCGGGCGGCATTGGTCAGATGGTCGTCGCCGCGGATGATATGGGTGACGCCCATGTCGTGATCGTCGACGACGACGGACAGATTATAGGTCGGGGTGCCGTCGCTGCGCAGGATGATGAGGTCGTCGAGATCCTTGTTGGGGAAGGTGACGCGCCCCTGCACCTTGTCGTCGACCACGGTCTCGCCCTCGTTCGGCGCCTTGAAGCGCACGGCGAAGGGCGCGTCCTTCGGCGCCTCGGACGGGTCCCGGTCGCGCCAGCGCCCGTCATAGACAGGAGAGCGGCCCTCGGCGCGCGCCTTCTCGCGCATCGCCTCCAGCTCCTCCGGCGTCGCATAGCAGCGATAGGCCTTGCCCTCGGCCAGGAGCTGGCGCGCGATCTCGGCATGGCGGTCCATGCGGGCGAACTGGAACACCGGCTCGCCGTCCCAATTCAGCTCCAGCCAGCGCAGGCCGTCCAGAATTGCCTCGACGGCGGCATCGGTGGAGCGGGTGCGGTCGGTGTCTTCGATGCGCAGGAGGAATTGGCCGCCGGTCGCCTTGGCGTAGAGCCAGTTGAACAGCGCCGTGCGGGCGCCGCCTATATGTAGGAACCCTGTCGGGGAGGGCGCAAAGCGCGTCACGACTTTACCGGGCATAGCGCAAGTTCCATAAGTCAGAATGAAGGGCAATCGATTTGCCGCCGGTTTAGCATAGGGACGCCGCGTGCGTAAGGCGGGCTTTCGGCGATGTCACTGAGCGAAGCGGCGATGGGCAGCGTGGCCGCGCCGCCGCCGGGCGGTTTTGGCTGGGCGGCCCCGCCCCAGACGCCGGGCGTGCTCGGGCGGCTTGAGGCGGCGCTCGATGCCGAGCGGGGACGCTGGTTCCTGTGGCTGCCGGTGCTGTTCGGCCTCGGCATCGCGCTCTATCTGGGCGCGCCGGACGAGCCGCCGCTCGCGCTCGCCATCGCCGCCGCCATGATCGCCATCGCGCTGCGGCTGTTCTTTCGGCTGACCACCTTCCGGCTGATCGTCAGCAGCACGGTGCTGATGGTCGCATTCGGCTTCCTGAATGCAAAGCTCCATGCGCTCGCCGTCGATGCGCCCGCCTTGCAGCGGACCTTGCGCTATGTCGAGCTCGAAGGCTGGGTCGAGCGGGCCGAGATGCAGGAGAAGCGCGTGCGGCTGACCATCCGGCCGGTGCGCATCAACGGCCTCGCGCCCGAGGCGATGCCCGGCCGGGTCCGCATCAGCCAGCGCGGCAAGGGCGCGCCGCCCGAGACCGGCGACGCCGTGCGCCTGCGCGCGACGCTGATGCCGCCGCCCGAGCCGACCATGCCCGGCGGCTTCGATTTCGGCCGCTATTACTGGTTCTCCGGTTTTGGCGCCAGCGGCTATGTCACCGGCAAGATCGAGCCGCTGGCCGGCGCCGGTCCGGCGCCCTGGGATTTGCGCCTCCGCGCGCCGCTGGAGCGGCTGCGCCATGCCATTGCCGCGCGCGTCGGCGCAGCGCTGAGCGGCGATCGCGGCGCCATCGCCAAGGCGCTCATCATGGGGGAGGGCGGCCAGATCTCGGAAAAGGCCTGGCAGCAATTGCGCGACTCGGGGCTCGCGCATGTGATTTCGATCTCCGGCCTGCATATGGCGCTGACGGCGGGCGCGATGTTCTGGCTGATCCGGGCGCTGCTGGCACTCTTCCCGGCGATCGCGCTGCGCTTTCCGATCAAGATCTGGGCGGCGGTCGGCGCGCTGATCGTCGCCAGCCTCTATCTGGCGATCTCCGGCTCGGCGGTGACGGCGGTACGCTCCTATATCATGATCGCCATCATCTTCATCGCCGTCATCCTCAACCGTCCGGCGATCAGCCAGCGCAATCTGGCCTTTTCCGCGCTTCTGATCCTGATCGTGCTGCCGCAGAGCCTGACCGATGCCGGCTTCCAGATGTCCTTCGCCGCGACCGCCGCGCTGATCGCCTTCTATGAGGCGCGGCCCGCATTCCGCTTCTTCGACGGCTGGCCCGGGCTCGTGGCGGTGCCGCTGATGCTGGTGGTCGATGCGGCGATGACGACCTTGCTGGCGAGCGCCGCCGTCGATCCGCTCGCCGCCTATCATTTCCACCGTCTCGCCACCTATTCCGTCATCGGCAATGTGCTGTCGACGCCGTTCGTGTCGCTCTTGGTCATGCCGATGGCGCTCGTCGCGCTGGTCGCCATGCCGTTCGGGCTGGACTATTGGCCGCTGATGGCGATGGACAAGGGCATCGAGGGCATGCTTGGCGTCGCCGCCTTCACGGCGGGGCTGCCGGGCGCGGCGATCGGCGTGCCGAGCTTTGCCGAAGGGGCGCTGCCGCTGATGATGTTCGGCGGGCTGTGGCTGGTCGCCTGGCGCGGGCGGTGGCGCTGGGCCGGGCTCGCGGCGGTCGGGGCGGGACTGGCGCTGGCGCCGTTCGGCGAGCGGCCGGACATCTGGATCGAGCGCGAGGGCAAGATCGTCGCCATCCGCGACGCCAAGGGGCTGATCGCGACGGGTGACAGCCGCAAGGCGACCTATAGTCTGGAGCGCTGGATGGAGGCGGATGGCGATCTGCGCCCGGCCAAGGCGGCGCGCGGGTCGAAGCTTTTTCAGTGCGACGGGCAGAGCTGCATAGCGCTGGTGAAGGGGAAGCTCATCAGCCATGTCAGCCACCCGTCCGCGCTGGCGGATGATTGCCGGCGGGCGGCGATTTTGATCGCCGATTTTCCGTTGCCGGCGGGCTGCACCCAGCCGGAGCTGGTGATCGACAGCCGCGATCTGCGCGAGGGCGGCGCGCAGACGCTGCGGGTCGGGGAGGGGCGGATCAGCGTGCGCACGGTCGCGGAGGATCGGGGGCGGCGGCCCTGGGCGATCGGATACCGGCGGCGGCAGACGATCCCGGCCGTCGCGCCGGATCAGGAGCCGGAGCCGGAGGGGGGCGAGGCGACGGCGGCGGTCGAGGGTGTGGATATGCGGTAATGGGTGCCGGCTGAGGGGAGGCGAGCCCAACGGCGCGGAAACGCTGCACGCGGCGCGGATAGGGCGTGGCCCGGAAAGTGGAAGCGCTTCATACAGCGCCGGAAGGTCGGAAGGCGCGTTGCCGACCCCACAGTCGTCGATTCCGCGAAAGCGGGGATCCAGTACTCAGCAGCATTCATGGCAAGGCATTGCCCGACATCAACTTTGCCCTTTACTGGATCCCCGCCTCGCGGGGATGACAAAAAGCTGGGGCGTTTCCGCAAGTTGCATCGGCCTCGCGGTGGCTGCCCACTTCGGCACAACCTCCGCCTCATCCGTCGCCCCGGCCGTCAGAGCCGGGGCCCACTCGCATCACCGCTTGCCGCAGCGCTCGCGGATCAGCCAATGGGTCCCGGCTCGCCGCTTCGCGGCGTCCGGGACGACGGCCGGGGCGGGCACGCCGTCTCAGTAGCGGGGCGGCAGGCCGACCGGCCTGCCCTGGATGCAGGTGCAGGCGGGGCCGATCGGCGGCGGGGCATCCGCCGTGATTCGCCTTCGCCGTCAGCACCGGGGCCTGCCCGATTGGGGTGAGATTTGATGGCCCCCATTGCTAAGACGAAATCCCCGCGAATGCGGGGCTCCAGTCCGCCGCAGCATTCATGGCAAGGCTTTGCCCGACATCAACTTTGTCCTTTACTGGATCCACGCCTCGCGGGGATGACAAAAAGCTGGGGCGTTTCCGCAAGTTGCATCGGCCTCGCGGTGGCTGCCCAATTTGGGCACAACCTCCGCCTCATCCGTCGCCCCGGCCGTCAGAGCCGGGGCCCACTCGCATCGCCGCTTGCCGCAGCATGCGCGGATCAGCCAATGGGTCCCGGCTCGCCGCTTCGCGGCGTCCGGGACGACGGCCGGGGCGGGCAACGCCGTTTCGGTAGCGGCGCGGCGGGGCGACCGGTTTGTCTCCCGGATGCGGGGGGTGGCCTTCGGGGCCGATCCGCGGCGTGGCATCCATCCGTGCCGTCAGACCCGGGACCCGATGGGAGATTGGATCGAGCTGCCAATTGCTAAAAACGAAATCCCCGCGAAGGCGGGGATCCAGTACGCCGCAACGTAAGCGGTTTGGCAGAAAGCCAATTTCGAGTTTGTGAATACTGGATCCCCGCCTTCGCGGGGATTTCGAAACGGTTAATCTTTTCAAGCTCTTGGTTCATCGCTTCGGCAGTGCTCGCGGATCGGCCATTGGATCCCGGCTCGCCGCTTTGCGGCGCCGGGACGACGGCTGGGGCGGGCACGCCGCTCAGTAGCGGCGCAGCAGGCCGACCAGTTTGCCCTGGATGCGGATGCGGTCGGGGCCGAAGATGCGGGTCTCGTAGGCGGGGTTGGCGGCTTCCAGCGCCACGGACTGGCCCTTGCGGCGGAAGCGCTTCAAGGTCGCCTCCTCCTCGTCGACCAGGGCGACGACGATGTCGCCATTGGTGGCGGTGTCGGTTTTCTTGATGACGACGGTGTCGCCGTCGAGGATGCCGGCGTCGATCATCGAATCGCCTTTCACCTCAAGCGCGAAATGCTCTCCGGGGGAGAGGATGTCCTCGGGGACGTTGATGGTATGGCTGTGATTCTCGATGGCCGAGCGCGGCACGCCCGCCGCGATTCGGCCCATCACGGGCACGCCCGAGGCATAGCCGCCGCCGTCGGGATCCTCGCTAAACCCTCGCCGCCCGCTGCCCTCGATGACCGATGGCGAAAAGCCCCGGCTGGCGGCCGGTTTGAAGCTGGATTGCGCCATTTCCGGCAGCTTGATGATCTCCAGCGCTCTTGCCCGGTGGGGCAGGCGGCGGATGAAGCCGCGCTCCTCGAGGGCGGTGATCAGCCGGTGGATGCCCGATTTGGAGCGCAGATCGAGCGCTTCCTTCATTTCATCATAGGAGGGCGGCACCCCGGATTCCTTCAGCCGCTCATTGATGAAGAGGAGAAGCTCTTTCTGCTTGGGCGTGAGCATTATGGTTCCTCGAAGGGGACGGCGGGGCGATGCGGCCGCCCTCAAGACCCGGTTGTACAAAGCAGGAACATCTATACTTGTTCTAGTTGTGTTCCGCAAGCGATTCGAGGGCCGCTTTGACGCTTTTTACAGCAGGAGAGATTTTCCATCGGTTAAAGCGGCAGGACCTGTACGAAATCACCTGCATGCGCGGCGGGCGCGAAGGGCGGCCGCACGATCAGGCAATCGGCGGCGGCAAGCGTCGCGACGAGCGCGCTGTCCTGCTGGCCGAGCGCTTCGACGGCGCTCTCGGCAAGGCGGGAGACGTAACGGGCGCGCATATAATGCTGGCGCGGGCCGTTTTCGGGGAGGGGCGCGGCGAGCGGCAACTCGGCCGGCGTGGGCGAGATCGGGTTTTCGCCCAGCAGGGCAGCGATCAGCGGCAACAGGAAGATCTGGGCGCAGACCGCCGCCGAAACGGGGTTTCCGGGCAGGCCGATGACGCGCTGGCGCCCGCGCGCGCCCGACATCAGCGGCTTGCCGGGGCGGATGGCGACCTTGTGGAAAGCGATGCCGTAGCCCGCGCTCTCCAGCGCGCCGCGCACGAGGTCATGGTCGCCGACCGAGGCGCCGCCGATGGTGACGAGGATGTCGGCGTCTCCGGCGGCGGCGATGTGCTCGGCAAGGCTTTGCTGGGTGTCGCGGGCGATGCCGAGCGGGATGGGGTCGGCTCCGGCCTTGCGCAGCATGGCGGCGAGCGCATAGGGGATCGAGGAAATGATCTGGCCCGCGCCGGGCGTCTCGCCGGGGCGGACCAGCTCGTCGCCCGAGGCGAGGATGGCGACCCTCGGACGCCGACGCAGCGGCAGCACGGCGTGGTTCATTTGCGCGGCGAGCATCAGATCGCGCGCGGACAGGCGCTTTCCGGCGCGCAGCAGCACTTGCCCCAGGCTGAAATCGCTGCCTTCGGCGCGGATCGACTCGCCGCTGCTCAGCTCATGGATGTCGACGCTGCCGCCGAGAGCGCTGACATTTTCCTGGATGATGATGTAATCCGCGCCGTCGGGGACTTCCGCGCCGGTGAAGATGCGTACGGTCTCGCCGGGCCCGACCTGGCCGTGGAACGGGTGCCCGGCGGCGGATTCGCCGATCAGGCGCAGGCGCGCGGGCAGGGCGGTGAGGTCGGCTTGCCGGGCGGCGTAGCCGTCCATGGCGGAGGAGCGGAAGGGCGGCTGGGTCAGGCGCGCGGCGAGATCTTCGGCCAGAACGCGCTCATGGGCTTCGGCGAGCGGCACGTCTTCAGCGGGGAGCGGATTCGCCTCCGCGACGACCAGCGCCAGGGCTTCGGCGACGGACAGCATGTTAGCGCCCCTTGGCCTTGTATGTGCCGGAGCGGCCGCCGGATTTCTCGATGACGCGGATGCCTTCGAAATGCATCGCCTTGTCGGCGGCTTTCAGCATGTCGTAGATGGTCAGGCAGGCGACCGAAACAGCCGTCAGCGCTTCCATTTCGACGCCGGTCTGGCCGCTGACCTTGACCAGCGCTTCGACACGCAGGCCCGGAGGCGTCGCGGTTTCCTCGAAATCGACCGTGACCTTGGTGATGGCGAGCGGATGGCAGAGCGGGATCAGCTCGTGGGTGCGCTTGGCGGCCATGATGCCGGCGATGCGGGCGGTCGCCAGCACGTCGCCCTTGGCGGCGGCACCTTCGCGGATCAGCGCCAGCGTTTCCGGCTGCATCACCACGAAACCCTCGGCGATGGCGGAGCGGGCGGTGACGGCCTTGTCCGAGACATCGACCATGTTCGCCTCGCCCCGCTCGTTGATATGGGAGAGGCTGGAGGTCACGCTGACGCCTCGCGATAGGCTGCGGGCGAGGTTTTGGGCGCGCCTTCGCCGGCCAGCAGCAGACGCGTCGCGCCCGCGACATCGGGCTGGCGCATCAGGCTTTCGCCGACCAAGAAGGCGTGCGCGCCGGCTCCGGCGAGACGCTGGATGTCGGCATGGGTGAAGATGCCGCTTTCGCTGACGGTGAGGCGGCCGCGCGGGATCAGCGGCATCAGCCTTTCGGTGACGCCGAGCGAGGTCTCAAAAGTCTTCAGGTCGCGATTGTTAATGCCGATCAAGGAGGTGGGAAGGCTGAGCGCGCGGTCCAGCTCGTCCTCATTGTGGACTTCGGCGAGCACATCCATGCCCCAGGCGTTCGCCGCGCCGGCCAGTTCCATGGCGAGGAAATCGTCGACGGCGGCCATGATGATGAGGATGCAATCGGCCCCGAGCGCGCGCGATTGCGGCACCTGATAGGGGTCGAGCATGAAATCCTTGCGCAGCACGGGGAGGGCGCAGACTTCGCGGGCGGCGAGCAGATGCTCGTCATCGCCGTGGAAGGAGGGGCCGTCGGTCAGGACCGAGAGACAGGCCGCGCCGCCCGCGGCATAGGCCAACGCGAGCGAGGCCGGGTCGAAATCCTCGCGGATCAGGCCGCGCGAGGGGCTGGCTTTCTTGATTTCGGCGATGAGGGCGTAGCGGCCTTCCTCGGCACAGGCCATTACGGTGGCGGCGAAGGGGCGGACATTGGGGGCATCCCCGGCCATCCGCTCGATCTCGGCGAGCGGGATCTTGGCCTTGGCCGCCGCGATTTCCTCGCGCTTGTAGCGGGCGATCTGTGCCAGGATTGTCGTCATGAGGTTACGTCTTGCCTCGCGCGATCAGCCGCTTGAGCGCCGCCGCCGCCTTGCCCTCGTCGATGGAGGCGGCGGCCAGTTCGGCGCCCTCGGCCAAGCTTTCAGCCTTGCCGGCGACGATCAAAGCCGCCGCGGCGTTGAGCAGGACGATGTCGCGGAACGGCCCTTTCTGCCCGTCGAGCAAGGCCAGGATCGAGGCCGCGCTTTCGGCGGGGGCGCCGCAGATCAGTCCTTCCAGCGTAACCCGGGCGAGACCAGCCTGTTCCGGCGTCACCTCGAATTGGCGCAGCTTGCCGTCCTTCAGCTCGACGACCTTCGAGACGCCGGTGGTGGACAGCTCGTCCAGCCCGTCCGCGCCATGCATGACCCAGACATGTTCCGCGCCAAGGCGCCGCATCACTTCGGCCAGCGGCTCGATCCAGACTTCCGAGAAGACGCCGATGAGCTGGCGCTTGGTGCCGGCGGGATTGGACAGCGGCCCGAGCAGGTTGAAGATGGTGCGCAGCTTCAGGCCGGCGCGCACGGGCGCGGCGTGGCGCATGGCGGAATGATAGGTCGGCGCGAACAGGAAGGCGATGCCGGTTTCGGCAAGCCTGCGCTCGGCTTCCTCCGGCGTCATGGCGAGGTTGATGCCGAGATGTTCGAGCACATCGGCGGCGCCGGACCGGGACGACACCGCCCGGTTGCCGTGCTTGGCGACGGGCACACCGAGGCCCGCCACGACGAAGGAGGTGGCGGTCGAGACGTTGAAGGTGCCCTTGGCGTCGCCGCCGGTGCCGACCACGTCGATGGCGCCGGCAGGACCGGCGATCTTGCGCATCTTGCCGCGCATCGAGCGCACCGCGCCCGCGATCTCGTCCACCGTCTCGCCGCGCGCGCGCATGGCGACCAGGAAGCCCGCGAGCTGCATTTCCGGCACGCCGCCTTCCATGATGGCGTCGAAGGCGCTGGCGGCGTCCTCCTCGCTCAAACGGCCGCCGGATGCGACCGTCTCGAAATGCGGCCGGAAGCGGGCGGCCGCGTCGTCGGTGGTCATCGCATCGCCTCCGGCGAGGTGCCGGTCATGACGGTGCGCGGCAGATCGAGGTTTTCCTTGATCGGGCGCCAGTTGATGCGGGCCATGCGCAGGAAATTCGCCAGCATGGCGTGGCCATAGGAGGAGGCGATGCTTTCCGGGTGGAACTGCACGCCGAAGACCGGCTGGCTGCGGTGCTGCAGCGCCATGATGAGCCCGTCCGAAGTGCTGGCGGTGATGCGCAGCGAGGAGGGCAGGGACTTTTCCTCGACCAGCAGCGAGTGATAGCGGGTGGCGCCGAATTCGGTCGGCAGGCCCTGGAAGATGCCCTCACTGGAATTGTAGATGGTCGAGACCTTGCCGTGCATCAGCTTGGGCGCACGGATGACCTTGCCGCCATAGGCATGGCCGATGGCCTGATGGCCGAGGCACACGCCGAGTAGCGGCACCCGGCCGTCGTTTTTCTCGATCAGCTCGAGGCAGATTCCGGCTTCGACGGGCGAACAGGGGCCGGGCGAGAGCACGATGGCGCGCGGCTCCTCGGCCAGCACGGCCTCGGCCGAGATCTTGTCATTGCGATAAACGCGGCAGGCCACGCCCAGATCGCCGAGATAGTGAACGAGGTTGTAGGTAAAGCTGTCGTAATTATCGATGAGCGTGATCATAACTCGCCTCCGCCGTGCCGGAGAGAACAGCAAAATTAGGCGCGGGCGTCCAGAGGAAAGCGCAGGAATTATGAGCGGCTTCCGCTCAAGGGCGCCGGAAGCTGCCTTGGCGCCATGAAAAACAGGAGGTGCCCGCCGCCCGGCTGGACGGCGGACCAGCCCGCCGCGTCGAAGCTCATCGCGGCGATGGCGGCCGAGGGAAATTTGTGGGCAATTTCGCGCCGGCCATCGGGATCGCCGCCGCCGATCAGCTTCAGCGCCAGGGCCTGGAGGCCCGGATTATGGCCGATCAGCATGAGGTGGCGGGTGTCGGCGGGCGCGGCGCGGATGATGGCGAGGAGGGCCGGGACGGTGGCATGGTAGATGGCGTCGAGGAATTGCGTTTCCGGGCGGGGCAGGGCGGCGAAAGCCAGATCGTGGGTTTCGCGGGTGCGCCGCGCGGTCGAGCAGAGGATGAGATCGGGGACGAGGCCGCGCCCGGCGAGGAATGCGCCCATGCGGGGCGCGGCCTCTTCGCCGCGCGGGGCGAGCGGGCGGTCGAAATCGGGCATCGACGGCTCCGCCCAGCTCGATTTGGCGTGGCGGAAAAGGGTCAGGGTGAGCATGGGTCAGCTTCGCGTGTGGGCGTTGAGCGGTCGCCGTAGCATCATATGGAGCAATCGCGACGAACACATCCCCCTTCACGCGGAAGCCAGCGCGCCTCATTCGCCCTTCTTGGCGACCCTTGCCGGCGGCTTGGGTTCATGCTCCTTCACGAATTGCGCGAGCTGGTCGAATTGCTGCAGATCGCAAATCAGCGCGTCTTGCGGGCAGAACCCGTCCTGCTTGGGCTTGCCGTGTTTCTTGATGATCTGGGCATAGCCTTCCATGAACGACTTGAGGCAATGTTCGGATATGCCGGTATCGACGGTCTTGGAATTGATCAGCTTGGCCGCGGCGTCCAGGTAATTGACCGAGATCAACAGATCGTTCTTCAGGGCCGCCCATTCCGCCTGACTGAGAAGCGGGGCGAGGTCGTCATATTGGCGCAGCAGCGGCAGCGCCCGCCGCACATTGCCGTGGCTTTTGGTCAGCACCTCCGATGTCAGAAATGTCTCGCAAATCCTGAAGGCATTGCGCGCCTGCTCCTCTTTCTCCTGGCTGGACGATTGCATCAGGCTGACCGCCAGCGAGACGATGCTGAACATCAGCGACAGAATAACCCCGTCGGCGAGCCAGGCGATCTTGCTTTTGGACGATTGTGCTTGGGAATCGGGCATCTATATCTCCAAGAATATCAATTGAAGAATACAGATGCATTTATACCACGGCGGCGAAGCAACGGCCCGGCGGAAAGGGGTGGTGTCAGCCGAAAGGGGAGTGTTCGGGGTTTGTGGTGTGTCCAATGTGCGTAGGGCGTGGCGCCAGCATTGGTCGAAAGGGCATCGACGGCTGCCGCCCGTCGATTTGTCTTCGCATTATGGAATACGCTTCTTGGCACTAAGCCAATATTTATGGTAAAATCGCAGCATCGTCATTTTCTGCCGACATGGAAGCGTCTTTGACAATACACCGCAAGGGGCTTAATCTAGACTCATCTCAGATCTCAATCGTATTTTTTGCGCTATTAATAATCGCGGTTATTTGCAACGCACGTGAGACCGGATTTTCTTACGGATTATTATTGTTAACAACTGTCATTCTTCCGATGCTGGTCCTTACGTGGTGGGATACCCGCCAAGTAACATCTCAAAACTGGCACATGCTTCTTATTGGTTTTTCGCAAAACGTGATTTTTGTGTTCTTTCTATTCGTGGCAACGACTTCAATTTTGGCATCGTATTATGGTATTAACGAGCTAGAAACGCCCCAAGAGCTTGAAGAAATCGCATCCTTTCATCGAAAGCTATTTCGTGCTCTGCCTTTTCCTGCCGATGATCTACTCAAGGATATCATCGCGTCGATCATCTCAACGCTTATTGGAGGCTTCATTACAAAACGGATGTTGAAGGGCTAATTGGCTCCGACAAAGCCGGTTAGCCTACTGCCCCCGCCTCGCCTCGCTCGCAAACCGGACCGCCTCTTCCGCCGCGCGGAACAGCGCCATGGCCTTGACCTCGCACTCGCGCTGCTCGCTGGCCGGTATCGAATCCGCGACGATCCCGGCGCCGGCCTGAACATACATCGTCCCGTCCTTGATCAGCGACGTGCGCAGCACGATGCAGCTATCCATTTCCCCGGTCGCGGAGAAATAGCCCACGCAGCCCGCGTAAAGCCCGCGCTTTTCCTTCTCCAGCTCGTCGATGATCTCCATCGCCCGCACCTTCGGCGCGCCCGACACCGTGCCGGCCGGAAAGCCCGCCATCAGCGCGCCGACGGCATCATGCTCCTCGGACAATTCGCCGATGACGTTGGAGACGATGTGCATGACCTGGCTGTAATATTCCAGGAAGAAGCTGTCGGTCACCTTCACCGTGCCGATCTTGGCGACGCGGCCGACATCGTTGCGGCCGAGATCGAGCAGCATCAGGTGTTCGGAGCGCTCCTTCTCGTCGGAGAGCAGGTCCTCGGCCAGCCATTTGTCCTCTTCCGGCGTCTCGCCGCGCCGCCTGGTGCCGGCGATCGGGCGGATGGTCACCTGGCCGCCGCGCACCCGCACCAGGATTTCCGGGCTCGATCCGGCCACCGCATAGTCCCCAAAATTGAGATAATAGAGGAATGGCGAGGGGTTGACCCGGCGCAGGGCGCGGTAGAGCGCGAAGGGCGGCAGGTCGAAGGGCGCGGAAAAGCGCTGGCTCAGCACCACCTGGAACACGTCGCCCGCCGCGATGTACTCCTTCGCCTTCTTCACCATGGTCTCATATTGGCGGGGCGTGGTGTTGGAGGTCGCCTGCGGCACGGCTAGGCTCGCCCCGTTCGGCGCGGCGGAATGGGCGAGCGGGGCGTCCAGCGCATCGACCACGGCGGAGAGCCGGTCGACGGCGCGGGACCAGGCGGTTTTCGCCGTCTGCCGCTTCTGCGGGCGCACCGGCGTGACGACGAAAATCTCGTCCTTCACATTGTCGAAGATCGCCATCACGGTCGGTCGGATCAGCACCGCGTCGGGAATGCCGATGGGGTCGGGATTGGGCTCGGGCAGGCTCTCGATCAGCCGCACCGTGTCGTAGCCCATATAGCCGAACACGCCGAGCGCCATCGGCGGCAGGCTGGCGGGCAGCTCCATGCGGGATTCGGCGAGCAGCTCGCGCAGCGAGGCCAGCGTGCCGCCCTTGCATTTGGTGAATTTGTTCGGCGACTTGCCTGGCGAGCGGTTGATCTCGGCCGCGTCGCCCTCGGCGCGCCAGACGATGTCCGGATCGAAGCCGAGCACGGAATAGCGCCCGCGCACCGCGCCGCCCTCGACCGATTCCAGCAGAAAGCTCATCGGCCGGTCGGCGCCGAGCTTCAGCATGGCCGAAACCGGCGTTTCGAGATCGGCGACGAGGCGCGTCCAAACCGCTTGCGGCTCGCCTCGATCATATGTCTCGGCAAAGTCTTCGAAACCGGGATAGAGCCGCATGGAACGCGCCTGTGATGGGGAGCCGCGCGGACAGGAGGCGTCCGCGCCTGTTGCTGCCGGGATTATTGTCCGATGATGGAGGCTATAGCGTTCTGGTTGATCTGCACGCCATAGCTCTTTTGCAACCCGCCGACATATTCGGTCAGAATATCCACACCAAGGCTGCGGCGCAGTTCGTCGCCCAGCGTCTTGGCCTGGGCCTCGTCGAGCGGGCCGGCCGAGGTGGTCTCGGTCACCTGCAGGATGGCCTGGCTGAGCCGGTCGGGCATCTGCACGGTGCCGACGCCGTCCTTGGGCAAGGTGAAGGCGAGCGAAACGGCGGTGCGCGGCAGACCCTGCGGCGCGGTCTCGCGCTTCACCGGCGGCGTGGTCACGACGGTCGCCTTGGCCTCGGCGGCGACGGCGTCGATGCCGGAAATGCGGGCCTTCTCGACCAGATCGTCGGCCTTGGCGCGGACGCGCTTGCGCGTCTCGTCCTGGATCCAGGCGGCCTTCACCTGATCCTTGACCTCCTCGAAGGGCTTTTGCCGCTGCGGCGTGATCTCATGCACGTCGACGAAGGCGTAGCCGTCGCCGAGCGTCACCGGATTGTTCTCGACGCCGACATCGCTCTGGAAGGCGAGATTGACGATGTCGCGCGTCGCCACCGCCGGATCGGCGGGCTTGCCGTCCGGGCCGATGCCGCGGCTGTCGAAGCTGTATTCGGCGTAATTCAGATGCAGCTTCTGCGCCGCCTCCGAGGCCTTGGAGCCGTTGGCGCGCTCATCCTCGACCGCGTCGTAAAGCTTGGCGATCTCCTGGGCCGCCCGGCTCTTGGCGAGCGTGTCGCGCACCTTGTCCTTGACCTCGTCGAACGTCTTTTCCGAACCCGGCTCGATCTTAGTGACGCGGACGATGACCGGCGAAAAGCTGTCGACCGGCGCGCTCGGCTTGTCGAGCGTCACGGAGAAGGCGGCCTCCGCCAGCTTCTTGTCGGCGAGCTGCGACTTGGCGAAGGTGCCGAGCGACATGTCGCTGTCCTTCAGGCCGAGCTCTTTGCCGAGCGCCAGGAAATCGGTGCCCTTGGCGAGCTTGTCGGCGCCCTCGCGGGCGGCGGCCATGTCCTTGAAGATGATCTGCTGGATGGTGCGGCGCTCGGGCGTCGAATAGCTGGCCTTGGTCGCCTCATAGGCCGCCTTGACGTCGTCATCGGTCAGCGAAATGGTGTCCTTGATGGCGTCCGGCGTCAGCAGCAGCACGCCGATCTTGCGGATCTCAGGCGCCGTGTAGCTGGTCTTGTTGTCCTCGTAATAGCTGGTGAGCGCGGCATCGTCCGGCGGCGTCACCTCGCCGACGGACGACGGCGGCAGCACGAAATATTTCAGCACCCGCTCGTCATTGCGGTAGTGGTTGACGGCGTCGAGCAGCGTCTTGGGCACGAAGGCGCCGCGGCCGAGCGCGCTGACCACCTGCTGGCGGATCATCTCCTCGCGCTGCAGATTGACGAAGCCCGGCTCGCTCATGCCGATATTGCGCAGCACCTCCTGGAAGCGCTGCGGGTCGAAACTGCCATTGGCGCCCTGGAAGGACGGCTCCGCCTTGATGGCATCGGCGACGGCGGTGTCGGAGATGCCGAGCTTGAGCGCATCGGCATGGATGTCGATGGCGGTGGTGCCGATCAGGTTTTCGAGCACGCGCTGGCCGAGGCCATAGCTGCGCGCTTCCTGGCTGGTCAATTGCCGGCCGAGCTGATTGCTGACCATGGCGATCTGGTTCTGATAGTCGCGCTGGAATTCCTGCGGCGAGATCGTCCGGCCGCCGACTTCGGCCAGATGGGTCTGCCCGCCCATGCGAAAAATATCGGCGACGCCCCAAACGGCGAAGCTGATGACAAGAATGCCGAGCAGGCCCTTGACGACCCAGCTCCCCGCACTTTTTCTCAGAGCGTTCAACATGTTTTTATCGTTTCCATACCAGCTATGGGCAATGATGCGCTGGCGGACGGCGAAGGTCCGCGGCGCTTGCCTGAAAATTGTCTTGGAATTAGATCAAGTCTGCGGCGAACATAAAGTCAAGGCCGAAAGGCGGGGAAATCAATGGCTGAGATCAGGCCGCTCATTGCCGGCAATTGGAAAATGAACGGGGTGGCCGCGTCACTCGCCGAACTCGACGCCTTGCGCGAGGGCGTAAGCGAGGGAGGCTTCGGCCAGGGCGTCGATGTGATGGTCTGCCCGCCCGCCACGCTGCTCGCGGCGGCGGCTGCGCGGGTCAAGCATACGCCCGTCGCCATCGGCGCGCAGGATTGCCACATCAAGGCGTCCGGCGCCTTCACCGGCGATCTGTCCGCACCGATGCTGGCCGATAGCGGCGCCGTCGCCGTCATCGTCGGCCATTCCGAGCGCCGCTCCGGCCATGGCGAGCGCGACCAGGACGTGCGGGCCAAGGCCGAGGCCGCCCATGCGGCGGGCCTCACCGCCATCATCTGCATCGGCGAGACCGCCGGCGAGCGCCGGCTCGGCCTGACGCTGCCGGTGATCGGGCGGCAATTGGCGGGCTCGCTGCCCAAGGCCGCGACGGCGGCCAATACGGTCATCGCCTATGAGCCGGTCTGGGCCATCGGCACCGGCCTGACGCCGACGCTGGCCGATGTCGCCGAAGTGCATCAATTCATCCGCGCCGAACTCGCGCGCCTCGCCGGCGCCGATATTGCCGGGGCGACGCGCATCCTTTACGGCGGCTCGGTGAAACCCGATAATGCAGCCGAGCTGTTGACAATCGAGGGCGTCGATGGCGCACTGGTCGGGGGGGCCAGTCTCAAGGCCCGGGACTTTCTGGCGATCATCGCGGCGGGGGCCGCGCCGTCCCGCTCGCCCGCATAGGCTTTTCGCCATGGGCCGGGTGAGATTACGGGTTCTAGATTTAGGTGTTCACATGCTCTTGCGTCCGCTCTCGCGACCTCTTCCGTCGCTGCTCCTCGGCTTTGCGGTGACCTTTTTGGCGGCCGCGCCGCGCGGCGCCGGCGCCCATCCGCTCGATGAGGAGACCTGCAACCGCCTGCGCACGGAGCGCCAGTCGCTGGCGACCTTGGGCGCCGACAAGAATTTCGAACGCGGCGCGGACTGGGCCAAGGTCAATCTCAAACCGGCCGATCTCAATCTGGTGAAGCGCTATCTCGACGTCTTCGAGCAGATCAAATTCCGCTGCGAGAAGATCGCCGCAGTGGCCGAGCCGGAAGAGAAGGACGAGGACGACGATGAGGGCGAGGCCGGAGGGCTCGGCGCGCCGCCCGTGCCCGAGCGCAACGGGACGCGCCCGGCGCCGGCCAAGGCCGCCCTGCAGCCGCCGCCGGCCCTCGCCATGCCGGAGGCCGACGAGCCGAATTCCACCGAGATCGTCAAATCGCCCGGCAAGCGCCCGACCAACGCCAGCGCCGTGCAGCTCGGCGCCCGCAAGGACCTGCCGACACGGTGAATCCTGCCTGTTCAGGGGCCGCCAGGATCGATTTGCCGTCTAGGGCTGGAAAAACGCGCCGCCGGCCCTAATCTCTGGTCATCGCCGGTGAAATGCTGTACACCGCACCAAATTCCGCAAATAGAAGAAGACACATGACGACGGTCATACTCGTACTCCATCTGATGATCGCAGCGGCCCTGGTGGCCGTCGTTCTGATTCAACGCTCCGAAGGCGGCGCGCTCGGCATCGGCGGCGGTGGCGGCGGCTTCATGACGGGGCGCGGCGCCGCCAATCTTCTCACCCGCGTGACCGCCGTGCTCGCGGCCGCTTTCTTCGGCACCAGCATCCTGCTCGCCGTGATGGCCAGCAGCAGCCGCGGCCCCAGCTCCATCCTCGATCCGGGCGGCCAGCCCGCCAGCAACGCCCCCGCTCCGGCGAGCGACGGCGGCCTGCCCAAGCTCAGCCCGCTGATCCCCTCGGCGCCCCCCGCCGCCCCGGCCCCGACCGGGCCGCAGGTTCCCAAGTCGCAATAGGGTTTTGCGCCGGGCGCAGTGCCGTTGGCTCTGATTTTTGCCATCTCCGCGCGAGCGGGGATGGCATTTGCGTTTCTGCGCTCACGATCGAGCGAACGGTCCGGGATCGCCGCCCGTGCCTTTAAAGGCTCTCCCCTTGAGGACGGGTGGCTCCGGCAAGGGTCAACGCGTTGCATCCGCACTCTCGCATCCCGGCTCGCGGCTCGCACTGTGCCCCGGAAGGCGCGCTCGTGCAGCAAGTTTGCCCGAGCCGGCTTTGCCGGGCCTTCCGGGGTTGGCCGCGTCACTCCAGCCTCATAATATGACGCCCAAGACATTCTCCAGCTTAATCGCGGCATGACGAGAATTTCTCATGCCCGTCAGCAATTTAAGCAAGCAGGCGCTGAACGGGGCAAGGATGAGGGGGGACCCGCGCGCCGCCTTGTCTCGATTGAGCCGAAGAGTAGTTCCGCATTGCTTGCCCGCGTGTATTCATCGAGGTGACAACGTGAAGATGAGAGTTCTGGCCGCTACGGCCATCATTGCGTTTTCGGCGGCGGGCGCGGAAGCGAGGCCGTTCCAAGATCTGTTCGGCCTGCGAAAATATGAAAACCCCGAGCTCCAGCAATTCCTCGAAAGCCTGGACTATCAGGACGGCGCCGTGACGCTGGGCGACAGCGGCGTGCGGCTCAACGTGCCGCGCGGCTTCTATTACCTTTCGCCCGAGCATTCCCGGCGCGTCATCGTCGACGCCTGGGGCAATCCGCCCGGGGCCGGCGACGGGGTGCTCGGCATGGTCCTGCCCTCGAGCAGGACGCCGGTCGAAGATGGCTGGGGCGCCATCGTCAGATTCGAGGCGGACGGCTATGTCTCCGACGCGGACGCCGCCAGCATCAATTATGACGAGCTGCTCAAGCAGATGCAGGACGCCTCCGTCGAGAGCAGCCAGGAGCGGGTGAAGCAGGGCTTCCCCTCGGTTCGCCTCGTCGGCTGGGCCTCGCCTCCCTATTACGACCCGGCGACGCATAAGCTGCATTGGGCCAAGGAGATCGAGTTCGGCGGCACGCCTGCGCATACGCTGAACTATGACGTGCGGGCGCTGGGCCGCAAGGGCGTCCTGGAGATGCGCTTCGTCGGCGGCATGGAACAGCTCGCCGAGATCAAGGCGGTCATTCCGACGGTCCTCGCCATGCCCGAATTCACCGTCGGCGCGCGCTACGAGGATTACCTGCCGGGCACGGACACGGTCGCGGCCTATGGCATCGGCGCGCTGATCGCCGGAAAGGCCGCGAGCAAGGCCGGCCTCCTGGTCCTCGCGCTGGCCGTCCTGAAGAAGGGCTGGGTGGTGATCGTGCTGGCGCTGGGCGGGGCCTGGAAATGGATCTCGCGGTTTTTCGGGCAAAAGCC
The DNA here is from genome assembly GCF_002198715.1 of Rhodomicrobium sp. R_RK_3. Lineage (GTDB taxonomy): Bacteria > Pseudomonadota > Alphaproteobacteria > Rhizobiales > Rhodomicrobiaceae > R-RK-3. The sequence goes on along the minus strand of NZ_MWLK01000001.1, from coordinate 54,235 downwards.
GGAGGCGTAGAACCGCACGCAACCTTACAAAACCCGGCAATTTACTCCGTCGCCCCGGCCGTCAGAGCCGGGGCCTACTCGCCTCTCACCTTGCCGCAGCAATAGCGGAAATAGGATTGGGTCCCGGCTCGGCCTGACGGCCGTCCGGGACGACGAGAGGAGAGGCCCAGGAGATACGCGAAGGTCTCCATGGGAGCGGGCAAGGCCGCGGCGCTTTAAGGCGCTGAATATGATCGCTCCGAGCCGACGGGCTCAGCGCGCGAGATGGGCGTAGATGTCGCCGGAATTGGCGCTGTGGGGCAGGGCGCGGATGAAGGCGCGCATCTCCTCCGCGCTGACGCCATCGGCGAATTCCAGCTTCTGGCTTTCGCCGAGCGCGGCGTTGAAGCGGTAAGCCCCGAGCGCGCTCAGCCGGTCGATGCAGCCGAAGGCGACGTCGCGCTGGATGGTGGTGAACTCGAAGGACAGTTTCGGCAAAGCGCGGCTCAGGCCCTTCAGCACATGCAGCTCAAAACCCTCGACGTCGATCTTGACGAAAGCGGGCTCGCCATGCTGGGCGATCAGCTCGTCGAGCGTGACGGCGGGGACGGAGATGGTCTCGTCCCAGTTCTGGCCCTCCCAGCCCTCGGCGCCGCGCGCGGCGTCCATGAAGCCGAGCGAGGCCGTCGAGACGGTCGGATTGGCGGTATTGACATGGAAGGTCACCGTGCCGGGCGCATCGCCGACGGCGCGCTGCAGCAGCGTGACCTGCCGGTCGCGGCCGTAGCGCAGCCGCAGCCAGCGGAAGGCGGCCGGCTGCGGCTCGGCGGCGATGACGCGGGCGCCCAGGCTACGGAAGGCGCCGATGCGGTCGCCGACATGCGAGCCGATGTCGAAGACCAGATCGCCCTTGGCCACCATGGTCCCGTACAGCGCCACCATTTTGCGGCGATGCACGGGATTGGCGTAATAGATCCGCAGCGAGCGGGCGATGCCCGCCGCGCCGCGAAGCGACCGCCGCAGACGCACGAAGCGGGTCGGCGCTGGCCCCATCGCTCTAGCTGCTCGCGGCGGCGGGAGCGAGGTCACCGGAGGGACCGGCCGGCATGTCGGGACCGCCCAGCTTCAGATCCGGGCCGGTGAGGCGGCCCAGATCGCGCGGCGTCTCGCGTTCCTCGGGGATGGCGCAGAGGCCGATCCGCACCATGAAGCGGCCGACGCGCGGCGAGGCGGTCAGCACCGCGAAGGGCGCGGCGAAGACGAGGCCCGACAGGAGCGGCAGGGCCCAGATCAGCACGCCCGGCGCTTTCCAGCCGAGGATGCCGAGGATGACTAGGCCGAACAGCGTCTGCGGCCACAGGCCGGCAAAGGCGGTTGCCCAGCTCAGGCCATGCGTGTCGCGCTGCTGGCCGCTCCAGATCACGCTGCGCCCGAACAAGAGGCTGACCATGAAGATGGAGAGGCGGATGGCGGCGATCGGCGACAGCATGATCGAGAACACGATCTCGGTCAGGCTGCTGGCGAGGAAGCGCAGCGGCCCGCCATAGCGCGTGATGGCGCCCGGCGTGAAGGCGGCATCCAGCATCCCCGCGATCTTCGGCGTGATGCTCATCAGGAAGGAGCCGGCGAACAGCGCGATGCCGAGCTCGATCTCCTTCGGCCCGATTTCCGGGTCGAACACCTTGGCGACCGACAGGGCGATCATCACCGTCCAGGCCAGCGGGGCGATGTACATGAAGATGCCCATGGCGATCTGGAAGCGGCTCAGTGGCAGGAGGCCCGGCAGCCCGACCAGCCGCCAATATTGCATGTTGCCCTGGCACCAGCGCAGGTCGCGCTTGGTGAAATCGAGCAGGGTGGGCGGGTTCTCCTCCCAGCTCTCGCCCTCGACCGGCAGCACGCGCACTTCGTAATTGGCGGCGCGCATCAAGGTCGCCTCGATCTGGTCGTGGCTGAGCACGCAGCCGCCGAGCGGCGGCTTGCCGGGCAGAAGCGGCAATTCGCAGAAGCGGGCAAAGGGGGCGACGCGGATGACGGCGTTATGTCCCCAATAGGGCCCGCAATCGGCGTTCCACCAGGCGTTGCCCATGGTGTAGGAGCGCATGCCGTGCCGCATGCCGAACTGGAAGATGCGCGCGAAAGCGCTGGTCGAAGGCGCGCCGGTGACGAGGCTCTGCAGGATGCCGAGGCGCGGATGGGTCTGCATGATGCGGACGAGCTTCACCATTTCGGCGCCCGACATCAGGCTGTCGGCGTCGAGCGGCAGCATCAGGTCGTAGGCGCCGCCCCAGCGCTCGAGAAAGTCGCGCAGATTGCCGGCCTTGTAGCCGTCATTGCGGGTGCGGCGGCGATAGGCGGTGCGGCTCGCATCGGCGAATTCGGCTTCCCATTCGGCGAACAGGCGCTCTTCCTCCGCCGCGACGGCGGGGATGTCGGTGTCGCTCAGCACGTAGAAATCGAAGCGGCTATCCTCGCCGGTGCGCTCCAGGCTCTCCTTCATGATGCGCAGCCGCACGAAGGCGCGCGCCGGGTCTTCGTTGCGCAGCGTCATCAGGACGGCGGTGCGCAGCGCGATCGGCCCGGTCTCATCCGGGATGTCGGCAAAAGGGCTGACGGCCGCCAGCGGGTCCTTGGAGAAATGCAAAAGGCAGAAGCCGATGATGGCATTCCAGAAGCCCATCACGGTCCACGGGGTCGAGAGCGCGAAGGCGGTGAAGATGCCCACATCCAGCCACGTCCAGCCATCGCTGCCCATGACGCGGCCGAGCACGTAAAGCAGTCCGGCGATGGTCGCCAGCGTCAGCGTCGCCATGAACAGGCGCCGCCTGAAAAGCGTTCGCGTTTCTTGGAATCCCCCAGGCGTCAAGCGCGCATTGAGCAGGGGTGCGTCAAGGCGCAGCGGCGATTGGTCGTTCATTCGGCTGTTTCCCCGTGGAATGTCAGCGGCGGTGGCTCAGAAACACGTGAGGGCGTGGTATAATTCGATGGCAGAACAGCGAGGGTTCATGGAACTGAAGGACACGCCAGCCGAGAGAGGGTCTCAACCCCGTGCGCTTTACTATGATGCCCCGTTTTCCGCGAGTATCCGGACTCTGCAAAACCCAATATTAATGGAACATGACGGGGCTAAGGCGGATGTGCTCATACGGATGACATATTCCGGGCTGAGCCGGGGGACGGAGCGGCTGGTTTTCGAGGGTCGGCTGCCGGAAAGCGAATGGGGGCGGATGCGGGCGCCTCACCAATCGGGTGATTTCCCCTTCCCGGTCAAGTACGGCTATTCGGCCGTCGGCCTCGTCGAGGCGGGACCCGCTGCGCTCATCGGCCGCAGGGTGTTCGCCCTCTACCCGCATCAGACGCATTTCGCGCTGCCGGAAAGCTGGGTCATCCCGCTGCCGGATGCGGTGCCGTCGCGCCGCGCGATCCTGTCCGCGAACATGGAGACGGCGCTGAATGCGCTCTGGGATAGCGGCGCGGCCGCCGGGCAGCGCATCGCGGTGATCGGCGCCGGATTGGTCGGCTGCCTGATCGCCAGTCTTGCGGCGCGGCTGCCGGGGGCGCAGGTGACGCTGATCGACATTCTGCCGGAGCGGGCGCAGATCGCCGCGGCGCTCGGCGCGCGTTTCAGCACGCCGGCGGAGGCCGAGCCGGGCGCCGAGATCGTCTTCCATACCAGCGCCTCGGAAGCGGGCCTGCGTCTCGCCCTCGACATTGCCGCTTTCGAAGGCCGCATCGTCGAGGTGAGCTGGTTCGGCGACAAGCAGATCAGTTTGCCGCTCGGCGGCGCTTTCCATAGCCAGCGCCTGCAGATCATCTGCTCCCAGGTCGGCCATGTCGCGACGCCCATGCGCGCCAGCAAAACCCACCGCGAACGGCTTGAAACGGCCATCGGCTTGCTGGATGATGCCCGCCTCGACGCGCTGATTACCGGCGAAGTCGCCTTCGACGATCTGCCCGCCGCCCTGCCGCGCCTGCTCGCGGCCGACGCGAGCGGCATCGCCACCGCGATCCGCTACTGAACGCCACGCTCCGACACCTTGACCCCTGCATTGAGGAGGCCGTCTTGTACGCACTCGAAGTCCGCGACCACATCATGATCGCGCACAGCCTGCCGAACGAATTTTTCGGCCCGGCGCAGAAAATGCACGGCGCCACTTTCGTCGTCGATGTCGCCTTCTTCCGCGAGACCCTCGACGAGCACAACGTCGTCGTCGATATCGGCCGCGCCTCCGAAGCGCTCGCCGCCGTGCTGAAGCCGGTGAACTACGCCAATCTGGACGAGGTCCCGGCCTTCCAGGGCCAGCTCACCACCACCGAATTCCTCTGCCGCTACATCTTCAACGAGATGGGCAAGGCGGTCAGCGCCGGAAAGCTCGGGCCGGGCTCGGAAGGCTTGGCGCGGCTGCGCGTCACGCTGCGCGAAAACCATCTGGCGCGCGCCTGGTTCGAAGGGCCGGTCGGCGCGTGACCAAACTCAGCTTCGCCATCCCCGGCGATCTCGCAACGCCGACCGGCGGCTATGCCTATGACCGGCAGGTGATGGCGCTCCTGCCGCAGCACGGCATCGAGGTCGCCCATCTGCTGCTGCCGGGCGGCTTCCCGTTTCCCTCCGAGGAAGAGGTGCTGGAGACGGCCCGGCTGCTCGCCAGCGTCGCCGACGATACGGTGCTGCTGGTCGACGGGCTGGCATCCGGCGCGCTGCCTGCGGAGTGCTTTGCCGAGCTCAGCGCCCCGGTCGTGGTGATGCTGCATCATCCGCTCGGGCTCGAGACCGGGCTGGACGAGGCGGCGAGCCGCAAGCTGCTAGCGACGGAGAAAGCGGCGCTCGGCTTTGCGCGGCATATCATCGTCACCAGCCGTACGACGGCTGCGACGCTGATCGAGCTGGGCTTTGCGCCCCCGCCCCCCGTCACCATCGCCGAGCCGGGGACCGAGCGGGCGCCGCGCGCGGCAGGGAGCGGCGAGAGCGGCTGCCAGATCCTCAGCATCGGCTCCGTGGTGCCGCGCAAGGGGCATGATCTGCTCGTCGAAGCCTTATCGCGGCTGACGCATCTCGACTGGCAATGCACCATCGCCGGCAGCCTGGACCGCGACGGCGATTTCGCCGGGCCGCTGGTCCGCCGCGTCGAGGCGGGCGAATTGCGCGACCGCATCCGTTTCGCCGGGGTGCTCCCCGGCGAGACGCTGCCCGCGCTTTACGCCGCCGCCGACATCTTCGCCATGCCCTCGCGCTATGAGGGCTACGGCATGGTTTTCGCCGAAGCGCTGGCGCGCGGGCTGCCCGTCGTCGCGGCGCGGGCGGGCGCGGTGCCGGATACGGTGCCGCCGGAGGCCGGCATTCTGGTGCTGAGCGAGGATGTGGACGCGCTGACCGAGGCGCTGGCGTCGCTGATCACCGACCGAGCGCTGCGGCAAAAACTGTCCGACGCCGCCTGGGCGCATGCCGAAACGCTGCCGCGCTGGGACGATACGGCCAAGATCATCGCCAAAGTGGTGAAAGAGGTATCGGCATGAGCGGCTTTTCGCCCGAATGGCTCCGCCTGCGCGAGCCCGCCGACCACCGCGCCCGCGATGCCGGGCTGGTCGCGCGGCTGGCGGCGCATCTGGCGGGGCGGGATAAGGTCAGCGTGGTCGATTTCGGCTGCGGCACCGGCTCGAACTTGCGTGCGCTGGCGCCCGCGCTGCCCGGGAGGCAGAGCTGGCGGCTTGTGGATTACGATCCGCGCCTGCTGGCGGCCGCGCGGGGCGCGATCGAGGCGTGGGATGGCAAGGCGAAGCTGGCCGGGCTGGCCGTGCAATTCGAGACCGCCGATCTGCGCACCCACCTCGCCCGCCTGCTGGCCGAGGACGGCGACCTCGTCACCGCCGCCGCGCTGTTCGACCTCGTCTCGACCGACTGGCTAGGCAGCTTTGTGACGCTCCTCGCCGAGCACCGCCGCGCCTTCTACACCGTGCTGATCTATGACGGCCTCATGCGCTGGCACCCGGCCCACCCGCTCGACGGCCGCATCACCGCCGCCTTCAACGCCCATCAGCAGACCGACAAAGGCTTCGGCCCCGCCGCCGGCGCGGAAGCCGGCCCGTTCCTTGCCGCCCGCCTGCGCGAGTCGGCCTTCGACGTCTGGGAGGCCTCGACACCCTGGCTGCTCGACCGCAAGGAATTGCCGCTGATCCTCGCCGTGTGCGAAGGCGTCGCCCAGGCCGCGCGCGAAACCGGCGCAATATCGGACGCCGAAGCCGCCGACTGGCTCGCTTCGCGCAAGGCGCTGGAGCGCTGCGAAATCGGCCATCTCGACATCCTCGCGCTGCCCCGTGCCTCGATTAGGTGAGATGGATCGACCCGCCTACCCCCTGAACCGAAATCCCCGCGAAGGCGGGGACCAGTATTTACAAACTCGAAATCGACTTTCTGCCCAACCACTTACGCTGCGGCGTACTGGATCCCCGCCTTCGCGGGGATTTCGAGAGACTGAGGCGCCTCCACATCCTCGTCGCCCCGGCCGTCAGAGCCGGGGCCTACTCGCCTCACCTCTTGCCGCAGTGCTCGCGGATCGATGATTGGGTCCCGGCTCACCGCTTCGCGGCGTCCGGGACGACGAGGGGAGGAGCCTCGGGTCTCAATGCCCGTCCGGCAGCACGCTGCGGGCGTCGCGGGCGAGGATATCGCGGATCTCGGTCAGCAGCTTCACCTCCTCGGGCGTCTTCTCCGGCTTTTCGGCGCCGCGGCGGAAGCGGTTGAGCTGCTTCACCAGGAGGAAGATCACGAAGCCGACGATGACGAGGTTGATCAGCGCGTTGAAGAACTTGCCATAGGCGATCACCGCATGGCCGGATTTCTGCGCCGCGTCGACCGAATCGGCGGCCGGCTTGAAGCCGAAGAAGGAGGACAGGTCGGCGTAATAGTTGGAGAAGTCGACGCCGCCCACGATGAAGCCGATCGGCGGCATCAGAACATCGTTAACCAGCGACGTCACCATGCCGGAGAACGCCGCGCCGATGATGAAGGCGACCGCCAGATCGAAGGCATTGCCTTTCAGGATGAACTCCTTGAACTCGCTGAGACCGCTCGTCACCACTGATGGAATCTTGTCGCGTATCATCCTCGATCCTCCAAATGCCCCGTCGCCCGCCGCAATCGTGCATGATTCGTTGCGTTCTACGCAGGAGGACTTAACAATATATTGTGGCGCGGCACCTGGAAAATCGCCCCCCGCTGAGGGCTTTCATATTGCCCGGCTCCGGCTTATCTTAAGCGCGAACGCGAGGCACATCCGGAAATCTCCATGGTCACCATTCTCGACACGCGCGGCAAGGGCGCAGGCGCGCTCCGGCATCCCGAAAAGGCGAACCGCCCGGATACGCCCGTCATGCGCAAGCCGGACTGGATCCGCGTCAAGGCGCCGGGCTCCGCCGGCTACCGCGAGACGGCGGGCATCATCCGCGCGCATGGGCTGACCACCGTGTGCGAGGAGGCCGGCTGCCCCAATATCGGCGAGTGCTGGGAGAAGAAGCACGCCACCATGATGATCATGGGCGACACCTGCACCCGCGCCTGCGCCTTCTGCAACGTCAAGACCGGCATGCCCGGCGCGCTCGACGCCGCCGAGCCGCAAAAAGTCGCCGATGCGGTGGCCAAGCTCGGCCTGTCGCATGTCGTCATCACCTCGGTCGACCGCGACGATCTGAAGGACGGGGGCGCCGCCCATTTCGCCGCCGTGATCCGCGCGACGCGCGCCGCCTCGCCCGCCACGACGATCGAAGTGCTGACGCCCGATTTCCTGCGCAAGGACGGCGCGCTTGAGATGGTGATCGAGGCGCGCCCGGACGTGTTCAACCACAATCTGGAAACCGTGCCCTCGCACTATCTGACCATCCGCCCCGGCTCGCGCTATTTCGCCTCGCTGCGGCTTTTGCAGAAGGCCAAGGAGCTTGATCCGGCGGTGTTCACCAAGTCGGGCATCATGGTGGGCCTGGGCGAAGAGCGGAACGAAGTGCTGCAATTGATGGACGATCTGCGCACGGCGGATGTCGATTTCCTGACCATCGGGCAGTATCTGCAGCCGACCCGCAAGCACGCCGCCGTCGCCAAATTCGTGACGCCTGACGAGTTTGCGGGCTATGAGAAGATGGCGTATGGCAAAGGCTTCCTGATGGTCTCGGCGAGCCCGCTGACGCGCTCCTCCTACCACGCCGGCGACGATTTCGCCCGCCTGCGCGCCGCCCGCGAGGCCCATCTGGCGCGGCGGTAGTCTCCGGGCTCCACGCTCCCCTCCCTACGAAATCACCGCGAAGGCGGGGATCCAGTACGCCGCAGCATTTGGCGTAGGGCAGAGCGAGACCGCCATCTCCGTGATTACTGGATCCCCGCCTTCGCGGGGATTTCGAAAAATTGGGGGTCACCATGCAGCGCGTGCTGGTTCTCGGCTGCTCCGGCAGCGGTAAATCCACATTGGCGCGCCGTCTCGCCGCCGCGCACGGCCTGCCGCTGATCGACCTCGACCGCGAGCACTGGCGCCCGGGCTGGGTCGAGCCTCGAAAGCCGAATGGCTGGCGCGCGTGACCGAACTCAGCGCCGGATCGCGCTGGGTGATGGACGGCAATTACACCGGCAGCCTGCCGATCCGCCTGCCCCGCGCCGACACCGTCGTCTGGCTCGATCATCCGCGCCATCGCTGCGTCCGGCGCGTGCTCTGGCGGACGGCGAGGAGCTATGGCCGCCAGCGCGAGGGCGGCCCGGACGGCTGCCCGGAACGGTTCGACCTCGAATTCCTGCGCTATATCTGGAATTTCCGCGCGCAGCACCAGCCCAAACTCGTCGCCGCGCTCGAAGAATTCGGTTCACACGCCAGGCTGCGCAGGCTAGCAACCGACCAAGACGGAGAAAGGCTGAGGGAAGATCATGCCGCATTATGAAGCGATGGATGGCTTGTCGTTCGTATGCCCGCAGTGCAAGCAGCGCCACACAGGGCTTCCGGCGCTGGCCTGTGGCGAACCGGCAGCATTCCTTGGCGAGCCTGGCCACGAGCGGCCGGTCGAGAGGTTCGGAGACGACTTCTACGTTGTCGAGGGCCAGGATTTCTTTGTGCGGGTGGTATTGGAGATCCCGATTATCGGCCAAAACCAAAATTTGGAATGGGGCGTCTGGGGCTCGCTCAGCCCTGCCAATTTCCAGCGCTACTGGGACAGCTTCGAGGACAACGATCAGAGCAAGCTCGACAGCATGTTCAGCTATTTGAGCAACGAAATCCTCGGCTACCCCGGCAGTCTCGGCCTGCCCGCCTGCCTGTTCCATCGCGACAACAGGCTGCGCCCGCTGCTCCTGCTCGACCCGGATCGCGACCATCCGCTGGTGCACGACCAGAAGCATGGCATAACCGCCGCCCGCGCCATCGAACTGGCCATGCCCGTCCTGCATCCGCAGGGCGGGGCTTAGCCCGCCGTCAGCGGCTCGCCACCGCGACCGCCGACCCCGCGATCAGCAGCGCCGAGCCGCGATTGATGGCGCGGCGGTTGGCGGTGCGGCCGAGAAAGGCGCGCGCTTTCGCCGCCAGCAACGCCCAGGCGCCGAAAACCACGATGAAGGTCAGGGAACTCGCCGCGATCACCAGCGCAAAATCCGGCAGCGACAAATTCTGGATGGGCAAAATGCTCGGCACGACGGCGCTGAAGAACACCAGCGCCTTCGGATTGCTGAGCGAGACCAGCAGGCCCGTCACTATGCCCGCGCGGCCGCTTGGCGCGGGCGCCTCCTCTGCACTCGCCTCCGTGACGGGCGCCGTCCACAGGCTCCAGGCCAGATAGAGCAGATAGGCGACGGCGCCGATCTTGATCAGGATGAAGGCCGCGCCGAGCGCCAGGGCCAGCGCGGCAAGGCCGGTCGCGGCGGCGGTCATCCAGACCGCATGGCCAAGAATGAGGCCGAAAACCACGCGGAAAGCGCGCCCGAGACCCTGGCCGATGCCGGTCGCTACGATCGCCGCGATATCCGGGCCGGGGATCGCGGCGGCGGCGGCCAGGATCAGGATAAAACCGAGCAAATCATGCCAGCTCATCGCCATTTTCCTCACTGCTTGGATCGGCTGCCGGCGCGCCCGCCGGACCCGCCACTGTTTTAATCTGGAAATTGCGCGCCATGTATGAAATTCCATCGAGGCGAAATGGCTGACGGTCCGGTCGGCTGAACTTTTGGAGCCGAGTAGGAAGCGTGCCGCAATTTCAAACCAGCCGCCGCGTCGCCCATAGCGCGACCGACATGTTCGACCTCGTCGCCGATGTGGAGCGCTATCCGGAATTCGTGCCGCTCTGCGAGTCCTTGAAACTCATCGGCCGCACCCGCGACGCCGCCGGCCACGATGTCATCACCGCCCGCATGACGGCGGCCTACAAGATGCTGCGGGAAAGCTTCACCAGCCGCGCCGTGCTCGACCGCGAGGCGAAGGTGATCCGCGTCGCCTATCTCGACGGCCCGTTCCGCCGGCTGGAGAATGTCTGGACCTTCAAGCCGCTCGGCGATGAGAGCTGCGATGTCGGCTTCAGCATCGCCTATGAATTCCGCTCGATGATCCTGCAGACGCTGATGGGCGCGGCGTTCGACAAGGCCTTCCGCAAATTCGCCGCCGCTTTCGAGGAGCGGGCGGACAAGGTCTACGGCAAGAAGTCCTCCGCGCGGACCGGCGTGCAGCCAGCCCCGGACCTGCCGCTCAAAGCGACGCCGCCTGCAGAAGCATCCTGAAGGCCGTCGCGACCGATTCCTCACGCACTTCCGCCCGGCCGATATCGCCGAAATTCTCTTCATGATGCAGGGCGCGGAAATCGAGCTGCTCGCGCGAGACCGAGACCCGCTTGGCGATGGCGAAATGCACGAGGCCGACGGGCTTGTCCGCCGAGCCGCCGCCCGGTCCGGCAATCCCTGTCACCGAGACGGCGAGGCTCGCTTTCGAGCGCCACAGCGCGCCCGCCGCCATGGCCAGCGCCACCTGCCGCGACACCGCGCCGAATTCGGCGATCATCTGCGCGTCGACGCCGAGAAGTTCGATCTTGGCGTCATTGGAATAGGTGACGAAGCCGCGCTCGAAAATGTCGGAGGCGCCTGCGATGTGGGTGAGGTAGGCGGCGACGAGGCCCCCGGTGCAGGATTCGGCGGCGGCGATGGTGAAGTCGTTGGCGCGGCAGAAATCCAAGACCGCTTGCGCCTGCATGACCAGCTTTTCGCGCATGGCTTTAGCCTTTCTCGATGGAGACATATAGGGGTGGGAACGCCGATCCGTCGAGGAGATCATAGGCCGTGCGCGCGCTGACCGTCACCTTTGCACAATCCCGGAGGTCTCTCATCCGTCGCCCCGGCCGTCAGAGCCGGGGCCCACTCGCCTCTCCTCTTGCCGCAGCGCCCGCGGATCGATGATTGGGTCCCGGCTCACCGCTTCGCGGTGTCCGGGACGACGAGAGGGGGGCATCCCACCCGCAATCCTCAGACTACGCCTTACCCAGCTCAACCGTCGCCGAGGCCATCGCGGCGATGCCCTCGCGCCGGCCGGTAAAGCCGAGACCTTCCGTCGTCGTCGCCTTCACGCTCACGCGGGCGACGTCGATGCCCAAAATCCCCGCGACCCGCTCCCGCATCGGCTCGCGATAGGGGCCGATCTTGGGCCGCTCGCAGATCAGCGTCACGTCGACATTGACGATGCGCCCGCCGGCTTCAGCCAGGAGCTTGGCCGTATGCGCCAGGAACACGCTCGAGTCCGCGCCCTTCCATTGCGGGTCGCTGGGCGGGAAATGATGGCCGATATCGCCCGCCCCGATCGCGCCGAGCAGCGCGTCGGTCAGCGCGTGCAGGCCGACATCGGCGTCGGAATGGCCGGCGAGCTTGCTGTCATGCGGCACGGAGACGCCGCAGAGGATGACCTGATCGCCCGGCTCGAAGGCGTGCACGTCGAAGCCGGTGCCGTTGCGTATCTCGCGCAAGGGCGCCTCGCTCGCAAGAATCCGTTCGCCCAGCTCGAAATCCTCCATGGTGGTCAGCTTGATGTTGCGCTCCGCGCCCAGAACCAGCGCGACGTCCATGCCGTGCCATTCGGCGATGGCGGCGTCGTCGGTGAAATCGTCGCGGCCGACGGCTGCCGCCACGCGGTGCGCCTCCAGGATCGCCGGGAAGCGAAAACCCTGCGGCGTCTGCGCCCGCCACAGCCCGGCGCGGCTGATGGTGCGGGAGACGAGCCCGTTGCTCTCGGCCTTCAGCGTATCGGACAAGGGCAGGGCGGCAAGGCTCGCCGCGGAATTGGCCAGGCTTTCGATCACCCGCCCGATGGCGGCGGCGGGAACGAAGGGGCGGGCGGCATCGTGGATCAGCACATTGTCCGGCGCGCGTTCCTCCAGCGCGTCGAGGCCGGCGAGCACGGATTGCTGCCGGCTCGATCCGCCATCGACCGGCGGCAGCAGCTTGGGCGAGGGCAGGGCGCTTGCAATTTCATCATAGAGCGCGCGGTCGCCGGGATGGATGACGGCCTGGACCAGATCGATGCCCTCATGGCCCAAAAAGGCGGCAAGCGTGCGTGCCAAAACGGCTTGGCCGCCGACCGGCAGATATTGCTTGGGGCGCATCTCGGCGCCCGCGACGCGGGTGCCGCGTCCGGCGGCGACGATGATGGCGGCGTTGCGCATAAAATAGCGGCCCTGCTTAGGGAAAGGCGTGTGCGGTGTTGCGCCACACCTAGCGGGAAGGGCGGCGCTTGCCAACGAAATAGCGATGCTGCAGTGCGAGATAAATTGTAATGACAATGCAACCACGTTTGCTATTATGCCTATCGAATAGTCGCATTTACGGAATGCTGACTTTTTGGGCATCTGAACAGGGTCAACCGCGGCTTGGCACGCTTGGAAACGAAAGAACGCAGAACTCCGCCCCCGTTTAGCGGGATCGCATCGATCGCACCGGATATTTTGCTGCACGCCTTGCCGCATCCGGTGCTGGTACTGCGTCAGGACGATCGCATCACCTATGTCAATTTCGCCGCCGAAGTGTTTTTCGGCATGAGCGAGAATGTCCTGCGCCGCCGCAAGGCCGAGGCGTTGGTCGCCTTTGCCAGCCCGCTCTTGGCGCTGATCGCGCAAGTCCGCCAGACCAACACCGCCGTCAATGAATATGCCGTGGACCTCGGCATGCCCGATACGGCCAGCCAGCGCCCGGTCGACGTCTTCGCAGCGCCCCTGCCCGAATATGAGGGCCATATCATCGTGATGCTGCAACAGCGCAGCATGGCCCAGATGATCGAGCGCCAGCTCACCCACCGCGGCGCGGCGCGCTCGGTGTCGGGCATGGCGGCCGTTTTGGCGCATGAGATCAAGAACCCGCTTTCCGGCATTCGCGGCGCCGCCCAGCTCCTGGAGCAGGGCGCCTCGCTCGAGGACCGTCCGCTCGCCCAGCTCATCTGCCGCGAGACCGACCGCATCTGCACGCTGGTCGACCGCATGGAAGTGTTCGGCGATGAGCGGCCGCTGAAGCTGGAGCCGGTCAACATCCACACCGTGCTCGACCATGTCCGCCAGCTCGCGCTGAACGGCTTTGGCCGCGGCATCGTCATCTCGCAGAATTACGATCCGTCGCTGCCGCCGGTGCCGGGCAATCGCGACAAGCTGATCCAGGCCTTCCTCAATCTGGTCAAGAACGCCGCCGAGGCCATCGGTCCGGGGCGCAATGACGGCCAGATCATGCTGTCGACCGCCTTCCGGCCGGGCCTGCGCATTTCCCTGCCGAACTCCGAGACGCGGGTCAGCCTGCCGCTGGAGATCACCGTCACCGATAACGGGCCTGGCATTTCGGACGAGCTGAAGCCGCATCTGTTCGAGCCCTTCGTCACCACCAAGGCCGGCGGGGCAGGGCTCGGCCTCGCGCTGGTCGCCAAAATCTTCGGCGACCATGGCGGCACCATCGAATGCGAGACCAAGGCGCGGCAGACCGTCTTTCGGGCGATGATGCCGATGTATCAAAGCGCCGACCGGCGCGTGAAGGAGACCTGACCGTGGGACGTGGCAATGTTCTCATCGCCGATGACGATGCGGCGATCCGCACGGTCGTCAACCAGGCACTCGCCCGTGCGGGCTACTCATCGCGCGCGACCAGCAACGCCGCCACCTTGTGGAACTGGGTCAGCCAGGGCGAAGGCGATGTCGTCATCACCGACGTGGTGATGCCGGACGAAAACGCCTTCGAGCTGATCCCGCGCATCAAGAAGATCCGGCCCGACCTGCCGATCATCGTGATGAGCGCGCAAAACACCTTCACGACAGCCATCAAGGCCGCCGAGCGCGGGGCTTACGAATATCTGCCGAAACCCTTCGACCTGAAGGAGCTGGTGGCCGTGGTCGGCCGGGCGCTGCGCGAGCCCAAGGGCGCCAAATCCGCCGCCCAGCGCCCGCCCGAGGCCGAGGACCTGCCGCTGATCGGCCGCTCGCCCGCCATGCAGGAAGTCTACCGTATCATGGCGCGGCTCATTCACACCGACCTGACCGTGATGATTACGGGCGAGTCCGGCACCGGCAAGGAGCTGGTCGCCCGCGCCCTGCATGATTACGGCCAGCGCCGCAAGGGCGCCTTCCTCGCCATCAACATGGCCGCCATCCCGCGCGAGCTGATCGAGTCCGAGCTGTTCGGCCATGAGAAGGGCGCCTTTACCGGCGCGCAGGCCCGCACCATGGGCCGCTTCGAGCAGGCCGATGGCGGCACGCTGTTCCTCGACGAAATCGGCGACATGCCGATGGAGGCGCAGACGCGGCTGCTGCGCGTCCTCCAGGAGGGCGAATATATGACCGTCGGCGGCCGCACGCCGATCAAGACCGACGTGCGCATCATCGCCGCCACCAACAAGAACCTCGAGGAGCAGATCAGCCAGGGCCTGTTCCGTGAGGACCTGTTCTACCGCCTCAACGTCGTGCCGCTGCGCCTGCCGCCCTTGCGCGAGCGCCTCGAGGACGTGCCCGACCTCGTGCACAACTTCCTGCAGACCGCCAAGAAGACCGGCCTGCCCTGGAAGACCTTGCAGCCCGACGCCTTCGAACGGCTGAAGCGCTATAGCTGGCCGGGCAATGTGCGCGAGCTCGAAAATCTCGTCCGCCGCCTGACCGCGCTCTATTCGCAGGAAGTCATCACCGCCGACATCATCGAGGCGGAACTGGCCACCAGCCAGCCCTCGCGGCTCGACACGTCGGACGGTCCGGCCAACAGCCTCAGCGAATGGATGGAAGGCTATCTGTCCGACTATTTCGGCGGCTATGGCGATACGCTGCCGCCCGCCGGCCTTTACGACCGCATTCTGCGCGATGTCGAGAGCCCGCTGATCACGGCGGCGCTGGCGGCGACGCGCGGCAACCAGATCCGCGCGGCTGAACTTCTCGGCCTCAATCGAAACACCTTGCGAAAAAAGATCAAGGACCACAAAATCCGCATCGTTCGCGCTCCGGTCTGACAAGAGGCGAGGGCGGGTATGGATTTTCCACCGGAAGATCCGCTCCGCCCTGAACACAAGACGC
Organism: Rhodomicrobium sp. R_RK_3; assembly: GCF_002198715.1. Lineage (GTDB taxonomy): Bacteria > Pseudomonadota > Alphaproteobacteria > Rhizobiales > Rhodomicrobiaceae > R-RK-3. Next base: position 38,734 of record NZ_MWLK01000001.1, on the reverse strand, counting down.
GAATCCCGCAGGAGAAATGTTCTCCATCTGCCTAGTTCCGTCTTATTTTTTCCGCAGTCATCGCGGAATCTGTTTCCGAATTGCCACAGGGTGTTTATGCTGCACCAGTCGCAGCCGCTTCGGCACGGGCGGCTGGTGAGGGAGCTATTTGTCAGACAATATGCCATCACTTCGCTCGCGATGGAGGGATTCCGCTTTGCTATCGGTCATCACGCCGTGGTTTGAGCGGCTGGCCGCCCTGCTGGTCTCGATCCGCGGACGCGGGGCGGAGCACCTTGCTCCCTTGTCGGCCTCGACGGGCAAGGCGCGCGAACGCGCCCGTCTGCGGCTGGCGCGGCTGTCGGACAGAGGACGGCCGGTGGCGCGCCGGCTCCGGCGGCGGCTCTTGCGGGGGCAGGTTGCCTTGCGCAAAAGCGTGCGACGGGCAGGCGCCGCGGCGGTTCCGTCCTATGACGACGACAACGACCAGGCGCCATTTCAGACCGGCACCGGGATGTTCCGTGCCGGGCTGGTCATCGTCATTCTCTCGCTGATATCGGGTCTGCTGACCTATCTCGTGCTTGCGGGTTTCACCGCGATCCAGCCAACCCGCGACGTCACCGTCATCGTATGGCTGATCAACGGCGTGCTGGTGACGGCGATGATCGCGATCATCGCCTATCAGGTGATCGGGCTATGGGCCGCGCGCAAGCGGCAGGCGGCAGGCGCCGGCCTGCATGTGCGCATCGTCAGCCTGTTCAGCCTCGTCGCGCTGTTTCCGGCCATTCTTCTTGCCGTCTTCGCCAGCATTTCGCTCGACCGCGGCCTCGACCAATGGTTTTCCGAGCGCACCAAGAGCATCATTCGCGAGAGCGTCAACGTCGCCAAAGCCTATCTGAGCGAGCATGGCAAGATCCTCGGCGCGGACGCCGTCGGCATTGCGCGGGATCTTGAGAATGCGGCGCAGCTCATGCAGGACAATCCGGAGGATTTCCAGCGCTATGGCGCTGCTCTGGTGGTCGAGCGGGGGTTGAACTATGCCTATCTGATCAATGGCGCCGGCCGGCCCGTCGTCGAGCTCATCAAGGACCCGCGCGCGCCCTTCTATCCGCCGCCGCCGGAAGCGCTCGCCCGCGCCAGCAACGGACGCATCGCCGGCCTCAGCGATCTCGAACGCATCGTCGCCATCAAGAAGCTGGGCGGGTTCGATGATCTCTATCTCTATGTGCTGCGCCCCGTCGATCCGACGGTGATCGGGCATCTGACGCGCACCGACAACAATGTGAAGGAATATGCCGCCCTCGCCCAGGGCCGCACGGGGCTGCAGATCGCCTTCGCGATGATGTATGTGGTCATCGCGCTGACCTTGCTGCTGGCGGCGATCTGGATCGGCCTGTGGTTCGCCAACCGGCTGGTGACGCCGATCAGACGCCTGATCGGGGCGGCGCAGGAGGTCTCCCGCGGCGATCTCAACGTCACCGTGAAGGTGGAGAGCCCGCGCAGCGACATGGGCCAGCTCGGCGCCACCTTCAACCGCATGACCACCGACCTGCGCAGCCAGCGCAATGCCCTGATCGACGCCAATATCAAGTTGGACGAACGCCGGCGCTTCACCGAGACCGTGCTCGCCGGCGTGACGGCGGGCGTCATGGGCGTCGACGCCCATGGCGTGGTGACGCTGGTCAACAGTTCCGCGCTCAAGCTTCTGGGCCGGTCCGAGGCCGAGCTGATCGGACGCCCGATCGAGGACGCGGTTCCGGAATTTGCCGCCATCGTGGCGAAGGTGCCCGGCCATACCCGCCGCGCGGTGCAGGCGCAGATCACCTATCGCCGGGCCGGTTCCGACCTCACCTTCTCCGTGCGCGTGACGCAGGAGGGCAGCGGCAAGAAGAATTACGGCTTCGTCGTCACCGTCGACGACATCACCGAACTGGTGGTCGCGCAGCGCACCTCGGCCTGGGCAGAAGTCGCCCAGCGCATCGCGCATGAGATCAAGAACCCGCTGACGCCGATCCAGCTTTCCGCCGAGCGCATCCGCCGCAAATACGGCGATTCGATCAAGGTCGACCGCGAAATCTTCGACCGCTGCACCGACACCATCATCCGGCATGTCGGCGACATCGGCCGTATGGTTGATGAATTCTCTTCCTTCGCCCGCATGCCCAAGCCCGTCTTCGAGGAGCATGACGCCCCCGCCATCGTCAAGGAGGCGGTCATCCTGTTCCAGATGAGTAACTCCGAGGTCGAGTACCGGATGGAGCTGCCGGAAAAGCCGCTAAAGATCGACTGCGACCGAAGGTTGATCACGCAGGCCGTGACGAATCTGGTTAAGAATGCGGGCGAGGCGATTGCCACCGCGCGCCAGTCCGGCCAAAAAGGCGAGAATTATCACGGCCGCATCATCGCCCGGGTCGTGGAGCACGGCACGCGCTGCATCATCGAGGTTGAGGACAATGGCTGCGGCCTGCCCTCCGAAAACCGGCACCGGCTGACCGAACCCTATGTCACCACGCGGCAGAAGGGGACGGGCCTCGGCCTTGCCATCGTGCAGCGCATTGCCGAACAGCATGAAGGGCTGCTCGAACTCGACGACGCCCATGACGAGACCGGCGCGGTCACGGGCGCCATCGTCAGAATGGTGATCCCGATCCGCCGCGCCATCGAGGCGGGCGAAATTACGGACGTTCCGGACATGCGCGGCGACGCTTTCGCCGAGGAGCAATCGAAACTCCGCCAAGCGGGCGGAAAACAGGGAGTAAGCTATGGCGTCTGACATCCTGATTGTGGACGACGAGGCCGATATTCGCGAACTGGTCTCCGGCATCCTTGAGGATGAGGGCTATGCCACGCGCCTCGCCAAGGACAGCGACGAAGCGCTGAACGCCATCGAGGAGCGGCGCCCTTCCCTGGTCATTCTCGATATCTGGCTGCAAGGCAGCAAGCTTGACGGTCTCGAAGTGCTGGCCAAGGTCAAGCGCCAGCACCCGGACCTGCCGGTCGTCATCATCAGCGGCCATGGCAATATCGAAACCGCCGTCGCGGCCATCAAGCGCGGCGCCTATGACTATATCGAAAAGCCGTTCAAGGCCGACCGGCTGGTGCTGATCGCCCTGCGCGCGCTCGAGGCCTCGAAGCTGAAGCGGGAGAACCGCGAGCTGAAGGAGCGCAGCGCCTATGGCACCGAGCTGATCGGGCGCTCCAGCCTGCTCAACAGCCTGCGCCAGACCATCGACAAGGTCGCGCCGACCAACAGCCGCGTGATGATTTCGGGCCCCTCCGGCTCGGGCAAGGAGCTGGCGGCGCGGGTGCTGCACGCTTCTTCGGCCCGCACCAGCGGCCCCTTCGTCGCCGTCAATGCGGTGGCCATGGCGCCGGACCGGGTCGAGAGCGAGTTCTTCGGCACGGAAGAGCAGGGCGGCCAGCCGCGCAAGGTCGGCGCGCTCGAAGAGGCGCATAGCGGCACGCTCTATATCGACGAGATCGCCGACATGCCGCTGGAGACGCAGGGCAAACTGCTCCGCGTGCTGGTCGAGCAGAAATTCCAGCGCGTCGGCGGCGGGCCAAAGGTGCAGGTCGATGTGCGCGTGGTGTCCTCCACCAGCCGCGACCTGGAGCGCGAGATGGGGGCCGGGCGCTTCCGCCAGGACCTCTTCCACCGGCTGAACGTGGTGCCGCTGAAAGTGCCGAGCCTTGCCGACCGGCGCGAGGACATCCCGGAGCTGGTCGAATATTTCGTGCGCCAGATCTCGCTGTCCTCGGGCCTGCCGCCGCGCCGCATCGGCGACGACGCCATGGCCGTGCTGCAGTCGCATGAATGGCCGGGCAATGTCCGCCAGCTCCGCAACATCATCGAGCGCCTGATGATCATGACCAGCGGCGAGACGGACAGCGTCATCACCGCCTCAATGCTGCCGGAGGACATCGGATCCAACGTCCCTTTATCCCCAAACGGTTCCGGCGGTGAGCACCTGATGTCGCTGCCGCTGCGCGACGCCCGCGAGATCTTCGAGCGCGAATATCTCATGGCGCAGATCAACCGTTTCGGCGGCAACATCTCGCGCACCGCCGAATTCGTCGGCATGGAGCGTTCCGCCCTGCACCGGAAATTGCGGGCGCTCGGCGTCAATTCCAATGAGCGCGGCTCCGACGTCCGGCACTAGCGGGCGCTCGGTAAACCAGACCGGCTCGACTTACGGGCGGCGGGATTTTTCTCCCGTCGGCCTTGAAATATTGACTTGCGGCAACGATGATCTCGCTGGGGCTGCAAGAGGGGTATGCGGATGGCGCGAGTCGTTTATGTCAACGGGTCTTATTCGTCCTATGGCGAGGCCTGCGTGCATGTCGAGGATCGGGGCTTTCAGTTCGCTGACGGCGTCTATGAAGTCTGCGAGGTGAAGGCCGGCCGCCTGATCGACGAGCGCCGCCATATCGACCGGCTGCACCGCTCCCTGTCGGAGCTTAGGATGAAAGTGCCGATGGGCCGCGCGGCGCTCGGCATCGTCCTGCGCGAGACGGTGCGCCGCAACCGGGTGCGCGACGGGATGGTCTATCTCCAGGTCACGCGCGGCGTGGCCAAGCGCGATTTCGCCTTCCCCTCCGACGACACCGCGCCGACGCTGGTCTGCCTTGCGCGCAGCGGCTCGCCCGCCGCCGCCGAGAAGCGCGCGAGCGCCGGCATCAAGGTCATCACCACCCCCGACATCCGCTGGCGCCGCCCCGACATCAAGACGGTCGGCCTGCTGCCGCAGGCGCTCGCCCGCCAGGCCGCTTACGACGCCGGCGCCAAGGAAGCCTGGCTGGTCGACGACAATGGCTTTGTGACGGAGGGCGCCTCCTGCAATGCCTGGATCATTACGCCGGAGAATGCCATCATCACGCGGCCTGCCGAGACGGGGATTCTGCGCGGCATCACCCGCACGGTGGTGGTCGACCTTCTCGGCAAGGAGGGTTTTGAACTGATCGAGCGGGCGTTCAGCGTCGAGGAGGCGAAGGCCGCCCGGGAGGCGTTCAACACCTCCGCGACAGGGATCGTCACGCCGGTCATCGCCATCGACGGCACGCCGGTCGGCGACGGCAAGCCCGGCCCCCTCGCCTTGCGGCTGCGCCAGCATTTCCACAATTTTGCGGAACAGTCTCCGCTTCGCGCTTTGTTAAGGTAAGGGCGACAAGCTTCACTCAATATTTTTCGATGTAACCAGTTAGGGCAAAAAATGACAAAATGGGGCGATAAGCTCTAATACTGACGTCTAACCAGATCCTATAATGCGAGCGGGACCAACCGCCGCCTCAACAAAAAACGGAAAAAACATGGCCGCCGAAAGAGCACCTAGCCTTCAAGACACTTTTCTCAACTATGTCAGGAAACATAAGACGCCCCTCACGATCTTTTTAGTGAACGGCGTAAAGCTACAAGGCATCGTGACCTGGTTCGATAATTTCTGTGTCTTGCTCCGCCGCGACGGGCACTCGCAACTCGTCTACAAACACGCCATTTCTACCATCATGCCGGGGGGACCGATCCAATTGCTCGACGGCGACCAGAATGGAGGAGCGTCAACTTAGTTGACAGCCTCACGCGCAAAGACCAGCGGAGACAGCAAGGACACGCGCCGGCGTGGGGCTTCGAGCGAAGCCGCGCCGCGCGATCCCATGCGCGCGATCGTGCTGCATCCGGTGTTCCGCGAGGATGTGAAGGCGACGCGCGGCCAGCGTTCCGCCGACGGACATGCCTCCACCCGCAAACCCGTACCGCCCGAAGCCCGGCTTGAAGAGGCCGTCGGCCTCGCGCGCGCCATCGCGCTCGACGTGGCGCTGAGCGGCCTCGTGCCGATCCCGCGTCCGCGCCCCGCGACCCTGTTCGGCTCCGGCAAGGTCGAGGAATTCAAGGGCATCGTCGAAGCCGAACGCGCCTCGCTGGTCATCGTCGACCATGCGCTCACCCCCGTGCAGCAGCGCAATCTCGAGCGCGAATGGAACGCCAAGGTGCTCGACCGCACCGGCCTCATCCTGGAGATTTTCGGCGCCCGCGCGCGCACCAAGGAAGGCGGGCTTCAGGTCGAGCTGGCGCATCTGCTCTATCAGCGCAGCCGCCTCGTGCGCAGTTGGACCCATCTGGAGCGCCAGCGCGGCGGCTTCGGCTTTCTCGGCGGCCCCGGCGAGACCCAGATCGAGGCCGACCGGCGCGTCATCGGCGAGCGCATCGACGCCATCAAGCGCGACCTCGGCGCCGTCCGCCGCACCCGCGAATTGCATCGCGCCAGCCGCCGCCGCACGCCGTTTCCGACTGTGGCGCTGGCGGGCTATACCAATGCCGGAAAATCCAGCCTGTTCAATGTGTTGACCAAGGCGGACGTGGTCGCTGAGGACAAGCTGTTCGCCACGCTCGACCCGACCATGCGCCGCATCGAGCTGCTCGGCGGCGTCGCCATCCTCTCCGATACGGTCGGCTTCATCTCCGAATTGCCGACGACGCTGGTCGCCGCCTTCCGCGCCACGCTGGAGGAAGTGTCCGGCGCCGACCTCATCCTGCATGTCCGCGACATCGCCACCACCTATTCCGATCAGCAGAAGGAGGATGTGGAGGGCGTGCTGGCCGGTCTCGGCGTCGAAATCGGCGGCCACGAGGCCAAGATCGTCGAAGTCTGGAACAAGATCGACCTGCTCGGCGAGGAGGAGCGGCAGTTTCTGGCCAGCCAGGCCGCCCGGCTCGATCCGCAGCCGATGCTGGTCTCGGCCCAGACCGGCGCGGGTTTGCCGGAGCTGAAGCGGCGCATCGCGGATTTCCTGGCCTCGAGCCATGTCGTGCGCGTGCTCACGATCGGCTCCGGCGAAGGCGCGCTGCTGCACTGGCTGTATGAGCGGGCGCAAATCCGCAGCCGCCGGGACCACGAGGATGGGACGACGGAGATCGAGGTGCGCTTGGCGGCGGCCGACCTGGAGCGCTTCGAGTTCATGCGCGGCAAGCTGGCGGCGGAGAGCGGGGCAGGGCAGGAGGCTTGAGCGGAGATGAGGGTTCACGCGGGTCACCTCGTCGATAAAAGCCGACCGCACCCTCATACTTGTCATTCCCGCAAAAGCGGAAATCCAGTACTCAGCAGCGCTCGCGTTTAGACAATCCCTCAAGGCGAAGTTTGCTTTTTTACTGGATCCCCGCTTTTGCAGGGATGACCATAAAGCTCGTCGCCCCGGCCGTCAGAGCCGGGGCCCACTCGCCGAACGGCTGGGCCGAGTCTCGCGGATATATGATTGGGTCCCGGCTCGCTGCTTCGCAGCGTCCGGGACGACGGAGAGGGTGAAACGAACTTCTGCCCTCACCCCTTCTCCACCCTCTTCGCCTCGAGCCAAAGCGCTTCCATCTCCTCGAGCGTTGCCTGTTCGGGCGCGCGGCCTTGCGCCTTCAGCGCCGCTTCGATATGCGCGAAGCGCCGGGCGAATTTACGGTTGGCGGAATGAAGCGCGGCCTCCGGGTCGATGTCGAGGCGGCGGGCGAGGTTCGCCAGCACGAACATCAGGTCGCCGAATTCTTCCTGCATTTCAGCTTGCCGGCCGCCGCGCAATTCTTCGTAGAACTCGGACAGCTCTTCCCAAACCTTGGCGAAGATCTGCTCGGTTTCCGGCCAGTCGAAGCCGACTTTTGCCGCGCGGCGCTGGATTTTCACCGATCGCGTGAGGGCAGGGAGGTTTAGCGGGATGCCCTCCAGCACGCCTTCAGGCGCGGGCGCCTCGCCGCCGGCCGCCGCGCGTTTCGCCTCGGCCTCTTGCGCTTTGATGCGGTCCCACAGACCGGGCACCCGCACGGCTTCCCGCGTCTCCTCATCACCGAACACATGCGGATGCCGCCGGATCATTTTCCGCGCGATGCCATCGGCGACGGCGTCGAAATCGAAGCGGCTGTCCTCCTTCGCCATCTGCGCGTGATAGACGACCTGCAGCAGTAAATCGCCCAATTCGTCTTTTAGATCAATGAGATCGCCGCGCGCGATGGCATCGGCGACCTCATAGGCTTCCTCGATCGTGTAGGGGGCGATGGTGGAAAAATTCTGCTGCTTGTCCCAGGGGCAGCCGCGCTCGGGATCGCGCAGCACCGCCATGATGGCGATGAGGTCGCCGAGCGTCATCGGCGCCTCGCCCGCGCTCTTGGCCGCCAGCCGCGCGATCGCCTCGGCGGCTCCGGCCGTCTCGTCCATGCCTGTCATCGATCGCCGCCGCCTCGCCACACCAACCGCGCGCAAGGCCGAAAAATTACACTTGACGCGCCGTTAACGCCGATTCGCATAAGGTGTATTATGGAAAACGAGCTCCTGTTGCGCACGAGCCTCACGCGGTCTCGTAAAATTTGCGGGCGAGCCGGTCGAGCAGCATGACGCCGTAGCCGGAGCCCCAGCTCGTGTTGATGTCGGTCGCGGGCGAACCCATCGCGGTGCCGGCAATGTCCAGATGCGCCCAGGCGACGCCCGGCTTGACGAATCGCTGCAGGAATTGCGCGGCGGTGATCGAGCCGGCGTCGCGGCCGCCGATATTCTTCATGTCCGCGACCTTGGAATTGACCTGCTTGTCATATTTGGGGTCGAGCGGCATCCGCCAGACCTTTTCACCCGACTCGCGCCCCGCCGCGGTCAGTTGCTCGGCCAGCGAATCGTCATTGGAGAACAGGCCGGCATGTTCCTTGCCGAGCGAGACGATGATGGCGCCGGTGAGCGTCGCCAAAGTCACCATGGCGCGCGGCTGGAACTGCTCCTGCGCGTACCACATCACATCGGCGAGCACCAAACGGCCCTCCGCGTCGGTGTTGATGACTTCGACGGTCTGGCCGGACAGCGTCGTGACGATGTCGCCGGGGCGCTGGGCGGTGCCGCTCGGCATGTTCTCGGTCAGGCCGATGATGCCGATGGCGTTGACGGGGGCCTTGCGCGCCGCGAGCGACAGCATGACGCCGGTGACGGCGGCCGCCCCGCCCATGTCGCCCTTCATGTCCTCCATGCCGGCGGCCGGCTTGATCGAGATGCCGCCCGTGTCGAAGCAGACGCCTTTTCCCACGAAAACCAATGGCTTGGCGTCCGTTTGCGCCGCGCCGCGCCAGCGCATGATGGCGACGCAGCTCGGCTGCGCGCTGCCCTGCCCCACGGCGAGCAGCGCCCGCATGCCGATCACGCCGAGCCGCTCCTGGTCGAGCACCTCGACCTCGAGCCCCTGCCCTGCCAGCTCGGCGACGCGGCGGGCGAACTCGTCCGGAAACAGCACATTGGCCGGCTCGTTGACGAGGTCGCGGGCCAGCATGACGCCGTCGCCGACGGCCTTCAGCGCGGCGAAATGGCTGGCGGCCTCGTCCGCCTGCCGGGTCAGGATGCGCAGCGACGACAGATTATTGGTATCTTCGTCTTCTTCGTCCGCTTCTTTCTTTTTACTCTTGTATTTCTTGAATTCATAGCCGCGGAGCATGATGCCGAGCGCCACCAGCGCCACGTCCTTCCCCGGGATGACGCCGCCGTCGGCCAGCTCGAGCACCACGTCGGCGGCGTTCGCGCGGGCCGCGATCAGCCGCGCCCGGATGCGCCCGCCGAGCGCCAGCCAGTCGGTCTCGGTGAATTTGGCCGCGCTGCCGAGGCCGACGACCAGCAGCCGGTCGAGATCGAGGCCGGACGGTGCGACGAGATCGAGAAACGCCTTCTTGCCGCCGGTGAATTTGGCGATGCCGGCCGCCTTGGAGACGATGCCGCCGGAGCGGGCGTCGAGCGCCCGGAGCGCGGGGCCGAACGCCTTGTTCTGCTCGCTGAACAGCACGCAGACCTTGGCCTTGATGTCGTCTGAGCCGGCAAATTGAATGTCTAAGGCTTTCGTCATGGATCGTCTCACCTCATCGCCGCAAATGGCGGCTGAGCATCGTGAAAAAAGACCGCCGCCGCATCCGGCCCGGCGCGAACAGAACGGATGGCGCTGAGGGAATTAAGCACTGGCGTGGCTGGAGCGTTTACTCTACACAAGCTGCACGCCATTTCAACGTCCAGTGATGCTTAGCCGAAAATCCGCCATTATACCGTGCGACCGCAGGTGGTGGCGCCGGCAATCCGGCGCGTGAACCCCGGCGACATGTTCTCATGGATATTATCGGCCGCTATATTTTCCGCCAGACGGCCACGTCGCTGGCCACGATTCTGATCACGCTGACGCTCATCGTCTGGATGACGACGGCGCTGCGGCAGATTTCGCTCGTCACCAATCAGGGCCAGAGCTTCTGGATTTTCATCAAGATCACGCTGCTGGCGATGCCCAATCTGATCGCCATCGTGGCGCCGGTCGCGCTTCTGATCTCGGCGCTGCATTCGCTGAACCGGCTGAGCGGCGACAGCGAGCTGATCGTGCTGTCGGCTTCGGGCTCCAACACCTGGCGGGTGATGAAGCCCTATCTGCTCCTGGGCATCATCGTTTCGATCTTCACCATGGCGTCCAACGCCTATCTGGCGCCGCAGTCGATGCGGATCCTGCGCGATTACGCCATCAAGGTGCGCACCGACCTGATCTCGCAGGTGCTCCAGCCGGGCAAGTTCTCCTCGCCCGAAACCGGGCTCACCATCCATATCGCCGAGCGCGCCGCCAATGGCGACCTGCTCGGCCTCGTCATCCATGACGAGCGCGACCCCAGCCAGATCATGACCTATCTCGCCGAGGAGGGTCATATCACCAAGCAGGAGGACGGGCGCGCGCTGCTCATCATGCGCAACGGCCATATCCAGCGCCAGAACGGCGCGACCAAGGCCGTGCAGATCGTGGTTTTCGACAGCTATCTGTTCGACATCAGCCAGTTCGGCCCCAAGGAAGGCCCGCGCGATTTCAAGCCGCGCGAGCGCTTTATGGAGGAGCTGTGGGACCCCGATGTCAACGACCCCTTCTATAAGGCGCAGGCCGGCAAATTCCGCTCCGAGCTGCATGACCGGCTGTCCAATCCGCTCTATCCGATCCTGTTCGTGCTGATCGTCGGCGTTTATCTGGGCTTTCCCCGGACGACTCGCGACAGCCGGATGCAGAGCCTGTTCGCCGGCTTTGCCGTGGCGACGGTGCTGCGAATCATCGGGCTCGCCGGCGTGAACATGGCGGCCAAGGACGGCAATACCGGGCTCATGGTGCTCTGGGGCGTGCCGATCGCCGGCATCATCATCACGCTGATCATGATCCATTTCGAAATCCGGCCGCCATCGCTGCCGAGCTTCTCCCTGCGGCTGTGGCCGCGCGCCAAGCTGGCGAGCCGGCCGACTTGAAACGGCCAAGAAGAGCAAGATGAACGCAGTCAATACATTAGGCCGATATTTCGCCACGCGGCTGTTCGTCATGATCCTGGTGGTCTATGGCGTCTGCATCATGCTGGTGTTTTTCATCGATTTCGTCGAGATGATGCGCGAGGCGAGCAAGGTCGAGGTCTCCGCCGGCGAGGTGGTGTTCCTCACCCTGCTGCGCCTGCCCGGCTTTGCCGAGCTGATGATTCCCTTCGCCGTGCTGATCGGCTCGATCGGCGCCTTCCTGATGTTGAGTCGCTCGTCGGAACTCGTGATCGTGCGCGCCTCGGGCATCTCGATCTGGCAGTTCCTGCAGCCGGCCATGCTGCTCGCCGCGCTCGTCGGCGTGTTCGCCAGCACCGTCTACAACCCGTTGGCGGCAAAGGCGAAATTGGCGTCCGAGCAGATTTTTGCCACGTCCTTCGCGGCCAAGGGCGGCGGACAAAGCAAGAACGGAACTTCGTCGTGGATTCGCCAGGACGGCCCCGACGGGCAGTCGATCATCTACGCGCGGGCCACCGCAAATCGCGGCACTTTGCTGGCCGGGTTAACGCTGTTGCAATTTGATCTCAACAAAAAATTTATTGAGAGAATCGAAGCAGATAAGGCGAATTTGCGGCCCGGTTATTGGGAGCTGGAGAACGCTAATGTTTCCAGTTCAGGCAATGCGCCGCAACATTACAACAGGTATTTGGTCAGCACATTTCTCGACGCTAGCCAAGTAACGGAGAGCGTGGATACCGTGGAGGGCGTAGATTTCTGGGAGCTTCCTAAGTTTATAGAGTTTGCCAAGAAAGCCGGCGTCGATACGACTGCGTATAGTCTCTATTATCAGCAGCTCCTGGCACGGCCGCTGCTGATGGTCGCGATGGTGCTTCTGGCGGCGACTTGCGCGCTCAAACCCTTTCGTTTCGGCAAGATCCAGACTATGGTGATCGCCGGGTTGAGCGGGGGCTTCGGCTTTTTCATTCTAGTCGAGTTGTCGCGCAAATTGGGCATGTCCGGTTATATAACCGTGGGGGTGGCGGCATGGGCGCCGATAGTCATAGCCAGCTTGCTGGCGGTGACCGTCCTGCTGCATCAGGAGGACGGCTGACGTATGGGATTTAAGGCTTTGCATGGGGGACGCAAGCCTTCTTCGGCGGCGATGTCGATTCGGACACGCCTCGGGCTCTCGTTCAGTAGAGTAAGCGGAGCGGCGTTAGCCTCCGCACTGGGCGTGGTGCTGTTGCTGGGTGCTGTTGCGCCGGCTGCCGCCAAGGAAGATATGCTGAAGCCGCAGATCGGCAATAACGAAACCAATCAGCCCCTGCTGCTGCAGGCGGATGAGCTTGTCTATGACAAGAAGAACAACAGTGTCATCGCCAAGGGCAATGTCGAGGTTTACTACAAGAACAACGCGCTGCAGGCCGACCGCCTGATTTACGACCAGACCGCCAATACTCTGAACGCCAGCGGGCATGTTCGGATCAAGGAGGCGGATGGCGCGGTGGTCAATGCCGACCAGATGACCTTATCGAGCGATTTCCGCGACGGCTTCATCCGGTCCTTCAAGGCCGTGACGAAGGACGAGATGCGAATCGCCGCCTCCAGCGCCGTCCGCAAGGACGGCAACACCACCGTTTTCGAAAAGGGCGTGTTCACGCCTTGCAAACAATGCGTGGAGAAGCCGGACGCGCCGCCGATCTGGAGCATCAAGGCGAACAAGATCACCCATGTGAAGGACGAGGGTAACGTCTATTTCGAAGACGGCGTCTTCGAAATGTTCGGCGTGCCGCTGGTCTGGGTGCCGTATTTCTACTATCCCGATCCGACCGTGAAGCGCCGCTCCGGCTTCCTGACGCCGGAATTCAGCAATTCGGACGATCTCGGCCTGACGGTCGGGGTGCCCTATTATTACGCCCTGTCGCCGAGCGCGGATCTGACCGTCACGCCGGTGGTGACCACCGAGGCCGGCTTCCTGCTGAAGACCGACTGGCGCCAGCGCCTGTCGACCGGCAGCTACCGCGTCGAAGCGGCCGGCGTGTTCGACGACGATCCAGATGACAGCACCCGGCGCGACAGCGAATTCCGTGGCAGCATCGTCACCAAGGGCGAATTCGAGCTCGGCTCGTTCTGGAAATGGGGCTGGGATGCGACGCTCGAAAGCGACGACACCTTCCGCCGTTTCTACAAGCTCGACAACATCTACGACACCGACCGGATTTCGACCGTCTACCTCGTCGGACAGAGCGACCGGAACTATTTCTCGGCCAATCTGTATAATTTCGGCGGCTTGACGGCGGACGACCAGGCGCAGTCGGACTCCACGGTCCACCCGTCCATCGACTATAATTACATCTTCGGCGAGCCGGTGCTCGGCGGCGAACTCAGCTACGACGCCAATGTGCTGAGCCTGTCGCGTGACAATGGCGGCGACGTCAACCGCATCGTCAATCAGGTCAAGTGGCGCCGGTCGTTCAACGATTCGATCGGCGAGATCGTCACGCCCTTCATGCAGGCGCGCGGCGATATCTATAAGACCACCAGCTTCGACGACGCCATTTCGTCCGACGAGCGGGAAGACGGCACGACCGCCTTCCGCGGCACGGCGGTCGCCGGCGTGGAATACCGGTTTCCCTTCGTGAAGCACACGGAGAACGCCACCCATGTCATCGAGCCGATCGCCCAGGTGATCGCCCGCCCCGATATCAAGGACCAGGGCGAGATCCCGAACGAAGACGCGCGCAGCCTGGTGTTCGACGACACGCTCTTGTTCGATATCGACAAGTTCTCGGGCTATGACCGTATCGAGACCGGCACCCGCGCCAATGTCGGCGTGCAGTACACGATCGACACCAATGGCGGCTGGAATGCCCGGGTCGTCGCGGGTCAGAGCTATCAGATCGCCGGCGAAAACTCGTTCGGCGCCGATACCGGCCTGTCGAATACCGAGTCCGACTATGTGGCGGGCGTGTATCTCGACCTGTCGAAGAACCTGCAATTCGTGTCGCAGGTGCGCGTCGGCGAGGACGATCTGGAGATTAAGCGCCAGGATCTGCAACTGACCGGCTCCTACGGACCGTTCATGCTGTCGGCCAATTACGTCGATGCCAAAGCCCAGCCGGCTCTCGGCTTCGACGAAGAGCGCGAGGAAGTCGCGGCGCTTGCGGCGATCAAGGTGGCCGACCATTGGACGCTGTTCGGCGACATTCGCTACGATCTCGACGAAGACCAGGTGGTTCGCAACAGCATCGGCCTGAAATATGCCGACGAGTGCTTCATGCTCTCGGTCACCTATATCGAGTCGAACGTCGAGGACGGCGAAATCAAGCCCGACCAGACGGTCCTGGTGCGCTACAATCTGCTGCAACTCGGTGGCAACGAAAGCCGTACCGACACAATCGGCACATTCTCGTCGGAATCGCCGATTATTAAATAAGCGTATGGCGCAAAAACCCGCCACCCTATATGGGTGGAGGCAACATTGAGCTGGAAAAGGTTAACGCGAGGTTGAGAAGGCCTCGCGAATCCCCCAAGCTCAATGGCGCTAGAGGGTTTTTGGCCGCCTGGGGCGGCCTGACCATTGCCAACGCATGGCGGATCTCTGACTATGACTCTCAGACCGAACACTGCCCATGGCTCATGGCCGTTGCGGTTCGTCCTCTTCGGGCTCTTGCTGCTGGCCCATTTGCCGGGCGCGATGGCGCAGAGTGTCGTCGTGCTGGTCAATGACGAGCCGATCACCAGCTACGACGTCGCCCAGCGCCAGCGCTTCCTCGCCCTGACCGGCGGTCTGGGGGACAAGGTCCGCGCCAAGCTGCAATCCGAGGAAACCAAGGCGGCCTTTAAGGCCTATATGACCGAGCAGCGCCCGCAATCGCGCGAGGAGGCGCAGGAGCTGCAGAAGAAATTCGTCGCTAAGCTGCAGCAGGACGTCGTCGCCTCGTCGAGCGGCTCCAAGCGCCAGGAGGCCATCGACCAGCTCATCGAAGAGCGGTTGATGATGCAGGAAGCCAGGGCGCAGAAGATCTCCGTCTCCGATGCCGACGTCAACGAATCGCTGACCCGCATGGCCAAGGGCGGCGGCCGCGACGCCAGCCTGGAGGAATTTCTGGGCCAGTTCCAGAACCAGGGCGTCAACCCCTCCACCTTGCGCGAGCGCATCCGCGCCCAGACCGCCTGGCGCGAGGTGATCCGCCGCATCTACGGCTCGCGGGTGCAGGCGGCGGTGTCCCGCGTCGATAACACGGCGCCGGCCGAGGCCGATTCCGGCACGCTGGTCGATGTCGAGATCGTCAAATTCACGCTGCCGGCCAATGCCGACCAGAATGTCTTCGCCAAGCGCCTCGTCGAGGCCGAGGCGATCCGCAAGGGCTTTTCCACTTGCCCCGCCCTCGTCGCCCAGATTAAAGGCAAGACGGGCATCACGGTGCAAAGCCTGCGCAAGGCCAATCTGAAGGATTTCTCCGGTGATGTCCGCGCCGCGCTGGTGAAGGCCAAGCCCGGCGAGATGACGCCGCCGGTCATCAATGGCGGCAATATCGAATCGCACGCCGTCTGCACGAAACAGGTCTCCGTCGCCAGCGGCAAGTCGGAGAAGAAGGACGAGAGCAAGGACAGGATGCAGGAGGAATTTCAGCTTTATTCCCGCCGGCATTTGAAGGACATGAAAGACCGCGCCTCGATCAAATATCTCAGCAAGTGAGCCGGCCGAGCGCCGCTCCCAGGCCCCTTGCGCTGACCTGCGGCGATCCCGCCGGGATCGGCCCGGATATCACGCTGGCGGCCTGGCTCCGCCGCGAGGCGGATGCGATCGCACCCTTTGCCTTGCTGGGTGATCTGCCGCTGCTTCGGGCGCGGGCGGCGGCGCTTGGGCTGGACGTGCCGTGTGTTGCCATCGAGCGCATCGGCGAGGCGGTTTCGGTCTTCCCGAAGGCGCTGCCGGTTTTGCCGGTGCCCCTGCTCGCCCCCGCCGCGCACGGCGTGCCGGAGCCGGCCAACGTCCCCGCCATCCGGACCAGCATCGAGCGGGCGGTGGAATTCACCATCGCCGGCGAAGCGCTCGGCGTCGTCACCAATCCGATCGCCAAATATGTCATGGAGGGCGGCGGCTTCGCCTTTCCCGGCCATACCGAATTTCTCGGCGTGCTCGCCGCCGAGCATGGCGCCACCGCCTTTCCGGTGATGATGCTGTGCGGGGCGGGCCTGCGCGTCGTGCCGGTGACCATCCACATCGCGCTGGCGAGCGTGCCGCAGGCGCTGACCTGTGACCTGATCGCCGAGACCGCCCGCGTCACCGCCGCCGGGCTGACGCGCTGGTTCGGCATCGCCAAGCCCCGCCTCGCCATGACCGGCCTCAATCCCCATGCCGGCGAGAGCGGCCTGATGGGCGACGAGGAGAGCCGCGTCATCGCCCCGGCGCTGGCGCTGCTCCGCCGCGAGGGCATCGACGTCACCGGCCCGCATCCGGCCGATACGCTGTTCCACGCCCGCGCCCGCGCCCGCTATGACGCCGCCATCGCCATGTATCACGATCAGGCGCTGATCCCATTGAAGACGCTGGCCTTCGACGAGGGCGTCAACGTCACGCTCGGCCTGCCCTTCATCCGCACCTCGCCCGATCACGGCACCGCCTTCGACATCGCCGGCAGCGGCAAGGCGCGGCCAGACAGCTTGATCGCCGCCCTGCGTATGGCCGCCGCGATGGCCGCCGACGACCGGGACGCGCCCGCCAGACGCCGATGACCGAGCTGCCGCCGCTCCGCGAGGTGATCCGCGAACTCGGGCTGTCGGCGAAGAAATCGCTCGGCCAGAATTTCATCCTCGATCTGAACCTGACCGCCCGCATTGCCCGCTCGGCCGGGCCGCTCGAAGGCGTGACCGTGGTCGAGATCGGCCCCGGCCCCGGCGGTCTGACCCGGAGCCTGCTCGCCGAGGGCGCGGCAAGGCTGATCGCCGTCGAGAAGGACGCGCGCTGCCTGCCCGCGCTGGAGGCCATCGCCGCGCATTGGCCCGGTCAGGTCGAGATCATCGAGGGCGACGCGCTGGACATCGACTGGGCCGCCACGCTGCTCCCCGGCGGCAAGGCGCGCATCGTCGCCAACCTGCCCTATTCCGTCGGCACGCCGCTGCTCACCGGCTGGCTCAAGACCGAGCCCTGGCCGCCCTGGTTCGACCGCATGATCCTGATGTTCCAGCGCGAAGTCGCCGAGCGCATCGTCGCCAAGCCTGGGGATAAGGCCTTCGGGCGCCTCGCTATCCTGACGCAATGGCGCTGCGAGGCGCGCATCCTGTTCAACCTGCCGCCGCGCGCTTTCGTGCCGCCGCCCAAGATCGAGTCCTCGGTGGTGGAGTTCCGCCCGCGCGCTGCCCCGCTCGACGCCGGCAGCCCTGCCATGCTGGAGCGCGTGACCGCCGCCGCCTTCGGTCAGCGCCGCAAGATGCTGCGCGCCAGTCTGAAAAGCCTGCCCGGCGCGGTCCCGCTGCTGGAGGAGCTCGGCATCGACCCTTCCGCTCGCGCCGAGCAGCTCGACATCGCCGATTTCTGCCGCCTCTCGGCTCGGCTGACGGAGCTGGCGGGAGGGTAGCGCCGGGATGGCGTGATGTGTCGGGGTGGCGTTGTGACGTTTCGAGGTGGTGTGCCGTGTCGCGCGAACACCCGTTTTTGTCATCCCCGCGAAAGCGGGATCCAGTAAAAGGCAAACTTCGTGGCTGGCTCGGTCTTAAACGTGAGCGCTGCGGCGTACTGGCTTCCCGCTTTCGCGAGAATGACACTGTGTGTTTGAGCGGCGGGCGGATTGACTGATCTGAAACGCCAGTCTTCGGACGCGAAGCCGCCCCCGACGCCGGCGACATCTCTACCCAGGGACACCCTGGCATGGATCGGTGCGGACGATGGTCCCTGCCCCATCGAGAGTTTGTAACCCCTCACCCCATCCCTCTCCCCATGGAGACCTTTGCAAAACTTCGATTCCTTCGCCCCGGCCGTTAGAGCCGGGGCCCACTCGCTTCTCCGCTTGCCGCAGCAATAGCGGAAATATGATTGGGTCCCGGCTCGGCCTGACGGCCGTCCGGGACGACGGGGAGAGGACCTTCGATACGCAAAGGTCTCCAATGGGAGAGGGAGCTCCGCCGTGCCGACTTGAAGGCTCTGCCTCCTGGGCGCATCGCGGTATATGGAATCGTTCCATAGCGCTCGCGACGATTCTTAGCCCCCGAAGGCGCCGCAGCCTTCCCTCTCCCATGGGGAGAGGGTGGCGCGCATGGCGCGCCGGGTGAGGGGGTAATGCCTCTCGGCTAAGGCACGAAACCCCGACGAGCCTCCCTTTTGGGGCGAGGACTCGGCGGCGAATTGCGTCAACGGCCGCGATTGGTCTCTCCCCGCAGCCGCGCCTAACCCTCGCGCAGCAGCCCGGCGACGAAGTCGCCCAGGCCGGGCTGGCGGGTCCGCTTCAGCCGCTCCGCCGCCAGGATCGCGCGCAAGGCGGCAAGGCTATCCGAGAGATCCTCATTGACGATGACATAATCATATTCATCCCAATGCACGATCTCGCTGGAGGCGCTGGCCAGCCGGTGCGCGATCACCTCGGGCGGATCGCCGGCGCGGGATTTCAGCCGCTCCGCCAGCACCCGGCGCGACGGCGGCAGGATGAACACCCGCGCCACATCGCCCGGCGCGCTCGCCGAAAGCTGGCGCGCGCCCTGCCAGTCGATGTCGAACACCACGTCGCGCCCGCCCGCCAGGGCCGCCTCGACCGGCTCCTTCTGCGTGCCGTAGAGATTGCCGAACACTTCCGCCCATTCGATGAAATGGCCGCTGTCGCGCCGCGTCTCGAATTCGGCGCGGGCGAGAAAGACGTAATCCTCGCCGTCGCGCTCGCCGGGGCGCGGCGGCCGCGTCGTCGCCGAGACCGACAGCAGGCAGGCCGCGCCCTCTTCCGCCAGCAGCCGCCGCGTCAGCGTGGTCTTGCCGGCGCCCGAGGGCGAGGACAGGATCAGCATCAACCCGCGCCGCCCGGCGCCGCCCCCTGCCCTGCCCGGGCTTGGCTCATTCGACATTCTGCACCTGCTCCCGGAACTGATCGATGGCCGATTTCAGCCGCAGCCCGACCTTGGTGATCTCCGCCGCATTCGATTTCGAGCACAGCGTATTGGCCTCGCGCTGAAATTCCTGGGCGAGGAACTCCAACTTGCGCCCGACCGGCGCGTCGCTGTCGATCAGCTCGCGCGCGGCGGCGACATGCGCGTGCAGCCGCTTGATCTCCTCCTCGATATCGGCCTTGGTGGCGATCAGCGCCGCCTCCTGATAGAGCCGGTTCTCATCGAGCGCATTGCTCTCGTTCAGCAGCCTTTGCAGCTGGACGCGGATGCGCTCCGCGATCGCCTCCGGGCTGCGCTCGGGCGCCGTCTCGGCCTGCCGCGTCAGCATTTCGACCTCGTCGACCTTCTCGGCCAGGATGTCGCGCAGCCGGGCGCCCTCCGCCAGCCGGGCGGCGGCGACGCTGTCCAGCGCGGCCTGAAACGTCTTCAGCAGCGCCTCGATCAGCGGCGAGGCGCTCTCGTCGGCGGTTTGCGCCTCCGAGGTCTCGATGACGCCCTTCATGGCGAGCAGAGCTTCCAGCGGCACCGGCTCGGCGCGGCCGGTCAGCACCCGCGCCCGCTCGGCCAGTTCGGCCAGCTTCGCCAGCGCGGCCTCGTTGAGGCGCAGGTCGGAGCCGATGGCCGGCGCCTTCAGCGCCAGATTGACGGCAAGGCTCCCCCGCGTCAGCCGCTTGGCGATGGCGTCGCGCACGCGCAATTCGAACTCCTCGAAGCCCGGCGGCAGGCGCAGGCGGATGTCCAGCCCGCGATTGTTGACGCTGCGCACTTCCCAGCTCCAGGCGGCCTCGCCGTCCTGGCCGCCCGCCCGGCCGAATCCCGTCATGCTTTTCAGCGGCATTGGCTCAAAACTCTTTCCGAGACCACCGTCTCACGGCGCCGGATGCCCGGCAAAATCGCGCCAAGGTTAAACCAGCCGCGCCGATTCCTGAAAGAAAGGATTTTTGGCCGCGCGGGCAATGTGCTACGCGAGGCGGATCACGGCGCTGGGGACGCCCGATCGAGGAGAGCCAGATTGGCCGATAACGATGATTTCCCGGCCCCGCTCGACCGCATCTTCGTGCGCGGCCTGGTCCTGCCCTGTTTCGTCGGCGCGTTCGAGGAGGAAAAGGCGAGCCGCCAGCGCGTGCGCTTCACCGTCGAAGTGTCGGTCTTGCCCTCGCGCCATCCCGGCAGCGACGATGTCAGCCATGTCGTCAGCTATGATTTGATCGTCGAGGCCATTCACGCGGTGACCGGCGAGGGCCATATCAACCTCCTGGAGACGCTGGCCGAGCGGGTCGCCGCGCGCTGCCTTGCCCATCGCCGCGCGGCGGGCGTGCATATCGTGGTGGAAAAGCTCGACCGGCTCGAAGGCGCCAGCCTCGGCGTCGAGATCGAGCGCTTCAAGCTGTCCTATGCCTGAGGCCGCACCGGGAAGAAGGAGACGCGCCGATGCCGGGCCGAGCCGACGAAACGGTTTACACGCCGGATGAGATCGCCGAGCGGCTCGAGGATATGCCGGACTGGCGCTTCGAGAACGGCCACATTGTGCGCAACTGGAAGACGCGCAACTGGCCGGACACGCTGATGCTCATCAACGCCATCGGCTATCTCGCCGAGATCGCCTGGCACCACCCGGAGATCAGCGCCTCCTATGGCGCGCTGAAGGTGCGGCTGATGACCCATTCAGCTCACGGCATCACCGCCAAGGATTTCGAGCTGGCCGCCAAGATCGAGGCCGTCGCGGGCTGGAACCCGGCGGCGGAGGGCGGCGCGCTGGAGGGGCGCCCGAAACCGAAGCGCTGAGGGCGGCCGGAGCGCGCTTCCCATGCGCCGCTCCTATTGACGCCGCCGCCTCGCCTACTTATGGTCTGCCCAGCCGGCGCCACGCCGGCAGATACCGCCACGCCTTGCAGGGGCCCATAGCTCAGCGGTAGAGCAACTGACTTTTAATCAGTAGGTCGATGGTTCGAATCCATCTGGGCTCACCAATGATTTCAAGGACTTAGGTCCTACTCACCCAGAACGAAATCAGAACGGCCAGCGGGGCGAAAAGTCGGATTTCCGACTTTTCGGTTTTACTGCGCTGTTCACGTCGCAAAGCTCTGCTTTTTCATCACACACGTCAAAAATCCAGTATTGAATTCGTTGCAATTTGCAATTTCTTAAATCTTCGTTGCAGTAGTGGAATGCAACGGGCATATTAATACTCACAGACGATGAGCGGGCCCACGATGTACTGACTAGACGGTGGTGGGGAACACCGACCCGACGAGGAGAAGCCCAGGCCGAAGAACATGCAGGAGTGTACGGGACGACCGTGATCCGAGTTATCCCAGAGGCTTCAATACCGAAGCTAAATGTGCCAAGTAAATGGCACCATTGAGAAGAACTCACAATGTTGATGTTTCGTGACCCAGATGCGCTCAAACCTTGGTGCCCTGATAACGCTTTGAAAATTCCGTAGGTTTATAAAGCAAGTAACGGCGCTTCCAGAAAAGCGATCATGATTACAGTTTCGAAGGCATATCTAAATGCCATATCCACATTTGCACGAGGCTATTCAGGATACAGGAATTCTTTTGCTCAATCCGGGCCGCTCCCCGGTATTTCATGCAAATACCGCCGATGCTTCACTACAGGTTTGGTTTAAGAATAGCGTATACGACCGAGAGGTCATGTACATAACCGCGGGACAGACCGGCACAGTCAATTTAGGGCCAATGTTGCGCCAATTTGAAAATTTACTATACGTGAGAGCGTACAATCCGGTTGATCTTAAGTCTGCTTATTCATATAAAATTTATTTAGACCCCAATGAACTTCCTGTTATTTCAATTGGCGACATCCGGATTCATGCCGGCGAGTCGCCGCTCGCAGGTGGGGAAGTACCGCAGCATGGCGTCTTTCACCATGTAGTTTATTGGTTTTCGGTAAGCTAAAGCCATGGAATATCCGTATCAACATCACTATCCATTCACGCACCCTGAACCGTCATTCAAGGCTTGAGGATACGAAAGCTGTTGATAGAAGTCACAGATACTAGTGATCGTTTAGAATTTTTCTTGATCGTCAGAGGTAGGATTGAAACCTTTGTTGTTGTCACATCGAAGCACGAACCTACCGCGAAAGTGCTCCTTCAATTTCCGGAAATTCTGGTTCCTGGTCCATACTGCAATTTGTATATTAAAGCCTATAATTACTATCGCGGAGACGGGGTAGCAGTAGCTGCTTTTAAAATGGATTTCCTGGATCAAGATAACAATATTTTAGTCAACGGATCGGACACTTATCGACGTAATTCAGGACAGCCTTCTCATTTTTACCATCGCCTGTGGCGCTTCGAAATTGAGTGGCCATGACTTGACCGAGTTGGGATTTGCGCTCCAGAGCGATAAAATTCTCACTCATTGGAGGTAAATTGGGGCGGTGAAGTCGGACTGCGGCACTTAACAGCTACGCGTCGCCTAAGTGCCAGGAGACTTCATCCGTTGACGATTTTGAAGAAATTGCACTAGGCGGCCCACACCTAGTACCAATCCGACTACAAGCGTCAGGGTCGTCAACACTTGGTTGAGATCCCCCAGCCACGACGCCCAGGCGGGAGCGGCCACCAGCCCCGTCGCCAACACGCTATCGCCCACAGCTCGCGGCTCGATCGACATGGCCGTCTCCTATTGCGTCTTGCAGAGCGCGTCCCAGACCGCGTTGTGCTCGATGATCTGGCGCCGGGTTTCCTCGGTATCGGTCCGCGAATAACGGATCGGCTCATAGGCAAGGCAGGATGTGTCAGTCACGGAGGTAGGGGTCGTCGTCTTGCATGCCGGCAGCACCAGCAGCGCGGCGAGCAGCCAGAGCCTTTTCAACGCGGGCATTGGTCTCCTCCAGGGCTTCGCGGATCGCATCGGCCTCCCCGGCCTGCAGCAGCCGGCGTTCGCGGAGCATAGTCACGAAGGCCAGTGTGACCTGCAGCGCGACGCCGATGATCTGCAGCCAGGTCATGCGGGAGGCGTGGCGCGGTTGCGTTCCCAGAACCACCACCAGGCGAAGGCGGCGACGTTGACGGTGCCGGCGATCAGGCCCTGGTAAAGTTCGGCCGAGGCAACGGCGTCGCCGAGGACGAATGCGCCGACGCTGTAGAGGATGATGCGCAGCAGCTGCTGGACGGTGTCCCAGTTCATGTCTTTCAAGCTCCGGTTGGTTTCACTCAGGCCAGCCCCATCGGCCCGGCCGCCTTGCCGAGGGCAAGCTCGCGGCAGAGCTCGAGGGGGAAGAGCGGATTCGGGTCGACCTTGCGCTTGGGCGAGATGGCCCAATGCGTGGTGATGTCTTTGAGGTGGTAAGCCGCGACCAGCGCCTTGCAGAGCGCGATCGTCATGCGCACCTGCGGCTCGGTGAAGGGCATCCACCAGCCATCGCCATGCGCGGGCGTGCGCATGCGCCGGATGTCATATTTGTCGATCGGAAAATCTTCGCCGAACCAAGCCCGCGCGAAACCCGGCTTGCTCGAGGTCATCTGCCCAGGGCCGACCATCTCGATGCCGATGCCGAAGCCGTTGACCCCGCGCCGGCCCTTGTAGCTCGACTGGCCCGCGTGCCAGGCGATCAAATTGAACGGGGCGAGCTGAGTCACCTTGCCCTCGCGGTCGACCACAAGATGGGCGCTAGCCTTGGCGGCCGGGTTGCAAAGCGAGGCGAAATACCTCGCGAAGATGCGGGCGATTGCCCGGAAATTGGACAAGGTTTTCAACGGCAGGGCGAGGGGAGAAAAGCGGCAGGTCGGCTTCGTGTTGCTGGTTTTCCCGTTCGGAAGTCAGGACGGGCGCTGCAATTACATTTCGAACGGTGCCGATCGCGCGGACATCGTTGTGCTGATGAAAGAGCAGATCAAGCGCTTCGAAGGCCAGCCGGACGTGAGTGGGCGGGGGTGATGAACGTCGCCGAACGACTATCCCGCGAGATCGTGCGCGTCACCGTCCTGCGGGCGGCCTATGTGCATGGCGACAATCCGCTCAGCGTGCCGAACACCGTTGCGGTAATCGCGATCATGACAGCGGCCATCGAGACAGGCCATAATGCCGCAGGCAGCGGCAGTGTGGTCAAAATGATGTCAGCCATTCGGACGCTCGAGGGCTTCACCGCATGAAGATCAAAGTCTCATATCTCAAATGGCGCGCCGGCCGGCCGCGCTGGGAGCCGGGCCCAACGTTGCGCGACAAGGGCTGGAAAGGCCGAGACCTCAGGAACGAGGTCGGCGAATGGCTCGACATGGCGCGGGCGATCGAGGCAGCGCGCCGGCTTAATGACGAGGTGACGGCATGGCGTGCCGGAGGTGAGAAAAAGCGCCGTGCACCCACGCCCCTCCGGCCCCCTCGCACGGGTGATCATTTGTGGGAGGTTTGGCGGACCTCGCCAAAATTCACGAAGAAGGCAGAGACGACTAAGGCGGATTACAGACGCAAGATCAGTGTGTTTCTGGCCGACTTCGGCGAGACGCCCGTCGCCTCCATCGAGAAATCCCATCTCTATCGGTGGTGGGAGGAGATGCACGCCACACGCGGCCACCACATGGCCAATGGCGTTCTCGCCGTTGTCCTTGCAATGCTGAGCCACGCCTCGCGCATTGGCTGGCGGGCTGACAATCCCGCGCGCGAACTCGGCCTCGATACCGCCCCGCCGCGCCTGGTGTTCTGGCTGCCGGAGGAGGTAACGGCCGTCGTCGGGGCTGCCGATAGCCTCGGCCTGCACTCGGTCGGCGATGCAATCATTATCGCACTGCATTCCGGCCAGCGCCTCAGCGATGTGCTCGCACTGCCCGACCGGATCTTCGACGAGCAGCGCATCCGCCTAAGCCAAGCGAAGATGCGAAGTCGGGGCGGCGCCCTCATCGATGCGCCGATGACACCTGCACTGCGTGACCGGGTGACCGCGATCAAGGCGCGCAAGCGCCAAGCGGGACTGACCCGGATCGACGTGCTGATCCTGCGCGAGGACAATGGTGATCCCTACGACAAATTTTCGCTGAACAAGGCATTTCGGCAGGCTCGAGATCTCGCGGCCAAAACCTCGCCGTGTGTCGCCGATAAGCGCTTTCAGGATCTGCGCGACACAGCGGTTACGCGTCTAGCGCTGGCCGGTTGCGAACTGGCGGAGATCGCCGCGATCACAGGCCATTCCTTAATCTCTATTACCAGCATCATCCGCCATTACTTGGTCTTGCAGCCAGAGATGGCTGATTCGGCGATCAAGAAGCTCAGTGCCTGGCTCTCAGCGCAGGAGATCGCGCTTTAGCTGGCGTACCCATTATTTCACATTTAGCTTTCAAGTTGCTTCCGAGAAGGCATCGTGAATTTTGCAACGTCCAGCCTGAAATAATTCAATCAAATTGCCGATCATTGCCGCATTTATGTTACGCTGGGCAGCGCGTTTATTCGCCTTCTCCCAGTATTTCTGATCCTCCCTAATGGCGTCCGAATAAGACAAAGCAGCGTGAGCAGGAAAATTTACTTCGCCGTCATCAATTACGCAAAATACCTGCGCATCATCTGTAGCTAACGATCTAATCGAACCAGCAGTCGCGGTAAAAACCCACTCGGAACTTCTTTGCAGATCCTTAGCAAGAAGCTTATCGATAACTTGGCTTTGAACTTCCTCTTGACTGCTGAATTTCTGCCTGCAGACTGATTGCTCCCCCTTCTTAAGTTTGCGATGATCAATAGCCGCGTCAAGAAGCTCACCATTGACGCAATTCGTCGGATAGATGCCAGCTAAGAGTATTTTCTCCTCATCTAGAACTGGACCAAACGTGTGGATTGCATCATGTGTTCGCTGCATTTCTTCAGCTTTACAGTTGCAGGTCATCCCCCATAGATATCCTTCAAGTAAAGAACAAGATCTTGCGGCAATCTATCTTCTTCTAAACGGCCATCCGCTTCGCCAGCTTCAAAACGGCCATTTCGGTACATGGCATAGCCAAAGAAACCATCGCCTTCGAATCGCGCAGAGGCCTTCCCTCGAGACGTTCGCCAAGAGAAACAAATATCACCAGAAAAAGAAGCAGAAATGGCTGGAGCATGAAGGCCTTCCCTGATCCCCCGTGCGATAAAGTGCTCTGCATCGGCAAGCGCAACTTGATTGGGTGCGCTACTACCCTCCCCCATCCAACCTGATTTTAAGCTCCGAAGCTGAGCCAGTTCGGGAATGCGATCGCGATCAGACGAAGAAGCGAAACCATCAAGCACAGTCTGAATACGCTCTACCTGAAGACTGAATGTCTTATGCATAGCCTCCGGAAAGCTTTGCTCCAAAATCCTTTGAACACTACGAATTATTTCATCGCGATAACCGCTCCGCACATCTGCGGTTGTCTTCTTCGTTTCTAACTTGAACTCCTCGCTCAACGCAGCAACACCCTCAATTAAAAGGTATTTTGTTGCGTGAGACAGCCTTAAATGGGCACGAGCCCAAGCTTGGGGCGGCAGATATGCGCGCACCTCTCCGTGGTGCCAGTCATGGATCGAAAGAGGCTTAACCAAAACGACTTCGTCAACCGAACTAACTGCGGAAAGATCTCGACCGCGGTCACTCCTTGGGAAAGGCAGCGCCTTAGGGTTCGTGAACGTTATATGGGTTGCATGGGTCCCGTACGATCCACCGATCATATTTCGCCCCCTTTATTCGAACTCATCTTAGCGATCAGTTCTGGGTTGGCCAACTTGAGAAAAAGGTCTCTCACGACCGTATGGGCATTTTCAAACCACACTTCGACGTGGTGCGAGGGCATTACCGCAGCCGCTTTGTCTTGCCGACGCACAAGAAGCTCAGCGAGAAGAGCGGATGATCCTCCTACGATCCCCTTTGTAAGGCGAATGACCGCATTTGAATTCGTTAAACTCTTTATAGGAAACACGATAAAGTTCGTCACGTCCACATCATTGAGATCCGCCACATGCTCATCCAAGATACTCGAGGGCACGGCCGTTTTCAAATTGAGGTGCTCAGGCGCAAACTGAAGATAGGAAGTATACCCGAATTTCTTGTCAAACGCGTTCAAGTAACGTAATTCCAGCCCCTTAATTTTAAGATATTTAACCGATATGGGATAGCTTTTAAATAGTAATTCTATCGATTCTGCAAGGAACAACTTGAAATTATTCCACCCGCCATAAGGCGGAGTAACATTGACCGTAAACAACCCTGGCCCAATTTGAAATAACGGCCACTCACCTTGCTGTTTTCGAAATCTGCGTTCAGGGATATAAGGCCGAAATTCTCTTGGAAAATCCGGTGACTGAAGTTCTTCAACAAAACCAAATCCCTTCGCCTTTGCGAGCATAGTTATATCATCATTGAATGAATCATAATGGGGATCAATTAATGTGTCTGGCATCGTAGTAATTGTACGAAGCTCCCATCTAATTTCACAGATCACCTCGACCAATGGCGGACGGGCAAAAAGTAAATCGGCCATTTGAGCTCCTATGGGATCGGTGGGCAACCAGTATGATTGTACGGATTCGGTTCTAGCAACATCTGGGAATTGAGGTAATGCGACACTCAACCACAATCATGTTACTGACCCTCAAATGACAGAATACATAAAGTTCTAAGAAGCAGGCGTCTACAACATCGTATAATAACGAAGAGCTCAGCAATATGAGAATATACAAATATCGTCCGGGCGCCTCGAAAAAATGAATGGAGCGTATCAGGTTCGGCACTCCACAAACGCTTTGGCGTTAGAGCAACTAGGTAGGTGCGAGTCAATCGCATAGTTTTGAGCGATCGGACCGAACGGAAAGCGTCTCTCTTGAGGTCGGATCTGCGTCCGACTTTGCAATAGCAAACCGGCAAAAATTTGATCCGTCCGATTGATAAGTATTTGATAGGAAACGCTATCTCCCAAACTTTTAATCAGTAGGTCGATGGTTCGAATCCATCTGGGCTCACCAATAAATCAAGGACTTAACGGATAAACGGGGATCGCCAAAGCGGCTCGGATCGACTCCGGAGTCGCAAACCACCCGGCCGGCCTCAGCCGGGCGGGGAGAAGGCGAAGCGGTCGAGCCCCATCGCTTCGGCGCCCTTGAGGTAGCTCTTCACCGAGCGGACGACGCGCGGGCGGCTCTCGTCGGCGGCCTCGAAAGACGCCGCGATCACCTCCTGAAAGCCTTGCACGAAAGGTCCGGCGGCGGCGAGCGGTCCCGCCAGCACCACCTGTTCCGTCCGCACCATGGCGCAGACCGGCACCGTGCTGACCGCCAGCGCGTGGCCGGCGTCGCGGAAGGCCAGCATCGCGGCGGGGTCGCCGGAATTTGCCTGGCGGATGGCATGCGGCAGCCCGGAGATCAGCCCGGCCTGCGGGCTGCGCGGCACGCCGGTATGGCCGAGCCGCTGCATGATGGCGCTGCCGGAGGCGCGGTCCTCGAGCCGGGTCCAGCCCGCATCGCCGCCCGAGCGGTCGACGACGACGCGGCCGAGCGACTGATGCGCGATGCTGGAGGCGACGCCGTTCATCATCAGGCTGGCGCCGAGTTCGAGGCCGGCATGGATCAGCAGACTGCGGCTCGCCGCGCGTCCGCCCTCGCGATATTTGGTCTCCGCGATATGCAGAGCGTTGGAGATGTCCTCGACATGGCCGGCGACGCCGAAGCCCTCCTCCAGCGCGGCGGTGAGTTCGCCGACGCCGTCCTTCGCCGTTCCCGACACGGCGATGGCGATGCCGGCGAGGCGCGGCGCCTCGATCTGCGGATGTACGCCGTGCCGCCCGATGCGGGCGCGGATGCCGGCGGCGATGTCGGCCGCGCCCCGCTCGGTCAGGGCGGCGAGTTCGCCCTCCAGCAGCCGCGTCCCGTTCAGCATGACGACGGAGAATTTCTGCTCATAGGCTGAGAGGCACAGGCACAGCACGGCGATGCCCGACGGGTTGAGGAACAGCCCGACATTGGGACGGCCGCGACGGGCATGGCTGCCGGCGGTCTCGGTCTCGACGATCAGGCCGTCGCCGATCAGGTCGCGGGTGATGCGCGAGACGCTGGCGTCGGTGAGGCCGGTCAGCTCCGACAGGCCGCGCCGCGAGATGCCGGGGTCCCGGCGGATTTCGGAGAGGATGCGGACGCGGTTGCGCTGGCGCAGATCGGACGGAGTCATCGAGCCGTCCTCGCGGATGATATGGCGCTTGATCGCAAGCTGGTCCTGATTGTCGCTCACGCTGCCCTTCCGTTTCCCCGACAGGCCGAGGCGATTTAAGCCGGAGCCAGCCCGCCCCCTCACCCGGTCGCTACGCGCCTGCCCTCTCCCTCGAGGAGAGGGCAAGAACGAGAGGCGCCCGCCGCTCTTTGACTCGCCCCCAACTGAGCCGTCCCGCCATCCCTGCCTATAAGTGTAGCTGCGGATGTGATGAGAAGATAGGCGCTTTGCGCGATGCCCGCGATTTGATCATCCGTAGCCATTTCATCATAATATCGCGCGTTCCCAACAGCTTAGCCATTTATTTTCACTGCGTAACAAATTCGGCACGCTCTTTGCAATGATGCATGGCGTTAGGGGTTCGCGTTAACAGCCGAAGAGGTTCGACATGAACAGAAGAAAATTTCTGAAGGCCACGGCGGCGCTCGGTGGCGCGCTGGCGATGCCGTCGCTGATCAAAAGCGCGCAGGCCGCCGATAGCGTCAAGCTCGGCTGCCTGTTTTCATCGTCCGGAACCATGGCGAATATCGAAGGCCGGCTGAGCGCCGTCGTCAAAATGGCCGCCGACGAGCTGAACGCCAAGGGCGGCGTGCTCGGCAAGAAAGTCGATGTGCTCGTGACCGACCCGGCCTCGGACTGGCCGCTTTACGCCCAGCTCGGCCGCCAATTGCTGCAGCAGGAGAAAGCCGCCGCGCTGTTCGGCTGCTGGACCAGCGTCTCGCGCAAATCGGTGCTGCCCGTCGTCGAGCAGAGCAACGGCCTCTTATTCTACCCGCTGCATTTCGAGGGCGAGGAGAATTCCAAGAACGTCGTCTATATGAATTCGCCGCCCGCCAGCTCCGTGCTGCCCGCGCTCGAATATCTGATGAGCAAGGATGGCGGCGAGGCCAAGCGCTTCTACATGCTCGGCTCGGATTACGTCTGGCCGCGCACCATCAACAAGATCTGCAAGGGCTTTTGGAAGTCCAAGGGTTTTGCCGAGACCGCCTGGAAGGAAGAATACGTCCCCTTCGGCTTCTCGAACTTCCAGACCATCGTCAACAATATCCGCAAATTCGCCGCCGAGCCGGGCGGCCAGCCGATCATCGTGCTGACCGTCGTCGGCTCCTCCATTCCGGATTTCTTCAAGGAAATCATCAACCAGGGCATCAAGGCGACCGACATCCCGGTGCTCGGCCTCGACGTGCTGGAAGCGGACCTCGAAGGCCTCGACACCGCGCCGATGGTCGGCCATCTGAATTGCTGGGCCTATCTGCAGAACGTCGAGGCGCCGGCCAATGCCGCGTTCAAGACGAACTGGGCGAACTACGTCACCAAGAACAGCCTGCCGTATAAGAAGGACACGATCATCGACCCGATGGTCTCGGCCTATGACGGCGTGCATATGTGGGCGCTGGCCTGCGAGAAGGCGAAAAGCACCGAGGTCGACGCCGTGCGCGCCGCCTTCGACGGCGTTAGCTTCGATTGCCCGTCCGGCTACAAGATCTCGATGTCGGGCGAGAACAATTACGTCAAGCGCGGCGTCTTCATCGGCTCGGTGAACGACCAGCAGGCGTTCGACATTCTCTGGAAGTCGGAGGATACGCCCAAGCCCGTGCCGTTCAGCCCCTACGCTTGACGGGCGGGCATTGATGCGCATTCGGGTCACTCCAGCGGAACCGGCGGCATGAAGCGTTGGGTCTTGGCCATGTTGAGGCTGAGCGTGTTCATGGCCGCCGGGGCCGGATGGCTGGCGGCGCCCGCGCGGGCGGATGGGGACGCGCGCGCCAGCATCGTCGACCGGCTCTGCACCAGGGAGACCGAGGCGCGCATCGCGGCAGTGGATGAGCTGCTCGCGGGGGTGGCTCGCAAGGAGATCGCCGCGGATTGGGGCGCGGCGATCATCGGCGCGGCGGGCGATGCCAGCCTCAAATGCGGGGAAGGCGGCGTGCGCGTGATCGCCAAATCAGGGCGATTCCGTGACCCGCTGACTTTGGCCGATGTCTCCGAGTCATCGGCCAAACTCGCCGCGCCCTTCGTCAACCTGCGCGTCCGCGCCGCCTATGAGATGGCGGGCGGCCTCCTCTTGCTCATTACCGCGCCCGCATCGCCGCTCGCGGCGAAGGCCGCCGACGATCTGCAAAAGCACGCCGGCATCGCCAATCTCGATGCGCTGCAAATGGCGGTCGAGGCCCAGCCTTCGCCCGACCTCGCCGGACGGCTGCAAGCCATCGCCGCCTTCCGCGCGCTGCGCCATCCGGACCTGGAGCGCCGCATCGCGGCCATCGGCAAGCTCGCCGACGATCCGACCGAGCGCAACCGCACCGCCCTCCTCGACCTGCAAGGCGACAAGACCGCCGCCGGCGATCCGAAAGTCGCCGCAGCCCTCGCCGCCTCCATCGCCAGCATCGACCGCTGGCTGCAATTCAGCCGCTTGATGGCGACCGTCTATAGCGGCCTCTCCTATGCCAGCATCCTGTTCATGGCCGCGCTCGGCCTCGCCGTCATCTTCGGCCTGATGGGCGTCATCAACCTCGCGCAGGGCGAACTGATCATGGTCGGCGCCTATACGACTTATCTCGTGCAGGAGGCGATCCGCGCCGCCGCGCCGGGCATTCTCGACCTCTATCTGCTGATCGCCATCCCCATCGCCTTCTGCGTCACGGCGCTGGTCGGGGTGCTGATGGAAATCACCGTCATCCGCCATCTCTACCGCCGCCCGCTAATGACGCTGCTCGCCACCTGGGCGATCAGCCTTTTGCTCATCAACCTCGTGCGCGTCTTCTTCGGCACACAGAACCTCGAATTCGTCACGCCCGCCTTCCTCTCCGGCGGCGAGCGCATCGTCGGCGACTTCATCGTCACCTATAACCGGCTGTTCGCCATCGTCTTCGCGCTCGGCATCCTGATCGCCGCGCTCATCATCCTGCGGCGCACCAAACTCGGCCTGTTCATCCGTGCGGTGACGGAGAATCGCGACATGGCGGGCTGCGTCGGCGTCTCGGCGCGGCGGGTGGACGTGCTCAGCTTCGGCATCGGCTCGGGGTTGGCGGGTCTCGCGGGCCTCGCTTTGTCGCCGATCTACACGGTGAACCCGAATATGGGCACCAACTTCATCGTCGACGCCTTCATGATCGTGGTGCTCGGCGGCGTCGGCAGCCTGATCGGCACGCTGATTGCATCCGTCAATATCGGCATGATCAACGTCATCATCGAACCCGCTTACGGCGCGGTCGCCGCCAAGGTGATCGTGCTCTTGCTCATCATCATCTTCATCCAGTTCCGGCCGGAGGGCCTGTTCGCTCCGAAGGGACGCCGATGACCGCCATCCTCGAAAGCATTTCACGCGAAATCCAGGGCAAGGGCGGCCCCGCCCGGCGCGGCCTCGCGGCGGAGCGGCTCGCCGGAATGCTTGTCGTCGCCGCGCTCGCCATCCTGGTCGCCGGCACGCAAGGGCTGATGTCGCCCTATGTGGTGAACCTGATCGGACAGGTCGCGACCTTCGGCATGCTGGCCATCGCGCTCGACCTGATCTGGGGCTATGCGGGCATCCTCAGCCTCGGCCACGGCCTCTATTTCGCCATCGGCGGCTATCTGATCGCCATGCATCTGGTGAAAGTCGCCTATCTGCAGACCGGCACGCCCCCCGACTTCATGCTGTTCATGGGCTGGGACAGCCTGCCCTTCTATTACGCCGGCCTCGAAAACTTCCCCTACGCGCTGGCGCTGATCGTGCTGATCTCGGGCGGCGTGGCCTTCCTGTTCGGGCTGATTTCCTTCCGCTCGCGCGTCTCTGGCGTCTATTTCTCGATCATCACCCAGGCGCTGGTCTTCGTCGCCATGCTGCTGTTCTTCCGCAACGACACGGGCTTCGGCGGCAATAACGGCATGACCGGCTTCACCACGCTGCTCGGCTGGCCGATCGCCGCGCCCGAGACCATCGCGGCCCTCAGCGCCGCCTCGGTGCTGGCAGCGGCGGCGTCGCTCTATGTCTGCGCGCGCATCGTGCGCTCCCGGCTGGGGCATATGCTGGTCGCCATCCGCGAGGATGAGAGCCGGCTGCGCTTCCTCGGCTTCGAGACGCTCTGGATCAAGATCGCGGCCTGGGTGATCTCCGCCGTGATCGCGGCGATTGCGGGAATGCTCTACGTGCCGCAGGTCGGCATCATCAATCCGCGCGTGCTGTCGCCGGAACTGTCGATCGAGATCGCGGTCTGGGTGGCGATCGGCGGGCGCGGCACGCTGGTCGGGGCATTTGCGGGGGCGATCCTGATCAGCACGCTGAAAGTGGTGCTGACGGCCTCCGCGCCGGAGCTGTGGCCGTTCATCCTGTCGCTGCTGGTGATCTTCGTCGTGGTGCTGCTGCCGAACGGGCTGCTCGACGCGCCCGCCGCCCTGCGCGGCTGGCTGGAATGGCGGCGGCAGAGGGCGGCGTCATGAGCAAGGAGGCGCTCTACATCGACGGGCTGACGGTGTCATTCGGCGCCTTCCGGGCGATCAACAACCTGTCGATGATCGTCAAATTCGGCGAGATCCGGGGCATCATCGGCCCGAACGGCGCGGGGAAAACCACGCTGCTCGACGTGCTGACCGGCAAGACCCGGCCCAGAAGCGGCCGCGTCCTGCTCGACGGCGCGCTCGATCTGCTGGCGCTCAGCGAGGCGGAAATCACGCTGTCGGGCGTCGGGCGGAAATTCCAGAAGCCGAGCATTTTCGAAGCGCTGACCGTGGCCGAAAATCTCGGCCTTGCCCTGCGCTCGCGCCAGCGCTCGATCTGGGGCGAGATGGTCTACACCCCCGATGAAGGCGACCGCGCGCATATCCAGGACGTGCTCGGCATGATCGGCATGAAAGGCCGGGGTGATCTCTCCGCCGGCAAGCTGTCGCATGGGCAGAAGCAGTGGCTGGAGATCGGCATGCTGCTGATCCAGCGGCCGAAGGTGCTGCTGCTCGACGAGCCCGTCGCGGGCATGACCGACGAGGAGACCGAGCGCACCGTGACGCTGATCCGCGCCCTACGCTCGCCCGAGCGGGCCATCCTCGTCATCGAGCACGACATGGCCTTCGTGCAGGAGGTCGCCGATCTCGTCAGCGTGCTGCATGAGGGGCGGATGCTGCTCGAAGGCCCGATGGAGCGCGTGCGCGCCGACCCCGCCGTCATCGAAGTCTATCTGGGGCGCTGAGATGGAGCAGGAGCACAACGGCGGCTTGCAGGTGACGGGGCTCAGCCAGCATTACGGCTCGAGCCACACGTTGCGCCAGATCGGCTTCGGCGTGGCGAGCGGCAAATGCACCGCCATCCTCGGCCGCAACGGCGCCGGCAAGACCACCTTGCTGAAATGCCTGATGGGCGTGCTGCCGATCAGCGGCGGCAGCATCGTCTATAATGGCCGCGCGCTCACCGCCGCGCCGCCCCATATCCGCGTGCGCGGCGGCTTCGGCTACGTGCCGCAGGGCCGGGACATTTTTGCCAATCTCTCCGTCGCGGAAAACCTGGAGATCGCCCTCGCCGCCAACAGCGTTGCCGACGCGCGCGCGGCGACCGACGAAGTCGTCGCCCTCTTCCCGGTGCTCGGCGAGATGCGGCACCGGCGCGGCGGCGACCTCTCCGGCGGCCAGCAGCAGCAGCTCAGCATCGCCCGCGCGCTGCTAACGCGCCCGAGCCTGCTCATCCTCGACGAGCCGACCGAAGGCATCCAGCCCAACATCGTCAAGCGCATCGAGGAGGTCATCACCGGCCTCAAATCGCGCATGTCGATCCTCCTGGTCGAGCAATATTTCGAATTCGCCCGCGCCATCGCCGACGATTACGTCGTGCTCAGGCGCGGCGAGGTCGCGGCGGCCGGAGCCGTCGGCGACATGGACGCGGACGCCGTGCGCGGCTTCCTGTCGGTTTGATCCCATTGACGAGAAAGGCCCACCCATGAAGGAGCTTCACGCCACGCCCGAGACGGTCTTCTGGGGCTATCTCGACGCGGACACCCCCGCCGTGCTCGAAGTGGAGTCCGGCGAGACGGTGAAGATCCACACGCTGCCCGCCTGCTTCGCCGAGGACGTGCCGCCGGACGGCTCGCTGGTCACCACCGATCACCGCATCGCCATGGCGGCGCTGACCCCCGGCGGCTCGGACGGCAAATACACGGCGGGACCGGTCGGGCCGCATATGATCACCGGCCCGGTCTGGGTGAACGGCGCCATGCCCGGCGACGTGCTCCAGGTCGACATCCT
Organism: Rhodomicrobium sp. R_RK_3; assembly: GCF_002198715.1. GTDB lineage: Bacteria > Pseudomonadota > Alphaproteobacteria > Rhizobiales > Rhodomicrobiaceae > R-RK-3. The sequence goes on along the minus strand of NZ_MWLK01000001.1, from coordinate 3,032 downwards.
CGCCGCCGAGCCGCGCCAGGATTGGGGCTTTTGCGCCATCCTGCCGCTGCTCGGCACGCTGCCGGAGGAGTTCACCGACTACGAGCGCATCCACCTGAAGGTCGACCGCGAGGCGGGAACCGGCATCCTGCCCTGGGGCACCGCCATCCCGCTCGACCCGTTTTTCGGCATCCTGGCCGTCGCCCCGCCCAAGGAATGGGGCCGCGTCGGCTCGCCCGAGCCGCGCGCTTTCGGCGGCAATATGGACAACAAGGACCTCCGCCCCGGCACGACGCTCTATCTGCCGGTGTTCAACGAGGGCGCGCTGTTCAGCGCCGGCGACGGGCACGGCGTGCAGGGTCATGGCGAGGTCTGCATCACGGCGCTGGAGACGGCGCTCAACGGCACCTTCCGGCTGACGGTGCGCAAGGACATGAGTATCACCCAGCCCTTCGCCGAAACGCCGACGGCGCTGATGTCGATGGGCTTCAACACCGACCTCGACGAGGCCGCGCGCCAGGCCGTGCGCGAGATGATCCGGCTGATCTGCGAGCGCAGCAAGCTGACGCGCAACCAAGCCTACATGCTGTGCAGCCTGGCGGCCGATCTGCACGTCACGCAATTGGTGGACATCTCGAAGGGCATCCACGCCATCCTAGAGAAGCGCTTCCTTTAGAGACCGGCGGCGCGGGGACCGAACGACCCGTCAGGCGCCGCAACGCTCGCGCGCCGAACTTTCATGCCGCAAATGGCTGCGAGGCGCCGCGCAGCCATGCCCATGCCCTATTGGCGCCCCTTATCGAATGCAGTTTTGCATTAACCGGCGAGCCGCCGGGAATGCGGGAAGCAAATTCGATCCGGGAGCGCGAAGATTGGAGACCGTCGCCCACATCCTCGTCGTCGATGACGATGAGGAAATCTGTGCGCTGCTGGAGCGCTATCTCGGCTTTCAGGGCTTCCGCGTCTCGATCGCCAATGATGGCAACGCCATGGATGCGTGTCTGGCGACGGACAATGTCAGTCTCGTCGTCCTGGATGTGATGCTGCCCGACGTCTCGGGCCTCGATCTCTGCCGCGCCCTGCGCGGCCGGTCCTGCATTCCGATCATCCTGCTGACGGCCCTGAAGGAGGATGTCGACCGCATCATCGGCCTGGAGCTCGGCGCGGACGATTATCTCTGCAAGCCGTTCAATCCGCGCGAGCTGGTCGCCCGCATCCGCGCCATCCTCCGCCGCGCCGAGGAATGCCGCGAGCACACCAAACCTTCGGGGCGGGTGTTCCGCTTCGAGGGCTTTGTCGCCGACCCGGAGACCCGGCGCGTCGTCGCCGCGGACGGCACCGAGATCGGATTGACCGCCGCCGAGTTCAGCCTGCTGGTCGCCTTCCTGGAGCGGCCTGGAAAAATGCTGTCCCGCGATCAGCTTCTCGACATCACCCAGGGCCGCGACGCCGAACCGTTCGACCGTTCGATCGACGTTCTGGTCAGCCGCCTGCGGCGCAAGCTCAGCGCCGCCGACAGGCAATTGCTGAAGACCCAGCGCAATGGCGGCTACCAGTTCGCCGCGCATGTGGATTGTGAGGAGGCGGCCAAATGAACACATTGCGGGCCAAGATCACGCTGCTGGTGGTCGCGGCCGTCCTCATCGTCATCGGGCTGGCCGTCTGCCTGTTCTTCGTGACGGTCCCGATGGGGGCGCCGTCATTCGCGCGCCTCGTCGAGATCGATTCCTACCATCTCAGCGTCATCCTCAACAGCGGCAGCGGCAACGGCTATCGGGACGTGGCGGAGACGCCCTTCAGTGGCGCGACCGGCAAATTCGGCATCAGGCCGCAGCCGGCCGGCGGCGAGGTGTCGGAGGAAATGACGCGCTACCTTCGCAAGGCCCTCAAGCAGCGCAACATGGTCGCGACCGCCATCGTCACCCGGACGGCGGAGAGCTATTGGCCGGTGGCCTCGATCGCCCTGCCGGAGGGCGGCTGGCTCGTCATTCCGATCTCCCTGCCCTCGCCGCCGAGCGAGGTGATGCCTTTCCTGATCGGCGGCATCGTGCTGATCGTTGCCGGCACCGCCGTGGTCGCCATGGCCTTCGTCCACCGCTTGATGAGGCCATTCGCCTTGATCGAAAGGTCGCTCGCCAATATCAATCCCGATGGCGAGCTGCCGGTGCTGGCGGAAAACGGACCCGCCGACATCCGGGCGACGGCGCGCGCCATCAATCTGCTGTCGTCGCGCCTCAAGAGCGCGATGGAGAGCCGGATGCGGCTGGTCGCCGCCGCCGGCCACGATTTCCGCACGCCGATGACCCGGATGCGGCTGCGCGCCGAATTTCTCGACGATGCCAGCCGGGTCAAATGGCTGGCCGATATCGACGAGCTGGATCGCATCGCCGACAGCGCCATCCGCCTGGTGCATGAGGAAATCGAACATGGCAGCGGCGACGCGCTGCGCCTCGATCACCTGGTCAGCGACGTGATCGCGGAATTGCAGGAACTGCAACTCCCGGTTTGCGCGATGGAGACGGAGCCGGTGCAGGTTTTGGCAAGGCCGCTGTCCTTGAAACGGGCGATCCGCAACCTGCTCATCAACGCCGCGACCCATGGCGGCGGCGCGACCGTCAGCATGCGGCGCAAGGTCGACTCGGTCTTCATCGACATTGTCGACAAGGGGCCGGGCATTCCCGAGGAGCTTCTTGCGCGGGCGTTCGAGCCGTTCTTCCGCGTCGATCCCGCGCGCTCCTCGACGGCCGGCGCCGGCCTCGGCCTTGCCATCGCCAAGGAGATCATTCACCGCAATCGGGGAACCTTGATCCTCGCCAACGGCGCCAGCGGCGGTCTGATCCAGACCATCGAAGTGCCCGCCGCGCCGAATTGGGTATAGGGGTGGATAGGGGCGCGAACTCGCCCCAGGCGGGATCAGTTTGAATGGAGGCAACGCCCTAAAACCAAAGGCGCAGCCGAGTTCCCTCTCCCATGGGAGACCTTTGCGTATCGAAGGTCCTCTCCCCGTCGTCCCGGACGGCCGTCAGGCCGAGCCGGGACCAATCATATTTCCG